>NZ_CP157941.1:1865000-1883665 GCF_040207525.1 Streptococcus sp. KHUD_010 | reverse complement strand
TGTCAAACAATTATTTTGGGATCAAAATTTAGCAGATGTCATCATTACTGCAGGTTTTGAAATTTATAATGACCAAATTACCGTACACTATATCTTTCAAGAGGAAAATGATGAAGTTACTCAATCAACAAATACAAATCATTCAGTAGTTAAACAAAGTCTTCCTCCTGTTGAAACTGGGTTAAAAGCAAAATATACATTTGATAATTTTGTTCAAGGCGATGGAAATGTTTGGGCTCTATCGGCGGCACTCGCTGTTTCTGAAAATTTAGCAACAACTTATAATCCATTGTTTATCTATGGTGGACCAGGATTAGGAAAAACCCATTTACTAAATGCAATTGGAAATCAAATTTTAGAAAATATTCCTGATGCTAGAGTGAAATACATTCCTGCCGAGACTTTTATCAACGACTTTTTAGAACATCTTCGATTAGGAGAAATGGAAAGTTTTAAGAGAACTTATCGCAGCCTTGATCTCTTATTGATTGATGACATTCAATCTTTAGGAGGAAAAAAAGTTTCTACTCAAGAAGAATTTTTCAATACCTTTAATGCTTTGCACGGAGATAATAAACAAATTGTTTTAACAAGCGACCGAAGTCCTGATCATCTGGATAATCTTGAAGAACGTTTAGTCACGCGCTTCAAATGGGGATTAACTCAAAATATCACTCCACCTGATTTTGAAACAAGAATCGCTATTTTACGCAATAAGATAGAAGATTTAGATTACATTTTTCCAAATGATACCTTAGAATATCTAGCAGGTCAATTTGATTCAAATGTGCGAGATTTAGAAGGTGCTCTAAATGATATTTCTCTTATGGCTAGAGTAAAAAATCTGAAAGAAATTACAATTGACGCTGCTGCTGAAGCTATTCGAGCTCGAAAACAAGATGCAAGTCAAATTTTAGTTATTCCAATTGATAAAATCCAAACAGAGGTTGGAAATTTCTATGGAGTTAGCGTTAAAGAAATGAAAGGAAGTCGTCGGGTTCAAAATATTGTCCTTGCTAGACAAGTAGCCATGTATTTAGCCCGTGAATTAACCGATAATAGCCTTCCAAAAATTGGAAGAGAATTTGGCGGTAAAGATCATACAACGGTCATACATGCTCATGGAAAAATTAAAACAATGCTCGAAACAGATGATAATCTTCGATTAGAAATAGAAAACATAAAAAATAAAATCAGATAACTGTGGATAATTGCAGAAAAAATGTTAAAGTTATTCACAATTTATAAACAAGCCTATTTTTGTGCTCTATCGCTGATTAGGAAGCTTTTCCACAAGTTTCACACAAACTACTATTACTATTAACTTAATAATCATAAAATAATAAAAGGAGTTTCTATGATTAACTTTTCAATCAATAAAAATTTATTTTTACAAGCTTTAAATACAACCAAACGCGCTATTAGTCTTAAAAATGCTATTCCAATTCTTTCTACAGTAAAAATTGATGTTACAAATGAAGGAATTACATTAATTGGTTCAAATGGGCAAATCTCTATTGAAAATTTTATTTCAATTAAAAACGAAAATGCAGGGCTTTTAGTGACCTCTTCAGGTTCCATTTTGCTTGAAGCAACTTTTTTCATCAATGTCGTATCAAGTCTTCCTGATGTTACACTTGATTTTAAAGAAATTGAGCAAAAGCAAATCGTTTTAACTAGTGGCAAATCAGAAATTACCTTAAAAGGAAAAGATGCAGATCAATATCCTCGTATTCAAGAAATTTCAGCAAGTAGTCCTTTGGTGCTTGAAACAAGTGTTCTTAAAAATATTATTAACGAGACAGCTTTTGCAGCTAGTACACAAGAAAGTCGTCCGATTTTAACGGGGGTTCATTTTGTTTTAACAGAAAATAAAAATTTAAAGACGGTTGCAACAGACTCTCATCGGATGAGTCAAAAGAAGATTGTTTTAGAAAAAAATGGGGATAACTTTGATGTTGTTATTCCTAGTCGTTCTCTACGCGAATTTTCAGCCGTTTTTACAGATGATATTGAAACAGTAGAGATTTACTTCACAAATAATCAATTGCTCTTTAGAAGTGAAAATATTAGCTTCTACACTCGACTGTTAGAGGGAAATTATCCTGATACCGATCGTTTAATTCCAACAGAATTTACGAGTGTTGTCACATTTGATAATCATAATCTTCGTTATGCAATGGAACGCGCACGCCTTCTTTCAAATGCAACTCAAAATGGAACAGTTAAATTAGAAATTATAAATGATGTAGTTAGTGCACATGTGAACTCTCCTGAAGTTGGCCGTGTAAATGAAGAAATTGATACTGAAAGTATATCAGGTCAAGATTTAACCATCAGTTTTAATCCAACGTATTTAATTGATTCATTGAAAGCTATTAATAGTGAAAAAGTTACAATCAGCTTTATTTCGGCTGTACGTCCATTTACTGTAGTTCCAAATGAAGATACAGAGAACTTTATTCAATTGATTACACCAGTGAGAACAAACTAATGTATGATGTAGGAAATTTTGTTGAAATGAAAAAACCTCATGCTTGTATCATTAAATCCACAGGCAAAAAAGCAAATCGTTGGGAAATTATTCGAGTGGGTGCGGATATTAAAATTCGCTGTACAAATTGCCAACATATCGTGATGATGAGCCGATATAATTTTGAACGAAAACTAAAAAAAGTGCTAGGAAATTGATTTCTTAGCACTTTTTCATGATCTTATTTTAATTTTTCAAATTTACCGTCTGTAATTTCTTTAAAACCTTTACTTGTTAAGAGTTCTTTACTAGCTTTCATACTAATTTTTTTAGATTTTCTCGTATTCTTATCTGTATACATTCCAGGCAAAGTTGCTAATTTATCAAAATCCACTTTGTTAAAGTTAATTTCCACAATTTCTTTAACTCCGTTCTTTTCATAAGTAACTTTTTCTTTAATTCCTTTGATATTTTGATACCTTTGAGAAGCTTTATCAATTTTATCTTTTACATCTTCTTTTTTAGTAGCTCCTAAGGTTTTATAAGACCAAAATGAATTAGTAGTTTGTTTTGTGACAATATCTCCTTTATAATAATAGGTTAAACGTAAGTCGTATTGCAAATTTTGATCAATTCTTTGAAATGACATCTTTTTTTCTTGAGATCCGCATGCAATGAGAGTGATGAGCGAAAAAACTGTAACAAAACCCACCAATAATTGTTTTAAATATCTTTTTTTCATGGCATTACCTCCTATACCTCAATAAAATTATAATATTTTTATTAGGAAAATACAACATTTTACAAAAATGATTAAGTTATAAGTCAAATAGTGGTAAATATGATATAATGGTTTATTGAATTGAAAAGGTGAAAGGAAGAGCGAAATGGCTTTAACAGCAGGAATTGTGGGATTGCCTAATGTTGGAAAATCCACTTTATTTAATGCAATTACAAAAGCAGGAGCAGAGGCAGCTAACTACCCCTTTGCGACGATTGACCCTAATGTTGGACGGGTAGAAGTTCCAGATGCTCGTTTGGATAAATTAACAGAGCTTATCAAACCACAGAAAAAAGTGCCAACAACTTTTGAGTTTACAGATATTGCAGGGATTGTAAAAGGAGCTTCAAAAGGAGAAGGTCTTGGAAATAAATTTTTGGCTAACATTCGTGAAGTTGATGCCATTGTTCATGTGGTTCGGGCTTTTGATGATGAAAATGTTATGCGGGAACAAGGACGTGAGTCAAGTTTTGTTGACCCAATGGCTGATATTGAAACAATTAATCTTGAGTTGATTTTAGCAGATTTAGAAAGTATCAATAAACGCTACACACGTGTAGAAAAAGTTGCTCGAACGCAAAAAGACAAAGATTCAGTAGCTGAGTTTCATGTTTTGCAAAAAATCAAACCAGTTTTAGAAAATGGTTTATCAGCTCGTACTATTGAATTTGATGAGGAAGAACAAAAGATTGTCAAAAAATTATTTTTATTGACTACAAAACCAGTGCTTTATGTTGCGAATGTTGGTGAAGACGAGGTAGCAGATCCGGATAATATTGAGTATGTTCAACAAATTCGCGAGTTTGCAGCAACTGAAAATGCAGAGGTAGTGGTTATATCTGCGCGTGCTGAAGAAGAAATTTCTGAGCTAGATGATGAAGATAAAGCTGAATTTCTTGAAGCAATGGGCTTGAACGAATCTGGGGTTGACAAATTAACCAGAGCAGCTTATCATTTATTAGGACTTGGAACTTATTTTACAGCAGGAGAAAAAGAAGTTCGAGCTTGGACATTTAAATGTGGCATGAAAGCACCACAAGCAGCTGGCATTATTCACTCAGACTTTGAGAAAGGCTTCATTCGTGCTGTAACTATGTCTTATGATGATTTAGTGAAATATGGAAGTGAAAAAGCAGTCAAAGAAGCAGGACGACTGCGTGAAGAAGGAAAAGAATATATCGTTCAAGATGGCGATATTATGGAATTTAGATTTAATGTGTAAAGCATTGTAAACTAAATATAAACGAGGTTGGAAAAACTTTTCCAGCCCTTTTGGTCTTTTTAGAGGTAAAAAATGGTAAAGATGATTGTAGGATTAGGAAATCCTGGAGAAAAATATTTTGAAACAAGACATAATGTCGGGTTTATGCTAATTGACAAAATGTGTAAAGAACAAAATTTAAAGTTTACAACTGATAAAATTTTTCAAGCAGAAATAGCTTCTACATTTTTTAATGGTGAGAAAGTGTATTTTGTCAAACCAACGACCTTTATGAATGAGAGTGGAAAGGCCGTTCATGCTCTTTTATCTTATTATGGTCTAGATATTGAAGATTTAGTGGTTATCTATGATGACTTAGATATGGAAGTAGGAAAAATACGACTTAGAGCAAAAGGATCAGCTGGTGGTCACAATGGCATCAAATCAATTATCAAACATATAGGAACCCAAGAATTTAAACGAATTAAAATTGGTATTGGTCGTCCCGAAAATAATATAACCATTATTCACCATGTGTTAGGAAAATTTTCAAAAGGAGACTATGCTATAATTTTAAATACACTTGACAAAGTTGACAGTGCTGTAAATTATTATTTACAGTCTAATAATTTTGAACAAACAATGCAACAATACAATGGATAAAAAGATGGATATTATTGAGTTATTTAATCAAAATAAACAAATAGTTGATTGGCAAAGAAATCTAAATAAATCAACTCGGCAGTTATTAATGGGTTTGTCATCTTCAACTAAGGCTATTACAATGGCCTCTTGTGTAGAGGAGAATCACAAAATTTTGATTTTAACGTCTACTTATAGTGAAGCAGAAAGACTTTCTAGTGATCTGATTGGCTTGGTGGGAGAAGAGAGGGTCTATACATTTCTTGCAGATGATACTCCGTTAGCTGAGTTTGTTTTTTCTTCTCAAGAAAAGATTTTTTCTCGTTTGGAAGCTCTAGATTTTTTATTAGATTCTCAACAATCAGGATTTTTGATAGTTAATGTGGCAGCTAGTCAACTATTTTTACCCAATCCTGTTAATTTCAATTCAGCTTATATTGATTTAAAAATAGGGCAAGAATATGAGTTGAAAGATTTGATTTCTCAATTGCTAAATTCAGGTTATAAGCAAGTATCACAAGTATTGAAACAAGGGGAGTTTAGTCTTCGTGGTGATATTTTAGATATTTTTGAGCGTTCTAGTCAAATGCCTTTTCGGGTTGAATTTTTTGGTGATGAAGTTGATGGTATTCGTCTATTTAATCCTGAAAATCAAATTTCTATTCAAAATGTAGAACATGTGCATATTCATCCTGCTACAGATATCATATTTACTAAAGCAGATTATAAAAGTGCACAGAAAAAAATAGAAAATCTTATAGAAAAAACTGTAGATTCAACTTCAAAATCTTATTTAGAGGAGATTTTAGCTAGTACAAAAGAACAAATTCAACATGCTGATATTAGAAAATTATTGTCTTATTTTTATCAAAATGAATGGACAATTCTTGATTATCTTCCAAAACATAGCCCAATTTTCTTTGATGATTTTCAAAAAATTATGAATAGACATGCTCAGTTTCAATTAGAAGCAGCAAATTTATTGACAGAAGATTTACAAACTAGTAAAGCAGTTGAAAATCAATCTTATTTTGTAGATGTTTATTCAATATTTAGAAAGTATAAACCAGCTACCTTCTTTTCCAATTTTCATAAAGGACTGGGAAATTTAAAATTTGATTCTCTTTACCAATTTAATCAGTATCCTATGCAGGAATTTTTTAGTCAATTCCAGCTTTTGAAAGAAGAAATCAGTCGCTATAAAAAATCTAACTATACAGTTATTTTACAATCAAATTCTTCATTATCTTTACAAAGTTTACATAAAAGTTTACAAGAATATGAAATTCCACTTGATTATGTTAATGATACTAAAATTCATAAACATGCTGTTCAATTAGTAGAAGGGCATTTAGTTCAAGGATTTAATTTTGTAGATGAAAAAATTGTTTTGATTACAGAGTATGAAATTCTGCAAAAAAAAGTAAAACGAAAAGTTCGTAGACAGAACATTTCTAACGCTGAACGTTTGAAAAATTATAATGAGCTAGAAAAGGGAGATTATGTTGTTCATAATGTTCATGGAATTGGGCGATATTTAGGAATTGAGACGATTGAAATTTCAGGAATTCATCGTGATTATCTCACTATTCAATATCAAAATGCAGATCGTATTTCTATTCCTGTTGATCAGATTCATCTACTTTCTAAATATGTTGCGAGTGATGGTAAAGCGCCTAAAATCAATAAATTAAATGATGGACGTTTTCAAAAAACTAAACAGAGAGTACAACATCAAGTCGAAGATATTGCTGAGGATTTAATCAAACTTTACGCAGAGAGAAGTCAACTAAAGGGATTTGCGTTTTCTAGTGATGATTCTTATCAGCAAGAATTTGATAATGATTTTCCTTACGTAGAAACAGAAGATCAGTTGCGTTCTATAAAAGAAGTTAAAAAAGACATGGAAAGTGATCATCCTATGGATCGCCTTTTAGTTGGGGATGTTGGTTTTGGGAAGACGGAAGTAGCTATGAGAGCTGCTTTTAAAGCAGTAAATGATCATAAACAAGTGGCAATTTTAGTTCCCACTACGGTTTTAGCTCAACAGCACTATACGAACTTTAAGGAACGTTTTAACGATTTTCCTATCAACATTGAAGTATTAAGTCGTTTTAAAAGTAAATCAGAACAAAAAATAATTTTAGAAAAATTAAAAAAAGGGCAGGTGGATATTATTATTGGAACGCATCGTCTCCTGTCAAAAGATATTGTATTTGCTGATTTAGGACTCATTGTTATTGATGAGGAGCAACGTTTTGGAGTTAAGCATAAAGAAAAATTAAAAGAGTTGAAAACAAAAGTTGATGTTTTAACTTTGACGGCGACCCCTATTCCTCGTACACTCCATATGTCTATGTTAGGTATACGTGATTTATCAGTTATTGAAACTCCTCCAACAAATCGCTACCCAGTTCAAACTTATGTTTTAGAAAATAATGCAATAGTTATTCGAGATGCAGTTTTAAGAGAAATGGATCGAGGAGGACAGGTTTACTATCTTTACAATAAAGTTGACACAATGGAGCAAAAAGTTTCAGAATTGAAAGAATTGATCCCAGAAGCTTCTATTGGATATGTACATGGTCAAATGAGTGAAATTCTTCTTGAAAATACTTTACTTGATTTTATCAATGGGGAATATGATATTTTGGTGACAACGACTATTATTGAAACTGGTGTTGATATTCCTAATGTTAATACTCTTTTTATTGAAAATGCAGATTATATGGGACTGTCAACTTTATATCAATTACGGGGGCGTGTTGGTCGTAGCAATCGTATTGCTTATGCCTATCTCATGTATCGTCCAGACAAGGTTTTGACAGAAATTTCTGAAAAACGTTTGGAAACTATAAAAGGATTTACAGAATTAGGTTCTGGTTTTAAAATTGCTATGCGAGATTTATCCATTCGCGGTGCTGGAAATATTTTAGGAAGTTCACAATCTGGCTTTATTGATTCTGTTGGATTTGAGATGTATTCTCAATTATTAGAAGAGGCTATTGCTAAAAAACAAGGTAAAGAAAAAAGAAGGCAAAAAGGAAATGCTGAAATTAATTTGCAGATGGATGCCTATCTTCCTAGCGATTATATTACTGATGAAAGACAAAAAATTGAAATTTACAAACGTATTCGTGAGATTGACAGTCGTGTAAATTATGAAGAACTACAGAATGAGTTGATGGATCGTTTTGGAGAATATCCAGATGTTGTTGCCTTTTTATTAGAAATTGGTCTTGTAAAGTCTTATTTAGATCAAGTTTTTGTTCAACTCGTTGAAAAAAAGCAACAATCTGTGGTTGTCCGATTTGAAAAAGTTTCTCAACAGTTTTTCTTAACTCAAGATTATTTTGAAGCTCTTTCTGTGACAAATTTAAAAGCAAGAATTTCAGAAAATAAGGGATTGATTGAAGTTATATTTGATGTAAAAAATAAAAAAGATTATGAAATTTTAGAAGGACTTCTGCAGTTTTCAGAAAAGTTGGTAGAAATTAAAAATCAAAAGAAAGATTGTTAACTTTACAATTTTGTAAAGTTTCGCTTTCATCTATAATATCTTCTTAAAAAATGGTAAAATAATAAATTGAGGTAACTTTATGAGATTAGATAAATATTTAAAAGTATCCCGTATTATAAAACGTCGTCCTATTGCTAAAGAGGTGACCGATAAGGGAAGAATTAAAGTAAATGGAATTTTAGCTAAAAGTTCAACAGATTTAAAAATCAATGATGAAATAGAGATTCGTTTTGGAAATAAAATTTTATTAGTTCGTGTTCTAGAGATGAAAGACAGCACTAAAAAAGAAGATGCCACTAAAATGTACGAAATTATAAAAGAAACAAGGGTAGAAGTAGATGGCTAGAAATATTGTTCAATTAAATAATCGCTATATACAAGATGAAAACCAACATCGCCGTTATTTGGAGCAAGAAAGAAGAAAAAAGAATCGCTTTATGGGTTGGGTGTTGATTTTAGTCATCTTATTGTTTATTTTACCGACATTTAATTTGGTTCAAAGCTATCGAAATTTATTAGAACGTCGAACACAATTGACGCATTTACAAAAGAGATACGAAGAAATAAGCAACGAAAAAGAATCTCAAAAAGCTTTTGCTAATAAATTAAAAGATGAAGAATATGCTGCTAAATATGCACGTGCTAAATATTATTATTCTAAACAAGGGGAATATATCTATACAATCCCAGGATTGTTGCCACAGTAAGGATGGAAAATTTATTAAAAACGATTGAACAATTTTTGGAGTTTTCTGATGAAAAATTAGAAGAATTATCCAGAAAGAATCAGGCTTTAAGATTAGAAGAGACTAAAAAGGAAAGGGGAGAGCATGCGTAAGTTGCTATTTCTATTATTGTTGCCAGCATTTTTTACTGCAAAAGTAGTAGTAAGTACGGAACAAGATGTCGAATTGACTGCAAAGCAACAGTATGAAATTACTAGTACGACCTACAGTAACTATTACACTGACCTTCCAACCAATCCAAATGTTTATGAGCAAATTCCAACTTATACGTCCTTAAATTTAGAAAAAGTTGCTGGGAGTTTAACTCCGAATACACCAATTAAACTTTCTGACTTACAAGTCAATGAACAAGGACTCCCAGTTTTTAAACTCGCAAATGGACAATTCATTCCTGCCGATAAACGAATGATTTATGATGATATTGTCCAATCAAACACCAATGTTTCACAAACAATGTGGCTCAAACCGTCGTTTGTAGTTTACAATCAAGCTTTTGTAAATGGAACAAAGGAAGTGAAGACGAATTTATTACCGTATCATCCAGTGAAAATTACTCAACTTGCTGAGACAACATCAGGAAAATATGCTTATGTTGAGGGCAAAGGTTGGATTGATGTGAAATATCTATCTGATACAGATAATCGTATGGATAAAGTTCAAGAAATTTTAACAAGCAAGTACAATAAAGTAGACTATTCTATCTATGTAAAACAACTAGATTCTGGGAAAACTGCTGGTATCAACCCAGATTTGGAAATGTATTCTGCTAGTGTGGCAAAACTTCCTATTCTTTATTATGCTCAGAAGCAATTGAATGAAGGAAAATACAAGCCATCTTCTGGTTTAAAATATATTTCTGCTGTAAATGACTATTCAGGTGCTTATGATACAGAAGGTAGTGGAAGCATTTCTAAAAAATCAGATAATAAGGAATACAGCATTCAAGATTTGATGAATCATATTGCAAAAGAATCAGATAATGCAGCTACAAATATTTTAGGATATTATATTACTAATCAATCAGACAGCACTTATCAAGCAACAATTGAGCAAATTGCTGGGAAAAAATGGGATGTGGAAAAACGCGATGCGTCAGCTAGGATGGCTGGAAATATGATGGAAGCTATCTATAAACAAAATGGGGACATTATCAACGCACTATCACAAACAAATTTTGATGGACAGCGTATTTCTAAGAATATAAATGTAAAAGTGGCTCATAAAATTGGGGATGCTTATGATTTTAAGCATGATGTTGCAATTGTTTATGCTAATTCTCCTTTTGTTCTGTCTATTTTTACAAATCATGCTGATTATGATACCATTTCTAAAATTGCAGATGATATTTATGAGGTTTTAAAATGATAGAACAACAATTTTTTCAAATGGTGCAAAAAAAAGGATATTTCAGACATCATAGAAAAGTTTTACTTGCTATTTCTGGTGGACTAGATTCTATGACTTTGCTTGACTGGCTTTATAAATATCGCGAAAAACTAGAAATAGAAATTTACCTTGCTCATGTTAATCATGGAGTGAGAGAAGAATCTGATTTTGAGGAAGAAGAACTAAAAAAAATAGCAAAGAAACTTGGTGTAAGCATTTTTACATCAAGTTTTTCTGGACCATTCTCAGAACAAAAAGCACGTGACTTTCGGTATACTTTTTTCAAAAAAATTATGTTAGAAGAAAATTGCACAGCTTTGGTGACAGCACATCATGCTGATGACCAAGCAGAAACGATTTTTATGAGAATTCTTCGTGGCAGCCGTTTATTTCATATTTCAGGAATGAAAGAAAAACAAAAATTTGCAAATGGAGAATTGATAAGACCGTTGCTTTCTTTTCAAAAATCAAATTTCCCTCCTATTTTTCATTTTGAGGATTGGACAAATCAAGAGAACCATTATTTGCGCAATCGAATTCGAAATGAGTATTTTCCATTGTTAGAACAAGAAAATCCGCAGTTTAGGAAGTATTTAATAGAATTGGGAACAGAAATTTCTCAAATGCAAGATGCATTAGTATATTTAACTAAAAATATTGTAGCGACGAGTCTTAAAGAATTTCAATCCCAACCTTACTCTGTGCAAAGTTTTTTGCTACAGGCTTATTTAAAGAAATTTCCTGATTTGCAGGTAAGTAAAGCACAGTTTTCTGATATTTTAGCAATCTTGAATAAGCAATCTAATTATCAGCAACCACTTAAAGCGGGTTACGAACTCTATAAAAATTATGATGCCTTTGAGATTCGTAAAATCAGTCCACAGTCTGATTTAAAAGTGGATTCAATTTTGTTAAAATATAACGATATTGTGGAATATGGTCATTATCGCTTTTCTTTTGGAAAAGAGCTTCGTGGAAAAAACATTCAAGAAGTGTTTGTTTCACGTGAAACAGAAATTTTACTTCGACATAGAAAAGAACAAGATGAAATTATCTTGAACCAACACCATAAAAAGCTTCGTCGGTATTTTATTGATCAAAAAATTCCTATAGATCAAAGGAAAAATGCTATTGTTATTGAGCAAAACGGGGAAATCTTAGCAATTGCTGGAATCGTAACATGTGATTTGAGTAAGAGTCAAAAAAATGATATAATGTATAACAAACTTTATATTCAAAATTTAGATAGGTAAAGAAGATGCTAGAACAAGATATTAAGAAAGTTTTGGTTTCACATGATGAGATCGTAGTGGCAGCACAAAATCTAGGAGCTCAATTAACTAGTGATTATGCAGGGAAAAATCCTATTTTTGTAGGAATTCTCAAAGGTTCCATTCCTTTTATGGCAGAGTTGATAAAGCATGTTGATACCCATATTGAAATGGATTTTATGTTAGTGTCAAGTTATCATGGTGGGACATCTAGTAGTGGTGTTATCAATATTATTAAAGATATTGATCAAGACATTGCTGGACGTCATATTCTTTTTGTCGAAGATATTATTGATACGGGAAAAACATTGAAAAGTCTTTGTGAACTATTTAGAGAAAAAAAGGCTGCATCTGTTAAAATTGCTACACTTTTGGACAAGCCCGAAGGACGAAAAGTTGATATTGAAGCAGATTACACATGTTTTACAATTCCAAATGAATTTGTAGTTGGTTATGGTCTAGATTTTGATGAAAACTATCGGAATCTGCCATATGTAGGTGTTTTAAAAGAAGAAGTTTATACAAAATAAAAAGGTATATTGATAGATAGATGAAAAATAAACAAAATAATGGCTTTATAAAAAATCCTTTCCTATACATTTTAATTATTGTTGTTGTTATTACAGGTTTTCAGTATTTTTCAGCTGGAAGTTCTGTAGGTCGCAGCCAGCAAATTAACTATACTGAGTTAGTTAAAGAAATTAGAAATGGAAATGTAAAGGATATTAGCTATCAGCCAAATGGTAGTGTTATTGAAGTTGCAGGTACTTATAAGAAAGAAAAGAAGGTGAAGGATAATAGTGGTATTCAGTTTTTTACTCCTTCTTCTACCTCTGTAAGCCGCTTTACTAGTGTTATTCTACCTTCAGATTTAACGGTAGCTGAATTACAAAAATTAGCTTCAGATAAGGGAACTGAAATCACCATTAAACGCGAAAGTTCAAGTGGTGTTTGGATTCAGGTGCTGACAACTCTGGTGCCATTTGCCATCTTTGCTTTCTTCCTGTTCTCTATGATGAATCAAGGTGGAGGCGGTGGAGCGCGTGGAGCTATGAGTTTTGGACGTAATAAAGCGCGTGCGACAAACAAAGAAGATATAAAAGTACGCTTTTCTGATGTAGCAGGTGCGGAAGAAGAAAAACAAGAACTAGTTGAAGTTGTTGAATTTCTAAAAGATCCTAAACGTTATACAAAACTAGGGGCTCGCATACCAGCTGGTGTTCTTCTTGAAGGCCCTCCAGGAACTGGTAAAACTCTTCTTGCAAAAGCCGTCGCTGGTGAAGCAGGAGTTCCATTCTTTAGTATTTCAGGTTCAGATTTCGTTGAAATGTTTGTCGGTGTCGGTGCTAGCCGTGTTCGCTCTCTTTTTGAAGATGCAAAAAAGGCAGCTCCAGCGATTATCTTTATTGATGAAATTGATGCTGTTGGTCGTCAACGTGGTGTTGGTCTCGGTGGAGGAAATGATGAGCGCGAGCAAACCCTTAATCAACTTCTGATTGAGATGGATGGTTTTGAAGGCAATGAAGGGGTTATCGTCATTGCTGCTACTAACCGAAGTGATGTTTTAGATCCCGCTCTTTTGCGTCCTGGTCGTTTTGACCGTAAAGTTCTTGTTGGTCAGCCAGATGTAAAAGGTCGCGAAGCAATCCTTCGTGTTCATGCTAGAAATAAACCTCTTGCTGAAGATGTTGACTTAAAACTAGTTGCTCAACAAACGCCTGGTTTTGTTGGTGCTGATTTGGAAAATGTCTTAAATGAAGCGGCTCTTGTCGCAGCGCGTCGAAATAAAAAAGTTATTGATGCTTCCGATATAGATGAAGCAGAAGATCGTGTTATTGCAGGACCGTCTAAAAAAGATAAGACAGTTTCACAACGTGATCGGCAAATTGTCGCTTATCATGAAGCAGGACATACGATTGTTGGTCTTGTTTTATCAAATGCACGTGTCGTTCACAAGGTAACCATTGTACCTCGTGGTCGTGCAGGTGGATATATGATTGCTCTCCCGAAAGAAGATCAGACTCTTTTATCTAAAGAAGATATGAAAGAGCAATTGGCAGGACTTATGGGGGGACGTGTTGCTGAAGAAATTATTTTCAACGTCCAAACTACAGGTGCTTCCAATGACTTTGAACAAGCTACACAAATGGCACGTGCGATGGTAACAGAGTATGGTATGAGTGAAAAACTCGGTCCGGTTCAATATGAAGGAAACCATGCGATGTTTGGCGCTGCGAGCCCACAAAAATCAATTTCAGAGCAAACTGCATATGAAATTGATGAAGAAGTTCGTAATTTGCTTAATGAAGCGCGCAACAAAGCAGCAGAAATTATCCAATCAAATCGCGAAAAGCATAAATTAATTGCGGAAGCTCTTCTTAAATACGAAACACTTGATAGTCATCAAATCAAATCATTATATGAAACTGGCGAAATGCCTGATGAACCAAATGCAAGTTCTTCACATGCTTTGAGCTATGATGAAGTGAAATCTCAAATGGAAGAGCAAAAACCAGAATAAATTATAAAATGTTAAAACTCTTTGATTTAGAATCAGAGGGTTTTAACATTATCCGCTGAACAGCATGTAAAAGTGCCTGAAGAGATAGATAGGTGTATTAAGAAGTACGAAATAGAAACCAAAAAGAGTAGAATAGATAGAAGAAAACCAAAGGTTTCTCCTTCATGCTATCCTTAAAAGGTAAGAGCAAGGAAGGAGAAGGAAATGGAGTTCAAGGAGTTGTATGGGAAGGTAAGGGGGATTGTATTAAAGTGCCGTCGGGAATATTATGTCCACCTGTGGGAATTAAGCGATTGGGACCAAGAGGGCATGTTAGTACTCTATCAGTTGGTAAGTCGCTATCCGCAGCTGGTAGAGACAGAAAGTCAGCTCTATGTTTACTATAAGACCAAGTTCCGCAATCATATCCTGGACATCCTCCGTAAACAGGAAAGCCAAAAACGCAAACTCGATCGTCAAGCTTATGAAGAAGTGAGCGAGATAGGTCACAAGCTCAGCCTGAAAGAGTTGTATCTGGATGAATTGGTGATTCTCCGAGACCAGCTAAAGAGCTATCAAGCTCAACTGAGTCCAGAGAAACAAGAGCAGTACGAGCGCTTACTAGCTGATGAACGTTTCAAAGGCCGCCAAGCCATGATTCGAGAATTAAGAGCCTACTTAAAGGACTATAGCGATTAAGATAAGTCAGAACTTTTCTTTTTCAAAGGTCACAAAAAACAAGAAAAATAAAAAAAGATAAAAAAGGTATTGACAAGAAGAGAAGGAGGTGATATACTAAGATAGTTGTCGCTTGAGTGGCGACAAAGACCTTTGAAAACTGAACAAGACGAACCAATGTGCAGGCGACTGTTTAAAGACAGTCCGTCAAACATTAAGAAGAAACAATAAATCTGTCAGTGACAGAAATGAGTGAGAACTCAAACTTTATATGAGAGTTTGATCCTGGCTCAGGACGAACGCTGGCGGCGTGCCTAATACATGCAAGTAGGACGCACAGCCTATACCGTAGCTTGCTACACCATAGGCTGTGAGTTGCGAACGGGTGAGTAACGCGTAGGTAACCTGCCTATTAGAGGGGGATAACTATTGGAAACGATAGCTAATACCGCATAACAGTATGTAACACATGTTAGATGCTTGAAAGATGCAATTGCATCGCTAGTAGATGGACCTGCGTTGTATTAGCTAGTAGGTAGGGTAATGGCCTACCTAGGCAACGATACATAGCCGACCTGAGAGGGTGATCGGCCACACTGGGACTGAGACACGGCCCAGACTCCTACGGGAGGCAGCAGTAGGGAATCTTCGGCAATGGGGGGAACCCTGACCGAGCAACGCCGCGTGAGTGAAGAAGGTTTTCGGATCGTAAAGCTCTGTTGTTAAGGAAGAACGAGTGTGAGAATGGAAAGTTCATACTGTGACGGTACTTAACCAGAAAGGGACGGCTAACTACGTGCCAGCAGCCGCGGTAATACGTAGGTCCCGAGCGTTGTCCGGATTTATTGGGCGTAAAGCGAGCGCAGGCGGTTAGAAAAGTCTGAAGTGAAAGGCAGTGGCTCAACCATTGTAGGCTTTGGAAACTGTTTAACTTGAGTGCAGAAGGGGAGAGTGGAATTCCATGTGTAGCGGTGAAATGCGTAGATATATGGAGGAACACCGGTGGCGAAAGCGGCTCTCTGGTCTGTCACTGACGCTGAGGCTCGAAAGCGTGGGGAGCGAACAGGATTAGATACCCTGGTAGTCCACGCCGTAAACGATGAGTGCTAGGTGTTGGGTCCTTTCCGGGGCTCAGTGCCGCAGCTAACGCATTAAGCACTCCGCCTGGGGAGTACGACCGCAAGGTTGAAACTCAAAGGAATTGACGGGGGCCCGCACAAGCGGTGGAGCATGTGGTTTAATTCGAAGCAACGCGAAGAACCTTACCAGGTCTTGACATCCCTCTGACCGCTCTAGAGATAGAGTTTCCCTTCGGGGCAGAGGTGACAGGTGGTGCATGGTTGTCGTCAGCTCGTGTCGTGAGATGTTGGGTTAAGTCCCGCAACGAGCGCAACCCTTATTGTTAGTTGCCATCATTGAGTTGGGCACTCTAGCGAGACTGCCGGTAATAAACCGGAGGAAGGTGGGGATGACGTCAAATCATCATGCCCCTTATGACCTGGGCTACACACGTGCTACAATGGCTGGTACAACGAGTCGCAAGCCGGTGACGGCAAGCTAATCTCTGAAAGCCAGTCTCAGTTCGGATTGTAGGCTGCAACTCGCCTACATGAAGTCGGAATCGCTAGTAATCGCGGATCAGCACGCCGCGGTGAATACGTTCCCGGGCCTTGTACACACCGCCCGTCACACCACGAGAGTTTGTAACACCCGAAGTCGGTGAGGTAACCGTAAGGAGCCAGCCGCCTAAGGTGGGATAGATGATTGGGGTGAAGTCGTAACAAGGTAGCCGTATCGGAAGGTGCGGCTGGATCACCTCCTTTCTAAGGAAAAAACGGAAGCCATTGAGTTTGTCTTGTTTAGTTTTGAGAGGTCTTGTGGGGCCTTAGCTCAGCTGGGAGAGCGCCTGCTTTGCACGCAGGAGGTCAGCGGTTCGATCCCGCTAGGCTCCATTAGGATAGAATCCTACTGAACTTAATAAAGAAGTGAAGTTGAATACGAGACTAACTTCTTAGGAAAAAAGATAAATTTCCTTGTGTTCATGGAACACAACGTCAGTTTTCTATTTTTCTACAGAAGTCTTCGCAAGCGAATCGTCTCTTAATATCCTAAGATTAGCACATTGAAAATTGAATAACGATATCAAATAGTAACAAGAAAATAAACCGAAAACGCTGTGAATATTAATGAGTATATGACTGAGAGGTCAAAGATAAGGTTAAGTTAGTAAGGGCGCACGGTGGATGCCTTGGCACTAGGAGCCGAAGAAGGACGTGACAAACGACGAAATGCCTTGGGGAGCTGTAAGTAAGCGTAGATCCAGGGATATCCGAATGGGGGAACCCAACAGGTAGATGCCTGTTACCCGTATCTGTTAAGGATATGAGGAGGAAGACACAGTGAACTGAAACATCTAAGTAGCTGCAGGAAGAGAAAGCAAAAGCGATTGCCTGAGTAGCGGCGAGCGAAAGGGCAAGAGGGCAAACCGAGAAGTTTACTTCTCGGGGTTGTAGGACTGCGATGTGGACTTAAAGATTATAGAAGAAGACCTTGGGAAAGGTTGCCAGAGAGAGTAAGAGCCTCGTATTTTAAATAGTCTTTATACCTAGCAGGATCCTGAGTACGGCGGGACACGAGGAATCCCGTCGGAATCTGGGAGGACCATCTCCCAACCCTAAATACTCCCTAGTGACCGATAGTGAACCAGTACCGTGAGGGAAAGGTGAAAAGCACCCCGGGAGGGGAGTGAAAGAGAACCTGAAACCGTGTGCCTACAACAAGTTCGAGCCCGTTAATGGGTGAGAGCGTGCCTTTTGTAGAATGAACCGGCGAGTTACGTTATGATGCGAGGTTAAGTTGAAGAGACGGAGCCGTAGGGAAACCGAGTCTGAAGAGGGCGCCATAGTATCATGACGTAGACCCGAAACCATGTGACCTACCCATGAGCAGGTTGAAGGTGAGGTAAAACTCACTGGAGGACCGCACCAGGGCACGTTGAAAAGTGCTTGGATGACTTGTGGGTAGCGGAGAAATTCCAAACGAACTTGGAGATAGCTGGTTCTCTCCGAAATAGCTTTAGGGCTAGCGTCGACAGAAAGATTCTTGGAGGTAGAGCACTGTTTGGGTGAGGGGTCCATCCCGGATTACCAATCTCAGATAAACTCCGAATGCCAATGAATTATGGTCGGCAGTCAGACTGCGAGTGCTAAGATCCGTAGTCGAAAGGGAAACAGCCCAGACCACCAGCTAAGGTCCCAAAATAATTGTTAAGTGGAAAAGGATGTGGGGTTGCACAGACAACTAGGATGTTAGCTTAGAAGCAGCTATTCATTCAAAGAGTGCGTAATAGCTCACTAGTCGAGTGACCCTGCGCCGAAAATGTACCGGGGCTAAAACAATTTACCGAAGCTGTGGATCCTTTAGGGGATGGTAGGAGAGCGTTCTATGTGTGGCGAAGGTGTACCGTG
>NZ_CP157941.1:475000-1862500 GCF_040207525.1 Streptococcus sp. KHUD_010 | reverse complement strand
AATGCGAACGTAGTTCAGTGGTAGAACATCACCTTGCCAAGGTGGGGGTCGCGGGTTCGAACCCCGTCGTTCGCTTGAGGAAGCCGGGGTGGCGGAACTGGCAGACGCACAGGACTTAAAATCCTGCGATTGGAAACAATCGTACCGGTTCGATTCCGGTCCTCGGCATAGGAAAGAGCACCCTTAGCTCAACTGGATAGAGTACCTGACTACGAATCAGGCGGTTAGAGGTTCGACTCCTCTAGGGTGCATAAATAGATTTGACTTTTTTTGTATTTGTGATATAATAAATTTATATTCATAGAAAGAGCACCCTTAGCTCAACTGGATAGAGTACCTGACTACGAATCAGGCGGTTAGAGGTTCGACTCCTCTAGGGTGCATAGAAAAGAAGTCTCTTAGACTTCATTTTTTCTATCCATACGGGAAGTAGCTCAGCTTGGTAGAGTACTTGGTTTGGGACCAAGGTGTCGCAGGTTCGAATCCTGTCTTCCCGATGCTATGGCGGTGTAGCTCAGCTGGCTAGAGCGTCCGGTTCATACCCGGGAGGTCGGGGGTTCGATCCCCTTCGCCGCTATAATTGATCTTGTTGGACCTTTAGCTCAGCTGGTTAGAGCTCTCGGCTCATAACCGAGTGGTCGTAGGTTCAAGTCCTACAAGGTCCATTTTGTTATATGTGGAGGATTACCCAAGTCCGGCTGAAGGGAACGGTCTTGAAAACCGTCAGGCGTGTAAAAGCGTGCGTGGGTTCGAATCCCACATCCTCCTTAGTAGGAATAGCGCGGGATGGAGCAGCTAGGTAGCTCGTCGGGCTCATAACCCGAAGGTCGTAGGTTCAAATCCTGCTCCCGCAATAGGTAGGCTCGGTAGCTCAGTTGGTAGAGCAATGGATTGAAGCTCCATGTGTCGGCGGTTCGATTCCGTCTCGCGCCATTATTTGATTGATTAAGCGGGTGTAGTTTAGTGGTAAAACTACAGCCTTCCAAGCTGTTGTCGCGAGTTCGATTCTCGTCACCCGCTTTGAACAGAGATGTTCAACTATACCAAGTTTTTGGACTTGGGCGCGTAGCTCAGGTGGTTAGAGCGCACGCCTGATAAGCGTGAGGTCGGTGGTTCGAGTCCACTCGTGCCCATAATAATTTTTGGAGAATTACTCAAGAGGCTGAAGAGGACGGTTTGCTAAATCGTTAGGTCGGGTAACTGGCGCGGGGGTTCGAATCCCCCATTCTCCGTATGTAAGGAGTGTAGCGGTAGCTATCTCCTTTTCTATTACCTGTTGAATCTGGCGTGTCTATTGTGGGAGTAAAGTGAATCGTATGAAAAAATCCAAATTTCTTATTATGACTGCTATTTTGATAATCGTAACTTCTGTACTTTTAGTTACTACTCGTTCTTTAGGTGTAGTGAATGCAACTTCTAATGTCGTTTCTATTTTGGATAATATTGTTTCAAAACCATTTAATTTTTTGGCGGATGTTAAATCGGATTTGACTGATTTATCACGGACATATAAAGAAAATAAGCAATTAAAAAAAGCTATATTTAAAGCAGAAGAACAATCTGCTGATTCGGCTTCATTAAAAGATGAAAATGCTCAATTAAGACAGCTATTAGAAATGAAAAATCTTTATGAGTCAAAAAAAACGGTTTCATCTGATGTTATTACGCGTATGCCGGTTTCTTGGTTATCTGAATTAACTGTCAATGCTGGTAGTCAAAATGGGATTCAAAATACAATGCTAGCAGTGGCAAATGGTGGCTTGATTGGTAGTGTGAAAGATGTCGCTTCTCATTCTAGCCGAGTAAATCTTTTAACCAATAATAAAAATGTTGATAATATTTCAGTAAGAATTCAAACGGAGACAAGCACAATTTATGGTGTGATTGTTGGCTACAGTAAAGAAAAGTCTGCTTTTATTATCAGTCAGTTAAATAGTTCGGATACCATTAAAAAAGGTGAGAAAGTTGTGACCAGTGGTTTAGGAACGTACAACATTCCTAATATTCCGGTTGGAACAGTCCTTTCTGTTACTGAAAAATCGGACCATTTAACAAAAGAAGTCTTTGTAAAACCAAGTGCGGATTTATCAGATATTCGTGTGGTGACATTAGTAGGAAATTGATATGAAATTTTTTAAAAGCTACATTTTATCCTTTTTGGTTTTATTTGTTGTGATGTTAGTGGATGGCCATCTTTCAAATCTTTTGACTAATTTATTTCCAAATAATATCCACTTACTAAGTCATCTTTTGCTTATCTTTATTTTGTATATTTCGATAAATCTTTCAGAAAATACTAATTTTATCATGTTGCTGTTAATTGGTTTGTTGTATGATGCGTATTATTTTCATGTTATCGGCATTTCGACACTATTGTTGCCTTTAGCGGGGGTTGTTATTAGTAAATATAATTCTGTTTTGATGTCTAATCGAGTTAGTCGTTTTTTAACAGTTGCCATTTTAGTATTTTTCTTTGAGGTGGCTACGTTCGCTTTGGCAAATGTTACCCATCTAACTCAAATGCCTTTTACAGATTTTGTCGTTTATACAATTGCTCCGACAATGGTCTCAAATTTACTATTCTTTTTGTTGCTTCAACCAATTTTGGAGAAGATATATTTATGATAAGATTTTATGATGAATTGGAAATAGAAATGTAATAAAGGCGTAACATACTCGGCGCCTTTTTTTGTTATACTTATAATTGTCTTATTGAATAGGAGTATAATCATTTATGAAGAAAAAATTACTTACATCAATCTTATTAAGTACAATGGTTCTTGCACAGGGAGCGTCTCTTGTAAATGTACATGCAGATTCTACTGATGACAAGATTGCTGCACAAGATAGTAAAATTAATAGTTTGAATGATCAACAAAAATCAGCTCAATCTCAAGTAGATCAAATTCAAGCTCAAGTTTCATCTATTCAATCTCAACAAGAAAAATTGAAAGCTGAAAACGAAAAACTTCAAGCTGAATCAACAAAATTATCGGCTGAAATCGAAACGTTGTCTAAGAATATTGTAGCGCGTAATGAATCATTGGCTAATCAAGCACGTAGTGCTCAAACGAGCGGTACGGCTACAAGCTATATCAATACAATTGTAAATTCAAAATCAATTACAGAAGCTATTTCACGTGTTTCTGCTATGAGCGAAATCGTTTCAGCAAACAACAAAATGTTGGAACAACAAAAACAAGATAAAAAAGCTATTTCTGAAAAACAAGTAGCCAATAATGAAGCGATAAATACTGTTATCGCAAATCAACAAACACTTGCAAATGATGCAAAAACATTGTCTACTAAGCAAGCTGAACTAAAAGCAGCGCAGTTGAATCTTGCTGCAGAAAAAGCAACTGCTGAAGGTGAAAAGAACTCATTGTTGGCACAAAAAGCAGCAGCACAAAAGGCAGCTGAAGAGGCAGCAGCACAAGAAGCAGCTTATAAAGCACAACAAGCAGCGCAAGAACAAGCTGTAGCTTCTTCTGCTAATACAAGTTTTGCAGCCCAAGTACAAGCTGTAAACAACAATAGTGGTGCAGCAGCTACTCCAACTCAAACAAATGTGACGCAACAAGCAACAACTACTAGAACTGTGAGTCGTCCTACATATAGTTCATCTGCTTCAACTTATCCAGTTGGTCAATGTACATGGGGAGCAAAAACATTAGCTCCGTGGGCTGGTGATTATTGGGGTAATGGAGCTCAATGGGCAGCAAGTGCGGCTGCAGCTGGTTTCCGTACAGGTTCAACACCTCAAGTAGGTGCAATCATTTCATGGAACGATGGTGGTTATGGACACGTTGCTGTTGTAACAGCTGTTCAATCAGCTACAAGTATTCAAGTATCTGAAGCAAACTATGCAGGTAATCAAGCTATTGGAAATTATCGTGGTTGGTTCAATCCAGCTGCTGCAGGACAAGGTTCATTTACTTACATCTATCCAAATTAATGAATATAAAGATAAAAAGCGCATCTTGCGTTTTTTATTTTTGATTGAAAAATTCACTAAAAAGGGTTACAATGTTAAGTGGAGAAATTTGTAACTGATTTACAAAGAAACGAATATATACTGGAGGAAATCATGTCGTTTTCTGATTTAAAGCTCTTTGCTCTTTCGTCCAACCAGGAATTGGCTAAACGCGTTGCTCAAGAGATTGGTATGGAGCTTGGAAAGTCAACTGTGCGTCAATTTTCTGATGGGGAGATTCAAGTAAATATCGAAGAATCTATCCGCGGAAAGCATGTTTTTATCTTGCAGTCAACGAGCTCGCCCGTCAATGATAATTTGATGGAAATTTTAATTATGGTGGATGCTTTAAAGCGTGCAAGTGCTGAATCAATCAATGTTGTAATGCCTTATTATGGCTATGCTCGTCAAGACCGAAAGGCACGTGCTCGTGAGCCAATTACTTCAAAATTAGTTGCAAATATGTTGCAAGTGGCTGGTGTTGATCGTTTGCTGACAATTGATTTGCATGCGGCTCAAATTCAAGGATTTTTTGATATTCCAGTAGATCATCTTATGGGGGCTCCTCTTATTGCGGATTATTTTGAACGTCGTGGGATGACAGGTAGTGATTACGTAGTTGTTAGCCCTGACCACGGTGGTGTGACGCGCGCTCGTAAATTAGCTGAATTTTTGAAAACACCGATTGCTATTATTGATAAGCGACGTAGTGTAGATAAGATGAATACGAGTGAGGTAATGAATATCATCGGTAAAGTAGAAGGCAAAACTTGTATTTTAATTGACGATATGATTGATACAGCTGGGACAATTTGCCATGCTGCTGATGCGCTTGCTGAGGCAGGTGCGGTAGAAGTTTATGCAAGCTGTACTCATCCAGTACTTTCGGGTCCTGCTATGGATAATATTCAAAAATCAGCGATTAAAAAATTGGTCGTGTTAGATACAATTTATTTGCCGGAAGAACGTTTAATTGATAAAATTGAACAAATTTCGATTGCTCATCTTTTGGCAGAGGCAATTGTACGTATCCATGAAAAACGTCCTCTTTCGCCATTATTTGAAACTTTAACGGCTCTTTAATGTAAGAACATCTAGATAGGAATCACTCTGATAGCTGGAGTGATTCTTTTGCTTCAATCAGATGATAAGTGATGAATTTTCTCAATATTATGATATTTTTGCTATGACTTAGGTTTTATAGTATAATAGTTCTATCAGATTTTGGAGGTAAGATATGGATTTGGCGAAACGTTTTAACAAAAATTTAGATAAAATTGAAGTTTCTTTGATTCGGCAATTTGATCAATCTATTTCGAGCATTCCTGGAGTTCTTCGTTTGACATTGGGAGAGCCTGATTTTACAACTCCAGATCATGTAAAAGAAGCTGCGAAAGCAGCAATTGATGCAAACGAGAGCCATTATACAGGCATGAGTGGGTTGTTAGCATTGCGTCAGGCAGCTAGTCAATTTGTGAAAGAAAAATACAATCTTTCTTATGACCCTGAAACAGAAATTTTAGTGACAATTGGAGCGACAGAAGCTCTATCTGCGACATTGACAGCTATCTTAGAAGAAGGAGATAAGGTACTGTTGCCTGCACCTGCTTATCCGGGTTATGAGCCGATTGTCAATCTTGTGGGAGCAGAGATTGTCGAAATTGATACGACAGAAAATGACTTTGTTTTAACACCTGATATGTTAGAAAAAGCGATTTTAGAGCAAGGAAATCAGCTTAAAGCAGTGATTTTAAATTATCCAGCTAATCCGACAGGAGTGACTTATTCACGAGAACAAATGACTGCGTTAGCCGATGTATTGAAAAAGTATGATGTCTTTGTTGTTTGTGATGAAGTGTATTCTGAGTTGACTTATACCGATCAGCCACATGTGTCTATTGCAGAATTTTTACCGGAGCAAACGATTGTTATCAATGGTTTGTCTAAATCGCATGCGATGACAGGCTGGCGTCTAGGTTTCACCTTTGCTCCAGCTGCTTTTACAGCTCAATTGATTAAAAGCCACCAATACTTGGTGACAGCTGCAAACACGATGGCTCAATTTGCAGGAGTGGAGGCATTGACAGCGGGTAAAGATGATGCAGAGCCGATGAAAAGGGAATATATTGAGCGTCGTGATTACATTATCGAAAAGATGACGGAGCTGGGCTTTAAGATTATCAAACCAGATGGTGCATTTTACATTTTTGCCAAGATTCCAGCTGGCTACAATCAAGATTCTTTTGCTTTTTTGAAGGATTTTGCACAAAAAAAAGCAGTTGCTTTCATTCCTGGTGCTGCTTTTGGTCAGTATGGGGAAGGTTATGTACGTCTTTCTTATGCGGCCGGCATGGATACGATAAAAGAAGCTATGAAGCGGCTTAAGGAATATATGGAGGAGTATGCTGAAATCCATCACAAGTAAAGGTTTGGTTCTCTATAATCGTAATTTCCGAGAAAATGATAAACTGGTCAAAATTTTCACAGAGCAAGCTGGTAAGCGAATGTTTTTCGTGAAACATGCTAGAAATTCTAAGTTGAATCCGGTTGTCCAACCATTGGTAGTGGCCGATTTTTTGATGAAAATAAATGATGACGGTTTGAGTTATATCGATGATTATCAAGAGGTTACGACTTTCCAGCATATCAATCATGATTTGTTTACAATGGCTTATGCAACTTATGTGGTAGCTCTGGCAGACGCCAGTATTCAGGATAATGAAATAGATTCGGCTCTCTTTGCTTTTTTGCAAAAAACGTTGGAATTGATGGAGCAGGGCTTGGATTATGAGGTGCTGACCAATATTTTTGAAATTCAAATTTTGTCACGTTTTGGTGTTTCTTTGAATTTCCATGAATGCTGCTTTTGCCACCGAGTAGGGCTACCGTTTGATTTTTCCTTTACTTATAATGGCGTTTTATGTCCGGAACATTATGGCAAAGATGAGCGACGGAGTCATTTGGATCCCAACATTCCTTACTTATTGGACCAATTTCAAGCGGTTCAATTTAGTGAACTGGAGACCATTTCTTTGAAGCCTGAATTGAAAAGACAATTGCGAAAAGTGATTGATCAAATTTATGAAGAATATGTTGGGATTCATCTAAAGCCCAAAAAATTTATTGATTCTCTGGGAGACTGGGGAGAAATTTTAAAGAACAAGGAGTCGAAATGAAAAAAATAGCAATTGATGCCATGGGTGGCGATTATGCTCCACAATCTGTCGTAGAAGGGGTTAATCGAGCATTGAACGATTTTTCGGATATTGAAGTCATCCTTTATGGAGATGAAGCAAAAATCAAGCAGTATTTAAAGGCAACTGAGCGGGTTCGTATTGTTCATACAGATGAAAAAATCAATTCAGATGATGAGCCAACTAAAGCAATTCGCAAGAAGAAAAATGCCAGTATGGTGCTAGCGGCAAAGGCAGTAAAGGATGGAGAAGCAGATGCGATACTTTCTGCCGGAAATACAGGAGCGCTCTTGGCTGCGGGATTTTTCATTGTTGGTCGTATCAAGAATATTGACCGTCCGGGATTGATGTCCACATTACCAACGACAGATGACAAAGGCTTTGATATGTTGGATTTGGGGGCTAATGCGGAAAATACAGCTCATCATTTGCATCAGTATGCTATTTTAGGGTCATTTTATGCTGAAAATGTACGTGGAATCAAGCAACCACGTGTAGGGCTTTTAAACAATGGGACAGAAGCAAGTAAGGGGGATCCCTTGCGGAAAGAAGTGTATGATTTGTTAGCGGCGGATGCTTCGTTAAATTTTATTGGAAATGTGGAAGCGCGTGATTTAATGGATCATGTGGCAGACGTTGTGGTAGCGGATGGCTTTACAGGTAATGCTGTGTTGAAAGCCATGGAGGGAACAGCCATGGGAATTATGAGTCAACTTAAAAAATCTATTTTAGATGGTGGCTGGAAAGCAAAACTAGGTGCAATGTTACTGAAAGATAGTCTAAAGTCTTTGAAGAGTAGTTTAAACTATTCTGATGTAGGCGGTGCTGTTTTGTTTGGAGTGAAAGCACCTGTTGTTAAAACACATGGAGCGAGTGATGCAAAAGCAGTTTACAGCACGATTCGTCAAATTCGTACAATGTTGGAAACGGATGTTGTAGGAAAAGCAGTAAATGAATTTTCGGGAGAGGCAAAATGACAGAACAAGAAATTTACGAAAAAATTGTAGAGATTATTCAGGAAAGTCGCGGTGAGGAATTTCAAGTTTCTCAAACACTCAGTTTGAAAGATGACCTGCAAGCGGATTCTGTTGATTTGATGGAATTTATTCTAACTGTGGAGGATGAATTCGGCATTGAAATTTCAGACGAAGATATAGATGAGTTGAAGAATGTGAGTGATGTTGTCGCTTGCGTGCAGAAAAACTTGAACAAAGCATAAAAACGAACTTTTTATTGACTAAATAAAGTAAAATATGAGAAAACAGTTGAAACCCCAGCTGTTTTTTTGATGTTTGCGAATATTGTACGGCATTTTCTTGAAAATCCTTTTTGAATATGATAGACTTAAGTCAGAAAAAGGTGAAAGGCGAATATTAAAATGATAGGTGATTTGTTATATTCGGGAAAAGCTAAAGATTTATTTTTGACAGATGATGAAAATCTTATTATTGCACATTACAAAGACCAAGCGACAATGCTTAATGGCGCTCGTAAAGAGACGATTAAAGGAAAGGGTGTTCTTAATAATCAAATCTCATCTTTCATTTTTACGAAATTGAATGAAGCAGGTGTGGCAACTCACTTTGTTAAACAATTGTCAGAAACCGAACAATTGAACAAAAAAGTGGATATCATTCCGCTTGAAGTTGTTTTGCGTAATGTCACTGCAGGTTCATTCTCAAAACGCTTTGGTGTTGAAGAAGGAATTAAATTAGATACTCCAATCGTTGAATTTTACTACAAAAATGATGATTTGGATGACCCATTTATCAATGATGAACACGTAAAATTCCTTGGTATTGCAAGTGATGAAGATATTGCTTATATCAAAGCAGAAACACGTCGTATTAATGAACTTTTGAAAGATTGGTTCAGCCAAATTGGTCTTAATTTGATTGATTTCAAATTGGAATTTGGTAAAGACAAAGATGGCAACATTATTCTTGCGGATGAATTTTCACCAGATAACTGCCGTCTTTGGGATGCTGAAGGTCATCACATGGATAAAGATGTTTTCCGTCGTGATTTAGGTAGTTTGACAGATGTTTACGAAGTTGTCCTTGAAAAACTCAAAGGACTTAACTAAAAGGCTGTGATTTCTTACTAGTAAAAAAATCTAAAAAGGATAAAAAATGAATAAACGAATTTTCGTTGAGAAAAAATCAAATTTTAACATTAAGGCTCAGGCGCTTGTTAAAGAACTCAAACACAATCTTCAATTAACGAGTTTGACCGATTTGCGTATTATTCAAGTGTATGATGTGTTTGGCTTGGCAGATTCGCTTTTTGAGCGTGCTGAAAAGCACATCTTCTCTGAACAGGTAACTGATACTATTTTGGCTGAAAGTGATGTGGTTGCTGAACTTGCTAACTATGCTTTCTTTGCCATCGAATCACTTCCAGGTCAATTTGATCAGCGTGCGGCTTCATCACAAGAAGCATTACTCCTTCTTGGCAGCAGTAATGATGTAACGGTTAATACGGCTCAACTTTATCTTGTTAACAAAGATATTAATACTGCTGAACTTGATGCGGTTAAGAATTATCTTCTTAATCCAGTAGATTCTCGTTTTAAAGATATTACGACAGGAATTGCACCGCAAGCATTTTCAGAGTCGGACAAAACGATTCCAAATCTTGATTTCTTCAAGACTTATACAGCAGCTGAATTTGCTGATTATAAAACTGAGCAAGGTTTGGCAATGGAAGTGGATGACCTTGTCTTCATCCAAGATTATTTCAAATCCATCGGGCGCGTGCCAACGGATACAGAATTGAAAGTGTTGGATACTTACTGGTCAGACCATTGCCGCCACACAACTTTTGAAACTGAGCTGAAGCATATTGATTTCTCAGCGTCTAAATTCCAAAAACAATTGCAAGCAACTTATGATAAATATATTGCTATGCGTGATGAACTTGGACGTTCTGAAAAGCCACAAACATTGATGGACATGGCGACAATCTTTGATCGTTATGAACGTGCAAATGGTCGCTTGGACGATATGGAAGTGTCAGACGAAATTAACGCATGTTCTGTTGAAATTGAAGTGGATGTGAACGGTGTAAAAGAACCTTGGCTTTTGATGTTCAAGAATGAAACACATAATCACCCAACGGAAATTGAGCCATTTGGTGGTGCGGCGACCTGTATCGGTGGTGCAATCCGCGACCCATTGTCAGGACGTTCTTATGTTTATCAAGCAATGCGTATTTCAGGTGCTGGTGATATTACAACACCAATTTCAGAAACACGTCTTGGTAAATTGCCACAACAAGTGATTTCTAAAACAGCTGCGCATGGTTATTCTTCTTATGGTAATCAGATCGGTCTTGCAACAACGTATGTTAAAGAATATTTCCACCCAGGATTCGTCGCTAAACGTATGGAACTTGGTGCCGTTGTCGGTGCAGCTCCGAAAAGTAATGTTGTCCGCGAAAAACCAGAAGCAGGCGATATGGTAATCCTTCTTGGCGGTAAAACTGGTCGTGACGGTGTCGGTGGTGCAACTGGTTCATCTAAAGTTCAAACGGTTGAATCTGTTGAAACAGCTGGTGCAGAAGTACAAAAAGGGAATGCCATTGAAGAACGTAAAATTCAACGTCTTTTCCGTAATGGTAATGTGACTCGCCTCATTAAAAAATCAAACGACTTTGGTGCTGGTGGTGTCTGTGTGGCAATTGGTGAATTAGCTGACGGTCTTGAAATCGACCTTAACAAAGTGCCTTTGAAATACCAAGGACTTAATGGAACTGAAATTGCCATTTCTGAATCACAAGAACGGATGGCTGTTGTGGTTCGTCCGAAAGATGTTGAGGCTTTCGTGGCAGAATGTCATAAAGAAAATATTGACGCGGTAGTGGTTGCCACAGTTACTGAAAAACCAAATCTTGTTATGACTTGGAATGGTCAAACAATCGTTGATATTGAACGTCGTTTCCTTGATACAAACGGTGTGCGTGTGGTTGTTGATGCAAACGTTGTGGATAAGGATGTTGCCCTTCCTGAGGTGCGTACAACATCAGCAGCAACACTTGAAGCAGACACAGTGAAAGTTCTGTCTGATCTTAACCACGCTAGTCAAAAAGGGTTGCAAACTATCTTTGACAGCTCGGTTGGGCGTTCAACAGTTAATCATCCAATCGGCGGTCGTTATCAAATCACACCAACAGAAAGTTCAGTTCAAAAACTTCCTGTTCAAAACGGTGTAACAACAACAGCATCAGTTATGGCACAAGGGTTCAACCCTTATATTGCGGAGTGGTCACCTTATCATGGTGCAGCTTATGCTGTTATCGAAGCAACAGCACGTTTGGTGGCAACAGGTGCGAATTGGTCTAAAGCACGTTTCTCTTATCAAGAGTATTTCCAACGTATGGACAAACAAGCTGAACGCTTTGGACAACCAGTTTCAGCTCTTCTTGGTTCAATCGAAGCGCAATTGCAACTTGGTTTGCCATCAATCGGTGGTAAAGACTCCATGTCAGGGACTTTTGAAGAATTGACAGTACCGCCAACATTGGTTGCTTTTGGTGTGACAACAGCAGATAGTCGTAAAATTCTTTCGCCAGAATTTAAAGCAGCTGGTGAATACATTTACTACATTCCAGGGCAAGCTATTTCACAAGAGATTGATTTTGACTTAATCAAAGCTAACTTTGTTAAATTTGAAGCGATTCAAAAAGCACATCCTATCACATCAGCTTCAGCTGTTAAATACGGTGGTGTGATGGAAAGTTTGGCACTTGCTGCTTTTGGTAACCATATCGGTGCTAAAGTAGAATTGGCAGAGCTTGTGACTAGCTTGACAGCACAACTTGGCGGTTTTATCTTTACATCTGCTGAAGAAATTGCTGAAGCTAGCAAAATCGGTGAAACAACAGCTGACTTTACACTTGCTGTCAATGGTGTCAACCTTGTAGGAGATAAACTTTTGTCAGCCTTTGAGGGCAAACTTGAAGATGTTTATCCAACTGAATTTGAACAGAGTACAAAACTTGAAGATGTTCCAGCAGTTGCTTCAGATGCAGTGATTAAAGCAAGTAAGAAAGTAGCAGAGCCGCTTGTTTACATTCCAGTCTTCCCCGGCACAAATTCAGAATATGATTCAGCAAAAGCCTTTGAACAAGCTGGAGCAAAAGTGAATTTGGTACCATTTGTGACACTTGATGAAGCAGCAATTGAAGCATCCGTTGACACAATGGTTGACAACATCTGTAAAGCAAACATTATTTTCTTTGCAGGAGGTTTCTCAGCGGCAGATGAACCAGACGGTTCTGCTAAATTCATTGTCAACATTTTGTTGAACCAAAAAGTTCGTGCAGCTATTGATAGATTTATTGAAAAAGGCGGGCTGATTATCGGTATCTGTAATGGATTCCAAGCACTTGTGAAATCAGGCCTGCTTCCATACGGTAACTTTGAAGATGCGACTGAAACAAGCCCGACACTTTTCTACAATGATGCCAACCAACACGTGGCGAAAATGGTTGAAACACGTATTGCAAATATCAATTCACCATGGCTTGCCGGTGTCAAAGTTGGTGATATTCATGCTATTCCAGTATCACATGGTGAAGGTAAATTTGTCGTAACAGATGAAGAATTTGCAGAACTTCGTGATAATGGACAAATCTTCAGCCAATACGTGGATTTTGGTGGCAAACCGAGCATGGATTCTAAATACAATCCAAACGGCTCTATTAATGCGATTGAAGGGATTACCAGCAAGAACGGACAAATCATTGGTAAAATGGGACATTCAGAACGTTACGAAGACGGTCTTTTCCAAAATATTCCAGGAAATAAAGACCAACATCTCTTTGCAAGTGCTGTGCGGTACTTTACAGGGGGATAATACTCGTCAAATATCAAAAGAAACTATGATTTCGGATTCTTTTGATAATGATTGAGCATAAAAATGACAGAAAAATAAGAGGAAATGTCAGTGACATACGAAGTTAAATCTCTAAATGAAGAATGTGGTGTTTTTGGGATTTGGGGGCATCCTCAAGCAGCTCAAGTGACTTATTTTGGACTTCACAGTCTTCAACACCGCGGTCAAGAAGGTGCTGGTATCGTCACAAACGATAACGGCAAACTTCTTCAGCACCGTAATACTGGTCTACTTTCAGAAGTCTTTAAAAATCCTGCCGATTTAGAAAAATTGACCGGGCATGCTGCAATTGGACATGTTCGTTATGCGACAGCAGGCTCGGCGTCTATTAATAATATCCAACCATTTCTTTACAACTTTACAGACGAGCAATTTGGACTTTGCCACAATGGTAATTTGACAAATGCAGTATCATTGAAAAAAGAATTGGAAGACCAAGGGGCGATTTTTAATGCCTCATCTGATACTGAAATTCTAATGCATTTGATTCGCCGTAGCCATAATCCTGAATTTATCGGTAAAGTCAAAGAAGCGTTGAACACTGTCAAAGGTGGCTTTGCTTATCTTTTGATGACAGAAGATAAATTGATTGCTGTGCTTGACCCAAATGGTTTTCGTCCCTTGTCAATTGGGCAAATGGCAAATGGTGCTTGGGTAGTATCAAGTGAAACGTGTGCCTTTGAAGTGGTTGGTGCCAAGTGGATTCGAGATGTGAAACCTGGTGAAATGGTTATTATTGATGACAATGGCATTCGGTACGATACCTACACGACGGATACTCAGCTTGCTATCTGTTCAATGGAATACATCTATTTTGCACGACCTGACAGTGATATTTATGGTGTCAATGTTCACACGGCTCGTAAAAATATGGGGAAACGTTTGGCACAGGAATTTCAACATGAAGCTGATATTGTCGTTGGTGTACCGAATTCATCACTTTCAGCAGCGATGGGATTTGCTGAAGAATCAGGTCTCCCAAATGAAATGGGCTTGGTGAAAAATCAGTACACACAACGTACTTTCATTCAACCGACACAAGAGTTGCGTGAGCAAGGTGTTCGCATGAAGCTCTCAGCCGTATCTGGTGTTGTTAAAGGTAAGCGCGTGGTCATGGTTGATGATTCTATCGTGCGTGGAACTACATCACGCCGTATCGTTCGTTTGCTTCGTGAAGCTGGTGCGACAGAAGTTCATGTGGCAATCGGTAGTCCAGAATTGAAATACCCATGCTTCTACGGTATCGATATTCAAAATCGTCGTGAATTGATTTCAGCTAACCACACTAAAGATGAAGTTTGTGAGATTATCGGTGCTGATAGCTTGACTTACTTGTCAATTGACGGTTTGATTGAATCAATCGGTCTTGATACAGATGCGCCTAATGGTGGTTTGTGTGTGGCTTACTTTGACGGTAAGTATCCAACACCACTTTACGATTACGAAGAACCTTACCTCAAGAGCTTAGAAGAAAAAACAAGCTTCTATATTCATGAAGTTAATGAAAATAAATAGAACTGTTTAATAGCTCTGCTATTTCCCAAAAGGAGAAAAATATTATGACAAAAAATGCTTATGCTCCACGTCTTACCACTGACTAAAGGCTAAAGCATTTGTCAGTGGACGCTTTGTCCTATGGGACCAAAGCTAAAGACCTGACTAGCTTTTTCAGTCAAAAGAATGGTTTGACTGAAAAAACGTCGCAATCTCCAATATGGTTTTTTGACAAAAAAAGAGAAGGAAAATTATTATGACAAAAAATGCTTATGCTCAATCTGGTGTTGATGTTGAAGCGGGTTATGAAGTTGTTGCACGTATCAAAAAACACGTTGCGCGTACTGAACGTGCAGGTGTTATGGGAGCTCTTGGTGGCTTTGGTGGAATGTTTGATTTGTCTCAGCTGGACGTGAAAGAACCTGTTTTGATTTCAGGAACTGATGGTGTGGGAACAAAACTCATGCTTGCCATTAAATATGACAAACACGATACGATTGGCCAAGACTGTGTTGCCATGTGTGTCAATGACATCATTGCAGCTGGGGCAGAGCCACTTTATTTCCTAGATTACATTGCTACTGGTAAAAATGAACCTGCAAAACTTGAACAAGTCGTTGCAGGTGTTGCTGAAGGTTGTGTTCGATCTGGCGCAGCTCTTATCGGTGGTGAAACTGCTGAAATGCCTGGTATGTATGGTGAAGATGATTATGATTTGGCTGGTTTTGCAGTAGGTGTTGCTGAAAAATCACAAATTATTGATGGTTCAAAAGTTTCTGATGGTGACGTTCTTCTTGGGCTTGCTTCAAGTGGGATTCACTCGAACGGTTATTCACTTGTCCGTCGTGTCTTTGCTGATTACACCGGTGAAGAAGTGCTTCCTGAACTTGAAGGCAAAAAATTAAAAGAAGTTCTTCTTGAACCAACACGTATCTACGTTAAAGCGGTGCTTCCACTTATCAAAGAAGAATTGGTTAACGGTATTGCTCACATTACTGGTGGTGGTTTTATTGAAAATGTCCCACGTATGTTTGCGGATGATTTAGCTGCTGAAATCGAAGAAGATAAAGTTCCTATTCTTCCAATTTTCAAAGCTCTTGAAAAATACGGTAACATCAAACACGAAGAAATGTTTGAAATCTTCAACATGGGTATTGGTTTGATGTTGGCAGTTAGCCCTGATAAGGTTGAGCGCGTGAAAGAATTGCTTGACGAACCAGTTTACGAACTTGGTCGTATTGTTAAAAAAACTGATGCAAGTGTGGTGATTAAATAATGAAAAAAATCGCAGTTTTTGCGAGTGGTAATGGGTCAAATTTTCAAGTTATTGCGGAGCAATTTCCAGTTGAATTTGTCTTTTCAGACCACCGAGATGCATATGTCTTAGAACGTGCAGAAAAACTTGGTGTGACAGCTCATGCTTTTAAACTTAAAGAGTTTGACAATAAAGCAACTTACGAAGAGGCTATTGTCACTTTGCTTGAAAAATATGATATTGATTTGGTTTGTCTAGCTGGTTATATGAAGATTGTTGGTCCGACTCTGCTAGCAGCTTACGAAGGCCGTATCATCAATATTCACCCAGCTTATCTGCCAGAATTTCCAGGCGCTCATGGGATTGAAGATGCCTGGAATGCTGGTGTCAGCCAATCCGGTGTGACCGTTCACTGGGTTGACAATGGTGTTGACACCGGAAAAGTGATTAAACAAGTTCGTGTGCCTCGTCTGGTTGATGATACTATTGACAGTTTTGAAGCTCGCATTCATGAAAATGAGTATAAACTCTACCCAGAAGTTTTAGAGAGCTTAGGAGTTGAGAAAAAGTAGTCAGCGTATTTGATAGCGTAGCTATTGGCAATGCTAGCTTATTAGAAGATTATGATGATGAAAAAAATTTTGGTGTTTGTATTAACTTTTATTGTCGTTGCCTTTATAGTAAATGTACTATTTGGCAATCTTGAAAATCCATGGCGTCTTAGTTTAGCTTATGCTATCGGGTTTATTGCTGGCATTATGATTAACTGGTTTATTTTTTATAGAAAGTAGGACTGAAATGACAAAACGTGCACTAATTAGTGTTTCTGATAAAGCGGGTATTGTTGAATTTGCTCAAGAATTGAAAAAACTTGGTTGGGATATTATCTCAACTGGCGGGACTAAGATTGCTCTTGATAAAGCAGGTGTGGAGACCATCGCGATTGATGATGTGACTGGTTTTCCGGAAATGATGGACGGTCGTGTGAAAACACTTCATCCAAATATTCATGGTGGTCTTTTGGCCCGTCGCGATCTTGACAGCCACCTTCAAGCCGCAAAAGATAACCACATTGAATTGATCGACCTTGTTGTGGTTAACCTTTACCCATTCAAAGAAACTATTCTGAAACCAGAAGTGACTTACGCTGATGCGGTTGAAAATATTGATATCGGTGGTCCTTCAATGCTTCGCTCGGCTGCTAAAAACCACGCTAGTGTCACAGTTGTCGTTGATCCAGCTGACTACGCTGTTGTTTTGGATGAATTGTCAGCTAATGGTGAAACAAGCTTTGAAACTCGTCAACGTTTGGCAGCAAAAGTTTTCCGTCATACAGCAGCTTATGATGCTTTAATTGCAGAATATTTCACAAAACAAGTTGGTGAAACAAAACCTGAAAAACTCACAATCACTTACGATTTGAAACAACCAATGCGTTATGGTGAAAATCCTCAACAAGATGCTGATTTCTACCAAAAAGCTTTGCCAACAGATTACTCAATTGCTTCTGCTAAACAATTAAACGGTAAAGAATTGTCATTTAACAACATCCGCGATGCTGACGCTGCAATCCGCATTATCCGTGATTTCAAAGACCGTCCCACTGTTGTTGCCCTTAAACACATGAACCCGTGTGGTATCGGACAAGCTGACGATATTGAAACAGCTTGGGATTACGCTTATGAAGCTGACCCAGTTTCAATCTTTGGTGGAATTGTTGTGCTGAATCGCCAAGTTGACGCAGCAACTGCTAAGAAAATGCACGCTATTTTCCTTGAGATCATCATTGCACCAAGTTATTCAGAAAAAGCCCTTGAAATCTTGACAACGAAGAAGAAAAACTTGCGGATTCTTCAATTGCCATTTGAAGCTCAAGAAGCTAGCCAAATTGAAAAAGAATACACGGGTGTTGTCGGTGGGCTTTTGGTTCAAAACCAAGATGTTATTGAAGAAAATCCAGCGGATTGGAAGGTTGTAACCAAACGACAACCAAACGACCAAGAAAAAACAGCGCTTGAATTTGCTTGGAAAGCGATCAAATATGTGAAATCGAATGGTATCATCGTGACAAATGACCACATGACACTGGGTGTCGGTCCTGGTCAAACCAATCGTGTGGCTTCTGTTCGTATCGCTCTTGACCAAGCGAAAGACCGTCTTGACGGTGCGGTCCTTGCTAGTGATGCTTTCTTCCCATTTGCGGACAATGTTGAAGAAATTGCTGCTGCAGGTGTGAAAGCAATCATCCAGCCGGGTGGCTCCGTCCGTGACCAAGAGTCTATCGACATGGCTGATAAATACGGCATTGCCATGGTGTTTACAGGCGTACGGCATTTTAGACATTGAAAATAATATAAAAACCTTGGATTTGTTTTCCAAGGTTTTTAAAGTTATTCAGAGGAACTTATTTTGGATAAATGTAACTAACTGCTCCTTGTCCAGCTGCATGAGGATTGAACCAGCCACGGAAGTTGCCAATATACTGTTTCCCAGCGTAGTTGGCCTCTTGAATCTGAATGCGTGTGTTTGAGGCTACGTGAGTAACAACTCCAACATGACCGTAACCACCGTCTGTCCAACAAATAATAGCCCCTACTTGTGGAGTTGTACCGGTTTTAAAACCAGCTCGTCTGGCGCTAGCAGCCCAATCACCACCATTGCCCCAGTAATTGCCAGCCCAAGGCGCAAGAGCTTTGGCGCCCCAAGTGCATTGCCCTTTTGGATAAGTCGTTGCTGCGGCATAATTTGGTTGGAAAGAAACAGCAGGTTTCTCTACTTGATAGCTCGTACCAGTTAGTCCAATCATTTGACCGTTGAGATTGCGGTAGACATGTGTATGGAAAAGCCCGCTGCCAGTGTGTTTTTGCGTATCAATTGTGAATTTGTAAATTCCATTTCCAGCTTTAGTAGCAGTGTACCACTGAATGTCGTCTTGTCCATTGACTTCAGACCAAGTCGGTAGGGTAATTGTTCCGTCACCGTAGGCATCTGTCACTGTCACCTCATAAAGATAAGTTGAGCGTTTATCGACAGATACTTTGGTTTTAATTTTTTCTGCGGACATAGTAACCGAATCCGTTGCGTAACTATGCTCGCTACCGTCTTTATATTTCACATAAATATGATTGGTGTATGTTCCAGACAAAACTTGATGATTGCGAATATCAAATGCTGCCGTAAATGTTCCGTCACCGTTATTAGTGGCTGTATACCACTTGATATTGCTTTGATTGCTTGTGCTCCAAATAGGTACTCGGACGGATTGAATCGGCTTGGACTTTGAAGTTTCACTAACTTTGACGGTATAAGTCCCTTGTTCTTGATTGATATTTTCAACAGAGAAGAAAGGTTTTTGCTCTTCTTCAGAAGGCAATTTATCAGCATCAACTTGGGCAGTGATTCCAGCTAAGCCAGTAAACTCTGGTTTGACATAGCTTTCTCCGTAAAGATGAATGTGATAAGTTCCTGTGTCATAGTTGTGTTTTTTTAGCTCAACTCTAACATTGTAGCTTCCATCAGGATTTTTAGTAGCTGCATACCATTGAAGATCATCCTGTCTGTTGCGGTCAGACCAAGCCGGAACAGTTAGTTTGTAGATTGTTTCAGGAACATTTTTGATCTGAATATCCATGATACCAGGCTCAGGAAAGCTAGTCTGAATAGTAGGATTTGGTTTTTCAAGGTTAAAAGTGGTGCCATTTAATCCAATCATCTTTCCGTTTTTACTTTCATAAGTATGAACATGGTAAACACCGTATCCTTTATGATTGGATAAGTCAATTTCTGTTGTGTCTTGCCCTGCCGTATACCACTTGATGTCATCTTGCCCATTTTCATCAGACCAAACAGCGTGTAAAATATTGGCATTTGTTTGATCTTTGTTTCGAGTAAAGGATATTTGAGCAGTCTTTCCTAAAACGGTTGTAGAAACCGTGCCGCTAGCTGGTTTTTCTACTTTGAAAGTCGTTCCGTTTAAACCGACCATTTTTCCATTGATATTGATATAGGTGTGGACGTGAAAGGTTCCATAACCAGTGTGCTGACGCAAATCAATAGCTGTAGTTGGTGTCTGAGGTGCAGAATACCACTTGATATCATCTTGCCCATTTTCATCAGACCAAACAGCGTGGTAAATGGTGTAAGGAACTTGTGTCTGTGAGCGTGTGTAGTTAATAGAAGCTGTATTTCCAGAAACATTGACGGTAATGTTGCTAGCAAGAGTTGCTGGATTTGAGCTTTTTTGAGCATTATCTGCTTCCGAGGCTTGAGCAGTTAGTTGAGCAGAAAACACGCCCAAAATAGTGCTAGATAGTAAAAATAATTGACTGTATTTCTTCATAAATCTCCTTTGAATAAATAATTTGGATAGTTCCATTTAGATTATTCGGGAAAAAAGATTGAAAGATGGTATAATTTTTAAATATTTTAAGTAATTGAGGCTATAAGCTGTTTTGGGATTTATGTTAGAAATATTGATCAATTGTTGCTAATTATTAATATGTTATTAATTGGTTATCAGAAGAGTTCTCAATAACTTTGGTTAACTATTGAATTCTTGGTAAAATACTATTTATTTTGTTAAAATGAAATGAGCTTTTCTTTTATGGTAATAATTGAAAAAATAATAATTCAATTATTAACTAGATAAAAGATAGTGGTAGTGATTACAAAGTAACTGTTATCCGGGAGTCATATATGAAAAAACAAATATTTTTAGTTGTGATATTGTTTGTTGTCTTAGTAACAATTGATTACCTTAACATTTTAAATATCAAAAAAATAGATTTAAATTTCTTTGTTGGCTTATTGAATATTGTTTGTATAATAATATTATTTTTGATAAGTTATCATACATTAGATAGAATTTCGAAAGAAAAAGAAAAAAATAAAAGGGAATTGCTAGCATACTAGCGAGTGATACTTATAATCAAATAAGTTTCATGATTGATAGAATTTTAACTGATGATATTGTTAAAAATAATATCGTTCCTAAAATTGATTTCAATGCTTATGGTGAACACGAAATTATTACAAATTTAAAGAAAGAACCTTTTAAAAACGAAAGGAAACTCTATAGTCTAATAGCTGATGGACAATTTAATGAAAAAGATTTTTTAGAATATTTAAAAATAAAAAATTCTCAATTGTCAAGTCAAGTGCAACAAAGTTGTTCCTCTGATTAAGTGAGTATCTTTCAAGCTGTTTGAGTTAGCTCAAACAGCTTTTTTGCGGACTGATAGCCATGGATTCGTCTAGGTCTTTCATTGATAGCCTTTGTATAGTCCTCTAAAAGTGTCGGATTTAGTTTTTTTAGTGAGGATCCTTTGGGAATGAACTCTCTTAATAATCCATTGAAATTCTCATTTGTGCCTCGTTCATAAGATGAATAGGCATGTGCAAAATAAACATCTAATCCCTCTATCTTACTCAATGATGAAAATTCGTTTCCATTATCTGCAGTTATGGACTTAATGGGATAAAGTTTCATACACTCTAAGACTGCTTGATTGACATACTCTGCTTTCTTTTCCACGAGTTTCTTTGTGACAGCATAGCGTGTTTGTCGTTCTACCAATGTTAAAATAGAAGGTTCTCCTATTGTCTTTCCACCCAGAACAGAATCGATTTCCCAATCTCCAAAACGGGAACGATTATTAATCTCCTCTGGCCTTTCTTCAATTGACTTTCCTAGATGTTTCTTGGTAGAGGGACGCTTGTTAAATTTCTTACGAATCCGCACTGCTCTTGGTAAATCAATAACCTTAATCTCTAACAAACCTTGATGGATATAGTTATAGAGCGTCTTGGTTGAAGGAACAACTGCATCTACATGTTGGAGTCTATAGGTATGAACAAAGGTATCCACGCTATGCACCCTTGGTTTCTCTCTCATCGCTTCTATAAATTTTGTCAGAAAATCGTTCGATACACGATCCAGTTTTAGATAATAGCTGGTTTCTCTAGCATCCCGATAACGGTTATGGGCAGCATCTGCATAATAGTGTTGGTAGTAGACCTTCTGCCCATTGACTTTTTTCAATTGTGTTATGGAACCACGATTAATTTCACGAGTAATAGTAGAGCGATTTCTCCCCAGTCTACGAGCAATTTCAGCAGGTTTGAGTCCTACGCTTAAATAAGCTTCAATTTCTCCTCGCTCAGCTTCAGATAAGTGCTTGTAGGATTGATTTGTGGTAGAATAATTTGTGGACATGTTCATCTTCCTTTATACTGTTTTTCGCAACTCTAGTATATCAGATGAACATGTCTTCTGTGTTGCACTTCATTTTACAACAGGGCATTTTTCTTATTTAACTATGAGAATAATATTTTTTGATAATCCAGAGTACTATGAACCAATAAAGGAAGAACTACTAGGGAAATTAAAAAAATCTCTTTTTTAGTATATTTGAATATGATATAATTTAATTAAGAAAAATGAGAGGAGGAAATTAAACTGACTATTAAAAAAAATAATCTATTAAACAGATTTTTTTCAAGATCTACTATAAAGAACCTCCTCAAATATAATAAGGATGAAGTTTTTGAAAAAATATCAAAAAATGAAATAGGACACTTAGAAACGATTCAAAATGTTTATCAAGAACTATCTAAAACATACCGGAATGAATATTTTTATAAAAATACTCTTTTGAATAAGCGACTATTGGGAATGCATAGTATAAATACTACTACAGCGTTAACAGAAATACCTGTTGGTAGAGCAAAACCAGATTTTATTTTAATCAACGGGAAAGCGGTTGTATATGAAATAAAAACTGAATTGGATAACTTTGATAGGCTTGAAAATCAAATTAATGAATACTATAAAGCCTTTAATCATGTCGCAATTGTTACATATGAGAAGAGCTTAGAAATAGCAAAAAGAAAAATTGCTGAAATTAATAAACCTATTGGACTTTACATTTTACAAAGAAATACAAAAATAAAAACAGTCATTGAACCTAAAGAATATAGTAGCGATTTAAATAGAGATGTTATTTTTAAAATTCTTCGTAAAGGTGAATATGAAAATATTGTTGAAAGATACTTTTATTCATTACCACAAGTTTCTCAATTTGAGTATTATGAAGTTTGTAAAAAATTGATTGGAACAATTCCATTGGAACAATTTTATTCAGATTTCTTAATTGAATTGAAGAAGAGAAATCCAATAAATAAAGAATTATTTGCAGAAGTTCCGTATGAACTAAAGTTTTTGGTATATTTCATGAATTTTAATTCTAAAGATTACAAAGCTTTGGAACAGTTTTTACAAGATTAAATAAAAGGAGACCTATATGTATTTTCCATATTTAAGAGGCAGACAGTATGAGTTAATTGCGCTTAGGGAGTTGTTAGCAAATAATAAATTAGGCAATAATGTTATTCCAATCATTGAGCCTGTAAGATTATCGCCTACGTTAATAAGTACTTTAGAAGGATTTAAAAATCAAGAGCAACAATGTTCGTTTATAATGAATCCAGCAGTAGGTTCTTTTAATGAGGAATATAAAGATTCCTCAAAAAGTAACCTGATCACTCGATTAGATGAAGTATTTGATGATAATGAGAATTTATATCATGTTTCATTGATGAGTAAAAATTATAATGAAAATGATAATTTTAAAGTTATTGACAATATTGAAAAACTGATAACAATATGTAAAAATCCGGATGATTTGGAAGGTTATAAAGGCTATTATGTTGGAAAAACTACAGCTTACAACCTTATCTCAGAAAACAGTAAATTAAGAAGAGAAGTGGGAGGGAATAAAGTTAAGCTTAGTGATAATTTTATTAAATTACTAAGAAATACGGATTACTCAGAGAATGCAGATGAATTTTTCTCGGATGATCATAGATTTTTCTTATATGATGGATATAAGGGATTCTCAGATTACTCTATTGTTGGTGAAGACTATAGTGAGTCTGGATTTGCACCTTATGCTGTTGCTATTCATATTGTTTATTTTGATAGAGATGAAAATTTAAGAATTCGACATTTTGTTTCAAATACTAACATAGATCCAACCAATCCCGCTGGTAAGTTTGCAGAAGCACTTGAAAAATTAATCCATGATGTCAGAGCGGGGGAAATTCAACGAACGCTAGCAATAGATGAATTTGAAAGACTATATACAACAGGGTCGTATCCAGGTCTTGGAACTGTGAAGAAATTATCTATTATGCATCATATAGAATTAGTGGGTGCGTATCTGGATCGAGTTGGTGGAGAAAGTTAATGAAAATTTGTCAAAATTGTTTTGCAGATGAAATACTTAAATCCCAAGTTATTACAGCTGGGAAAAAATCTAATTGTGATGTGTGTTGCATTAGAGATGATTTTACTTATGATACGGAAACTGATGATTATTTAATTGATTTCTTTATCCCATTTATTTCTATATTTTCTCCAATCCATAAGATTGCTAATTCTCAGCCCGGGCAGGGAACCTTGTTGAAAACTGAAGTTACAAATAATTGGAATATATTTGCTACCCAAAACGAGGTTGAGGTTTACCAAATGCTCTCAGAGATCTGCAAAGATTTTTTTGAGAGAAATCCAGAAATTCTAACTTCAACTGTTGCTGTAGAAAAAATGTACGATTCGGAATATGTGCAGGAGTTTTCATTAATCCGTGGAAGTTGGCAAGACTTTGTTGAGGATATTACATATAACAATCGTTGTCATTCTGATAAATTTAATAAAAAGATTTTTGAAAAATATTGTAAAAGCCTGCTGAAAGTCTATCAAGAAGAAAAAATATTTTATCGTTGTCGAATCTTAGAAAGTGAAATTGGATTTGATAAAGGTGGTATTGGTGCTCCTCCTAGGGGAAAAACTGCTGATGGCAGAGCTAATGCAAGGGGGATTATTATACTCTATTTAGGCGATAGCGAAAAGACAACGATACATGAGACTCGAGCGGGATTGCATGATTATGTCTGCATTGGAAAGTTTAAATTAAATGAGTCTATTAGGATTATTGATTTTAAAAAGATAAATGAAATTAGTCCTTTTGAAGATGGGATTATTGATGACATTGCTGAGTTAGCAATAAATAAACGTCCTTTACAGCAAATAGGTTCTGAAATGGGGAAAGCGATGAGGAAATCGGATGATGTATTGGATTATCTTCCGACTCAATATATCTCCGACTTTGTTAGATCTATCGTTTCAGAGGAAAAACCAAATGAATATGCCTATCAAGGTATCGAGTTTCGAAGTGTCATGAATCCAGGTGGATATAATCTAGCTATTTTTTCACCAGATTATTTTGATATAATGGATGATTTAGAAACTAAAAAAATTAATCACATTTCTTATGAATTCACTTAGTAAAAAGATCTTTCAGAGAATTATTCTTTTTAGTAATCATCTTATCCATCCTTGATAGGGTGGTTTTTTTGCTTACCCAGGCTGATCCAGTCAGCCGGTAGAGGCAGCTATTTTTTATCAAATCCAATTATTCTTATTCTGATTAGAATGGAACGAAACGAACGATTGTGATATAATTTAGATAAATAATTCGCAATGGAGTCGAAAATGAAACTTTTAGTTGTTGGTTCGGGTGGTCGCGAGCATGCGATTGCTAAGAAATTGTTGGAGTCACCGCAGGTGGAGCAGGTCTTTGTTGCTCCCGGAAATGACGGGATGACGCTTGATGGTTTGGATTTGGTGAATATCGGAATTTCCGAACATTCCAAGTTGATTGACTTTGCCAAAGCAAATGCTATTGCTTGGACCTTTATTGGTCCTGATGATGCACTAGCGGCTGGTATCGTTGATGATTTTAACCGAACTGGGCTTGAGGCTTTTGGTCCAACTAAGTTAGCAGCAGAGCTGGAGTGGTCTAAGGATTTTGCTAAGGAAATCATGGTCAAATATGGCGTTCCGACAGCAGCCTATGGCACATTTTCCAACTTCGAGAAAGCTAAAGCCTACATCGAAAAGCAGGGCGCTCCAATCGTGGTCAAGGCGGATGGCTTGGCATTGGGTAAGGGAGTAGTCGTGGCTGAAACCGTAGAGCAGGCGGTCGAGGCAGCGCATGAAATGCTGCTGGACAATAAGTTCGGCGACTCGGGTGCGCGCGTGGTTATTGAGGAGTTCCTTGATGGCGAGGAATTCTCTCTCTTTGCCTTTGTCAATGGGGACAAGTTTTACATTATGCCTGCGGCGCAGGATCACAAGCGTGCCTATGATGGTGACAAGGGACCAAACACAGGCGGTATGGGGGCCTACGCTCCTGTTCCTCACCTGCCGAAAAGCGTGATTGACCAGTCGGTTGATACCATTGTCAAACCAGTGCTTGAGGGTATGATTGCTGAGGGCCGCCCTTATCTTGGCGTACTCTACGCGGGGCTTATCTTGACTAAGGACGGTCCTAAGGTTATCGAGTTCAACTCTCGCTTTGGCGATCCCGAGACCCAAGTTATCTTGCCGCGCCTGACTTCTGACTTTGCACAGAATATCACGGACATTTTGGCTGGCAGGAACCCTGACATCACTTGGCTGGATTCGGGCGTGACCCTAGGCGTGGTGGTTGCTTCAAATGGCTATCCGCTCGCCTACGAAAAAGGGGTGCTTCTGCCAGAAAAGACCGGTGGCGACATAATCACCTATTATGCAGGGGCTAAGTTTGATGGCAATAGCCAGCTGCTCTTGTCAAACGGCGGTCGCGTCTACATGCTGGTTACTACAGCCGACAGCGTCAAGGCTGCGCAGGACAAAATCTACACCCAGCTGAATAAACAAAACACAACAGGCCTCTTTTATCGTACGGACATCGGAAGCAAGGCTTTGTAAATCAAATGTATTAAACTTTGAGCCGTGAGGCTTGAATATAGAATTCTGGTGTTTGAAAAATGAAAAACAGACTGCTATTTTTAGAAGGTTCTAGCTTAACTTCAAGAGAGACTCTAACAGTATTGCTAAAAGAGGGCTACAAAGTTGATGTCCTGTCTCCTGATAAGTTTTCTATTGCAACATTCAGTCGACTCACTCATAGAATTCCGACAGTTGATGTAAATCGTTTTCCTTTAGATTATTTGAAACAAGTTAGTCAGCTGCTTCATCAAAAAAATTATGCAGCTATTTTGCCGACACATGAGGAAGGCTGGTTATTGGCAAATGGGGAAAAATTTTTACCAACTCGTTTGCCAGTAGCGCTTGCTGATAAGGAACAAATTGAAAAGCTGGCTGGGAAGATTGCGTTTGCTGAAATTTCGGATCAGTTAAATTTGCCAATTCCTAAATGGGAACGTGTGGAAAATTTAGAATCTATTTCTCTTCCTTATCCTTATTGGCTAAAGGCAGACTATGGTACTGCCGGTCGTTCAGTTTATAAAATCACAAGTAAGGAAGATTTGGCGCAAGTTGCGAGCAGATTAACAGCGAGTGATGAAAAATGGATGGTTCAGCAAGACATAGTCGGAGACTATGGTCAGGTTCAAGCAGTATTTCATCATGGTCAGTTACTTGCGGTTCATTCTAGTGTTAAAGTGGGTTCTGGTGCCGGTGGTTCAGCTGCTGCTAGATTAAGTATAGAATCTGAGAAAACGAGAGAGCATGTCGAAAAATTAGGTCAATTTTTACAATGGCATGGTGCTTTAACTTTAGATTTTATATGTACCGGCGGTCACTTTTATTACATAGAGTGCAATCCTAGAATGGTTGAACCTGCTAATGCCTACAAAGCAGGAGTTAACTTCCCAAAAATCATGATAGAGTTAGCCAATGGCTGCTATTCCAAATCTGATGTTAGTGTTGGGCAAGCAGGGGTAGGGACGCATAGCCTGATGGCTTTGCTTATCGGTACTGCTGAGCGAACGAAGAGTAGAAAGAAGATTGTACGGACAATGAGGAAGTGGCTTTTTAACAGTGACAGTGAAGAGGTGTTAACACCTATTTGGAAGGATCCTCTAAGTTTTATACCTCTTGCGATTATTATCGGTCGCTTATTGATAAATCCTAGAAGTGTCACCAAGTTGGTTGATAAGACCGTTAAACATTATAGTGTGGAACCGACCACTCTAAAAAATATTTGAGCAAAAGATTCCGTTTATTCAAAGGAACATTCTGTTAGTTTTCCTATTTTTCTATGAAAATTTTGCAAGCGACAAAAAGTCGCTATAAAATAAAAAACGAAAGGAATTAAACACGCCTACGACAACAACACTGGGCAAAAAGATGAGTCTGACGACGAGGCACAAGCCTCTAGGAAAGACTTATGCTGTAGATGTCTGAACTTTCTACGCCAGTAGGCTAAGAAAGTCCTAGTCGTCCTGATGGGGTGCATCAGCGGAATCAAAGTTTTCTGATTTACCGCCCATTTTGTTGGAGATCGCTTTATGGCGTTTGTATCTTATTATGAAACCACTTATTTCTATTATCATGGGCTCCAAATCCGACTGGAGCACTATGCAAAAAACCGCTCAAGTTTTGGATAACTTCGGCGTAGCTTATGAGAAGAAAGTCGTCTCAGCCCACCGCACACCAGACCTCATGTTCAAACATGCAGAAGAAGCCCGCAGCCGCGGCATCAAGGTCATCATTGCAGGTGCAGGCGGTGCCGCGCATTTACCGGGTATGGTGGCAGCTAAAACAACACTGCCTGTTATCGGTGTGCCTGTCAAATCACGCGCACTCAGCGGCTTGGATTCGCTCTATTCCATTGTGCAGATGCCGGGTGGTGTGCCTGTGGCAACTATGGCCATTGGTGAAGCGGGAGCGACCAACGCTGCCCTGACAGCCCTGCGTATCTTGGCCATTGAAGACCAAGACTTGGCAGTCGCGTTAGCAGATTTCGCAGAGGAACAAGGAAAAATCGCAGAGGAGTCAACGAATGAACTCAACTAAAACCATTGGCATAATCGGCGGCGGTCAGCTGGGTCAGATGATGGCTATCGCGGCGGTTTACATGGGGCATAAGGTGGTGACGCTGGATCCGACGGCGGACTGTCCTGCCTCGCGCGTGTCTGAGATGATTGTGGCGCCTTACGATGATGTGGATGCTTTGCGAGAAATGGCTGTACGTTGCGACCTGCTGACCTATGAGTTTGAAAATGTCGACGCTGACGGCCTTGATGCGGTCGTAGGAGACGGTCAGCTGCCGCAGGGGACTGATTTGCTGCGCATTTCGCAAAACCGAGTACACGAGAAAGAGTTTCTTTCAAGTACAGGTGTGGATTTGGCTCCTTATCGCGTCATTCGCTCATCTGCAGACTTGGGAAATTATGATTTCTCTGTCAAGCGTGTACTAAAGACAGCAACGGGTGGCTACGACGGTCACGGTCAGGTGGTCATTAGAGACGAGGAGAGTTTAGCGACTGCGCGTGATTTGGCAGACAAGACTCTTTGTGTGTTGGAGGATTTCGTCCCCTTCACCATGGAAATATCGGTCATTGTGTCTGGAAATGGCACGGATTTGACCCTTTTCCCTGTTCAGGAAAATATTCACCGCAACAATATCCTTTCTAAAACGATTGTCCCAGCGCGGATTTCCCAAGATTTAGCGGACAAGGCTCTGCAAATGGCAAGAAAAATTGCCACAGAAGTCCAACTTTCTGGTACACTATGTATAGAGATGTTTGTGGCTGGCAACCAGATTTTGGTCAATGAAATCGCACCGCGCCCGCATAATTCAGGGCATTATTCTATCGAAGCCTGTGATTTCTCACAGTTTGATACTCATATCTTGGGTATTTTGGGTCAGCCCCTGCCAGAAGTGACCCTTCATGCCCCAGCTGTCATGCTCAATGTTCTTGGCCAGCACATGGAAAAAGCTGAGCACTACGTCGCAGAACATCCTAGCGCTCACCTTCATCTCTACGGCAAAGAAGAAGCCAAACACAACCGCAAGATGGGGCATGTGACTTTGTTTAGTGATGAGCCGGATGAGGTGGAGGAATTTGGGAAAGGGATTGATTTTTAAGTGAAAGTAGCAATTTTAGGTCTTGGGGTTATCGGGACCATTTATGCCTATGCTTTTCAAGAAGCAGGTCATCAGGTAGAACACGTGCTGAGAGAAAGTAAGAGAAGTACAGCACCAAACGTCTTGAAAGTTGATTTGCTAGATGGACGTTATGTCTCCAAAGGTGAAAATAAACAGGATACCTATGCGGTTCATGTAGCGGAAGCTCATTCGGAATATGATTTTATTTTTCTAAGCGTGCGTCATGGTTTTGTAAAAGAAGCCGTGGAAACTTTGCGAGAAAATCAGATTAAAGGAACTCTCGTTTTTTTCTGCAATTTTTGGAATACACGAGAGGAAGTAGAGAAATGGGCAGGGGAGTATGACTATATTCTCGCATTTCCGACAGCTGGTGGTCATATGAATGAGGATCATTTAGATGGCGTCTTGTTCGACCATTTAATGTTAGAAGGGGAGAAAAAAGCACACATTCCCAATTATGCTGATTTGACGGATTTGCTGACTTCAGCAGATTTGAAGTGGGAGGTTCCCCATGATATGGTTGAGTGGATTTGGATTCACATGGCGATTAATGCGGGTGTCACCTCGACAGCTGCACGTTCGGGGAATTTGGAAAATCCAGAACAGCTGGCTCTGAACTTGATGAATAGTTCTTCAGAATTATCATTAGCCATCAAGGTCATTCGAGAGGCTTTGAAAGTCGTAGAAGCGCGTGGCGTAAATTTGAAGCTTTACAAAGCTGAACTCTTACCTTATAAAATTCCCGCTTGGATTGCAGGAAAGGCCATGAAAGCCATGTTTGCGAAAAATGAGCTGGCACGTAAAATTATGACCTTACACAATGACAAACAAGATATCTTCTACTGTTGTCAAAGTGTCTATCTGACCGGTCAGGAGTTAGGTGTTGAGATGCCTATTCTTGAAGCAAATATGAAGGGAATTTCGATTTAGGAGGTTTTATGATTCAAATCATCGTGAATGTTTTTGTTGAAAAGGATAAAACTGGAACTGTTGTTGAAGTCTTGTATGCTAGTAGTGACCATGACAAGGTTCAAGCTAAATATGATGAATTAGTTGCTCAATATCCTGAAAACTATTTAGCAATTTATGATTTACCACTTGATACAGATTTGAATACACTAAATCACTACCCATCTGTATGGATTGGGAAAGAAGAGTTTGAATAAAACGACTTTTATTCGTTAAACGGATGTTTCACGCCGTGGGAAAAGCGTAAGCGACGGAAATTTTGAGACTTTAGGCTCAAAATTTAGTCATGAGATTCCAAAGGAAGCTGCTGACGTCCGCCCCACTTAAGTGAAACATCAAAAGAAAGGAAAACAAACTATGATCAACCGTTACTCTCGCCCTGAGATGGCGAACATTTGGAGTGAAGAAAATAAGTACCGTGCTTGGTTAGAAGTGGAAATTTTGGCTGACGAGGCTTGGGCTGAGCTGGGTGAGATTCCTAAGGAAGATGTGGTCAAGATTCGCGAGAAGGCGGATTTTGATATTGATCGCATTCTGGAGATTGAGCAGCAAACTCGCCACGATGTGGTGGCCTTTACTCGTGCGGTTTCTGAGACGTTGGGTGAGGAGCGCAAGTGGGTACACTTTGGTCTGACCTCGACAGACGTGGTGGACACAGCCTATGGTTATCTTTACAAACAGGCTAATGCCATCATTCGTAAGGATTTGGATAATTTCCTCAATATCATCGCTGATAAGGCCAAAGAACACAAGTTCACCATCATGATGGGGCGCACACACGGTGTCCATGCGGAGCCAACAACTTTTGGTCTTAAGCTGGCGACTTGGTACAGTGAAATGAAGCGTAATATTGAGCGTTTTGAACATGCTGCTGCTGGTGTGGAAGCTGGGAAAATCTCTGGTGCTGTTGGGAACTTTGCTAACATCCCGCCATTTGTGGAAAAATATGTTTGTGACAAATTAGGCATTCGTGCTCAGGAAATTTCGACCCAAGTCTTACCGCGTGATCTGCACGCCGAGTATTTTGCAGTACTTGCTAGCATTGCCACATCAATCGAGCGCATGGCGACTGAAATCCGCGGTCTGCAAAAATCCGAGCAGCGTGAAGTAGAAGAATTCTTTGCCAAGGGACAAAAAGGTAGCTCTGCTATGCCTCACAAACGCAACCCAATCGGTTCTGAAAACATGACCGGTCTGGCGCGTGTCATTCGCGGTCACATGGTGACGGCTTATGAAAACGTGTCGCTTTGGCATGAACGTGATATTTCGCATTCTTCAGCGGAGCGTATTATTACACCTGATACGACCATTCTGATTGACTACATGCTTAATCGCTTCGGCAATATCGTTAAGAATCTGACTGTTTTCCCTGAAAATATGCGCCGCAATATGAACTCAACTTTTGGTCTTATTTATAGTCAGCGCGTTATGCTGAGTCTGATTGAAAAAGGCATGACACGTGAAGAAGCTTATGATTTAGTACAGCCTAAGACGGCTTATTCTTGGGACAATCAAACAGATTTTCGTCCGCTACTAGAAGCTGATGAAGCTGTGACCTCTCGTTTAACACCAGAGGAAATTGACGATATTTTTGACCCAGTTTACTATACCAAACGTGTGGATGATATTTTCCACCGCATAGGTTTGGATTAAAACAAAACTAAAAAATCCAGTAAAATCAAGCTTGATTTTACTGGATTTTTGCTCTCTCACCAAGCAAAAGCATTAGTTGGGGTTTCTAAGGCTCTCAGCCAGAAACTGTCGGAAACACGACAGAGGGTAACAGAAAGTCCTGCCATATCGAGGCTCGTGATGAGGTGACCTGTTTTGACAAAGGGCAGTTTCAATCCTTCTATATCCAACAGTTGAAGAATGTCATCTGTGAAAACAAGTTCTTCCAATTTTGAAGTGCCGCCTAAGTTATTGATGAGGAGAATAAATTCTTGTCCTTCTTGCCACTTGAATTTCATTTTGATTTTGTTGACGAGCTCAACAGCGAGCAACTCGGAAGATTCAAACGGAACCATCCGATAACCGGGCTCACCATGGATTCCTATTCCGTAGGAAATTTGACCTTGGGGCAAATCAAAGATAGGCAGCTGCTTGCTTGGTAAGGTGGCAGATTTTGTTGCGACTCCCAGTGTTGCAATGGAGGTGGACAGAGAAAGAGCGAGCTTTTCCAACTCATCCAAGTTTGCTCCTTCTTTGGCAGCCTGCCCGAGAATTTTATGTAAGAGAATTGTTCCTGCAACCCCGCGGTGGCGGATTTGGAAGTTGCTTTTTTCGACTGAAATATCATCATGGGAAATGATGTATTTGACTGGAATTCCTTCCTTGCGTGTTTGATAAATGGCTTGGGAAAATTCTTTTTTAGTATATATTTTTTTCGAAATAGTACTTTTTTGTTTCAAAATTGGTCTAGATAGGTTATAATGATGTCAAGATATAAAAAAAGAACAGCTGGCATTCAGATGTTCTTTACATAAAAATAATTAGTGATTTCCACTGCGTGACACGAACTTGATTTTAAAGAAATCGCCACGTTTGTAGGCTTCGCTATACTCTAAAATTTGCCCTGTGCTTTCTAACTGTGTTGTTTTTACTTGAAAGACCGTTGGGAAGTTTGTGTCAATGTCCAGTAATGTTGCAACAGCTTTTGGTGTCGGGAAGATAATTTCATTGGTTTCTTCAAAGTGCTCGTCATTCATGTGGATATGATAGTCTTGTTTGAAGCGATTGTAAATAGAGCTGTAATATTCAAGATTTGGATAATTTGCATTGATATATTGCTCTGGGATATAGGATTGATGATAGATGTAAGGGGTATCTTTTGCTTTACGAAGTCTCTCGATTTTATAGTAAAATTGGTGTCCCTTCAAATCTAACTTATCAAGAAATTTCAAGTCGTTTCCGCGCTCGATCGATAAAACGGTCACTTGATCATTTTGGGTGGGAAATATCTCAACGTCAGAAAATTCAACGAGTTTGTGCTTACGCGCGCGCGACACAAATGTTCCTTTTCCTTGCTGGCGAATGATATATCCGTCTTTTGCTAGCTCATTTAAAGCTCTGACAACAGTAATAGAACTCACATCGTACATTGTGATTAGCTCAGCTTCTGTATAAAATTTATCTCCATTCTCAAATTGACCTGAGATAATCTTGCTTTTGAGTTCGTCTTTAATGTATTGGTATTTAGGGATTGCCATGTTATTCACCTCTCTTTCGCTTCCCTCTCATAAAAAATTTTACCATAATTTTTCTTAAAATGGTTAAATTTATTAAATTTTTCAAAAACTTCTCAATTGTCAAGTCAAGTGCAACAAAGTTGTTCCTCTGATTAAGTGAGTATCTTTCAAGCTGTTTGAGTTAGCTCAAACAGCTTTTTTGCGGACTGATAGCCATGGATTCGTCTAGGTCTTTCATTGATAGCCTTTGTATAGTCCTCTAAAAGTGTCGGATTTAGTTTTTTTAGTGAGGATCCTTTGGGAATGAACTCTCTTAATAATCCATTGAAATTCTCATTTGTGCCTCGTTCATAAGATGAATAGGCATGTGCAAAATAAACATCTAATCCCTCTATCTTACTCAATGATGAAAATTCGTTTCCATTATCTGCAGTTATGGACTTAATGGGATAAAGTTTCATACACTCTAAGACTGCTTGATTGACATACTCTGCTTTCTTTTCCACGAGTTTCTTTGTGACAGCATAGCGTGTTTGTCGTTCTACCAATGTTAAAATAGAAGGTTCTCCTATTGTCTTTCCACCCAGAACAGAATCGATTTCCCAATCTCCAAAACGGGAACGATTATTAATCTCCTCTGGCCTTTCTTCAATTGACTTTCCTAGATGTTTCTTGGTAGAGGGACGCTTGTTAAATTTCTTACGAATCCGCACTGCTCTTGGTAAATCAATAACCTTAATCTCTAACAAACCTTGATGGATATAGTTATAGAGCGTCTTGGTTGAAGGAACAACTGCATCTACATGTTGGAGTCTATAGGTATGAACAAAGGTATCCACGCTATGCACCCTTGGTTTCTCTCTCATCGCTTCTATAAATTTTGTCAGAAAATCGTTCGATACACGATCCAGTTTTAGATAATAGCTGGTTTCTCTAGCATCCCGATAACGGTTATGGGCAGCATCTGCATAATAGTGTTGGTAGTAGACCTTCTGCCCATTGACTTTTTTCAATTGTGTTATGGAACCACGATTAATTTCACGAGTAATAGTAGAGCGATTTCTCCCCAGTCTACGAGCAATTTCAGCAGGTTTGAGTCCTACGCTTAAATAAGCTTCAATTTCTCCTCGCTCAGCTTCAGATAAGTGCTTGTAGGATTGATTTGTGGTAGAATAATTTGTGGACATGTTCATCTTCCTTTATACTGTTTTTCGCAACTCTAGTATATCAGATGAACATGTCTTCTGTGTTGCACTTCATTTTACAACAGGGCTTTTTCAAAAACTATTGACATTTCATACAAAATATATTATATTAATCAATGTAAACGATTGTAAAACCAAAGATTTGTTGTATGAAAGAAGGGAATGACTTGGCAAGATTTGAGATTAAAGAAGAATTTTATCTGAATCAACAGCCTTTTAAAATATTGTCTGGTGCCATTCATTATTTTCGGATTCAGCCAGATGATTGGTATCATTCGCTTTATAATTTGAAAGCTCTGGGCTTTAATACGGTAGAAACCTACATTCCATGGAACGTCCATGAACCTCAGAAAGGGCAGTTTTGCTTTGAGGGGATCTTGGATTTGGAGAAATTTCTTCAAATTGCACAGGATTTGGACTTATACGTTATTCTTCGTCCGTCGCCTTACATTTGTGCAGAATGGGAATTTGGTGGTTTGCCGGCTTGGCTTTTAGAAGAAGATATGAGAATTCGTTCTTCTGACCCTGCTTATCTTGCAGCAGTTGCTAGTTATTACGATGAATTGATGCCGCTCTTAGTCCCGCATCTTTTGGAAAATGGCGGCAACATTCTCATGATGCAGGTCGAAAATGAATATGGCTCGTATGGTGAAGATAAGGAATATTTGAGAGCTGTTCGAGATATGATGCTAGAGCGAGGTATGACGTGCCCACTCTTTACATCAGACGGACCCTGGCGTGCGGCGTTGAGGGCAGGGACGTTGATTGAAGACGATGTGCTGGTCACGGGAAACTTCGGCTCCAAAGCTGCTTATAATTTTGCAAATCTGCAAGCTTTCTTTGATGAGCATGGCAAGAAGTGGCCACTCATGTGTATGGAATTTTGGGACGGTTGGTTCAATCGTTGGAAGGAGCCGGTTGTCACGCGAGATCCAGAAGAGTTGGCTGAAGCGGTTCACGAAGTCTTGCAACAAGGCAGTGTCAATCTTTATATGTTTCACGGGGGAACCAATTTTGGTTTCATGAATGGCTGTTCGGCGCGAGGAAGCATTGACCTGCCGCAGGTGACATCTTATGATTATGAAGCTCTTCTTGATGAACAAGGAAATCCAACGCCTAAATACTTTGCTATTCAGCAAATGTTAAAAAAATATTATCCAGAGTATCCACAAATGGAGCCTTTGGTAAAAGAATCGTTTGAGTTAAAGGATATTCCGCTCAGTGAGAAAGTTAGTTTATTTGAAACCTTAGAAGATGTAGAGCAGCCAATCGAAAGTCTTTACCCTATGAACATGGAGGAGCTGGGGCAAAATGTTGGCTATCTGCTCTATCGTACAGAAGCGGAATGGGATGCGGACAAGGAACGGATTCGTATCATTGATGCGCGTGATCGGATGCAACTTTTTGTCGATGGAAACCGTATCACAACTCAATACCAGACAGAAATTGGTGAAGACATCTTTGTTCCTAGGCAGAAGCAATCCACGCATCAGATTGATATTTTGATGGAGAACATGGGGCGCGTCAATTATGGACACAAACTGTTGTCAGAGACACAACACAAGGGCATTCGGACTGGAGTCTGCAAGGATTTGCACTTTATGCTCCATTGGAAACAGTATGTATTAGAGTTGAAAAATCCAGAAAAAATTGATTTTACGAAAGAATGGCATGAAAACCAGCCGGCTTTCTATGCGTTTGATGTCGAATTGAAAGTGCTTAAAGATACGTATATTGATTTGACCCACTTTGGCAAAGGAATTGTCTTTGTCAACGGTGTCAATATTGGGCGCTTCTGGGACGTCGGACCGACCTTATCGCTTTATATTCCACATAGTTTGTTAAAACTCGGACAAAATCGAATTATCATTTTTGAAACCGAAGGGAAATACAGCGAATTTATTCATTTAGTTCACAAACCTACATTTAAAACGATAAAGGGGGTAAATTTATGACAATCGTAGGGAATCGAATCGATGGACGTTTGATTCATGGACAGGTAGCTAATCTTTGGACTACTAAGCTCAATATTTCACGGATTATGGTCGTGGATGATGAAGTAGCAGAAAATGCTATTGAAAAAAGTGGCTTGAAGCTGGCAACACCAGCTGGTGTGAAATTGAGTATTTTGCCAGTCGCAAGAGCAGCTGAAAATATCTTAGCAGGCAAATATGATAGTCAACGTCTGCTCATTGTTGCGAAAAAACCGGACCGCTTTTTGAAATTAGTAGAAGCAGGTGTGCCAATTGAAACACTCAATGTAGGCAATATGTCGCAAACACCTGAAACGCGTTCTATCACACGCTCAATTAACGTGGTAGATGAAGACGTGGTAGTATTTAACAAGTTGCATGAAAAAGGTGTGGCAATAACAGCTCAAATGGTTCCAAATGATCCAGTTGAAGACTTTATGAAATTATTGAAATAAATTTAGGAGGTCATTGTTATGATACAATGGTGGCAAATTCTCTTACTGACGCTGTATTCAGCGTATCAAATTTTGGATGAGTTGACGATTAACTCATCAGCAGGCTCCCCTGTTTTTGCAGGTTTTATCACTGGTCTGGTCATGGGAGATTTGAAGACTGGTTTGTTTATTGGTGGTAGTCTCCAACTCGTTGTGCTTGGGGTTGGTACATTCGGTGGTGCCTCTCGGATTGACGCAACTTCTGGTGCGGTTCTTGCAACAGCATTCTCTGTGGCAACAGGTATGAAATCAGAACTCGCTATTTCAGCTATTGCCGTTCCGGTAGCAGCACTGCTGGTTTACACAGACGTTCTTGGACGTTTCTCTACGACTTACTTTGCACATCGGATTGATGCAGCAGTTGAAAAATTTGACTACAAAGGCATTGAACGCAATTACTTACTCGGTGCCATTCCGTGGGGACTTTCACGTGCCCTTCCAGTATTTCTGGCTTTGTGGCTCGGTGGAGACGCTGTAAAAGCCTTCTCAGACTGGCTTGCCAATAATGCACAATGGATCGCAGATGGATTGATTCTTGCAGGTAAAATGCTTCCTGGTGTCGGTTTTGCAATTTTGCTTCGTTACCTTCCAGTCAAGAAAAATCTCCATTATCTTGGTTTAGGTTTTGCCATTACAGCTATGTTGAAAGTTGTTTTTGACTATATTTCAACATTGGCAGCTGCTTCAGGAGCTGTCAAACAAATCGCTACAGCTCTTGGGGGCGCAAAATTTGAAGGCCTACCAATGATTGGGATTGCGATTATTGGCTTTGCCTTGGCAACAATCAACTATAAAAATGCAACTAACAAACAAGTCATGACCGTTGCTGCAGAACAATCAGAAAGTGGGGAAATTGACGATGACGAACTCTAATTATAAATTAACAAAAGAAGATTTTAAACAAATCAACCGTCGTAGTCTCTTTACTTTCCAATGGGGTTGGAACTACGAGCGTATGCAAGCGTCAGGTTATCTCTATATGATTCTACCGCAATTACGCAAAATATATGGAGACGGTACGCCAGAATTAAAGGAAATGATGCGGACACATACGCAATTCTTCAACACATCTAACTTTTTCCATACTTTAGTAACAGGGATTGACCTAGCACTTGAAGAAAATGAAGGAGTTGCGGCTAAAGATACCGTTACAGGGATTAAAACTGGTTTAATGGGGCCATTTGCAGCGATTGGCGATGCGATTTTTGGTTCTACTATTCCTGCTATTATGGGTGGTCTGGCTGCTGGACTTGCTGTTGAAGGCAATCCTCTTGGAATTTTCCTTTGGATAGCTGTGACAATCGCAATCAATGTCTTCCGTTGGAAACAATTAGAGTTTGCCCACAAAGAAGGGGTGAAATTAGTTACAACCATGCAGGACAAATTGTCTGCCATCACAGATGCTGCAACAGTTCTTGGTGTTTTCATGGTGGCTGCCTTGATTGCTACGATGATTAACTTTAAGTTTACCTATACACAAAGTTTCGGTGGTGTCACCTTCAATCTTCAAGAAACATTGGATAAAATCTTCCCACGTTTGGTTCCAGCACTGTTTACAGGTTTTGTTTATTGGCTGCTTGGTAAGAAAGGCATGAATTCAACAAAAGCAATCTTTATCGTGATTATTATTGCAATTGGTGTTTCTGCATTTTCACACTTTACTCATACACCAATCTTAGGTGTTTAAAAGGAGCTTCTCTATAAATGACAAAACAACTTGTATTGGTCAGTCACGGTCGCTTTTGTGAAGAATTGAAGAAAAGCACCGAAATGATTATGGGGCCACTGGACTTCATTCATACAGTTCCCCTGCTTCCAGAAGAAGGAATAGACGATTTTGCTGCTAAATTTTCAGCAACTGTAAAAGATTTAGATGATTACATCGTCTTTGCCGACCTGCTTGGTGGAACGCCTTGCAATGTCGTTAGCCGTCTGATTTTGGAAGGACTCCAAATTGAACTTTATGCAGGGATGAATATGCCAATGGTGATTGAATTTATCAATTCTGCCCTGACTGGCGTTGAAGCAAAATATATCGAAAAAGCGAACAAATACATCATGAAAGTCAATGATGTATTAGCAGAAATGAACGATGACGAAGATGAATAAAGGAGTGTCTAGCTAATAGTCGCTGAAAAACACGTCCTTGCTTGAATTGCTCCAATGAGCAATCTGTATAACTAAAGGGGCTGGGGCAAGAAAATGGATTTCTTTGAAATCATCATTTTCCCGCCTCCTTTCTTTTAGTTAGCATTGCAAAGCAGAAAGGAGAACCATGCTGGATTATACAAAGGAAGACTTGATTGAATTGGGTGCGGAAATCACCACACGGGAAATCTATCAACAGCCACAAGTTTGGCAGACGGCTTTCGAAAATTATAAAGCGCAATCTGATGAGATTGTAGCTTTTCTAAATGGGATTGGTAAAAAGCATGATTATATCAAGGTTATTTTGACAGGGGCTGGAACTTCAGCCTATGTCGGGGAGACACTTCTCCCTTATTTCAGAAAGATTTACGATGAACGCAAGTGGAACTTTAATGCTATTGCAACGACAGATATTGTAGCAAATCCTTTGGCTTATCTGCACAAGGAAGTGACGACCATTTTGGTTTCCTTTGCTCGTAGTGGCAATTCACCAGAGAGTGTTGCGGCAGTTGACTTGGCAAAAGACTTGGTTGAGGAACTTTACCAAATCACGATTACATGCGCCGAAGAAGGTAAATTAGCCCAGCAGGCACATGGTGATGAACGCAATTTGCTCTTGCTCCAACCTGCGCCGTCAAATGATGCTGGCTTTGCCATGACATCGAGCTTTACGTCTATGATGTTGACAGCCTTGCTCGTTTTTGACAAAACAGACTTAGTTACAAAAGAAGAGAAAATTTCTGCTTTGATAGCCTTGAGCCAAGAGATGTTAGACTCAGCAGCAGCCATTCAAAAAATGGTTTCCTTAGATTACAACCGTGTCATTTACTTAGGAGCAGGTCCTTTCTTTGGCTTGGCGCATGAAGCCCAACTGAAAATTTTGGAATTGACCGCAGGACAGGTGGCAACGATGTATGAAAGTCCCATCGGTTTTCGCCACGGTCCAAAATCGTTAGTGAATGAAGAAACGGTCGTTGTGGTATTTAGCTCGACAGATACTTATACTAAATTATACGATCTTGACTTAGTACGAGAAGTAGCTGGAGATGAGATTGCCCGCAAGGTAATTTTATTGACAGATCAAAAAGAAAATTTGGAAAATGTTGAACAAGTCATTCTTTCTAGTCAATATCTTGTGGATGATGTTTATCGCGTATTCCCTTATATTGTTTATGGTCAATTATTTGCCTTGTTGACAGCTCTCAAAGTGAAAAATCGTCCAGACACACCGTCTCCGACAGGCACCGTCAACCGTGTTGTGCAGGGTGTTATCATTCACCCATTTGACAAAGAATAGGAAGGAATCCATGGAAAAATTAAGGATTAGTCACGAAAAATTAGCGCACTTAAAAAATCTTTCAGCTGAAAATGGCATTATTGGAGCTTTGGCGATTGACCAGAGAGGTTCGTTGAAAAAAATGTTAGCAAGTGGCGCACAAGCTGTTTCAGGAGATGAAGCGCTCATTGAATTTAAACAATTGATTTCCAGTCAGTTGACTCCGTATGCAACTTCTATTCTTTTGGATCCAGAATTCGGTGTACCTGCTACCCAATTACGTGCGCCAGAATGCGGTCTTATCGTTGCCTATGAAAAAACAGGTTATGATGCGACAACAGAAGGTCGCTTGCCAGACTTGCTACTAAATTGGTCAGTCAAACGCATTAAAGAACTAGGCGGTGATGCAGTAAAGGTTTTGATTTACTATGATGTAGATGACAAACCTGAAATCAATGACATCAAGCAAGCCTGGGTAGAGCGCGTGGGAAGTGAATGTGTGGCAGAAAACATTCCTTATTTCCTTGAAATCTTGACGTATGATGCAAAGCGTGATAATGTAGTAGATGCAGATTATGCGAAAGTAAAACCGCACAAGGTCAATGAAGCCATGAAGCTCTTTTCAAATCCGCGCTACAATGTTGATGTCTTGAAAGTGGAAGTACCGGTCAATATGAATTTTGTCGAAGGGTTTACGAAAGGCGGGGTTGAACCTGTCTACAGCCTTGCGGAAGCCAAGACATTTTTCAAAGAGCAGTCTGATGCAACTCACCTGCCCTTTATTTTCCTGAGTGCTGGAGTTAGCGCAGAGCTTTTCCAGGAAACGCTCAAAGTGGCGCATGAAGCAGGTTCTCAATTCAATGGAGTCCTTTGCGGTCGTGCGACTTGGAAAGAAGCTGTTACCGTCTTTGCTAATCAAGGAGCAGAAGCAGCCAAAGCTTGGCTTGATGAAACGGGGCGTCAAAATATTGAAGACTTGAATCATGTTTTACGTGAAACAGCCGTTTCGTGGACGGAAAAGCTAGAGATTTAAAAGAGGAAAACATAAATTTGTAATAAAAACAAGGAAAGTTGTATGAAATCTTATCAAGAAGCTATTTTTGGAACATTTCAAGGAAAAGATATTGTTGCTTACACATTTGAAAATGACTTGGGCTATCGTTTGAAAGTCATGACTTATGGTGCGACTGTCTTAGAGTATGTCACTCCGGACAAAAATCATGAATTTGCAAATATCGTGGTGGGGTTTGATCATTTTGATGCCTATGTAGGCAACAGCCCTAAATATGGTGCAAGCGTCGGACCAGTTGCAGGACGGATTGCAAAAGCACAGTTTGAGCTGAATGGCGAAACGTATCAGTTAGAAGTCAACAACGCAGAAAATTGCAATCATAGCGGTTCTACTGGCTGGGACAGTGCTATTTTTCAAGTTGAGGAAGTCACGAATGAAGGCGTCACTTTTTACACCGAACGTGTAAATGGCACTGGTGGTTTTCCGGGAAATCTAAAAGTCTGGGTTTCTTATACTTTAACGGAACTAGGTGAGTTAGAGATTTCTTACCAAGTCCAGACGGACAAGGATACCTTGGTCAATCCAACCAATCACAGTTACTTCAACTTATCAGGCGATTTCAGTCAACCGATTGACAATTGTGTATTGCAGCTAAATACCTCAGGGGTATTTCCAATCGCACCGGACGGTGTGCCTGCTAAAACGCCAGATTCAGAGCGAGATTTTGTCAAAGATTTAACAAAGGGTGTGGCTTTTAAATATATTTTTGCCAATCAAGATGAGCAGATTCAGATTGTGTCCGGTTTGGATCATCCATTTGCATTGAAAAAAGGAGAGAAAGAAGCAGGTTCCTTGTACGATCCTAAATCCGGTCGCCTTTTGACATTTAAAACAAGTGCGCCATGCCTAGTGACGTACTCAGCAAACTTTGTAGATGATACAGTCATTTTAAATGGACAATCCATGATTCAACATAATGGCTTGGCTCTTGAAACCCAAGCCCTACCAGATGCCATTCACAGCGACCTGAAAGCTGATGTTATCTTGAAAGCAGGTGAGGTTTTTACCAGCACAACCATTTATCATGCAACAACTAAATAACACGATATATTGAAACGATAGATTATTTGTCTGTCGTTTTTTTATTTGAGATATCCAACATTATCAAATAAAGACTTTCTAGTCTTTTTCATAATAACACTCCCTTCAATTTCTATTTGTAAAATCTAAGGTTAAACCAGCTTACCAACCTGATTTTTTGTTATAATAATAGTTATGAGTAGAATTTTGGATAATGAATTGATGGGAGATGAGGAGCTCGTTGAGCGCACATTGCGTCCCCAGTATTTACAAGAATATATTGGTCAAGACAAGGTCAAAAATCAACTGAAAATTTTCATTGAGGCAGCTAAACTGCGAGATGAAGCGCTAGATCACACGTTGCTTTTTGGACCTCCAGGGTTGGGAAAGACCACTATGGCTTTTGTCATTGCCAATGAACTGGGAGTCAATCTCAAGCAAACTTCGGGTCCAGTTATTGAGAAATCGGGCGATTTGGTAGCGATCTTGAATGATCTGGAGCCAGGAGATGTCCTTTTTATCGATGAAATTCATCGCTTACCCATGTCTGTTGAAGAAGTGCTTTACAGTGCTATGGAAGATTTTTACATTGATATTATGATTGGTTCTGGTGAAACTAGTCGCAGTGTTCATTTGGATTTACCACCTTTTACTTTGATTGGGGCAACGACCCGAGCTGGTATGTTGTCAAATCCCTTGCGGGCTCGCTTTGGTATTACTGGACATATGGAATACTATGAGGAGACGGATTTGACCGAGATTGTAGAGCGAACGGCCGAAATCTTTGAGATGGAGATTACACATGAAGCGGCTGAGGAGTTGGCTTTACGTAGCAGAGGGACCCCTCGAATTGCCAATCGGCTTCTCAAACGCGTACGAGATTTTGCTCAGATTATGGGCAACGGACTAATTGATGACCAAATTACTGATCAAGCCCTGACGATGCTTGATGTGGATCAGGAAGGTCTAGATTATGTGGATCAGAAGATTCTCAAGACCATGATTGAAGTGTATGGCGGCGGGCCAGTTGGTCTGGGAACTTTGTCTGTTAATATAGCAGAAGAGCAGGAAACGGTAGAGGATATGTATGAGCCTTATTTGATCCAGAAAGGCTTTGTCATGCGGACACGAACAGGGCGCGTGGCAACCCGTAAGGCTTACGAGCATTTGGGTTATGAGTATTTGGAGAAATAACATGCTGTCCGAAAAAGAGATTTTACATGCGTTTTCATCAGACCGAGATATGATGACTATCTTACAGATTATCTATGACTTGAAATTGAAAGACAGCTGGCTTTGTGCTGGTTCGGTGCGAAATTTCATCTGGAATATCCTGTCGGACAAGCCCGGCTTTGATACAGAGACGGATGTGGATGTGATTTTCTTTGACCCAGATGTTTCTTATGAGGAAACACTCAACATTGAAAATCGGCTCAAGCGAGAATTTCCACATTACCATTGGGAAGTAAAGAATCAAGTCTATATGCATCTCCACAGTCCCAATACGCACCCCTATACTAGCTCACAAGACGCCATGAGTAAATATCCAGAGCGATGTACAGCTGTGGGGTTGCGTTTGCTGGAGAATGGCCAGTTGGAACTTTTTGCTCCTTACGGTTTAGATGATATCTTCCATTTTTATGTTCAGCCCACTCCACATTTCCTAGAAGATATAAGTAGGAGACAACTTTATAATAAGAGAATACAGAAAAAAGAGTGGCAGAAGAAGTGGAGTAAGCTTCAAATCGAATTTCTTTAAAATTTTTTAGAAAAAGGTAAAATCTTTAAGAAAAATTTAAGTCAATGGCGTTATACTATAATCACAAGTTGAGAAAAGCTTAACTTGAACTCCTAAAAACTTTTCTTTTTCATAATAATCTCCCTATAAGAGTCGCCCAATCGGCGGCTTTTTTTGCTTTTTTGAAAAAATTATATAAAAATTAGAAAAAAGACATAAGAAGTTTACAAAATGTAAACATTCTAAGATATAACTATTGACTGATGAAGGTTATTGCAGTATAATAAAATAGATATTTAATTATCCGCAATAATAAGAGATACAGTTAAAGAATAAATAGGAGACAAAGTTCATGTTCAAGTCAATAGGAAAAAGAATTGCTATGACAGCCATAGCGGTTTTCAGTTTTCTTTTATTGGTTTTTTCTGCGCAGAATACTATGGCAATTTCGCGGATTAAAGACGACACAGATTTATCTAAGATAAACTTGTACCAATTTACTTTGAGACAGGATAATATGGAAGTCCTTAACCAGAATGCAGCTGTAGTTAAGGATGTTGTTCCTGCTAATGGCTCTTGGAAAGAAAGCACAGTTTTTTCTTTGAAGGTAGATAAGAATCAAAATAGCCAGTCTTTTCCAAATACGATAACACTACGATTTAAAAATGCTGGTATTGTTTATGGTAAAGTGGTTGATGTCTACGTTAAGGTTAATAATGTTACAGCTAATCTAGCTGAAAAGAATGCTGACTATAATAACTCATCAAAAACAGTAGTTCCTTTCTTAACGGTAGATGAAAATTGGGGCACAAAATCCATTCAAATTATGGATTATATTTATCCAAATCATCCAACGGTGACACATGATATCTATCAATCTTACTGGATCAACGCTAATGTTACAGCTGAGTTGCGATATCAAGATGGAACCCCCTGTGATTTAAAATTAGTTATGACACCATCTGATATTGATGTCATCAGTAATATCCATGGACAAACCCTTAAAGAATCTTTTGCATTGGAAAATGCTACTAGTACTATTGCAAAGATAGTAACCAATAATGCCAACAACTTGGCAGAAGTAGCGTCTGGAGGTAATATTACTTGGACCCCTACTGATCCTAATGGAACAAGCAATGACTGGGACGAACATAATAAAACAGGTCTTGCAGTACGGTCAGTTAACAATACAATGACATTTTCCTATGGAACAACTGCAAGTTGCGGAGGTCTCTTTGGGATTTATACTGAAGTACCCGCGGCTCCACCTGTTAAAACAGTCAGTACTGAAAAAGTGACTGCTAAGTCTGGGCAAGAGATTAATTATACAGTAAATTATACTGCTCCAGTTCCAGGGGTTGACTTGATTGGGAATCTGGATAGTATGAAGATGGCAGACACCTTTGATGAACGGCTCGATTTTAAAAGTTTAAGTGTTGTTTTAGATGGTAAGACATTAATAGAAGGAGAAGATTATACTGTAGATGTTTCTGGACAAACTGTCACGGTGACTCCAGCAGCTAAGTATCTAGCTAAAGGGAACGGTGGTAAAAATTATGTTATCACTTATAAGACGGTAACTAATAGTAAAATTGAGCAAAATGGTTCAGATATTGAAAATCGAGCTGAACAAATTCTAGATAATGTTCCGTCCTACTCTAATACGGTTAAAACACAGGTACTTTTTAAGAAAACACACGAATATCGAAGCGGAACACTAGGTAAAGAACTACCGCAATCTGTTTTGGATTTACTTCCACCGGCTCAATTAGATATTCCAAATGGAACAACGGTTACACCTGACCCACCAAAGAATAATATCCAAAAAGTCAGTGTACCAGAAGGAAATTGGGTCTTTAAAGGCTACGACAAAGAATCAGAAGTCATTAACAACAAGGATGCTCATTTTATCGGAATTTGGGTGATTGAAGAGTATGCTAAACCAGTAAAGGATGTTACCGATACAGCCGGGACTAGTATTAATGGTCAAAGCGTTAAGCCTGGCGATGTTCTAACTTATACAATTAGTTATACAAATACGACGGATAGCGATCGTGAAGTAACTATTACAGATACAATTCCAAAATCAACAACTTATGTTAATGGCTCCGCAGATAATGATGGTGTCTATGCAGACGGGAAATTGACATGGAAAAAAACGGTTGCTAAAGACACTACTTTAAAAGTGACTTTCCAAGTAAAAGTTAATGATGATGTAAATGGTAAAGCTATAGAAAATACAGGACATGTGGATGATGGTCTACAAAAAATTGATACAAATCCAACCCATAATCCAACTCCTAAAAAACCAGTCAAAGATGTCTTGGATACTAAGGGCACTAGCATTGATGGTCAAGAAGTAAAACGTGGACAGGAATTGACATATACTGTAACTTATCAAAATACAACAGGACAAGCTCAGGATGTCACTATTACGGATGCAATCCCTGAACACACAACCTATGTTGAAAATTCGGCAGATAATGCTGGAACTTATGCGGACGGTAAAGTTACTTGGACTAAGAATGTAGCTGCAAATGAAACCTGGACAGTGAAATTCAAGGTTAAAGTTGATGACAAAGTTGATCAAGATAAAATTGAAAACACTGCTCAAGTCATTACTGGAAATAACACTGTAAAAACGAATACAACTAAAAATCCAACTCCTAAGCAATATAGTTTGCCAAGAACTGGAGGAACAGGCATTGGGATCTATCTAATGCTAGGTTCAGCTTTGGTAGTAGGTGCAGTTGCTGTGTTGACTTACCGTTTCTATCATAAACGAAAAGTTAACGGATAGACACATAGTAAATTATTAAAGTTGCTATTGTAAGGTTAATAAAAGGAGAAAAAATGAAACACATAAAATATATTTTAGCGGCCCTAGCTGCTGTACTAGCCGTCTTCACTGGTGGTAAAGTTTTGGCGGATAGCTATACAGTCACTTTAAATGGAACAACTACTGGACATACTTATGAAGCCTACCAAATTTTTGCTGGTGATTTGTCTGGAAGCACTCTTTCTAACATTAAATGGGGATCAGGAGTTAGTGCTGCCGGGCAAACTGCTCTTGGCGATGCGAGTGTCAAGGCAGAGAGCTTAGATGGAAAAGCAAAAGATGCTGCAGAAGCTCAAAAATTTGCTCAAGATGTTGCTCCATATTTACAAAATCCTGCTGCTACAGTAACGAGTACAGCTGGAACAACTACTTTTTCAGGCTTGGCTGCTGGTTACTACTTGATTAAAGACAAAAGTGGTTCTCAAGATGGAAAAGCTAGCTCATACACACGCTTCATTTTAGAAGTTGTGAAAGATACACAAGCAAATCTAAAGGCTGATGTTCCAACTATCGAGAAAAAAGTGCAAGATACAAATGGCTACCATGATGCAGTTGATTATGCTATTGGAGCTTCTGTTCCATTCCAATTAACTGCAACGCTGCCAAGTAACTACGACTCTTATAAAGAATATCATCTTTCATTTAATGATACTTTATCGGCAGGTTTGACTTATAATAAAGATGCGAAAGTTTATGTTATCAATAGTAATAATGAACAAGAAGTTACAAGTAAGTTTACTATTGATTCAAATGGTGCAAGTTATACAATCAACGATTTGAAGACTGTTACGACAGATGACAAAGGGCAAGCTGTTACCATTACAAAAGATTCTAAAATCGTCGTTCGTTATACTGCAAAATTAAACGACCAAGCTGTGATTGGTTCAACTGGAAATTCAAATACAGCTAGTTTGATTTATTCAAATGACCCAAATAGTACAGGTGGTGGTAGCAAAGGTGAAACGCCAAAAGATAAAGTTGTTGTCTTTACTTATCAAGTAGTTATCAATAAAGTTGACCAAGATAAACAAACTCCTTTGAAAGGTGCAGGTTTCACACTTTATAAGAAAGATGCTACTGGAAAGTATACGAAAGTAACAGAAATTGCCGCTGGAGAAACAACGACCTTTACTTTTAAAGGACTCAGCGCAGGTGATTATAAACTTTCTGAAACCCAAACTCCTGCTGGATATAATACGATTGCAGACGTAGAATTTAAAATTTCTGCTGAAATGGATCGCACATCTGATAATCCAACCTTGAAATCTTTAACGGCTACAGCAACTTCTACGAATAAGCTAACATTTACTAGCAATATCACTGATGGCTCATTGACCGCAAATGTTGTCAATAAAAAAGGTTCAATCCTCCCGTCAACAGGTAGCATTGGGACAACAATTCTTTATGCTGTTGGAACAATCTTAGTTCTTGGTTCAGGTGCTTTGCTTATCGTAAGAAAGCGTATGAATACAAAATGATTTAGAGTTTGAGACAGACTCAAGCAAAAGAGATGGACAAATTGCTTCTATCTCTTTTATTTGCTATACAAGGAGAACTCATTTAACATGATTACTTTTATTAAAAAACACTTTATTACTTTTATATTAGTTATCATCTTGTTAAGTGGGTTATCATTACTCCTATATCCTACACTTAGCAATATCTGGAATTCTTATCATCAGTCGGAAGCAATCGCATCTTATAAGCATCATGTAGCAGATATGAAGCAGAGTAAAGAAGAGGAAATGCTATCTGCTGCTCATGCTTATAATAAAACTTTAGCGACAGGAGTAACCCCCCTTTTAAATCTGACAAAGTCCGAAATAGAAACGTATAATCATATCTTGGATGTCACAGGTACGGGCATTATGGCTTATGTTGAGATTCCTAAGCTAAAGACGACTATGCCTATCTATCATGGGACTGATGAAGCTATTTTAGAAATAGCAATTGGGCATATCCCTGGGACTTCATTTCCAGTAGGTGGGAAAGGGACGCACTCTGTTATTTCTGGACATCGTGGTTTGCCCTCTGCTAATCTATTTACTAATCTTAACCATTTGAAAAATGGCGATAGGTTTATGATTCATGTATTAGGTAAAACTTTAACTTATAAAGTGGATCAAATTTTGACAGTTAAACCAGAAGAGATTTCAGCCTTGAAGATTGATCCAAATCAGGATTACTGTACCCTTGTTACCTGTACGCCTTATGGTGTGAATACTCATCGATTGTTGGTAAGAGGTCATCGAGTAGTTACTCCAAAAACAATAAAAAATCATAAAACAGAATCAAGTAACGATTTTTGGCAAATCATGGGGAGTAGTGTTGTGTTGCTTTTAGTGGTGGTTGGCTGGGGATTTCATTCTCGAAAAGTGAGAAAAGGCAGGCGCAGCAGACGGTCAACTTAGAGTGTCGTTGATTCACTAATAATTATATGCGCAATTTGAGAGCCTGAGACAATAATGTCTCGATTCTATCAAAAAAAGCAACGGTTTTGCCGTTACTTCAGAACGTAGACAAACGTCATTTTTGGCGTTTGTCTTTTTGTATTTTCAAAAATATTTTGTCTCATCATCTGATATTCCATCCAAAAATTGGATTTAGAACAAAATAAAAAGGCTTACCCACCCTTATTTTTACTAGTTTTTTGAGATTCAAACACGCCAAAGTAAGCCCAACCTTATCTTCCATCTTGGACTTGCCTTTCTCTCTTGTATAACGGAGGTTGTGGTATTCTTTGGCGGTTCCAAAGAGTCGCTCGATTGTTTCTTTGCGCTTCTTATAGAGCTCCTTCATCCCTTTTTGGTGCCGAATCTCTTCACAAAATTCAAGCGCATCTTTCCATATATGTCTTGTGATGACTTTCTGTTGATTCTGGCTTCGAGTACAAACGGATAATAGGGGACAGGCGACACATACTGTTGGATTACTCTTATACTCACGGTAGCCTGCTCGGGTCGTCGTGCGATAGGTTAATACTTGGTTCTCTGGACAGAGGTAACAGTCATAATAGGAATCGTAAACAAAATTACTGGGTCTTAACTTCCCTTTTACTCCCTTTTTTCGTGTTTTCTCCTATCTAAATCAATCTCAACTTCCAATTGCTCCCTCATAAATGTAGCTTGTTGGGCAACCATTTCTCTATGATACTTGTGACTGTTAGCTGCCGCTTTGATAGGGGTACCATCCACAAATATTTCAGAAGAATCAATCAAACCAGCACATAAAGCTTGATGGAGTACGTGTGAAAATATCTCAGTAATCAGTGCTTTATCTTGAAAACGACGGCTGTAATTCTTTCCATATGTAGTAAAATGAGGCACCTTGTCATCCAAGCTTAGTCCAAGAAACCAACGATAAGCTACGTTTACTTCAATGTCTTTAATGGTTTGGCGCATGGAGCGAATGCCATAAAAACATTGAATCAAAGGGATCTTGACCAACATGACGGGATCTAGACTGGGACGACCTTGATCGGGGCTATACGTTTCTTCAACCAAGTCATAGATAAAGTCGAAATCAACCTCTGCTTCCACTTGGCGAATAAAGTGATCTTCTGGAACCAATTCATCTATCGTATAGAAGCCATATTGGCAGCGATTATAATCAGGTTTTTCTTTGTGAAACATAGCAAGCACCTCACAACTTTTCTTACCTCTATTATACGACTTTACAAAAAGAAAAGCCCTTAGAAACTTCTGTTCTTAGGACTTTGTCTTCAATCTGAAGCAACGGTTTTGCCGTTGCTTTTTGCATGGTTGCGATAGTCTTGGTAAAATAGAATTGCTTAATAAACCATTTAGAAAAGCTATCTCATGGAAAGGCTATCTCATGCACATTCACTATAACATAAATCAGACAACTTTGCCACTAGAACTTGCTTGTGTCTTGCCCCAAGGCCACATCGTCTTCACTATCGAAAAGGTCGTCAATGCACTAGAAGACGGTCAGTTTCAGGCTTTCTACATGATTTTGGTCGCCCTTCCTATCACCCAAAGTTACTTCTGTCTGCCCTCCTCTTTGCTTATTCCCAAAGAAATTTCTCTGGCCGTAAGATTGAAAAGATGATGGCAGAAAATCTAGCCATGCAGTACTTGACAGGGCAGTTGGTTGTCAGCTATCGGACCATCAACCGTTTCCGTGTAGCTGCCGGGATGGAAAATCTGCTGCGAGAACTCTTTATCGAGCTCAATCTTCAGTTGAAAATGGAAAAATTGGTAACACTTGATGGTCTCTACATTGATGGCACTAAGATTGAGGCCAACGTCAATAAGTACAGCTTCGTTTGGAAGAAAGCGACAGAGAAATTCTCCGCTAAACTTCAAGAACAGATGCAGGTCTATTTCCAAGAAGAAATCACCCCTCTTATCCATCAAGCTATTGAACTGGATACACAAGAGTCCATCTCCTCAGAACAGTTGACTGAGTTCGCTCAACTTCTTGAAGAAGAATTGGCTGGACTGAGCCAAGACATTGAGGAAACACCAGTTAAAGGTAAGTACGAGCGTAAGACCAAACGCCGCAAGCTCAAGAAAGTCCTGCGTAAAGTCAAGGATGACTTTTCAGTGCGGACCGAAAAATACGAGATTTATCAAGAGACCTTCCAAGGTCGAAAGAGTTTTTCTAAGACGGATCATGATGCGACTTTCATGAGAATGAAAGAAGATCCTATGAGAAATGGACAACTCAAACCTGGCTACAATCTACAAATCGCCACTGAAAATCAGTTCGTCCTTCACTATGATATCTATCCAAATCCAACAGATACCAGAACGATCTTGCTTTTTTAGAAACGTATCCACATAAGTTAAAAAGGGTTGTCGCCGATGCGGGCTATGGTAGCGAAGAGAAGCTTCTCACCTTGGATAGGATGGGCGTTGACCACTTGATTAAATATGGTCTTTTTGACAAGGAACAGAAGAAAAAACACAAAGAATCTAATAGGAATTTGGCTAACTGGACTTACGATGGAACAGCTGATTCCTGTACCCATCTAGAGGGTTGGGTATACCAGTTTGACCACCTCAAACACAGCCATACCACGACAGGTTTCAAGCAGGAAATCAGGGATTATAAGGCAGAACAACCTGACTTGGCTCCGCAAAAGGGACTTTATGTCAATGAGCAATATCAAGTCTTAAAACGAAAAGAAAGCCAAGCGCTTTTATCTGACGAAGGCAGTCACATCTTTGCCCAACGTAAAGTTGATGTGGAATCTGTCTTTGGTCAGATAAAGGCTTGTTTGGGGTACAAACGGTGTAATCTCAGAGGCAGACGTCAGGTTAAAATTGACATGGGCTTGGTTCTCATGGCCAATAACCTACTGAAATATAACAAACGAAGCACTCAAAACTAAAAAGCAGAGACTATTAGCGAACAGAACTCTGCTTGTTAGAGTGAGTTAAAACACTTTTGTCCCAAACTCTTTTTGTTTGTATACGAAGATAACAGTTTCTAAATTGAAAAAATGAAGTTTTTCAAAAAATCTCAAGGGTTTAAATTCCTATTTTTTTAGATTTTGTTATAATAGTAAAGAGGTCTATGCTATGAAGAAAATTGTGTTTGTTTGCTTGGGAAATATCTGTCGCAGTCCGATGGCAGAGTTTGTGATGAAAGATTTGACAGATGATGTTTATGTTGAAAGTCGGGCGACTTCAGACTGGGAGCATGGCAATCCAATCCACTCTGGAACGCAGGCGATTTTTAAGAAATATGCCATTCCTTACGATAAAAGCAAAACTTCTCAACAAATTTCACAGCAGGATTTTGTAGACTTTGATTATATTATCGGAATGGATAAATCCAATTTTCAAGATTTGAGGAAAATTGCACCGAGAAAATATTTGGAGAAAGTATTTCAATTTGAAGAGAGAAGTGTGCCAGATCCTTGGTACACAGGTGATTTTGACGAGACTTATCGGCTTATTTTGGCAGGTTGTCAGAAATGGATTGAGCGCGTGAAGAGCGAAGATTAGTGGAGAGAATGGATACATTAAAAGAATTTTACGAAAAGTACAAAATTTATCTCACAAGGCATAACTTGGAATTGCTAGCAGTAACGGTTATTGTCCTATCAGCGATGGTGGCTTTTACATCAGGTATTCCCAGTCAAGGGGCATTGACCTTGGATAAAGGAGCAATCAAATATAATGGCAGCCTTGTTCGTGGTAAAATGAATGGTCAAGGAACCTTAACCTTTAAAAATGGGGATATTTATAAAGGTAATTTTAAGAACGGTATCTTTAATGGGAAGGGAACCTTTACAGCTAAAGCTGGTTGGAAGTATGAAGGCAACTTTGTGAATGGACAGCCTGAGGGGCAAGGCAAATTAACAACAGAAAATAATGTTGTCTACAAGGGAAAGTTTAAACAGGGGATTTATCAAAATGCGCATTAAATGGTTTTCATTAGTGAGGATTACAGGATTACTCCTAGTTCTGCTCTATCATTTCTTCCAGAAAGCTTTTCCTGGTGGGTTTATTGGTGTGGATATTTTCTTCACTTTCTCAGGCTTTTTGATTACGTCTCTTTTAATTGATGAATTTTCCAGAAACAAGGAAATTGATGTTAAAGGATTCTTAAGACGTCGCTTTTATCGGATTGTGCCACCGCTTGTCTTTATGATTTTGATTATCATGCCCTTTACCTTGCTAATTCGGAAGGATTTTGTGGCTGGTATTGGGACGCAAATCGCTGCTGCGCTCGGCTTTGTGACAAATTTTTATGAAATTTTGTCTGGTGGAAATTACGAGAGTCAATTTATCCAACATCTCTTTGTGCACACATGGAGCTTGGCGTTGGAAATGCATTACTATATCTTGTGGGGCTTGGCGACATGGTATTTAGCTAAGAAAAGTAAAACAGTCGGGCAATTTCGAGGGATTATCTTTCTCGTTTCGTTCGCTTTCTTCTTGATTAGTTTTCTTTCTATGTTTGTCAGAAGCTTCTTCGTTTCAAACTTTTCTGTGATTTACTTTTCAAGTTTCACGCATATCTTCCCGTTTTTTGCAGGAAGTATCTTAGCGACACTTTCAGGTGTGAGTGATTTAGGGGCACCTTTTCGTAAAATGGAGCAGGCGCTTGATTTAAAAAAGACCTTCTATCTACTTGGTGGTAGTTTTGCAGCTTTGCTGTTATTAATGTTCCTCCTAAGATTTGATAATTTATTGACTTATCTGTTTGGTTTCCTTTTGGCAACGGTATTTTCAGTCGTGATGATTTTGGCAACGCGTGTGCTCCACGATAAAACGCCGCATGTTGATGAGCCGCCTGTTATCACATTTATTGCAGATACGAGTTACGGCGTGTATTTGTTCCATTGGCCGTTTTACATCATCTTTTCCCAATTGATGGGCAATGGATGGGCAGTTCTATTGACAACCGTGCTTTCCTTTGCCTTGGCGGCTTTCTCTTTCTATCTGTTGGAGCCGACATTAGCAGGTAGAGAGCCAAAAGTATTTGGCTTGAAGATGGACATCAAGCAAATCACAACGCCTGTATTTTATAGTTTGATTCCATTAACACTGGTTGCTTTTGTCATGATCATGACTGCTCCGAAAATTGGTGCTTTTGAAGAAAATTTGCTCGTCAATGGGTTAAATCAAGCTGACAGTAAAATGCAGATCACTCGTACCCAAGCTGATAATGTGAGTGCCAGTCAATACAATGTAGCAAAGGGTACGACCGTTATCGGAGATTCGGTAGCTTTGCGAGCAAGTGAATGGCTCAAGCAGGCTATGCCGGAAATTCAAGTGGATGCAGCGGTCAGTCGAAACTTAGAATCGGGCTTGCAAGTCTATCAAATTGATATTTCAAACAAAGTACTTCTGGAAACAGTGGTCTTAGCCTTGGGAACCAATACGGTTGATAACTATGAAAGTCTGCTCAATCAATTTATTGCAAAATTACCGAAAGGTCATCGCTTAATCTTGGTAACGCCTTATGACGGACGCACAGCGCATGATGGGACCAGTATCGCTGTAAAAACACGTCAGTATGAATTGGAATTGGCGAAAAAATACGATTATGTATTTGTAGCGGATTGGTATCAAACTGCTATCCAACACCCAGAAATTTGGTATGGAACTGACTATGTGCACTTTGGCTCGGAGACAACAACGATCACCAAGGGCGGTGAACTCTATGCACAAACCGTCAAACAAGCCATTGATGAAGCTGTGAAAAAAGGAACAGTGAAGAAATAATAGTAATAATTAGAAGTCATGGATTGCCTTGCGATTCATGACTTTTGTGTGCTTTAAAAAGATAGTAGGGTAGAACGAGGGTGTAGGAATACACAGCAAAAATGCTCTTTTTTACATAACTTTTGTTTTTGGAAATCTTGAAAAAGTATGTGAAATATATAATTTTAAGTTTTAAACTTCACAAACAATGTTTTAAAATATAGTAGAAAACTCATATTTTGAAACAAATTCACAATATAAAAGAAAAAGTTTGTGAAGTTTACTTGAAAGTGTTTACAAGATAAAGAAAATAAGGTATAATAATCTTGTGAAAAAATTAACAAAGGATTTGTAAAAATCCTGAGAACCATTGGAGGAACACATGGCTGATAAAAAAACATTAACTCCCGAAGAAAAAAAGTTAGCTGCTGAAAAGCATGTTGACGAACTTGTTCAAAAAGGGCTAGTTGCTCTGGAAGAAATGAGAAAATTAAATCAAGAACAAGTAGACTACATTGTTGCAAAAGCTTCAGTTGCTGCTCTTGATGCACATGGTATCTTAGCAGAACATGCTGTTAAAGAAACAGGTCGCGGTGTCTTTGAAGACAAAGCAACAAAGAACCTCTTTGCCTGCGAACACGTTGTTAACAATATGCGTGGTGTTAAAACTGTTGGTGTGATTGAAGATGATCCTATTACAGGTTTAACGAAAATTGCTGAACCAGTCGGAGTAATCTGCGGAATCACTCCAACGACCAACCCAACTTCAACAGCGATTTTCAAATCATTGATTTCGCTGAAAACGCGTAATCCAATTATCTTTGCTTTCCACCCATCTGCTCAAGAATCTTCTGCTCATGCGGCACAAATCGTACGTGATGCAGCGATTGCAGCAGGTGCACCTGAAAACTGTGTTCAATGGATTACTCAACCATCTATGGAAGCTACAACAGCTTTGATGAATCATGAAGGTATTGCAACCATTCTTGCGACTGGTGGGAATGCTATGGTAAAAGCTGCTTATTCATGCGGCAAACCTGCTCTTGGAGTTGGTGCTGGTAACGTTCCAGCTTACGTTGAAAAATCAGCAAATATCCGCCAAGCAGCACATGATATCGTGATGTCCAAATCATTTGATAATGGTATGGTCTGTGCATCTGAGCAAGCTGTGATCATTGATAAAGAAATCTATGATGAATTTGTAACAGAATTCAAATCTTACCATACTTACTTTGTCAACAAAAAAGAGAAAGCGCTTTTGGAAGAATTCTGTTTTGGTGCAAAAGCCAACAGCAAGAACTGCGCTGGTGCAAAATTGAACCCAAATATTGTTGGTAAACCAGCTACATGGATTGCTGAGCAAGCAGGATTCAAAGTACCAGAAGGTACAAATATCTTGGCTGCTGAATGTGCAGAAGTTGGAATTAAAGAACCATTGACTCGTGAAAAATTATCACCTGTTATTGCGGTTTTGAAAGCGGAAGATACTGAAGATGGACTTAAAAAAGCTCGTCAAATGGTTGAATTTAATGGTCTAGGACACTCAGCTGCTATCCATACAAAAGACGAAGCTCTTGCAAAACGTTTCGGTACGGAAATAAAGGCAATGCGTATTATCTGGAACTCTCCATCTACCTTTGGTGGTATCGGTGATGTATACAACGCCTTCATTCCATCATTAACACTTGGATGTGGTTCATACGGACACAACTCAGTTGGTGATAACGTATCAGCTATCAACCTTCTTAACATCAAGAAAGTAGGGAAACGTAGAAATAATATGCAATGGTTTAAAGTTCCTTCAAAAATCTACTTCGAACGTAACTCAATTCAATATCTTCAAACTTGCGAAGGTATCGAACGTGTCATGATTGTTACCGATAAATCAATTGAAAAACTCGGTTTTGTACAACGTGTGATTGACCAATTGAATCTTCGTAAAAACAAAGTCACGATTCAAGTTTTCTCAGATGTTGAACCAGATCCAGATATCACAACAGTTCGTCGTGGTGTTGAAGTAATGCGCTCGTTTGAACCAGACACTATCATTGCCCTTGGTGGTGGTTCACCAATGGATGCAGCTAAAGGTATGTGGATGTTCTATGAACAGCCAGACGTTGACTTCGGTGACCTCGTTCAAAAATTCATGGATATCCGCAAACGTGCCTTCAAATTCCCATCACTTGGTAAGAAAGCACAATATATCGGTATTCCAACAACATCTGGTACAGGTTCGGAAGTAACACCGTTTGCAGTTATCTCTGATAAGGCAAATAATCGTAAATACCCAATCACTGACTACGCTTTGACACCAACTATTGCAATTGTTGATCCTGCTTTGGTAGAATCTGTTCCAGCATTTATTGCTGCTGACACAGGTATGGATGTCTTGACACACGCAACTGAAGCTTATACTTCTAACTTTGCCAATGACTATACAGATGGTATTGCTCTTCAAACCATCAAGTTAGTCTTCAAATACTTGGAAAAATCTGTAAAAACAGCTGACCCAGAAGCACGTGAAAAGATGCACAATGCCTCTACAATGGCTGGTATGGCCTTTGCAAATGCTTTTCTTGGGATGAGTCACTCAATGGCGCATAAGATTGGTGCTGTTCACCACACCATTCACGGACGTACAAATGCTATTTTACTTCCTTATGTTATCCGTTACAATGGAACTCGTCCATCTAAAACTACAACATGGCCTAAGTACAATTACTGGAAAGCTGATGAAAAATTCCAAGATATTGCTCGTATGCTAGGTCTTCCTTGCTCAACACCAGAAGAAGCGGTTGAAGCGTATGCTAAAGCTGTTTATGACCTTGGTGTAGCGGTTGGTATCAAGATGAACTTTAAAGATCAAGGTATTGATGAAAAAACTTGGAAAGATAGCTTACATGATATTGCCGTTCTTGCTTATGAAGACCAATGTTCACCAGCCAATCCACGCTTGCCAATAGTTACTGACATGGAAGAAATCATGGCTGACGCCTACTATGGCTATGCAGAACGTCCAGGACGTCGTAAATAGACAGTAAAGTTTGTTCTGATTTGAATCGTTCGTCATTGTACAGACAATGTATTCAGATTTTTAGACCTAAATCAGTTTATCAGTCACCATCTCCCTGCTTTTGTAGGGAGATTTTTCTATTTGGAGAGAGTGTTCTTTCTCTTGCTTGGTATTGTATGTGTTTTCCTGTAAACTAGTTGTGAAAAAAGGAGGGCGGTCATGTTTCAATTGTTAGTGTTTGATATGGACGATGTCATTGTGGATACAGAAAATCTTATACTTCTCTTTGCCCTAAAATATCATAATAGACTGATAAGTTTTGAATCTGTAAATTTGATACTAAAATAATGAAAAGTTGATGTTGCAAAAAGCATTATGAGTGTTATAATATAATTGTGTAAGCGGTTTCTAAAATAGATGATATTTATAAAAATAAGGAGGAAATATAATGTCAGTATTTTATGTTCCATCAGTTAATCTTATTGGTTGTGGTGTGATTAATGAAATAGGTGATCATATCAAAGAATTGGGGTATAAGAAAGCTCTCTTGGTGACAGACCATTATATTGCAAGCAGTGACATTTTACCTAAGGTAACTGCACCACTTGATAAGGAAGGCATTGAGTATGTCGTTTTTAGTGATGTTGAGCCAAATCCAACTGTAAAAAATGTTGAAGACGGTTTAGCTGTTTTGCAAGATAATAATTGTGATTTTATTATTTCACTTGGTGGTGGTTCGCCACAAGATGCTGCTAGTAGTATTTCAATTCTTGCAACGAATGGCGGGCGTCCGCAAGATTACGAAGGTGTTCACAAATCAAAAGAAAAAGGCTTGCCGGTTGTAGCAATCAATACGACAGCAGGAACATCAGCTGAAATCACGATTAACTATGTTATTACTGACGAAGAGCGTAAAGTGAAAATGGTTATGGTTGATAAGAATAGCCTTGCACTCCTGTCAGTAAATGATCCAGAATTGATGATTTCAAAACCAAAAGCTTTGACAGCTGCAACAGGTATGGATGCTCTTACACATGCGGTTGAAGCCTTGGTAACACCAGGTGCGTATAATGTAACGAAAAAATTGTCTATTGGTGCAATTGAGTTAATTAAAGAATTTTTGCCACGTGCTGTTGAAAAAGGCCATGACATTGAAGCACGCGAAGCTATGGTTAATGCGATTTTCCTAGGTGGGATGGCCTTTAATAATGCTGGGCTAGGTTATGTACACTCTATGGCTCATCAACTTGGAGCAGTTTACAATCTTCCTCACGGTGTTTGTTGTGCCATGCTTTTACCAGTTGTAGAGCGTGAAAATGCAAAACGTGTGCCAGAAGCATTCCGAAATGTTGCAAAAGCTCTTGGTCTCCATACGGAAGGTAAAAGTGATAAAGAATGCGCTGATTATGCCATTTCTGAAATTGAAAAATTATCAGCAACTGTGGGCATTCCGAAAAAATTGACAGAACTGGACATTAAAGAAGAGGAATTTGACTTTGAATACCTTTCTAAAAATGCACTCATTGATGCTTGTGCACCAGGAAATCCATTTATGCCAACCTTAGAAGAAACGATTGCTCTTTACAAAGAGTTGTTTTAAGCGCTGATTTGTCGTAAAAATAAAAAAGCGAGATAGAACTAATATTTGAAAATTTTTAGTCAGTAGTTTCAACTTCGCAAAGTTGTTCAATAGCCTCTCGGGCTGTCAAAGTGGTGAATGAAGAGAAACGCAGTTTTCATCAAAAATACTCATCTAAGCTTGAAAAATGACTAAGGAGTGGTTTGCTTTGCTGTAACTTTAAAGAAGTATTTAGATATTAGCTACTACGTCAAAAGCTTTTTGCTATTATAAAATAAGGCAGGGATAATATTGTCTCTGCCTTTTATTTGCGTTCGTCTTTTGGGGAATGTCCAAAATAGGTACGATATTTGTCATAAAAGTAAGTTTTATTTGGAAATCCAACACTTTGTGCTACCTCGTAAATTGGCATACGTGTAGATAGGAGAAGATGTTTAGACAGACGCCAGGACAATACCGAAAAGAACACCAGCAATGAGAAAATTTTAAACTTTTATTCAAAAGCGACTCTGGATGATACTCCTAAAAAAAGCATTCTCCCTTGCTAATTCTATTATAGGGTCTCCATTCTAGACAATTCTTGGGGGGATAGCATTCACAGAGATGCAGTCTTTGTATGCCTCAGAGGCAATCCGCAATGATTATAGTGTCATGTTAACAGAGCTATCGTTCTGGTTGAAACTACTTTCAAGATTTAAGAGAAAAGTAATTGTTATTAGAAATTAGAACCAAAATCTCAGATATTGTTGAAAGCGCTTTGAAAAATAGTTATAATAACATCGTAAGATTGAAAGCGCTTTAAAAATTGATCTACAATAGCAAAGGAGAAGGCTGTCTATGGCACAAATGACAAAAGACGAGCTGATTGCCAAAATAAAAAATGGCATCATTGTTTCCTGTCAAGCCTTGCCACACGAACCGCTATATACTGAAGCAGGTGGAGTTATTCCCCTTTTGGTGAAAGCGGCTGAACAAGGAGGGGCTGTTGGCATTCGAGCTAATAGTGTTCGGGATATTAAGGAAATTAAAGAGGTTACTTCGTTGCCGATCATCGGCATTATCAAGCGGGATTATCCACCTCAAGAGCCATTTATTACCGCAACGATGCGAGAAATTGATGAACTAGCAGCTCTGGATATTGAAGTAATTGCTTTTGATTGTACAAAGCGGGAACGTTTTGATGGTTTAAAAATTGCGGATTTCATCAAGCAAGTGAAAGAAAAATATCCTTATCAATTGCTCATGGCAGATGTGAGCACCTTTGAAGAGGGTGTGGCTGCAGCAGAAGCAGGTGTGGACTTTGTAGGGACAACTTTGTCAGGTTACACCTCTTATAGTCTGCAATGCGAGGGACCAGATTTTGATTTGGTAAAAAAATTGTGTGATGCAGGTTTGGATGTTATCGCAGAAGGAAAGATTCACTACCCAAGTGAAGCGAAAACCATTCATGACCTAGGTGTCAGAGGAATTGTGGTCGGTGGTGCCATTACGCGTCCCAAAGAAATCACAGAGCGCTTTGTTGCGGCAGTATGTGAAAATTAGGAACAATCCTATCCGTATAAAAGGATAAAATAAAAGGAGAAAAAATATGAGAATGAAGAAAATACTTTGTTCGTTGTTTGCAGGGGCTGCTATTTTATCGTTGGCAGCATGTGGAAATTCAGCTGGTTCAAACAAATCAGCTGATTCAGGAAGTTCTTCTGGCAAGACAGAGATTACTTGGTGGGCTTTCCCAGTTTTCACGCAAAAAAAGGCCAGCGATGATGTTGGTACGTATGAAAAAGAAATTATCAAGGCTTTTGAAAAAGCTAATCCAGATATTAAAGTGAAATTAGAAACCATTGACTTCAAATCTGGTCCAGAAAAAATTACAACAGCTATTGAAGCAGGAACAGCGCCAGATGTGTTGTTTGACGCATTGTGAAACCAGGTTTTGCTGCCCTTGCCATTTTTACCTTTATCAACACATGGAATGACTACTTTATGCAATTGGTCATGCTGACATCGCGGCAGAATCTAACTATTTCACTAGGGGTAGCAACGATGCAGGCTGAAATGGCGACCAACTATGGTCTGATTATGGCTGGTGCTGCTATGGCAGCTGTTCCGATTGTAACCGTCTTTCTTGTCTTCCAAAAATCCTTCACACAAGGTATTACCATGGGAGCTGTGAAAGGATAAGGAGGGAAAACGAATGATTTTCGATGAATTGGAAAATCTCGCCCATTACAAAGGTATCCATAAGCATTTGGATTGTGCTATTGATTATCTCTTAACTCACGATGTAAACGATTATGATTCGGGACGGTATGAGATTGCCGGAGAAAAAGTATTTCTGTTTGTACAGGAAAATGAATTGTGTTCTGACACGACAGATGAATTTGAATTTCATCAAGATTATCTGGATTTACATTTTCTTTTGGCAGGTCATGAAGTTATTCAATATGGCACAAGAGTAAAAGAAGTAAGAGAATCGTATGATAAAAAGAAGGATATTGGGTTTGTGATTTGTGAGCAGCTCTATCCACTTTATTTGGACAAGCAGAATTTTGCTGCATTTTTGCCCAACGAACCACATCAGCCCAATAGATTTGCTGCTAAAGGTGATAAGGTCAAAAAATGTGTCGTAAAAGTTTTGCTCAATGATTAAACTAATTGATTAGGAGGTAGAACCATGGAAAAGAGAGGTTCTCAGTTAATACGAAGTATATTTGATACAGATAATTTCTTTATGAGAATATGTGAGAAAATATTAGATTTGGTGACTGTGAACCTCATCTTTCTTTTGTCTTGTCTACCACTTGTTACGATTGGTATTGCCAAAATTAGCTTGTATGAAACTTTGTTTGTCATCAAAGATTCGCGACGCATAAAAGTAACAGCAACCTATGTGCAGGCATTTAGGAAAAATTGGAAGGTCGGTTTCAAACTTGGTTTGCTAGAACTCAGCATTGTAGGTATCAGTCTATTTGACCTCCTGCTTTTTTGGAAGCATGAAACAATGCCATTTCAAATGTTAAAAGCAACCTGTATCGGCGTCATCATTTTTGCTAGTTTGCTATTTTTATGTGTCTATCCTTTGGCAGCTAAGTTTGAAATGACGGTAAAAGATCTATTACAAACAGGACTGATCATGGTGAGTTTGCATTTTCTGTGGTTCTTTTTGATGATAGCCTTATTAGCTGTAATTGTCTTTTTACTCTCTAGTTCAGGATTTGTATTGCTACTGGGCTTTACTCTTTTTGTATTAGTTGGCTTTGCAGCCTTAGGGTTTTTGCAATTGCCTATTATGGAAACTATTTTTAATAAGTATAAACGATAAAACCAATTAACTTGGAGAATAAAATATGAGAGATTTAAAAAAATACGAAGGGGTCATTCCGGCCTTCTATGCTTGCTATGATGATCAAGGCGAGATTAATCCAGAGCGCGTGCGAGCTTTGGTAGAATATTTTCTTGAAAAAGGAGTTCAAGGATTGTATGTCAATGGTTCATCTGGTGAATGTATCTACCAAAGTGTTGCTGATAGAAAATTGATTTTAGAAGAAGTCATGGCGGTGGCAAAAGGGAAATTAACTATTATTGCTCACGTCGCTTGCAACAACACCAAGGATAGTATGGAGTTGGCGCGCCATGCAGAGAGTTTGGGAGTGGATGCTATTGCGGCTATTCCGCCGATTTACTTCCGCTTGCCAGAATACTCGGTTGCCCAATATTGGAACGACATTAGCGCAGCTGCGCCGCAGACAGATTTTGTGATTTACAATATTCCACAGTTGGCAGGTGTAGCTCTGACGCCGAGTCTCTATACAGAAATGCTCAAAAATGAACGCGTGATTGGTGTGAAGAACTCTTCTATGCCTGTCCAAGACATTCAAACCTTTGCAGCACTTGGTGGGAAAGACCACCTCGTCTTTAATGGTCCAGATGAGCAATTCTTAGGCGGTCGCCTGATGGGAGCAAGAGCAGGTATCGGCGGAACGTATGGCGCAATGTCAGAACTTTTCTTGAAGCTCAATCAATTGATTGCTGACAAAGAATTGGAAAAAGCAAAAGAACTGCAATTTACCATTAACGCTATTATCGGGAAATTAACAGCTACTCATGGGAATATGTATTCCGTCATCAAGGAAGTCTTGAAAATCAATGAAAATCTAAATATCGGCTCTGTCCGTTCTCCATTAACACCAGTGACAGACACGGATCGTCCGATTGTAGAAGAAGCGGCACGCTTGATTCGTGCAGCTAAGGAAGCATTCCTATAATAGAAAAAGAGGTGGATTATGAGAAAATACATTGCCATTGATATTGGTGGAACAAATATCAAATATGGTCTGATTGATGATACCGACACCTTGTTGGAAGCGCATGAAATACCAACAGAGGCTCATAAAGGCGGTCCAGAAATTTTGCGTAAGGTGAAGGGGATTGTAGCAAGTTATTTAGAGCAGACTTCGGTTGCTGGGATTTGTATTTCCTCAGCTGGAATGGTCGATCCAGATAAAGGAGAAATCTTTTATGCTGGTCCTCAGATTCCGAACTATGCAGGTACTCAGTTCAAGAAAGTGGTAGAAGAAACATTTGCCGTTCCTTGTGAGATTGAAAATGATGTCAATTGTGCTGGCTTGGCGGAAGTTATGTCAGGCAGCGGCAAGGGAGCGAGCATTGCGATTTGTTTGACGATTGGAACGGGTATCGGTGGCTGCTTGCTGGTGGACGGTCAGATTTTCCACGGTTTTAGTAATTCGGCCTGTGAAGTCGGTTATGTGTATCTGCCAGACGGTGCTTTCCAAGATGTGGCTTCAACGACTGCCTTGGTCAATTATGTAGCAGAGCTTCACGGAGAAGATCCTACTATGTGGAATGGACGCCGCATTTTCAAAGAAGCTACCGAAGGAAATGCACGTTGTATCCAAGGAATCGACCGCATGGTCAACTATTTGGGGCAAGGGATTGCGAATATTTGCTATGTGGTCAATCCAGAAGTGGTGATCTTAGGTGGCGGCATTATGGGTCAAGAGGCCATTCTTCGCCCTCGAATTGAGACTGCTATGAAAGCTTGTCTGGTACCAAGTATTGCTGAAAAAACCAAGCTCGCTTTTGCTCATCATCAAAATGCTGCAGGGATGTCTGGAGCTTATTATCACTTTAAAAATAAACATCCTTAACGGAAAACTTCCTATAATGAAAACGAGCAAATCCTTCAGTGAGGAGTTGCTCGTTTTTGTTTGATGCATTATTTGTGTCGCCTATAATAGCCATTTAATTTTTGATTTTCCCAAAAGCTGTTGAAGATTTTTTCCTTCTTTTCCCGGTCAATTTCTAGGAAAAAGGCATAAAGGAGGTCAATCATAAGTAGCATAGGAAACTGTGCTGAGGTGCGTAAGATATACTCTGGTTTGCTTTGAATGGCAACAGTGATGATTTCAGTAAAGGTTTCTTTGACTTTGTTGGGGTGTCCTGTTACTAAACCGTTTTCGCACCCATTGCTTGAGCGTCGATGAGGCTGTTGATGATAGATTGCGTTCCTCCGGACAAAGAAAATCCAATAACCAAGCAATTTTCATCTAGGATACTGGTTGTCCAAGCAAAACCGTCTTGATCTGTCAATGCTTCGCAGACAACACCAAGCCGCATGAGGCGCAGCTTCATATCGCGTGCGACAAGACCAGAGCTTCCCGTCCCAAAGAAATAGACGCGGTCAGCTGCTTCGATGAGATTGGCAACGCGCAGCAGTTTGTCTTCGTCAACCAATTCCTCAGTTTGTTGACGGATTTGAGCATAGTTTCGCAGCACTCTACGAGATAAGTCATTTTGTACTTTCTCGTCCTGTTCCGCGTTTTCTTGCAATTGATGAAGGTATTGAAAATTAAACTCTCTGTAGCCTTTAAATCCGCATTTCTTTGCAAAGCGTGTCAAGGCTGCTTGAGAGATGTAGAGAGCTTGCGCAACTTTTTGAGAAGAGAGATCGTCATATATGCTAGAAGGGCTCAAAAAGTAGTTGGCAATCCGATTTTCTAAGTCGGTCATGCTATCAAAGTGGCTTTCAATCGTCGTTAAGATATGCTGCGTATTTTCCATAAGAGGTCACTTTCTTTGCTGGTGATAGTTATAGAACAACTGTTTTAAGAGTATAATTGTATTATAACATTTTTAAGGGGAATTAAGTAGGAGAGAGCTTTTCAGAACAGGTAGTTAGGAAACACGTAAATAAGCAGGAAATATAAACTGATAGAGTGGAAAATGCAATATAAAAAATGTTCATCTACCCAGAAAAGAAATAAAACTCTGTGACGAATGATTTGAAAATGTGTTATAATTTATACAAGAAAGCGTTACACCTATTGTGTCAAAAGGAGGTGCAAGATATGACGAATGCTACTCTTGAGCAAATGCAGGAAATTGAGCAAGCAGCAGATGAAGTGTTGGCGGGCTACAAAAGTCAAATTCAGGAATTGCGAGAGCAAGCGGCTAGTAATCTGAAACAGCTAGGGCAATCTTACGACGAAGAGAAAGAGCGATTGGTGACCGAGTTAAAGGAGCGCTCTGAACGAGAGTTAGCTGTCTTAACACAGGATTTAGAGCAAACGAGACAAGAGAACGAAGAAAAAGCCCAAGCGGCTTTGTCAAATAAAAAAGAAGTGCTGCTACAAATGATTGTGGACAGGGTGGTAGAAAAATATGGCCATTAGTCAAATGCAGGAGTTGTCGCTGCTATTGCCAAAAGATTTGTTGGATGATGTCCTCTCCTATTTGCAAAATCTCCAGTCGGTTGAAATTCAAAACTTGCAGACAAAAGAAACTTGGCAGGGAGCTTTCGAGCAAGAGTTAGTGTGGAATCCTGATAAGTCTTTCTCGGAACATCTTCAAACTTTGACTCGGCGGCAGGAAAAACTTGGAAATATGATTGAACGCTTGCAAGCATTTGTGCCAAAGAAGAAATTACTGGAGTCGTTGAAGGAAGCTCCTTTGGAAACAACCTTTGTAAGTCTAGAAGAAGCAGGGCAGGCGCGTGATGAAGAAGCGCTTCTTGCTAACATTCAACAACAATTTCAATCGTTGACAAGAGCAGAGGAAGTTAAAGAAAGAGCTCAGTCAGATGTGGCAGAGCTAGAAAAATGGGCAAGTTTAGCCGTTACGCCGTCAGCACTTAAGCATTTTAAACACCTTCGTGCGTTTGTGGGAAGCATTCCAAGCAGTGAGAACAATCAGCTAAATGCTCGATTACGGGACTATCCTAATCTGGAAGTCCAAGAGATTTTTACCAGTACCACAGAAAGTGGAATTCTTGTGCTATGTAAAGCAGAAACAGCTAAGGAAATGCAAGCATTCTTGACAGAGCTTGGTTTCAAACCTTTTGAATATCCCTTTGAAGAATTGCCTAGTGAGCGCTTGACATCGTTAAAAGAAACGATAAAGGAACAAGAAACGGTTATCAGCTCAACGCAAACGCAGCTTGCAGCTTCCAGTAAGGAACTGCAACAGCTCAAGCTTCAGTTGGACTATATTTTGAATCTTACTTCTCGCCAAGAAAGCAAGGGAGAACTTGCCAGTACGCAGAATTTGGTTGCTTTAGAAGGCTGGATTGAGCAAGAGCAGATAGAAGATTTGAAAATGGGCCTTGCGCAACAATTTGGTGGGGCTGTCTTGCTTCAAATCCATGAAATGGAGGCAGCTGATCGACAGCGAGTCCCGACAAAACTTAAAAATAATGCTCTGATTGAGCCCTTTGAGCTGGTGACAGAGATGTATTCGCTGCCGAAATACGAAGATAAAGATCCAACGCCCGTGGTTTCGGTCTTCTACTTTATCTTTTTTGGCATGATGGCAGCTGATATTGGCTATGGTCTGTTGCTCTTTGGCGGAACGACTTGGGCTTTGAAGACTTTATATGTTAAGCCAAGTCTAGCAAAGAATTTACGCTTTTTTAGAATTTTAGGAATCGGTGTTGCACTCTGGGGAGTGATTTATGGTTCTTTCTTTGGCTTCAAATTGCCTTTTGCGCTCATTGATACCAGCACAGATGTGATAACCATTTTGATTATTTCGGTCGTGATAGGATTTGTAACAGTCATGACAGGACTGTTTCTCAGTGGCAAAAAGAACATTCGCATGAAGGATTATGCGGCAGCTTATAATTCAGGTTTTGCGTGGATGCTGATTCTCATTGGTCTGGCTTTGCTAGCAGCGGGGCGACTGTTCCCAACTCTTGCTATGGTCGGCTTTATCGGGCAATGGCTGGCTATTGTAAATGCTGTCGGCATTGTACTGGTTTCTATTATCAGCGCTAAGAGTTTGAAAGGCTTGGGTCCTGCACTGTTTAATCTATACAATATCAGCAGCTATGTGGGAGACTTGGTGAGCTTTACGCGACTCATGGCTTTGGGGCTTGCTGGTGCAAGCATTGGCTCAGCCTTTAACTTAATTGTTAGTCTCTTTCCGCCTTTTGCTCGCTTTAGTATTGGGATTGTGCTGTTTCTCGCCCTCCACGGTATCAATATGTTTCTCTCCTTTTTATCAGGCTATGTGCACGGAGCGCGTTTGATTTTTGTTGAGTTTTTTGGGAAATTCTACGACGGTGGCGGAAAAGCTTTTAAACCTTTGAAGCCAGCAGAGAAATATGTCCGCTACAAAAAATAGCACAGCGAAATTATTTTAGCAACTCAGCTAGAAGTTTTATGTCATTGACAAAATTACCAAATAAATAATGTTTACTATTAGAAATGGAGTTTATTCATGCAAGCTTTTTCATCTTATTTTTCAACTTACGGTGGTGCTTTTTTTGCCGCACTCGGTGTGGTTTTTGCGATTTTTCTCAGCGGTATCGGTTCTGCGCGCAATGTCGGTTCAACCGGTCAGGCTGCGGCAGCCCTATTAAAAGAACAACCTGAGAAATTCGTTAGCGCTTTGATTTTGCAGCTTTTGCCAGGTACGCAAGGCTTGTACGGTTTTGTTATCGGGATTTTGATTTTCTTTAAAATCCAGCCTGAAATGGCTCTTCAGACAGGTCTAGCCCTCTTTTTTGCCGCACTTCCAATTGGGATTGTCGGTTATTACTCTGCTAAATATCAAGGAAATGTAGCAACCGCTGGTATGCAGATTTTGGCAAAGCGACCTGAAGACGTCATGAAAGGGGTTATCCTTGCTGCTATGGTAGAAACCTATGCTATCCTTGCCTTTGTTGTATCTCTTTTGATGGTTTTAAATGTAAAATGAGACAGGTTCAATGTCTTGAAACAAGATTGCATAGAAGGAGGCAGATATGGAATTTGAATCTCATTTGAGGGATTCGGTTTTGGAGCAGGCGCATGAAAATGGGCGGCAGCTATTAGCCGATGCTAAAGAGTCTATTGAGCGTGAAGCTAAAGAGCAAGAAGCACGGTTGAAACAAGAAAAACTGCAACAGCGTGAGCAAGAAATAAAAGCGATCAACCGTCAGGTACAGCGTGAAGTGCAGCAGCTAGAAAATGAAAAACGTCAGTCTACTTTAGCGACCAAGCAAGGGATTTTGAAAGAATTATTTGCGGAGGCTTATGAGCAAATGGCGACTTGGTCGGTCGAGCAGGAGCAGGCTTTCTTGGAGCAGGTCTTAAAAAAGTATCCGCAAGAAGAACTTGTTTTGACAGTTGGCTCACGGACATTGGTTAAATATTCGGCTGGACAATTGGAACGATTGTTAGAGCACTATCCGCACGTAAAATTGGCTTCCTCGTCTGTGAGTGGAGAAGCAGGTTTTCTTCTTTCGCGAGGCAATATTGATGATAATTACCTCTATCGCAATTTAGTAGATTCTTTGTGGCAGGAGGAGAGTTATCAGCTTGCTCAGACGATTTTCCAAGACGAAGCAGACTAAGGAGGCATTCTATGAATGAAAAGACCTTCGCTCAAGTGAATACAGGAATTAGCATTCATGAGAGTAGCTTCTTAAGTCTGACACAATACGAGCAGTTGTTGCGGACTTTCACTTCTGAAAGTCGGTCAGCAGCTTTGGAAGGAACAGTTTATAATCTGGATCATGAGCAACTAACAGACTTAAATGCGATTGAGAAGTTTCTCATGAAACATTTGTTTGCAGAGTACGCTTGGGCTTTTGAAGTCAGTCCAGAATCTGCTTTGGTGGAGTTTTTTACGCTCAAATATACCTATCACAATCTTAAGGTGCTGCTTAAGCACAAGGCAACAGGTTTGAATTTAAAACCCCTCTTGATTATGGTTGGGCCTTATCCTTTAGATATTTTGGAGCATTTGGTTGCAACCTTTTCTGCTGAACATTGTCCTAATTTTATGGCGGATGAAATAGCAGCAACTTGGGCGGAATATCAGGATTATCAAGATGTGCGCGTTCTGGAAATTGGAATGGATCTGGCTTATTTCAAACACTTAAAAAGCTTGGAGTCTGCATTTGAAGACGAGCGGCTTAAGCAACTGGTGCGGTTGACAATTGATTTTTATAATGCAGTAACGGTGCAGCGTGCCATTCGTCACCAAAAACCGCACAGTTTCATGACACAGTTGTTATCAGATGAAGGCTCTTTGACGAGTGCAGAGTGGATTGAGTTGGCAGAAAAAGGCGATCTTGCTGGCTGGTTTTCCAAAGTTAATCCATTAGAATTTGACGCAGAATTACGCATTTATGAAGAAAAAATGCGTTCGGATAAGTTGACAAATCTTGAACTGGAGTATTTGGCAGACTTGGTTCAGTTTAAGCTCTTAGAACAAGGGCGATTTGAAACAAGTGGTCCGCTTCCGCTCGCTCGTTATTTATTGGGAAAAGAGCTGGAAGTGAAGAATCTTCGACTTATTTTGACTGGTTTGACAAATCAGCTTCCAGTAGAGACGATTAAAGAAAGGATGAGACCGATTTATGGCCAGTAAAACTTATAAAATTGGTGTGGTGGGGAACCGCGATGCCATTCTGCCTTTTCGCCTGATTGGTTTTCAGACTTTTCCAGTCACCGAAGCGACCGAAGCGGTGAATACTTTACGGCGATTGAGTCGAGAAGATTTTGCTATTATTTATTTGACAGAAGATATGGCTGCTGAAATCCCTGAAACGCTGGCTTACTATGATAAGCAAGTGCTGCCAGCGATTATCTTAATTCCGACCCATAAAGGGGTAATGGGATTAGGACAGAAGCGTATTCGCGAGAACGTAGAAAAAGCAGTTGGACAGGATATATTGTGAGGTTTTTATGAAAATGAATGAATTAGGCCAGCCCATTGGAGATGCCCTGCCGAATTTCAAACCGGGAGATTTGCCCAATCTGGAGCGTATAGAAGGGCGGTATGCTGTTATTGAGCGTCTGTCCAAGGACAAGCATGGAGCGGATTTATATGAAGTGTATGGTTCGGATTCTCCTGCTGACATGTGGACTTATCTCTTTCAAAATCCTGTTCAAAGTCAGGATGAGTGGTCGGCCTTGCTAGATCAGATGCTGGCAGTTCCAGATCGTTTTTACTATGCCATTGTAGATAAGGAGAGTGGCAAGGCATTGGGCACTTTTGCTCTAATGAGAATTAATCGGGGTAGCCGTGTCATGGAGGTGGGATCTGTGACCTATTCGCCCCAATTGAAACGAACCAGACTGGCGACAGAAGCCCAATATCTGTTGGCACGTTACGTTTTTGAGGAGCTGGAGTATCGCCGCTACGAGTGGAAATGCGATGCACTCAATCAACCTTCAAGATACGCAGCAGAAAGGCTTGGTTTTATCTACGAGGGCACTTTTCGTCAGGCAGTTGTTTATAAAGGGCGTAACCGAGATACTGATTGGCTAGCCATGATTGACAAGGACTGGCCAGCGGTCAAAATTCGTTTAGAAAAATGGCTAAGCCCAGATAATTTTGATGAAAATGGGCAACAAATAAAATCCTTATCTGATTTTTAAAATAAGAAGTATCAATTTTTGCTGTAGAGATAGCTAAGAAGGGTTTCAAGCTCACGGCAAGGATAGAAAATAAGCAAAAATCTCCCAAAGAATGGAGGAAGATTGTGAGTCAAGGAAAGATTATAAAAGTTTCGGGTCCTTTGGTAGTAGCTTCTGGGATGCAGGAAGCGAATATTCAGGATATTTGTCGTGTGGGCAATTTGGGCTTGATTGGGGAAATCATTGAGATGCGTCGAGATGAGGCCTCTATTCAGGTATATGAAGAGACCTCTGGGCTTGGACCAGGAGAGCCGGTGGAAACAACGGGGAGTCCGTTGTCGGTCGAATTAGGGCCGGGGCTGATTTCGCAAATGTTTGACGGAATTCAGCGGCCTTTGGCACGCTTTCAAACAGTAACTAATAGTGACTTTTTGGTGCGCGGAGTGCAGCTGCCTCATCTGAATCGTGAGACCAAGTGGGACTTTGTGCCTTGTCTGGAGATTGGAGTAGAGGTAACAGCCGGAGATATTCTGGGTACGGTTCAAGAAACCGAGCTGGTAGTTCACCGCATTCTAGTGCCGATTGGTGTCAGCGGCCGTGTGACTAAGATAGAAGCGGGGAGCTATACTGTCGATCAGCCTGTCTATGAGATTGAACAGGCAGATGGATCCGTTTTTGTTGGCAGTCTTATGCAGAAGTGGCCGGTTCGTCGAGGTCGCCCCTTTGCTCAAAAGCTAATTCCAGAGGAGCCTTTGGTGACGGGTCAACGAGTGATTGATACCTTTTTCCCTGTGACCAAGGGCGGTGCGGCTGCTGTTCCAGGTCCTTTCGGAGCAGGCAAGACGGTCGTTCAGCATCAGGTTGCTAAGTTTGCCAATGTGGATATCGTGATTTATGTGGGTTGCGGTGAGCGGGGCAATGAAATGACCGATGTGCTCAATGAATTTCCAGAGCTGATTGATCCAGCAACTGGTCAGTCTATCATGCAGCGAACTGTTCTGATTGCCAACACGTCCAATATGCCAGTTGCGGCGCGTGAAGCTTCTATCTATACAGGAATTACGATTGCTGAATACTTCCGAGATATGGGGTATTCTGTCGCCATTATGGCAGATTCGACTTCGCGTTGGGCAGAAGCTCTGCGGGAAATGTCAGGACGTTTGGAAGAAATGCCGGGCGACGAAGGCTATCCAGCCTATCTCGGCAGTCGGATTGCTGAATATTACGAACGAGCGGGTCGGGTTAAAACCTTAGGGAGTGACGAGCGTGAGGGAAGCATTACCGCAATCGGCGCTGTTTCCCCTCCGGGTGGAGATATTTCTGAGCCAGTCACGCAAAACACTCTGCGGATTGTCAAAGTTTTCTGGGGCTTGGATGCTCAGTTGGCACAACGTCGCCATTTCCCTGCGATTAACTGGCTCAGCTCTTACTCGCTTTATCTAGACGAGGTGGGTCAATATATCGATCAGCATGAGCAGTTGACTTGGTCGGAAAAAGTAACCAAGGCGATGAATGTTCTTCAAAAAGAGAGTGAGCTACAGGAAATCGTGCGGCTGGTCGGTCTGGACTCTCTGTCTGAAAAGGATCGTCTCACCATGAATACAGCTAAAATGCTTCGGGAAGACTACTTGCAGCAGAATGCTTTTGACGAAGTGGATACCTACACTTCCTTTAAAAAACAAGTAGCTCTGCTCACTAATATTTTAACATTTGATGAGGAAGCCAATCGTGCCTTGAATTTAGGTGCCTACTTTACCGAAATCATGAACGGTACTGTGGAGCTGCGAGATCGAATTGCTCGCTCTAAATTTATCCCAGAAGAGCAGCTGGATGCAATTTGTAATTTGGATGCTGCTATTCGAGAAAACTTGCATGAGATTCTTGCACAAGGAGGAGCAGATAATGAACGTGATTAAAGAATACCGTACTGTTAGTGAAGTTGTTGGTCCTTTGATGATTGTAGAGCAAGTAGAAGGCGTGCATTTTAATGAATTGGTGGAAATCCAGCTCCATGACGGAACTAAGCGTCAGGGGCAGGTTTTGGAAGTGCAAGAAGACAAGGCGATGGTGCAGCTGTTTGAGGGTTCCAGCGGTATCAATCTAGAAAAAGCTAAGGTGCGTTTTACCGGCAGACCGCTTGAATTGCCAGTGTCAGAAGATATGGTAGGACGAATTTTCAACGGTATGGGCAAGCCTATTGACGGTGGACCAGATATTTTGCCGGAAAAATACTTGGATATTGACGGTCAAGCCATCAATCCGGTCGCGCGAGATTATCCCGATGAGTTTATCCAGACTGGGATTTCAGCCATTGATCACCTCAATACTTTGGTGCGCGGTCAAAAATTGCCAGTTTTCTCTGGTTCAGGTCTGCCTCACAAGGAATTGGCTGCCCAGATTGCTCGTCAAGCTACGGTACTCAATTCAGAAGAAAATTTTGCAGTAGTCTTTGCGGCTATGGGGATTACTTTTGAAGAAGCCGAATTTTTCATGAACGACTTGCGGGAAACGGGAGCTATTGATCGCTCTATCCTCTTCATCAACCTAGCCAATGATCCTGCTATTGAGCGGATTGCGACACCGCGGATTGCCTTGACGGCTGCCGAATACTTGGCTTATGAAAAGGACATGCACGTTCTCGTCATCATGACAGATATGACCAACTACTGCGAGGCCTTGCGTGAAGTATCTGCGGCTCGCCGAGAAGTGCCGGGACGCCGTGGTTATCCGGGTTATCTCTATACCAATCTTTCCACCCTTTATGAACGGGCGGGGCGCTTGGTGGGGAAGAAAGGCTCAGTGACGCAGATTCCCATTCTCACTATGCCTGAGGATGACATCACTCACCCCATTCCTGATTTGACAGGTTACATCACCGAAGGTCAGATTATCCTGTCGCGTGACCTTTACAACAGCGGTTATCGTCCACCGATTAACGTTCTGCCGTCTCTTTCGCGTCTTAAGGATAAGGGCTCTGGCGAGGGAAAGACTCGGGGAGACCATGCAGCAACTATGAATCAGCTCTTTGCAGCTTATGCACAAGGCAAACAAGCCAAAGAATTAGCGGTTGTATTGGGAGAATCCGCCTTATCTGACACCGATAAGCTTTATGTCCAATTTACCGAGCGATTTGAAAAAGAATACATCAATCAAGGTTTTTATACCAATCGGACGATTGAAGAGAGTTTGGATTTAGGCTGGGAATTGTTGTCTATCTTGCCACGGACGGAGCTTAAGCGGATCAAGGACGACATGATTGATCAATATTTGCCAGAAAGCAAGCAGCACATTTAAGGAGGTGAGCCGATGACTCGTTTGAATGTCAAACCAACCCGAATGGAGCTGAACAACCTGAAAGAGCGCCTAAAAACAGCTACTCGCGGCCACAAACTCCTCAAGGATAAGCGGGATGAATTGATGCGTCGTTTCATTGAGGCTGTTCGCGAAAACGACCGCCTCCGCAAAAAGGTTGAAGCAGCTCTGGTTGGTCACATGCAGGATTTTGTATTGGCAAAAGCTTTAGAAAGCGACCTCATGGTGGAGGAAATTTTTGCTGTTCCTATGCGAGAAGTCAATCTTCATATCGAACAGGAAAATATCATGAGTGTGCAGGTGCCTAAGATGCATGCCCGTATTGACAATCCTTATGGTGATGATGAGGGAGATGTGGTTTATAGCTATGTAGCTTCTAATAGCCAGATGGATGAGACGATTGAGGATATGGGCAACCTATTGCCTGACCTCCTGCGCTTAGCAGAAATTGAAAAGAGTTGCCAGCTGATGGCAGATGAGATTGAAAAGACCCGTCGTAGGGTCAATGGCTTAGAGTATGCAACCATTCCGGATCTCACAGAAACCATTCATTATATCGAGATGAAGCTAGAAGAAGCCGAACGCGCTAGTCTAGTGAGAGTAATGAAAGTGAAATAAAAATGTGAGGGCATTAAAAAAATACTGAAAATAGGCTGTAAAACAATTTACAAAGAGTTCTGCAAAGTTTTCAGCCAGTCGGCTTTTGCGCTGACAAATTGGAAATAAAATAATAACAAAAGAGACGATGAATTCATCACATTCATCGTCTCTTTTGTTGATTGAAAAAGAAGCAGCTTTTTCTGTGGTCGTCTATTAGTATTCTTTGAAAAACTCATGGTGTGTCGTTGGCTTCAGCCTGTCTAATTCTGCACAATCATCCAAAATTCTCTTAAATTTCTCTGTAATAACGACAGCTTTTCCTATTTTTATACTTGAAGAAAATTAAAATCACACATTGTTAACTTCATTTTGTCATACTTACTGTTACTGACAATTCGGCTCTTTGATTTTTCATTACCTGTTAATAAGATTCACGCTTTTAGCAATATTTATTTTAAAAGCTAAGAAGTTTCCACTTGACAAGTGAGTGATTACTTACTATAATGGGAATTGTAGAGGTAGTGAGTAATCACTCATCTATTAGAAAGAGGTTTTTTATGGAAAAATTATTGGATTTACAAAACCTGATAAAAAATTTTGGCAGTCAGGTTGTTCTTAATCATGTTAGTTTCCATCTAGAAGCAGGGGAAATTGTTGGTTTAATTGGACCGTCTGGTGCTGGAAAATCAACGATGATAAAGACTATGCTCGGAATGGAAAAAGCCAACGAAGGGAAGGCGCTGGTTCTCAATCATCAGATGCCTAACCGGCGAGTTTTAGGAGATATCGGCTACATGGCACAATCCGATGCCCTTTACGAAAGTCTATCTGGGGCAGAAAATCTGGAATTTTTTGGAAAAATGAAAGGGCTGACGAAAACAGAACTTTCTCAAGCCATTCACCACGCTGTTCAGGTTGTTGATTTATCTGAACACCTCAATAAAACTGTTGCGGGCTATTCCGGTGGAATGAAGCGCCGACTTTCTTTGGCAATTGCTCTTTTAGGCAATCCTCGCCTCCTCATACTAGATGAACCAACTGTTGGGATAGACCCCGCACTGCGTCGTCAAGTTTGGCGAGAACTGCATCAACTCAAAAAAAACGGCGTTGGTATCCTAGTGACAACACATGTTATGGATGAAGCTGAATTAACAGATAAAGTTGGATTATTGCTAGATGGTAGAATAATGGCTTTTGATAGTCCTGCTAACTTAAAATCAAGCTATCAAGTTAATTCCATCGAAGATGTTTTCTTAAAGGCAGAAGGAGAATTATGATGAGAATTTTCGCGATTTCAAAAAAGGTATTGACAGAATTATTACGTGACAAACGGTCTCTGGCACTTTTGTTTTTGGCTCCAATATTCATCATGTGGCTCATGAATATTGCTTTTTCTGCCAGTACCGATACGAATGTTCAAATAGCTTCCGTAAATGTTTCAAATGCTGTTAAAAAGTCATTAGATGGTGTTAAACACATCAGTACTAAAGGCTATAAAACAGAATATGCGGCTAAAAAGGCTTTAAAAGACAAAAAGGCAGATGCCGTACTAGTTTATAAAGACAAAGAAAAATATAAGCTCACCTATGCTAATACCGATACTAGCAAAACCGCGCTAACGCGGCAGGCTGTTAAAAGCACTCTAAAACAAGTGCAAATACAGGAATTGCTTCAAAATCTCAAAAAGGCACAACAACAAGCGAGTGCAAAAGCAGCTCAAGCGAATAGATTGCCAGACAAATATCAAAATAATAGCCAGTCTGATATGAGTGAAGCTAACCTTAATCAAACCAAACAAACTAATATTCAACAAACGACATTTGATATTTCTGAAGATTATATTTACGGCAATAAAGATACCACCTTTTTTACTAAGATGGTCCCAATCTTGATGGGCTTTTTCGTCTTCTTCTTTGTTTTCCTCATTTCAGGCATGGCCTTGCTTAAGGAACGAACAACAGGAACACTTGATCGCCTTTTAGCAACCCCAGTCAAACGTTCAGATATTGTCTTTGGTTACATGCTTTCTTATGGCGCTGTTGCAGCCTTACAAACAACTATTATTGTGTTGTCAACAGTTTGGCTGTTAAAATTAAAAGTATTAGGAAGCATGATAGATGTTATTTTAGTCAATATTTTATTTGCCTTGGTTGCTTTATCTTTTGGATTATTATTATCCACTTTAGCGCAATCTGAGTTTCAAATGATGCAATTCATTCCTATCATTATTGTTCCGCAAGTATTTTTCTCAGGTATTATTCCTTTAGATTCCATGGCAAACTGGATCCAATCTATGGGAAAATTCCTCCCTCTTTATTATGCTGGACATGCGTTATCAGAAATTGTTTTACAAGGGACTAGTATCCTTAACCTAGAATCTGACTTATTTGTCCTCCTAATTTTCTTGTCTATCTTAACCGTTCTCAATATTGTTGGACTTAAACGTTATCGAAAGGTATAATAAAATAGACAAAAGTGAGGTAACTATGAACAACAGTAATATTTTACATAACTACAAAGAATGGTTAGAGCATCATCAAATGCCAGCTGGAAAAAAGAAAACATTAGTTGCTGCCATTGAACTTTTTTCTCAACAAGGCTATAATGGAACCTCTACTGCTCAGATCGCTGAAAAAGCTGGGGTTAGTCAGGCTACCATCTTTAAATATTTTAAAACTAAAAGTGAATTATTATCAGAAATTATGCAGCCTATGATTCCTGAGTTGAAGAAAGATTTTTTCCCGCGGCTTAAGAACTACCATCGTTTGGAAGAGACTGTTCATTTCATTGTTCAAGATCGTTTTCACTTTTTAGCTCAAAATGCAGAACTCATTAAAATTCTTGTGCAAGAATGTTTGGTCAATACAGAATTACGAGAAGCGCTATTAGTTAACATTCAAATGTCGATCTTGACTGACTTTACTGACTATTGGCAATTATTAAAAAGCAAAAACCCTCAAATCAATTCTAATCTCAGCGGTATGGATGTTATCAGAACGAATGCTGGTTTGCTTTTTGCTTATTTCGCACAGCGTTTTATTTTAAATATACCAACACTATCGCAAGCTGATGATTTAATCCTTATTGAAAAACAAATCCTGTCTCTTTTGACATTGAAATAAAATGCTACAAGACTATGACTCAAAAATCAGAGAGGCATAGGCTTTATTGAAGTAGGGCAAGCTCAAAGCGTCCACTGTAGGAAATAGAGACAATCTAATCAGTGTCATGTCTACAATGGCATAGTATAAAAGTTCAAAGTGTCAAAAAACTTTTCGAGGTAGCTATATAAACACTGAGAATCTCCAACTCCACTCTCTCACATTTCCCATAAAATGCGGGAATTTTCTGATAAATCATGTTATAATAGAACAGACTACACGAAAAGGACAGAAACTCATGACTTTAGTTTATCAATCAACGCGTGACGCAAACAATACGGTGACAGCCAGTCAGGCTATTTTGCAGGGGTTAGCAACGGACGGTGGTCTCTTTACGCCAATTTCTTATCCGCAGGTGGAACTGGATTTTACTAAACTCAAAGATGCTTCCTATCAGGAAGTTGCAAAATTGATTTTATCTGCTTTTTTAGATGACTTTACGGATCAAGAGCTGAATGACTGCATTAACAATGCCTATGACAGCAAGTTTGACACGCCAGAGATTGCTCCCTTGGTGAAACTGAATATGCCTATGACAGCAAGTTTGACACGCCAGAGATTGCTCCCTTGGTGAAACTGAATGGGCAATACAATTTGGAGCTTTTCCATGGTGCTTACGGTTTGCTTTCAAGGATATGGCTTTTGTCCTATTCTCCCCGCATTTTGATGACGACGGCAGCGAAAAAGCATGGTTTTGAAAAAATAAAAATCGTCCATTTTGACGGCAAACTTCTGGTGATACCGGAAAAAAGCAGCTATGGCAGGGCTTTTGCCGATGTGGCCAGGAAACGGAAAATCATCGTCCTTTTTACCCTAAAGACGGTGTCAGCAAGGTTCAGGAGCTGCAAAATGACCACTCAGACGGGGGGGACAATACTCATGTGGTGGGCTATTGAGGGGCAATTTTTGATGGACGCCCCAGACCAATGTCAAAAAAGCATGTTTTAACGATTGCGGTTTTCTTCGTGAGCGGCTAGCAGCGCACAAGTTTGCAATTTTTTTCTTCTGCTAACTCCATGAAATATCGGGGCGTTTTTGGTGCCACAGATTGTTTTTACTATGTTTTTATGCCTATGCACAATTGGTTTAAAACCGGTCCAGATTTCAGGCAGGCGAAGCAGTTTAATTTTTGCTGTTCCAACTGGAAAACTTCGGCAATATCTTAGCAGCCTATTATGCTAAAACAAAATCGGTCCTTCCGGTGGGGCAAGTTGATTTTGTTGCTTCCAATGAAAAACAATGTTTTGACCGATTTCTTTAAGACGCAAGTCTATGATAAAAAGCGTAGCTTTAAGGTAACGTCTAGTCCGTCTATGGATATTTTAGTTTCTTCAAACTTAGAGCGTTTAATTTTCCACCTGTTAGGAAATAGTGCAGAAAAGACAGCGGATTTGATGAAGTCTCTCAATCAGCATGGTCAGTATGAGTTGACTGATTTTGACCCAGCTATTTTAGAACTCTTTGCGGCAGAATATGCCACCGAAGTTGAGACAGCAGCTGAAATCAAACGAGTTTATGAGGCGTCTGATTACATTGAAGATCCGCACACAGCGGGTCCGCTTCAGCTGTTTTATCAAAAAATACCGGACAGCTACAGGTGATGAGGACTACGACCTGTTTATTGCTTTCAAACCGCCAGTCCCTTACAAAATTCCCCAGTTTGTGGGCAGTCGAAGCTGTGGACTGGGCAGGCAGGTCTGAGTGATTTTTGAAGCATTGGCTAAGTTACATGAGCTTTTCCGATGTGGTAGTTTCCGCCAGCGGGTGGATGGCTTTAGAAAAACGCACAAGTCCCGCCATAAAAACGACTGTCGCTGCTGACCAAAATGCAGGCCAGCAGTAGAAAAGCTATTTAGGACTTTTAATAATCTAATAAATTTTTTGTTAACAAAACACTCAGCTGGTAGCCAACTGAGTGGTTTTTCAGATTGCAAACAGAGTGTAAAAACAAAAATATTGCCAGCAAAGTGCAGAAAAAGTGTATAATCAAAAGCAGGAGTTTCATGATGTATGACCACTTATAAAAAAGATTTTTAAAATATTTGCCCCCTACCAGCCATGGTCGAAAAACTTTTTTGCAGATGCTAATGGGAAATGGTGGGACTCGTAATTTGGTAGCGAGTCTCGGTCTCGTGGGCTATTTTCAGGAGTTTTCGGTTGCTGGTAATGTTTATTACGATTTTACCAAGCCATTTTTTTATTGCGCTGGGAGCAGCGGTATCCAGTTTAATTTTCTAAAAGTTTGGAGAGAAGGAGATCGAGGACAAATCTAGCTTATCACACTAACGAAGCCATTAAATTAACTCTGATTTTGAGCGTCTTTCTAGGACTTTTCTCGCTTGTTTTTTTTGGACGCCAGATATTAGCTTGGCTGGGAACGGAGCCTGTCGTCGCCAATGCAGGTGGTCTTTATCTGGCTTTAATCGGGGGAACGATTCTCCTTTTGGGGTCTGATGACTACGCTAGGCTCCTTGATTCGGGCAACTAGCAACCCTCGCATGCCTATGTATATCAGTTTTTTAAGCAATCTGCTCAATGTCATTTTTTCCAGTCTTGCGATTTTTATTTTCCACATGGGAATTGTGGGAGTGGCGCTGGGCACCATTTTAGCCCGTCTGGTAGGCGTTTTGATTTTTATGGAAAGAATTGTCCCTGCCTCTGGCGCCTTGGAGTTGGAGGCTGGACTGGGACTTGTTGCGTTTATCTCTGCCAGCTGCTGGAGAGCGGCTGATGATGCGGGCTGGGGACGTGGTGATTATTGCCATTATCGTTAAGTTCGGGACAGCTGCCGTTGCGGGAAATGCTATTGGAGAGGTTGCTGACCCAGTTCAACTATATGCCGGGTTTTGCGGTCGCTACCGCAACGGTTATGTTAGTGGCTCACGCAGTAGGACAGGCAGACTTTCAGACAGTTAGGAAGCTGACGAAGCAGACCTACTGGCTATCTCTTGGGACTCATGTTACTGGTGGCTCTGCTTATTTTTGCATTTGGGCAACCACTAACACATCTTTATACAAAGGATAGCGGCGCTGTAACAGCTAGCTTGTCGGTCATTCTTTTTTCACTTTTGGGTGTGCCTATGACAGCAGGAACAGTCATCTACACGGCTGTTTGGCAAGGATTGGGAAATGCCAAGTTGCCTTTTTATGCTACGACTGTTGGTATGTGGTTGATTCGCATTGTGGCGGGTTACTTTCTGGGGGTAACTCTGGGATTGGGCTTGCTCGGAGTTTGGACTGCCACCCTTTTGGACAATACCTTTCGCTGGATTTTTTTTTACAAATCATCTATCAACGAAAAATGAGGAGTCAAACATGACAAGAGCTTTTATTTGGGATTTGGACGGAACATTATTGGATTCCTATGATGCAATTTTGGCGGGGATTGAGGAAACCTATATGCACTATGGCTTGGATTTTGACAGACCAGCTATCCATGCTTATATCTTGCAGCATTCTGTTCAGAAATTGCTGGAGAAAGTCGCAATAGAAAAAGGTTTAGATGCTGAAGAGATGAACCGTTTTCGAGGTCAAAGTTTGCAAGAGAAAAATGCTCACATTCAGCTCATGGATGGTGCTAAGGCTATTCTTGCTTGGGCGCAGGAAGCAGATATTCAGCAGTTTGTCTATACTCATAAAGGGAAAAATGCTTACCAAATTTTGGCGGATTTAGAGATTTTGGATTATTTTACAGAAATCGTGACTACTGCTAATGGATTTGCAAGAAAGCCCGACCCAGAAGGTGTGAACTATCTCGTAGAGAAATACCAGCTGGATAAGACAAGCACTTACTATATTGGCGACCGGACGTTGGATGTAGATGTTGCCTTTAACAGCGGTATTCAATCAATCAATTTCTGTGATGACCGACCAAACATTAATCACAAAATCAACCATTTACTAGAGATTAAACAGATAATCTGTTAAAGGGGAGCAAAATATTTGCTTTTCTTTTTTTGATAGTCTATAATTGATTTATCAATAATTGACTAGTCAATTAAAGCCGGGAAGGAGAATATATGGTTGCCATTCATCACCTGCTATATCAATTGCATTTAACCGATCAAGCCATCACGCAACTCTTTGAGAAAAAATTAGAAATCAGCTTAACGCGGTACGAGATACTGACCTTTTTATTGGACAATGCTCCATGCAGTCAAGTTGCTGTGCAAGAGGTCTTAAAAATCGATCCTGCAGCCTTAACTCGGCATTTCAAACTTTTAGAAGAGCGCGGTTATGTTCAACGGAGCCGCAATCCCAAAAATCAACGAGAGGTTCTAGTGAATGTCACGAATGTTGCAAAAGAGCAGCTTTTGCATGAGCCACCGACCTATCATGTAAATGTCAAAAAGCAAATGGAAAAAGTTCTCTCGGATGATGAGCAAAGGACGCTGAGCACTTTATTAGAAAAACTTGTATCTGGCTTAGACCAGATTACCGTGAAAAAACATTAGAAAGAAAAAATTATGTCACTCATTACTACGATATTAGCTACAATTGTCGCACTGGAACACCTCTATATCTTTTATCTATAAAGTATCGCTACCCAATCAGACAGCACCAGCCGAGTCTTTAACATGACAAAGGAAGAATTATCTCGCCCGTCCGTCACTTCCTTGTTTAAAAATCAAGGGATTTACAATGCCTTTTTAGCTCTTTTCTTACTATATGGCTTGTATATTTCACATAATTTAGAAATTGTGACCATTTTTGTTTTGTTTGTTATTGGGGTCGCAGCTTATGGTGCAGTAACGGCTAATAAGAAAATCATCTTGACCCAAGGCGGACCTGCGATTTTAGCTATTTTAAGCATTTTAGTCAAAGCCAGTTCGCTATCTCCTTTGGGTTATTACAGAGTTGGCTTTAATGGCAACGGACTTGGCAGAAGTCATCGGTGCAGGGATTGCGCTTCATTTACTATTTGGTTGGTCTTTGCTATTTTCGATTCTGATTACAGTCTTTGATGTTTTCTTGTTGCTTTTTTTGATGAAATTAGGCTTTCGTAAGATTGAAGCAATCGTTGGAACGCTGATTTTAACTATTTTATTGATTTTCTTATATCTGGTGATCCTTGCAAAGCCCGATCTTCATCATATTTTATCAGGATATTTGCCAAATGTGGCAGCTTATCAACATACGGCTAGTAAAAATGGAACGTCCGTTTTGACCTTAGCACTGGGCATTGTAGGGGCAACGGTTATGCCGCACAATTTGTATTTGCACTCTTCTATCGCCCAAACGCGAAAAGTTAATTACAAAGCCAAACAATCCGTGCATGAAGCAGTACGATTTATGATGTGGGACTCGAATATTCAATTGAGTTTGGCTTTTGTGGTTAATTCTTTGCTGTTGATTTTAGGGGCAGCTTTATTCTTTGGTCATGCGGATAAAATTGGTGCTTTTTCTGCAATGTACAATGCCTTAAAAGACCCTCAAATTGCTGGTGCTATTGCTAGTCCTATCCTCTCAACGCTCTTTGCAGTGGCTTTGTTAGCGAGTGGTCAAAACTCAACTATTACAGGAACTTTAACGGGACAAATTGTGATGGAAGGCTTCTTAAACATGAAGCTACCACCGTGGTTTCTCCGCTTGGTAACCCGCTTATTAGCTCTTTTGCCAGTTGTGATTGTTGCTATTTTATACGGAGACAAAGAACAAGTGCTAGACAATCTTTTGGTCTATTCCCAAGTCTTTCTTTCTGTCGCTTTGCCATTTTCAATCTTTCCACTCGTGTATTTCACCTCTAATAAAAAGCTCATGGGGGAATTTGTCAACAGCAAATGGAATACCTACTTAGCTTATTCCGTTTCTATTTTATTAACTATTTTGAATGTAAAACTTGTAGTTGATCTGTTTTAAAAATTTGTCTATCATTTCATTTTTCTCTAGAATAAATGGCTTAAAAGCGCTATAATGAAAGAGGAAAGATTTGCATATATGGAGGTGTTAAAATGGACGAATTGAAAAAAGTTTTGCTGGCAGGTATTGGATTGACATCTATGACCTATGATAAAGCCACTGAATTTGTTAAAGAATTGATTGCCAAAGGTCGCTTGACGGTGGATGAAGGCAAGCAGCTTCAGTCAGAGCTAAAGCGCAAAGTAAATGAAAAAACGGCTGAAAGTCCAGAGGAGCAATCCGATGATGTATATGCCACCAAGCAAGATATTAAACGACTAGAAGATAAACTAGATCAGCTACTCAAAGGACTTTCAAAAACAGAAGAATAATCTTCCATGATAACGCAGTCACAACTTTATAAAGGCTGCGTTTTTTGCTAAACTAAAAGTAGGATTTGAAAGAAAAAATGATGATGACAAACAGGATGGAGATAACCTTATGGCAAACAAGCGCTTACGAGAGATTCTAACAGCCTTTAGTGCAGTCGGCTGGTCCAATCTGAAAGATCGAAAAAAACCGTTGGACGAGAAAAAAGCTCCCAAGCAATTGCGAGAAGCTTTTGAACAACTAGGACCCAGTTTTGTAAAAATCGGTCAAATTTTATCTACCCGTAGTGACTTATTGCCAGAAATCTATATCAAGGAATTAAGCAAGCTGCAAGATGACGTCAATCCTTTGGACAAAGAGACTGTTATGGCTGCGATTGAAGACGAGTTAAAGTGTCCGATTGAGCAACTTTTTTTAGACGTCTCGCAGGAACATTTAGCAAGTGCTTCCGTCGCACAAACTCACCGTGCTGTTTTGTTAAATGGCGATGAAGTTGTGCTGAAAATTCAGCGTCCGCATATTCAAGAGCAGATTACAGAAGATATTGCGCTCTTGATTCGACTAGCTCGTCATTTTCCTAAGCATTTACTGCCTATGGTGGATTTGCCAAAGATTCTGCAACAGTTGCAGACCACTCTCTTGAACGAAATTGACTTTCGCAACGAAGCTAAGTACATGGATGAATTTGCCCGCTACAATCAAGAGATTCCTTGTGTTGGCGTGCCAAAGGTCTATCCAGACTTTACCACTCCGCACTTGATTGTCGAGGAATATATTCCTGGCGTTCGGATTAACCAATATGCTATTTTACAAGAAGCTGGCTATGACTTGGAAGATATTGGTCAGAAGCTCATGCTGAGCTTTATCAAGCAGGTATTTAAAGATGGCTTTTTTCACGGTGATCCACATCCAGGTAATCTCTTGATTCATGAAGGAAAGATTTATTTTATTGATTTTGGGATTATGGGAGAATTGGAAACGGGTTTTCGTATGTCTCTAAACGACATGTTGTCTAGCTTTACGACACAGGACATTGACTCGATGACGCAGGCTATTTTAACCATTACGACGGCTAGTGAACCAATCAATAAATTGCAATTAGAGCAAGACGTTGAACGCATGCTAACCAAATACGGCAATTTAGAGTTAGGCTCCTTGTCTATTACAGATATGTTTGAGGATGTAGTAGCGATTTGTAGGCGTCATCATTTGCAAGTACCGTCCCAGATGACTATTTTGGAAAAATCTGCCTTGCAAATTGAAGGACTTTTTCGCGAACTAGCCCCTAACATCAATCTGATGACACTCGCCAAGCAATATTTCCTTGAAAATATGAAGTCAGATATTCTACACCAGACTTTGAGTTACGATTCTTTCTTAATCGAACTACTTTATTTGCTACGGCATGGAAAAAGTATTCCAAGACGGCTTCATCAGCTAGTGGAGCAAGTGGTGAACGGTCGCTTGGTTGTCAACCATGACTTAATTGACTACAATCAACGCTTTCGTCGTGTTGAATCTTTAGCCAATCGTCTTGTACTAAGCCTAGTTTTTCTGGCTTTATTACTGACAGGTGGGATTTTAACCCTCAATCCAGACATGCTGTTTTTGGCAAAATTTCTTTTTGTCTTAGCGACAATGGTATTGCTGTGGTTACTCTATCTCATCATTCGCTCCACAAGATGAGAAGACAAAAAAGAGCGCGACAAGTTGAATTTTTGAAAATCACAACTTATCGCGTTCCTGCAATTTTAAAATAGTATTTTAGAAATTAGATATTATGGTATTTCATTTGTTATGCTTAAATGGAGGAACATCGCAGGAATTTATCCGAGACGGAACGAAAGACTATATCAAAAACTTGGTAAATAAACAGGTTACTAGTTTAGAAGGTACTGGATTTGAAGGTTTGAAGCATCCTAAAGAGGATTCAGAGCCATTTTCGTGGAAAAAACGAACGCGAAAGAAGCTCTATAAAGGTTTGAAGTGATATTCAAGCTTTTTTGATAGGAGAGAAGGTGAAATTTTCACTTGACTCTTATTTTCTTTATGATATACTTAACTAGTAAAGAATTAACTGGTTAATCAGAAAAGGAGAAAAATGAGTCAGCTAGCACATGAAATTGATCGTTTTTTAAATGAAATCATTTTAAAATCCGAGAATCAACATGAGATTTTGATTGGTTCTTGTACAAGTGGAATGCCTTTGACAAATACCCAAGAGCACATCTTGATGTTGCTGTCTGAGGAGTCGTTGACAAACTCAGAGTTAGCGAAGTGCTTAAACGTCAGTCAAGCAGCGGTAACAAAGGCCATCAAGTCATTGATTAAGCAAGAAATGTTGGAACCTTTTAAAGATGTGAAAGATGCGCGTGTTATTTTTTATCGGTTGACAGAATTAGCGAAGCCAGTTGCTGCGGAGCATCATCATCATCATCAGCATACATTGGAAATTTACGAAAAAATTGCCAATCAATATAGTTCTGATGAGCAAGCAACTATTCAACAATTCTTAGAAACCTTAGTGGGGGAAATCGGAAAATGAGGTATATCACAGTTGAAGATTTGTCCTTCTATTATGATAAGGAGCCTGTGCTGGAGCATATTAACTATTATGTGGATAGTGGTGAGTTTGTGACTTTGACAGGTGAGAATGGAGCAGCAAAAACGACCTTGATCAAGGCTAGTCTTGGTATTTTACAGCCTCGATTTGGTAAGGTGGCGATTTCTAAGACGAATACAGCTGGCAAGAAGTTGCGGATTGCTTATCTGCCACAGCAAATCGCTAGTTTTAATGCAGGTTTTCCCAGTACTGTTTATGAATTTGTTAAATCAGGTCGGTATCCACGTAAAGGCTGGTTTCGTCGTTTGAATGCGCATGATGAAGAACATATCAAGGTCAGTCTGGACGCCGTTGGCATGTGGGAACATCGAGACAAGCGGATTGGCTCGCTTTCGGGTGGGCAAAAGCAACGGGCAGTCATTGCACGCATGTTTGCTTCGGATCCGGATATTTTTGTCTTGGATGAGCCGACAACGGGGATGGATACTGGCAGCAAGGATGAATTTTATGATTTGATGCACCATAGTGCATACCGGCATGGCAAGGCTGTGCTGATGATTACGCATGATCCGGAGGAAGTCCGAAAATATGCGGACCGCAATATTCATTTGGTGCGAAATCAAGATTCGCCATGGCGGTGCTTCAATGTTCACGAAAGTGACAAGGAGGAGGTGAGCCATGTTTAATTTATTAGCTTACGACTTTATGCAGCGGGCTTTTCTGGCCGTAATTGCCATGAGTCTGTTCTCGCCGGTTTTGGGGACTTTCTTGATTTTACGTCGTCAGAGTTTGATGAGTGATACGCTCAGCCACGTGTCGCTTTCGGGGGTTGCTTTTGGCTTGGTGCTAGGCATCTCACCTACGATTTCAACGGTAGTGATTGTTATCATTGCGGCAGTCTTCTTAGAATACCTGCGGACGATCTACAAGGATTTCATGGAAATCGGAACAGCAATTTTGATGTCGACAGGACTTGCCATTGCTCTGATTGTGATGAGTAGGGGCAAGAGTTCCAGTTCTATGAGTTTGGATCAGTATTTATTTGGCTCTATTGTCACGATTAGTACAGAGCAGGTGATTTCACTCTTTATCATTGCGGCAATCGTGCTGGCATTAACCTTCCTCTTCATTCGACCAATGTATATTTTGACCTTTGATGAGGATACAGCTTTTGTGGACGGTTTGCCTGTGCGCACCATGTCCATTCTGTTTAACATTGTGACAGGTGTTGCCATTGCCCTCATGATTCCAGCGGCAGGTGCGCTGCTGGTATCAACCATTATGGTGTTGCCGGCAAGTATTGCTTTGCGGTTGGGGAAGAACTTTAAATCCGTTATCTTGTTGGCAAATATCATCGGCTTCTTAGGCATGATTGCTGGACTGTATATTTCATATTATGCAGAAACGCCAGCCAGTGCAAGTATTACCATTATTTTTGTCGGCGTATTTTTACTAGTAAATTTATTGAAAAAATTTATCAAATAGGAGTAAGAAATGAAGAAAATTGGTCTATTAGTGGCAAGCTTACTAAGTCTCTTTTTAGTGGCTTGTTCCAATCAAAAAAGCGCAAATGGGAAGCTAAATATTGTGACAACATTTTATCCAGTTTATGAGTTTACTAAGCAAGTGGCAGGCGATACTGCCAATGTCAAACTCTTGATTGGTGCAGGAACAGAACCGCACGAATACGAGCCTTCTGCCAAAGCAGTTGCAACGATTCAAGATGCGGATGCTTTTGTATATGAAAATGAAAACATGGAAACTTGGGTACCAAAATTGCTCAAAACTTTGAAAAAAGACAAAGTAAATGTGGTGAAGGCGACTGGAAAAATGTTGCTTCTTCCTGGTACAGAAGAGGAAGGAGATCATGATCATGGTAAAGAAGGACATCATCATGAATACGATCCTCATGTATGGTTATCACCAAAACGTGCTATTAAAATGGTGGAAAATATTCGTGACAGCTTAAGTAAACGCTATCCCGATAAGAAAGCGACTTTCCAAAAGAACGCAGCAGCCTACATTAAGAAATTAGAAAGTCTGGATAAAGAATATACAACTGGTTTAGCAAATGCAAAACAAAAAAGTTTTGTAACGCAACATGCTGCTTTTCGATATCTTGCATTGGATTATGGTTTGAAACAAGTTCCTATTTCAGGGCTTTCACCAGATAGTGAGCCTTCAGCAGCGCGTTTGGCTGAATTGACAAAATATATTAAGAAAAACAATATTAAGTATATCTATTTTGAAGAAAATGCTTCTCAAGCATTGGCGTCTACATTGGCAAAAGAAACAGGTGTGAAGTTAGATGTCCTTAATCCGCTTGAAAGTTTGACTGAAAAACAAACCAAGGACGGGGCTGACTACATTTCCATCATGAAATCCAACTTGAAAGCCTTGAAGAAGACAACTGACCAAGAGGGCGCTGAAATTTCTGCTGAAAAAGAAGAAAATACGAAGACCGTTCAAAACGGTTACTTTGAAGATAGTGCTGTTAAAGATCGTACTTTGTCTGACTACGCTGGTCAATGGCAATCTGTCTATCCATATTTGCAAGACGGAACTTTAGACCAAGTCTTTGATTACAAGGCAAAATTGAGTGGTAAGATGACAGCGGCTGAGTACAAAGCCTATTATGAAAAAGGCTATAAGACAGATGTGTCTCATATCAATATCACAGATAAGACCATGGAATTTGTAGTAAACGGGCAAAAGAAGAAATATACTTACAAATATGTCGGCAAACACACTTTGACGTATTCGAAAGGTAATCGTGGAGTGCGCTTCATGTTTGAAGCGACAGACCCAGATGCAGGTAAATATAAATATGTTCAATTTAGCGACCATAATATCGCCCCAACGAAAGCAGCGCACTTCCACATTTTCTACGGTGGTGAAAGCCAAGAAGCCCTCTTTAACGAATTAGAAAATTGGCCAACTTACTATCCAACTAAATTAAGCGGACAAGAAATTGCTCAAGAAATGCTGACGCATTGATAAAGACACAATTTCTATACAGAAAGAGAAAAATCGAGTTGAGTAAATCTTCTCGATTTTTTTGCTTGACAAATTCTGATTACAGATGTAAACTATAAAAGAATTGAAAATTACAACTGTAATCAGAAAAGAGATGAAACAAAATGGAACAACAAAATATCAGTCAGGCAGAATGGCAAGTTATGCGTGTTTTGTGGGCGTATCCCCATAGCAGAAGTACTGAGGTGGTGGAGCGTTTAGAAGCTGATTTCGATTGGAAACCGGCTACTGTCAAAACCTTGCTGAATCGCCTGAAGACCAAAGAGTTTATTTCAATGGAAAAGATTGAGGGCAAATTTTACTATGATGCTCTGATCTTAGAAGATGAGCATTTGGAAAATAGTTGGCGGACCTTACTTGACAATATGTGCAATACCAAGCATGGTGATTTAGTGATTTCAATACTAGAAAGCAATCAATTCAGTCAAATGGATTTGTCCCGAATCTTGGATGTTGTAAAAGAAAAGCAAGTTCAAGCACCGGAGACGATTCAGTGCAATTGTCCACCAGGTCAGTGTACTTGTGGTGCGCATTGTCAAGATGAAACGAATCAATCTAAAATGGCGGAGTAAAAAATGGAAAATGACAAAAAAGAGTATAAATTATCCGGTATGACCTGTGCAGCTTGCGCGATGACCATTGAAATGGCAGTCAAGGAACTTCCAACGGTTGAGGAAGCTACGGTGAACTTGGCGACGGAAAAATTGACAGTTTTTCCAAAAGAAGGATTTGCAAGCGAGCAAGTCTTAGAGACTGTGAAAGAAGCAGGTTACCAAGCGGTAGAAAAAGGGGAACAAAAGCAGTCGGATTATGCAAAACAGGTTGCAGAGAAAGAAGAAACCGTGCGCAAAATGGCGCGTCAGATTTGGTTTGCGGCAGGAGCGACCGTGCCACTCCTCTATATTTCAATGGGGAGCATGATTGGGTTGCCGTTGCCCTCCTTTTTAGGTCACATGACGCATCCCATTGCCTGTGTATTGGTGCAGTTTTTCCTTACTTTGCCAGCGATTTGGGTTGGTCGCGGTTTTTATGTACGTGGTTTTCGGAATTTGGCAAAACGGCATCCGAACATGGATAGTTTGATTGCTGTAGGAACGAGTGCAGCCTTTCTGTATAGTTTGTACTCGGTCGTTCAAGTTTTACTGGGGCATCATACTTTTGTACACCAGTTGTATTTTGAATCAGTTGGTGTGATTATCACTCTTGTTTTACTGGGGAAATATCTGGAAGCCAATGCCAAGGGACGAACTTCGCAAGCGATTCAAAGTTTGATGAGTTTAGTGCCCAATCAAGCAACGGTTATTCGTTATGGCGAAGTCGTCACAATTGATACAGAAGACATCAAGGTTGGAGACATTGTACGGATCAAACCGGGAGAGCGTATGCCAGTAGACGGTGTGGTTATCTCTGGACAAACCTATGTAGATGAGTCTATGATGACAGGGGAAAGTGTTCCTGTCGAAAAAAATGTGGGCGATGTGATTACCAGTGCCACTATGAATCAAACGGGTTCTATTGACTATGAAGCAACTAAAGTCGGTTCGGACACAACCTTGGCTCAGATTGTTCATTTGGTAGAGGAAGCGCAAGGCTCGAAAGCGCCTATTGCGGCTATGGCAGATAAAATCTCGCTCTACTTTGTACCAATCGTCTTGGGCTTGGCAGTTTTGGCAGCTCTGTTGTGGTATTTTCTAGCAGGAGAAAGTCTGCAATTCTCACTTTCTATTTTTATCGCAGTATTGGTGATCGCTTGTCCCTGCGCGCTTGGGCTAGCAACTCCGACGGCTATTATGGTAGGCACAGGAAAAGGAGCTGAAAATGGCGTCTTGATTAAGTCGGGACAGGCTCTTGAAGCGGCTCATTTGGTAGATGTTGTCGTTCTGGATAAGACAGGTACGATTACCGAAGGGAAGCCAAGTTTGACGGATGTGTTAACCTTTAGTGATGTCACACGGGAGAAATTGCTGCATTTGCTTGCAAGTAGTGAGCAACATTCAGAACATCCATTGGCGGTAGCAATTTTAGAAGCCGCTCAATCGGAAGCTATATCATTAGCACCGGTAATGGATTTCCAAGCGATTTCAGGTAAAGGGATTGCAGCTTATGTAGAAGCGCAAGAAGTGTTGATTGGGAATGAAAGCTTGATGAGACAATACCAAGTCGAGCTCGGCGAGCATATCTCTGATTTGATTTCTTTATCTCATCAAGGAAAGACGGCTATGTTTGTCTCAGTAGATAAAAAGTTAGTCGGAATTACAGCAGTTGCTGATCCAATCAAAAAAAATAGCCGTGAAGCTATTGCTGAATTGCAAAAAATGGGCTTAGAAGTGGTGATGCTGACAGGGGACCGTGAGGAAACAGCTCAAGCTATCGCAAGAGAAGCTGGTGTCGATCAAGTGATTGCAGGAGTATTTCCAGACGGCAAAGCAGATGTCGTCAAGAATTTGCAAGCGCAGGGGAAAAAGGTTGCCATGGTGGGTGATGGAATCAATGATGCACCTGCTCTGGTGCAAGCTGAAGTTGGGATTGCCATTGGTTCTGGAACGGATGTGGCTATTGACTCGGCCGACATTGTCTTGATGCATAGCGACCTTTTAGATGTGGTGACAGCCATTCGCCTCAGTCAGGCTACGATTAAAAATATCAAAGAAAATCTTTTCTGGGCTTTTGCCTACAATACCTTAGGAATACCAATCGCAATGGGTCTTTTATATGTATTTGGCGGTCCGCTACTCAATCCTATGCTAGCCGGTCTTGCCATGAGCTTTAGCTCGGTTTCTGTCGTCACCAATGCGCTGCGTTTACGGCGCTTTAAAATAGAATCATAAAAGGAGTTCATCATGAAACAAATTGTTACTTTAGAAAATATATCTTGCCAAAATTGCGTGAAGCATGTCACCGAGCACTTCCTAAAATTGGAAGGTGTGTCGGACGTTCAAATTGATTTAGATACAAAGGTTGCGACTGTAACCACCAATCATGCATACAGTGCAGAAGATTATCAAGCTACTCTGGCTAAAACGATTTATAAAGTTGTTAATGTTGCATAAAAAATGAGGCTGGGCAAAAAGTGTCCCAGCTTCTATTAGAATTAGTAATAAACGAATAACGCAGCTTCAACAATTCACTGAATTGTTGAAGGCGGGAAATCAGTCTTGCACAGCAAGTCACTATGATTGCTCAAAGCACTGCTTTGAGGTGGCAGATAAAACTTGCGAAGCAAGTATCCAAGCTGTTCGCTTTTCCAGCTTGGAAGAGCACATAATTACCCTTGCGGGGGTGGAACAGAACTAAAAATCGAAAATTTTTAGTTCTGTTCCACTCCCATTATTTTTTAAATCAATCCTTTCTCAAAGCTTTGAGAGCTGACTTCAACACTAATTTTTTCAAGCGTAAAAGGGTGTGTGAAAGTTAAACGATGAGCATGGAGCATGAGACGCTTTGCTTTTTGCGGATTGTACAATGGATCTCCAACGATAGGATGTCCGTGATGAGCAAGATGTACACGAATTTGGTGGGTTCGCCCAGTTTTAAGTTGACACTTGATAAGGGTGTTGTTTCCAATTTCTTTGAGCTTAGTGACCTGCGTTTCAGCGTATTGACCGTTTTTGTTATCCACTAGCCGTTTTCGCCGATCGTGACGGTCACGACCGATTTTATCTGTATAGATTTGACGTTTTTTGAGAAATGCTCCTTGTACCAAAGCCCAATATTCACGCGAAATTTCCTTGTTTTCTAGCAATCGATTTAAGATTGGCAAGATAAAAGGATTTTTCGCAAAAAGAACAGCTCCGCTTGTTTCCTTGTCTAAGCGATGAACGACATAGCAAGTATTTCCAACATAAGCAGAGACATGATTTAAAAGTGCCAGCTCCGTTGGTTCATTGGCATGTGTTTTTATACCTTCGGGCTTGTTGACAATGATGATGTGTTCATCTTGGTATAATTCTTCCACAAGATTAGCTTTGCCCATTAAAATAGACTTTTCTGGATAATCTTCTTCGTCAAAGATTAAAGCAATCGCATCAGCTGGATGAATCCGACTTTGCCAGTTAATGGGTTGTTGGTTTACAAGGACGTGTTTTTTAATGCGCAGAAAATGGCGAATCTTTCGTGGAATCAAAAAATGTTCTTCCAGCAGCTCTTTGACTGTCATCTCTGGCAAACCATGTGGAATCGTAATCGTAAATTGCATATAGTTATTGTAACAAAATAGCCGATGATTGAAAATAAGTAGCTCGAGATTAAATAATTTCTTAAAGTTTCCTAAACTAAACGCTTGAATAAGAAGTCCTTTCTTGTCTGGATATGGAGAAGGTGATAGAATAAGGATATGAAAAAATTAAGTGAGTTATTTGAAATAGTAGTGAATCATTTTAAAAAGGAAAGTCCTGAGCGCAAGCATCAAGAGGTGACAGAGATTGAAGAATCTGAGCCGCATTTGAGCCGATCTGGGAAAAGTCGGAAAAAGCCGATTTCTCAACACCCATTTCGTCGATTTTGGCGTCGCTATCACCTGACGAAGATTGTCTTAATTTTGGGACTTGGTTTTGGTTTGGTGACAGGAGGTTATCTCTTTTATGTTGCCAAATCCACTAATGTGAATGATTTGCAGAATGCTTTGAAAGCGACGACATCTATTTATGATAAGGACGGCAAAAAAGCTGGAAGTTTGTCAGGGCAAAAGGGAACTTATGTAGAATTGTCCCAGATTAGCCCGAATTTGCAACATGCTGTCATTGCGACAGAAGACCGTTCTTTTTATAAAAATAGTGGGATTAACTACGGTCGTTTTATCATGGCGATTTTGACAGCGGGACGTTCTGGCGGTGGCTCCACCATTACGCAGCAATTAGCCAAAAATGCTTACTTATCTCAGGATCAGACCATTGAGCGGAAAGCAAAGGAATTTTTCCTCGCCTTGGAATTAACCAAGAAATATAGTAAAAATCAGATTCTCACCATGTACCTCAATAATTCTTATTTCGGGAATGGTGTGTGGGGAGTAGAAGATGCTTCTAAAAAATATTTCGGCGTATCTGCTAGCCAGCTGACACTAGATCAAGCAGCTACCTTAGCAGGAATGCTTAAAGGACCGGAGCTATACAATCCCATTGCTTCTATCAAAAATGCAACCAATCGGCGCAATACCGTTCTGCAAAATATGGTAGCTGCTGGCTATATCAATCAAGCAACAGCCAATCAGGCAACAGTGAATGGTTTGGGCAGTCAATTGGTAGATGCTTACACAGGAAAATCGGCAGATTATCGCTATCCGTCTTACTTTGATGCGGTTATCAATGAAGCAGTTCGAGATTATGGTTTGACAGAAGCTGATATTGTTAATAACGGCTATCGCATTTACACAGAGCTAGATCAGAATTACCAAGCTAGCATGCAAGTCATCTATGATCGCGAAGATTTATTCCCGCAAGCAGCCGATGGGACAAGAGCCCAATCGGGTAGTGTAGCGCTTGACCCTAAAACTGGAGGTGTTCGCGCGCTTGTCGGGCAAATCAATAGTACGAGTGCCAATTTCAGAAGTTTTAACTATGCTACACAATCTTCAAGAAGCCCTGGCTCGACTATTAAGCCCTTGGCGGTTTACAGCCCTGCAGTTGCAGCAGGTTGGTCCATCAATAAAGAGTTGGACAATAGCACAACGACTTACGGAAATTACACCGTTAACAACTATGGTGGAATTCAATCCAGTCCGACGGTTCCCATGTATCAGGCTTTAGCGCAATCTTTAAATATTCCAGCGGTTGCTGCTGCTAATGAATTGGGACTGAAAAAAGTTTTTGAATATGGTAAAAAATTTGGCTTGAACATGGATAAAGTGGACCAGACCCTTGGAGTGGCTCTTGGTAGTGGCGTAACCACCAATCCGCTACAAATGGCACAAGCCTACTCGACTTTTGCCAATAATGGTGTTATGAATGATGCTCATTTGATTACCAAAATCGAAAATGCTAGTGGGCAAGTAGTCAAAACTCATAAATCAACTTCAACACGAGTACTTAACCGCTCAACAACAGAAAAAATGACTAGTATGATGCTGGGAACATTTACTAATGGTACAGGTGTTTATGCGGCCCCTTACGGCTATGATATGGCTGGGAAGACAGGAACGACAGAGACTGACTTTAACCCAGATTTATCAGGAGATCAATGGGTTATTGGTTACACGCCAGATGTGGTGATTAGTCAGTGGCTAGGTTTCCCAAAGACAGATAAAAATCATTATCTTACAGGCACTAGTGCCAATGAAGCTTCAGCTATTTTCCGAAGTGTGGCAAATAGTATCCTACCGTACACAAATGGTACGAAGTTTGGTGACGAAAATGCCTATGCAAAAAATGGCATTGCACCGGTTGATACGAATGGTACAAATGATACTGCAAATCAAAGTAACAATAGTTCAGATATTTTGAAAGATGTGCAAGATAAAGCCAAGAATTTGGTTGACCAAGCTAAGAAGGCAATTGACGATGCTAAGATTCCTGAAAAAGCACAGAATCTTTGGGACACGGTTAAGAGTTGGTTCCAATAGACTTGTCAAAAACGGGCTTTCCTGATATAATAAACAAGATGGAGGCGTTATGGCACTAAAAAAAGCGAGTCTGGCGTGCACGGTTTGTGGATCGAGAAACTATTCAATCAAATTGAGTAGTACGCCAAAACCAAAACGTCTGGAAGTAAATAAATATTGTAAGCATTGCAGTAAATACACGATTCATAAAGAAACTAGATAGGAGAAAGTTGTGAAATTCATTAAAGATACATTTCAAGTATTAAAAGATACAACTTGGCCAACTAGAAAGCAAAGCTGGGTAGATTTTATCTCAGTCATGGAATATACAGCTTTCTTTGTCGTCATTATTTATCTTTTCGACTTACTTGTCACAAGAGGTTTGGTACGATTGTTAAATATCTTTTAATTTTTAGCCTGCTTGTTGTTTTATCAAGTAGGCTTTTATCATAAAAATGGTAGTAAAAAGATTGCATTTGCCATTTTTGTGGTATAATAGGGCTAGAAAAGAAACCAAAGCCCTCAGGTTTTTTTATTTAGGAAAGGAAGAACGATGGACAGTTTTGATAAAGGCTGGTTTGTCTTGCAGACATACTCAGGATATGAAAATAAAGTAAAAGAAAATCTTTTACAACGTGCACAAACCTATAATATGTTAGAAAATATTTTGCGCGTGGAAATCCCAACGCAAACGGTACAAGTGGAGAAAAATGGAAAAACCAAAGAAGTTGAAGAAAATCGCTTCCCAGGTTACGTCTTGGTAGAAATGGTGATGACAGATGAAGCGTGGTTTGTCGTACGGAACACACCAAACGTAACAGGCTTTGTTGGCTCGCACGGAAACCGCTCCAAACCAACACCACTATTGGAAGAAGAAATCCGCCAAATCTTGATTTCAATGGGACAAACCGTTCAAGAATTTGACATCAATGCGAAAGTTGGCGATACAGTTCGGATTATTGACGGAGCTTTTGTAGATTATACGGGTAAAATCACCGAAATTGACAACAACAAAGTTAAAATGATTATTTCGCTATTCGGAAATGATACAGTTGCCGAAGTAAATCTGAACCAAATTGCAGAATTATAATAAAAAGTGAGCTAGAAATCAATTTTTATAGTTATTGGTTTTGGCTCATTTTTTGTGCTATTTTGATGAAAAATAAACTCTTGTTGAAAATGTTTGTCTCAAATTCATCCACCAACTTCATCATATTTTACCTAATTTAACCGAACAAAAAAATAAAAAAGCCCGATTTTACGGGCTTTCAGAACGTAGACAAACGTCATTTTTGGCGTTTGTCTTTTTGTATTTTCAAAAATATTTTGTCTCATCATCTGATATTCCATCCAAAAATCGGATTTAGAACAAAATAAAAAGGCTTACCCACCCTTATTTTTACTAGTTTTTTGAGATTCAAACACGCCAAAGTAAGCCCAACCTTATCTTCCATCTTGGACTTGCCTTTCTCTCTTGTATAACGGAGGTTGTGGTATTCTTTGGCGGTCCCAAAGAGCCGCTCAATTGTTTCTTTACGCTTCTTATAGAGCTCCTTCATCCCTCTTTGATGTCGAATCTCTTCACAAAATTCAAGCGCATCTTTCCATACATGTCTTGTGATGACTTTCTGATTATTCTGGCTTCGAGTACAAACGGATAATAGGGGACAGGCGACACATACTGTTGGATCACTCTTATACTCACGGTAGCCTGCTCGGGTCGTCGTGCGATAGGTTAATACTTGGTTCTCTGGACAGAGGTAACAGTCATAATAGGAATCGTAAACAAAATTACTGGGTCTTAACTTCCCTTTTACTCCCTTGGGGCGGGTATAGGGGAAGACAGGGGTAATCTCTCTGTCTAACAAAAATTTTGCAATACTTGGGGTTTTATAGCCTGAGTCCGCAATAATGTAGCGTGGGGAGAAAGCTTCTAACTTTGAAAAAAGGGCAGGGAAAGCCTGACTATCATGAACATTTCCTGCTTCAACCGTATAAGCCAAGGCCCAACCATGCTTATCACACGCTACTTGGGCAGAATAGGCAAAGACTTCCTTGTGTTCACCCTTGTGGAACCAACCGTTCTCAGGATCTGTCCTTGAGATTTTCTTTTCTTTAGCCTCGCTTCCTTTTGCGGGCTTTAAGGACTTCTTTTCGTGTTTTCTCCTATCTAAATCAATCTCAACTTCCAATTGCTCCCTCATAAATGTAGCTTGTTGGGCAACTATTTCCTTATGATACTTGTGACTGTTAGCTGCCGCTTTGATAGGGGTACCATCCACAAATATTTCAGAAGAATCAATCAAACCAGCACATAAAGCTTGATGGAGTACGTGTGAAAATATCTCAGTAATCAGTGCTTTATCTTGAAAACGACGGCTGTAATTCTTTCCATATGTAGTAAAATGAGGCACCTTGTCATCCAAGCTTAGTCCAAGAAACCAACGATAAGCTACGTTTACTTCAATGTCTTTAATGGTTTGGCGCATGGAGCGAATGCCATAAAAACATTGAATCAAAGGGATTTTGACCAACATGACGGGATCTAGACTGGGACGACCTTGATCGGGGCTATACGTTTCTTCAACCAAGTCATAGATAAAGTCGAAATCAACCTCTGCTTCCACTTGGCGAAGAAAGTGATCTTCTGGAACCAATTCGTCTATCGTATAGAAGCCATATTGGCAGCGATTATAATCAGGTTTTTCTTTGTGAAACATAGCAAGAACCTCACAACTTTTCTTACCTCTATTATACGACTTTACAAAAAGAAAAGCCCTTAGAAACTTCTGTTCTTAGGACTTTGTCTTCAATCTGAAAGCAACGGTTTTGCCGTTGCTTTTCATTCGGTTAATCCTGTTAAATCAGGTTACGGAAGGCGGTAGACGGATTTGAACCGACGATCAAGCTTTTGCAGAGCCGTGCCTTACCACTTGGCTATACCGCCACAACGTTTATTATTTTATCCTAAAAAATCGTTTTCGTCAAGAGTGTAGATTGCTTTCTCTTTGTAAAATTTTAGTGTTTTCCGATTAAATTTAATCATTAAAGTGGTGAAATTATCATTTTGATAAGCTGACATTACGGCGATGCTTCAATGAATCGGGGCAATAATCCCGATAAAGCTGATGATAAATTTTGGATAATGGCTTCATATTCCATTGTAAATGATGGGATTTAGCGATATACTGTAAGTGGCTCATTGGGACAACCTCCTGTTTGTTTCGTCACTTACAGTATAGTCCTTTTGGGCTTTTTATAGTGTTTTGAGTTTAACTAGCACCACGAGTAGTTTACTATCTATATTTACAGATTTTATAAAGGTAGATATTTACGATAATCGTGAAAAAGCAAAGTCTACTAAAGACATGAGATAAGACAATTGTTCTTTTTCAATTTTACCCGCTGAACAGCATGTAAAAGTGCCTGAAGAGATAGATAGGTGTATTAAGAAGTACGAAATAGAAACCAAAAAGAGTAGAATAGATAGAAGAAAACCAAAGGTTTCTCCTTCATGCTATCCTTAAAAGGTAAGAGCAAGGAAGGAGAAGGAAATGGAGTTCAAGGAGTTGTATGGGAAGGTAAGGGGGATTGTATTAAAGTGCCGTCGGGAATATTATGTCCACCTGTGGGAATTAAGCGATTGGGACCAAGAGGGCATGTTAGTACTCTATCAGTTGGTAAGTCGCTATCCGCAGCTGGTAGAGACAGAAAGTCAGCTCTATGTTTACTATAAGACCAAGTTCCGCAATCATATCCTGGACATCCTCCGTAAACAGGAAAGCCAAAAACGCAAACTCGATCGTCAAGCTTATGAAGAAGTGAGCGAGATAGGTCACAAGCTCAGCCTGAAAGAGTTGTATCTGGATGAATTGGTGATTCTCCGAGACCAGCTAAAGAGCTATCAAGCTCAACTGAGTCCAGAGAAACAAGAGCAGTACGAGCGCTTACTAGCTGATGAACGTTTCAAAGGCCGCCAAGCCATGATTCGAGAATTAAGAGCCTACTTAAAGGACTATAGCGATTAAGATAAGTCAGAACTTTTCTTTTTCAAAGGTCACAAAAAACAAGAAAAATAAAAAAAGATAAAAAAGGTATTGACAAGAAGAGAAGGAGGTGATATACTAAGATAGTTGTCGCTTGAGTGGCGACAAAGACCTTTGAAAACTGAACAAGACGAACCAATGTGCAGGCGACTGTTTAAAGACAGTCCGTCAAACATTAAGAAGAAACAATAAATCTGTCAGTGACAGAAATGAGTGAGAACTCAAACTTTATATGAGAGTTTGATCCTGGCTCAGGACGAACGCTGGCGGCGTGCCTAATACATGCAAGTAGGACGCACAGCCTATACCGTAGCTTGCTACACCATAGGCTGTGAGTTGCGAACGGGTGAGTAACGCGTAGGTAACCTGCCTATTAGAGGGGGATAACTATTGGAAACGATAGCTAATACCGCATAACAGTATGTAACACATGTTAGATGCTTGAAAGATGCAATTGCATCGCTAGTAGATGGACCTGCGTTGTATTAGCTAGTAGGTAGGGTAATGGCCTACCTAGGCAACGATACATAGCCGACCTGAGAGGGTGATCGGCCACACTGGGACTGAGACACGGCCCAGACTCCTACGGGAGGCAGCAGTAGGGAATCTTCGGCAATGGGGGGAACCCTGACCGAGCAACGCCGCGTGAGTGAAGAAGGTTTTCGGATCGTAAAGCTCTGTTGTTAAGGAAGAACGAGTGTGAGAATGGAAAGTTCATACTGTGACGGTACTTAACCAGAAAGGGACGGCTAACTACGTGCCAGCAGCCGCGGTAATACGTAGGTCCCGAGCGTTGTCCGGATTTATTGGGCGTAAAGCGAGCGCAGGCGGTTAGAAAAGTCTGAAGTGAAAGGCAGTGGCTCAACCATTGTAGGCTTTGGAAACTGTTTAACTTGAGTGCAGAAGGGGAGAGTGGAATTCCATGTGTAGCGGTGAAATGCGTAGATATATGGAGGAACACCGGTGGCGAAAGCGGCTCTCTGGTCTGTCACTGACGCTGAGGCTCGAAAGCGTGGGGAGCGAACAGGATTAGATACCCTGGTAGTCCACGCCGTAAACGATGAGTGCTAGGTGTTGGGTCCTTTCCGGGGCTCAGTGCCGCAGCTAACGCATTAAGCACTCCGCCTGGGGAGTACGACCGCAAGGTTGAAACTCAAAGGAATTGACGGGGGCCCGCACAAGCGGTGGAGCATGTGGTTTAATTCGAAGCAACGCGAAGAACCTTACCAGGTCTTGACATCCCTCTGACCGCTCTAGAGATAGAGTTTCCCTTCGGGGCAGAGGTGACAGGTGGTGCATGGTTGTCGTCAGCTCGTGTCGTGAGATGTTGGGTTAAGTCCCGCAACGAGCGCAACCCTTATTGTTAGTTGCCATCATTGAGTTGGGCACTCTAGCGAGACTGCCGGTAATAAACCGGAGGAAGGTGGGGATGACGTCAAATCATCATGCCCCTTATGACCTGGGCTACACACGTGCTACAATGGCTGGTACAACGAGTCGCAAGCCGGTGACGGCAAGCTAATCTCTGAAAGCCAGTCTCAGTTCGGATTGTAGGCTGCAACTCGCCTACATGAAGTCGGAATCGCTAGTAATCGCGGATCAGCACGCCGCGGTGAATACGTTCCCGGGCCTTGTACACACCGCCCGTCACACCACGAGAGTTTGTAACACCCGAAGTCGGTGAGGTAACCGTAAGGAGCCAGCCGCCTAAGGTGGGATAGATGATTGGGGTGAAGTCGTAACAAGGTAGCCGTATCGGAAGGTGCGGCTGGATCACCTCCTTTCTAAGGAAAAAACGGAAGCCATTGAGTTTGTCTTGTTTAGTTTTGAGAGGTCTTGTGGGGCCTTAGCTCAGCTGGGAGAGCGCCTGCTTTGCACGCAGGAGGTCAGCGGTTCGATCCCGCTAGGCTCCATTAGGATAGAATCCTACTGAACTTAATAAAGAAGTGAAGTTGAATACGAGACTAACTTCTTAGGAAAAAAGATAAATTTCCTTGTGTTCATGGAACACAACGTCAGTTTTCTATTTTTCTACAGAAGTCTTCGCAAGCGAATCGTCTCTTAATATCCTAAGATTAGCACATTGAAAATTGAATAACGATATCAAATAGTAACAAGAAAATAAACCGAAAACGCTGTGAATATTAATGAGTATATGACTGAGAGGTCAAAGATAAGGTTAAGTTAGTAAGGGCGCACGGTGGATGCCTTGGCACTAGGAGCCGAAGAAGGACGTGACAAACGACGAAATGCCTTGGGGAGCTGTAAGTAAGCGTAGATCCAGGGATATCCGAATGGGGGAACCCAACAGGTAGATGCCTGTTACCCGTATCTGTTAAGGATATGAGGAGGAAGACACAGTGAACTGAAACATCTAAGTAGCTGCAGGAAGAGAAAGCAAAAGCGATTGCCTGAGTAGCGGCGAGCGAAAGGGCAAGAGGGCAAACCGAGAAGTTTACTTCTCGGGGTTGTAGGACTGCGATGTGGACTTAAAGATTATAGAAGAAGACCTTGGGAAAGGTTGCCAGAGAGAGTAAGAGCCTCGTATTTTAAATAGTCTTTATACCTAGCAGGATCCTGAGTACGGCGGGACACGAGGAATCCCGTCGGAATCTGGGAGGACCATCTCCCAACCCTAAATACTCCCTAGTGACCGATAGTGAACCAGTACCGTGAGGGAAAGGTGAAAAGCACCCCGGGAGGGGAGTGAAAGAGAACCTGAAACCGTGTGCCTACAACAAGTTCGAGCCCGTTAATGGGTGAGAGCGTGCCTTTTGTAGAATGAACCGGCGAGTTACGTTATGATGCGAGGTTAAGTTGAAGAGACGGAGCCGTAGGGAAACCGAGTCTGAAGAGGGCGCCATAGTATCATGACGTAGACCCGAAACCATGTGACCTACCCATGAGCAGGTTGAAGGTGAGGTAAAACTCACTGGAGGACCGCACCAGGGCACGTTGAAAAGTGCTTGGATGACTTGTGGGTAGCGGAGAAATTCCAAACGAACTTGGAGATAGCTGGTTCTCTCCGAAATAGCTTTAGGGCTAGCGTCGACAGAAAGATTCTTGGAGGTAGAGCACTGTTTGGGTGAGGGGTCCATCCCGGATTACCAATCTCAGATAAACTCCGAATGCCAATGAATTATGGTCGGCAGTCAGACTGCGAGTGCTAAGATCCGTAGTCGAAAGGGAAACAGCCCAGACCACCAGCTAAGGTCCCAAAATAATTGTTAAGTGGAAAAGGATGTGGGGTTGCACAGACAACTAGGATGTTAGCTTAGAAGCAGCTATTCATTCAAAGAGTGCGTAATAGCTCACTAGTCGAGTGACCCTGCGCCGAAAATGTACCGGGGCTAAAACAATTTACCGAAGCTGTGGATCCTTTAGGGGATGGTAGGAGAGCGTTCTATGTGTGGCGAAGGTGTACCGTGAGGAGCGCTGGAACGCATAGAAGTGAGAATGCCGGTATGAGTAGCGCAAGACAGGTGAGAATCCTGTCCACCGTAAGACTAAGGTTTCCAGGGGAAGGCTCGTCCGCCCTGGGTTAGTCGGGACCTAAGGAGAGACCGAAAGGTGTATCTGATGGCCAACAGGTAGAGATTCCTGTACTAGAGTATAGAGTGAAGGAGGGACGCAGTAGGCTAACTCAAGCGTGCGAATGGAAGAGCACGTCTAAGCAGTGAGGTGTGATAGGAGTCAAATGCTTCTATCTGTAACATTGAGCTGTGATGGGGAGCGAAGTTTAGTAGCGAAGTGAGTGACGTCACACTGCCAAGAAAAGCTTCTAGCGTTAATTTATACTCTACCCGTACCGCAAACCGACACAGGTAGTCGAGGCGAGTAGCCTCAGGTGATCGAGAGAACTCTCGTTAAGGAACTCGGCAAAATGACCCCGTAACTTCGGGAGAAGGGGTGCTCAGTGTAACTGAGCCGCAGTGAATAGGCCCAAGCAACTGTTTATCAAAAACACAGCTCTCTGCTAAATCGTAAGATGATGTATAGGGGGTGACGCCTGCCCGGTGCTGGAAGGTTAAGAGGAGTGCTTAGCGGTAACGCGAAGGTATGAATTGAAGCCCCAGTAAACGGCGGCCGTAACTATAACGGTCCTAAGGTAGCGAAATTCCTTGTCGGGTAAGTTCCGACCCGCACGAAAGGCGTAATGATTTGGGCACTGTCTCAACGAGAGACTCGGTGAAATTTTAGTACCTGTGAAGATGCAGGTTACCCGCGACAGGACGGAAAGACCCCATGGAGCTTTACTGCAGTTTGATATTGAGTGTCTGTGCCACATGTACAGGATAGGTAGGAGCCAAAGAGATCGGGACGCCAGTTTCGATGGAGGCGATGTTGGGATACTACCCTTGTGTTATGGCCACTCTAACCCGGATAGGTGATCCCTATCGGAGACAGTGTCTGACGGGCAGTTTGACTGGGGCGGTCGCCTCCTAAAAGGTAACGGAGGCGCCCAAAGGTTCCCTCAGATTGGTTGGAAATCAATCGCAGAGTGTAAAGGTATAAGGGAGCTTGACTGCGAGAGCAACAACTCGAGCAGGGACGAAAGTCGGGCTTAGTGATCCGGTGGTTCCGTATGGAAGGGCCATCGCTCAACGGATAAAAGCTACCCTGGGGATAACAGGCTTATCTCCCCCAAGAGTTCACATCGACGGGGAGGTTTGGCACCTCGATGTCGGCTCGTCGCATCCTGGGGCTGTAGTCGGTCCCAAGGGTTGGGCTGTTCGCCCATTAAAGCGGCACGCGAGCTGGGTTCAGAACGTCGTGAGACAGTTCGGTCCCTATCCGTCGCGGGCGAAGGAAATTTGAGAGGATCTGCTCCTAGTACGAGAGGACCAGAGTGGACTTACCGCTGGTGTACCAGTTGTTCTGCCAAGAGCATCGCTGGGTAGCTATGTAGGGAAGGGATAAACGCTGAAAGCATCTAAGTGTGAAACCCACCTCAAGATGAGATTTCCCATAACGTTATGTTAGTAAGAGCCCTGAGAGAAGATCAGGTAGATAGGTTAGGAGTGGAAGTTGTGTGAGCAATGGAGCGGACTAATACTAATAGCTCGAGGACTTATCCAAGAAGTAATGAGAACGTGAAGAAAAGCGTATGATTTTAGGGAATCAGCGCAGAAGTCATAGGGACTTCAAGCGGATTTATCTAAATCACTAGCTTTTTAGTTCGAATACAATTACTTAAGTAATGAAGGCAGATCTAGTAAGGATTTAGCCGGAGTACAATTTCATTGAGAAAGATAGCGTAGAGGTAAACCTTTTACAATTTGAGACGTTATTCAATTTTGAGTGTGTTAGATACTCAGTAGTTAAGTGACGATAGCCTAGGAGATACACCTGTACCCATGCCGAACACAGAAGTTAAGCCCTAGAACGCCGGAAGTAGTTGGGGGTTGCCCCCTGTGAGATATGGTAGTCGCTTAGCAAGGATAGGAAGTAGAGATACTTCCTTTTTGGGAGTTTAGCTCAGCTGGGAGAGCATCTGCCTTACAAGCAGAGGGTCAGCGGTTCGATCCCGTTAACTCCCATTTCTTTAAGCGGGTGTAGTTTAGTGGTAAAACTACAGCCTTCCAAGCTGTTGTCGCGAGTTCGATTCTCGTCACCCGCTTTGAACAGAGATGTTCAACCATACCAAGTTTTTGGACTTGGGCGCGTAGCTCAGGTGGTTAGAGCGCACGCCTGATAAGCGTGAGGTCGGTGGTTCGAGTCCACTCGTGCCCATTTTAAGATATATGGTCCGTTGGTCAAGGGGTTAAGACACCGCCTTTTCACGGCGGTAACACGGGTTCGAATCCCGTACGGACTATAAAAATTTTATTGGAGGATTACCCAAGTCCGGCTGAAGGGAACGGTCTTGAAAACCGTCAGGCGTGTAAAAGCGTGCGTGGGTTCGAATCCCACATCCTCCTTAGTAGGAATAGCGCGGGATGGAGCAGCTAGGTAGCTCGTCGGGCTCATAACCCGAAGGTCGTAGGTTCAAATCCTGCTCCCGCAATAAGTAGGCTCGGTAGCTCAGTTGGTAGAGCAATGGATTGAAGCTCCATGTGTCGGCGGTTCGATTCCGTCTCGCGCCATATCAGTTTAATATCAGGAAGGGTAGCGAAGAGGCTAAACGCGGCGGACTGTAAATCCGCTCCTTCGGGTTCGGGGGTTCGAATCCCTCCCCTTCCATACCTTTACGGGCATAGTTTAAAGGTAGAACTAAGGTCTCCAAAACCTTCAGTGTGGGTTCAATTCCTACTGCCCGTGTTTATTGTGATATGGCGGGTGTGGTGAAGTGGTTAACACACCAGATTGTGGCTCTGGCATGCGTGGGTTCGATCCCCATCACTCGCCTATTTTATATTATTGGGGTATAGCCAAGCGGTAAGGCAAGGGACTTTGACTCCCTCATGCGTTGGTTCGAATCCAGCTACCCCAGTTTAACTTTGCCGGCGTGGCGGAATTGGCAGACGCGCTGGACTCAAAATCCAGTGTCCGCAAGGACGTGCCGGTTCGACCCCGGCCGCCGGTATAGCTTAAGTTTGAGAAACGTTGATTTATCAGCGTTTCTTTTGTTTTTGGTCAACTTTTGGTCAACTTTATATGGCTCTTTGTCAACTGTAGTGGGTTGAAGAAAAGCTAAGATCGAGAAAGGGCGAATTTCGTTCTTTCTTTTTTGATGTTCAGAGCGATAAAAATCCGTTTTTTGAAGTTTTCAAAGTTCCGAAAACCAAAGGCATTGCGTTTGATAAGTTTGATGAGATTATTAGTTGCTTCCAATTTAGCATTGGAATAGGGTAGTTGAAGGGCGTTGACAATCTTTTCTTTATCCTTGAGGAAGGTTTTAAAGACAGTCTGAAAAAGAGGATGGACCCGCTTTAGATTGTCCTTAATGAGTCCGAAAAATTTGTCAGGGTCCTTGTTCTGAAAGTGAAAAAGCAAGAGCTGATAGTGGTGTTTCAAGTCTTGCGAATAGCTCAATAGTTTGTCTAGGATTTCTTTATTGGTTAAGTGCATACGAAAAGTAGGGCGATAAAATCGCTTATCACTCAATTTACGGCTATCCTGTTGAATGAGCTTCCAGTAACGTTTGATGGCCTTATATTCATGGGATTTTCGTTCAAACTGATTCATGATTTGGACACGCAAACGACTCATAGCACGGCTTAAGTGTTGAACAATGTGAAAGCGATCCAGAACGATTTTAGCACACGGAAAAAGCTGTTTAGCTAAGTCATAGTAGGGACTAAACATATCCATCGTAATGATTTTCACCTGACAGCGAACAGCTCGATTGTAGCGGAGAAAATGATTTCTTATGATAGCTTGTGTTCTTCCCTCAAGGACAGTGATGATATCGAGCTTTTCAAAATCTTGTGCAATGAAACTCATCTTTCCCTTAGTGAAGGCATACTCATCCCAGGATATAATCTCAGGAAGGCGAGAAAAATCATGCTCAAAGTGAAAGTCATTGAGCTTGCGAATGACAGTTGAAGTTGAAATAGACAGCTGATGAGCAATATCGGTCATAGAAGCCTTTTCAATCAACTTTTGAGCAATCTTTTGGTTGATGATACGAGGGATTTGGTGATTCTTCTTGACGAGAGAAGTCTCAGCGACCATTATTTTCGAACAATGATAGCACTTGAAACGACGCTTTTTCAGGAGAATTCTAGTAGGCATACCAGTCGTTTCGAGGTAAGGAATCTTAGACGATTTTTGAAAGTCATATTTCTTCATTTGATTTTCGCAATCAGGACAAGATGGGGCGTCGTAGTCCAGTTTAGCGATGATTTCCTTGTGTGTATCTCTATTAACAACATCTATAATTTGGATATTAGGGTCTTTGATATCGAGTAGTTTTGAGGTAAAATGTAATGGTTCCATATGATTCTTTCTAAATGATGGTTTGATCGCTTTTCATTATAGGTCATATGGGACTTTTTTTCACCTTGAATATACAATATAAGTGCACAATAAAAACTCATAAGATTTTCTAGTAAAATAGAATTGAACAAACTAGTTACGAAAGGAAATCTTATGAGCTATCATCATTTTACCATAGATGAGCGTGAGAGTATTCTCATTTACCGTATGCAAGGCCTAAATTTTTCTCAAATTGCTAAGTTGCCCCATCGTTATCCGTATAGTATTAGCCGCGAGTGGAAACGGATGCTTGAAATAGATCACAATTTAAGCAATACCGTCAAGCATCTATTTCTCGATTATCAATGGTCTCCTGAAGAAATAGAAGGCCGGTTGCGATTAGAGTACGGGAAAGCTGTTATTAGTTATCAAACAATCTATAGAGCCATCTATCGCGGTCACTTTGACGACAAGCTTTTATATGGCGCTCGTGGTGTCATATAAAAGCTCCGTCATCGTGGGAAAACACCTCATACAAAAGATCATGTCGAAAATAGAGGGCAAATGTCTATTTCTCATACCATTCACGAAAGACTTGAAGACGCTAATAACCGAACTAGAATAGGAGATTGGGAAGCAGATACTGTTGCAGGTAAAACTGGAAAAGCTTGTTTAGTGACTCTAACGGATCGCTATTCTCGTTTTCTTAAAATCCAGAAGGTAGCTATCAAGAAAAGCAAGTTGGTTATAGAAACTATGGTAAAAATGTTAGAACCCTTGACAAAGCATACAGTAACTCCCGATAGAGGGAAAGAATTCACGTATCACAGAAATTGAGTGGTCAATTGAAAGTTGAAGTTTATTTTCCAGACCCTCATGCTCCATGGCAACGAGGGTCTAACGAGAATACGAATGGACTAGTAAGAGAATATTTTCCAAAAGGAAGTGATCTAACATTGGTTGATAATCAAACCCATTCAGCTGTGGGAGAACAAACTTAATAATAGACCACGAAAGTGTCTTAATTGGAAGACACCTTATGAAGTTTTCTACGAGGAAAATGTGCACTTAATTTGACAGTTCAAGGTTTAATATTCCCCTTATTTAGCCTTTTGTAAATAAATTGTAATTTTAAGGACAGAAAGTGTTCTATTTATTTGCAATTTCTCTTATGAAAATAACAATCGCTCTTTGCCTCTTCAATTATTTTCTCTTTCTTTTACCTCAATCACATAAAGCATAGAGAATAGGTTTTAAACGAAATTGTCCCAATTAGTCGATGAAGTTCATTATAACAAACTATCGCATTTTCAACTAAAATATGTAGAATTGTTGTTTATATTTCCTGCCAATTATTGACATAGTATAACAAAAGCCCGTCTCTTTTGGAGAAATACCCGTCGGAACACAAGTATCTTGTTCATTCAGCATAGTTTTCTCTTTCTAATAAACGATTTGTATCTCAATTAGTAACCACACTTATAGTTAGTTATAAAAGTATCTCAATTGTAGTAAGCAACTTCCGCCCTTTTCGCTTTACTATCTTGCTTTACTATCTTATCGTACAGTTCAAACAATTCTTTATTAAGAATCCCATATATAATAAAGGATACACTAAACGGCTATAATAAAATCCATAATCTATTTTTGTTGAAATAGTATTATACAAAAAATCAGGATATAAATATTGCTTGCGTACAGAAAAATGCGTTCTAATAACCCAAAGAAGGGTTTTAAAAAAGGTAAAATAAGTGCGGCGACCAATCCATATAAACCAATCTTTATCAGCCATTCTATTGCCAAGAAGAAAACAGCTAACGAAGGCACTAATGCACTCATTACATCGGTCAATTGAAAAAGAAAAATGGCCAAGACGGTAAACTGTAAAATAGCAAATAGCAAGTGCAGGCGACCGCTGATTGTTTTGTGGCTTCCCTCAATATCTGTTGGAAAAACCATGACTCCGAAATAGCCAACCAAAGCCAGTACTAATAACCAAATAGCTTTTTCTTTAAAGGCAGCCTCATAGTTCCAACAGATAAGAGCACCTATCAAGAAAATATTACGGAATGTACTGACAATTCCTGCCCAGTTAAAAAGATATTTATACTCCCCTACCCCATAGTCACTGACAGCATGTCTGATAGGACTGTAGATGCCCTTATTTTTTAAATGCAAGTCTAACATTAAATAGAAATAGACTAAAATACAAAGGATGACTAAAAAACTAAAACAGCTGGTCAACATATAAAAGAACCTTCTTCCTTAATAAATATAGAATTCAAAGCAGATTAAACAACCTCGGTTTAGTATAGTCTTCGCCTTTATATCAGTAAAAATATACTGCTATTATTGAAGATATGCACAGCAGATGAAAAAAGGAGATTATCTGTTTTGTGATAAGTATAAGCAAAGACAAGACCTGACATAAAATGAGGTAAAACGCCTAACAATTCATTGGCTGTAAAATGATTGACATGAATCATGGCAAAACAAAGACTGGATAAAAAAATCGCCACTCCCACAGAGCAATATTTTTTAAAAAAATTTAGCAAAATATAACGATAGATAATTTCTTCAACAAAAGGTCCTAAGATACCTAAAACCAAGATTAGCAGAGGTACAGGAAACAAATTCATTGCCGATCCAATATTGGTATCGTTAGTTAAGTTTGACTGGTCAATGTTAAAAAATGAATAGTCAAACTGAGCTAAAAAACTGCCTGCTATCGTAAAGAGGGTCATCGCTAAAAAGACAAGCAGCGTAATCCCCAAACTTTTCAGCTTATGCTGTTTTATCCACGACAAATTTTCCTTTAACCGATAACGCAACACATAGAGTCCAAATAAAGCTAGGAAAATATAAGCCAGCAGCGGGATAATCATTCTAAGTGACTGATTTCCATATGAAAAATGTATAAAATGCGGAATTACAAAAAGAAGAAAATAAATACCCGCAATTAAGGCTAATCCTCTTGTCTCTTTCGTCATTTCTGACCTCCAATATTAATGATTGTATTTTTGAAAATGAGAATAGATGAAAAAGATTAAGAAGCAGAGAAAAAGGAAACTAAAAAATAGGATATTTGTCAGACTAACGAGCGAGCAGCATAGGAATACACCAACTAAGCCAAGCATTTGCCCGATTTCCACCTTACTAACCGAATGAGATGTCGATTTTAGCAAAACTGTCCGACCGCATAATTTATCTAAAGAAATATGATAAATATCTGCTAACTGTATTAGACTGATGCCATCTGGAATCGTTTTGTCATTTTCCCAGTTAGAAACTGTTTGCCGGGAGACACCAAGCAAATTAGCTACTTGAATCTGACTATAGCCAAATACTTCTCTGCTTCTTCTTAACTGGTTTCCAAGCATTTCTCTTTTCATCATCATCATATCGTTTTTCTCCTTTTTGGTCTAGGTTAAATTCTTTAACATTTAGGGAGGAGCTAAGTCAAAATTCTTTGACAGGCCCTATTGTACAACTTTTAACCGATTAATCCGTTTTATGTTATTTTTTCTCAATTTTCTCTTAAGAGTAAAATAATATCATTTTTAATATAATTCGTACTTCTTATCATCTTAATAAATTCGTAAGGATATTTAGTCCTCTTTCTAATTCTTCCATATTTTCTGGCGAACAGATGGATACTCGTAAGGCTGACTGCTCTATGACACCGCCGACAAAAAACCGTTCTGCACAAAGAATTTCTACACCATGCTGCTGGGCAAGAGTTTCAACTTCATATCCTTTCCATTCCTTTGGTAATGGCAGCCATTGAAATAAAGCAAAAGGATTCTCAGAAGTAACTTCAGGGAAGAACTGACGGTAAAGACGATTGCGTTCTTCTGACAATCGGTTTTTTTGCTGGATAATTTCTTGGGCTTGTCCACTTGAAATGAGTTCACTGGTAATTTCAGCATTTAACAAAGAGATATGAGTATTGATATTATTAGCTGTAAGTGAAATCTTTTTGATAAATCGGTCAGGCACGACCATATAGGCGATCCGCAAGCCAGGAAACAACGCTTTTGAAAGCCCATGGATATAAAAGGTACAGTCAGGAATCAGGCTGGCTAATGGAGGCGGCTGTTGCTTATTGATAAAGGCATAGGTATCATCTTCAATTAACAAAAGCTGATGTTTTATGATGATATCAGCTAAAGTTTTTCGGCGCTGTGCGGTTAAGGTAGCACCAGTTGGATTATTGTTTGTTGGCACTAGGTAAATTCCCTTAATCTGATGCTGTTGCCACTTTTTCTCCAAATCTTCAGGAAGAATGCCTTTAGTATCAGATATGATGGGAATCAATTCAATCCGAAACTGACGGGCTAGGGAGATAAAATTGGTATAGGTAAAGGTATCTGTGGCAATCTTATCACCAGCCTGAAATACCGTTAGAAAAAGCAAAACAAGTGCGTTTTGAGTGCCGGAGGTTAGAAAGATATTCTCTTGAGAAGTACTGAGAGAAAAATTTTTCAGCCAATACTGGGCAATTCTTGTGTGCCAGTCGGTATCATTAACCGTATCAAAGCGAAAGAGTCTATCAATAGAAGGGCTCTGCAGCAATCGCCTAACGGTATCTGATGCAATAGTGTTCAGTTGATAGTAAGGTCTCAGATTACCGAGTGGAATTAGTGACTGATTCTTTTCAAGCGCCCCTAAAGGAGTTGCTTTATTTGGCGACACAAACGTTCCCTTGCCAATAACAGCATAAATGATTCCTTTTTGTTCGCATAGTTTAAAAGCTCGTGTAATAGTGCTGAGATTAATATCTAAAAAGTCTGCTAACTCACGCTGTGGCGGCAATTTGGTTTCAGCTGCCAGCCGGCCACTGACAATATCTTGCTCTAGCAACTCTGCCAGTGTAAGGTACAGAGGGGCTTTTAACAGTTTCTTATTAGGTTTCCACGTCATGGGATAATGTTCAAATGAATTAACAGACATATTCTCTCCTTATAAAATTATCTTGCCGACAATTTTTTGGATAATAAGAGCCAATTTTTTATTTATAATGATATTGTACGAATTGTATGGTTTTAATCTTATTATAGCAGATTAAAAGGAGAAAATAAATGACGGACTTAACCAAAGGAAATGAATTAAAAACTATACTCTATTTTTCTGTTCCCATCCTCTTAGGAAATTTATTTGAGCAATTATATAATGTGACGGACACTGCCATTGTCGGAAATCTTGTGGGGACAAAAGGATTGGCAGCTGTTGGTGCTAGTACTCAGTTAGTAACCTTAACAGTTGCCCTTTCAATAGGAATTTCCATTGGAGCCAGTGTACTTATCTCCCAGCTTTATGGAGCAAAACGTTTCCAAAAGATGAAAGATATTCTTGATACGAACTTGATTTTCACGAGTATTCTAGCTTTTATTTTAACAATTTTGGGGATTTTCTATTCGAGTATATTTCTAAGACAATTAAATGTACCTCAATCTTTATTAGCTGATGCGGATGTTTATTTAAAAATTATCTTTTTAGGCTTGGTGCCGCTTTTTGCATACAATACTTTAGCGAATTGTTTGAGAGGGATTGGAGATTCTAAGACACCAACTTATATTTTAATTAGTTCGGTTTGTCTGAATGTATTTTTAGATGTAGTTTTTATTGCGGGCTTTCATTATGGTGTTGCTGGTGCCGCCGGTGCTACTGTCATCGCTCAGTATTTTTCTTTCTTTGTCTGTTTATTGTACATGAAGCAAAAATATCCAGATTTGTTTCCTCATTTATTCGATTTAAAATGGAGCAACAAAGAATTGCGTTCATCGTTATCTATCGGTCTTCCCGCTATGTTGCAGCAGGTTTTCATTAGTTTTGGCTTTCTGGTGATTCAGTTTCTTGTCAACAGTTTTGGAACAAGCGCTATTGCAGCCTATACAGCGGCGTCTAAGGTTGACTCTTTTGCAGAAATGCCTGCTGTTAATCTCGGACAGGCATTGATGAATTTTACAGCCCAAAATGAAGGGGCCGGGAAAAGAGAGCGCATTAGCAAGGGTGGTAGAAGTACCTTATTATTTTCAATCAGTTTATCAATCTGCATTTCTGTTATGATTTTTGTTTTTGCTCCAGCATTCATTTCCATTTTTAATCATGATGCAGCCGTCATTCAAATCGGTCAACAGTATTTGCGTATTGTATCAAGCTTTTATCTGATTTTTGGAGCGATGCAGGTGTTAAATGGTTTATTATTAGGTTATGGAAAATCTCTTCTTCCTTTGATTGCTTCTATCACAACTTTCTGTATTCTCCAAGTGCCTTTAGCCGTCTTGTTATCTCGCACTTCCCTAGGATTTAATGGCATTTGGATGGCCGCTCCTTTTGGCTGGACGGCAGGCTTTCTGATGCGACTGTTTTATTATAGATATATTTTAAAAAGAACAAATTCTCTGTAGAATGAATAAGCATAAACTATGATGGCTTTTCTATCTCTAATCCCTTTTTATTCTTTTTACAATGAAAAGGGATTTTATTATACTCTTAGAATTGACAAAACAATGTAGACAGTGTATACTAACGGTGTAGACAACGTATACTTTTGGAGGAGACTATGAAACGTAACACAGCTGGATTGAAAGAAAGACTCATTCAGACAGGAGTGGAAGAAATCAAAAAACATGGCATTGAACAACTTTCGCTGAGAACTATCGCTAAATCTTGTGGTGTGACCCACGGAACTCCTTATCGTCATTTTGAAAGCAAAGAAAATTATTTAAAAGTGGTTTTAAAACGCCTCTCTACTTTTCTCAATCAAGAAATGCAACAGGAAATTGATTTGGAAGCTTCTGCTCGTCATCAATTGACTAAAATGGGTTTTAACTTCATCACCTTTGCCAAACAGTATCCATATTTCTTTGAAGCTCTTTTTGTTAAATTTCCTTTCAAATATATAAGGGTCACACAGGATACTATTTCGCTGGATTCAGATTTGCCAGGTTTTGAAGAATTTAAGCGTATTGTTTTGAAGCTTCGTAAAGAGGAACAGTTCACCAATAGTGAAACTGAAACATTGTTTCACTTTTGGAGTTTCATTTCAGGTTTTGCCGTTCTGGCGAACAGTCCCATTGGTTATGATCTTGATAACAAAGCGATTCAAACCACTATTGACCATATGCTTGATATTTATATCAAAGGAGAACGATCATGAATATTTTAATCATCTATACTCACCCAACCCATCAAAGTTTTAACTGCGCAATTCTCAAGCAGGTTCAAGCTAACATTTCGAGCAAACATTCTGTTAAAACCTTAGATTTATACAATGAGCAATTTGACCCGATATTACGATTTGATGAAAGTCATAAACGGCGTGACTTGGACAAAGTTGTTGAAATGAAAGAATACCGTGATTTGATTACCTGGGCGGATCATCTAATCTTTATTTTCCCTCTTTGGTGGAGTGGTATGCCTGCCATACTCAAAGGGTTCATTGACCGTGTTTTTGTAGCAGGTTTTGCTTATTCTTATAAAAAAGTCGGTCTTGAAGGGCATTTACAAGGGAAATCTGCTTGGATCATCACGACTCATAACACACCTTCTTTTGTAACACCTTTTGCACAGGATTATGGCAAAGTCCTAAAAAATCAAATTTTAAAAACTTGCGCTGTTGCACCGGTTAAATTGACTCAATTAGCAGGTGTCGAAAAGATTTCCGATGATAAACGTCAACAATTTTTGGAAGACATAGCTCAGATCGCCAGCTGCATTTGATAAATGTCAATAAAATTATAAAAACAAACTTTTCTTGGAATTTTGACTGTATGTCAGGTAGAGAGCAAGAAGAGAGGAAATGCTGATGTTAGAATTAAAGCATATTACAAAGATTTACAATAGTGGTGAGGAAGAAAACCGAGTACTGAATGATGTATCCATCCGTTTTGGTGAACATGAATTTGTCTCTATCCTAGGCGCTAGTGGCAGTGGCAAAACAACTCTCCTCAATATTATTGGTGGTTTAGATAGTTATGATGAAGGAGATATGATTGTAGATGGCACTTCGACGAAATCTTTCAAAGATAAAGATTGGGATAGTTATCGTAATGGGACCATTGGTTTCATCTTTCAAAATTACCAGCTCATCAGCCATTTGTCAGTATTAGAAAATGTTAAAATAGCTCTATCTATCTCAGGTCTATCCAATAAAGAAAGTCAGGAAAGAGCAGTTGTAGCTCTGAAAGATGTTGGACTGGAGCAGCATATTTACAAGAAACCCAATCAATTATCTGGTGGTCAGATGCAGCGAGTGGCTATTGCTCGGGCCTTGGTAACCAATCCTAAAATTATTTTAGCTGATGAACCTACTGGCGCACTAGACAGTAGCACTAGTATACAAATTATGAAACTGATTAAGAAAATCAGTCAGGGTAAGTTGGTTATTATGGTGACTCATAATCCTGAGTTGGCAGAAAACTGTAGTAGTCGAATTGTCCGATTATCAGATGGAAAGATTATCGAAGATACAGCCCCAAATCTTCAAATTGATTCCAATAAGGGTTACAAGCTTGGTAAAACTTCTATGTCTTTTGCTCGGGCAATTAGCTCTAGTTTTAAAAATTTGCTGACTAAGAAAGTTCGGAGTATCTTAACGATTTTTGCAGCGAGTATTGGAATTATAGGTATTGCTTCTGTTTTAGCGATTTCATCTGGGATGAATGGCTATATTAAAAGTATGCAGGAAGACACCCTTTTCACTATGCCCATAACTATATCAGCAGCAGACTCAGGAGGAATTCGAACCTTATCCGATCGATTAGCAGAAAAAACTGAAAAACCAATCAAAGAAATCAAGGTAGCTGAGCAAGGGAAAACACATCAGAATCATTACACTGAAGATGCTCTAGGGGGAAAAGACGGTGATTTCATCTCATATATGAAAAAGCATGCTAAATCTTACTACAAAAGTCTAAATTTCAATACTGGTTATATTCTTAAGGCTTTTGTCAAGGATACAGATGGTCAGATCCATCAGATTCAAGATAATGTGGTACGAACTTTAATGGCAACTACTACCAACTTTGCAGTTCTTCCAACAGATGAAACCACCATTACGGATAAGTACCGATTAGTTGCTAGCGAAGATAAGATATTTAAGTATCCAACTGGTAATCAAGCTATTCTATTTTTAGATTCAGATGGTAGTTTAAGTGAACAACAACTTGCTATGTTAGGTTATAAGGGGAAAAATAAAGTAAAGATAGAAGAACTTCTTGGTAAAGAAATCCATGTTCTTACAAATGACCAATATTTCCGACAAATTGGAGAGCGCTTTATTCCTAATGAAGTGACAGACAGCCTTTATCAAGAAGGGCAAACTCTGAGAATAACAGAAATCATGCAGCTAAAGGATGCTACCACAACCCCATTTAATGGAACAATTGGCTATAGTCAAACTTTTCTCAATCAATTATTGAAGGTAGAAAAAAGTTCAGCTATTGTTCAAGCACAGGAAAAAAGCCAGACCCGTAGTGCCTTGGAAATCAGTGGCGAGGTTCTGTCAGAAGAAAGCTACCAAACAATGATGCAACAACTAGGAGGTGACAACACACCAACAAGTTTAAGTTTTTATGCCAAGTCTTTTGAAGATCGAAAGAAGATCCTGCAAACTATACACACCTTTAATGAAGATGTAGCCAAAAAATATGGCAAAAACAGCAATGATTATGAACGCTATTCTGTCTCCTATACGGATATGGCAAAAACAGTATCAGAGGCTTTTACTGATATTATTGGTTCTGTAACCTTTATTCTAACTGCCTTTTCAGGCATCTCACTGTTAGTTTCTTCCATTATGATTGGAATTTTAATCTATGTTTCTGTTGTAGAGAGAACGAAAGAAATCGGAATTTTGCGAGCTCTGGGAAGCCGTAAGAAAGATATTTCGCGCATTTTTAATGCTGAAGCAGGGCTGTTGGGCTTGAGCTCTGGGGTATTAGGTATCGGAATAGCAGCACTTCTGACTATTCCCATTAACCAATTGGTAGCTGATTCGTTGAATATCAAAGATTTTACAGCTAACCTCTCTCCTGAGAATGCAGCTGCATTAGTGGCTCTTAGCATTATTTTGACATTCTTTGCCGGCTATATTCCTTCCAAGATTGCCGCTCGCAAGAATCCTGTTGAAGCTCTTCGAACCGAATAGAGCAATGCAAGAATCGGGAAATTCTATTCCTTTGGGTAATCTGAGATAGAGTCCTAAAGAGTATCTAAAAATAGTTTCATAATTTCTGTAGTAAGTAAAATTATCCTACTTCACTAATTTCCCATACCATTCGTAAAAAAACAATAAAAAACCGATAAGTATTTGAAATAGGGAATAGAGAATATTGGTCAAAATGATAGAAATTGTCTTGCCACACTAACAGATTTGCTATTTTCATTTCCTCAAATCAACTAGCTGTTAAAGTAGGATAATTATAACTGCTAATGACTCTGATGGTGAAGTAATTGACAAATGAAATCACAACACCGGATAAAGATTGATGATTTCTTAATTCAAAAAAATAGGAAGAAAAACTAAATCATAGAGCTCAGAAATGTCTAAATTGAATAATATCTTATGAAGTATCTATGAGGAATTTGTGCACCTAATTTGATAATTCAGTACCTAATAAATAGGGAGAAAAATATAGATGAAAACATTAATCATAGTAACACACTCAGATATGGAACATTCAACCATTAATAAACGTTGGATTGAGGAATTGGGGAAATATCTAGAAGAATATACAATTTCATGAATTATATAAAGAATGCCCAGAAGGTACTATAAATAAAAAAAGAGAATAGTAATTAGTTGAATCTCATCAAAACTTAGTTTTTCAATTTCCTATATTTAATTTTTCTAGTCCGTCATTGCTAAAAAGTGGATAGATAATGTATTAATTTATGGTTAGTCTTATGGTAAAAATGGAGGAGATAAATTACAGAGGAGAAAAATAGCATTAGCAGTATCTGCTGGGATTCAGGAAAAGGATTATCAACCTGATGGGAAATATTATTATACTCTTGAGCAGGGATTAGTTCCTTTTAAGATTTTATTTAAATTTTTATTGTCGCTAAAATTATCGTGATCTCTTTGCTTTTTATGGTTCAGAGAGGACACCCGGTTTCAACAAAGTAAGAAATTGAGAGAAGCGCATCTGCATATATTCAATTTTTAAAACATATATAATATTGGTCGTTAGGAGGTATTTATTATGGCTGTTTTGCAACTTCATAGAAAACTAAGTTTTGTCAATGACAGAGGCTTGCTTTATCTGATAGTGGACGATGTCAATCAAGGCAGAGTTACTGCAATTGTAGATAAGCAAATTGAACTATCGGCAGGAAAACATTCTCTTTATATTAAAGACATTCTGGGATTTACAAGTCAGGCATTACTTCTAGATATCAAAGAAAATGACAATGTCTCTGTTACAGTTGGGAACGCCCCCCCTTTCATTGTGTTAGTTGTTTTACTCCTTATCTTATCTATTCTGTTTAAGACTATGCCGTTTACAGCTGGTCTTTCTCTGGTGAACTGGGGGCTTCCAATTTTATGGATTATTTTCTTACTTTATTTAGTAGTTTTTCGCCGCCATAATCTTTATGATATTTCAAAATAAGGCAAACTTGCAGAGCAGTATGCTCAGTTCTCCTAGTTTTGTTTAAAGAATAGAATGAACAAGTTGAGAATTTGGCAATCAGATATTTTAGGTTGGGAATAATATATTGTAAGTAAGGGATTTTAGTGGTATAATAAGGACAGCCCGTTTGAATAACTACCACATTTTTTCTTACAGTATAATACAACTGGTTTTTTGTTAACTTATTCCACCTATCACTATGAATATAAACTATATAAATTAGCCAAAATTTGATGATAGAGTGATAAGCTAAAAATCTGAATTTAGTCATATGAATTAAAACTGTTATGAACCAAATTATTATTGATCCCTTTGTGGAAGGATTTAAAGAAACGACTATCACGGAAGTGTTGTTTGCGATTGCCGTCGGAAAAAGATCTCACAGTAGCATATTGTACAATTCATTGGCAATCATTAACAAGGAGGAGTTTAATTAGACGATGAAAACAATCGGTTTAATCGGGGGTATGAGTTGGGAAAGCACCACTTCTTACTACCAAATTATAAACGAAACTATCAAAAGGGAACTAGGCGGTCTACATTCTGCTAAAATCCTGCTTTACAGTGTGGATTTTGCAGAGATTGAGCATTATCAGGCTGTTGGAGACTGGGACAAGAGTGCGCAGGTGCTGGCGGACATTGCCCAGCGCTTAGAGCAGGCGGGTGCGGACTTTATCGTCATCTGTACCAATACCATGCACAAGGTTGCACCGCAGATTCAGAAGAAAATTGCAATTCCAATTTTGCAAATTGCGCAAGCAACTGCTCAAGCCCTGGTAGATGATGGTATTCGAAAGGTTGGACTCTTGGGGACTAAGTACACCATGACCCAAGACTTTTACAAGGAGAAATTACTAGAATCTGGGCTAGAAGTGCTGATTCCAGACCAAGCAGGCATTGCGGACGTCAATCGGATTATCTATGATGAACTCTGTCTGGGAGATATCAGAGAAAGTTCAAAACAGACATATCTTACCGTTATAGACGATTTAAAAAATGCTGGTGCAGAAGCCGTTATCCTAGGCTGTACAGAGATTGGTCTTCTAGTAAAGCAATCTGATATAGCTCTTCCTCTTTATGATACAACAGTTATCCATGCAGAGAAAGCAGCGAAGATGGGGATTGAGTGAAAGAATGGTTGTATTTAGCTTAAGTTCTTAAGACTATGAGTCAATTATTGGGGGATTTGATTCACGATATTTTTATACAAGCTTTCTAAAAAGAGATAAAAAAGAGGATGTTAGATAATTTTCAGAAGTTTTAGTAAGAAAAATTCTTAATGATAGAAGTGACGGAAAATTGATATGGTGATATGGTATTGTAGAAACTAGGATTTTAGAAAATATTAGTTTCTTTGCAGAAAGGCTGAAAATGATAAAAGTGCAGTAATAAAGGCTTTTAGTATTTAATGAAATTTAGGTTCCCCCTATATTTTAACAAGACTATCTCTACAACACAAAAAGTAAAGGCTCTTTGTCAACTGTGGTGGGTTGAAAAAAAGCTAAGATCGAGAAAGAACGAATTTCGTCCTTTCTTTTTTGATGCTGAGAGCGATGAAAATCCGTTTTTTGAAATTTTCAAAGATCCGAAAACCAAAGGCATTTCGTTTGATAAGTTTGATGAGATTATTAGTCGCTTCTAATTTTGCATTAGAATAGGGTAGCTGAAGAGCGTTGACGATTTTCTCTTTGTCCTTGAGGAAGATTTTAAAGACAGTCTGAAAAAGAGGATGAACTTGCTTTAGATTGTCCTCTATAAGTTCGAAAAATTTCTCAGGGTCCTTTTCTGAAAGTGAAAAAGCAAGAGCTGATAAGGCTTTATAGTGGTGTTTCAAGTTTTCTGAATAGCTCAATAGTCTGTCTAAAATTTCTTTGTTCGTCAAGTGCATGCGAAAAGTAGGGCGATAAAATTGCTTATCACTCAATTTACGGCTATCATGCTGGATGAGCTTTCAGTAATGTTTGATGGCCTTGTATTCATGAAATTTTCGCTCAAATTGATTCATAATTTGGACACGCAAACGACTCATAGCACGGCTTAAGTGTTGGACAATATGAAAACGATCTAGAACGATTTTAGCGTTTGGGAGTGAAACAGTCTGGGAGACTGTTTCAGCTTGATCCTAGAAATTCGAAAGCGAAGCTGTTTAGCCAAGTCCATAGTAGGGACTAAACATATCCATCGTAATGATTTTCACCTGACAACGAACAGCTCGCTCGTAGCGCAGAAAGTAATTTCGGATGATAGTTTGTGTCCTGCCTTCAAGCACAGTGATAATGTTGAGATTATCAAAATCTTGTGCAATGAAACTCATCTTTCCCTTAGTGAAGGCATACTCATCCCAGGATATAATCTCAGGAAGGCGAGAAAAATCATGCTCAAAGTGAAAGTCATTGAGCTTGCGAATGACAGTTGAAGTTGAAATAGACAGCTAATGAGCAATATCGGTCATAGAAGCCTTTTCAATCAACTTTTGAGCAATCTTTTGGTTGATGATACGAGGGATTTGGTGATTCTTCTTGACGAGAGAAGTCTCAGCGACCATTATTTTCGAACAATGATAGCACTTGAAACGACGCTTTTTCAGGAGAATTCTAGTAGGCATACCAGTCGTTTCGAGGTAAGGAATCTTAGACGATTTTTGAAAGTCATATTTCTTCATTTGATTTTCGCAATCAGGACAAGATGGGGCGTCGTAGTCCAGTTTAGCGATGATTTCCTTGTGTGTATCTCTATTAACAACATCTATAATTTGGATATTAGGGTCTTTGATATCGAGTAGTTTTGAGGTAAAATGTAATGGTTCCATATGATTCTTTCTAAATGATGGTTTGATCGCTTTTCATTATAGGTCATATGGGACTTTTTTTCTACAACAAAATAGGCTCCATAATATCTATAGGGGATTTACCCACTACAAATATTATAGAGCCCTTTATATCTTTTCATTTAATCGAAATAAAAGGTTTCTAACTTTATTGTTTTCTTCCTCGGCTTTTTCTTTAACTAGATGACCATAAGTTTCTGTAATTTCTGTTATATCCTTGTGACCCATTAGTTTTGAAACAGCCCAAATATCAATTCCCATAGCTAAAAGAGAACTACAATAACTATGTCGTAAACCTGTACTTGTCATGTTCAATGGTTTAATATTTAATTCTTGTAGAATACTTTTAAGCCACTTGTTAATTGTATTATTGCTTGATACTCCATTAAATAAATCAAAGAAAATCATATTATCTGGATTCTCTAAGTTATAGTATTTTAACATTCTAAATTGACTATCTTTTAATTCTTTAAGCACTTGAATGACATTTTTATCTATTGGCACAACTCTAACAGATTCTTCTGTTTTGGCTTTTGTCCATCTCCTCCTAACAGTATCATAACGACGATAAGTTTTAATAGCTTGCTGCTCCCATAGAACACAATCCCAAGATAGACCAGCGATTTCTCCTGTTCGCAATCCAGTTTTCAATTGTATGTATAATTGATAGGGCACAATAGATGTCCTGTAATCAAGATGATTTTCTAAATAGAGAGCTAACCTAGCATAGTCCTTTAAACTATGAATATATCTATCTTGTTTTTTCTTTGGAGAAGGACGACCAGATAAAATGACTCCTTCGACAAAGTTATGAACATTTATTTTATCACGTTTAGCAAAAATAAGAACCTTTTTAACCTCAGAATTTAAGCGACTAACATTATCTCGGCAATTAGTTTTAGCATAAGTATTTATAAATTCCTGATATTCACTCGCTTTAATATCACAGACAGGTTTCTCTTGGAAATATTTCTGTATAAATTTACCACGTAATTTATGCTTATTTAAAGTTGAATCAGATTTTCTTAATGGTTCAATCTGAAGTGCCGTCCACTTTTCCCATAACTGGTATAAAGTAGTATTCCTATCAATAACAGCTCCATTTTTTAATTTTATTTCCAAATAAAGTGCTTCAAGTTCCGCTTCTTTTTTTGTCCTAAAACCAGAATTAGACGCGATAACCTTCTTTTTGTTGTCAAATATTCTATAATCCCATAATTTCTTTTTTCCTCGTTGTCTATAGGAAATAGCCATGTTTACCTCTTTCTAAAATAAAAGTGATAATCAAGACTTTGTCCTGACTATTATATCATGTATCAAGTAGAATTTCTCTGAAGTTTTTCTCGAAATATTCTTTTGTTTTAGAAGCAAGAAAAAGATATTTACTACCATGAGAATTAGGATATTTCACAAAACCATTTGGATTTTTTTCAATATCAATATCATTTTTAATAGACGGACGATAAAGAATATTTTCGATTAACCAAGGGCGACTGACAGAAAGTAATTCTAATAATTCATTCATCGTCATATATTTCCCTTTGTTAGCATTCTTTTTCAGCATATCATATTCTTCCTTTTCAATAATGACTTTATCTTCTGGAAGAGCAACCGTGATATTTTCTAAATTTACAATCAGCTTATTCATTTTATCCTCTCCTATCTTTCAATTCATAAAATACAATAAGTGGGCTCTAATCCAACATATCCAGTCAATTTATAAATAACCTTTACTTGAATTTTCCAACCAGTTAAAACGCCATCTTTTATTTCATTTAACAATAATTCATCATCTACTTGATAATTTCTATCATCTCTGCGAAGCTCAAAGTTTTTTTACCACTTTGAACATCCTCAAAGAATAAGTGAGAAAGTTTAATCTCATGTATCATCTTTTCTCCTTTTCTATTTTTTACTTCCCAATCACATAAGTAAATTGGCTCGCTGTTGCCTTATCAAATGTACGGTAAGAGACAGTTCCAAGTCCTTTAGCATTTGATTCTGAAATTAAAATAGACCCGTCTGATTTGACCTGCTCCACAAATGCAATATGCCCGTAAGTTGGGTCTGCGCCAGCTTGTCCAGGAGAGAAGCTAAGAGCGCTATGTTCAGTTGGTGTATGTGTGGTTTGATAGCCTGCTTTCTGCTTCCAATCCCCACCATTGCCCATATAAGGGTCAAAATGAACGCCCACCTCTTTGGCTCGGTTATAGACAAACCATGTGCATTGTCCCCAAGGATAGGTCGCAGAAGTATAATTAGAGGTGTTGATTGCCTTTGTAAGGCTATATCCAGCCGGCACTCCATTAGAAGTTACGCCTCCACCGTCTCGTGTTTTGGTATTGGCTGTATTACCTGTTAAAGTATCTTTGAAGAGGTTATACCATTTTCTCGCATTCTTTTTTAGGTCACTAGCTTTGGTTTGACCGTCTGATAAAGCGACCCCTTCATAATGCTCTGACCAGTAAAGCGCTGCCTCTTCAGGGTCAGTCGTTTTTTGCATTTCTGTTTTGACTTTGCTATAAGAGCCGTTTAGCTCTGTAGATAAGAGGTCTAGTTCAATATCAGAATCTAATGTCTTTTGTTTTGCCTTTGACCAGCGATTGCCATTGATAGTAGAAGACCAGCCCGACCATTGGAAATAACCAGCTACACCGCCACCTATATTGACGGCTTTAGGGTCAAAGCCACTTTCACGTTCCGCAACCGCTAAACTTCCAGAAGCTCCTGCGATAGTAAATTGTTCTTGTGAGAGTTCATAATTCAGAATTTTGATGACATCACTTGCCCGTTCTTCTGAAATATTGGCTTTTTGAGCCACCTCTTTAGCGGTTAGTTTCGTTTGTAATCCTTTGGCTTGTCCATTAGATGCAAAAGCTCCCATGATAAGGACAACCAAGAACAAGGGGAAAAGGAGAACACTTAAACCGCTGACGATTACTAGTTTTTTCTTCATCTTCCCTCCTAAGTTTTCACATAAATTGTCATTATCACGGTGTCAAACCGCCATTGAGCCGTCAAAATGAGAGGATTTTCTTTGATAGTTGCCAACAATTGCTCTTTCTCAGCCTCTTTTACTGAAAATAAAAGAAGAAAGTCAATAGAAGGCTTTCTCCTTTCATAGGCAAGGGCAACCACATTGTTCACCGTCTGTTCAAAACCTCTTTTAGAATAAATGCGTGTATTCATCATTCCTTTCCTCCTCTCAATCGTGTTAATTCCTCTATTATCTGATATTTACGGTTGATATTGACTTTTAATTTATCGTCTTTTGGCAAGGTTTTACGATAGTTCTTGATAAAGGCATTTGAACCTTGCGCTTGGTATAGTGCTTCATCATCTTTGTACGGTTCTAACTCCTTTTCAAGTTTATTGATGTGATGTTTCTGTCTCCAAGAGAGGCGATTTTGACGGCGCTCTTCAAACTCTTTCTGTTCTCTGCTTTGCTTTGTATCCATTAGCGGAGAAGGTTCTGTGTCAAAAGGTTGAACGCTTGTGTCTTCTTCCTGAATAGCAGATTCAGAAGTCTCCATTGGCATATCGGACTTTTGAAACGGTGTTGTTACCTCATCAGAAGTGATTGGTTCTTCAAAAGAAGAAGTAGCGGGTGTTTCCTCCTCGTCATTTTCTGTAGGCGTTGAACTTTCTGTTTTTTCTGAAGTTGGATGGGGATTTGAAAAAAGAGTTTTCATCTGTTTACCAGCATTCATGAAGAGCCCAGCCCCAAATCCCGCTCCAGCAAGGAAAAAATTTCCGGATGTTTGAGCCATTTCAAAGGCGTTAGTGGCTTTTGTCGGCAATTGCTTCATAGTTTCCTGTCCATTTGTCACGGTTTCTTTGACTTTGGTATCTATCTCATCAAACGTAATCTTTGCTCGTGAACCGAGTAACAATTCAATCAATTCTCCTTTGTATTTCCAAAGCAACCAATAAATCACACCTTTGGCACAAACAGAAACGATTAGTTTAAAGAGAGCGCTAAAAGTAGACAAGGAAGAAAAATCTCCAATAACCTTATCAAAACGACTGCTTACTAAGTCTTCAATGATTTTTTCAAGGTAAAGTAAAGCTAAGGTTAGCAGGCTTGTAATGGCTGGAAAGGCAAGACCTCCAAACATGACCTTAAAAACTCCAAAGAGAATATCTTGCATTTTGGGAATAAAGGAAACCAAAAGGGCAATAGGGAAAAGAAGAATCATGATAAGGACAAGGGCTTGTGCAAGGACATTGAGCAACTGAATTAAGACAATAGGAATGGCAATGACAATCGCTTCTACCATTTTAAAAAGGATATAGAAGAACTTAACAGGGATATAGTCAGGAATAGCCGATACCCAACGGTTTTTCTCTTTATCATCGTTAGCTCCGTCTCCCATTTTTAAGTAATCATTTCTATCTGCGGTAGAAACGGCTTTAAACTTGCCTGATTTATCCAAGCTTCCTAGAACCTTTGAATCATCAAACGGTGCTTCTTTTCCTGTTTGACGGTCTTTGTATTTCCCGTTTTCTTGTCCTGTATTGACAAAGAGATAGGCTTTATAAGAGGTTTCTGCGATATAAGAATCAGCGACAGAAGACCCTATTTTTAAAGCCTGATTTTTTCCGTAGGAGACAGAGACATTAGAAATGTGATGAATCACTAGCGACATTGTCTACTGTATTGAGCAAATACAGTCCGCCAGAAGTTTCAGCAACTGTCCCAAACCAACCAAAGCCTAAAAAGAGAACTAGAAGGACATGAAGCAATCTTTGAGAGAAATTGCCTTTAGACATGAGGAACTGATAAAAGAGATAAAAAGCCAAGCAAAGGAGAAGCAAAAAGACTAATGAAGATTGAGCCACACCAGAAGTAGCTCCTGTAAAGCCTCGCCAAATGGATTGAGCCCCATTAAAGACATATTGCTTGTAAGTGTCGTAAAGACGGACATTTTCTAAAATCCGAATCATCAAGGAGAAGAAACCAACAATGAGATTAAGGAGGAAAAAGGGGAAGTTAACAAAGATTTCGTTGAACATCACCCAGATTCCGCTAATATCCAAAAATCCAGTTTGGACTGTATAAGATTTTAAAGAAAAAATATCCATGCCTTTTAATTTTTCAAATGCTTCTTGCACAAGCTCACCTCCTTAAGATGCGTATTTATTTTCAAGATTAGAAGAAACCGTAGCTTTCATTGGTTTTAGAAGTGGGTCAATACTGTCAAAAATGTTATAAATGGAAATCATATTGAGATTGCCGTAAACATCTTTATAGAGGCACTGCCCTGAAATCATATTTTTAATCCATTCCAGATTTTCTTCATTATCCGTTAGTCCAACATGCTCTAAAATATCGGGAAGTTCATTGTCTTCTCTAAAGGCAAAGAGTGTCCCAAAGCCTGTGGTATCGTCATCTCCTTCAGCGTCATGGACGGATTGGGTAATCAGGCAAAGGACATTGTTAAAGAAGCGTCCAACACGGCGCATGGATTGGATAACAGCTCGTCCTTCTGCCGACTTCATCAGTACCCATGCTTCGTCGAAAAATTCAATGGTATCTTCATAGCGATTGAGTTCTCCAAAGCGTGTACAGAAAGCTCCCAAAGCAAACATCAGCGCCGTAGAATTGATTTCTTTATCGTCTGGGGTGACATCTTGTTGATTGTCTTTATCTGGTAGGGACAAGTCAGCAACTTCTAAAACGGTCACCCGTTTATCGTAAGACAATCCTTCAATATTGCCGTCTGAAAAAGCCAATTCTAAAATAGAATTTTCAACAATTGAAGTCAAATAGTCTCCTACTTCAAAGATAGTGCTGTCTGGATTATTGGTGAGCTCTTTGAGAACATGTTTTAACCCAACCGTTTCTCCTGCTTGTCTTTGAGCGACCACTTTGTTAATCGCTCTAGAAATAGCCGTCATTTGTTTCATGGTGACCTTAATTCGCTTGTTGGAAAAAATAAGATAATTGAGCATGTTTTTTGAAACCGAAACAGCGTCATCTTTATCCAACATAACAATTGGGTCAAGAGCTCCATGATTGGATTTCACCTTACTATCCAAGGTGACAAAGTTTATCTGTTTGATATGTTCAGCCAGAAGCGGGAATCGTTTTTCAAAGTCTGGGTGATGGGCAATTGCTTCAAAGTGTTTTCGGATAGAGCGTTTCGGGTCAACATACAAGCATTTCACATCTTGAAGAGAGGTTAGGAGAAAGATAAGTTCTGCTAAAAAGGATTTTCCTTCACCCGTTGCGCCAGTAATCAAGATATGTGGATTCTTTGTGAGTTTTCCTGCAATCCCTTCTTTATTTCCAACGGTCGCATTAAAGAGCACCATATTTTTAGACGCTTCTTGTGCCTTTTCAATACTTTCCCAACGTCCTGTCCAATTATCCACCCGTCCGATATGCCAGCCAATATGGTTTCCTGAAGCTGTATTGGTAAACGGCATTAGCTCCGCAAAGCCTCTTGGAGTGACATAGTGTGTCCACGTTCTGGTCTTATTTTCAAGTGGTTGACCATAGAGGAGAGACTGGAAGAGATAGGGGGTGTCATGGCTAGCTTCACTCACTTCAACGTGCATATCGTCAAAGTAACTTAAGACCACCTGACGGCGATGTCGTAATTGGGATAGGCTAGAAGCAGCAATAATGAGATAAGCTCCATATTCAATGACTTCTTCTTTCCCACCAACCTTTTTCATCAAGTCTTTGAGAGACATTGCTCCTAGAATGATTTCATCTTGTTGGACGGTGTCAGTACTTTCTGCTTCATTCATAATGTTGCGGTAGCGAATATTAGAACGTGCCATTCGCCCTTTTAAAGAGTTCTTTTCGATAAATTCTGCCTTTATCCGTAGTTCTACAGGGAAGTTAAAGCGTTGGGTAAATTCTCCCAGATGAAAGCCATTAAAAATAATGGGTGTTTTAGCAATCGGAAGAATGGTGAGAAAAGAAGAACCATAGGGGATGTCTAATTTCATAAAGCCCCCTGCCATGGGTCTTAAGACCGTATCTGTCACATTAAAGAGTGCCCGATTGGCTGTGACCTCTTGTTTTAGATGAGGAATATAGCGCAAGTATTGCATGCGTTGATAGTAAAAGAGCTCTTCATTGGTCAAGCGTTGTGCCCGAAGAGCAGAAAGGGTTTGATAGACAGTAGCTTCACTAACCAGATAGTCTTGTGCCCAATCTTCAGGAATCTCATATTGAAAGCCCACGCTATTGGCAATCATTTCAGAGACTTTAGAGAAGCGCTCAACCGCCATATCCTGAACGGTGGTGTTTTGGTCATCTTTTAAAAGATTGACACCAATCAGCCAGTCAAACTGATAAGGAATTTCCATTTCTTGTGTCAATTTGTCTGTCGAATACTGCAACAGTTCTTCCCCCAATGCTTGACTATCGGGAGACAAGGCATGAGAAAAGTCTTTCATCTTTTCTTCTAGCAAATAGTCCTTTGGAATCAAGGAGACTTCAAAGGACTTGTTTTTAACTAGTTTTTTAATCAGCTGAGCAGTAGTCAACTTGTGTTTTTGTTTCTTAGCTTTATCGGTAATGGTGATGGGAGTATTAGGAATACGATAAAAACTCATCACCGTTTTATCTGTCGTTAAAGCTATGTTATCCTGTGTTTTAAGAATCGGATAGACTAGTTTTAGAACCATTAGACCTCCTTTATAAATCTGTTTTTTCAAAGACTATTTCTTCTTCATCCATCATTTTCATTCTATCTTCATGATAAATCGCTTTTCGATTGAAACGAAAATCTATAAGATAGCAGATGTAATCCCATAAGAAAACGTGCATTTTCTTTCCTTGTGGTTCATACTCTGTATAGAACTTAGCGAGTTTATAAGGGATATACCAGTAGAGATAGAGTGAAATGGAATGCGTTAATTTGTTCAACGGAAGAAGAATTGAGTTAAGTACTGTCAACATCAAAATCAAGACCAGGGCAAAGACCACAAAAAAGGAAAGCTGCATAGGTGTAGCAAAATACCAAATGCGTTTTCCTTTTTGTGTTTTAACTTCTTGAATCCAGTAGGGAGCGTTTATCCCTCTAGCATAATCATACAATCGTTCTTCTTCCATATCACAACCCCGTTTCAATTCCAAAGAGACGGAGGAACCAACCGACAACATGAAGTAATTGTCGTCCACCTCCTGTTAAAGAGGCAATCACTGCGTAGAAAACAAGCGTGGTAAATAGTTTTCCCCAAGAGCTGTTTCTCCAAGCTAAAATGATAAGGATAATCGCTCCAAAGGTAATGAATGAACCGTTTTTGTTTTGGCATAAGGAATATTAAAACCTGTTATGATTTCTTTTTCTTCTGTTTTATCGCCATTCTTTACAGTTTGTTTGTAATGTACTTCATAGGTGGCTGCATTATCTGTTATCGTTAGTAAGCGTGACCAGCTCAATTGACTAGGATTTTTGACTTGACCCTGTGCTTGAATATCAGGTTCTGAACCGTAGAAGCTATTCAGTCGTTTTGCTTGCTTTGTTTGACCGTCTGAATCATTAGGAACGGTAAAATAGCAATTAACAAAGTCATTCAGATAATACTGCAAGCGATTATCAATTGTTGTTGTAGCAGAAGAAGTAGAAGAAGCGGATTTGTTAGAAGAAACGGCTTTTTTAAGGTCTGTGACTTGACTGGATAAAGTCATGGCTCGAATCCCACCTAGTAAACCAACTAATAAAATAAAAGCCAATCCTGATAGAACGGCAAGATTGACTGTTTTTTTGTTGGCAATGGTTAGTTTAGGCTTTCCTTTCTTTTTAGGGCGTTTGGTGAAGTGTCCCAGATAATTTCTAAATTGATAAAGTGTCTCTTTTAATTTGTTCATTTGAATCCTTTCTATTCTTCTTGATATTTGGAAATATAAAAACCTTGAGGTGTTGCGATGATTTTACCTATGCGCATGAACTTCGCAATGATTTCTGAAGCATTTCCCATTGAATGAACAATAAGAGCAATATTTCTAGCAGAACGATTTTCAAACAGTTTGGTTAATATATTTAAATCTCCTTCACCAACAAATTCAAAACGACGGGCTAGGATACTCTCTAGTGGCCAATGCTTTTTCAATAGTTCTTTCACTAAATTTTCATCCCCGTTGCAATGGTGCAAAATATAGCTCTTGAGCTGATAAGCTTGCTTCAAAGAAAGAATAATGGAAACTTGCCAATCATCGAAAGAAACAACTTGTACATTTTCACTTGTCATATTATGGTTCTCTATACTCTGACAAATTTGATTTTGACTGTATCTCATTAGGTCTACTGTAGCGAGATGTTGGCTTGAAAAGTCAGAGTAACTCCTCAAAATTGCAATCATGATTCTCCTTTTTTATTGATTAGCTAAGTCAATCAATTTATTTCCTTTAGCATAAAGTTGCTGGTGAAGTTTATTGATTTCCTCATTGACATAATAATAACCACGCAGTTCAGAGCGGAGGCTTTCAACAAGCGCTTCTGGAAGCTGCTTAGCTTCTTCTTTTTTGAGAAGACCGTTTAATTCCCCTGCTTTTCTCCAAACTTCTTTAGCATTGTGAGATTTCATCAGTTCCCCTAACTCTAAAGAGATAGTTCTGATTTTCGTTTCAATTGTATTTTGTGTTGCCATTATCAGTTCCTCCATAAATATTGTTTGATTTTCTAAGATAACTTGTCTAAAAAGAGTGACAAGTTGTGTCGTCATGTGTTGATTGAAGTCTAAAACTTGACCATCAAGAGTGAAATAAGCGTGTTGGTAGTGAGCAGAATAACTAACATCAACTGTTTCACGTGCAAAAGCATCCAGAAAATAATCTTTTTCTTTCATTAAGTCAATATAAATATTCCAGAATTCATTTTTATCAGGAAAACAGAAAATTCCTTCATAAATTTTCTTTACAAAGCTCATTCGTCATCTTCCACTAAGTCATGATAGCCAAGGAATCGATAGATATTATCAGAATCAAACCAAAGCCAATCATTGATTTCTGTTTCTGTGGGAATACTTCCTGAAAAAATATCTTCACCAAGTGAAGTTAGTCTATCCATATCACCTCGTTCACGAACAGTGGCTAGTGTATTGCGTGCGCCTGACCAAGCCTTGAAATTATCCAGACTATTTAATTCAACTTTATATTCCATTCGAGTTTTCCTTTCATTTTTATAGTACCAATTGATCGTAGCCCGTCTGTACTAGCATTTCTGCCACCCAGCGAGCGTTTTTACTCATCTTTTTTAGCGGTTTTGTTGTTAATTCATCAAAAAAAGGCTGTCTAGCTTCTTGCCTAGCTGCCTTTTTAATCGTATTTTGTCGGTGATTCTCATCTTTAAAGGCTTGATTTCTAAATTGTTCCGCATATTTTAATTCAGAATCTTTCTTAGGTTGATAATATAAGAGCCCCCAATAATCAATCAAATCTTTAACCAATTCAAAATCGTAAAACGATAAGTAGAGTTCTTCATAACCGACTGGGAAGGTCTTTGTTTGAAGAGGGCGATTGAATTTATCAGGAATATTGAGTGGCTTATATCTGTCCGACAATGACATCAAAATCAACTCCATTTCGTTTGCAGATTTCTTCTGCTAGTTTGGTATGGTTATTACTTAAATAAGCTTCAGAAATAATCTCTGAAAGCTCATCTGTTTGAAAAACAATATCTGCTATCTTCATCAACTTCAAAGCACTAGAGACTTGTTTTGTGACCCAATGTTTTGTCCTTGCGTAGTTAATTTGACGGGGACGTGTGATAAATTTAAAACCCGCTTGTGTGCCAAGCAGGTTATCCCATTCACTATCATAGTTACCGTTCCAATCTTTCACTTCAAAATAGTTATTTAAAATCCGAGCGCCTATTTTGGTCAAGTCTGTTTCCAGCGTATACCATTCTTTTAAAATATCAAACGCCTTGGTATCATGTAGTTCAATCTCATAACGGTTTTTATAATTATAAGCTTCATGGATATAGTCAACAGAAACGTCTTTTAAGAGGGCTTGTTCATAATCCTTTTGATAAAAACGAATCATGAGACTGGATTGACGGCTCCCGAAGTTCAATGTTAGCCCTTGATTGACAAAGCGATTTTCAACTTTTTTCAAGCCCTCAATAGCGGTAAAGGTGCGGAGTTTACGCATGATGATTTTATTATCTCAATTGTCAAGTCAAGTGCAACAAAGTTGTTCCTCTGATTAAGTGAGTATCTTTCAAGCTGTTTGAGTTAGCTCAAACAGCTTTTTTGCGGACTGATAGCCATGGATTCGTCTAGGTCTTTCATTGATAATCTCCAAAACGGGAACGATTATTAATCTCCTCTGGCCTTTCTTCAATTGACTTTCCTAGATGTTTCTTGGTAGAGGGACGCTTGTTAAATTTCTTACGAATCCGCACTGCTCTTGGTAAATCAATAACCTTAATCTCTAACAAACCTTGATGGATATAGTTATAGAGCGTCTTGGTTGAAGGAACAACTGCATCTACATGTTGGAGTCTATAGGTATGAACAAAGGTATCCACGCTATGCACCCTTGGTTTCTCTCTCATCGCTTCTATAAATTTTGTCAGAAAATCGTTCGATACACGATCCAGTTTTAGATAATAGCTGGTTTCTCTAGCATCCCGATAACGGTTATGGGCAGCATCTGCATAATAGTGTTGGTAGTAGACCTTCTGCCCATTGACTTTTTTCAATTGTGTTATGGAACCACGATTAATTTCACGAGTAATAGTAGAGCGATTTCTCCCCAGTCTACGAGCAATTTCAACAGGTTTGAGTCCTACGCTTAAATAAGCTTCAATTTCTCCTCGCTCAGCTTCGGATAAGTGCTTGTAGGATTGATTTGTGGTAGAATAATTTGTGGACATGTTCATCTTCCTTTATACTGTTTTTCGCAACTCTAGTATATCAGATGAACATGTCTTCTGTGTTGCACTTCATTTTACAACAGGGCTTTGTTTTTTATTTGTAGTAATGAGTTTATTCTTTTTCGTTCTTTTATCATGTTAGGCAGAACAGTAACTGTTTTATCATCTATTGGTACTGCTCGTATGGAGGTATCATTTTTTGCTTTTGTCCACCCCCATGTTGTAGTGTTATATCTTCTATGTGTGTATAAATAATGATCTTCTAACTTTGTATCATCATCAGTTATACCACTTGCTTCTCCATACCTCATGCCTGTTTTAGCTATGATATATAGAACATGATATATAACTGTTGTCTCATAATCTAATTTTTCTTCCAGATAGTTTACTAATCTATGATAATCCTCAACACTATGAATATATTTTTCCTCGTTTTTTTGAGTTTCCTTTCCTGCAAAGCGTTCTACGTTACTTGTGAAATCATCAAGAACTATCTTATCAGATTGCACTAATTGTATAGTTTTTCTAATTGTTGAATTGATTCTACTTAAGTAATCATATCCAACAGTTTCCCCATGGATATTCATGGTTCTTTGATATTCTGTCGATTTTATATCAACTATTGCTTTATCTTCAAATAGTTTTTTTATTGTTTCTCTATAAATCTGCTAATTTTTCTTTATAACTTCTTTTTAAGTATAATTTTTAAGACATACCAAGTTTGATATAATTCAAGTCAATGTTTGTTACAATTTTCTTTTCTTCCTTAATTGATTTGTGAGCTTATCTAGATCAATTAGAGTTTAAAAATTGAAAATTTGTAATTGTGAGTCTCGTCTTCGAAAGGTTTCGACAATCCAATAGGCAGTTGAAGTAGTGAAGGAAGCAAACGAAGCTTTTAGTTTGAGTGGTGTTCGTCCAAGTTTGAAAAGCGAATGGTGTTGAGATTTTCTTTGCAAGCAACGTTAGCGATTTTTTGTGCAAAGCAAGGTCGTACTTTGTGATAACTATATTGGGAGGAAAATATTTTTAAAAAAGTATTGACTTTGACCTAAGTGGAGGGTTTATAATGAGATTTGTAAGGAGGAAATGATGTATCAAATCAAAGAAGCTGCGCAGCTTTCGGGTGTTTCTGTCAAAACACTGCATCACTATGATAAAATAGGTTTGCTTGTGCCGCAAAAGTCTGAAAACGGATATCGCCTTTATAGTGAAGCAGATTTAGAGCGCCTGCAAATTATTTTATTTTACAAATATCTTGGATTTTCTTTAAAGAAAATAGCAGAGCTGCTAAGTCAGGAAGAGCAGGAACTATTGCCTCACTTGAACAAGCAATTGCAGTTTTTGCAGCAGGAAAGGGAACATTTGGATACCTTGATTTCCACCTTACAAAAGACAATTCAAGCTCAAAAAGGAGAAAGAAAAATGACGACACAAGAAAAATTTGTTGGATTTACCTACGAAGACCATGCAAATTATTATTATCAAGCGGTTGAAACATACGGTCAAGAAGTAATGGACGAGTCTCGTGCACGACAAGTTGGCAAAGAAACTGAGATGACGGAAGCATTTAACAAAGTTTTTCGCAATCTAGCTAACAATATGCAAAAAGGTCTAGCTGTGGACGCACAAGAGAATTTATCAGAAGCCGAGCAGTTATTTCAAGCAATGAATACCTATGCCTTTGATTGCTCTCTAGAAGTTTTCGCTTTTATCGGAAAAGGCTATGTGGCAAATCCAGAATTTAAGAAAAATATTGACCAATTTGGAGTTGGAACAGCCCAATATGTAGCAGATGTTATCCAAGCATACGTTCACAAGTAAAATAAAAAGTAGGGCAAATGCTAGTGTTCTGCATGGTAGCATTTGCTCTATTTTTAGTCTTCCACTCTTCCAGCGACCCAGCCAGTACAGAGAGCGACTGTAATATTAAATCCACCGGTATGAGCATTGATATCCAGCACTTCGCCAGCAAAATAAAGCCCAGAAACTAGTTTGCTTTCTAAAGTCTTGGGATTGATTTCCTTAAGACTGACACCGCCTTTGGTCACAAAGGATTTAGCTAGAGACATTTTGCCGGTAATAGGAATCGGTAGAGCTTTTAGCCGTTGAATGAGCTCTTCTTTTTCTTTTCCAGTCAATTGTTTGCCTTTTTCAGGGAATGGTTGCGCGAAAAAGTCTGCCAGACGTTCAGGAAGTAATTGTTTGAGGCTATTTTTGAGCGATTTTTCTCGGTTATTTTCTAAAAATGCTGCCAAATCTTCCGCAGAAAACTGTGGTAAGACATCTAAATAAATGGTTTCACCGCCTTTGAGGAAACTGGAAAGTCGCAATGCGGCTGGACCAGATAAACCAAAATGAGTAAAGAGAAGGTCGTGAGTGATGATATGTTTATCATAATGGAGGGTGACATTAGCTAATGAAATCCCCTGTAAAGCCTTGTGTGGAAAGTCTGTCAAAAGTGGGCTTTCTGCAGCTTCTAGCTCTGTTATCGTATGGTTGAAATGGCGCGCAATCTCATAGCCAAAGCCAGTAGAGCCGGTTGAAGGATAGGATTTACCACCTGTGGTGACAATCAATCGGTCGCTGTTCCAAATGTGCTCACTTGACTTGATGATAAAGCAATCCGCATTTTTCTTTACAGAAACCACTTCTGTCTGTGTCTTGATTGTAGCATCCAGCTCTTTTATTTTTTGTTCCAAGGCTTCAATAATTGTAGAAGATTTGTCTGTTGTTGGGAAAACGCGCCCGTGGTCTTCCACTTTAAGTTTCACGCCATTCTCAGTGAAAAAATTCATAATGTCATGATTGTCAAACTGGGAAAAAACGCTGTAGAGGAAGCGACCGTTGCCTGGTATGCCAGCTAATAAATCCTCTAAAGTGCCATTATTCGTCACATTGCAGCGTCCGCCACCTGTTCCGGCAAGTTTCTTACCCAAGCGTTTATTTTTTTCTAAGAGGAGAGTCTTTTGTCCATGAAAGGAACTGGAAATAGCAGCCATCATACCAGCAGGTCCTCCGCCTATCACGATTGTATCAAAATGGTTCATTGTACTTCTTTCTTTAAATGAATATGTCAAATTTTATTGTATCATAAATATGGTAAAATTCCTTGAAATCCGGAGCAAATTTGACAGTTAAGCCTTGATATGATAAGATTTAGATATATATCTAGAAAAAGTTTCAGAGGAAATTATGGCAATTGAAAAGACAGTCAGCGAGCTAGCCGAGATTTTAGGGATTAGCCGTCAGGCGATGAACAATCGGGTCAAAACTCTTGCGCCCGAAGATACCGACAAGAATGAAAAAGGGGTCACCGTTGTGACGCGCAGCGGTTTGATAAAGCTGGAAGAAATCTACAAAAAGACGATTTTTGATGATGAACCGGTCAGCGAAGATGTCAAGCAACGTGAGCTCATGGAAATTTTGGTAGATGAAAAAAATGCAGAAATTGTGCGTTTGTATGACCAGTTAAAAGCAAAAGATGCTCAATTAGCTAAAAAAGATGAGCAATTGCGCGTGAAAGATGTGCAAATTGCTGAAAAAGATAAGCAATTAGACCAGCAGCAGCAATTGACTGCTAAGGCCATGAATGAGCGTGAAACTTTGCTATTAGAATTGGACGAAGCTAAAGAAAAAGTTCAAGCACAAGAGCAGAAAGGTTTCTTTGCAAGATTGTTTGGACGATAGAGAGAATCTCAGTTGAAGAAACTGAGATTTTTTTATAGAATGAAAGATATGATGAAAGAAAAAGTCGCAAAAGATATCAATATTCTTGCTTCTTTTTGTGGGAAGCGCGATTTGCCTGAATTAACACAGGAAGCTTTAGAAGATAAATATAGCCTAAAACAGGCTGATGTCATGGTGCTGTTTGGTGGAAGTATTCTAGCGGGTGGAGATTCTGACAGAGGTCAGAATAGTTTTTGAAGCATTAAAACAAGATTATACTGACTTAATTCGTCTAGCAAATCCTCTCTATGCTTCAGTTGATGAAAAATAAGTTAAAGGAGAATGATGAAACAACAGCGTTTAGGTTTTCAAAAACTCTATCAAAATCTTGATAAAATTCTATTTTTGTTTTTTATTATTTTTATGCTGACAGAATATGCTTGGTTGCCTTTTAATTCGTGGGCGGCAGGTACTTTGCTTCGTCAGACGGGTTATCAATTTCTATCGTATAACAATGTAGTTGGAGTGTTATCTAGTCATCCTCTAGTTACTTTGGCTTTTATCCTCTTGTTTTTAGCCAATCTGTTGGTCGCTTATGTTCAAATCACACTTCTTTTTTTAGGAGCGCACAATCTATTGACTCAAGACAAGCGAACCCTCTTGAAGTTTACCAAGAAAACCATAGCAGACAGTTTACTCATCTTAAAGCAGGCACGTCCTAGTAAAATCTTGTTTGTCTTGCTCTACATCGCTCTGCTCTTTCCTTTTCTCCGAAAAATCCTCAAAATTTACTACCTAAACAAGATTTTAGTTCCAAATTTTATCTTAACTTATTTGAAAGAGACGTATTTTTGGGGTGCTGTCGTCCTGACTCTACTTGTATGGCTGATGTTATTGATTGCGGTCCGTTTGATGTTTGCTTTGCCCAAGATTCTGATTGAGAATATTTCCGTCAGAGAAGCGGTTCAATTTAGTTTGGAAAAAACGCGTAAGCGTTTGGTATTTTATTCTTGGCAGTTGTTTTGGATTGTGACCAAGACTTTTCTCTTCTTTTTGGGAATGGCTCTGCCTCTCTTTCTTTTACAGCATGTTGCAGACGGTCATTCCAATCAAGTGGCAACGATTGCTGGTGTGATGAATTATGTGTTGCTGAAAAATGCTCACTATCTGATGTTGAGCTATTTCTTGATTAAATTTGTTTCTTTTCTGACTGAGCAAGGTTTGGTGGATTGTCCGCGGCGGAAGTTCGATCGCGTTTTGCGCTGGCTTGTAATTTCCATTGCTTCTGTATTCTTTGCTGTGGAAGGTTATATGTATCTCATTTTTCCATTGGAAACGGTTCCGGTTACGATTTCTCACCGAGGAGTGTCGCAGGAAAATGGTGTACAAAATACGATTCAGTCATTGGAAAAGACAGCTTTGCTGAAACCAGATTACATAGAAATGGATGTACAAGAAACAAAAGATGGTCAATTTGTCATGATGCACGATGCTAATCTTTTCAATTTGGCGGGTGTCAATGCAAGTCCACAGGATTTGACCTTGGCAGAACTAACTGCTTTAGATGTTTCAGAAAATGGCTATCGGACAAAAATTTCCAGTTTTGATGCGTATCTCAAACGTGCCAACGAATTGGGACAGCGGCTGCTCATTGAAATCAAAACCAGCAAAAAAGATTCTTCGGATATGATGGAGCGCTTTTTGAAAAAATATGGTCCAACGATTAAAAAGTACGGGCATCAAATGCACTCATTGGACTATCGCGTGATTGAAAAAGTTGTGAAATACGATGCTAGCATTAAAAGCTTTTTTATCCTGCCTTATAATACAATCTTCCCACGAACCAAAGCTAGTGGTTATACTATGGAATACTCCACACTGGATGAAAACTTTGTTTCTAAATTGTGGCAAGCAGATAAATTGCTCTATGATTGGACGGTCAACGATGTAAACAGCATTGCAAAATCTTTCCGCTTGAATGTTGACGGTATCATAACGGACGATGTTCAACTGGTGCAAAGTTCCATTAAAGAGCTGAGAGACAATCCAAAATATACAGACTTACTCCTCAATAAAGCCTTTGATTTCTTTAATTTTACATAAAATAGCCCCCTCTTAGCAATGAACTAGGAAGGGGGTAAGTTTTTTGAGATTTGTTTTAAAACGGCATTTTGCCTGCAAAGGCACCTAATTTTTTCTTAGTTGCGGCATCAATCTCAGCGAGGGCAGCGTTGATAGCTTGGGTTGTCATGTCAGATAAAGTTTCTAAGTCTTCTGGGTCGACAACAGCTTCTTGGAAGTCGATTTTGACGACTTTTTTGTCACCTGTAAGAGTTGCGACCACGAGGTCTTGAGCGGATTTGCCAACAAATTTTGTCGCCGCAAGCTCAGCTTGCCCTTTTTCCATTTGTTTTTGTAATTTTTGTGCTTGTTTCATCATTGATTGCATATTCATCATTGTTTTGGTTCTCCTTAATTTTCAAACATTAACATCTTATTTTACCATATCTGGCACATCTAAGCTAGAGTTTGCTAGGTCAATGGTCAAATGATAGTCAGTATTATCGCGGACGGTGTGCTCAAAGTCGGTTGTGTAAAGGACGAGGCGAAGTGTATCGCCTATTTTCATTTTGTAAATGGTTGGCTGCAATTCAAAAGAAAATTCCAACCATTGGTCTGGTGTGACTTCTTCGACGGTTAGCAGATTGTTGCGGTTTTGCAGATTGAGAAATCCTTTTGTCACAACGCGATGCGGTGTCTCTTTGAAAGGCAATTCCATTAAATGATCCAGCATATAAAAGCGACCATTGTCCATGACTTTTGGTGCAAGGACGCCAGGAATTGGAGTGAGGCGTTTAGCTTGTCCAATATCTAACAGCTGTGCGGAAATCAAGCCTTTATCGGTGCTGGATTTAAGGCGCAGATTGAGTTTGACGGGGCCGTTAAGGGAAAGGTCTTTTTCTAAGGTGAAGTCAACGGTCACTTGATTGACTTTTCCGTCAAAGAGTTCATTTTTGAAGGTTTGATAGGTCTTGCTGAAACGCTTGTAGTACGTCTCAGAGTAAGCATTTTGAATATCTTGAGTAGTACTACCTAGATTGAAATGAGTGTAGTGTTCTGGATTGCCGAAAGTCTCTAGTGACAACCAGCTTTGTGCTTGACTATTGTCTTGCCAGATTACGGTTGGCAATGCAAACGAGGAGTCATAGCCTAGCAGTTTCTTGCTGAGAAGTGCATTCATGGACTCACGAAAGTCAATGGATTGCCAATTGTTCATGTAAACGTGAGCGCCGTTGTGGAAAAACAAATGCTTTTTGATGTTTTGTGGCAGGGCGTGGAACATGTTGTACACATTGAGCGGCTTGACATTCCAGTCTTGGGAGCCATGCGTAAAGACGACTTCGGCTTTGACCTTGTGCGCGTGAATCAGATAGTTGCGGTCATGCCAAAATTGATTGTAGTTCCCTGTTTTGCGGTCGAGATTTTCTTTTAATGATTTGAGGCTTTTTTGATACTCAGCATCGTGACGAAGACGTTCACCTGCTAGAAGATTGCGTGAGTAAGTTAATTCAGTCAAAGAGTCAAAATCTTCACCAGGATAGCCTCCAGGACTTGTCACCAAACCATTTTCACGATAGTAATTGTACCAAGAAGAAATGCCAGCTTCAGCAATAATGACCTCAAGACCATCTACGCCAGTTGTAGCTAGCCCATTTGACAGAGTTCCGAGGTAAGAGATTCCTGTTGTAGCAACCTTTCCATTGGACCAAGTGGCTTTGATTTCTCGTTGTCTGGTATGGTCTGTGAAAGCACGACAGCGACCATTTAACCAATCAATAACATTTTTATAAGCCTCGATTTGATAATAATCTCCGCTCGTCATAAGGCCTTCAGAGTCCTTGGTTCCCACACCTGATACATATAAATTAGCAAAACCGCGTGGAAGCAAATAATCATTGAGCGTGTAAGTACCGATATGACCGAGTGTTTCTTCTGCTTGCTCCACCAATACTGCTTGACCTTGTGGTTTAACCAAGCAAACTTCAGAGTTATGGACGGTAATTTTTCCAGCTTCTTTTTTAACCAAATCCACATTCATGTTATAGAGCGCTTTGTCGCTAGCTTTGTCGTTGGTTCCTTGGTGATAAGGGCTGGCAGTCATAACGGCAGGAATTTGTCCGTCAAAACGAGGACGAATGATACTGACCTTAATCAAATCAGGCAGACCGTCTTCGTCGGTATCCACGCGCGATTCCACATAGACCACTTCGCGGATTGCATTATGGCTAGTAAAGGTCGCAAGACTTTTACCATTGAAATAGTGGTAGGTATTGTCTTCAGGGATCAAACCGTCGCTCACTAGTTTATCAATCAAGAGATTGCCGTTTTTGGTGCGTGTGTTGAGCAACTGATAGAGATTTTTGAGCAGATTTCCATAGGTAATGGGAAAGTTTACGTCCTTGCGGAATGTTTCTACATCGTCGAAGTCAACAAAGGGTACAAATTCCAGTAATTGAAAAGCAATCGTATAAAAAATCTCTGCTGTCAATTCTTGCTTGGACGTAAAAAAGCTGAGTAAGTCTGTATTTGAATTGGCAACTAAAGACTTTAAAGCATAGTCTGTATGTTTATAATTAAAAAAAGTTCTACGTACAAAAGTTTCTAAATTTTCTTTATCAGAATACTCTGGGTGGAAAGAAAATCCAATGCTTTCCATTTCAGCCAGCATTTTTTCGTTTGTTTCTGGTGTATAACTATACTGATTATAGCGCATATTTTTACTCCTTTTTTACATTTTGTCAAAAAATAACCTTTACATTATCCATTGTAACTGATAAAATAGGATTTGTCTAAAATTTTTTCATTAAAGAGGAGAACAAAAATGGACGTCACATGGGCTGTGAAATATATCACAGAATTTCTTGGAACGGCAATTCTCATTATTTTGGGGAACGGAGCTGTTGCCAATGTGGAATTAAAGGGAACCAAAGGTCATCAAAGTGGCTGGTTAGTCATCGCAGTTGGTTATGGTATGGGGGTTATGATTCCTGCTCTTATGTTTGGAAATGTATCAGGAAACCATATCAATCCTGCATTCACACTAGGACTTGCGATTAGCGGATACTTCCCTTGGGCACAAGTTGCGCCTTACATTATTGCACAATTATTGGGAGCGATATTTGGACAAGCATTAGTAGTAGCAAGTCACCGCCCTTACTATTTGCAAACAACAAATCCTAATGCGATTTTGGGATCATTCTCAACTATTGTAAATACGGATGACGGAAGCAAGAAATCACATGCTGCTTCTATGATAAATGGCTTTGTCAATGAATTTATTGGTTCATTTATCTTGTTCTTTGCAGCAATGGCCATGACCAAAAACTATTTTGGTGCAGAAGTTGTTAAATATGCTGCTACTCGTGGAGTGGATGCTACTCAAATCCAAGGAAAAGTTGCAATTGGTTCTCACATCAATGCCGGACTTGCTGTTGCCCACTTAGCACTTGGTTTCCTTGTCATGGCATTGGTAACGTCACTTGGTGGTCCTACAGGTCCAGGTCTGAACCCTGCACGTGACTTAGGCCCACGTATTCTTCATTTCCTTCTTCCCAAATCAGTTCTTGGTGAGCACAAAGGCGATTCAAAATGGTGGTATGCTTGGGTGCCAGTCATATCTCCAATCCTTGCTGGTATTGCTGCAGTAGCACTTTACAAGATAATTTATGGATAAGTTGTCAAAAAAGAAACGGTTCGTTACGAGCCGTTTTTTGATAACGAAGAGATAAGATTGAGCGAAAAAATAGATAAGTGACTAGACGCTTGCCAAGATAAAATGCTATACTAAAGAGTAAGGATAACAACAGTAATGGGAGTGAGACAGCAAAACTGATTTTTTGCAAAGTAGCAATTTTTGTCTCATTCCTACCTTTTATTTGGGAGAGATGAAATGGAATTAGATAAACTAAGTGGGAGACGGACTCTATTGTTCGGTATTTTGGCGATTCTTTTTGGTGTTATTATTATTGCAAACGGTGTTGATTTTACAAAATTTGCCCTAGATTTATTGGTCATTTACTTTTTATTTGTCGGAGTTATCAATCTTTTTTTCCGTTTCTTAGTGAAGAAAAATCGTATCAGTCTTGGTTCTGCCCTCCTCCATGTTTTAGTGGGACTGGTTGTTGGCTTTCTTAACCGTGCCAGCAATCTGCCAGTCAATATTGTCATTATTATATTGGGCTGTTATCAGCTGTGTACAGCGGCAATCTATGGTATTACATATCTTCTTTATCGGCAGAATAAGTTAAAAGGTGGTTTTCGTTATCTTTTTGATACCTTGCTCTATAGTGGGATTGGACTGACAACTGTCTTTTCTCCTAGCACGGATGGTAGGATGCAATTTTTGATTGTTGGTATTTATCTGATATTACTAGGCTTTTCTAATGTTCGAGATGGTCTTATGTTCAACACCGATGTGGAGAAAAAACAACTTCGACGCCGTATTCGGATTAACCTGCCTATCATTATCGCTGCCTTTTTCCCAGCAGAGCAACTGAATCGCTTTAATCGTTTTTTACAAGGTGAAAAAAAGAAACCACAAAAGGTTTATAGTAGTATCCGAGACGAAGAAAAGCCCGTTGACTTAGAGGTGCTAATCCATACGTCAGACCAGAATCTTTTTGGGATGATTGGACACGTTGATATTTGCTATAAAGGAAAAGTTATTTCCTATGGTAGTTATGATGCTTTTTCAGAGCGTTTATTCGGCACGATTGGAGATGGTGTCTTGTTTAAAGTAGATAAAGACGCTTATATTGACTTGTGCAAAGAAGAAAGCAAAAAAACCTTGTTTGGTTATGGGTTATCTTTGACAGATGAGCAAAAGCTAGCTGTGGAGAAACGGTTGGCTGAGATTGATGAGTTGTTGGAAGTGTGGGATCCACCGGCGGATTTGAAAGATGGTAAGCGCACGTATGCTTATAAATTGAAACATGAGTTGAATGCTCGTTTATATAAGTTTAAAACAAGTCGTTTTAAGACTTATTTTATCCTGTCTACCAATTGCTGTCTGCTAGCCGATAGCATTATCGGACAGGCTGGAACAGCCATTTTAGATATGCGTGGGATTATTGCGCCGGGAACTTATCAGTCTTACCTTCAATATGAATTTGAGTCAGCAAATGAGTTGGTAGTGGCACAAAATATTTACCAGTAATAGCATAATTTTTTCTATTTTTACATAAATATTTGTAAAATACACAAAAATTATTTAAAATAAAAAGGCTTGGAGGAATTTATGTGTTCAACAAATAAAATTGTAAATACGATACCAGTATTAAAAATCAATAATCGAAAAAACAATCTCGCATTTTATTGTCAAACTTTGGGAATGAAAAATTTGCTAGAGGAAGGAGCTTTTGTCAGTCTTGGAGATCAGACAAAAGTTGAAAAATTGCAGCTAGAAGAGTCGCCCAGTATGCGCACTCGCAAAGTTGTTGGGACTAAGAAATTAGCGAAAATTGTCATCAAAGTAGCTAATCCACGAGAAATTGAAGCACTTTTGGCGCGTGGTAGCAAAGTCGATTATCTTTACCAAGGTGACAATGGCTATGCTTTTGAAGCAACTTCGCCGGAAGGAGATACGTTTTTACTGCATAGCGAGGAAGATTGGGCAACCTTACAGAGAATAATGATCGCACCAGCATTTGCACCGCTAGAGGATTTTGTAGGGCTCAGCCAATTTACTATAGAGCAGATTCACATCAATGTTCCAGATGAGGAAAAAGCAGTCACTTTTTATCAGGAATGGTTAGGAAATCAGTCTGTTCTAACATTCTCACAAGCAAGCGGAGCAGATTTATTGACGGAGAGTACTCAAACTTGGGATTTGGCAGTGATTAAATTTACAGTTGAGCAATTTGATGTGGAAGCGTTGCGCGATTTATTGCAAGGAAGAGAAATTTTTGTTCCTAAATCGGGCAAATTTTTCCTGACCAAAGATGAGAGCCAAATTGAAGTTTGGATTGAAGCGGTATGAGTTCAAGCAAGATTCTCTCAAAAGTCGAAGAACAGATAGCACAACAAATCTATCCTGGAGCCAGCTTAGCTTTGTATACTCGTGGAGAGTGGCAAGAATATTATCTTGGTGAGAGCAATCCTGAGCGCAGTGAGAAAAGCCGAGCAGGACTGGTCTATGACTTAGCAAGTGTCAGTAAGGTTGTGGGTGTCGGAACGATTTTGGCTTTTCTATTCCATGAGAAAAAACTCGATTTAGATGCGCCTCTGACACAATATTATCCCGCTTTTCATGACAATTCTGTCACGGTAGGTCAGCTGGCTACTCACACATCAGGGCTAGATCCCTTTATCCCCAATCGAGATGCACTCAATGCGGCTGAATTGAAAGAGGCGCTAAATCATTTGAAAGTGCTTGATAGCAAGCGTTTTCGTTATACTGATGTGAATTTTTTATTGCTGGGTTTTATGGTAGAAGAAATTTTTCATTCTGCTTTGAGTGACATTTTTGAACAGAAAATTTTTCAGCCTTGGGGTATGAAAGAAACAGCATTTAGCCCTGTCGCGCAAGCGGTGCCAACGGTTCGCGGTGTGAAAGCAGGGATTGTACATGACCCCAAAGCGCGTGTGTTGGGCAGACACGCTGGTAGTGCAGGCTTGTTTTCGACAGTTCGGGATTTGAAGCTCTTTTTGGAGCATTATTTACAGGATGACTTTGCAGCAACTTTGACAAAAAATTTCTCAAAGGAGATTGGGAAAACACGCAGTCTTGCTTGGGATTTAGACAAAGAGTGGTTGCAACACACAGGCTACACAGGAACATTTATTATGTTTAATCGTTTGCAGCAGAAAGCGGTCATCTTCCTTTCCAACCGAACGTATGAGAAAGACGAACGTGCACAATGGATTTTAGACCGCAATGAGCTCATGGATTTGATTAAACAAAATCTGTAAAATGAAGACAGTTAGGATAAGAGCTGGATTTCCTGCTCTTTTTCGCTGTTTTAAAAGTTGAAATAAATTAGTTTGGAATATAAAAGGAATTGACTACTAACGATCGCTTTTTTCTATGAATTATATTAAAATAATAGATGAAGTATTGTGATGTAGAGAGAGAATATGACAAAAAAAGTAGGTGTCGGTCGGGCACATAGTAAGATTATTTTGATAGGGGAGCATGCCGTTGTCTATGGCTACCCTGCTTTGTCTCTACCTTTAACTAATATTGAAGTGACTTGTCGCATTTTGCCGTCAGATCATGCGTGGATTTTGTATGAGGAAGATACCCTTTCTATGGCAGTTTTTGCTTCTTTGGAATTTCTAGGGGTGCAAGAGGCTTATATTCGCTGTGAGATTGAGTCCATGGTGCCTGAAAAGCGCGGAATGGGTTCTTCTGCGGCAGTGAGTATTGCTGCGATTCGAGCTGTTTTTGATTATTATGAACAGGAGTTGGATAGGGAAACTCTGGAGATTTTAGCCAATCGGGCAGAGATGATTGCCCACATGAATCCGAGTGGTTTGGATGCTAAGACTTGCTTGAGCGATCATGCTATTAAATTTATTAAAAATGTTGGTTTTTCAGAGTTTGAGACGAATTTTGGAGCTTATCTTTTGATTGCAGACACAGGGATTTATGGGCATACACGAGAAGCCATTCAAAAAGTTGAGCAGCTAGGAATGACCGCTTTGCCTTACCTTCATCAGCTTGGTAAATTGACGAATGAAGTTGAAGCGGCGTTGAAAATTAAAGATTTAGAAGCAATTGGTATGGCTATGTCAGAAGCTCATCTCAGCCTAAAAAGTTTAGGTGTTAGTTGCCCAGAAGCAGATAAACTGGTTTCCATAGCGCAAGCAAATGGAGCACTTGGTGCGAAAATGAGCGGTGGTGGTCTTGGCGGTTGCATCATTGCTCTAGTGGCTAACAAAGAAAAGGCTGTCAGTTTAGTCGATTTATTGAGGGAGAAAGGAGCGGTGAACACATGGATCGAAAGTCTGTAAAGGTGCGGTCTTATGCCAATATTGCCATTATCAAATATTGGGGTAAGAAAGATACTGTCAAGATAATTCCTGCAACGAGCAGTATTTCTTTGACCTTGGAAAATATGTACACAGAAACAACTCTGTCTAGCTTACCAGCGAGTGCCCAGTCAGATGAATTTTACATCAATGGTGTTCTGCAAGATCAAGCTGAACATAAAAAAATGAGTAATATTGTAGATCGTTTTCGTCCTCAAGGAGCTGGTTTTGTACGAATTGATACCAACAATAATATGCCAACAGCAGCAGGACTTTCATCTAGTTCGAGTGGTTTGTCTGCGCTCGTTAAGGCTTGTAATGACTTTTTTGAATTGCACTTGTCCACAAAAGAACTAGCACAAAAAGCAAAATTAGCTTCTGGATCTTCTTCACGGAGTTTTTATGGACCGATTGCAGCTTGGGACAAGGATAGCGGAGAGATTTATTCAGTAAAGACAGATTTGAAATTAGCGATGATAATGCTGGTTTTGTACGATCAGAAAAAGCCGATTTCAAGTCGTGAGGGAATGAAACGCTGTGCAGAAACCTCCACGACATTTGATGATTGGGTGAGACAGTCAGAAGAAGATTATAAAGCTATGCTGACTTATTTGTCTAACAATGATTTTTCTAAGGTGGGAGAATTAACAGAAAAAAATACGCTTGCCATGCATGCTACCACTCAGACAGCAACGCCAGCTTTTTCTTACCTGACCGAAAAAAGCTATGAAGCAATGGACTTCATCAAACAATTACGCAGTCAAGGAGAGCGTTGTTATTTCACTATGGATGCAGGACCAAATGTAAAAGTGTTGTGTTTGGAAGAAGATTTGGAGCATTTGGTGCCGATATTTGCAGCAAAATACCGCCTCATTGTTTCTAAAACGAAGGAATTGCCAGATGACTAAAACAGTAAGAACATGTGGGAAATTGTATTTGGCAGGGGAATACTCTGTATTGACAGCGGGACAAGGCGCGATTCTGAAAAATATTCCGATTTATATGACGGGAAAAATTCATTTTTCTGAACGTTATCAGTTGTTTTCAGATATGTTTGACCATACTGTGGATTTGACACCTGATGATGAGTACAGTCTCATTCAGGATACAGTTGCTGTTATGAATGAGTTTTTACAAAGTCGATCCATTTCACTACGTCCCTTTTTCTTAACCATTACTGGAAAAATGGAGCAAGATGGAAAAAAATTTGGTCTTGGCTCTAGTGGGAGTGTCGTAGTTTTAACCATACGAGCAATAACGGCCTTGTATGGTCTGGCGTTATCTGCTGAGGAAACCTTTAAGCTGGCAGCCTATGTCCTTCTTAAACGTGGGGACAATGGCTCAATGGGAGATGTGGCTTGTATCGCTTATGAAGATTTGATTTATTACCAATCTTTTGACCGCAAAAGAATAGCGGAGCAGATCAATGAGTCGCCCTTAGAAAGTATATTAGCTCAGGATTGGGGAACTGTCATTCGGAGAATCCAACCACAACTTACATTTGATTTTTTTGTAGGCTGGACAAAAGAACCAGCTATTTCTAGAGATCTTATCAATCAGGTCAAATCAGCAATTTCATCCAGTTTTCTAACACAAACACAAGAAGAAGTTCTTCGACTGGAGAAGGCGCTGCTTGCTGGTGAGAAAGAAATTATGAAAGAAAGCCTAGAAAAGGTTAGCCACCTATTGGCGGAACTTAGCCCCGCTATTTACAATGAAAAACTGAGAGCTTTAAAAAGAGCCAGTCAAGGATTGGACTGTGTGGCAAAGAGTAGCGGTGCTGGCGGTGGTGACTGCGGCATAGCATTGTCATTTAGCGAGACAGATAGTCAAATCTTAGTGGAACGTTGGCGGGGGGCAGGAATTGACCTTTTATATAAGGAAAGGTGGGGAATGGATGAATAAAAATCGCAAAGACGAACACATAAGATATGCGCTTGAGTACGATTCGCCTTATAATAGTTTTGATGACATGGAGCTTATTCATTGCTCGCTTCCTAAGTATGATTTGGACGAGATTGATTTGACGACGCAGTTTGCAGGCAGAGATTGGGAATTTCCGTTTTACATCAATGCTATGACAGGTGGAAGTGAGAAAGGGAAGGGCATCAATCAGCGCTTGGCACAAGTTGCAGAAGCTTGCGGTATTCTTTTTGTCACAGGCTCTTACAGTGCTGCCTTGAATAATCCAACAGATGACTCATATACTGTCAAGCAAGATAAGCCAAACCTGCTCCTTGCAACGAATATTGGACTGGATAAGCCGTATTCCTCAGGGCAGCAGGCAATCACAGACCTTCATCCTCTTTTTTTGCAAGTGCATGTCAATCTCATGCAAGAATTGCTCATGCCAGAAGGAGAACGCTCTTTTAAAACTTGGCGAGCACATTTAAAAGATTATGCTGAGCAAAGCACAGTCCCGGTAGTGTTGAAAGAGGTTGGCTTTGGTATGGATTTGGCAACGATCGAAACTGCTTATGACCTCGGTATTCGAACGGTTGATCTTTCTGGTCGTGGCGGAACGAGCTTCGCCTATATTGAAAACAGGCGCGGTGGCAATCGAGACTATCTCAATGATTGGGGGCAATCGACACTCCAAGCCTTACTAAATGCTCAGCCGATGATGGATAAAATGGATATTTTGGTGAGTGGTGGCGTACGGCAGCCGCTTGATATGGTGAAGGCTTTTGTGTTAGGAGCTAAGGCTGTAGGACTTTCACGCACCATGTTAGAATTGATTGAAACGCATTCGGTGGATGAAGTCATCACGATTGTAAACAGTTGGAAAGAAGATTTGTGCTTGATTATGTGTGCACTTGGTTGCCAAAATTTGAGAGAGCTAAGACAAGTGCCTTATCTTTTGTATAGACGTTTGCGAGAAGCACAAGGTCAACTAAATAACGAAATCCGATGAGTTTTTTCACTTATCGGATTCTTTTTTTCTATGATTTTTGACGAATGTTTTCTAAAATTTCTTGTGCTCTTTTGAGACTAAAATGTTTCTCAGAAATGAGCTGAGAAACCAGAGGAGCGATTTCTGTATCCTTAGCTCCTGCTAAAAGAGCTAGAGATTTGGCTTGTAGCTTCATGTGACCGTGCTGAATACCAGTGCTGACCAGCGCTTTTAGAGCTGCAAAATTTTGCGCTAAGCCGATAGACGCAATAATACTGGCTAACTCTTTGGCGGTTGGTTGTTTTAGCAAATCGAAGCTAACTTCCACCGTAGGGTTGAGCCCAATGGAGCCCCCTTTGGTAGCAATGGGAAGAGGAAGTGTAATCTCTCCGCAGAGCGTTTGAGTAGCTTCCTTGATTGACCAAGTAGTCAATCCTTGATAGGAACCATTTCTACTAGCATAGGCATGCGCGCCTGCTTCAATCGCCCGCCAGTCGTTTCCTGTCGCTAATACGACAGCATCAATTCCGTTGAAAATACCTTTATTGTGGGTGCTGGCACGATAAGGGTCTTGCTTGGCAAATTGGCTTGCCAGCACGATTTTTTTAGCAATGTCAATGGCTTCTGATTTATTTCGACTAAGAAAACGAAGATCAATTTCACAAGTGGCAGTTACCAAGGCTTCTGTCGCATAATTTGATAGAATTGCCATCAGGCTTTCACCGCCAGTCAACTCTTCTAATGGTGTTTTCAACGCTTCTAGCATGGTATTGAGGATATTGGCGCCCATAGCTTCTTGGGTGTCAACTGTTAGATAAACGACTAAAAATTCAGCTTCGCCATTTAGCCATTCTACACGTAAATCACGCGCACCACCTCCGCGGTTGACAATCGACGGGTGTGCTTGATTGGCCAACTCTAGCAATTCTTGCTTGTGATTTTGGATATTTTTTATAGCCGCTTCAATATTTGCTACTTGATAGAGAGAAACCTGTCCAATCATTTGACGATTGTGAATAGTCGTTTTGAAGCCTCCAGAGCGCTTAATAATTTTTGCTGCAAAGCTAGCAGCCGCAACGACAGAGGGCTCTTCTGTTACGAAAGGTACCTGATAAACTTGCTCGTCTACCACAACATCAGGAACGAAAGAGTAGGGCAGAGCAAATGTCGCCAGAACATTTTCGCTCATTTGGTCGGCTATTGAGAGAGGGAGCATGTGATTATGCTCAAGGTTTGTTTGATTATCCTCGTTTAGTAAGTGATAGTCTTTTAAAATTTGCAAACGTTCTTGAAGCGATTTTTTTGAAAAGCCCGTCCAACTTATCTTCATATTATTTTTCCACCTTGATGTATGTACGTTGGTGTTCTACGATTTCTGCTAAGGCAAAGTCTTGATTTTCATAGCCTGTAAAGCTAGCAGAGCCATTTTCATCTAGTTCTGCTTCTTCAAAAAATACCTTCTCATAATCTGGAATGCTCAGAGGCGTACGGCTGTCAAGTTTTTCCATACGATTGGCTTCAAGCTGCTGCTCAAAGCCTGCTACGAGCTGCCCACTAAAGATTTCTGATACAGCTCCGCTTCCGTAGCTAAAGAGCGCAATGCGGTCACCTGCTTTGAGTGTCGTACTATTTTCAAGCAGGGAAAGGAGGCCTAAAAAGAGGGAGCCAGTATAAATGTTACCTACTTTTTGACTGTAAAGAATGGATTGCCCAAAATTTTCTTTCAGTTGTGCTTGTTGCTCAATTGGCAAACTCTTATCCATAATCTTTTTCATACCCTTTAAAGCCAATTTAGGATAAGGCAAATGAAAGCAAACTGCTGCAAAATCTTTCAAAGAGACTTGATTGCGTCTTAGGTACTCTGCCCAAGTCGTTTTTAAGCTATCTAAATACTGCTGAGTGGAGTACATGCCATTGACGAAGGGTGTTGTGGAATAATTCGGACGCCAGAAGTCCATGATGTCTCGTGTTTGAGCGACATTGTCCTCATTGAAGGCTAGAATTCGTGGATGACTAGTGATGAGCATAGCTATCGAACCAGCGCCTTGTGTCGGTTCGCCCGGTGTTCCAATACCGTATTTGGCAATGTCACTAGCGATGACCAAGACCTTTGAGTCTGGACGTTTTTCAACGTGTAGTTTTGCATAATCCAGTGCGGCAGTAGCACTATAGCATGCTTCTTTCATTTCAAAACTACGCGCAAATGGCTGAATTCCAAGCAAACCATGAATAAAAACAGCAGAAGCCTTGCTTTGGTCAATTCCAGATTCACTGGCCACAATTACCATGTCAATAGCCTGTTTATCTTCTTTGGCCAAAATAGATGCTGCTGCACTCGCTCCCATGGTTACAATATCCTCTGTGACAGGGGCGATACTGATTTCTTTTAATAAAAGCCCCTTACTTAGTTTTTCTGGGGCAATGTTACGTGTGGCTGCTAAATTTTCTAATTTTAATACATAGTTGGTTGTTGCAAAACCAATCTTATCAATTCCAATTGTCATCATTACCTCTATATATTTCGGTTTCATGTAAATATTATTCTATTCTATTTTATCATAATTCAAGTGGAAACTGAGAAAAAGACCCTCTTAAGATAAGAAGGGTTTTAGACAGTTTGACTATTTTTGTTGAATTACGAAGAACGGTGTTTTTGTAGATAATGGTAGAGTCTGAGCACCACCGTACCACTTGCCATTCCAATTGAAATGACCAAGGCTAAAATCACTACCAAGGTAGCATTAACCATAGCATGACTATAATTTCCGGTAACAAAAAAGGCAGTTGTACGATAAGAAAGATAGCCCGGAACCAATGGAGCTAAAATGGCTAAGATAAAGACGACAGCAGGGGTCTTATAGAGAATGCTCAAAACTTGACTAATGCAAGATCCGATAATAGCTGCAATAAACGTAGCAATAATCACATTTGTTGGGCCTTTTAATACATAATACAAAAGCCAGATGAACATTCCAAGGATTCCTCCTGGGATTAACATACTTTTTTGAACATTTAAAACGATTAAGAACGTCACAATTGCAAGAAAACTTGCGGCAGCTTGTAGTAAGACAGTCAATGGATTCACCTTTTATTTCATTAGGACAAGAGCTACGGAAGTACCAGCTCCGAGTGCTAAAGTGATCAACAGCGTTTCAAAGATTTTGCTCATTCCGGAGTTGAGATGATTGGTCATCAGATCACGCACGGCATTGGTCAGAGCAATACCGGGAACAAAAGGCATGACAGCACCAGCGATGATTAAGTCAGCACTGGAAGGAAAGCCAGAATAGCGCGCCCAGATCTGTGCCAGCAGACCAAAAATAAAAGCTCCGGCAAAAGCTGTGACAAAAGGAATGCGCACGTATTTATTGACCGAAAGAGAAAAGGCAAAGCCAAAGAAGGTTGCAAGAGCAGCGCCGAGCGCATCATAGAGATTGCCACCAAACATGATAGAGAAAAAAGGGGCACTAATAGTAGCAGCAAGTGTCAGTTGCCTGTTTGTGTAAGGTGTTTTCTTCTTTTTTAGCTGAGTTAATTTCTCAAAAGCATCTTCAAGACTGATGTCCCCACTAACCAGTTCACGCGATACTTGATTGACATCGCATACCTTTTCAATATTGTAATTTGAATGAGTGATCCGTTTCATCCGCGAAATGTTGGTGTTTTCAATTGAAAAGAAAATAGCAACTGGCATTGCGAGAGCATTACAATCTATAATCCCTTGAGAATGGGCAATCCGAATCATCGTATCTTCTACCCGATAAATCTCAGAGCCACTCTGAAGCAAAAGTGTGCCTGCTAACATCAAGACATCAACAGCTAGATTGAATTGTTCTTCCCTTTCTAAATTTTGTTTCTCCACCATTTCTATATCCTTTTCTTTTAACTAACAATAAGTCTATTATAGCATAAAAAAGAAGAAAACCAGCTGGAATTTCCAACTGGTTTTTGAGAATAGACTTGAATTAGCTAAGTGCGTCATCTACTGAGAGAACTTCGTGGAAGACACGTTGAGTCAATTCAGTTTTTTGTTCTTTTGTAAGGTATTTAGTGTTGACACAGTAACCTGAGATACGAACGATAACATCTTCGCCATTCATAATCTTGTCATAGACATCTTTAAGATCCATAACGTTCAAGTTGACGTGTTGACCACCATTTTCAAAGTAACCGTCAAGAATCGTTACCAAGTTATCCACTTGTTCTTCACGAGTTTTACCAAGAGCACGAGGTGAAACTTGTGTAGTGAGAGAGATACCATCTGCTGCATAGCCAAAGTCAAGGCTGGCTAGTGAGTTGAGGTTTTGTAACCAACCACCACGAGCTTTGTTAGATGGGTTCGCACCTGGTGAGAAGAATTCTAATTTAGATAAGTTCACTGAACCATCTTCGTTGAGGTATACCCCTTTGTGAACTGGAGAGTTACCAGTTTGTTTAGAGTAGGCAACGTTCGAAGTGATAGTGAGAAGTGATACAGTCGCTTCTGCATTCTTATAGAGTTTGTGGCTGCGCAGACGAGTAGTGTAAGCTTCAATCAACCATTCAGCTAATTCGTTTGAGCGAGGGTCATCTTCACCCCAACGTGGGTAGTCACCAGTTGTTTCATAGTCGTAAATGTAGCCATTTTCATCGCGAATTGGTTTAACAGTAGCATATTTGATAGCAGCTAATGTATCAACAGTATTGGCAAATCCACAGATACCAAATCCCATGTTAGCACGTTGATGTGTAGGCAAGAAGGCCATTTGAACAGCTTCGTAGTTGTACTTGTCTGTCATGTAGTGGATGATGTTCAAAGCATCTACATAAGTGTCTGTCAACCAATCAAGTGATTTTTCAAAGTTTGCCTTAACAGTATCAAAGTCAAGGACTTCATCACGAATAGGTTCGATGTCAAATACTTTGTAATCTTTGTGAACATCATCGTAACCACCGTTCAAACCAGTCAAGAGAGCTTTAAGGACGTTTACACGAGCACCGAAGTATTGGATGTTGTGGCGTTGTTCTTCATTTTCTGGGTCAAGTGGTGACACACAGCAAGAGATACAGCTCATTTCGCCATAGCCGTCTTTTGCCATTGTCGTTACACCTTCGTATTGGATAGAAGAATGTTTGTGACTCATGTGCATGCAGTAATGACGGAAAGTGTATGGTAATTTATCCGTCCAAAGAACTGTTAAGTTTGGCTCTGGAGAGTTACCGATGTTGTCCAATGTGTTCAAGAAACGGTAATCCATTTTTGTAACACGGTGGCGACCGTCATTTCCCATACCAGCCATAGAAGTTGTGATGAAAGTTGGGTCACCTGAATACAATTCGTCATAAGCTTTTGTACGAGCGAATTTCACAGTACGAAGTTTCAAAACGAAGTCATCAACAAATTCTTGGATTTCTGATTCGGTGAAAGTACCACGAGCTAAGTCACGTTCTGCATAAATGTCAAGAACGATTGGGACACGTCCAAGTGAAGTAGCAGCACCGTTGACAACACGACAGACAGCCATGAAAGCAATGTTCACCCATTGAATAGCTTCTTTTACGTTCATAGCAGGTCTGCGAACATCAAGACCATAAAGGTCACCTAAGCGAACAACTTCTTTCAATGATTGGTATTGAAGGTTGACTTCTTCGCGAAGACGAATAGTTTCTTCATCAATGTCTGTCAAAGCATTCCAATCTTCCACTTTTTCAGCCATCAAGTAATCTGCTCCGTAAAGTGCAAGACGAGCATAAACACCGATGATACGTCCACGTGAATAAGCATCTGGCAAACCTGTTACAGTGTGTGCGTGACGTGCGCGACGGATATTTGTTGTGTAGGCACGGAAAATACCGTCATTTACAGTTGTTACGTATTTTGTGAAGATTTCATGCATTTTAGGATCTGGTTCATAGCCATGTTCCTTCAAAGCAGTTTCCGCCATACGGATACCACCTTTTGGCATGAAGTTCAATTTGAACAATTCATCATTTTGGATACCATAGATTAATTCATTGTCTTTATCAATGTATCCAGCTGGAATGTCAGCGATTGAAGTGGCACGTGTATCCATTGGGAAACGTGTTTCTTCATAATGTGCTTTTGTGTCTTCGATAATTTTTTTAATGTGAAGAGAGCGTTCAGTTGGACCAGCTAAGAAACTTTCATCTCCGTCATAAGGAGTGTAGTTTGCTTGTACAAAACGAGATACGCTAGCTTTTTCGCGCCAATCTTCCCCTTTGAAACCTTCCCAGGCTTTGTCAAAAATATCCTGTGCTTCGACAACAGTTTTAACAACCATGTTTTTTTCCTCTTGTATCTTTCTAGTAACACAAATCTGTTACATTTATAAAATAAGTATAGCATATAGTAATCGTTTCCACAAATGGAATCTAGTCATAAAAGCACTTTCTTTTATAATACAGATTTAAAAACTAGCATAAATTGTATTATATTTTTGAAAAAATCAGCATATTTTCAAATATTTTGGAAAAAATGATAAAAATTGTATAATGGAAGAAAGAACAGAGTCAAGAAAGGAGCTGTATTGATGTTAATTTTTCCCTTAATCAATGACATATCTCGGAAAATCATTCACATTGATATGGATGCCTTTTTTGCCTCCGTAGAAGAAAGAGACAATTCAGCGCTAAAAGGTAAGCCGGTCATCATCGGAGCAGACCCTCGTTTAACAGGCGGACGAGGCGTTGTCTCAACTTGCAATTATGAGGCGCGAAAGTTTGGTGTTCACTCAGCTATGAGCTCCAAAGAAGCTTATGAGCGTTGTCCACAGGCGGTTTTCATTTCGGGAAATTATGAAAAATATCAGGCAGTCAGCCAGCAAATTCGAGCCATTTTTAAACGATATACAGATATGATTGAGCCAATCAGTATTGATGAAGCCTATCTGGACGTGACCAAAAATAAGCTGGGTATGAAATCTGCTGTCAAGATAGCCAAGCTAATCCAGCACGAGATATGGACAGAGCTTCATTTGACCAGTTCAGCTGGTGTGTCCTACAATAAATTTTTGGCAAAAATGGCTAGTGACTATGAAAAACCTCACGGTTTGACGGTTGTTTTGCCAGAAGAAGCAGAAGCTTTTCTCTCTCAAATGGATGTGGCAAAGTTTTACGGTGTTGGAAAAAAGACGGTGGAAAAGCTGCATGATATGGGCGTTTACACAGGAGCAGATTTGTTAGAAATTCCTGAGATGACCTTGATTGACTTGTTTGGTCGATTTGGATTTGACCTTTATCGCAAGGCAAGAGGAATCAGCAATTCACCAGTAAAAGTCAACCGTATTCGTAAGTCTATCGGCAAGGAAAGAACTTATGGGAAATTGCTCCATAACGAAGACGACATAAAAAAGGAGCTGACCCTTTTATCACAAAAGGTAGCTCGTAGTCTAAAAAAGCATGGAAAGTCTGGTAGGACGATTGTTCTGAAGATTCGCTATGCGGATTTTTCAACGTTGACAAAAAGACAGAGCTTAGCGACAAGAACGCAAGATGCGGAGCAGATTGAGCGCATTGCACATGAGATTTATGATAGCTTGGACGAGCAGACAAAGGGTGTGCGTCTTTTAGGAGTAACAGTGACAGGATTTGGGATGTAAAAAAGTTTGGAATAGGGAGTTCCAAACTTTTTTCTATCATTCTCCAAAAACACTTTGAATATCCTCATCCGTTATTCCAATCATGGGATTGATTTTCAAGAAATTTTCCTCAGCCAAGACATAGTTTTCCACAGGTGTTTCCAAATTATCCACAGAAGTGTGTATAACTTTTTCATCATTGATCAGGTCTGAAAAGCGTTGAATTAGATAGGTATTGCGAGCTGTACCAGTGTTTTTGACAGCAAAGTCAAAGGCAGACTTTTCCCCAAGAAGAATGAGCTTGCTTTTAGCACGAGTGATAGCGGTATAGATGAGATTACGTTGCAGCATGCGGTGGCTGCTGGACGTAATCGGTAAAATGACCACAGGAAATTCACTACCTTGCGATTTGTGGATACTCATAGCGTATGCCAGACGAATCTTATACCATTCGCTGCGTGGGTAAATGACTTCATTGCCATCAAAGTTGATAGTCAACTCGTCCTGTTTAGAGTCCGTATATTTTGCTGGCAGCAAATCAGTGATATAACCCAAATCGCCGTTAAAGACATTGCTTTCCGCATCATTGACCAGATGAATCACCTTGTCGCCTTGTCGGTATTGGCAATCCGTTGCTTCAAAAATGATTTGTTCTGTTTCGGAAGGGTTGATTAGATTTTGCATGAGTTGATTGGTGTGGTCAATCCCAGCCTGTCCGCGGTACATAGGCGCAAGCACCTGCACATCTTGAGCTGGAATGCCACTGCGGAGAGCTGCCTCCACGATGCGCTCGATCATCTGTGGAATATGCTCGTTGCGCGCTTCAAAATAAGAGCGGTCGGCTTTTTTCTCAGTGAAATCAGTTGGGAGGATGCCTTTTTGAATCTGACTGGCTAAGGTGACGATAGTAGAGTCTTTGCTTTGTCGATAAATTTTTTCTAATTTGGTCTGCGGAAGAAGAGGGATTTTCAGCAAATCTGCCAGCACTTGTCCGGGGCTGACAGAAGGCAGCTGGTCGGCATCTCCGACGATTAGGAGTTTGGTGTTTGATGAAATGTTGCTGAGGAGTTGATTGGCTAACCAAGTATCTACCATTGAAAATTCATCGACAATAATAAAGTCTGCGTCCAAATAATCATCTAAATGGCTAGTGTCATCGTCTCCTGTCATGCCTAAATGCCGATGAATCGTAGCGCTTGGAAGCCCTGTTAATTCATTCATGCGTCTGGCAGCACGCCCAGTAGGAGCTGCTAGCAGGATAGGCAAATCCTGAGATTTGCGCAAATCCAACCCATGCAGCAGAGCGTAAACGGCAATGATTCCATTGATGACGGTTGTTTTTCCCGTTCCGGGGCCACCCGTTAGGATAAAAATTTTGTGATTGATAGCGTCACAAATTGCTTGTTTTTGAGTCACATCATAGGAAATGGCAAACTCATTTTCGATTTGAGTAATAGCAGCTTCAATCTTTTTCGGTTCAAATTTGTTTTGCTTCCCTTTTTCTAAAATGCGCAAGAGATTGCTACGAATCCCTTCTTCGGCAAAAAAGAGACTGTTTTCAAAAATCTTTGTATCAATATTTTGAACTTTATCTTCTTCAATCAAATGTGCCAGCTCATCCGCAACAGAACTTGGGTCTAACTCAATCTGACGGGAACTTTCGAGGAGTTCAATCGTATGTTCCAGAAGTTCTTTGGCTTCAAGATAGGTGTCGCCTTTTTCCATAGATTGAGTGAGGAGCGTGTGAAGCAACCCAGCACGAAAACGCTCTGGAGCGGTACCTTCAATTCCTAAGCTTTGTGCCAGTTGGTCGGCAATTTTAAAACCAATTCCTTGAATGTCTTCTACCAATTGGTAAGGATAGTGTTCCACGATTTCTAAGGTTTCTTCCTTGTAGAAATCTTGCACTTGAAAAGCTAGTTTGTTGGGGATACCGTATTCAGATAGCTTGGCAAGGATTCTCTCGGTACCGTAATTTTGTCTTAGTTTCGTGAGAAAGGCTTCGCGATTTTTGGCAGAAAGACCTGCAATATCCTTTAATTTTTCTGGCTCTGCTAAAACTTTATCAATCGTGTTATCGCCATAGAGATCCACGATTTTTTGTGCTGTTTTTACACCAATCCCTTTAAAATGGTCGCTTGAAAAATATTTGACTAAGCCTTTGCTGGTTGGCTTTGCCCGCTCATAGCGTGTTATTTTGAGCTGTTCCCCATATTTAGGGTGTTGCACGAGGTTTCCCCAAAAAGTATAGTCTTCGCCCTCCATAATATCCGCCATGGTGCCCGTGACAATAATCTCAAAATCATCAAAATCTGCATCGGTGTCGTCAATATCTAACAGTAGAATCCGAAAGAAACTGCTGGGATTTTCAAAAATAATGCGTTCAATAGTGCCTGAAAAGTAAAATTCCATCATCTTCCTGTATCAATGTTAAAAGAATGGGAGTGGAACAGAACTAAAAATCGAAAAAATTTTTAGTTCGTAGTCCCACCCCCGCAAGGGTGCTTAAATAGTTATCAAGCTGTTTAAGGTTGCAGATGACGAAAACGAAGTTTTCGTCAAAGGTGCTCTTCCAAGCTGGAAAAGCGAACAGCTTTGATACTTGCTTCGCAAGCTTTATCTGCCACCTCAAAGCAGTGCTTTGAGCAATCACGGTGGCTTGCTTCGCAAGTCTGATTTCCAACCTTCAACAATTCACTAGATTGTTGAAGCTGCGTTATTCGTTTATTCCTAAATCTGATAGAAGTTGGAACACTTTTTGCCCACCTCCAACGAATCAAAATAGACTTGTTTGGGATTAAAAAGTGCCAATTCTATTCAAAGGCCAGAAGCGGAATTTTGCTTCGCCCTGCAATTGACTGGCTTTAAAGGTTCCTACCTGACGGCTGTCTTTTGAAACAAGACGGTCGTCTCCTAAGAGCAGGTATTCGCCTTTTGGAACTTCAATAGTGAAACTAGTGTTGCCGTTTGCGTCCTGCGTAAAGGCTTGAGCTTTGTCTGCTAAAGATTGGAAGAAACTATTGTAGGAATAGGTTTTCTGCAATTTATCATCTTTAAACTTCGCGAGGTAATTTTTAAGATAAGATTCGTTGGTCTTTTTGCCATTTACATACAATTGGTCGTTTTCGTAGCGGATAGTGTCTCCAGGAAGACCGATCACCCGCTTGACAATTTGCTTGGTTTTTCCATCTTCGTCTTTTTCACTTGCAACGACAATATCAAAGCGATTGACAGGCAGGGGTTTGACAACAAATAAATACTCTCCATTAGCTAAGGTTGGATCCATTGAATGCCCGTCTACCTTGACAGGAACCCAAAGAAAGGCGCGTGATAAGAAAAGAACGGTCATAAAGAGGATAAACAACCCCCATTCTTTCATAAATTTTGAAAAAGTAGTTGATTTTGTTTGCATAACTTACCTTTCTAGAAGTTTCTTTGCTTTTTCAGTATTTTTAAAATGCAGTTTTGCACTCACTTCTAAACTCTTCATACCATAGGCTTGAAGAAGCTGACTTGCGACTTTATCGGACTTTCTTCCTGCTCCGCTAGGCAATTCATAGCCGAGCTCTTGACTTAAATTTTCAAGATTTTCTAAAAAGAGGTCGCGTGCAATCATGGAACTGACTGCTACGGCTAAGTATTTCCCTTCTGCTTTTTCCTCTAATGTAATAGGATTTGAAAAGCGATTGCTTTCCTGCTGGAGATATTTTTGATAATTTTTGCCGCTCGTGAAGGCATCAATGACAATTTTTTCTGGTTGCACTCCCGTTTGCAAGAGCAGATAAATGGCTTGATTGTGAAGGGCAACCTTGACAGACACCGCATTGTAGCCAGAAGCGATAACTTGGTTGTATTTTTTCGGGGACAATAGCAGAGCTTGGTGCTGGATTTTTTCTTTCAACAGAGGAACGATTTGCCTGATTTTCTGGTCTGTTAAGGTTTTAGAATCGCCAACGCCCAATTTTCGTAAAAAATCATGCTGCTCTGGTGTGACAAAGGAAGCCACAATAGCGAGCCCGCCAAAATAAGAGCCATTTCCCACCTCATCTGTTCCAATCAGAGGACAATTTTGCCGATGAGATGTCGTTTTTTCTTTGGACGCTTGATAGCCAAAAAATTGTGCTGCCTGCTCTGCTTTTTCTCCTTGGAAGAGGACTTTTCCTGAAGTATAGACGGAGACAGTTGCCTTATCAAGTTTAAAAAGATAGCGAACGTAGAGATTTTTGCTAGCGACAAGCTGTGTCTGATATTGTGTGACAAAATCTTGAATTTGTCTCTCGCTTGGTTGCAAGGTAATATTTTCCATATTGTTATTGTACCATAAAAGTTATAAATTTCTTTAAAAACTGACAAAATCGCTTCCTTTTGGTATAATATTTTGAGGTGATTTTATGGCAAACTTAAATCGATACAAATTTACTTTCGGAAAGAAGAGTGTAACCTTAACAACAAAACACGATAATTTATTCATGGAAGAAGTTGAAAAGGTTGCGACAGAAAAATATCACGCAATTAAAGAGAAGATGCCTGCGGCAGATGATGAAACATTAGCTATTTTGCTGGCGGTTAATAGTTTAGCGACGCAATTGTCACGTGAGATTGAGTTCGATGACAAGGAGCAAGAGCTGGAAGAACTTCGTAAAAAAGTGCTAGAAGCCAACAAGCAAAAGGTAAGTGAGCAAGAGGGCGCCCTATGATTTCATTAGTAATTTTGCTGATTTTATCTTGGAGTTTTTACATTGGCTATTCGCGCGGAATTGTTTTGCAAGCTTATTATACTGTTTCGGCGGTTGTTTCAGCTATTATTGCGGGGCAATTGTACCAATCTCTAGGTGAAAAAATTAATCTTTTAGTACCCTATGCGAGTGCACAGGAAGGAACATTTACCTATTTCTTTCCCAGCAGCCAATTGTTCCAGTTGGATAAGGTTTTTTATGCCGGTCTGGCTTATTTAGCAGTTTATACGATTGTTTATAGCATAGCCCGTTTTATTGGGATTTTTATTCACTTGGTGCCAAACAAGAAAGCCAATGAGCGTTGGTACAATGTTGCTAGCGGTGCTTTGGCTATTTGTGTCACTTTGTTTGGAATTCAAATGTTGCTGACCGTTTTAGCAACGATTCCCTTACCACTTGTTCAAAATCATCTCAATGCCAGTGGTTTAGCTCGATTTATCATCAGTCACACACCAATTACTTCAGGAATGTTGAAACAACTCTGGGTGACCAAAATCATCGGATAAATACAAAGACTCAGTTGGTGGTGCTAGCTGAGTTTCTTTTTCATCGGGAAAGATAAGAATATGAATAGAAAAATTTTAGAAACATTAGAATTTGAGAAAATCAAGGCGCTTTTTGAACCCTATCTTCTGACAGAACAAGGGCGTTTGGAGCTGCAGCAGCTATTTCCGTCCAATAAACAGGAAAGGCTGGAGACAGCATTTTTAGAAATGACAGACGTGCAACAGATTTTTGTACAGCGTCCGCATTTTAGTCTGGCTGCGACCCAAGACATTACGGGCTTGACCAAGCGCTTGGAGTTGGAAAGCGACTTAAACATTGAAGAATTTCTCGCTCTGAAGCGGGTTCTGGCTGTCACGCAAGAATTGACTGATTTCTATGAGGATTTGGAAAATGTTGAGTTACAAAGATTGAACCGGCTTTTTGAAAATCTGGTTCCTTTTCCGAGCTTGCAAGGAGTGCTGCAAGCTATCAATGAAGGCGGATTTGTTGAAAGTTTTGCTAGTGATAATTTGGCTCGCATTCGTCGGAAAATTCAAGAAAATGAAGTTCAGGTGAGAGATATTTTGCAGGATATTCTCAAGAACAAGGGCGATATGTTAGTAGATCAAGTAGTAGCCAGTCGAAACGGTCGCAATGTTTTGCCGGTCAAAAATACATTCCGCAATCGTATCTCAGGCGTGGTGCACGATATTTCTGCCAGTGGAAACACGGTGTATATTGAGCCGCGGGCAGTGGTCAATCTCAATGAAGAAATTACCAATGCACGTGCAGACGAGCGCTATGAGATTTTGCGGATTCTGCAAGAGTTATCAGAACGCATTCGTCCGCATGCTGCTGAAATTGCCAATAATGCTTGGATTATCGGACATCTGGACTTTGTTCAAGCTAAGGTGCGTTTTATGCAGGAGAGAGGCGCGGTAGTGCCAAAGCTGTCTAACCGTCAGGATATTCGGCTGCTCCATGTCGCTCATCCTCTGATAGAAAATGCAGTAGCCAATGACTTGTACTTTGCGGCGGATTTGACAGAGATTGTCATTACGGGCCCGAATACAGGCGGAAAGACCATTATGCTCAAAACTCTAGGTTTGGCTCAGCTTATGGCACAGTCTGGTCTGCCTATTTTGGCAGATGAAGGGAGTCGAGTGGGGATTTTTGACCAAATCTTTGCGGACATTGGAGATGAGCAGTCTATTGAGCAAAGTTTGTCGACCTTCTCCAGCCACATGACGAACATTGTCTCTATTTTAGAGCAGGCTGATGAGAATGCTTTGGTGCTTTTGGACGAGCTGGGAGCAGGAACTGACCCTCAGGAAGGAGCAGCTCTTGCTATGGCAATTCTTGAGGACTTGCGGCTACGACAAGTCAAGACAATGGCAACAACCCACTATCCAGAACTCAAAGTCTATGGGATTGAGACTGAGGGAGTGCAAAATGCCAGCATGGAATTTGATACAGAGAGCCTAAGACCGACTTATCGTTTTATGCAGGGAGTACCGGGGCGTTCCAATGCTTTTGAGATCGCAAGGCGTTTAGGTCTGTCTGATAGAGTGGTCAAAGATGCTCAAGAATTGACTGACACGGACAGCGATGTCAATCGTGTTATTGAGCGCTTGGAAAAACAAACCTTGGAAAGCCGCAAGCGGTTGGATAATATCCGAGAAGTGGAGCAAGAAAATCTCAAATTTAACCGCGCTCTTAAAAAGCTCTACAATGAGTTTAACCGGGAAAAAGAAGCTGAGCTGAATAAGGCAAGGCTAGAAGCGCAGGAAATCATTGATGTGGCGCTGACGGAGAGTGATACGATTCTCAAAAATCTACATGCTAAATCCAGTCTCAAACCGCACGAAATTATTGAAGCCAAAAGCCAGCTGAAAAAATTGGCTCCTGAAACGGTGGATCTGTCACAGAATAAAGTGTTGAAACAAGCTAAAAAAGCACGAAAACCAAAGGTGGGAGACGATATTCTGGTAATTAGTTACGGCCAGAGAGGCACGCTTGTCAATCAGCTCAAAGACGGTCGCTGGGAAGCACAGGTTGGGCTCATCAAGATGACCTTAGAGGAAGCAGAATTTAACCTGCTCAAAGCTGAAAAAGAACAGCCTAAGAAAAAGCAGGTCAATGTGGTGAAACGAACGACAACAAGTGGGCCAAGAGCCAGACTGGATTTGCGAGGCAAGCGCTACGAAGAAGCTATGCAAGAGTTGGACGCTTTTATTGACCAAGCCTTGCTCAACAATATGGCGCAGGTGGACATTATTCACGGGATTGGGACTGGCGTCATTCGCGAAGGCGTCACCAAATATCTCCGCCGCAATAAGCATGTCAAGAGTTTTGGCTATGCACCGCAAAATGCTGGTGGTAGCGGAGCGACGATTGTGGTGTTTAAGTAATGCAGAGTTGGTGAACAAAACTGTTCATGGTAAAGAAGAAAGATTGAAAAGAGGAAACATTTATGAGACAAAAAGGAATACAAGATTCTTGTACAACGATTCTGGTTGGGAAAAAAGCGAGTTATGATGGTTCAACTATGATTGCACGTACAGAGGATTCGCAAAATGGTGTGTTTACGCCCAAGAAATTTATTGTTGTTAACCCAGAAGATCAGCCGCGGCATTATAAATCAGTGCTGTCAAGTTTTGAGATAGATTTGCCGGACAATCCAGTTCGCTACACCAGTGTACCGGACGCTCTTGCAAAAGACGGGATTTGGGGTGAAGCTGGTATCAATGTCTACAATGTAGCCATGAGCGAGACCGAGACGATTACCACCAATAGCCGAGTGCTGGGAGCAGATCCTTTGGTGGCGACTGGTATCGGAGAAGAAGATATGCTGACCTTGGTGCTGCCTTATATCAAAACGGCGCGTGAGGGCGTGTTGCGCTTAGGGAAGATTCTTGAAGAATACGGCACCTATGAGTCAAACGGGATTGCCTTTTCTGACGTGGATGAAATTTGGTGGTTGGAGACAATCGGCGGACATCATTGGATAGCTCGCCGTGTGCCAGATGACGCCTATGTGACCAATCCAAACCAGCTGGGAATGGATTATTTTGAGTTTGACAATCCAGAATATTTCCTCTGTGATCCTGATTTGCCGGACTTTATTCGTCGCAATCATTTGAATCTCAACTATGACGGGGAATCTTTCAATCCGCGCTATGCTTTTGGCAGCCAGCGTGACAAAGACCGTCATTACAATACACCGCGTGCTTGGGATATTCAGCGTTTTCTCAATCCAGAAATCGAGCAAGACCCGCGCTCCTTTTTCCTTCCTTGGTGTCAAAAACCCTACCGCAAAATCACGATTGAAGATGTCAAGTATGTTCTTAGCAGCCATTACCAAGACTCTCCTTATGACCCTTATGGCTTAGAAGGCACACCTCACAGCCAGCGGACTTTCCGCACGATTGGGATTAACCGCACAAGTCAAACATCTATCTTGCATTTGAGACCCAATAAACCCCAGGAAACGACGGGCATTCAATGGTTGTCCTATGGCTCTATGCCTTACAATACAGCCGTGCCTTTCTTTACTCAAATTTCTACGACGCCGACTTATTTTGCGAATACAGGTGAGAAAGTCTCTACGGATTCGTTCTATTGGACAAATCGCTTAATCGCTGCTTTGGCTGACGCGCATTTTTCTAGTCATCTGGGAGATTTGGATGATTATCAAGAAATAACTATGGCTTTGGGACATGAAATGTTAGGGCGCGTGGATTGTGCCTTGGAAAAGGGAGAAATAGTTGATTTTGAAGCAGAAAATCAAGCCCTAAGCGATAAGATTCAAGAAGCAACGGACCAACTTCTGAATAAAATCTTGCTAGACGCCGGCAATCTGATGACCAATCATTTTTCTTTGAGCGACTAACCTATGGAATGAGAGGAGTGAGCTTTTCACTCCATGGCACATTCTGATATGACAGAAGATTTGTATCAAGCAATTTCCAACGGATAGAAGTTTATTTTCGGAATGATTGAACGCTAATCTGCGGAGGAGCTTTTCGCTCCGTAGCAAATATTTTGCAAATGCTTCCTTTTAGTGTAGAATGATGTCAAGAAATGAAATAGAGCGATGACATCGGTCATCGTCAGAGGAGAATAATATGGTAGCAGCAGTTACAGATGCAAACTTTGCAGAAAAAACAAAAGACGGACTTGTCCTCATTGACTTTTGGGCAGCATGGTGTGGTCCTTGCCGCATGCAGGCACCGATTTTGGAAAAATTAGCCGAAGAAGTACATGAAGACGAATTGAAGATTTTCAAAATGGACGTGGACGCCAACCCAAATACACCAAGTGAATTTGGAATCATGTCAATCCCGACCCTCATCTTCAAGAAAGACGGGCAAGTGGTAAAGCAAGTTGTCGGTGTTCATACCAAAGAACAATTAAAAGCTATTGTAGCCGAATTAAGTTAAAAAAGAAAAGGCTTGAACGAAAGTTTCAGGTCTTTTTTCTTTTTAAGATTAGAAGAGTACTTTTGACAAAAATTCGTTTTCATCAGTTACTACCCTTTTGCTAATAGAAAATACACCAATCGGTGCTATAATGAGAATGAAGAAAGATTGTTTCAATCAGAAGGGGCGGTCAAATCATGGGAACACTTGGAATAGTAGCTGTATTCGTCATTGTTGTACTCTTATTCATTTGTATCTATCTTCTTTTCAAAGTTATCTTCAAAAAATAAAGTTAGAAGTTAAGTAGGAAATAATTACAAACGAGATAAACTACTTTTGATTCATGCTATCCGCCCGGCGGACGGAGTAAACCAAAAGTAAGGGAGACTTTCCGTCCGGCAGACGAAGCAAACAAAAAGTAGTTGAGGTCATCCGCCGCGCTGATGGAAAGAGGAGAAGTCATTGAAACGGTCGCTTTAAGTGACAAGTAAAAAAGGAAAGAAATAATTTATGAAGCAAGAAAAGCTCATTGGACTTAAACTTAGTAATCTTCCTTTCCGTGCTCAATAACAGCCGCAAGCACTATGCGGAAATCCTTGCCCGTCGCAAGGGCAAAGAGCCTAAAGCAGAAGCAGAATTGAACTAATTAAAAATGAAGTTGGGATTTTCCTGGCTTTTTTGGCTAGTAGGTGAAGTGAAAGTCAGCCAAATTATCCTTGGCGATAGAGTACGTGCGCCGATAAGGCTCGGATATGGTATAATAGAAATAAGCAGGAGGTGACTATGTTATTTGCGAACAAGAATGTATTCTATCGCTACTTTGAAAAACTCAACTGGTCTCATTTGGTAGATGATGTCTTTAGCAAGCTCGTTTCACTTTTGCTCTTGCTAGCTCTCTTTTACCTTGCTAAAAAGCTGGTACATGTACTCGTAAGAAAGATTATCTCACCCTCTTTGAAACTCTCCAGTCAAGACGAAGGGCGGCAAAAGACCCTCACTCGTTTGATTGAAAATTTGCTGAATTACACCCTTTACTTTTTTTTGATTTATTGGATATTGGCGATTTTAGGCTTGCCGGTGTCAAGTTTACTGGCAGGAGCTGGGATTGCTGGGGTGGCAATCGGGATGGGAGCGCAAGGCTTCTTGTCTGATTTAGTCAATGGTTTCTTTATTTTGTTGGAGCGGCAGTTGGATGTCGGAGACAGCGTTCGTCTGACTAATGGCTCGATTAAAATCGCAGGAACAGTCGTGAGCGTCGGGATTCGGACGACACAAGTGCGCGATGCAGATGGCACTTTGCATTACGTTCCTAATCGCAACATTACCGTCGTCAGCAATCTCTCACGCGGCAATATGCGAGCGCTCATTGATATTCCATTATACGCTCAGACGGATTTGGAGAAGGTCACTCGGATTATCCAGCAGGTCAATCAAGAATATGCGGGCGATCAAGTAGAAATTTTGCAGGAACCAACTATTCTAGGTCCTCAACTCGCGGACAATGGACAATTTTATTTCCGTGTCAGTATCACCGTCCAAAGCGGTAGCCAAAGCACCGTTTATCATCAATTTTACAGATTGTATCATGACGCTCTATTAAAGGGAGGAATTGATTTGCCAACTATTTATGCGCCAGCATAGGCAGAAAGGAGATTACTATGGAAGAACAAGTACCGCATGAAATAACGACCTCTGACGGTCACGTCTATCGCTTGAAACAGTCTTTGTATAAACAGCCTTTGTTTTGGACGACAATCATTAGCTGTGTCACGCTCTTTTGCATCACCCTCATGGTGGTTGGCTTAAGTATTGTCAACCTTGCTTTTCTAGGGCACGGCACTCGAACTGAAATTTATCAAGATAATTACAAACATCATCGCCTGGGAGATAGCGTTCGTTTTAAAAATGGTCTGAAAGTTACTGTCCAGTACATTCACGTGGATTCTAAAGAGCGAATGGAAGGTCAAGCAACAGGTGCGATGATTACGGCTAAGGTTATTATCGAAAATACCTCTAGCGAAAAGCTCCCACTCAATGTTTATGACTTTGATTTACAAGACGAAATGGGCGAATCCTATGTAATGGATGATGATATTTTTGAGGTCAACAAAATCAAAGAGGAACTCGTAGCGGGTGAAAAGGTAGAATGGAAGCTGATGTATGACGGTGAGGACGGATCGCAGCAGCCTTACACTCTCACTTATGACAATGTCAAGTGGGGAGAAACCAAAAGCGTGAAGTTTTAGAAATTTTCAGCAGAAGAACAGTAAAAGGCTGTGGACAAATTCGTCCACAGCCTTTTATTATGTATATTCGTTTAAACAATTCCTTGGGCAATCATAGCGTTGGCGATATTTTCAAAAGCAGCGATGTTTGCTCCTGCTAGATAGTCTTTGCCAAGATTGTAGTTTTCAGCAGTTGTCTTAGCAGTGTTGAAGATGTTGGTCATGATGTCTTTCAGACGAGTATCTACTTCTTCACGCGTCCATGAGAGACGGAGGCTATTTTGGCTCATTTCAAGAGCAGATACAGCCACCCCACCGGCATTGGCAGCCTTGGCAGGACCATAAAGGAGACCATTCTCTTTGTAAACGGCAATGGCGTCAAGATTACTTGGCATATTAGCACCTTCTGATACACAGAATACGCCTTGCGCTACCAAGCGTTTTGCTGCTTCACCATCGATTTCATTTTGAGTGGCACATGGCAGGGCAATGTCAAATGCACCTTCGTAAGTCCAGACAGAGCCTTCGTGATAAGTGGCACTGGCTCTTTCAGCAGCGTATTCTGTCAGACGAGCACGACGTTTTTCTTTCACATCTACCAGAAGATCAAAGTCAATTCCGTCCTTGTCAATGATATAACCATTTGAATCAGACACAGAAATGACTTTAGCACCGAGAGCAGTTGCTTTTTGCACAGCATACTGAGCTACATTTCCAGCACCGGATACGACAACGGTCTTTCCGTCAAAACTTTCACCGTTTGCTTTAAGCATTTCTTGCGTATAGTAAACAAGGCCGTAACCAGTTGCTTCTGGGCGAATCAGAGAACCTCCAAATCCAAGTGGTTTACCAGTCAAGACACCAGCATCAAATTGGCGTAGGCGTTTGTACTGACCGTAAAGATAGCCAATCTCGCGTCCGCCAACCCCAATGTCACCAGCAGGAACGTCAAGTGAAGGACCGATGTATTTTTGCAATTCTGTCATGAAGCTTTGGCAGAAACGCATTACTTCAGCATCTGTCTTGCCTTTCGGATCAAAGTCAGATCCACCTTTACCACCGCCGATTGGCAGTCCAGTCAAAACATTTTTAAAGATTTGTTCAAATCCAAGAAATTTCAAAATCCCTTGATTAACCGTTGGGTGGAAACGAAGACCGCCCTTATATGGCCCAACTGCGGAATTAAATTGTACGCGGTAACCGCGATTGACTTGAACCTTGCCGTCGCGATCAACCCAAGGGACACGGAAACTAATCACACGTTCTGGCTCGGTAATGCGCGCCAAAATGTTTTCTTCAATGTATTCAGGATGTTTTTCAAAAACTGGTTCAAGCGTGTTTAAAAATTCTTCTACCGCTTGCAGAAATTCTGCCTCGTGAGCATTGCGAGCTTTCACAGCTTCAAAAGTGCTTTGGATATATTCTTTAGCAGTTGTCATAGATTTCTCCTTAAATAAGATACAAGGACGAGTAAAAGTCGTACAAAAATAGGAGGCTGACACCGTGTTCGATGAACACAAGGAAACCTATCTTTTTTGCTAGACTTTCCATCCGAGTTCAGTTGCAATAAGATACTAAGACTGTAAAAAAACAAAAGCAATCACATCGCTATGCTCCTTAATATCCATATCCGTAATTCCCTATGCTCGAACGGTCATGGAAAAAAAGAGGTAGCTCAACAAAAGTTGCTTTGCAAGATTTGTTAGACTTGTCTGTTCTAGCTTTCAATGGTCTTAGCCCAATCACAGAACGAGACTTTCGTCTTAGTTCTATGTATGTTATCTTTTGTTACATGTGACATTATAACAGAAAACAAAAGAGCTGTAAAGAAAAAAGTTGAATTTTCTGAAAATTCCGACTTAATATTCAAAACAAACTCTTGCTCAGCAAAAATTCAGTTGTTTATCCCGAACGTTTCTTCTTTCTATTCCGTTCAAAGAGTCAGATTTCTGCTTTTAGTGGTACAATAGAAAAAATGAAAGGAGCATTTCATGCTATCAACTCAAACACAAATTGCTGGTTTTTCTTTTGACAACTGCCTGATGAATGCGGCTGGCGTTGCCTGCATGACGATTGAAGAACTAGAAGAAGTTAAAAACTCAGCTGCGGGAACTTTTGTGACTAAGACAGCAACCTTGCAAGCGCGAGCAGGAAATCCTGAACCTCGTTACCAAGATGTACCACTAGGTTCAATCAATTCAATGGGACTACCCAATCATGGATTGGATTATTATTTGGAGTATTTGTTAGACCTACAAAAAACAGAGTCCAATCGAATCTTCTTTTTGTCGCTGGTAGGTCTGTCGCTAGAAGAAACCCACACCCTTTTGAAAAAGGTGCAGGATAGTAACTTTAAAGGCTTGACTGAGCTCAATCTATCTTGTCCAAATGTTCCTGGAAAGCCACAAATCGCTTATGATTTTGAGACGACGGAAAAGATTTTGAGTGAAGTATTTGCCTATTTCACTAAACCGCTCGGTATTAAATTGCCACCATATTTTGATATGGCACATTTTGATCAAGCGGCAGCAATTTTTAACAAATTTCCTCTTTCTTTTGTCAACTGTGTTAACTCAATCGGAAATGGTATTTATATTGACGATGAAACAGTTGTTATTCGTCCGAAAAATGGCTTTGGCGGAATTGGTGGTGAATACATCAAACCGACTGCCCTTGCTAATGTTCATGCTTTTTATCAACGGCTCAATCCTACAATCCAAATCATCGGTACAGGTGGTGTGTTGACGGGTCGAGATGCTTTTGAGCATATTCTCTGTGGAGCTAGTATGGTGCAAGTCGGAACAACGCTGCACAAAGAAGGTGTAGGAGTTTTTGAGCGTATTACTGAGGAGCTGAAAGCAATCATGTTAGAAAAAGGCTATGAAAGCATAGAAGATTTCCGTGGGAAGTTGAACTATCTGGATTAAACCAGAGTGGTATTTAACAGTTCATTGCCATATCATTCTCAAGAAAGTTCTAATCAAATTCTTATAACATTTTAGGAATTTGTGAGAAAATAAGAACAAAGAAATGAGGTGTTTTTATGGCTGAAATTTATCTAGCGGGTGGCTGCTTTTGGGGCTTGGAAGAATATTTTTCCCGTATCACAGGTGTGACTGATACAACTGTCGGCTATGCCAATGGGCAGGTGGAATCTACCAATTACCAGTTGATTCATCAAACCGACCATGCTGAAACAGTTCATGTGACTTATGATGAAAATTTGGTTAGCTTACGAGAAATTTTGCTCTATTATTTTCGGGTGATTGATCCGCTGTCTATCAATAAGCAAGGAAATGATGTCGGACGTCAGTACCGCACAGGGATTTATTACATAAACGATACGGATGTGTCAGTCATTAGCGAAGTCGTAAAAGAGCAAGAACGGCAATTTGGCCAGAAGATTGCAGTGGAGGTAGAACCGCTGCGCCATTATGTATTGGCAGAGGATTATCATCAAGATTACCTCAAGAAGAATCCTAGTGGTTATTGCCATATCAATGTCAATGATGCCTACCAGCCTCTAGTAGATCCAGGACAATATGAGAAACCGAGTGAAAATGCTTTAAAGGAAAACTTGTCCGAGGAAGCCTATCAGGTCACTCAACATGCTGCAACCGAACGACCATTTGATAACGAATATTTTGCAACGTTTGAAGAAGGCATCTATGTAGATGTGACAACGGGAGAGCCACTATTCTTTGCTAGTGACAAGTTTGATGCTGGTTGTGGTTGGCCGAGTTTTACAAGACCGATTGCCAAAGATGTGATCAAGTATTATCAAGATAAAAGTCACGGTATGGAGCGGATTGAGGTGCGGTCACGTTCAGGAAATGCACACTTAGGTCATGTTTTCACAGATGGTCCACAGGATCAAGGTGGACTTCGCTACTGTATCAATTCAGCAGCGCTACGCTTTATTAAAAAAGAAGACATGGAAGCTGCAGGATATGGCTACTTGCTTTCATATATGAAGTAAGATCAGTAGAGTAAACAGGGCCTGAGCTAGACGGCTCTGCTTATTTCGCAACTACTCATAAATGTGTGGATAGAGCGACTAGCAGTTTCAAAACTAATTACAGACTAAACAAATGTTGTAGTGATTGATTGCCCAAAGTATTGCAGATAGGATTTGCGGAGTAAATTTCAATGTTTTTCCTATTTTTTAAAGCTTGCTATTTGGTGTGGATTTTGCTACAATAACTAAAAAATTCAATGAAAACATATAATCTCCATAATAGGGTTGGAGAGTTTCTACCGTCTTACCGTAAATAAGCGTGGCTTTGTCCTTAGTTATGTTGTCAGATACAAATAGAGCATAAGGTGAATGTGAAATGATTATCCATACGGTTTTTGTTTTTGCGATTGCTGCTGACGATGCACAGTGATTGGACATCATCTTATGGCTCTTGTTTAAAGGAGAAGCAATGAAAGCATTTAAACAGGTGAATTTGGTGACATGTGACGTAGATTTTCATGTCTATCGAAATGGGCTGCTGGTGGTAAACGGGGACAAGATTGTTTATTGTGGGAATGAGGACGCTACTTGGGAAGCGCGGGCAGATGAGACAGTAGATTGTGAGGGAGCTTGGCTTATGCCTGGTCTAGTCAATTGCCATACCCACTCTGCTATGACCACACTGCGTGGCATTCGAGACGACAGCAATCTCCACGAATGGCTAGAAGATTATATCTGGCCGGCAGAAAGCGAGTTTACACCAGAGGTCACAACAAGAGCTGTCAAGCTGGCACTTACAGAAATGCTTCAGACTGGGACGACGACTTTTAATGATATGTACAATCCCAATGGTGTTGAAATTGGGCAGATTCATGAAGTGGTGGCACGCTCTAAAATGCGTTGTTATTTTTCACCGACTTTATTTAGCTCCGATATAGAAACGACGGAAGAAACCTTGGCGCGTACTCGGACCATTATTGAGGAAATTTTGTCCTACAACGATGACCGCTTTAAAGTAATGGTAGCACCACATGCACCATATAGTTGCAGTAAGGAGTTGCTAAAAGGAAGCTTGGAGCTGACGCGTGAATTACAGCTGAAATTGCATATCCATGTGGCAGAAACACAAGCAGAAAATGGCATAATTTTAGAGCGTTATGGAAAACGCCCACTTGCTTTCTTGAAAGAATTAGGCTATCTGGAGTATGAGGGGATTTTTGCCCACGGTGTGGAATTAAATGAGCGAGAAATTGCAGAACTAACAGCCTCTAAGATTCATATCGCTCACAATCCCATCAGCAATCTCAAATTAGCATCTGGCATTGCTCCCATAACAGACTTGATTCAAGCTGGCGTGACAGTCGGACTTGCAACGGACTCGGTCGCTTCTAATAATAATTTGGATATGTTTGAAGAAAGTCGTACCGCTGCTCTTTTACAAAAAATGCGCACAAGTGACGCCACTCAATTTACCATTGAGCAGGCTTTGAAAACAATGACAATTGAAGGTGCCAAAGCACTCGGCATGGATGATCAAATCGGCAGCCTAGAAGTTGGCAAACAAGCAGATTTTTTAATCATTCAGCCAAAAGGTAAAGTGCACTTGTACCCAGAGGAAAATATGCTCTCCCACCTTGTCTATGCTGTCAAGGGAAATGATGTTAAAGATGTCTATATAGCAGGTGAGCAAGTTGTAAAAGACGGACAAGTCCTGACGATGGATGTAGTTATGTAAAAATGAAAGTTCTAAAGGAATCTTTGAAGAACCTCTTTGACACAATAGAGGTTCTTTCTTTATAAATATTTCAGACAAGTTAGTAAGTCCATCTTGTATTGTATAGTAAAAATTAGAGGTTCGTGACAATTGTTCTAACCTCTAATTTTTGTAATAAGTATAACAAGCTTATGAGCCATAATGAAGCTAAATGGATAAAAACTCCTTTTGCAGACAAAGCGCAACGCCAGCTGTTGCACCAGTGAAGTCATTGTAAGGCTCGATAATGAGTTCAGGCAAGTCTTTGAAGAGTAGTTTTGGTTGTTGTGAGATTTCTTGATAGAAAGCTGCAATGACTTTGTCATCAGTCAAGATGGGACTGTGCAGATAAATTTTCTTTGCATCAATCATCATGCTAAGGTTTAGCAGGGATTGTGCCAAATACTTAAATGCCAAATGAAGGAGATTGAGAATAGCTTGGTCTCCTAAGTTATATGCTGTGAGGATAGTTTGAATCGTGATCTCTTCTTTATCTGTGACAAGTGATTTTAAATGTGTCAACTCCGCAGTTTCAAAGATGATTTTTGCTTTTTTTATCAGCCAGCTTTCACTAGCATAAGTCTGCAAACAGCCTCTGCGTCCGCAACCACAGACTTCTCCGTCAGGACAAACAACGGTATGACCAATTTCGCCGATGACAATATTGCTTTTGCCGTAGATTTTGCCATTGTACATATAAGAGCAGTGCATACCCCGTGCAAAATGAAAATAGATAAAATTCTCATCCAGTTGGTAAGCAGAAAAAAGGCGCTTTGCTAGTGCCATGCAATTGACATTATTAGAAAAGTAAATTGGAAAAGAAAACTCGTTTTTAATCTTCGCTAGATCAAATTGTTTCCATGTTTGATTGTTTGTTGTAATCAAGTCATTGTGCAAATAGCGTCCAGGGATAGCTACTCCCACGGCTTGAATTGTATAGGAATTGTTCCGAAAAATGAATTGTTCAAGTAAATGACAAAACAAATCAGCGCCTTCTGCTAGAATTTTTTCCGAGGTGACGGTTGCTTTATCTTTATCAATCACATTTCCTGTATTATCACTCAACACAAAAGAAAAGTATTTTTCAGACAGTTCACAGCCGATGAAATAAGAGTGCTGTTTTTTAATACCCAAGAGGATTTTCTTGCGTCCGACTTTTGCGTGTTCTTCATCTTCCCCCAGCTCATACAGCAGTTTTTCTTGGATCAAACTTCCTGTAATCGCACTAACTGTGGCAGGAGTAATACCCGTCTCTTTTGAAATATCAATGCGAGAAATTGGCCCCTTGGCGTAAATTTTATCTAAAATAATTGTTCGTAACTCAGCTTGTTTTTTCGTTTGATTCATTATCTACCATCCTTCCCTGCATCTATTATATATTGATTATAAAAAATTATCAAATAGAAGTGAAAGCGCTTGACTTTTACAGAAAATCGTTTTAAAATATAATTAAAAAGCGAGATAAAGTTGGTTTTTGTCTGCTATTTAATAATATATTATAACCAAAGGAGATTGTAAAGATGGACAAATTTTTACAAGAGAAGTTAATGCCCGTTGCCATTAAGTTGGGAAATAATAAAGGCTTAGTAGCGATTCGGGACGGCATTACGCTTGCAGTGCCATTACTGTTGATTGGTTCTTTGTTTATGGTCATTGCTAGTTTTCCTGTTCCAGGATGGGAAGCTTATTTGACAAAAATTGGGGTTTCTACCTATCTATGGAAAGGTGTGGATAGTAGTTTTGGTCTGATTGGTTTGGTAGCCAGTTTTGGGATTGCCTACTATATGAGCCGCCAATACAAAGTGGATGGGATTCCTTCTGGGATTATCTCGCTTGCTGCCTTTATCACAGTGACACCATTCCTTACTACTAAAACAGGAAACGGTGTTCCCACAGCATTTTTAGCTTCACAAGGCCTTTTTGTAGCAATCATTCTTGGTTTGGTAAATGGTTATATCTATCAATGGTTCATCAATCATAATGTCCAAATTAAAATGCCTGATGGTGTTCCACCGGCAGTTTCAAAAAGTTTCAGCGCCATTATTCCAGGTGCAGTGATTATCACAGGCTGGTTGTTGGTTTATGCCCTTTTAGCAAGTTTAAAACTACCAAATTTGCATGCGGTAGCTCAAACTGTTTTAGGAAAACCGCTAGGTCTACTAGGTAATAATTTATTTGGTTTGATGATTCTAGTTGCTTTAAATAGTTCATTCTGGTTTGTTGGACTTCATGGAGGAAATGTTGTCAATGCGGTTATGAAACCATTGTGGCTTTCGAATCTTGATGCCAATAAAGTTGCTTATCAAGCAGGGGAAAAACTACCGCATATCTTTACCAGTGTCTTTATGGATAATTTCGTCTTCATTGGCGGTGGTGGTGCAACTATTGGCTTAGTATTAGCGATTGGTTATTTGGCGAAAAAGAAAAAATCAAGCAAACAAATCAAAACACTGGCACCTATTACAGTGGTTCCAGGTTTGTTCAATATCAATGAGCCAACAATGTTTGGTGTTCCAATTGTCTTAAACATTTTGCTTCTGTTCCCATTTATTTTGGCACCGATTGCGAATCTCATCGTTGCATGGTCATCCATGGTAAGTGGTCTTGTACCGTTAACATATACTGACCCAGGTTGGACAACTCCTCCGATTATTAGTGGCTTGCTGGCAACGGGAAGTTTTAAAGCATCTATTTTACAAGCTGTTCTTATTGTAATTGATATTTTAATCTATATTCCATTTGTAATTGCTATTGAAAAACGCTTCAAAGCAGAAGAAAATCAGTAGGGAGATGAGAATATGAAACGATTAATTAGTGCAAATCCTTCGGAAATTTTGAATATGACAGCCCAAGAGCTCAAGCAAAGCATTCAAGCGAGTGAAGGGCGTGTTGTGTTGTCTGAAAATGTTGTCATTCGTGAAACCTTTGTCGGAGACATTACCAATGCTGAAATTGCAAAAGCTTTCGGTGCAGATATGATTTTACTGAATTGTTTAGATGTTTTTAATCCAAAGATCTTTGGATTGGACTGTGAAGATAGTCAAGTGGTTCGAGAGCTCCATCGCTTAGTCGGAGCACCAATTGGGGTCAATCTAGAACCTGTTGATTTGCAAGCAGATATGTTGGAAGAAGTGCAAGTGATTGCTGCTGGTCGACAAGCCAGTCAAGCCTCTTTTGAGCAAATCGAAAAATTAGGTTTTGATTTTGTCTGTTTGACAGGAAATCCCGGTACAGGAGTTAGCAATAAAGAAATTGTTGCTGCGGTGAAATTGGCTAAACAATATTTCTCAGGTTTGATTATAGCTGGGAAAATGCACGGTGCAGGGGTATCCGAGCCGGTTGCAGATCTTCAGACAGCTGAGAAATTATTAGACGCGGGTGCAGATGTGATTTTGGTGCCAGCCGTTGGAACGGTTCCTGCTTTCAGCGATGAGGAAATGAGAGCTGTTGTAGATCTAGTACATAGTAAAAGAGGTTTAGTCTTGAGCGCTATTGGCACTAGCCAAGAGACATCAGATGTGAATACGATTAAACAAATCGCACTTCGTAATAAAATTTGTGGTGTGGATATTCAACATATTGGTGATGCAGGTTATGGCGGTCTGGCAGTGGTAGATAACATTTATGCACTAAGTAATGCTATTCGTGGCGTTCGACATACTGTGTCACGTTTAGCAAGATCCGTTAATCGGTAGAGAGTAATTATTTGATAAAATAGAAGGAGTAAACATGGCTAAAACAACCATTATGTTAGCATGTGCTGCGGGTATGAGTACCAGCTTGCTTGTTACAAAAATGCAAGCTGCAGCCGATGAAAAAGGATTAGATACAGAGATTTTTGCAGTTCCAGCTCAGGAAGTGGACGATATAATTTTAGAGAAAAAAGTAGATGTTTTGCTATTAGGACCGCAAGTTCGGTATCTATTAGAGCAATTTACGGAAAAATTGAAGGATAAAAACATTCCAATTGGAGTTATCCCAATGGTGGATTATGGCATGATGAATGGTTCAAAGGTATTGGCATTAGCTGAGGAACTGATCGGAGGCTAGAGGTTCGATATGGAAAATTCAAATTTAGAAAGTGTTATGTCACTGATTATGCATAGTGGTGAAGCCAAAAGTAATGCTTTTGAAGCGATTCAAAAAGCTAAAAAAGGCTGTTTTGAAGAAGCGCGTGAAAAATTAAAATTAGCTAACAAGGATTTAATATCAGCTCATAAATCTCAAACCGAAATGCTGACACAGGAAGCTCAAGGTGAAAAGATTGAGCTTAGCCTTTTGATGGTGCATGCTCAGGACCATTTGATGACAAGTTTGACTTTCATTGACTTGGCAAAAGAAGTCGTTGATGTGTACGAGCGGCTGGCAAATGAGATGAAGTAAAAAAAACGATTTTACACATTCTTATAAATCAAAACTTTGGTTGGTGATAATCCAATCAAAGTTTTTTAATTGTCTTACTTCGTTATTGAATGGTAGCTCTATCTCTAGTTTGATAACGATTTTTTCAAATTTTAAAAAACTTTTAGAAACCGCTTGCATTTTTAGAAACTTGTGTTATACTTAATTCATGGATTGTTACTGGTCATGCAGGCAAAACCTAGACAAATACGAGATATGAAGTAGGGGAACTACTTTCTATTTGGTATGTGTTTAGGTTTTTTTGTTACCGTTGTTCTATATTTATATGTGTAACAACACAGCTGACCTAAAAAATAAAGGAGGTCCATTATGGCAAAAGATTATACTGACTTAGCTCAGGATATTGTTGCTCACGTTGGTGGTAAGGAAAATATCATCAAGTTAGTGCACTGTGTGACGCGTTTGCGTTTTTCTCTGAAAGATGAGAGCAAGGCAGACACGGAATATTTGAAAAATAGAGACGGTATTGTAACGGTTGTAAAAGCTGGTGGACAATACCAAGTGGTGATTGGGAACCATGTGCCAGATGTGTATGCGGCGGTCATTAAGGAAGCAGGCATTTCTGGTGAGGGAAGTATTGATGTGGATGAGGGAGATGTTCCGCAAGGAAATCTATTTGACCGATTTATCGCTTTGGTGTCAGGACTTTTCCAACCAATGCTGGGAGCTCTTTCTGCAGCTGGTATGATCAAGGGTGTAGTTGCCATTATGGCAGCTTGTGGTGTTAAGTCGACAGACGGTGCTTATATCATCTTAAATGCCGCTGGTGATGGATTCTTCCAATTCTTACCATTGATTCTGGCTTTGACTGCTGCTAAGCGGTTTAAAATGGAAAAATTCACAGCGCTTGCAATTGGCTTTGCCTTGGTCTATCCAAATATCGCAGCTAGCTTTACAGCTGCCAAACCACTCTACACGCTATTTGCAGGAACTTTTATTGAGTCAAAAATCTACGCAACTTTCTTAGGTTTGCCGATTATCTTCCCTGCTTCTAGTTATCTATCAACTGTATTGCCAATCATTCTAGCAATTTGGGTCGGCTCAAAAATTGAAAAATTCTTTAAACGAATTATTCCAGATGTTGTCAAAGTCTTTGTTGTTCCATTCTTTGTTATCTTAATCACGGTACCGTTATCATTTCTTGTCATTGGACCAGTCATGACATGGGCTTCTGATATAGTCGGTGCTATTTTCACAGGTATTTATAGCTTCAGTCCAATTATTTATGGAATTATTCTGGGTGCTTTGTGGCAAGTATTAGTTATGTTCGGTCTTCATTGGGGATTGGTGCCGCTTGCAATTTTGGAATTACAAAAAGGACCAGGTGTCATTCTTGTAGCTTCTATTGCTATTTGCTTTGCGCAAGCAGGAGCATTGCTCAATATCTTCTTGCGTACAAAAGAAGAAAAAGTCAAACAGTTGGCTATTCCAGCTTTTATCTCAGCTTTGTTTGGGGTAACAGAACCAGCTATTTACGGGATTACCTTGCCAATGCGAACACCATTTATTATGACTTGTATTGCTGGTGCGGTTCAAGGGGCTTATCTCGCTTTCTTTAATGCCAAAATGCAAGTAATGGGTGGAATGGGACTCTTTGCGATTCCGTCTTTCATTGATCCCAAAGACTCACTATTACTCATTCACTTCCTTGTAGCAATTGCAATCAGCTTTGTTCTTGGATTTGTATTGACCCAATTTACAAAGATTCCAACTCTTTATGGTGGGGCACAAGAAGTCGTTGCTGAAAAAATCAGTCAGCCAGTTGAAGAGATTGCTACTGAGCAAGTCATCACAGCTCCGCTTAGCGGGAAAGTGGTTGCACTTGAAGATACGCCTGATGCTGTTTTTGCAAGTGGCGCAATGGGTCAAGGTGTAGCAATTGAGCCTAGTGTTGGCGAAGTTGTCGCTCCTGCTGACGGTGTGATTCGTCTGCTTTTCCCAACCAACCATGCGATTGGCTTAGCGACTGATGATGGCGCTGAAATCTTGATTCACGTGGGCATGGATACAGTCGCTCTTGAAGGAGAAGGCTTTATGGCACATGTTACTCAAGGCTCAAAGGTCAAGGCGGGTCAATTATTGCTAAGCTTTGATATAGATGCTATCAAGAAAGCAGGTTATCCTGTTACAACTCCAATCATTGTAACCAATATAGCTGATTATAAGACAGTTGAAACATTAGCTGACGGCGATGTGAAACTAGGCGATGATTTGCTGAAAGTAAGTAAATAATCTAAGAAAAGGACAAGCAAAATTTGTAGAGTTCCAAAACAGTTGGTCGAAAAAATCAACTAGAGCTACAAGCATGCTTCGTCCTTTTTATTATTTATCATTTCCTGCGTCATGTTTACTTCTTTGTGCTACAATAGAGTTATAGGGAGAGCAGGAGATGAAAAGATCAGAACGGAAAATACAGTCAGCAACTAATTGGCAGTTTATTTTAGGCTTGCTTTGCGCCGTGTTTGTAGCAGCAAGTGTGATTTTAGTAGCTGAAAAAATAAACGATAGCATTACGATTAAGGGAAAGTCGGCAAAAACAGGTGTTGTACAAAAGAAAAAAATGTCTTCTTCCTCAAATGGTGTACAGATGGCTCGTATCATGGCAAATGGAGATTTGCTGTATCATGAACTTCTATATATGAGTGCCTTACAGTCAGACGGGACGTATGATTTCACAGAGAATTATCAATATGTCAAACCTTGGTTGAAAAAAGCGGACTTGGTATTAGGAGACTTTGAAGGGACGATTCGACCAAATTATCCTTTGGCGGGCTACCCGCTGTTCAATGCGCCAGAGTCGGTGGTATCTGCTATCAAAGACGCTGGTTATCAAGTCGTGGATTTGGCACACAATCACATTTTAGATTCCCAATTAGAAGGTGTTACCACAACAGCGGAGGCCTTTGAAAAACAAGGCATTACACCAATTGGGGTTTACACTCATGAAAATCGAGATAAATCGTCACTTGTGATTAAAAAAGTGAATGGGATTAAAATTGCGCTCCTAGCTTATTCTTATGGATTTAATGGCTTAGAGGGAAATCTCTCTCAGGCAGACTATAATCATCATTTGTCGGATTTAAATGAAGAAAAGATGAAAAAAGAAATTGAGCGAGCCGAAAAAGAGGCTGACATTACCGTTGTCATGCCACAAATGGGCGTGGAATACCAGTTAGAGCCAACGGAGGAACAAGTCACTCTTTATCATAAGATGATCAAATGGGGAGCGGATATTATTTTCGGCGGGCATCCGCATGTCGTTGAACCATCAGAAGTCGTCGAACAAAATGGACAAAAGAAATTCATTATCTATTCTATGGGAAATTTCCTCTCCAATCAGCGTATTGAGACGATGGACGGTGTGGAAAATAAAAAATGGACAGAACGCGGCGTGCTCATGGACGTGACAGTTGAGAAATCACAGAAAGGGACGATTATCAAGAAAGTACAGGCACATCCAAGTTGGGTTAGTCGTGTGGCGAAAGGAACGTATTCACCAGAAGGCTATCCTCTCTACACCTATCAGACCTATATTTTAGAAGATTTCATTGAAGGTGGAAAATACCGTGACAAACTAGACCAAGTCACCAAAGAGCGAATTGACACTGCTTATCAGGAAATGAATGAGCATGTAAATTTGAAATGGGACGAATAGTTGAGATTAAAATAAAAAGCGCTTAAATGAGTCTTGCAGCAGACGACGTTTAAGCGCTTTTTGAATATTTTAAAAGGATTCTAGCTTAAGGAGGCGGAAAACAGTTTTCCTAACCAAAGTGCAAAAAATAGATTGCTGATAACGATGAGAACACCAATGAGACTGAAAACAAGAAGTTCAATTGTGTTGACATGAAGTAAAGTAGTGGTTTTCCAAATGATAATACTGCTAACAGGTAAACACAGGATAGAGGTTGCAAGAGCTGGGATATAGCGCCTAATCCAGATAGCTTGCAGGATATGAAGCACCAGATGAAGAGCGAAAGCGACGAATCCACCCAACCAGATGAGGTAAAGGAAGCGAGTATGGTAAAAAATAGCAAAGAAAGAGACAAAGAAAACCACGACAAATTCCTCTGCCACAGCTAGCGCGAAACCTTCTGTGGATAAGTCTTTGTGGGTATTTAGAATGAAAGAAGCTTTTTTCGCTAGCAGTTTTTCGTTTCGCTCTATCCACGGCATGAAGCCAATGATTTCTTCCAAATCATGAAAAATGAATAGCAGCGGAAACAACCAGATAGTATCTTTCATTGAATGCCTCCTTGTTATTTTTTCCGATATTGACTAGGAGTTATTTGGTAATACTTTTTGAATTGACGATTGAAGTTAGAGAGATTGTTAAAGCCAGACTGTGTAGCAATTTCTAGGACGGGCAAGGTAGAGTGTTGCAAGAGTTCAGCCGCTTTTCGCAAGCGAAATTGAATCACGTATTCCATGCAAGATACCCCAAGATGTTTCTTAAAGAAATTCATGAAATGGGTATCGCTGTAACCACAAATTTGAGCAAGCTGATCAATCGTGAGTTCCTCTTGATAATGACTACCAATGTAATCAATAATGGTACGGATTTTTTCTTCCTTGCGATAACCTTCCAAAGATTGCTCTTTTGAAATCACATAGCCATTTTCAAATAAGAGAAAAAAGAGTTGGTTGAGCTGGGATTTGAGCTGAAATTCAAAATACTCTGTACGGTAATAGCCTGTTTTCATGGCATCAAGTAAACACTGCCGAATGTCTGCATAGGCTGGCTGATTGGGTTTGATGACACGAACAAAATCCAACTGACCATTATAAAGTGGCTGCAAATATTCAATACTAGCTTGATCCATCGCAGAATAGCCCATTAAGTCCAAATGAAAGTTAATCGCATCCATATAATGGCGACGATTTTCAATTGGGTGAATGGAGTGAAGAGCATTGGGACGAATCAGGATAATATCACCTGCTTCACTATTAAAGTAATCATAATCAATGTGAAACTGCGCAGTTCCCTCATGAACATAAACCAGTTCAACATCCGTATGCCAATGAAAGAGAATGTCCGGCTGACCGTTTTTTGTAATGGTTCGTGTGAGAGAATAAGGAGTGCCTTGATTTCTGTAAACGATATCTTTGTGTAATGTTCCCAGATCCATAAGTGTTGCTTCTTTCGTAGAATAATATCAATTTATAAGAGAATTGTGTTAGAAAATACTCTTGTCTAAGATTATAATATAATTAAGTAAAAAATAAAAGAGGTAAAAGTCATGAGTAAATTTCCAGCAGACTTTCTTTGGGGCGGTGCAACAGCTGCCAATCAATACGAAGGAGCTTACAATGTGGACGGGAAAGGTCTTTCGGTTCAAGATGTGACACCAAAAGGCGGCATGCCAGCTAAAGCAGGTGATCTCAATCCTTTGATTACAGATGAGCCAACAGCAGACAATCTCAAATTAGAAGGGATTGACTTTTATCATCGTTACAAAGAAGATATTGCCCTTTTTGCAGAAATGGGCTTCAAGGTTTATCGTACTTCCATTGCTTGGTCACGGATTTTCCCAAATGGTGATGAAACGGAGCCAAATGAAGCAGGTCTAAAGTTTTATGATGATCTCTTTGATGAATTGGCAAAATATGGCATTGAGCCTTTAGTGACTTTGTCGCACTATGAAACACCGCTATACTTGGCACGCAAGTACAATGGTTGGGCAAATCGTGATTTGATTGGCTTTTATGAGCGCTATGTTCGTACTGTCTTTACTCGCTACAAAGACAAGGTGAACTATTGGTTGACCTTTAATGAAATCAACTCCGTTCTTCATGCGCCATTTATGAGTGGAGGGATTGCAACACCAGTAGAAGAATTGTCCAAGCAAGACCTTTATCAAGCAGTTCATCACGAACTAGTGGCATCAGCTCTTGCAACGAAGATCGGGCATGAAATCAATCCAGACTTTAAGATTGGTTGTATGGTACTAGCCATGCCAGCTTATCCGATGACGCCAAAACCAGAGGATGTACTGGCTGCCCGTGAGTTTGAAAATCAAAACTATCTCTTTTCAGATATTCATGCGCGTGGTAAATACCCAGCATATATGAACCGTTTCTTCAAGGAAAATGGAATTGAGATTCAATTTGCACCGGGTGATAAGAAATTGATGGCAGAACATACCGTAGACTTCATCTCCTTCTCTTATTATATGAGTGTGGTTCAAGCTCATGATCCAGAAAGTTATTCTGCTGGTCGTGGAAATGTTCTAGGTGGTCTGCAAAATCCTTATCTGGCAAGTTCTGAATGGGGTTGGCAAGTTGACCCAATCGGTCTGCGTCTAGTTCTCAATGCTTTCTATGACCGCTACCAGTTGCCACTCTTTATCGTAGAAAATGGTCTCGGTGCTAAAGATGTCTTGGTAGATGGTCCTAATGGTCCGACTGTTGAAGATGATTATCGTATTGATTATCTTAAACAACATTTGCAACAGGTCGGCGAAGCAATTGAAGATGGTGTTGAACTCTGGGGCTATACCACTTGGGGCTGTATTGACCTCGTGTCTGCTTCAACAGCTCAGATGAGCAAGCGTTACGGATTGATCTATGTTGACCGAAACGACGATGGAACAGGGACTTTGGCTCGCTACAAGAAGAAATCATTTGACTGGTACAAAGAAGTTATTGCAACGAACGGAGAAAAACTCTATGAAGATTGAGCATGCAGCCCTTTATGTTCGAGATTTAGAAGGGGCGAAATGCTTCTTTGAAACATATTTTGAAGCAAAAAGTAATCAGCTCTACTATAATCAGAAAACAGGTTTTCAGTCTTACTTCCTCAGCTTTGACGAAGGAGCAAGATTGGAAATCATGACTCGAAAGGAAGGTTTGGCGGAGAACAACCAAGAACTTCTCTTTTTGGGCTATCATCATTTGGCTTTCAGTCTAGGAAGCAGAGAAAGGTAGATGAATTGACAGCTAGACTCCAAGCAGACGGTTATCAACTTTTAAGCGGTCCACGTTTGACAGGCGATGGTTACTATGAAAGTTGTATTCTAGTTTTGGAAGGTAATCAGATTGAGTTGACCGTATGAGTAGCTAAATTTGCTCCTTATAAATAGAGAGTGGGACAGACATCAATCATTTGAAGAATGTGATTTTTCAGCAAGTCCTAGTTTCTAGTTGCTGACCTAAAACAGCCTACTGGACCGTTTTATCCCACCTCCGCACAAGTTGGTTAGGATAGCCACTATCGCCGGTACAGCTAGGGATAAGGTTATCCAATTAACCACTGCATTTTGCAAGCTAAACGATAAATACATGAGGTTGGAAATTTTTGTCCCAACCTCCTTTTTTGTGTTAAACAAATGAACTGAAAGTTGTAACATAGATATCAGGCGAAAAATATCTCAGTGCCGCTCTCTGTTGTTTTTACCTTAAAAATTTTCCAAATAGAGAAATCATTTTGATTTTACTCTTTTTCAGTCGTATTTATTTTTGAAAGTTAAAAAAGACAAACCTCAAAAAGAAGTTTGTCTCGCATTTTATAAGGGTTTGCTAAACAGTCATAAGAGCTGTCGTCGCATACAACTTAACCCCAAAACTTCTTAGCGATTTCTTGACCTTGTTTTATTTTAGCCCATTGTTGTGGAATAGCTAGTTCATTGCCTGAATCGCAGGAAGCAAAACCGCATTGATGTGACAGCAGGAGACGTTCCTTAGGAAAGATGGTGCTGGCTTGTTCTAATAAACGAAGCACGCGTTCTTCATCATCCAGATCAGTTGTCTTACTAGAAAGAAGTCCAAGAACAACTTCGGCATCTTTATCTTTCAGAGAAGCAAGAGCTTTCAAATCACCTGAGACGTCACTGTCCCATTCTAAGAAGAAGCGGTCATAGTGTTGATCACGCAAGAATTTTTCCGCAATCGCTTCATAAGTTCCGCCTGATGCTGAACGGCTTTCATAGTTTCCGCGGCAGTTGTGTGTCCAAACTTTCAGTCCTAATTGATGCCCGTAATCAGCCACCTCGTTATTGATCGCAATGAATTCATCAGCTAAATCAGCCAGCGCAGCATTGCCATCAGCAAAAAACGAAGCAGGATTTGATTCATCAAAAAGTTCCCAAAGGCAGTCATCAAACTGGATAATCTCACCGCCAGCTTCCTTGTATTCTGTCAAAAATTCCTTGTAGGCCTTGATAAGACCAGCTTTTAATTCGTCATTGGTTTTGTAAACTTGCCCTTCACCAGCAAGTTTATCAAAGATAGCCAGTTCTGTGTAAGCATGAGCAGGACCCCAAATGGTTAATTTTGTTTGCGTATCACCAGCTTCTTCCTTGAGCAGTTTGTAAATATCTAGAAAATGATGATTTTTACCTGAAAGTGGCTGGGTAATGCGAATACCGATGTCTTTACGTGTTTCGTACTGTCCGCCATCATGGTCTTTAAAAGTGTAGCCGTGGTCTGCAATGTAACGTTCAATACCTTTAAGTCCCCAAATAAAATCTAAATGCCACATGGACTTAGAATATTCACCATCTGTCAAAATATCAATACCATTTGCCTTTTCATCAGCAATGATCTTTTTAATCTCTGCTGTCTCCGTTTCAAGATAGCCGGGAAAACTGTCGTAAAATGGATAGTGAATATCATCACGATGTTCGATTTTATTTTTGTAGGCAAGTAGGTTGGCTGGGCGGAGTAAGGAGCCAACGAGCTGGAATTTTGATTGTGTCATGTCAAAAGCCTCTTTCTAAATTTCTTACTTTTTATTGTACACAAGCTAAGCACTTTTGAAAAATAGTTAATTTAGAGGAAGAGATATAGTTTAAAACTATACCCGAAAAGGCCAGTCCTTGCTTGAATACAATTGTTTCCTCTTCAACTCTCTTTTTGGTAAAATAGAAGAAAAAGGTTTGTTTAATATTTTGATATTTTTAAATGTGCTATAATCCTTTTGAATAGGATGTAAATGTAGCCAATCCTGTCCTGCATTATCCAAGCGGAATTACAGAAATGGTAAAAGGATAGTTGTACATCATGAAATAAATGAACGATGGGATTTGAATTTGAAAGGAATGATTGTTAAAGGTGATAACATGCCAATTAAGATGATTGTGACTGATATGGATGGCACGCTCTTAGATGAAAAAGGGGAATTCAATCGAGGTCGGTTGAAAAATATATTGGATGAGCTGGACAAGCGGGAGATTCGGTTTGTGGTGGCAACGGGCAATGAAATTCACCGGATGCGCTTGCTATTTGGGGATTTGCTGGAGCGCGTGACCTTGATTGCTGCAAATGGTGCGCGGATTTTTGATAAAAACGAGGTACTGCTGGGTACATGTTGGTCTCAAGACTTAATTGCACAAGTCTTGTCTTACTTTGAAGGGAGAGAACGTGATGTGCACCTCGTCGTCACAGCTGAAAATGGTGCCTTTGTCAAAACGGGGACGGTTTTCCCTATGATTGAAAAAGTCATGACAGCAGAAATGGCGCAAGAATTTTACCGAAAGATAAACTTTGTTGAAACATTGCGTCCAGACGATTTCCCACAAGTTCTGAAAATGAGCATGGTGGTAAACGAGCAAGTAGCAGTTCAGGCTACTCGACAGCTCAATCAGGATTTTGCAGACACATTAAACGCAGTCACAAGCGGCTATGGAGCGATTGACATTTTGCAAAAAGGAATCCATAAAGCTTGGGGGTTGGAGCAATTGATGCAAAAATGGGAAATTCAAGAGCAAGAAATCATGGCCTTTGGAGATAGTGAAAATGACATTGAAATGCTGCAATTAGCAGGGATTTCCTATGCTATGGAGAATGCAGATCCTAAAACCAAGGCAGTTGCCAATCACCTTGCACCAGCAAATACAGAGGCGGGTGTCCTGACAGTATTAGAGAGCTATTTGAGCAAAGGAGAGAGTTAATGGCTGTCCAATTATTAGATGAATGGCTTTTGAATGAGCAAGAGCAGGTCAGACAAAAGTACCAAGATTTGAATCGTATATCCCTTGAAGACCCTGATGTACTTTTTCTGGGAGATTCCATTGTTGAATATTTTCCATTGCATGAGTTATTAAAAACATCAAAAACACTAATAAACCGTGGAATTCGAGGGTATCGATCCGATTTGTTGCTAGAACATTTAGAATCTCTTTTATTCGGGCAGGCTGTTGATAAGGTCTTTCTCCTCATCGGCACCAATGATATTGGCAAGGAAATCCCGCAGCAAGAAACGGTGAAAAATGTGGAAAATATCATTCAAACGATTACTAGGAATTATCCTCTTGCAGAAATCTGCCTTCTGTCTGTTTTACCAGTCAATGAAACCGCTACTTATAAAAAGCGCGTTCATCGAAGAAGCAATCAAAAAATTCAAGCCCTCAATCATGCTTATCAAGAGTTAGCTTCTGCTTATATGAATGTGACCTTTTTGAATATCTATGACAATCTGCTAGATGAAGCAGGACAATTAAAAGAATCATTTACCACCGACGGGCTGCATTTGACGGTCGCAGGCTATCAAGTGCTGGCAGAGCGAATAGCAGAACAGTTGTAATCTTTGAGTCAACTATAGATTGGCAATTTTGAACTCGTTTCAATAGATATAATACCAAAAAATTATTATTGTCATAAAAATTTAATTTTATATATTTTAACTCATATGATATAATGAAAAATAATTATAAACTGTTGAAGGAATAGTATGAGTACATTATTAGCTACAAGATTAAAAAGTAAACGATTGGAATTAGGGTTATCCCAAAAAGAATTAGCCGAAGGGGTATGTGAGCAAGGTCAGATTAGTAGAATGGAAAAAGGCAAGTATATGCCTGGTTCGGATCTTTTATATTCATTATCGAAAAAAATGAATGTAACAATGAATTATTTTTTTGATGATAGTGTACTTGGTGAGACATCTAAGTTGGTACAATTCAAAGAGCTGGTAGAATCCTTTCTAGTAAAGCGTGAGTATGATTCATTAAAATATTTATACAGTTTAGAAGTTGATAAACAACATAGATTGCCATTATCAGACCAAAATTATCTTGAATGGATAGGGGCAATTGTTTCATTTCATTGTGATAATAAAAGAGAAGAGGCTATTAAAAAATTAGAAAAAATGCTTGTACGATTAAGTAAAGATGAGTTAATGTACCTTCGTATCTCTAATACCTTGCTTAATTTCTTTTTAGAAGAAAAAAATAATGATGAATTTGAAAAATGTTATCAAGCAGTACTACCTAAACTTCAAAGTATTGATTTTACTCATATAATAGAGCTGAAAATTTATATTAAAATTAGATATAATTTTTGCCGATATCTTTGGAAAAGCTCCCAGATTGAGAAGGGGATAGAGGAAACGCTTGATGTTATTGAAAAATGTAATGAATACAGTTGTAGTTATTTATTAGCAGATTTATACTGTATATTAGCAAATATTAGCGAGGATTTTTCTAGCCAAAGTATTGTAAAACAATATTTTACGCTTTCGCAAGTATTATATAAACTAAGCGGCAATGAAAAAATGGCATTGACGCTTGAAAAGTATCTTCGTGATAATTTTCAAAAAGTGTAAGTTAAAGATAAATTGTAGAAAAACACGAATAATCTTATGTCCAGTTAATTATGGGGATAATTTTATTCGTGTTTTATTTTTGAAACTGCTACCTTAAAACTAAGGGAATATATCCAAGCGCAGAAGATAATTATAGTTATAATTATAAAAAAAATGACTATTTTTATAAAAATCTATTGAAATAGTTTATTCAAAGGTATATAATGTGTACCTAGAAAGGAGATTTAATTCTGTTAAAAATATGAAGAATGTTATCAAAAATTTTTTGTTTCTATCAGGAATATGAGAATAAAGAAAATGTTACAAATAAATTACAAATATTTCTAAAATGTGTTGATTTTTACAAAATAAAGTTGTATAATGACTTTGGAATTTAAGGATTCCTGAAAAAGAAAGGAAATACAATGAAAAAATCATATAAATTGGCAAGTGTAACCATGTTATGTTCCTTGTTTCTACTTGGTGCTTGTCATAAAAATGAAGTCAAAAGTGGGACAATGGACATTCAGTAAAAACAACGAAAACAACAAAAAGTAGTAGCTCTAAAAAGGCAAAATCAGCCAAAACTACAAAAAAGAGTACCGCTAAAGCGAGTAATTCTAAATCAGAAAGTAATACTCAAACTGCCAGTGAATCGACATCGTCAGCGCCAGTTCAGCCATCCGCAAACCAGTCCTCTTCAAGTGTAGCGAATGCCAATAATGGCAACTCTACTTCATCGAAAACAACGTCCACAGTTGATATAAATGCTCTTGCTAGTGGGAACTTCTCAACGATTTCAGGAACTTGGAGTAATGATTCTGGGAGAAGTGTTACAGTTAGCTCCAATGGTCAGGCCACTTTTGTGGGTGAAAATAGAGAATATGCTCTAGCAGCTAATGAAACAAACATCAGTGGGTGTGTTTGGGGAACGATTTATCCAAAAGACGCTCAAGTAGGTGGTGCGGCATTCATTGTGATTCCTGCAGGAATAGCTGATCCTATTACAGGAAATGTCTCTAATACAGATCGTATTTTGATTGGGCAAGATGAAAATGCCAATGCACATCCCTTTTATAGAAATTAAGATGATAAACATAAATTAGAAAGTAGGACAAGTGATGAAAAAAAGAATGTTTGATCACGAAGAACAACGTTTTTCCATTCGTAAATATTCGTGCGGTGCGGCTTCTGTTTTGATTGGATGTGTCCTCTTTATGGGTGGTCAAACCGTGTCAGCTGATGAACGAGCCACGACTAGAACAATACCTGAAGCGGCTCAAGTTGGCACAGTAAATAAGACTCAAAACACAATTGAATCAACTGATGTGTCTTCTCAATCAGCAGCAACTCAAAAAGAAACTGCTGTAACAACAACTGCGCCAACTAGTTCTTCAGCGGATAAAGCTGTTTCTGTAGCTACAGAGACGACACCTTCTCAAACAACGACTGTTGATGCAGCGACACAGACAGAAGACGAAACAACAAATTCATCTGTTGATGCAACAACAGACACAGCTACCCCTTCAACAACTGCAAAAATTGAAAAGAGTCCTGTCGAAAAAGAAGCAGGGAAAGAAGAAATTGATGTTGCGAAATTGATGGATAAAACGCAAACAGTGCACGAAGCACGTCTGGCAGAATCCAAAGTAGCGCAAAGTGTACCTTCTTTACCAAGTCAGGGCTATTACACTTATACGAAACGTACGGAAGTGAAGAATGAACCGAAAGCAAGTGCAGCATTGCAATTTTATGTGAATGCGGGGGATCGCGTTTTTTACGACCAAGTTTTGATTGCAGATGGATACCAATGGCTAAGTTACCGCTCTTATAGTGGAGCTCGTCGCTATGCGGCTATTAACAAGCTGGTTCAATCTGAACCTCAACAACCAGTGAAACCAACACTTTCTTCAACAGGAACTCTCCCTTCTAGAGGAAGATATGCTTTCTCTAGAACGACAGAGGTTAAGAATGAAGCTAAATTGTCAGCTCCGACACAATTTACCTTTAATAGGGGCGACAGTGTCTACTATGATAAAGTGCTGGAAAATGATGGCTATCAATGGATTAGCTATGTTTCATATAGCGGTGTTCGTCGTTATGCGGCTGTGACAAAATTAGCTCAGTCAGAGTCTCAAAAACCAGCTCAAAACAAGGTGACAGGTACGATTCACATTGAAAACAAGACTTCCCAAGGTTTTGATGTGGTGGTGACAAATGTCAGCTCGACCAAGGGTGTGAAGACAGTGAAGCTGCCTGTTTGGTCCAGCCAAGGCGGTCAAGATGATGTGATTTGGTACGATGCAGTCAAGCAAACAGACGGCACTTACAAGTTGAGTGTAGATATTCGCCGCCATAAAAACAATCGTGGCGAGTACAACATTCACATGTATTACATTCAGTCAGACGGTAGCTTGCAAGGTGTAACGGGTACAACGACCAAGGTGGAAGGCTCTCAAACGGGTGCAAAAGAAGTACAATATAATGGCTCTTACTACTTTATCCAAGGTAAATATGATGAAATTGTAGTAGCAAATAAAAAGCATCCGATGGCTGCTAACTACAATCCTGGTGAAAATCTAACTGCAAAAGCTGCTTTCCTTCGATTAAGAAATGATATGATTGCGAAAGGCTATAATGTTGGATATGCTTATAGTGGCTTCAGAACTTATGATTATCAAAAAGTTTTGTATCAAAATTATGTGAATAAAGATGGACAAGCTGCTGCGGATCGTTACTCTGCACGTCCCGGTTATAGTGAGCACCAAACAGGTCTTGTCTTTGATTTAACGGATAAAGCGGGCAATCTTTTAGAGGATACTGCTGCAAGTAATTGGTTGAAGAACAATGCACATCGCTACGGTTTTGTAGTCCGTTACCAACCAGGGAAAGAAGCTTCGACAGGATACATGCCAGAAGCATGGCATATTCGTTACATTGGTAAGGAAGCTGATGAAGTTTATCATTCTGGTTTGAGTTTAGAGGAATATTATGGCTTTGAAGGTGGAGATTACGCTTCATCAGTAACTTCGTCAAAACCAACGACTCCGTCACCCCAAACACCTGCTATCCCTGCTCAAGGTGTCTATCGTTTTACAAAACGCTCCTCTATCAAAGCAGAAGCTAGAATGTCAGCCCCTGAATTGGCTTATTATGATGCCGGGCAATCGGTCACTTATGATAAGGTTTTGAATGCAGATGGTGCGACATGGATTTCTTATATTGCTTTTAGCGGAAAGAGACGGTATATTGCTATTGCTTAATTCAAACTTTACAACATCTACGGTTGAGAATCCGTAGGTGTTTTTTTATATTTGAAAAGCATTGTTTATTATGTCACAAACTTAGATAAAGCATAAAAGGAAATGCTGTTGTGTATAAGCTTTTTGATATTTTCTGAGATTGTGAAAATCTGTGAGCAAATTTTTTGTAAACAAATTCAAAAAGTATTATGATATTACCGTAACTAAAAAACAGATTTTGAAATTGCAATTCCATTCTCTGAGATGGAGGATTATTATGTCTAATGTGAAAACAGTGCCCGCTGCTGTTGCTATGCTTCGTGTATTAGAAGCATGGGGTGTGGAAAATGTTTACGGTTACCCTGGTGGTTCTGTCAATTCAACTATGAATGCGCTGGATCTGGAAAAGGAAAACATTCACTTTGTTCAAGTTCGTCACGAACAAGTTGGAGCTCTTGCAGCTGCAGCTCATGCTAAATTGACTGGAAAAATAGGCGTAACTCTTGGATCTGCTGGCCCTGGTGCTGTCAATCTTTTAAATGGCTTGTACGATGCGCGGGAAGATCATGCTCCGGTTTTGGCTTTGGTTGGTCAAGTTCCTAGCACAAATATGAATTATGATTATTTCCAAGAGTTTTCTGAATTACCGATGTTTAGTGATGTTGCGGTTTACAACCGAGTGGTTATGACACCAGAAAGTCTCCCCTATGTTGTCGATAAAGCGATTCGTGAGGCTTATAAACATAATGGTGTAGCTGTTGTTATCATGCCAAATAATTTTGGTTATGTAGAAATTCCAGATGTAGATTATGCTTCTCATACAGCAGAAAAAAACTTACCGTTGCCACAAGCAACGGATGCCGAAGTGGATCAATTTCTTGAACTAGTAAAAGCCGCTAAGCGTCCTATTTTTCATGTAGGTTCTGGTATCGGGAACAATGCCCAGTTATTGATAGAACTGTCTCAAAAATTGCAAATTCCGATTGCTGTAGCAGGTCTGGCTAAGGGCAAAATTCCAGATGACTTTGAAGCCAACTTAGGAACATTGAATCGTGCTGCTTCTAAGGTTGGTGATGAAGCTTTTGCGGCGGCTGATCTGGTGATTGCTCTTGGGACAAACTTCCCATTTGCCAACTTAGTTTATCGTTCTCATGATTTTAAGTTTGTTTCTATTGATATTGATGCTGCTAATTTTGGTCGTCATCACTACTTGGATTTAGGAATTTTATCAGATTCTGGAAGTTTTCTGAAAAAAGCCTTGGAACGTAGTGAACCGGTCGCTCCGCAACCATTTTATCAAGCAAGTGTGGCAGCCATGAAAGATTGGAAAGCTTATCTGGCACGTTTAATGCAAAAAGCAGACGGACCACTAGAGTTCGAACAAGTTTATCGCGAAATCAACCGCATTTCAGATGCCAATGCTGTCTATGGTATTGATGTTGGGGACAATATTATCAATAGCTTCCGCTTCTTAAACTTTACACCAGAGAAGAAATGGACCATCTCCGCTCTTTTTGCCACCATGGGTTATGGTGTACCAGCTTCTATCGCAGGTCAATTTGCTTTTCCAAATCGCCAAGTTTTCAATATTGCTGGGGACGGTGCATTTTCAATGGTGATGCAGGATCTGACGACCCAAGTCAAATACCAGTTGCCAATTATCAATATTATCACTTCTAACAATTCACTCAACTTTATCAAGTCTGAACAGGAAGATCTGGTCATGAACTTTTCAGGCGTAGATCTCTACGAAGTAGATTTTGCGAAAGTTGCAGAAGGAATGGGAGTAGAGGGAATAACAGTTAAAACTTTAGAGGAATTGCCAGCTGCATTTGACCGCGCACTTGAAGTTTCAAAATCTGGGAAGCCTGTTTTGATTGATGCTAAAATCACAGACAAACGTGGTATCCCTGTGGAAGAGTTGGAATTGGATATTATTGATGGTGACTTTGTAGAAAAAATTTCTGCTGGTTATCAAGAAACACATGGTCAAATGAGTCCAGAAGAATTCTTTGCGGCTTATGATGGGCAAGAGCTGCGACCTATTACAGCCTATTTCAAAGAATATGGTGTCAAGCCATAACGTGAGCCACAGCTTATCTTAATTTTTACGACCTTTATAGTAGTTAGAGTGGGAAGGCATCCCCTCTAACTCTACTATAAATTGCAAAAGCTGTTTCACTTCATTAAATTGGTATAAATTTTATACAAATTCTTATTATTCTGATCTGTTAGATAGACTGATTGAGTTTTTTGTTTTGAGAGAATGAAAGCGCTTGCTTTTAAAAGGTTTAATCTGACTTTCTCTGCAGATATGCATTAGACAGGAGGAAATATGATGTCTTACCAAACTAGTAGTGCTGAAGGCCCAGTTGATTTCATTAACACTTATGATTTAGAACCCATGGCTTAGAAGGTCATTCCCAAAGCTGCATTTGGCTATATTGCAAGTGGAGCTGAGGATACCTTTACTTTGCGAGAAAATATTCGTGCCTTTAATCATAAGCTAATTGTACCTCACACGCTTCGCAATGTAGAGAATCCAAGTACAGAGATTGAATTTGGCGGGGATAAACTATCGTCTCCAATTATTCTAGCCCCGGTAGCGGCTCATAAGCTAGCGAATGTACAAGGAGAAGTGGCTTCAGCAAAAGGTGTGCATGAATTTGGTTCTCTCTACACCACTAGCTCTTATTCAACAGTCGATCTTCCAGAAATTTCGCAAGCTCTTCAAGGACCCCCCCATTGGTTCCAGTTCTACTTTAGTAAAGATGATGGCATTAACCGTCATATCATGGATCGGGTTAAAGCTGAAGGGTATAAAGCAATTGTTTTGACAGCAGATGCGACTGTTGGGGGCAATCGTGAAGTGGACAAACGCAATGGCTTTGTTTTTCCAGTTGGCATGCCGATTGTAGAAGAATACCTTCCTGATGGTGCAGGCAAGACAATGGACTTCGTTTACAAATCAGCTAAGCAAAAATTATCCCCTCGTGATGTGGAATTTATCGCATCTTACTCAGACCTTCCTGTCTATGTCAAAGGTCCACAATGCCGTGAAGATGTAGAGCGCTCGCTTGATGCCGGTGCTTCTGGTATTTGGGTGACCAACCACGGTGGACGGCAAATTGACGGCGGTCCGGCAGCATTTGATTCATTGCAAGAAGTGGCTGAAACAGTTGACAAACGTGTACCAATTGTCTTTGACTCAGGTGTCCGTCGTGGTCAGCATGTCTTTAAGGCACTCGCTTCTGGGGCAGATTTAGTGGCTATTGGACGACCTGTGATTTATGGTCTAGCTCTTGGTGGTAGTGTTGGTGTCCGCCAAGTCTTTGAGCATATCAATGATGAATTAAAAACAGTGATGCAATTATCTGGTACCCAAACGATTGAAGAAGTAAAACACTTCAAACTTCGTCACAATCCTTATAATCCAACTTTCCCAGTAGACCCACGGGATTTGAAATTGTACTAAAATGGATAAATTATCATCCAACTCTCTTTGGCTTTTCAAAGGGAGTTTTGTTATGCTAAGCGATAGAGAAATGAAGTCAGATACCCGATTTTAATAACAATATTCAGTTCTAAATGACAAAAGTTAGCAAAAGTCGTTAATGCACTTGGAAAATAGAATAGTATCACTATTTGACAGTATTTTATAAGAAAACTTCTTCTTTGTTTGTTATAATATAAAGTGTAGAAAACGTTTTATATTATAAGGAGGAAGATATGACAGAAAAATTGACTTTTCCAGATGGATTTTTATGGGGCGGAGCGACCGCTGCCAACCAATGTGAAGGGGCCTATGATGTTGATGGTAGAGGTCTTGCAAATGTCGATGTGGTGCCGATTGGTGCGGATCGTTTCCCGATTATTGCTGGTAAGAAAAAGATGTTTGACTTTGAGGAAGGCTATTTCTATCCGGCAAAAGAGTCCATTGATATGTATCATCATTTTAAAGAAGATATTGCGCTTTTTGGCGAAATGGGCTTTAAAACTTATCGACTCTCTATCGCCTGGTCTCGGATTTTTCCAAAGGGAGACGAGCTGGAACCTAATGAGGCAGGCTTGAAATTTTACGAAGACCTCTTTAAGGAATGCCATAAGTATGGCATCGAGCCTCTGGTGACTATTACCCACTTTGACTGTCCTATGCACTTGATTGAGGAGTACGGGGGTTGGCGCAGTCGCAAAATGCTGGAATTTTATGAGCGTCTTTGCCGCACGCTATTTACTCGTTACAAGGGTTTGGTCAAATACTGGCTGACCTTCAATGAAATCAATATGATTCTTCATGCACCGTTTATGGGAGCAGGACTTTACTTTGAAGAAGAGGAAAATGAAGAGCAGGTCAAATACCAAGCAGCTCATCATGAATTGGTAGTCTCAGCTATTGCGACGAAGTTGGCTCATGAAATTGACCCTGAAAACAAGGTTGGCTGCATGCTGGCGGCTGGTCAGTATTATCCAAATACAGCCAATCCAGCAGATTACTGGGCAGCTTTGCAGGAAGATCGAGAAAGCTATTTCTTCATTGATGTCCAATCCAGAGGAGAATATCCAAACTATGCTAAGAAAAAATGGGAACGTGAAGGTATTGAAGTTGAAATGACAAAAGAAGACCTAGAATTGCTTAAGACCTATACGGTGGATTTCATTTCCTTCTCTTATTATTCCAGCCGGGTGGCTTCTGGTGATCCAAAGGTCAATGAAAAAACTGCCGGAAATATCTTTGCCTCGCTTAAGAATCCTTACCTAGAAGCTTCTGAGTGGGGCTGGCAGATTGATCCGCTGGGCTTGCGAATTACCCTTAACGTCATCTGGGATCGCTATCAAAAACCCATGTTTATCGTGGAAAATGGTCTGGGAGCAGTCGATACGCCGGATGAAAATGGCTATGTCGAAGATGACTACCGCATTGACTACCTAGCTGCCCATATCAAGGCGATGCGTGATGCAATTAATGTAGACGGCGTAGAACTTCTAGGATACACCACTTGGGGCTGTATCGACCTAGTGTCAGCCGGTACTGGCGAGATGAAAAAACGTTATGGCTTCATCTATGTTGACCGTGACAACGATGGAAACGGCACACTCAAACGTTCCAAGAAGAAATCCTTTGACTGGTATAAAGAAGTCATTGCGACCAATGGAGCAAGTGTGAAATAGAGCACTTGGGGTGTGAGACAGAATTTAAAATCAGTTTAATTGGCTCTCTTATTTCAAGAATTTGGTGAGAGTGGGGCAGAAATCAGTAGTTGCGTAGAAACTTGATTTCGTCATCCCGCTCTCTTTTTTGCTTTCCGTTGACTTCCGTCTTTTTCCTTGCTACACTAGGGATAAGAGATTTTGTTGGAAATGGAAGTAATATGGCTACTATTTTAATCATCGAAGATAATAACGATATCCATGAAATTTTAAAAGATTTGTTTGAAACTGAGCACAGAGTTTTCTCAGCTTATTCTGGAACGGAAGGATTGCTTATATTTGCGCAGGAAAAGATTGATTTGGTGCTGCTGGATATTATGTTGCCAGGGAAAAATGGCGATCAGGTCTTGGCAGAAATTCGCAAAAGCAGTCAGATTCCAGTGGTCATGCTGACAGCTTTGGGTGAGAAGTCGCTGGTTAGTCAGTATCTGTTGGACGGCGCGAATGATTACATCGTCAAACCGTTCGATCTGGACGAGCTTTTTGCGCGTGTGACAGTGCAGTTGCGTAACCACCTTTCACAAGAGCAAGCAACGGAAATTCAAGGGATAAAAAATATCCGTCTTTCACCAGATACATTTGAAGTGGTCAATGGCGAGAAGCGAGTTCGTTTGGGGAAGAAGGAGTATCAGATACTTCAAACCTTGCTTCGTCATCCGAAGAAAATTTACACAAAAGAAGAATTATTTGAATTGGTTTGGGGAGAACCCTACCTGCCGGGAGATAATACACTGAACACTCACCTTAGCAATCTTCGTAAAAAATTGGCCCAAGTAGATGATTCGGAAGAATATATCGAAACGATTTGGGGACTGGGTGTACGACTCAAGGAGGACTGAGAATGCTTGATTTTATACTAATTATGTTCATCGGTCTGCTTGGGCTCTTGCTCGTACGTTATCATGCTGCGGTCCGTAATTTTTCACAGCAGGTTCGTGAGAAACGAGAAACTGGTAGTCAAATTCGTTTGGCACCTCAAAACTACACCCAAACGATTGTTGAGTTGGCAAATGAAGTTGAAAAGCTCTTTCAAGAAGTAGAGCAGACACGTTTTATCGCTCGTCAGGAAAAGAAAACCTTGGATATGGCGATTAGCAATATTGCTCATGATATTCGCACACCCTTGACCATTGCTAGTGGCTATACCCAACAGCTTATAAAGGGAAAAGAAGAAAATGAACAGCTGTTGAAAATTGCAACCAATCTGTCCGTTGTTTCCAATCGTTTAGAAGCTCTCATGGAATACCGCCGTCTTATGGAGGGTGCAGTTCGACCGCAGTTTCGACAAATAGATATTTCCAAACCGGTTGCAAAGCAAATGCTTTCTTTTTATGATGCTTTTCAAAAGCAAGGAATTGAATTGCAAGTAAATTTGCAGGAGGGGTTAGTAGCAAAGACAGATCCAGAAATTTTGGAGCGAATTGTCCAAAATATGCTAAGTAATGTCCTCAAGCATGGAAAGGAAACTGCCCAGCTATCTTTAATCCGAAAAGATGCGGCTATTCATTTAAGTGTAAAAAACATTGTCCGTCAGCCCATTCAACATTTGGAAAAATTGACCAATCGTTTTTATTCTGAAAACCTCTCTAACACGGAAGAATCCTCTGGTTTAGGACTTTATATAACTCAGCAACTGGTAGATATTCTTGGCGGTGATTTAACCATGAAAGCTGAAGGAGAATGGTTTGGATTGTTTATCCGTTTGTGAATATTTTATACAGAAAAACAACTAATCATTTGACTAGCTGTTTTCTTTTGTTATAAATCTTTTCTTTTAAATACTTGTAAACCACTAAATGCAAAGAAAAGTGTGATGAGAAGGGCAATTGTTATGGTTTTGAAGACCATATCTTGCTTAGAGACCATGTCAAAATAGAATTGCATGTTCAAGTATTTCAACCAATCAACATCTGGATAAAAGGTAGTTGGCAAACCTAGCAGGGAAGCACCGACAAAATAGGTGAAAATAGCAGCTATAATAGAGTTAGTAGCATATAATGTGAATGAAACAAGACTAACCCAAGCAAAGGCACAGATAAATTGGACGCCAATCATAATGAGAAAATTCGAAAGGAAATGTTTTGGTGCTGTTCCAATGCCATTGATAAGTGTAGCTGGAATAAACGCAGAATAGGTTAGAATCAGTTGAAACACGATGAGACTAGCCAGAACAAAGAATTTAGATAGATAGAATTCTGTTCGTGAGATACCGCTAGTAATAGAATTTTTATATAATTTTTGAGTAAGATCAATTCCAATTAATAAAACAACAAGGATGATAATAAAAATAATAGTATTACTAAAATTACCAGAAGTTTTAGTGATAGCTTCAAAACCAGTCCAACCACTCTTCTTCTCCAATGCGTTTAAAGCTTTTGTGTCTGTATGTACCCCTACATTCCCCATAACACCATAGAGCACACCGGATAATAGTGTGATGATAAAGAAGAACTCCGTAATCCAAAAACCCTTTGAGCGAAAGAAACGATAAAAGTCTGCTTGAATAGTATGAATCATGATAAACCTCCCTCTATTTTACCAAATCTGTAAAGTATTTTTCTAAGTCTTGGCGTGCATAGTAGATTTCGTTGATAGCAATATTCATCTTTCCTAATTCTTGAATGATAGTGTTAATCTCATGCGAATGAGTAAAAATGTGTATCTCATCTGTTGCATTCACGACTTTCAGACGGTAGCCCAGATGATCGTGGAGTATGCTGCTTGCCTTGGCGAGATTATTTGTTTTCAAAACAATATAATCTTCACTTTCTTCTTCAAACTCTGCTTTCGTGATTTCTTTGATAAGTTGACCGTTTTCGATAATGCCGAATTTTGTAGCAACTAGGTATAGCTCGCTTAAAATATGACTGGAAATGATAAAGGTCATATTTAATTCTTCATTGAGACGTTGCACCAACTGGCGGAATTCTTTGATTCCGACAGGGTCAAGCCCGTTAATCGGTTCATCCAAAATCATTAAATCAGGCTTGGATAGAAGTGCAATGGCAATACCCAAGCGCTGTTTCATTCCAAGAGAAAAATCTCGAAATTTTTTCTTACCAGTATTAGTCAGTCCGACATAAGAGAGAGTTTCTTGAATAACCTTATTTGCATTGGGAATATGTCGTATTTTGCAGCAATAGTTTAAATTTTCATAAGCGGTCAGGTGGGCATAAGCGGCAGGAGCTTCAATGACAGAACCGACTCGCTTGAGAGCGTGCGTCCATTCGGATTTATTAGAAGAGCCAAAGAGAGCAACCGTACCGCTATTGGGTTGAATCAGTTGGGTAATCACTTTGATAAGCGTTGTTTTACCAGCTCCATTTTTCCCAATCAGACCGTAAATTTCTCCTTGCTTCACGGTGAGACTGACATCATCCAAAGCGAGTTGTTGTCCAAATTTCTTGCTGATGTGTTTCACATTTACAACAGTTTCCATAACGTGACCTCCGTTTTTTCTATCGTAGAGTTCCCCTCTTTTCACTATTTAGTATACACAATGCCTGTCAAATAAGTCTCAAGCAATTCTCAAATATTTCTAAAATTAACAGAGCCAAACTTTTTACATGCCAAAAAGAAATTAAAATTTAACGCAAACGCTTGCAAAGAATGCAAAATTTGTATAGTATGGAAAAGAAAAAAGACGAAAGCGAGATGTACAATGCAAAGAAAATGGTGGCATGATGCCGTGATTTATCAAATTTATCCAAAGAGTTTTATGGATAGTAATGGAGATGGAATTGGGGATTTAAAAGGAATTACAAGTAAATTGGATTACTTGAAAAAACTTGGAATTACCGCTATTTGGCTTTCTCCGGTTTATAAGAGTCCGATGGACGATAACGGTTATGATATTGCTGATTACGAAGCAATTGCAGATATTTTTGGTTCTATGGAGGATATGGAGGAACTGATTGCAGAAGGAGAGAAGCGCGATATTAAAATCGTTATGGATTTGGTGGTCAATCATACTTCTGACGAGCACGCTTGGTTTGTAGAGGCGCGAGAACATCCAGATAGTCCAGAGCACAGTTATTATATCTGGCGAGATAAACCAAATGATTTAGACTCTATTTTTGGTGGCTCTGCTTGGCAATATGATGAAAAAGCTGGGCAATATTACCTGCACTTCTTTAGCAAAAAACAACCTGATCTCAACTGGGAAAATGAAGCCCTACGTCAAAAAATCTACAAGATGATGAATTTCTGGATTGACAAGGGAATTGGTGGTTTTCGTATGGACGTGATTGACATGATTGGCAAAGTACCCGACCAGAAAATTGTCAATAACGGACCAATGTTGCACCCTTACTTGCAGGAGATGAACCGTGCAACATTTGGGGAGAAGGATTTACTGACAGTTGGCGAAACTTGGGGTGCCACTCCTGAAATTGCAAAGCAGTATTCCGATCCAAAGAATCATGAATTATCCATGGTGTTCCAATTTGAGCACATTGGTCTTCAATACAAACCGAATCAACCCAAATGGGATGTGGCAGCTGAATTGGACGTTCCTAAGCTCAAAGAGATTTTTGCTAAGTGGCAAAATGAATTAGGCGTAGAAGAGGGGTGGAATTCACTCTTTTGGAATAATCACGACCTTCCGCGTGTTGTCTCTATCTGGGGAAATGATACGAAATACCGCGAGAAGTCAGCCAAGGCTTTGGCGATTTTACTTCATCTGATGCGTGGGACTCCTTACATTTATCAAGGAGAAGAAATTGGCATGACCAATTATCCTTTTAAGACTTTGGAAGAAGTGGAAGATATTGAATCTCTCAATTATGCCCGTGAAGCCCTTGAAAAGGGGGTACCGCTGGATAATATTATGGCAAGCATTTGCGCGATTGGGCGGGACAATGCTCGCACACCTATGCAGTGGAATGCTAGTCAACAGGCAGGCTTTTCAACCGGTCAACCTTGGCTAGCTGTCAATCCTAACTATCCAACGATCAATGTAGAAGCAGCTCTGGAAGATTCAAATTCTATTTTTTATACTTATCAAAAATTGATTCAATTGAGAAAAGACAATGATTGGTTGGTGACAGCAGACTTTAAACTACTCGAAACAGCTGATAAGGTGTTTGCTTATCTACGAGAAACATCTACAAAGAAATATCTGGTCGTGATGAATTTTTCTAACGACGAGCAAGATTTTACCTGGGAAAATACTGTAAAGAAAGTTTTGATTGCGAATACAGAAGTGACCACTGCACTTCAAAATCACAAATTACAAGCTTGGGATGCTTTCTGTGTAGAGATTGATTGAGTAGAAGGTTCGATGAGAATAAACGGATAAGAAAATAGAGGTTGGGAATTTGTCCCAACCTCTAATCATACTGTGTAATAAACTGATGACGCATTGGCTAATTTCAAAACATGGCTTTGAGGAGTGAATTTAAAAAGCAGACTTTTGCCTAACTCTCATACTAAATAAAGCTTGTCTGTCAAAATTCGTGACAAAAAAACACCTAAACTGACTGATTATTAACTATTGTAATCCTATCGCCTTTCACTAGCACAGCTTGCTGATTGGTTAATTTAAGCAGTTTTAACTGTCCATCGTAAACATCAGCCGTTTGTTTAGCCGTTTCTTCAAAAGGAAAGTCGCCCCAATGCGGCAGGACAGAAAAATCAACCAGACCTAAGGCAGCATCATCCGTCAAATCAAGTGCTAGATTTTTATCATCTATTATCTGGCTGTAAGTATCGCTTGATGCAATGATAGCGCTAGCTGATTCACCAATATAAACCATTCCTTGATCCATACGCTCGCGAATCAGAGACAGTAATTCTTTTCCCTTTAATTCCTGCAAAAGATAGAAGGTATTGCCGCCTGAAATGTGGAGGCAAGGCGTTTGAGTAATCTTTTCTCTCACCACAGCCTCTGTCGCTTCTGCTATATCCAGAGGAACAATGTCAAATTGCAAATCAGCAAAAACAGCCCTGCCTTCATCAATATAATCGGTGTATTCTGCTACATTTCCAGCTGTAGGAATAAAAAGAACTTTCTTTTCCAACTCATGCTACTCTGCAAATTTTTCAAATAAAGGCTGCACTCCTGCAAAATACGAGCATAAGAATAAGGTTTTCATAGTCTAATCCTTTCTTATAAAAGCTGTTTCATTTCCTTAGGATGCAAGATTAAGACCTTGCGGATAAAGGAATACTTCTCTTTCATGGCATCAAAATCTGAGCCAGAATCTTTGAGTTTAGCCTCTGCATAAAATTTAAAGCCTGTCCCTTGATAGTTATTACGTCCTTCAACGTCTCTGCTTCCTAAGGTTACAATGACCTTGGAATTTTGCGCCAGATCTGCCTCCAAGTGTGTCATGCCCGCAGCTGGGATAAGCAAAGAACCATCTGATTTGGTTTGCAGATAGCTGTTCCATGTGTTGGTAATATGAGGTTCTATTCCACTCCCCCAAGAACGAGCGACACAACTCCCTCATGCTTTAAGACTTCTAAAAATTTATCTGGAAACACTGTACTCTCCTTTTCCTTATTTATAGACCGTTATACTTTTTTGCAATCACATAGCAGAGCCAACCAGCCTGCTTATGATAATCCTGCAGCTGCAAACCTATTTTATCCAAATAGTTGGCAAAGTCTTCTCTTTCTTTTAAGTTTGGTAAATAATACTTGATTTTACTTTGCTCACAAGCTATGATGAGCCGTCCATCGTCTGCCAGCACACGCTTGATTTCTAATAAAGATTGTCTCAAATCCGGCCAATGAAAATGCGTCTGAAAAGCACAGACGAGATCAAAGGTTTGATCAGGATATGACATCTGACCTACATCCATCACTTCAAAAGTAAGCCTATCTTGTCCGTAATGCTGCTGAGCCTGAGCGATAGCGTCCTTTGAAATATCAATTCCTCTGACTTGACTATTTGGAAAAAGCCTCTGCAGATAAGCTGTTGAGGCTCCATTACCAACACCGATATCTAATATCGTTTGATAAGACCTGTTAGGGAGTAAAGACAGACTCCACTTAGCCATAGGCAGATAAGCCTTATTCCATATTTTCATCATCAGTTGTCCTACAAAACCTGATGGATGTTTTGATTGACGAACGAGATAGTTAAGTAATCCCCAAAGCAAGGCTAGAGCTGCTGCTAAAATAATGATTAAAATGATCATCACTTATATCTTCCTTTATAATTTTTTTGGCTTTTTACGTATACTTCTTAATGAAATCAGTCTTAGCATCCGTATAAGCATCACGATGAAGTTCATATTTTTGCCATAAAGCTAGTTTTAAAGCTTCATATTTTTTAGCAACTTTTGGATGCTCTCTTAAATAATCTCTAAAATAAAGTTCATCATGATCTCCCTGATAATGTAGGTGGAGATGAAAAACTTTTTTGGTAAAGCCAGCTTCTGTATAGCCCTTATTAAAAGATATCCGATTCTTCTCTTCAGACATGAGCAAATATCCGGCATTTAGCAGCTGCCTTTTGCAATATTGTAAATCTAAATCTTTAGAAACTTCTAATAGCATATCAACAATATCTTTAGCCCAGATGTTAGAAATAGCCGTGCTGCCAATATGAGAAATTCTTTTGATACTTTTACCTGGCAACAGCTGCAAAAGCCGTTTTTATTCCGCCTGATACCAATGGTTCCACTCTTCTTTGTGCTGGATAAGAAAAATGGGAAATAACTGCCAGAGTTCTTCCAAAGTCATTTCTGATAAAGGTTTCCTCATGATTTTTTACCTCTTTTTAAAACTCACCCCCTTATTGTAGCAAAAAATCACTCGAAAGAGTGATTTAGACTGTGGGGAGGACTCGCACGGTATTTTTCTATCTTGGGATAAAAAGGGTTAGATTGATAAAAAGGAAAATCAAGAAGCAAGCAGGGGTGGTGCTTTTTGGTGTTTCCAAATGTCGGTAATAGCTTCGCATGACAGTCTCATCAAACCCGTGGGCGTACATGGCTTCCACATAAGAATCTCGCCAGTTGAAGGCGATAAAAATAGCTTTGATATAAAAGATTGGCGACCAGAAATGTAAGGTTTTACCCCGCAAGAGACTGGCTTCGCGAACGGCTTGGATTTCTTTTTGAATAATTGGAATAGCATTTAAGACAACGAGCAGTCCGTAAGTAAAGTGACTTGGAAATCCCTTCTGATGCCAGTAGCGCAAGAGTTGATTGAGATTGACGCCGTATAAAAAGGTCATTCCCAGAGCCGCTAAAGCAAAGGAACGTGTAAACAGAACGCTTGCTTGACTTTTATCGCCGTGAAGCTGGATAGCCCAGAAATTTGCCAATGCCGGAAGCAACGGCAGAAGGAACACCCAGAGAATGCCCCACCATTTCCTAAGGTAAGTAAGGTAGATAAGTGCCCCTACGACAACAGCGCAGTTGAGCCATGTTGAGCGGACAAAGGAAATTTCTAGCGTCAATACAATGAGAAGGAGCAAGAGTGCTAGGACATTTGTTTCTTCTTTTTTCATAGCGCTCTCCTTTCTATCAGTCCGTGAGATGTCAGCTCTACCAAGTAATCGCTAATGCCGTCCAAGGGCTCTAAGCGATGAGAAATAATAATAAAGCTCTGTTGTGCAGCTTTTTCTCTGATCCAATTAGCAAAAAAAACACAGGCTTTTTTATCTAAACCAGTAAAGGGCTCATCCATGAGTATGACAGGAGTTTCTAAGGTCAAGATAGCCAATAATTGAATGATTTTTTTCTGCCCTCCGCTCAAGTGGAAAAGACTAGAATCCATTTTGTCCCCTAAGCCAAATAAATCCAAGGCTTCTTGTACCTTTGCTTGGTTTTCGCTGGAAAGAGAGGGAAGGTTTAATTCCTCTGCGGGTGTCGTCCGAATGAATTGCTTTTCAGCATCTTGAACAACGGCAGTAATATGGCGATACAATTGCTTGTTCTTCTTAATTTTTCGTCCCTGATAACTCATATTGCCTTTGTACTTTTGCAATTGCAAAATGGCACGAAAAAGAGTTGATTTACCGGCACCGTTAGACCCGATGAGAGTCGTAACACCTTGCTGGAAAGTAAAATCCTCAATCGTAAAAAGTATTTTTGAGTCAAATTGACAGGAAACATGCCGCAATTGTAAGAGAGGATTTCGCTTGGTATTTTCACATGTCAGCTGATAGCTTGGGAGTTCCTTTTTTAAGAGAGCTACATCTCGTTTAAAAAGTTCGCCATTTTTTAACTCAACAAGGTGGTCAACGCAGTCAGCATAGAGGCTACGATCATGGTCACATAAAATAACAGTCTTCCCCATTTTTGTCAAATCCGCTAACAGATGAATCAAGCGCTTGCGTGCCTCTTGATCGACAGAAGCAAAGGGCTCGTCCAATAGAATAATCTGCGAGTCCATAGCCAACAGAACCGCCAGAGAGACTTGTTGCTTTTCTCCACCAGATAGGGTCAGAAAGTCCCGATGAAGCAAGTGATCTACTTTGCCAAGAGCAATCGCATGCTGGATTTTTCCATCAATCTGGTCAGCAGGTATCTGGAGATTTTCCAACGTAAAAATCAATTCTTCATAGAGAGTTGGCATGGTGAATTGACGGCTTGGATTTTGAAACATCATACTGAGGTAGGTGACTCGTTTATGAATAGGTAAATGAGATAGTAGTGTATCACCTAGTTTGACCTCTCCAGAGAAGTCTAGTTCGTTGAAATTCGTTAAAATCCGAAAAAGGGTTGATTTGCCAGCACCGGTATCACCAATCAAGAGCGTCATTTTTCCTGTTTCAAAAGCGAAGGTTAAATCTTTAAAGACATCTCTAAAATAAATGTGCTCTAATGTTAGTTTCATCTTATTTACCAGCAGCTTGGTTAATCTTGTCGTAAAGATTCATAATAATTTTGACTAGAACGGCGCAGAAAAAGAATACAGAGAAGAAGCGAACAATAAGCAATGCTAAGACAAAACCGGGTTTGAAAGCATAGTAACCAATTTTGAAATATTCATAGGTAAAGCTCAAAAGTGTCGTACCAATGGCGCTATAAGTCAGAGCTAGCCAGTCGTAGCGTTTGTATCGCGTCGCAGCAAACCCAAGCTCGCTACCAAAACCTTGAATGAGCCCAGAAATCAACGTGCTCATGCCAAATTGGCTGCCATATAGTATCTCTGTGAGGGCTGCAAGCACTTCTCCAATCGTGGCGCTACCAGCTTTGCGAATGAGCATAGCCGACATAGGAGCAGCCATGCACCAAAGTCCGAACAAGACTTCATTGGCGAAAGGCTCCAAACCTGCTGGTGCTAAAATAGCTGTCAAAATGTTGTAAAGAAAACCTGAACCAACAAAAATCCCACCGAAAAGAATAGCTAAAAGAGCTAAGAGGATAACATCTCGTAAACTCCATTTTTCAAACATAAAAAACTCCTTCTAACAAAGCAGATGAGGAGTTTTGGCACGACAAAATAAAATCTAATCACATAAATGATTAGAACGGTTTGGTCTTTCTTATACATTTCCCTGCGGCAGCATTAATTGCATCAGGTTCCATGGGTATAATCTCAGCCTTAGCACCCCAAATGTTCTTTGCTTTTTATTATGTTGCTATTCTAACATCTATTTTCAAAAATAGCAAGCAAAGGATTTTCAAAAATTTTGATGTATGCGGATACCATAGCCTTAAACTATATCAAATCATAAAATATTAAACGACACGCGATGGAATCAACGTTTGATATATATTTGGAATCTCGTTATAGTTTTTAACTATAAGAAAAGTCCAAAAATTCCAATTATACAGAGCTTAGATTTTCTGTTAAGATAGTGTCAACAAGAAATTTTGGAGGATGACTATGTCAACTACGATTATTGGCTTCCCGCGTTTGGGAGAATTCCGCGAATTAAAATTCACTACTGAAAAATACTTTAGGAATGAAATTTCAGCTCAAGAGCTCCTGGCTGCTGCCAAGGACCTGCGCGCCAAGCACTGGAATATCGTCAAAGAGCACGGGATTACTGAAGTGCCGTCCAACGATTTTTCTCACTATGATAACGTTTTGGATGCTGCTTTCCTCTTTAACGTAGTGCCGTCCTCTGTTCAGGGCTTGGACCTGTCTGATTTGGAGCGTTATTTTTCCCTGGCCCGCGGCTACCAAGGGGAAAAAGGGGACGTCCGTGCCCTGCCCATGAAAAAATGGTTTAACACCAACTACCATTACATCGTTCCAAAGTTTGAAAAAGAAACTCAAGTAAAACTTGCAGGCCACAAGATTTTTGACGAATACCAAGAAGCCAAGGAACTGGGCCTGGATACCCGTCCGGTCCTGGTAGGTCCCTTTACCCTTCTGCAGCTGTCCGACTTTGAAGAAGGGGTAGAGGCTGCCCAGTTTGTGGCTGCCCTGGGCAAGGCCTATCAGGAAGTCTTTGCCAAATTGGCCGACCTAGGAGCTGAGCGCATCCAGCTGGATGAGCCAAGCCTGGTCAAGGACCTGTCCGCCGAAGAGAAGGCCCTCTTCCTTGATCTCTACAGGAAAATCCTGGCTGACAAGAAGGGACTGGAAGTCCTGATTCAGACCTACTTCGGCGATGTTCGGGATATCTACTCTGATTTGATTGAACTGCCGGTAGACGCTATCGGTCTGGACTTCGTCGAAGGCAAGAAAACCCTGGAGCTGGTCAAGTCCGGCTTCCCGTCCGACAAGACCCTCTATGCCGGGATTGTCAACGGTAAGAATATCTGGTGCAATAATTATGAAAAGAGCCTGGCTGTTTTGGAGCAGGTTCCGGCTGAAAAGCTTGTGCTGACCAGCTCTTGCTCCCTCCTGCATATACCTTTCACCACAGCCAATGAAGACTTTGAAGAAGCCATCCCTCAAGCACTTTGCCTTTGCGGCTGAAGTTGAATGAGCTCCGAGACCTAGATGCCATCCGCAATGGTGGCGGAGCAGAAGCCCTGGCTGCCAATAAGGAACTCTTTACGACAGAGCGTGTCGGTAAAAATGCTGAATTGGCAACTCGTATCGCTGGATTGACAGATGCAGACTATACTCGTCTGCCGACCTTCGCAGAACGCGAAGCCATTCAGAAAGAAGCCTTCAAACTGCCGGCCCTTCCGACGACAACCATCGGTTCCTTCCCTCAGACCAAGGAAGTTCGGGCCAAGCGCCTGACCTTCCGCAAGGGAGAACTGTCCCAGGAAGACTATGACAAGTTTCTGGCTGAGCAGATTGACGAATGGATCAAGTGGCAGGAAGAAGTTGGTTTTGATGTTCTGGTTCACGGGGAATTTGAGCGTAATGACATGGTAGAATACTTCGGTCAAAACCTGTCCGGCTACCTCTTCTCCAAGAACGGTTGGGTGCAGTCCTACGGTATGCGTGGGGTGAAACCGCCGATTATCTGGGGCGATGTAACCCGCCTCAACCCGATTACTGTTAAATGGTCCAGCTATGCTCAAAGCCGGACTGACAAGCCGGTTAAGGGAATGCTGACGGGACCTGTAACTATCCTCAACTGGTCCTTCCCACGGGAAGATATTTCCATCAAGGACTCTACCCTGCAGATTGCCCTGGCCATCAAGGATGAAGTTCTGGACCTGGAAGCTGCCGGCGTTAAGATTATCCAAATCGATGAAGCTGCCCTGCGTGAAAAGCTGCCGCTCCGTCGCAGCGACTGGTATGAAGACTATCTGGACTGGGCTATTCCGGCCTTCCGTCTGGTCCACTCTACCGTTGCACCGGATACGCAGATCCATACCCACATGTGCTACTCAGAGTTTACCGATATCATCCCGGCCATTGACAACATGGATGCGGATGTTATCTCCTTTGAGGCCAGCCGCTCCAACCTGGAAATCCTGGATGAGCTCAAGGCCAAGAACTTCCAGACAGAAGTGGGACCTGGAGTTTACGATATCCACTCTCCTCGTGTACCAAATGAAGGGGAAATCGACTACACCATCGAAGCCATCCTGACCAAGGTGCCGAGCCGCAAGCTCTGGATCAATCCTGACTGCGGTCTGAAAACGCGTGGTATTACTGAAACCAAGGCCAGCCTGGTCCGCCTGGTAGAGGCAGCCAAGGCAGCACGTGAAAAACTTTAATCAAAAAATAAGAGCTGACAGAAGGGCGGACCTGACCCTGCCCTTGCTGTCTTATACTCTTCGAAAATCAACATGATACTTTGCCAGTTTCAACAGTCCAGTAGACTGTTGAAAGTTGCGGATAAAAGGAATGCAGTTCCTGTCAAAAACTGTCTGGGAGACTGTGAGAGGTTGCAAATAAAGAAAGCGAAGCTTTTCTCTTATGTAACTCCAGTGCTTTTGATGCAAACTAGGTTTGCTTTATCTGCAACCTCAAACTCTTTCCCAAAGAGTTTGACCGACTCGCTTTCGCGTCTAATTTTGATTTTCATTGAGTATTAGTAAAGGAATTGTAAAACATGTTTATCCAAAGCCCGTCTCTCTCTTTTGAAGTATTTCCTCCCAATCCAGCAGTAGGCAATGAAAAGATTATGGCGGTCCTGAAGGAAATGCAGGATCTGGCACCTCATTTCATCAGTGTAACAGCGAGTAATAATAAGTTCAATATCGAAGAAACAACGGTGCGTCTGGCGGACTTTATCCGCAATGACCTGCACATCCCGACCATTGCTCATTTGCCTGCGGTGTATTTGACCAAGGAGATGGTCTCAGATACGTTAGAAGCCCTTGATAGAGTAGGTGTGCATAAAGTATTGGCGCTTCGAGGAGATATTTTCCCAAATATGGAGCCAAAGAAAGATTTTACCTATGCGACGGATTTGATTGTATATTAAGGAACAGGCACCGCATTTTGAAATTATTGGTGCTTGCTATCCAGAAGGGCATCCGGACTCGCCCAATCAAATCTCAGATATCCAAAATCTCAAAAAGAAGGTGGATGCCGGATGTTCCAGTCTTTTAACACAACTTTTCTTTGATAATGAGAGTTTTTATGATTTTCAAGATAAATGTGTCTTAGCAGGGATTGAGGTTCCGATTTATGCGGGGATTATGCCGATTTTAAACCGTAATCAGGTTCTACGTTTGCTCAGAACCTGTGAAAACATTTATTTACCACGAAAATTTTGCTCTATTCTAGATAAATATGAACACGATCCAGAGTCGCTCAGAGCAGCAGGATTAGCTTATGCGATTGACCAAATTGTTGACTTAGTCACTCAAGATGTGGCAGGTGTTCATTTATATACGATGAACAATTCCGACACTGCTCATCGAATTTATCAAGCGACGCATACATTTTTTGATAAGTAAGGATGTCCTGACCTTTGTTGTTCTGCAGTTGAGCTAGAAACCTTAAAAGAGTGCTGAAAATGCGCTCTTTTTGGTTTTCTAATAGATAGGGAATGTTAAGTGATGAAAGAATAGTATCACTATTTTTGACTATTATACAAGAAAAGGGTTTCAAAAAAGAGTATAATAGAAGTAATCAAAGAACGAGGTGAATGAAATGACAGAAAAAAGGTTTCCGAAGGGCTTTTTGTGGGGTGGTGCGACTGCTGCCAATCAATATGAAGGTGGCTGGGATTTAGGTGGGCGTGGTCCGGCTACATCGGATACGGCCAAGGCAGTTCGGCCTGAGGAGCGTCAGAGTTTTGAATATTTTGCGTCTCCGATGACTAAGGCCAAGGTAATGGTGGCTTTGGAAGATAAGGAAGGCCTTTATCCTAAGCGCTGGGGCTCTGACTTTTATCATCGTTACAAGGAAGATATTGCTCTTTTTGCGGAAATGGGTTTTAAAACTTTCCGCCTTTCTATCGCTTGGAGTAGGATTTTCCCTAATGGAGACGACACAGAGCCTAATGAAGAAGGGCTGGCTTTTTACGATGCGGTCTTTGACGAACTATTGAAATATGGCATTGAGCCTTTAGTGACGTTGTCACACTATGAGACACCGATTCATTTGGCGTTAGAATATGGTGGCTGGAAAGATCGCCGAGTTATTGGCTTTTTTGAGCGCTATGTGCGGACAGTTTTTGAATGTTATAAAAATAAGGTGAAATATTGGCTGACATTTAATGAAATCAATATTATGGGCATTTCTGGCTATGTTGGCGGTGGACTGCTTTTTGAAGACGGGAAACAAAATTTCCAAGACTTGTATCAAGCAGCACATCATCAATTTGTAGCTAGCAGTTTAGTAGTTAAAGCAGCACGAGAAATCAACCCAGACTTCAAAGTGGGTATGATGCTTGCTCGTATGCAAGCTTATGCGGCTACCTGCAATCCTTTGGATGTCATGGAGGAGATTCAGAAAGATCATGAAAATCTTTTCTTCTCGGATGTACAAGTCAGAGGGAAATACCCAAGTTATGCTCAACGCTTTTTCAAACAAAATGATATTGAATTGCAGATAGAAGATGGTGACTTGGAGCTTCTAGCACAATACCCAGTTGATTTCATGTCCTTTAGTTATTATATGTCCTCTGTGGTACGCGCTCAAGAGGAAGCATCTGGTGAAAAGACTGCTGGTAATTTCTCAATGGGAGAGAAAAATCCTTATCTAGAAGCCTCTGATTGGGGTTGGCAAATTGATCCGGTGGGTCTGCGTATTACCCTTAATAAGCTCTATGACCGCTATCAAGTATCACTTTTCATCGTGGAAAATGGTCTGGGAGCGTTGGATAAGGTAGAAGCAGATGGTGCTATTCATGACAACTATCGAATCGATTATCTCAAGGCGCATATTAAGCAAATGTACGAAGCGATTGAGGACGGAGTGGAGCTTATGGGTTACACGCCTTGGGGCTGTATTGACTTGGTTTCTGCTTCCACTTCTGAGATGAGCAAGCGCTATGGATTTATCTATGTGGATGCAGATGATGAAGGAAATGGAAGTTATGACCGCTCCCGCAAGGATTCCTTCTTCTGGTACCAGAAAGTGATTGAAACAAACGGGGCAGCAGCCTTAGAAGAATAGAAAGGTCAACAGATGAGCAGAAAAATTATCTTTTTAGATGTAGACGGAACTTTGGTGGATTATGACAATCGCATTCCAGAATCCGCTGTTCAGGCTATTCGTCAGGCGCGGGGAAATGGGCATCTGATCTATGTCTGTACGGGACGTAGTAAGGCGGAAATGCCTCAGGAAATCTGGGATATTGGTCTGGACGGTATGATTGGCGGAAATGGTTCTTATGTGGAGCATGAAGGCCAGGTTATTATGCATCAGCTGATTCCTTTAGAAGTGGAAAAGAGAGTTGTAGACTGGTTGCATGAGAGAGGATTGGAATTTTATTTAGAAAGTAACAACGGTCTCTTTGCTAGTGAACATTTTCGTGACGCAGCGCGTCCGGTCATGAAACTTTATGCCAAGAAAAAAGGCAAAACAGATGCGGAAGTTGAACATCAAGAGGTTGAAGATGTGATGCACGGCATGGTCTTTGGTGGCGAGCTTTACCGAGATGATCTGAATAAAATCAGCTTTATTCTCACTTCTTATCAGGATCACTTGGACTCTAAGGAAGCTTTTCCAGAGCTCAAGGCTGGTACATGGGGTGGTCGTGGAGAGGAAGCTCTCTTTGGCGATCTAGGAGTTAAGGATATTACGAAGGCACATGCGATTGATGTACTGCTAGAGCATTTGGGGGCAAAAAAAGAAGATACAACTTTTGGAGATGCCAAGATTGACATTCCGATGTTGGAATATTGTCAAATTGGGGTTTCTATGGGTAATGGCGACCCAGAAATATTAGCCATGGCGGATATGGTGACAGATGATGTGGCCGAGGACGGTCTCTACAATGCCTTTGAAAAATTAGAACTTCTTTAGAGGAATATTTTATGACAAAAACACTTTATTTGATGCGACACGGGCAAACTTTATTCAATAAGCGGCATCGGATTCAAGGCTGGTGTGACGCCCCTTTAACGGACTTAGGAGTGTATCAGGCTCAGGTGGCTAGGCAATATTTTAAAAATGCAGCAATTACGTTTGATGCGGCTTACAGCTCAACATCTGAGCGAGCTTGCGATACTTTAGAAATTGTTACAAATGGTAGTCTTCCTTATCAGCGAGTTAAAGGCCTCAAGGAATGGAATTTTGGAACCTTTGAAGGAGAAAGTGAAGACCTCAATCCTCCTTTGCCATATGAAGATTTTTTTGTGACCTATGGTGGCGAATCTCAAGACCAAGTTCGAGAGCGCACGGCTGCAACCATCCTACAGCTCATGCAAGAAACGAAAGGCAAGTCTGTTCTCATGGTATCTCACGGTGGTGCTATGGCTAATTTTGCTCGTGCTTGGAAAGATAATTGGCAACTGGATGAGTTGGGTCACATGACAAATTGTGGTATTTTGAAGTTTACTTTTGAACATGACCAATTTTACCTAGAAGAAGTGATTGGTCACGATTTTAGCGGCTGGGAGGAAGCGTAAATGAAAGATTTATATTTGATGCGGCATGGACAGACTTTTTTCAATCAAGAGGGCTTGGTGCAGGGAGTGTGTGATTCACCGCTGACTGATTTAGGTATAGAGCAAGCCAAGCAAGCGCGAGCTTTTTTCGAGAAAAATGGCATTGAATTTGGCGGTATCTACTCTTCCACTCAAGAGAGGGCTTCTGATACCTTGGAAATTGTGACTGGTCGAACAGATTACACCCGTCTCAAGGGGGTGAAAGAGTGGAATTTTGGACTTTTTGAAGCTCAGCCAGAAAGATTGCAGCCTAAGTTTCGAGCTGGTGCGGTGTCTTTTGAAGATTTATACGTGCCTTATGGGGGTGAAGACGTGGCTCAAGTAGGAGAACGCATGCTGACCTCTCTGACAGAAGTCATGAAAAAAACGCCTGCTGTTGAGAATCCAACATTGGTCGTCAGTCACGGTGGTGCCATGTGGGCCTTCTATCTCAAGATTGCAGCCCAAGCTCTGGATCCCAAGGTGCGCTTTGGCAACTGCGTTATCTGCCATTACCATTATGAAAACGACCAGTTTCTGCTTCGACAAGTTATTGACCCGTTGGCTAAAACGGTCTATGACTTGTAACGGCAACTTACTTATTATCGCTTGCTCTCTTATAGAGAAAATAGCATAGAGTGGCTGTTTAATAGTTGAATAAAAGAAAGAAAATGATGGTTTTGGCCATCATTTTCTTTCTTTTTATATGTAATTTCTCAAATTTCCTTTTTCTGTAGGTGATTGCATTAGTAAACTATTCTGGGCTCAAGCATTTTACGAAAAATCTCGAAGAATTTTTCGAGATCTGCAATATTATAAAAGCTATTCTTCTGTCACCCACACGCTTCTGGTGAAGATCATGGAGAGTAGGGCTAATCCAGCAAGTCCTACTCCTACGTACCAGTAGGGGAGGTCCATTGTGGTGGAGCGTCCAGACAGGTTGACAATGCCACGAAAGAGCACACCAGTAGCAATGGTTGCAACCGCAGAATTCCAAAGATTGAGACTGAGCCGTGAAAGATTAGGAATCATTTTTTGGAAAATCAGAAGCACCACTCCTCCTATTAGTGGCACTCCAAAGAGATAATGCATATAAACTGAAGTCTCACCAAAGCTGAAGTGCTCGTAAATACGACTAAAAATGAAGAAAAATATTGTGATTAAGGCATAGACAATGGCTGTCTTTTTGAACCGTTTCTTGCTTGCTTTAGTAACCGATGTAGACAATGTCACTCACCGCCCTTTCTGAAATTGTTCCGTTTGTTGTTGGTTTATTGATGACCTTACCATTGAAGTAAAGAGTAGACGATCCTCCTCCGTCAAGGTTATAAGCTGTTTTCACCCCGTAAGACTTCATAACTTCTGCGAGTTCATAGAGAGAAAGTCCCGCGCTTTCTGAAGTTCGACCGTCTGATACAACGATAATATAGTGATTTTTGTCAATCATTCCAATAGCTGTACGCGGATTGGAAGACATGGATTGCCCCACTTCCGAATTGCTTGAAACAGCAATCTTACCGTTTTCAACTAAAGTTGGACCAAAAGCGAGAAGGTTTACAACACCTTTTTTAACCAAGTCATCAGCAGAAACATCATTTTCGTAAACAATTCCGAAGCTCCCATCTTTATAAATTGCTAAGTCACCATTACTAGCATCTTCACGAACGGTATTTCGATAGACAACACCATTGCGGATGACATAGCCAGTCGTGTTGGCTCCGTAGTAGTCTCCGTTGATAGCAAGAATGGCGTTGTTATTGGCTGCTGTGACAGAAGTCTTAGCAGTCACGTTATTTCCATAAGTATTTTGCGCTAGAGCGGTTTTGAGATATTCAGGCGAGCTGACCGTAATATCTGCAATGTATACTTTCGTGTTGCTGACGGTTTTTGTAGTAATCTTTACTGAAATATTATCGTCTTTATAGCTCGTATCAGTCGTTGTGGCATTTGTTGTGGCTTCAGCAGCAGTTGTACTTGTCGAGCTTGAAGAAGATTTTACAGTTGTAATAGACTCTGACAAGACAAAGGTTTTTAGCATTGAATAGGTAAATGATCCTGTTAGCAAAATACCAAAGAGACTGGCATAAGCATAGGATTTTTTAAATAATTTCATAATAAGGTATGAGTCCTTTCCTTGAAAATAATTTTTTTTGCACGAGCCAAGATAGGCAAAAGAGCAACGCTCCAACAATGATTTTAACAATCAGCAAATTGAGACCGAAGATGGCATAAAAGAGTCTAATCAAAAGGGTGTCAAGGATAAACAGGCCCAAGGCTAAACCGAAATAACCAGTCCCTGTTTTGGCGACACTGTCTTTATTTTTAAAGACCAGTTTTTTATTTGCGGAATAATTGAAAATCGAGCTCGTGACACGAGCCACTCCGTTTGCCAGTAAAATTTTGAGACTAGTTGGTACCGCAGCAAGCACCAAAAGGGCTAGCGCATAGACGATATAGTCAACCAAAAAACTACTAATTGAAGAAAGAGCAAATTTAAACATATCTTTATAAATCATAAGCCCATCTCGTACCGGTCTAAAGTGAGAAGCTTGATTGTCATTGATATAAACCGTCTCAATTGGAACTTCAATGATAGGGTATTCTTTGGAAGCAGCTAGTAACATATTCATTTCATATTCATAACGCTGCCCTTCAACCTTCAACATAAATGGAATCATGTTGGTTGTAAATCCGCGAAGTCCTGTTTGGGTGTCTGTCACGGAAACACCAGTCTGTTGCTTAAACAGAAATCGTGTTAATTTATTTCCAAAAGCCGAACGTAAAGGAACGTTGCCAGAAAAAGATCGAGTTCCCAAAATCAACCGATTAGGGTTTTCTTGAGCCTTTTTGCTCACTCGGAAAATATCCCAAAGTTTGTGTTGACCGTCTGCATCAGCTGTGACCACTGTTCCATATTGACCTAAGGAATCAATATAAGAAAAAGCTGTTTTCAGCGCTTGCCCTTTCCCTTGATTTGTTGTATGGCATAGAATAGTAGCATATTTCTGTGCTTCTCGAAAAATGGAATCATCGTTAGCTGGACTGCCGTCATTTACCACGATGATTTGCAGCGAACTCTTTTCCTTCACCTTTTGCAACAAATGAATAAGATGAAGGTCAGGTCTGTATGCGGGAATGACTAAATAGTTCATGTGTTTACTCCTTTCTTAGAAAAGTGATAGAAAATTTACACAACAGTATATAGAGCATAGCTTAAAACTAACTGATATCAGCTTTTTTTAAGGTTTTGAAGTGGAATGGGTAATGGAGTATAGGGAAAAACTGTGCTTTTTACAAAAACAAAAATCGAATTTTTCTTGCTATTTACCAGAATGTTTAGTATAATAGTTATTCGTGAGAAAACCTCACTTACCCCTTGCAATGTCTAGGGGTCATTAGACCAAAAGGAGGAAAAATCAATGGCTAAATACGAAATTCTTTATATTATTCGTCCAAACATTGAAGAAGAAGCAAAAAACGCTTTGGTAGCACGCTTTGACTCTATCTTGACTGACAACGGTGCAACTGTTGTTGAATCAAAAGACTGGGAAAAACGTCGTCTTGCATACGAAATCCAAGATTTCCGTGAAGGACTTTACCACATCGTAAACGTTGAAGCTGAAGACGCAGTCGCTTTGAATGAATTTGACCGTCTTTCAAAAATCAACGCTGACATTCTTCGTCACATGATCGTCAAACTTGACGCATAAGAAGGGTTACTATGATAAATAACGTTGTACTTGTGGGTCGTATGACCCGAGATGCCGAACTTCGCTATACTCCGCAAAATCAAGCGGTCGCAACATTTACTCTTGCTGTCAATCGCAACTTTAAAAATCAAAGTGGCGAGAGAGAAGCAGATTTTATCAACGTTGTGATTTGGCGTCAGCAGGCAGAAAATCTTGCAAATTGGGCTAAAAAAGGAGCCCTCATCGGAATTACCGGTCGGATTCAGACACGTAACTACGAAAATCAGCAAGGTCAACGTGTCTATGTGACAGAAGTGGTAGCTGATAATTTCCAACTGTTAGAAAGCCGTACCAGCCGTGAAGGTCAATCTTCTGGTAGCTATACTTCTAATAACTTCGGAAATTCATCTTCCAATTTTGGGAACTCAACTTCTGTTAACCAAGTACCCAACTTTTCTCGTGATGAAAATCCATTTGGGAACACCAATCCAATGGACATCTCAGATGACGATCTACCATTTTAATGGACAAACAGAATAATGATATAAAGGAGAAAGAACATGGCTCAACAACGTCGTGGCGGATTTAAACGCCGTAAAAAAGTTGATTACATCGCAGCAAACAAGATTGAATATGTTGATTACAAAGATACTGAGCTTCTTAGCCGTTTCGTTTCAGAACGTGGGAAAATCCTTCCTCGTCGTGTAACAGGAACTTCAGCTAAAAACCAACGTAAAGTAACAACAGCTATCAAACGCGCTCGCGTAATGGCTTTGATGCCTTTCGTAAACGAAGACTAAAATATAAAAATGAGCATGAATTTCATAAAATCATGCTCATTTTTTAAAACTCAATCAGCAACTAAATAGGTTGCTTTTCTTATGCTCAAAATTGTTTGAAACGGTTACTAAAAATATTTATCAGATCTTATTCAAAACATCAACCTGTTGAAACAAAGCGGATGCTCAAATAAAAATATGACTAAAGTTGTCTTGGTGCGGTTAAAGCACTGCGGATATTGAATCTCTTTTTGAGATAGAAACGCAGTGCCAACGTTCCACCACCGAACACAAGGATAAATAAGTTTGGTAGTTTTGGATTTAAAATAGCTGGCAATAGGAAGGTTGTTCCATAAAGAACAATAGCCCATAATATCGTAGCAGCTGAAATGATAAGAAGCGATTTGAAAAATGGTGGCTTTTGACTTTGGTCTTGGTCGGAATAATAAAAGCGGTAAATAAAGTAATACATTCCGTAAAATACGAGTGCCCCCACCGCGCTACCAAGTACAATCGTCACAATACCATAATTGCTAGAATTTTTGGAGAATAAGTTAACACTACTATTTAAGATAGTAAATAAACTAAAGACAAATAAGAAAGCATCCATAATCATGAGATACGGATTGGTATTTTCTTTGATAGTTTGAGCTTCTTTTTGTTTTGCTTCTGAAAAATTCGCTGCCCAAACAGTAGGTGCTCCATAAAGTCCGCGAGCGGTGATGCCTTTTGCTTGATTTTCAAGAATGGTTGGGATAATTTCCTCTAGCAAGACTTTGATTTCGTCGTCTGTCTTTCCGTCTTTGATGAGTTGATGGGTTGCGATGCGGATGAATTCTTGATTCTTTTTACTGAGTTTATCCAAAGAAACTTGTGTCATAAGATCTCCTTTTAATTAGAATAATTTTTTGTGAATAAGGTAAACAGTCAGGGAAACACTTATCGCAAAGGCGATAAAAATAATAATCCAAAAAGCGTGCGGTTCCCCGTTGAGTGGTAAGTCATTGTTTTTGAAGTTCATTCCATAGGCTGAAAAAATCATGGTTGGAATGGACATGACAATCGTCACCAAAGCCAGAGCTTTCATGATGTTGTTTTGATTATTTGAAATGATAGAAGCAAATGTATCGGTCATGCTGTGCAAGATATTTCCATAAATATCTGCCATCTCAATCGCCTGCTGGGTCTCGATGAGTGTATCTTCCAGCAAGTCCTCATCTTCTAAATATTTCTTAATATTGCTTGTAGCGCTAGTTAATTTTTTAATCACACGCTCATTGGTTTTTAAGGACGCTTTGAAATAGACAATCGTTTTTTCAAGCTCCATGAGTTCAATCAATTCTTCATTGCGAGTGGATTTGTGCAGTTGACTTTCGATTTGTTCGCTTTTACGATCAATGGAACGAAGCGCTGTCAAATACAGCTCGGCGTTTCGATAAAGAATTTGGAAAATAAAGCGAGAACGCATGAAAGTATAGAAATTACGCAGCCGTCGATTGATAAAAATATCCAATAAAGGAAGCTTTTCCAAACAGGTGGTAATAATCGCCTCTTCGGTAATGATAATCCCTAGAGGAATAGTCACATAATAAGTCTGATTATTTCGTTCTTCTGTAATTGGAACATCCACGATAATCAGGGTGTACTCATCTTCGATGGTGACACGAGACATTTCTTCTGCATCGAGCGGCGCCCTCAAGTCGGTAATGTCAATATCAAAAGCGTTGGCAATTTCAGTAGACTCGCTTTGAGAAGGGTTGACTAAATTGATCCAAGTCCCCGACTCAAGCGTATCAATTTCTTTAAATTCAGATGTTGTCGATAGAAAGACTTGTTTCATATTTTCCTCCTTCAGTTATTTGCACACCGTACTATTATACTATAAATTTCCGAGTTTTTGGGTAAAAGATTGCAGAAAATTTTGTTATAATAGAAAGAAGTTTAAAATAAAGTGTGGTAAGAATGCAGGATAAAATTATCATTCATGGAGCGCGAGCTCATAATCTAAAAAATATTGATGTCACGATTCCGCGAGACAAGCTGGTTGTCGTGACTGGTTTGTCTGGTTCAGGCAAGTCTAGTCTCGCTTTTGACACTCTCTATGCAGAGGGACAACGGCGCTATGTAGAAAGTTTGTCTGCCTATGCCCGTCAATTTTTGGGCAATATGGAAAAACCAGATGTGGATTCAATTGACGGTCTTAGCCCTGCTATTTCCATTGACCAAAAAACGACCAGCAAGAATCCGCGGTCAACAGTCGGAACAGCTACAGAAATCAATGATTACCTCCGTTTGCTTTATGCGCGTGTGGGAACTCCATATTGTATCAATGGGCATGGAGCTATTAAAGCTTCTTCTGTAGAACAAATCGTCAATCAAGTTTTGGAATTACCCGAACGTCAGAGATTACAAATTCTAGCGCCAGTTATACGTAAGAAAAAAGGACAGCACAAGACAATCTTTGATAAAATTCAAAAAGATGGATATGTTCGGGTGCGCGTGGACGGAGATATTTATGATGTCACAGAAGTTCCAGAGCTTTCTAAAACGAAAAAACACGATATCGAAGTAGTGATGGACCGAATTGTTATTAAGGACGGTGTACGCAGTCGGTTGTTTGATTCGATTGAAGCAGCCTTAAGAATTGCGGACGGTTACGTGGTGATCGATACGATGGATGGAAAGGAATTACTCTTTTCCGAGCATTATGCTTGTCCAGTCTGTGGCTTTACGGTACCTGAGTTGGAACCTCGCCTCTTTTCTTTTAATGCACCATTCGGCTCTTGTCCTGATTGTGACGGTCTGGGTGTGAAGTTGGAAGTGGACTTGGATATGGTGGTTCCTGACAGTAGTAAAACCTTGCGGGAAGGCGCCTTAGCTCCGTGGAATCCTATTTCTTCAAATTACTATCCTCAAATGCTAGAGCAGGCAATGATGGAATTTGGTATTGATATGGATAAGCCATTTGAGGACCTGACAGAAGACGAGCGGCAGCTGATTTTCTTTGGCTCTGAAGGGCGAGAATTTCATTTCCATTATGAGAATGAATTTGGTGGTGTGCGAGATATTGACATTCCTTTTGAAGGCGTCGTGACCAATATCAACCGTCGCTACCATGAGACCAATAGTGATTTCACCCGTACCCAGATGCGGCTTTATATGAATGAGCTGACGTGTGCAAGCTGCCATGGTTATCGATTGAATCCACAAGCCTTGTCTGTTAAAGTGGGGGGTGAAGGTGGTCTTAATATTGGCCAAGTATCTGATTTGTCTATTGCAGATCATTTAGAATTGATTTCTCATCTGACATTGACTGAAAACGAAGTGGCCATTGCAACACCGATTATTAAAGAAATTCGCGATCGCTTGACTTTTCTTCATAATGTCGGACTTAATTATTTAACTCTGTCTCGGTCTGCGGGAACATTGTCGGGTGGGGAGAGCCAGCGGATTCGCCTGGCCACTCAAATTGGTTCCAATCTCAGTGGTGTTCTTTATATCTTGGATGAGCCCTCTATTGGCCTTCATCAGCGGGATAATGATCGCTTGATTGCCAGTCTCAAGAAAATGCGTGATTTGGGTAATACTCTGATTGTTGTTGAACATGATGAGGACACCATGCGTGAAGCTGATTGGTTAATTGATGTTGGACCTGGAGCAGGTGTTTTCGGTGGCGAAATTGTTGCGGCAGGAACTCCAGAACAAGTTGCGAAAAACAAAAAATCCATTACAGGTCAATACTTGTCAGGCAAGCGTAAGATTGAAGTTCCTCTGAAGCGTAGAGTTGGAAATGGGCGCTTTATCGAAATCACAGGTGCGCAAGAGCACAATTTACAAAATATCACAGCGCGTTTCCCGTTAGGAAAATTTATAGCCGTGACGGGCGTTTCGGGCTCTGGCAAGTCTACTCTGGTTAATTCGATTTTGAAAAAGGCGATTGCGCAAAAGCTCAATCGAAATTCAGATAAACCGGGGAAATTTAAAAAGATTTCAGGCATTGAGCATATCGATCGTTTGATTGATATTGACCAGAGCCCGATTGGCCGAACACCAAGATCCAATCCAGCGACGTATACTGGCGTTTTTGATGACATTCGCGACCTCTTTGCTAAGACCAACGAAGCTAAGATTCGTGGGTATAAAAAAGGGCGTTTCTCTTTCAATGTGAAGGGGGGACGCTGCGAGGCCTGCTCTGGGGATGGGATTATCAAGATTGAGATGCACTTTTTACCAGATGTTTATGTTCCTTGTGAGGTTTGCCATGGAACACGGTACAATAGTGAAACCTTGGAAGTGCATTATAAGGAAAAGAATATCGCACAAGTTTTGGATATGACGGTCAATGACGCAGTCGAATTCTTCAAACATATTCCGAAAATCGAGCGCAAATTACAAACGATTAAAGATGTTGGGCTAGGTTATGTGACTTTGGGACAACCTGCAACAACCCTTTCTGGTGGGGAAGCACAGCGCATGAAGCTGGCTTCTGAGTTGCACAAACGTTCCACAGGGAAATCTTTCTACATATTGGATGAGCCAACAACGGGTCTTCACACAGAAGATATTGCTAAACTCCTAAAAGTTTTAGCTCGTTTTGTGGATGACGGCAATACTGTTCTTGTCATCGAACATAATTTAGACGTGATTAAAATGGCAGACCACATTATTGACCTTGGACCAGAAGGTGGTATTGGCGGAGGTACTATTATTGCTACTGGTACACCGGAAGAAGTAGCTGCAAACTCTGCTAGCTATACTGGCCAGTATCTAAAAGGAAAGTTAAAATAAGATTTAAAAGACTCTGCTTTTTTAGGCAGAGTCTTTTTTATAATAAATTACGAATTTTTTCTTTTATAAATGGGTTAAGAGAATAGTGTTTATCCAGATATTCTAGGAGTGCTTGAGCAGACTCAGAAATGCGTTCGTAACCTTGCAAAAAGTGAGGCAATTGCTTGGCTTCCTTTGGATAACCTTCTTCAAATCGTCTGTTGGTATTAAAGATATCTATAAAATTAGATTTAGAAGTTGTTTCCAAACTGATTAGTTCAGTCCAAAGCTTGACGGATCTGTTTTGGATGAAATCATAAGCAGCTAAATTTTCGCCTCGCTGATAGCGACCTAGCCCTAAATATAGATTACATGAAATTTCTCCCAACAGCCATTCACGGTCTCTGTTTTCTTTTGATGGCAGTCTTTGTGGCTGACAGATTGTTTCATCAAAACCGACCTCCTTCCAGATAATCTTGCCTTCAGCGAAGGGAATGTTTACTAGTTCATGAGCTTCAAAGACAGCAAATTCACAAAAAACATCATCTTCAAATAGAACTTTATGTCCGTCCACTGTATTTTGGTAGTGAAATGCAATTGGTTCTAGCTTACTTAACCAGGTTAGGTCTTGGATATAGGTCTGCTTGTAGCCATCTTTTACAATAACAAAGAAGTCTAAATCTGAGTACTGATCCAATCGTTCTCTTTCTGTTCCGCAAGAACCAAGTGCCAGCAAAGCTAGTGCTTGTTTCGAATCTTTTAGAGACTGACCAATCTCATCTAGTCTTTGTAACAGTAATTCTGTTTTATTCATATCGTTACCTCATTCTTTCTTGTTTAACAAAAATTATACATTTAGCGCTTTCAAATGTCAATTTCATCTAGTCCTAACTATATAGATTGTATTATTTTCGGTATTTTTTTGCTATAATAAATTGAATCATTTTACGGAGGTTTTCTCATGTTATCAAGAGTTGAAAAATTTGAAGTAGCCTTAAAACAGACAGAGTGTGATGCTGTTTTAGTAACCAATCTGAAGAATATTTACTATCTAACGGGTTTTAGTGGAACAGAAGCAACTGTTTTTATCAGTGACAATCGCCGAATTTTTCTGACTGACTCACGTTATACCTTGATTGCCAAAGGCGTGGTAAAAGATTTTGATATTGTCGAAACGCGTGATGCTTTGTCAGAAATTGCGAAGATCATTGCAAATGATAAAATAGAAACTATTGGATTTGATGACGAAATTTCTTATCATTATTTCAAAACTCTTGAAGATCTTTTTTTAGGTTACAAGCTGACAGCAATGACCGCCTTCATTGAAAATCTACGCATGATCAAAGATGAAGGAGAAATTGATACGATTCGAAAAGCTTGTCAAATTTCCGATCAAGCCTTTCTAGATGTATTAGACTTTATCAAACCAGGTGAGACAACTGAGTTGGCAGTTATGAACTTTTTAGATGCTCGCATGCGGCAACTTGGCGCGTCAGGAGCCTCTTTTGACTTTATTATTGCATCAGGTTACCGCTCTGCCATGCCGCATGGGGTTGCCAGTGAGAAGGTAATCCAGACTGGTGAGACGTTGACCATGGATTTTGGTTGCTACTACAAGCATTACGTCAGCGATATGACGCGAACTATTCATGTCGGTCATGTGACGGATGAGGAGCGTGAGATTTACGATATTGTATTACGGAGCAACCAAGCTATGATTGAAGTGGCGAAAGCTGGTATGAGTCGTATTGAGTTTGATCAAGTACCGCGCAAAGTGATTAACGATGCAGGTTACGGACAATATTTCACGCACGGGATTGGGCATGGGATTGGTCTTGATATTCATGAAATCCCTTATTTTGGTAAATCCTCTGAGCCGATTGAAGCAGGTATGGTCTTAACAGATGAGCCAGGCATTTATTTGGACGGAAAATACGGCGTGCGGATCGAAGATGACATTCTTATCACAGACACAGGTTGTGAGCTTTTAACGCTTGCGCCAAAAGAGTTAATTGTTATTTGAGAATTGTCAATGTTTATGATAAAATAAAGAGAAATCTATTTTAAAAGAGGTAATAATAATGATTGAAGCAAGTAAGCTGAAAGCTGGTATGACGTTTGAAACAACGGACGGAAAATTGATTCGTGTCCTTGAAGCAAGCCACCATAAACCAGGTAAAGGGAATACTGTTATGCGTATGAAATTACGGGATGTACGCACAGGTTCAACTTTTGACACAACTTACCGCCCTGAAGAAAAATTTGAACAAGCAATTATTGAAACGCGCCCAGCACAATACTTGTACCAAATGGATGACACAGCTTATTTCATGGATACAGAGTCATTTGAACAATATGAAATCCCAGTAGCAAATGTAGAGCAAGAATTGAAATTTATTCTTGAAAATTCAGAAGTGAAAATTCAATTTTACGGAAGCGAAGTTATCGGTGTTACAGTTCCAACGACTGTAGAATTAGTCGTAACAGATACACAACCTTCTATTAAAGGAGCAACGGTAACAGGTTCTGGTAAGCCAGCTACTCTTGAAACGGGTCTCGTAGTAAACGTACCGGACTTTATCGAAGTGGGACAAAAATTGATTATCAATACGCAAGAAGGAACTTACATTTCTCGTGCATAATTTATGCTAAGAACTAGAAGTTCTTAAATTACTATCAAATTCAGACTGAGAGCCTGACAAATATTGTGCAGACTCCTTTCCTTGAATGTCTTTGTGTCTTAAGAAAGGACAAGTTATGGCAACTGAACAATTAGGCGAAATCGTTATCGCACCGCGTGTCTTAGAAAAAATTATTGCCATTGCAACGGCTAAAGTGGACGGTGTTTACTCTTTCGCAAATAAAAGCATGTCTGACAGCCTTGCAAAACGTTCTTTAGGACGTGGCGTCTATCTTCATACCGCTAGTGATGGTGAAGTAACTGTTGACATTTATTTATACTTAGAATACGGTGTAGGGGTTCCAGCAGTAGCTGTTGCTATTCAAAAAGCTGTTAAAAGTGCTGTTTCTGATATGGCAGAAGTTGAATTATCCGCAGTGAACATCCATGTAGCGGGCATTGTGCCTGAAAAAACACCGAAACCAGATTTAAAAGATTTGTTTGATGAGGATTTCCTCAATGACTGATGTACAACTGGAAGCAAGAAGAGAACTACGTGAACGTGCATTTCAAGCATTAATGAGTTTGGAATATGAAAAAGACATTGTAGAAGCGTGTCGTTTTGCATATCTCTATGATAAAGATATGACAAACGATGCTGATGTGGAAATTCCAGCCTTTTTATTGAACCTTGTTACGGGTGTTGAACAGTCTAAAAACGAGTTGGATGACAAGCTTAGCCAGTACCTAAAAGAAGGTTGGACTTTGGAACGTCTTACATTGGTAGAAAAAAATATTCTTCGCTTGGGATTGTTTGAGATGACAGAGTTTGATACACCTCAACTAGTCGCAATCAATGAAGCAATTGAGCTATCTAAAAAATTCTCAGATGAAAAATCGAGCAAGTTTATCAATGGCATTTTAAGTAAATTTGTTATAGAATAAATTTTAAGAAGAAATGAATATAGATTGAGAGGACGAACTTGTACTGACCCCCAAAAAGTTGTACAAATAATTATTGAAAGGATTTAGTTCTGTATTGCACCGGACTAAGTCCTTTTAGTTTGCCCTTAATTCGTTTGTTGTTGTAGTAATCAATGTAGTTCACAATAGCTTGCTCAAGGTCTTCTCATATCCGTAAAACATCTCAGACTTAAGAATGCCAAAGAAGGACTCCATCATACCGTTGTCAGGGCTATTGCCCTTTCGTGACATGGAGGGTTGAATGCCCTTACTCTCTAGGAACCGATGATAAGAAGTGTGTTGGTATTGCCATCCTTGATCACTATGGAGGATCGTATTCTCATGTCTCTTATCTGTAAAAGCTTTCTCCAACATGGTTTTCACTTGTTCCAAATTCGGTGAAGTAGAGAGATTATAAGCAATGATTTCACTATTAAAACCCTCTAAAACTGACGTTGAATGAGATTCTCTGCTTTCTTGCCAATCTCTCTTTGGTAGGAAGAATACTTCCGTTTTCAACGAATTCGAGCCGCCAAACCAAGGACTTTCATCAGCCGTTGAACCTTTTTGTGATTGACCGTATAACCACGATTCCTTAATTCTAAATGGATTCGACAATAGCCATAGTTACCTTTATGTTCATTCTAAATGGACTGAATTTCAACTTTAAGTTCTTGATTCTTATCTGGTTGATCTAGCTGTTTTAAGTGATAGTAGTAAGTTGAGTGAGCTAAATGTGCCGTTTCAAGAAGTAAATCTAGTCGAAATCCTTCTGAAACCACTTCTCTAAATGTCTCTGCCTTTCTCGCTCTAGGGCTTCGTCCCTTTCCTCTAATTCTTTTAACTTTTTTAGGTAGGCCACCTCTGTACGTAAACGTTCATTCTCTTCCTGAAGTCGCTCTAGTTCTGTCATTTCTTCTCAAGTCTTCTTCCGTTTACGTCCCATTTTAGCTGCTCCCCCTCTTATTTTCTCAACAATAGTATACCCGTTTTTCTTGCATTGCGCCAGCCAATTCGGAAGCATTCCTTGGTTTGGAAGGGCATAATCTAGAGATACACTTCTTTGTGAACACCCTTCCAGTAGAACTTTATCCATCATTTCTTGTTTTAGTTCTGGAGAATAGTAACAATTCTTACCTTTCTTGACAATTTCTATTCCATAATGGTCAATTAATTTCACCATGTACTTTAGACCAGAAACATTCACACCAAATCTTTTTGAAAGCTGTTTGAAGCTTTGTCCTTGTTTTCTTAGTTCATAGATTTGAACTTTATCTTCATAACTCAATTTCATAATAAAACACCCCAAAAGTTAGATTTTTTCTGTCTAACTTTTGGGGTGCAGTTTAACTTCGTTCTCTCTTTTTCAATTTTACCCGCTGAACAGCATGTAAAAGTGCCTGAAGAGATAGATAGGTGTATTAAGAAGTACGAAATAGAAACCAAAAAGAGTAGAATAGATAGAAGAAAACCAAAGGTTTCTCCTTCATGCTATCCTTAAAAGGTAAGAGCAAGGAAGGAGAAGGAAATGGAGTTCAAGGAGTTGTATGGGAAGGTAAGGGGGATTGTATTAAAGTGCCGTCGGGAATATTATGTCCACCTGTGGGAATTAAGCGATTGGGACCAAGAGGGCATGTTAGTACTCTATCAGTTGGTAAGTCGCTATCCGCAGCTGGTAGAGACAGAAAGTCAGCTCTATGTTTACTATAAGACCAAGTTCCGCAATCATATCCTGGACATCCTCCGTAAACAGGAAAGCCAAAAACGCAAACTCGATCGTCAAGCTTATGAAGAAGTGAGCGAGATTGGTCACAAGCTCAGCCTGAAAGAGTTGTATCTGGATGAATTGGTGATTCTCCGAGACCAGCTAAAGAGCTATCAAGCTCAACTGAGTCCAGAGAAACAAGAGCAGTACGAGCGCTTACTAGCTGATGAACGTTTCAAAGGCCGCCAAGCCATGATTCGAGAATTAAGAGCCTACTTAAAGGACTATAGCGCTTAAGATAAGTCAGGACTTTTCTTTTTCAAAGGTCACAAAAAATAAAAAAAGATAAAAAAGGTATTGACAAGAAGAGAAGGAGGTGATATACTAAGATAGTTGTCGCTTGAGTGGCGACAAAGACCTTTGAAAACTGAACAAGACGAACCAATGTGCAGGCGACTGTTTAAAGACAGTCCGTCAAACATTAAGAAGAAACAATAAATCTGTCAGTGACAGAAATGAGTGAGAACTCAAACTTTATATGAGAGTTTGATCCTGGCTCAGGACGAACGCTGGCGGCGTGCCTAATACATGCAAGTAGGACGCACAGCCTATACCGTAGCTTGCTACACCATAGGCTGTGAGTTGCGAACGGGTGAGTAACGCGTAGGTAACCTGCCTATTAGAGGGGGATAACTATTGGAAACGATAGCTAATACCGCATAACAGTATGTAACACATGTTAGATGCTTGAAAGATGCAATTGCATCGCTAGTAGATGGACCTGCGTTGTATTAGCTAGTAGGTAGGGTAATGGCCTACCTAGGCAACGATACATAGCCGACCTGAGAGGGTGATCGGCCACACTGGGACTGAGACACGGCCCAGACTCCTACGGGAGGCAGCAGTAGGGAATCTTCGGCAATGGGGGGAACCCTGACCGAGCAACGCCGCGTGAGTGAAGAAGGTTTTCGGATCGTAAAGCTCTGTTGTTAAGGAAGAACGAGTGTGAGAATGGAAAGTTCATACTGTGACGGTACTTAACCAGAAAGGGACGGCTAACTACGTGCCAGCAGCCGCGGTAATACGTAGGTCCCGAGCGTTGTCCGGATTTATTGGGCGTAAAGCGAGCGCAGGCGGTTAGAAAAGTCTGAAGTGAAAGGCAGTGGCTCAACCATTGTAGGCTTTGGAAACTGTTTAACTTGAGTGCAGAAGGGGAGAGTGGAATTCCATGTGTAGCGGTGAAATGCGTAGATATATGGAGGAACACCGGTGGCGAAAGCGGCTCTCTGGTCTGTCACTGACGCTGAGGCTCGAAAGCGTGGGGAGCGAACAGGATTAGATACCCTGGTAGTCCACGCCGTAAACGATGAGTGCTAGGTGTTGGGTCCTTTCCGGGGCTCAGTGCCGCAGCTAACGCATTAAGCACTCCGCCTGGGGAGTACGACCGCAAGGTTGAAACTCAAAGGAATTGACGGGGGCCCGCACAAGCGGTGGAGCATGTGGTTTAATTCGAAGCAACGCGAAGAACCTTACCAGGTCTTGACATCCCTCTGACCGCTCTAGAGATAGAGTTTCCCTTCGGGGCAGAGGTGACAGGTGGTGCATGGTTGTCGTCAGCTCGTGTCGTGAGATGTTGGGTTAAGTCCCGCAACGAGCGCAACCCTTATTGTTAGTTGCCATCATTGAGTTGGGCACTCTAGCGAGACTGCCGGTAATAAACCGGAGGAAGGTGGGGATGACGTCAAATCATCATGCCCCTTATGACCTGGGCTACACACGTGCTACAATGGCTGGTACAACGAGTCGCAAGCCGGTGACGGCAAGCTAATCTCTGAAAGCCAGTCTCAGTTCGGATTGTAGGCTGCAACTCGCCTACATGAAGTCGGAATCGCTAGTAATCGCGGATCAGCACGCCGCGGTGAATACGTTCCCGGGCCTTGTACACACCGCCCGTCACACCACGAGAGTTTGTAACACCCGAAGTCGGTGAGGTAACCGTAAGGAGCCAGCCGCCTAAGGTGGGATAGATGATTGGGGTGAAGTCGTAACAAGGTAGCCGTATCGGAAGGTGCGGCTGGATCACCTCCTTTCTAAGGAAAAAACGGAAGCCATTGAGTTTGTCTTGTTTAGTTTTGAGAGGTCTTGTGGGGCCTTAGCTCAGCTGGGAGAGCGCCTGCTTTGCACGCAGGAGGTCAGCGGTTCGATCCCGCTAGGCTCCATTAGGATAGAATCCTACTGAACTTAATAAAGAAGTGAAGTTGAATACGAGACTAACTTCTTAGGAAAAAAGATAAATTTCCTTGTGTTCATGGAACACAACGTCAGTTTTCTATTTTTCTACAGAAGTCTTCGCAAGCGAATCGTCTCTTAATATCCTAAGATTAGCACATTGAAAATTGAATAACGATATCAAATAGTAACAAGAAAATAAACCGAAAACGCTGTGAATATTAATGAGTATATGACTGAGAGGTCAAAGATAAGGTTAAGTTAGTAAGGGCGCACGGTGGATGCCTTGGCACTAGGAGCCGAAGAAGGACGTGACAAACGACGAAATGCCTTGGGGAGCTGTAAGTAAGCGTAGATCCAGGGATATCCGAATGGGGGAACCCAACAGGTAGATGCCTGTTACCCGTATCTGTTAAGGATATGAGGAGGAAGACACAGTGAACTGAAACATCTAAGTAGCTGCAGGAAGAGAAAGCAAAAGCGATTGCCTGAGTAGCGGCGAGCGAAAGGGCAAGAGGGCAAACCGAGAAGTTTACTTCTCGGGGTTGTAGGACTGCGATGTGGACTTAAAGATTATAGAAGAAGACCTTGGGAAAGGTTGCCAGAGAGAGTAAGAGCCTCGTATTTTAAATAGTCTTTATACCTAGCAGGATCCTGAGTACGGCGGGACACGAGGAATCCCGTCGGAATCTGGGAGGACCATCTCCCAACCCTAAATACTCCCTAGTGACCGATAGTGAACCAGTACCGTGAGGGAAAGGTGAAAAGCACCCCGGGAGGGGAGTGAAAGAGAACCTGAAACCGTGTGCCTACAACAAGTTCGAGCCCGTTAATGGGTGAGAGCGTGCCTTTTGTAGAATGAACCGGCGAGTTACGTTATGATGCGAGGTTAAGTTGAAGAGACGGAGCCGTAGGGAAACCGAGTCTGAAGAGGGCGCCATAGTATCATGACGTAGACCCGAAACCATGTGACCTACCCATGAGCAGGTTGAAGGTGAGGTAAAACTCACTGGAGGACCGCACCAGGGCACGTTGAAAAGTGCTTGGATGACTTGTGGGTAGCGGAGAAATTCCAAACGAACTTGGAGATAGCTGGTTCTCTCCGAAATAGCTTTAGGGCTAGCGTCGACAGAAAGATTCTTGGAGGTAGAGCACTGTTTGGGTGAGGGGTCCATCCCGGATTACCAATCTCAGATAAACTCCGAATGCCAATGAATTATGGTCGGCAGTCAGACTGCGAGTGCTAAGATCCGTAGTCGAAAGGGAAACAGCCCAGACCACCAGCTAAGGTCCCAAAATAATTGTTAAGTGGAAAAGGATGTGGGGTTGCACAGACAACTAGGATGTTAGCTTAGAAGCAGCTATTCATTCAAAGAGTGCGTAATAGCTCACTAGTCGAGTGACCCTGCGCCGAAAATGTACCGGGGCTAAAACAATTTACCGAAGCTGTGGATCCTTTAGGGGATGGTAGGAGAGCGTTCTATGTGTGGCGAAGGTGTACCGTGAGGAGCGCTGGAACGCATAGAAGTGAGAATGCCGGTATGAGTAGCGCAAGACAGGTGAGAATCCTGTCCACCGTAAGACTAAGGTTTCCAGGGGAAGGCTCGTCCGCCCTGGGTTAGTCGGGACCTAAGGAGAGACCGAAAGGTGTATCTGATGGCCAACAGGTAGAGATTCCTGTACTAGAGTATAGAGTGAAGGAGGGACGCAGTAGGCTAACTCAAGCGTGCGAATGGAAGAGCACGTCTAAGCAGTGAGGTGTGATAGGAGTCAAATGCTTCTATCTGTAACATTGAGCTGTGATGGGGAGCGAAGTTTAGTAGCGAAGTGAGTGACGTCACACTGCCAAGAAAAGCTTCTAGCGTTAATTTATACTCTACCCGTACCGCAAACCGACACAGGTAGTCGAGGCGAGTAGCCTCAGGTGATCGAGAGAACTCTCGTTAAGGAACTCGGCAAAATGACCCCGTAACTTCGGGAGAAGGGGTGCTCAGTGTAACTGAGCCGCAGTGAATAGGCCCAAGCAACTGTTTATCAAAAACACAGCTCTCTGCTAAATCGTAAGATGATGTATAGGGGGTGACGCCTGCCCGGTGCTGGAAGGTTAAGAGGAGTGCTTAGCGGTAACGCGAAGGTATGAATTGAAGCCCCAGTAAACGGCGGCCGTAACTATAACGGTCCTAAGGTAGCGAAATTCCTTGTCGGGTAAGTTCCGACCCGCACGAAAGGCGTAATGATTTGGGCACTGTCTCAACGAGAGACTCGGTGAAATTTTAGTACCTGTGAAGATGCAGGTTACCCGCGACAGGACGGAAAGACCCCATGGAGCTTTACTGCAGTTTGATATTGAGTGTCTGTGCCACATGTACAGGATAGGTAGGAGCCAAAGAGATCGGGACGCCAGTTTCGATGGAGGCGATGTTGGGATACTACCCTTGTGTTATGGCCACTCTAACCCGGATAGGTGATCCCTATCGGAGACAGTGTCTGACGGGCAGTTTGACTGGGGCGGTCGCCTCCTAAAAGGTAACGGAGGCGCCCAAAGGTTCCCTCAGATTGGTTGGAAATCAATCGCAGAGTGTAAAGGTATAAGGGAGCTTGACTGCGAGAGCAACAACTCGAGCAGGGACGAAAGTCGGGCTTAGTGATCCGGTGGTTCCGTATGGAAGGGCCATCGCTCAACGGATAAAAGCTACCCTGGGGATAACAGGCTTATCTCCCCCAAGAGTTCACATCGACGGGGAGGTTTGGCACCTCGATGTCGGCTCGTCGCATCCTGGGGCTGTAGTCGGTCCCAAGGGTTGGGCTGTTCGCCCATTAAAGCGGCACGCGAGCTGGGTTCAGAACGTCGTGAGACAGTTCGGTCCCTATCCGTCGCGGGCGAAGGAAATTTGAGAGGATCTGCTCCTAGTACGAGAGGACCAGAGTGGACTTACCGCTGGTGTACCAGTTGTTCTGCCAAGAGCATCGCTGGGTAGCTATGTAGGGAAGGGATAAACGCTGAAAGCATCTAAGTGTGAAACCCACCTCAAGATGAGATTTCCCATAACGTTATGTTAGTAAGAGCCCTGAGAGAAGATCAGGTAGATAGGTTAGGAGTGGAAGTTGTGTGAGCAATGGAGCGGACTAATACTAATAGCTCGAGGACTTATCCAAGAAGTAATGAGAACGTGAAGAAAAGCGTATGATTTTAGGGAATCAGCGCAGAAGTCATAGGGACTTCAAGCGGATTTATCTAAATCACTAGCTTTTTAGTTCGAATACAATTACTTAAGTAATGAAGGCAGATCTAGTAAGGATTTAGCCGGAGTACAATTTCATTGAGAAAGATAGCGTAGAGGTAAATCTTTTACAATTTGAGACGTTATTCAATTTTGAGTGTGTTAGATACTCAGTAGTTAAGTGACGATAGCCTAGGAGATACACCTGTACCCATGCCGAACACAGAAGTTAAGCCCTAGAACGCCGGAAGTAGTTGGGGGTTGCCCCCTGTGAGATATGGTAGCCGCTTAGCATTTATCCGGCATAGCTCAGTTGGTAGTAGCGCATGACTGTTAATCATGATGTCGTAGGTTCGAGTCCTACTGCCGGAGTTGATAGATGATTAGAAGCCTTTGATATAATCAGGTTTCTTTTTTTGCTATTTTTCAAATTTATAGAATGAGTTATAGCTGCTTCATTTATCGAGAGGATTGTATTATCTCAATCAAATTAAGATTATTTGGTTTTTAGGCTGCTCTTGGAGATTATATTTTGTAATAGATTTCCGGGTGAGATAGGTGAGATGCTTATGTTTGCTGACGAATTCACCCATGAATAATGCATTCTGGGAAGATTACGTGTAAGAAATAATCAAAATTTGAAAATTTTTAGTTCGTACTCCTACCTGCCCTTACACTGTTGCCTTCATCATCAGCTACTACATCAAGATTTTGGGGTTAATATAATGCAAGTGGCTGAGCAAAAACTCATTCATGGTCAAAGTGTAATAATCTCTCATAGCAAAAAAAGCTTAAAATCAAGTTAATTAAAACGTTGATTTTAAGCTTTTTGACTATTTTATGAATTTTTACCTAGACTCTCAATTTTTATTCAAAAAAAGCTTTGTACAGTGCTTTTATAGCTGCTTTTTCTTGTTCGGAATTGATAACAATCATGATTGAAACTTCACTAGATCCTTGTGAAATCATTTGGATATTAATATGATTATCTGATAATGCTTTTGTTGCAGTAGCGGTCAAACCAATATGACTTTTCATTTTTTCACCGACAATCATAATGATTGAGAGGTCATGTTCGATTTCTGCGTGGTCGACTTCTAACTTTTGTCTTAATTGACGAAGAATTTCTTCCTCTTTAATGGGGGTTAATTCACGATCCCGAAGAATAATAGATAAGTCATCGATACCGGTAGGCATGTGCTCCCAGCGGATATTTAGATCTTCCAATATTTGCAGAACTTTTCTACCAAAGCCGATTTCACGGTTCATGAGGTATTTAGACATGTTGATACTGGTGAAATGGGCATCTGCAGCAATACCTACTACAGGGAAGTCCCTGTTGCTGTGCTTTAAAACAATTTTTGTACCAGAATGAGTGGGGTTATTTGTATTTTTAATAACGAGTGGAATTTTTCCACGGTAAGCTGGAATGAGTGCTTCGTCATGTAATACAGTAAAACCTGCATAAGCTAATTCGCGCATTTCGCGATAAGTTAATTCTGGAATGGAGTGTGGCATGTGGATAATGCCAGGATGTGCTGCAAAAATACCGTCAACATCTGTGAAATTTTCGTAAAGATCAGCTTTTACACCTGCCGCAATAATGGAGCCAGTAATATCGGACCCGCCACGTGAAAAGGTGCAAATCTGGTCGTCTTTTGTTACTCCAAAGAATCCTGGGATAATTAAGACTTCATCGGCTTCATTTAATTCTTCAATTTTATCATAACTGGAAGGGAGAAGTCGAGCATTTCCTGGTTCGCTGGATACAATGAGTCCTGCTTCTCTAGGGTGAACATAACGAGCATCTACGCCATTTTGGGTAAAATAAGCTGCAATGAGTTTCGCATTGTTATTTTCACCTGCAGCAAGAAAAGTATCGTACAAGAACTTATTATTTTCGATAGGAAGGCTTGCGAGCTTTTGGAAACTTTTTGAAATTCTCTCTAGAATATTTGGTTTAAGCTGCAGTTCTAACGCCATATCTCGATAACGCTGAATAATCCATTGTTGGTGTTTTGTTACGTCATTACCAGCAACATAGTCTCGATAATATTTAATGAGGGCATCTGTTACCTTTGTATCCTGAGTGCTTCGCTTCCCAGGTGCAGAGACAATCACGAAGCGACGTTCAGGATCAGCTTTTATAATCTGTAATACTTTTTCTAATTGACCAGCGGAGGCAAGTGAACTTCCTCCAAATTTAACAACTTTCATAAATTCTCCTATAGGCTGATTGTTTAAATTATAGCAAAATTCTGAAATCTTTTCAAATCTGCTTGTACTTACTTGCTAAAGCAAATATTTTATGTTAGAATGTAACCATATTATTTGATATTCAAATAATTTAATTGACAAAGAAAAGAATTGTCGGAGGCAATTTAATGCAATTTGAAAATATTTTATATAGTGTCAATGACGGTGTTGCGACTTTAACATTGAATCGCCCGGAGGTTTCCAATGGGTTTAATGTTCCCATGTGTGAGGAAATTTTAAAAGCCATTGAATTGGCTGCTGAGGATAAAGCTGTCCAAATATTGCTCATCAATGCAAATGGAAAAGTATTTTCTGTTGGTGGTGATTTGGCAGAAATGCAACGAGCAGTGGAGGCAGATGATATTCAGTCTTTGGTGAAAATTGCTGAATTAGTCAATGAAATTTCTTACTCAATGAAACAACTATCTAAGCCGATCATTATGAGTGTAGATGGACCAGTTGCTGGTGCGGCAGCTAATATGGTGGTAGCTGCAGATTTCTGTATTGCAACGGAGCGTTCTCGTTTTATTCAAGCTTTTGTGGGGGTAGGTCTTGCTCCTGATGCGGGTGGTCTGTATTTACTTGCTAGAGCGATTGGTGTGACGAGAGCAACTCAATTAGCAATGACAGGTGAACCGTTAAACGCAGAAAAAGCTTTAAATTACGGTCTTTTGTATAAAGTTTGTGAAGTTGAAAAGTTAGAAACTACAACGAATCAAGTGATTAAGAAGTTGAAACGTCATTCACTTAATTCTTATCGTGCTATTAAAGAATTGGTATGGAAGAGTTTGTTTACTGGTTGGGATGAGTATGCAAAACTCGAACTACAGTTGCAGAAGACATTGGCTTTCACAGAAGATTTCAAAGAAGGGGTGCGAGCTTATGCTGAGAAGCGTCGACCAAAATTTTCTGGGAAGTAAAAAAGTAGTTGCAATTTAATTTGATATTTGATATACTTTTCTAGTCAAATGTTTTGATGTTGAAAGTTTTTTGTTAGAGGAGGATAGATTTTTGGATTACCAATTGGTCAATGATTATTTAACATCTATTTTCAATAATGTATTGGTTATTGAAGAATCTAGTTTGAGAGGCAGTCGCTTCAAAGATATCTCTATCAAAGAAATGCACACGATTGATGTTGTTGGAAAAAATCCCAATGCGACTCCTAGTAGCGTAGCAAAGGAATTGATGGTGACATTAGGAACCGTAACAACTAGTTTAAATAACCTTGAAAGAAAAGGCTATATTGAACGGACACGTTCAGAAGTTGATCGTCGTGTTGTTCATCTGAATTTGACAAAAAATGGTCGCCTAATTTATCGCTTGCATAGAAGATTTCACAAGAGAATGGTTGAAAGAATCATTGAAGGAATGGATGCTGAAGAGATGAAGGTCATGGGAAAAGGTCTGACTAATCTGTATCGTTTTCTAGAGGATTTGAAATAATGAACTATGCGAAAATTAGTCAAGTCGCTCATTATGCTCCAAGTCAGGTGGTTACAAATGATGATTTGGCAAAAATAATGGATACGAGCGATGAATGGATTTCAAGTCGGACAGGAATAGAACGCCGTCATCTGTCACAAGCAGAATCAACGAGTGATTTGGCTACAAAGGTGGCAAGTCAATTGTTGAAAAAGGCGAATATCCATGCAGATGAGCTAGACTTTATCATTGTGGCAACTATCACCCCAGACTCTATGATGCCTTCAACGGCTGCACGAGTTCAAGCAAATATTGGTGCAAATCATGCTTTTGCCTTTGATTTGACAGCAGCTTGCAGTGGCTTTATCTTCGCTCTGTCGACAGCTGAAAAGTTAATTTCTTCAGGTCGTTACCAGAAGGGCTTTGTTATAGGAAGTGAAACCTTATCAAAAGTTCTTGACTGGTCTGATCGTTCAACTGCGGTTCTTTTCGGTGATGGTGCTGGTGGTGTTTTGCTAGAGAGCTCAGAGCAGCAGCATTTTTTAGCTGAAAGTCAATATACAGACGGTTCGCGTGGGGAAAGCTTGACTTGTGGTAAAGTTGGTTTATCTTCACCTTATTCTGAAAAGGGAGAAGTAGCGCCTTACTTGATAATGGATGGTCGAAAAATTTTTGATTTTGCTATTCGAGATGTGGCAAAATCTATAAAAAATACGATTGAATCCAGTGATATTCAAGTAAAGGATATTGACTATTTACTATTACATCAGGCCAATATTCGTATTTTAGATAAAATGGCGAAAAAGATTGGTGCAGCGAGGGAAAAACTTCCTGCAAATATGATGGAATATGGGAATACGAGTGCGGCGAGCATTCCAATTCTTTTATCTGAGTGTGTTGAAAAAGGACTCATTCACCTTGATGGCAGTCAAACAGTTTTGCTGTCAGGATTCGGTGGAGGTTTGACATGGGGCACACTTATTGTTACAATTTAGTTATTATGTGGTAAACACATGAATATAAATATTTATTTTTAAAGGAGTCTATCATGGCAGTATTTGAAAAAGTACAAGAAATTATTGTGGAAGAACTTGGTAAGGAACCTTCAGAAGTTACTCTTGAGTCAACTTTTGATGATCTTGATGCAGATTCATTGGATTTGTTCCAAGTTATTTCAGAAATCGAAGATGCATTCGATATTCAAATTGAAACTGAAGAAGGATTGAACACAGTTGGTGACTTGGTCGCTTATGTGGAAGAAAAAACAAAATAAAAAATGAAACGGGGCTGAGAGAAGATTCTCGCCCTCTTTTAAAAAAGGTATTGAGGTAGACAGTCAATTTTGCTAGGGTGGAACGATAAAATCAATTTAAAGATGATAGGTTCCACTCCCTCTTGTTTAGGTAATAGTTTGATTTTCAAATTATACAAAGGGTATAATTGAAATGATTGAGCTATTACTTAAGCAATATAAAGGAAGGTATTATGCAAACACGTGTTACAGAATTGTTAAATATTAAATATCCTATTTTCCAGGGAGGAATGGCCTGGGTTGCTGATGGTGACTTGGCTGGTGCAGTTTCTAAAGCGGGAGGTCTTGGCATTATCGGTGGTGGTAATGCACCGAAAGAAGTTGTCAAAGCTAATATTGATAAAATTAAGTCATTGACAGACAAACCTTTTGGCGTGAATATCATGCTGTTGTCACCGTTTGTGGAAGATATTGTTGACTTAGTGATTGAAGAAGGTGTCAAGGTTGTGACAACTGGTGCAGGAAATCCAAGTAAATATATGACTCGTTTCCACGACGCAGGTATTACAGTCATTCCAGTAGTTCCAAGTGTAGCATTGGCTAAGCGAATGGAAAAAATTGGTGCAGATGCAGTCATTGCTGAAGGAATGGAAGCAGGTGGGCATATTGGAAAATTAACCACCATGACTTTGGTTCGTCAGGTAGTTGAAGCAGTTGATATTCCTGTGATTGCAGCGGGTGGAATCGCAGATGGTCGCGGTGCAGCTGCAGGCTTTATGCTTGGTGCAGAGGCTGTTCAAGTGGGAACACGTTTCGTCGTTGCAAAAGAGTCAAATGCGCACCAAAATTATAAAAATATGATTTTGAAAGCTCGGGATATTGATACCACTATTTCTGCTCAACATTTTGGTCATGCGGTACGAGCTTTGAAAAATAAACTAACTAGAGAATTTGACCAAGCAGAAAAGGATGCTTTTAAGCAAGAAAATCCTGATTTAACTGTTTTTGAGAATTTAGGAGCTGGCGCTCTTGCAAATGCAGTTGTTCGCGGTGATGTTGAACATGGTTCTGTCATGTCAGGACAAATTGCGGGGCTTGTCAGCAAAGAAGAAACAGTTGAAGAAATTTTAAAAGATATTTACTACGGTGCAGCAGAGGTAATCCAAAAAGAAGCTAGCCGTTGGGCAGGAGTAACTAGAAATGACTAAAACAGCCTTTCTATTTGCAGGTCAGGGTGCTCAGTATCTGGGAATGGCTCGTGACCTTTACGATCAGTTTGATGTAGTAAGGACAACCTATGATGAAGCAAGTCAAGTATTGGGCTATGATCTACGATATCTGATAGATAATGAGGAAGAAAAGCTCAATCAGACACGCCATACTCAGCCAGCAATTTTAACCACTTCGGTTGCTATTTACCGATTATTGCAAGAAAAAGGAATGTATGCTGATATGGTAGCAGGCCTTTCTCTTGGGGAATACTCTGCCATGGTAGCAGCAGGTGCTTTGAAGTTTACAACGGCGGTTGATTTGGTGGCAAAGCGTGGTGCTTTTATGGAAGAAGCAGCTCCTGCTGGCTCTGGTAAAATGGTTGCGGTTTTAAATGCCGATTTAGCTACAATTGAAGTAGCTTGTCAAAAGGCAAGCCAGCTAGGAATTGTATCACCAGCAAATTACAATACACCTAGTCAGATTGTTATTGGTGGTGAAGTTGAAGCGGTTAACAAAGCAGTGGAATTGTTAAAAGAAGCTGGTGTTAAGCGTCTCATCCCTTTGAATGTTTCCGGTCCATTTCATACAGCTTTGCTAAAACCTGCAAGTGATAAATTGGCAAAAGTTTTGGAAACAGTTGAATTTGCTGATTTCAAACTTCATTTGGTAGGAAATACAGAAGCAACTGTCATGGAACAAGGACGAATTAAGGAACTTTTAACTCGTCAAGTTATGGAACCAGTTCGTTTTTATGATAGTATTGCAACGATGCAAAAAGTTGGTGTAACTAATTTTATTGAAATTGGTCCAGGTAAGGTTCTTTCTGGTTTTGTTAAAAAAATTGATAAATCGGCAAAGGTTGCTCACGTTGAAGATGTTAGAAGTTTATCTACTCTTCTAGAAAATAAGGAATAGGTATGGAACTTAAAGGTAAAAATGTTTTTATAACTGGTTCAACACGTGGAATTGGTCTTGCAATGGCACATAAGTTTGCGAGTCTAGGTGCCAACATTGTTTTAAACGGTCGCCGTGAGATTGATGAGGTGCTCGTCTCTGAATTTTCAGATTATGGTGTACAAGTGGTTTCTATCTCTGGTGATGTGTCAGATAGCACGGATGCCAAGCGGATGGTAGAAGAAACTATCGAAAAACTTGGAAGCGTGGATATTCTGGTCAATAATGCAGGGATTACAAAAGATAAACTCATGCTAAAATTGACAGAGGAAGATTTTGAACAGGTCTTGAAAGTGAATCTTGTTGGTGCTTTTAATATGACTCAAGCGGTTTTGAAGCCAATGTCGAAAGCTCGTCAAGGTGCTGTTATCAATGTATCAAGTGTGGTTGGTTTGATTGGCAATGTCGGTCAAGCAAACTATGCGGCTTCTAAGGCTGGACTGATTGGATTTACTAAGTCTGTAGCGCGTGAAGTAGCAGCTCGCAATGTACGAGTGAATGCTATTGCACCAGGTATGATTGAGTCAGATATGACCGATGTTTTGTCTGATAAAGTGAAAGAAGCTACGTTAGCACAAATTCCGATGAAACGTTTTGGGAATACCAACGAAGTAGCAGAAGTGGCAGCCTTTCTAGCTCGTCAAGAGTATTTAACTGGGCAAGTCATTGCCATTGATGGCGGCTTAACCATGAGGTAGAAGGTGACTAAAACTTACGAGTTTTAAGCATGTGATATATTTTCTTAATAAAGGAGTTTGAAATGAAACTAAATCGAGTTGTTGTAACAGGATATGGAGTAACTTCACCTATTGGAAACACACCCGAAGAGTTTTGGGATAGTCTAAAAGAAGGGAAGATTGGTATTGGTCCAATTACGAATTTTGATCCTAGTGTGATTGGTGTACATAATGCAGCAGAAATTAAAGATTTCCCGCTAGAAAAACATTTTGTTAAAAAAGACAAAAATCGTATGGATATGTATTCTATTTATGCCATTCATGCAGCTTTAGAAGCGTTAGAAAATGCTCATCTAGATACCGAGACAGTTGACCATGATCGATTTGGGGTCATTGTATCTAGTGGGATTGGTGGCTTAAAAGAATTGCAAGATCAAATTATCCGAATGCATGAAAGAGGAGCCAATCGTATCCAACCGCTCTTCATTCCTAAAGCACTTTCAAATATGGGAGCCGGAAATATTGCTATTCGTGTGGGAGCTAATGGGGTGTGTAAATCTATTACAACTGCTTGTGCGTCTTCTAATGATGCTATTGGAGAGGCATTCCGTGAAATTAAATTTGGTTTTCAAGATGTTATTTTAGCAGGTGGTTCTGAATGCTCTATCAACGAAATTGGCATCGGCGGTTTTGCAGCTCTTACAGCTCTTTCCACAAATGAAGATCCAAAACGTTCGTCTATTCCATTTGATAAAGATCGGAATGGATTTGTAATGGGAGAAGGGGCAGGTGTTTTAGTAATTGAAAGTCTAGAACATGCTGAAAAACGTGGGGCAACAATTTTAGCAGAAATTGTGGGGTATGGAAATACTTGTGACGCATATCACATGACAACACCATCACCAGCTGGTACAGGGGCTGCTAAAGCTATGAAACTAGCCATTGAAGAAGCAGGATTACAACCTTCAGACATTGCCTATGTGAATGCTCATGGAACTTCTACACAAGCCAATGAAAAGGGTGAAAGTCAAGCGATTGTTAATGTTCTTGGGAAAGAAGTACCGGTTTCTTCTACGAAATCTTTCACAGGTCACCTTCTTGGTGCAGCCGGTGCAGTAGAAGCTATTGCAACGATTGAAGCAATGCGTCATAACTTTGTACCGATGACTGCAGGAACGCAAGAACTTTCAGATGATATCGAGGCGAATGTCATCTATGGTCAAGGGCAAGAACATGATATTCCGTATGCGATTTCAAATACCTTTGGCTTTGGCGGGCACAATGCTGTACTTGCATTCAAGCGCTGGGAGGCTTAAATGAATATCAATGAAATCAAAGATTTGATGGCTCAATTTGACCAATCAAGTCTGCGTGAATTTTCTTATAAAAATCAAAGCGATGAATTAACTTTCAGTAAAAATGAAAGAACAGTTGAATCAATTGCTCCTTCTGCAGAGGATTCAACAGTGAACACCAATCTTGTTTCACAAGTAGAAGTTACCCAGCCAACTGTTCCTCCAATTGTGGAGGAAACGATTAGTCCAGAAACACCTACAGCTGAAGGCGATGTAGTAGAAAGTCCCTTGGTTGGAGTTGCTTATCTTGCTTCTGGACCTGATAAACCTTCCTTTGTTTCCGTTGGCGACCAAGTCAAGAAAGGGCAAACCTTGATGATTATTGAGGCCATGAAAGTGATGAATGAAGTTCCGTCACCTAAGGACGGTATTGTGACGGAAATCCTTGTCCAAAATGAAGAAATGGTCGAATTTGGGAAAGGTTTGGTGCGGATTAAATGATTGATATCAATGCGATAAAAGAAGCTCTTCCACATCGTTACCCTATGCTGTTGGTTGATCGTGTGTTGGAAGTGAAAGAAGATGAGATTGTAGCGCTTAAAAATGTTACAATCAATGAGCCTTTTTTCAACGGACATTTCCCTGAATATCCTGTCATGCCGGGAGTTCTCATCATGGAGGCTTTGGCTCAAACAGCCGGTGTTTTGGAATTATCCAAAGAAGAAAATAAAGGGAAATTGGTCTTTTATGCCGGAATGGACAAGGTGAAATTTAAAAAACAAGTTGTTCCTGGTGATCAGCTCATCATGACAGCGAAGTTTGTGAAGCGTCGTGGCACCATTGCGGTTGTGGAAGCGAAAGCAGAAGTTGACGGGAAGTTGGCAGCGAGTGGTACTTTAACTTTTGCCCTCGGACAATAAAAAAGGAGATTTCACCATGTTTCGTAAGATTTTAATTGCCAACCGTGGGGAAATTGCGGTCAGAATTATTCGTGCAGCTAGAGAATTAGGGATTGCGACAGTCGCAGTCTATTCTACTGCTGACAAAGAAGCTCTCCATACTTTACTGGCAGATGAAGCGGTTTGCATTGGTCCGGCAAAGTCGACAGAATCCTACCTCAATATGAATGCGGTTCTTTCTGCCGCAGTTTTGACTGGAGCAGAGGCAATTCATCCAGGCTTTGGTTTTTTGAGTGAAAATTCTAAGTTTGCGACGATGTGCGAGGAAGTTGGTATTAAATTTATCGGTCCTTCGGGAGCGGTAATGGATTTAATGGGTGATAAAATCAATGCGCGTGCTCAGATGATTAAGGCTAATGTGCCTGTAATCCCAGGTTCTGATGGCGAAGTTCATACTTCAGACGAAGCACTTGCGGTTGCAGAAAAAATCGGCTATCCAGTTATGCTGAAAGCTTCTGCTGGCGGTGGTGGCAAAGGTATTCGGAAGGTTGAAAAAGCAGAGGATTTAGTAGCTGCTTTTGAGTCGGCTTCCAGCGAAGCCAAAGCGGCTTTCGGAAATGGCGCCATGTATATGGAGCGTGTCATTTATCCAGCTCGGCATATTGAAGTCCAAATCTTGGCTGACCAACATGGTCATGTTGTCCACTTAGGCGAGCGCGATTGTTCACTTCAAAGAAATAATCAAAAAGTGCTGGAAGAAAGTCCGTCGGTTGCGATTGGCAAGACCCTTCGTCGTAAAATTGGGGAAGCTGCTGTACGAGCTGCCCAATCTGTCGGATATGAAAACGCTGGAACGATTGAATTCTTATTTGATGAAGGCAAAAGAGAATTTTATTTCATGGAAATGAATACTCGTGTACAAGTGGAGCATCCGATAACGGAATTTGTAACGGGGGTGGACATTGTTAAGGAGCAAATCAAAATTGCTGTGGGGCAAGAGCTGCCTTTTAACCAAGAAGATATTCATATAACAGGTCATGCGATTGAGTGTCGAATCAATGCGGAAAATCCTGCATTTAACTTTGCACCAAGTCCGGGAAAGATTTCCAATCTCTATCTACCGAGTGGTGGAGTGGGGTTGCGTGTGGATTCTGCAGTTTATCCTGGCTACACGATTCCGCCGTATTATGACAGCATGATTGCCAAGATTATTGTTCATGGTGAAAATCGCTTTGATGCATTAATGAAAATGCAGCGTGCGCTCTATGAGTTAGAAATCGACGGTGTTGTGACAAATAGCGGTTTTCAGTTAGATTTGATTTCAGACCCACATGTCATTGCTGGCGATTATGATACAGCTTTTCTTATGGAGAAATTTTTACCAGCTTATCAAAAGAAAAAGTAGAGGAGTAAAGGATATAAGTCATGGCTTTGTTTTCCAAAAAGGATAAGTATATTCGGATCAATCCAAACCGTTCCAGTCGTGAGAAACCTCAAGTGAAACCAGAGTTTCCGGATGAACTGTTTTCAAAATGTCCAGGATGTAAGCATATCATTTACCAAAAAGATTTGGGAAGTGAACGGATTTGCCCGCAATGTGGCTATACGTTTCGTATTTCAGCTTTTGAACGCCTCAATTTAACGGTAGATGCCAATAGTTTTGAGGAATTATTTACAGGAATTGAAACATCAGACCCCTTGAAGTTTCCTAAATATCGTGAAAAATTAAGGACTGTCCGTGAAAAAACAGGTTTGGATGAGGCGGTATTGACAGGAATTGCGACAATCGGTGGTCAAAAAACTGCACTGGGGATCATGGATTCCAACTTTATCATGGCTTCTATGGGAACGGTCGTTGGAGAAAAAATTACTCGTCTTTTTGAATATGCTACAGAACATCAGTTGCCAGTCACTTTGTTTACAGCTTCTGGTGGCGCTCGCATGCAAGAAGGAATTATGAGTTTGATGCAAATGGCTAAAGTATCCGCAGCGGTGAAACGTCATTCTAATGCTGGCTTGTTTTATTTGACGATCTTAACAGACCCGACCACGGGTGGGGTGACGGCTTCATTTGCCATGGAAGGAGACATCATTTTGGCTGAAACGCAAGCGCTTGTTGGCTTTGCAGGTCGCCGAGTAATTGAAACAACCGTTCGTGAAAAATTGCCAGATGACTTCCAAAAGGCAGAATTTTTGCTTGAACATGGTTTTGTTGATGCCATTGTCAAACGCTTGGAATTGCGCTCCACCATTGCAATGTTATTGGCTTTCCATGGAGGTGAACAGTGACAAAGATTACCCGAATTATTAAAGAAGCACGAGATCAGGCACGATTGACAGCTTTGGATTTTGCGCAAGGAATTTGCGAGAATTTTATTGAATTACATGGCGATCGTTCTTTTCGAGATGACGGAGCGGTTATCGGTGGAATCGGAACTTTAGATGGTCAGCCCATCACCGTTGTTGGGATTCAAAAAGGACGCAATCTACAGGATAATTTGCAACGGAATTTTGGACAACCTCATCCAGAAGGTTATCGAAAAGCACTTCGCTTGATGAAGCAGGCAGAGAAATTTGGTCGTCCTGTCGTTACGTTTATCAACACAGCCGGTGCTTATCCAGGAGTTGGGGCTGAAGAGCGCGGTCAAGGAGAAGCTATTGCACGTAATTTGCTCGAGATGAGCGATTTAAAGGTGCCGATTATCGCTATTATTATCGGTGAAGGCGGATCTGGAGGAGCGCTAGCTTTAGCTGTTGCAGACAAGGTCTGGATGCTAGAAAATTCAATTTACGCGGTGCTTAGTCCCGAAGGTTTTGCTTCTATCTTGTGGAAAGACGGCAGTCGTGCTATGGAAGCTGCAGAACTCATGAAAATCACTTCTCATGAGCTTCTTGATATGAGAGTAGTGGACAAGGTGATTCCAGAAGCAAGGCTTAGCAATCAGGATTTATTGTATGCTGTGAAGCAAGAAATAGTTGCTGAATTAACAAATTTGTCTCAGCTACCACTTGAACAACTTTTAGAAGCACGTTACCAACGATTTCGAAAATACTAATAAAAATCAGAAGTGGATTGGCTTGTACCGTTCACTTCTGTTTTTTTATTTTTAAAATACGCTTTTCTGTAATATTTTCTGCTATAATAGAGAATGGACAAAGGGAGAAGAGATGTTTATTATTGATTTTATCTTGCATATTGATGCACACATTTATAATATTGCTCATGCTGTAGGTGGCTGGACATATTTGATTTTGTTTTTGGTAATTTTTATTGAGACAGCTGCGGTAGTATTTCCATTCCTGCCGGGAGACAGCTTACTTTTTGCTGCAGGCGCTCTATCAGCTAATCCAGCAATGCATTTTAATGTTCTACTTTTTATGCTTCTATTTTTTGTGGGAGCTTTTGTTGGCGATACCTGTAATTTCTTCATTGGCAGAACCTTGGGTTATCGTTTTGTACATTATAAATTTTTCAGTAAATTGATAAAAGAAGAAAATATCAAAGAAGCAGAAGTGTATTTTGAAAAACATGGTTCTACTTCTATTATTTTAGGACGCTATATTCCCATTATTCGTACCTTTGTACCATTTGTAGCAGGCATTAGCCAATTCCCAGTTCAGTCTTTTCTGAAACGAGCTTTTATCGCAGCTTTGTCTTGGTCTTTGATTGCGACAGGGGCAGGCTATCTTTTTGGGAATATCCCCTTTGTGAAAACTCATTTTTCAGCGATTATTTTGGGAATTGTCATTGTTACCTTACTCCCAACTGTGATAAGTGTGGTTCGAAGTGCAATGATTAAAAAGCGAAACAATCAAATGAAGAGATAAGAAAACTCTGAGATAATTTGAAAATCTCAGAGTTTTTATGTTATTCTGGAGCAATCACTTCCACACCGCCTATGTATGGGCGAAGTACTTCTGGAATAGTGACGGAGCCGTCTTCATTTTGGTAATTTTCAAGAATGGCTGCAACGGTACGACCAACTGCAAGACCGGATCCATTCAAAGTGTGTAGAAGTTTAACTTTGCCGTCTGCTTCGTCACGGTAACGGATTTGGGCACGACGAGCTTGGAAATCTTCGGTATTGGAACAGCTAGAAATTTCACGGTAGGTATTCTGTGCTGGAATCCAGACTTCCAAGTCGTAGGTCTTCGCTGCAGAGAAGCCCATATCTCCTGTTGAAAGTGCAACAACGCGGTAAGGAAGATTTAATTTCTGAAGGATATTTTCGGCGTTAGCGGTCATTTTTTCTAATTCTTCATAAGAATGCTCTGGTTTGGCAAATTTGACCATTTCCACTTTGTGGAATTGATGCAAACGAATCAAACCACGGGTGTCACGACCGGCAGAACCAGCTTCAGAACGGAAAGACGGACTCATGGCTGTGAAGTAGATTGGCAAGTCTTTTCCGTCTAAAATTTCCCCACGGTAGTAGTTTGTCAAAGGAACTTCAGCAGTTGGAATGAGAACGTAATTTGTATCGCTCAATTCAAACGTATCTTCTTTGAATTTTGGATACTGACCAGTCCCAAACATAGAATCGTGATTAACCATGTAAGGAGGAATGACTTCTGTGTAGCCCTCTTTTTGATGCTCGTCTAACATGAAATTATAAATAGCGCGTTCTAGACGAGCTCCTAATCCTTTGTAAAAGAGGAAGCGAGCGCCGGTTACTTTTGCCCCGCGTTCCCAGTCGAGAATATCAAGATTTTCACCAAGATCCCAGTGAGCTTTTACATCAAAGTCAAACACACGTGGCGTCCCCCAACGGCGAACTTCTACATTATCGTCTTCGTCAGCACCTACCGGCACACTATCGTGAGGAATATTTGGCAAAGTCGTTGTAAACTCGGTTAATGTAGCGTCAATTTCTGCTAACTCTGCGTCTAATGCTTTAACTTCAGCAGATAATGTTTGCATGGCAGCAATTTTATCATCAGCATTGTCTTTATTACGTTTCGCTTGGGCAATTTCTGCTGAAACCGTGTTACGCTCTGCTTTTAAATTTTCAACCTTGACCAAGAGTTCACGGCGTTTGCTATCAAACTCTTTCATTTTATCAAGTGTTGCAGCGTCAACGCCACGAGTAGCTAATTTTTTTGCGATGATATCAAAATCTGTGCGAATGCGTTTAATATCTAACATCAGAACCTCCTGAAATAAAAATACACCTATGAAAGTGTTGGAGTGGCAGAGCCACGGTCCCATCCAACTTCACATAAGTGCACTTGATTGTTTATGAAATTAATATCACGGTAGAATTTCAAGCTAGCTCCCTATCTGCTCACAGCTGCCGCAGACTTTCTGAAAGAGATACTAGATTTACTTATCCGTTTCCTATGATTATACAAGAATTCTTATTTTTTTGCAAATAGATTTTTAAAAAATTGACCAATTGTTTGAATCAGTGTCGGTAATTTAATGACCTTTTCATTGCCGATATGATTTCGAGCATGTTTCAAAATAGTTCCAGCATCTTTTGAAGCGAAAAGGAATTTTCCTTTATTGGTAAAGACTTCAAAATGACGACTAATTCGTTTGCCAGACACATTGGCGCCGATTTGATGGATAGTATCCCAAGGGATTTGAATATAGTCTTCGACATTGGTATCTGCATAAAATTCGAGCGCTTTATCTCCAACTAAGAATTTTCCAACTTTCCCTCCAATTCCCAGATAAGAAGTTCCTGTTGTTTGAAAATCAATTTTTGTATTTTGTGATTGTGCCATGTTCAATCCTCGTTTATCTATTATCCTTTCTATTATAGCACATTTATTGTCAATAAAAAAGAAGGCCAAAACCTTCTTTTTGTTGTTTACATAATTCCGAAGAAGCGTGCTACAATACCAACGATGAAGAGACCGATGATAATTGTGATTGGTGAAACTTTTTTCTTAAGTAACCACATGCATAGGAATGTAAGAAGAAGCCCCATCAAGCCAGGAATTAAAGCATCTAACTGTCCTTGAAGTGTTTGAGCTTGTATTTTATCAAGTCCAAGACCACTATTTACTTGACCAAGGATATCATGTAATTGTTGACCAGTAACATTTCCTTTAGGGAATTCAATGTAGGCACCTTTAGACAAAGTCTTAGAAGGAAGTCCTACCGTAAAGGTAATATTTACCCAACGTTCAACAAGAACGGCGATGATGAACATACCAAGGATTGAAGCTCCTTTGGTGATGTCTTGAAGGATACCGCCTGACATGTCTTTTGTAATTTCAGAACCAGCTTTGTAGCCAAGTTCTTGAGTGTACCATAAGAAGGCCATACGGATAAGATTCCAAAGTACGAAGAAGAGGATTGGACCCATCACGTTACCTGCCATAGCAAGTGAGGCACCAAGAGCACCGAGGATAGGACGAACGGTAAACCAGAAGACTGGGTCACCGATACCAGCAAGAGGTCCCATCATACCGATTTTAACCCCCTGGATAGCAGTGTTGTCAATTTCAGCACCGTTAGCCTTTTCTTCTTCAAGGGCAAGTGTCACACCAATGATAGGCGCAGCTACGTATGGGTGAGTATTAAAGAATTCCAAGTGACGTTCAAGAGCTGCAGCACGGTCTTCTTTAGAAGTGTAAAGTTTTTTGATAGCTGGTATAAGTGCATACGCCCAACCTAAGTTTTGCATCCGTTCATAGTTCCAAGAACCTTGCAAGAAAGTTGAACGCCACCAAACTTTTTGACGATCTGATTTTGATAATTGAATTTTTTCTGTCATGGTATTAGTAGCTCCTTTCTTAGTAGTCTTCTAAAATATCACCAATTGGGTCATTTGATGTAGCAGAACCGCCGCCACCATTCCCGCCTTTTTTAGAAAGGTTGATGTAGATGAAAGCCATAGCCACGCCGATTGTACCAAGAGCGATAAGAGTTAATTGACTAACAGCTGCAAGTGCAAAACCGATAGCAAAGAATGGCCATACTTCGCGAGTTGCCATCATGTTGATAACCATCGCGTAACCAACGGCAACGACCATACCACCACCGACAGCCATACCACCTGACAACCAAGCAGGCATAGCGTTCAAGACACCTTGAACAACTGACGTTGGAACTGCAAGAAGAAGAGCAGCAGGAATAGCAATACGAAGACCTTGAAGAAGAAGTGCAACTAAGTGAGTACGTTCTACAGCACCGATGTTACCTTCTTTAGCAGCAGCATCAGCACCATGAACAAGACCTACTGAAATTGTACGAACAATCATTGTAAGGAAGAGACCAGCAACTGCAAGAGGGATAGCAGTTGTATAAGCGAAACTGATACCTTTATCAGTGAAGTCGCCACCTTGTACCATGATGATTGCAGATGCTACAGAAGCAAGTGCAGCATCAGGAGCAACGGCAGCACCAATGTTTGCCCAACCAAGAGCAATCATTTGAAGTGTACCACCAAGGATGACACCTGCTTCCAAGTGTCCTGTTACTAGACCGATAAGGGTACAAGCAACAAGTGGTTGGTGGAATTGAAATTGGTCCAAGATTCCTTCAAGTCCAGCAAGAAAGGCAACGAAGACCACTAAAATCATAGAAATAATTGACATATTCTAAATCCTTTCCATTATTGAACGTTGGCTTTTTTAATTAAGTCAAACAAATCTTTTTTGGAGTCATTTGGCACTTTACGTACGTCAAATTCCACTCCGAGGTCACGCAATTTTTCAAAGGTTGCAACATCGTCTTTGTCCATTGACAAAACGTTATTGACCATTGTTTTACCAGTTGAGTGAGCCATTGAGCCAACATTGAGTGTTTTGATATCGACACCACCTTCAACAGCACGAAGTGCATCTTGAGGAGTTTCAAAAAGAATCAGTGCATGTGTGTTACCAAAACGAGGGTCTTTTGCTACCGCAATCAATTTGTCAATTGGGACAACATTTGCTTTGACATTACCAGGAGCAGCTTGTTTGATCAACTCTTTACGAAGTTTATCAGCTGATACGGAGTCAGAAGCAACGATGATACGGTCTGCTTTAGAATCTGGTGTCCAAGCAGTTGCAACTTGACCGTGAAGAAGACGTGTATCGATACGAGCAAGATTGATTTTCAACTTGCCATCGCCGATAACGGTTCCTTCTGGAATAGCAGCTTGAGCAGTTGGTGCAGCCGGTGCACTTGCTACCTCAGCTACAGGATTTAGTTCTTCAGGAAGAGCTTTCACTCCGTCCTTGGCTTCTTTGATGATGTTTGCGACAACAGCGTCAACGCCAGCATTGGCGTCCATCATTCGTTCAGTATAAGCTTGAATCAACATTGGCAGATTCAAACCTGTAATGATCGCGAACTTGCGATCCGGATTTTCACCCATTACGCGGCTAGCTTGGTTAAATGGAGAACCACTCCACAGGTCAGCCAAAACTAGAACTTCATCGTTCGCGTCAAAAGCAGCCACAGCGTCATTGAACTTAGCATACAAATCATCAGGACCTTCATTTGGCATAAAAGTTACAACTTGAACTTTTTCTTGCTCACCAAAAATCATAGAACCTGATTGATGAATACCAGCAGCAAATTCACCATGGCTTGCAATAATGATTCCGATACTCATTATTGTCTTTCCTCCTTATAAAATGTTTGACTTAAGTTTAAGAAAAATTTAAGACTACTTAAGTATAAAACGTTTTCATGAAAAATGCAATAGTTTGAGCTAAAAAAATCAAAATCTTTCATATTTTTGACAGATTGTAAACGGACAAAACTAGCCATTTAAACAATATATTAACCTTGAAAAGCGATTGGAAAAATAATGAAAATTTTGAAAAAATAATTCTATCTACATGAATTATTGAATAAGAAAGAGGAGAATCAATAAAAAATCTAGAAACATTTTAAATTTAAAAAACAAAATTTATAATATTCAATTTATAGTATAAACAAACTGATAGAAAATAATTGAAAATCAATAGCTGATAAGACCGCCCCATGATTGCGAGTGCACAATCAGTTGCAGAAAAATAAAATCTGGGAAGATTACGTGTAAATATTAAAGAGTCGGGCAGAAAAACTGTCCAACTCTAAGTCTTATTATAAAAATAGTTTCAATAATTGATGAGCGACTCCGTCTTGGTCATTGGTAAGCGGCAGTTGTTCATCTGCGTAAGGGAGAAGTGTTTGGCTAGCGTTTTTCATGGCATAGCCAGTACCGGCAAAAGCTAACATCTCTGTATCATTGTGCTCGTCACCAAAAGCAATCAAATCTTTTCGATCCACGTTCAGAACCTCTAATAAATATTTCAAAGCAAAAGCTTTGTTGACGCCTTTTGGAGTGCATTCGAGGATATTGAGCGGACCGCCCCAAGTGTTGATAGATAATTGTTGTTGATAAAATTGATTCAATTCATCCGCCAAAGCATATTTATCATTGGCATGCGTTTGCAAAAGGATACAGTTGGGATTTTTGGTAACCAATTCTGGATTAAATTGATTTTCAGGTCGAAAAGATTCTACACCAAATAATTTCGGGTCGGCAATCGTTTCATTGGGGGCGGTGATATAAAATTTCTTCCGATATTCCCCAGCAATGAAGTCTGCTTCAATCTCTTCCTTCCTTTTGACAATGTCTAATAGATATTCTTTATCTAAAGTGATACATCTTTCCTGTTGCCACTTTTTATCCGGGATATGGGTCAAAGAGCCATTAAAGTTGATCATTGGAGTATGTAGCTCCAATTCTTTATAAAATTCCCGTGCCATTCGATAAGGGCGTCCAGTTGTGATGACAACATGGTGTCCTTTTTTAGAAATTTTTTTAATGGTTTCTTTTGTAAATTCAGATAATTTGCTGTCAGAATTAAGCAAGGTTCCGTCTAAATCTACTGCAATTACTTTTTTTGTCATAGTCTACTCTTTCATTTGTGCTGTTTTCTATTATAGCAGATTTTAAGATGAAAGTGCAGAATTTGTGATATAATGTTTTCTTATATAACGAAGGAGGAAATCGAGTATGCGTAAAACAATTATCATTCATATTTTCTTTGCGATTATTTCTGCTATCGTTTATGCCGAAGGAATTTTGACAAAAGGGCCAGATTTGATTTGGAATATGTTTCTAGCTTTGGTTGCCTATGATGCGGCTTTTATAGCCATTCAATTTAAGAAAAAATGGTTTTTCTTGCCTATAGCAATTCTTTGGCTAGTGTTTTATCCCAATACGTTCTATATGATTACGGACTTGGTACACATGCACTGGGTGAGTGACACCTTGTGGAACCGAGAAAGTCTGCATCTTTTTATGGCCTTTGTTCCAAGTATTTTCTTTGGGGTTCTATGCGGAATAGAGAGCTGGAATTTGATTTCGGGCTATTTGAAGCTCAAATGGTGGCTGGAATATTTGGCTATTGGAACCGTCTCATTTTTATCGAGTCTCGCAATTTACATTGGTCGCTATGATCGGCTCAATTCTTGGGATCTAGTCAGCCATCCTACGTTAGTCTTTGAGCGGTTGGCAGCTGCTTTGCAGAGGGAGCGCCTGTTATTCATTTTAGGGTTTACCTTTATTCAAATCATGTCCTTGGTCTTTTTGACCAAAAATCAGTCTAAATAAAGATTTTCTGTATAAAACATTGAATTAATTTGTTTGTTTTTAAAACTTCCGTTGAAATCATGGATATTTTGTGGTATTATATCTATTATCGTTCGTAAATTTTAAGGAGATTTTTAAAAATGGACAAGTTTTTTAAACTAAAAGAGAACGGTACAACTGTTCGTACAGAAGTTCTTGCTGGTTTAACCACTTTCTTTGCAATGAGTTATATCCTCTTTGTCAACCCTGAAATGCTCAGTCAAACAGGCATGCCAGCACAAGGAGTTTTCTTAGCGACTATCATTGGGACTGTTGCAGGGACGCTGATGATGGCTTTATATGCCAACATTCCTTACGCTCAGGCGCCTGGTATGGGACTGAATGCTTTCTTTACTTATACCGTTGTATTTGCACTTGGTTATACATGGCAAGAGGCGCTGGCAATGGTTTTCCTCTGCGGGATTATTAGTATTATTGTCACGTTGACCAAGGTTCGTACAATTATTATTCATGCAATTCCAGAGAGTTTGAAATACGCTATTTCTGGTGGAATTGGGATTTTCCTAGCTTATATCGGAGTGAAAAAAGCGGGACTTTTGAAATTTTCAATTGATCCAGGAACCTATACTGTTGCAGGAAAAGGTGCTGATAAGGCACAAGCAGCTATTACGGCTAATGGAATGGCAACACCGGGCTTGGTAGATTTTAACAATCCAGCTGTTCTTGTCGCTTTGTTTGGAATTCTCATCACTATTTTCTTTGTCCTTAAACGCATTCGCGGAGGGATTGTTCTCTCCATTGCAGCAACAACAATCGTAGCTATCTTGGTAGGGGTCGTAGACCTTTTAAAAATCAATTTTGCTTCCAATAATATCGGTGCTGCTGTTCAGGATTTAGGAAAGATTTTTGGTGCGGCACTAGGTAAAGATGGCTTGCTGGCTTTGTTTGCAAAACCAGCTCGTCTTCCAGAAGTGCTTCTAGCCATTTTGGCCTTTTCATTAACAGATATTTTTGATAATATTGGAACTTTGATTAGTACTGGTCGTAAAGCAGGTATCTTTAATATTGCAGATGAAGAAGCTGCTAAAGATTCGTCTGGGCTTCAGACTAAAATGGACAAGGCGCTGTTTTCAGACATGGTTGGGACAACGATTGGTGCGATTGCAGGAACTTCAAATGTCACGACTTATGTAGAAAGTGCAGCTGGGATTGAAGCCGGTGGTCGTACAGGCTTAACAGCACTTGTCGTTGCGGCTTTGTTTGTTATTTCAAGTTTCTTTAGTCCACTTCTTGCTATTGTCCCAACAGTAGCAGTAGCTCCTATTCTTATCATTGTCGGAATTATGATGCTTTCCAGTATGAAAGATATCGAATGGGACGATTTATCAGAAGCAGTACCAGCCTTCTTTACATCCGTTTTCATGGGCTTTACTTACAGTATTACTCATGGTATTGCCGCAGGATTTATCATGTATGCTTTTGTGAAAATCATCAAAGGTGAAGCCAAAGAAGTTCACCCAATTATCTGGGTGTTGGATGCTTTGTTTATCCTAAATTTTATCAGTCTAGCTTTGGCTTAATGATTGAAAAATCGGGAGTGGGACAAAAATCGGTAATTTCGAAGAAATTTGATTTTGTCGTCCCACCCCCGCACAGTTGAGTAGGGCTGTAAAGGTTGATTTATCAACCGCATAGAACCCACTCAACCACTGCGACTTGCAAGAAACTCATAAAAATCTGACAAGGTTAAGGACTTTTGTCCCAGCCTCTTTTCTTTTGTTAAATTTCAGCAGAAAATGAAAACTTCTGGTATAATAAAAGAATGTTTATCCATAATGAAGATGAGTTGATGGCGTGGGGCGAGAAATTGGGTGCTTTACTCCAAAAACAAGATGTGTTGATTTTAACAGGTGATTTAGGTGCTGGAAAAACAACCTTCACCAAAGGTTTAGCGCGTGGACTGGGTATCAAACAAATGATCAAAAGTCCGACCTATACTATTGTACGAGAATATGACGGACGCCTGCCGCTTTATCATTTGGACGTTTATCGTATTGGGGAAGATCCAGATTTTATTGATTTAGACGATTTTCTCTTTGGAGATGGGGTGACGGTTATTGAATGGGGCGAATTGTTGGGAGCTAGTTTGCCAAGCGATTATCTAAAATTGACAATTCTAAGAAAAAATGATGGCCGAGAATTGGTCTTTGACGCAAAAGGACATCGAGCTGAGAAACTGCTTGAGGAATTTGTCAATGGCTGAGTTAGAGCTAGTTATAAGAGAAGCAGAACCTCAAGACGCCAAATCTTTAATTGATTTTCTTAATCAGGTTGGGCAAGAGTCAGATTACATGACATTAGATGACGCAGGGATTTTGATGACAGAAGAGCAGATGAGCTCTTTCATTCAACATCAAGCCGCGTCAGATAACCAGATTTATCTAATTGCACTATTAGATAATGAAATTGCTGGGCTTGTGATCATTACAGCTGATTTTCATGAGCGAATTCGTCATATCGGGCAGGTCTTTATCGTGGTTAAAAGAGCATTTTGGAATCAAGGCTTAGGGAAATTTCTTCTAGAAGAAGCGATAGACTGGGCAGAGAATTCTGGAGTGATTCGACGATTAGAATTGACCGTACAAGTAAGAAATAAACGTGCTGTTCATTTGTATCAGGCGTTTGGGTTTGAGATTGAGGGCATTCAAAAAAGAGGAGCCTATCTTGCAGAAGGGAAATTTCTTGATGTTTACCTAATGGGAAAACTGATAGATTAGAATAATATGTTAAAAAAAATTATCTTAATGTTTTTAAGTTTGTGTCTTGTAACGGTTGCAGGACTAGGCGTTTATGGATTTACGATTTATAATCAATCAACGGATGTGTTGTCCAAGACTTACAAGAGTTTTGGAAAAGATACAGATGTCATCGCAGCTACCAAACCGCTTACCTTACTTTTAATGGGAGTGGATACCGGTAGTGGTTCACGATCAGATCCGTGGGCTGGAAATAGTGACTCCATGATTCTCATGACAGTTAATCCCAAGACAAAAAAGACGACGATGATGAGTTTGGAGCGGGATATTCTCACCAATATAAAAAATGGCGATGAAACCATGCAAGCAAAGCTTAATGCGGCTTATGCAGATGGTGGAGCTGAGCTAGCTATTTCCACAGTGCAAAAGATGATGAATATTCACATTGACCGCTATGTGCTTATCAATATGAAAGGTCTGGTGCAATTGGTTGATGCTGTTGGGGGAATTACCGTGAACAATACTCTTGGTTTCCCTATTTCGATTGAAGAAAATGAACCAGAATATAAAGCAGTTGTTGAACCAGGTAAGCAACACATAAACGGAGATCAGGCGTTGGTTTATTCTCGCATGCGTTATCAAGATCCAGAAGGGGATTATGGCCGTCAAAAGCGTCAACGAGAAGTCATTCAAAAAGTAGTCCAAAAAGTGCTGAGTTTAAATAGTGTCAGCCATTATCAGGCTATTTTAAAAGCTGTTAGCAACAATATGCAGACCAATGTAGAGTTGTCTTCAGGCAGTATTCCTCAATTATTAGGTTATCAAGATGCTTTCAAAAATATCGAAAGCAAACAGTTAAAAGGTGAAGGAGCAACTCTGGCAGATGGTGGTTCTTATCAAATCGTCACTTCGGAGCATATGTTGGAAATGCAAAATGTTCTGAGAAAATCGCTTGGCTTGGAAGAAGTAACTAAATTGGAAACCAATGCAGTTTTATATGAAGAATTGTATGGCAGTGCTGCTCCTAGTTCCAGTCAGTCAGGAAATGGCACAACAACTGGTGCTGCTGATTCTTCTGCGTATTCAAGCAATCCTTATGGAACAGATCAAAATGGACAGTATTACGGTCAATACGGACAATGACATGATAAAAAAGAATTTAGCGTGTGTCTAAATTCTTTTTTATTTCTTAGTTGATGTGAGTGTTCCAGATATCTTGAATTTGTTGAAGTCGAGCAGTAGCGTCTTGCTCAAAAAGTTTGAATTGGTAAGTTAAATCCTGTGAAATTGTTTGGAGATTGTCTTTTTGCTCTTGAACGACTTGGAGATTTCGTTGAATGTTTTGGAGATTGTCTTGAATCCTGTCCATTAGCTCATAACTTTCAACAGCCTCGTTCATGAGTTTTTCTCTATTTTTAACAAGGCAAAAGCTGGCTGCAGCTGCACCGGTGAATAACAATAGATTACTAAGTTTCATGGTTTCTCCTTATGCTTTTGAAATTTTTTCGGCTAATTCTGCAAGAGCAGGGAAGTTTGGTTCGTGCGCCACGAAAGTCAGTTTTAAATCATCATTTTCTGTATAGCGTGGTGCTAAATGGACATGTGTATGGAAGACAGATTGACCGGCAATTTCTTCGTTATTATTGATGATATTCATCCCCTTTGCACCAGTCGCCTTCATCACTTTACGAGCAATATCTGGTATTCGTGCAAAAAGTTGACTGGCAGCTTCACCGTCCATTTCAAGCATGTTGCGGAAATGTTTTTTAGGGACAACCAAGGTATGTCCGGGCGTTACTTGTGAGATGTCTAAAAACGCTAGAATTTCATCGTCTTCATATACTTTAGAAGCTGGAATTTCTCCTGCAATAATCTTACAAAAAATGCAATCTGCCATCAAATTTACCTCTACTTTGCTAGATTTTGTTATAATATAAGAACATTATACCAGAATTTGGAGAAAATATGTTAGAAATAAAAGGGCTTACAGGGGGCTATGTGAATATCCCTGTTTTAAAAGACATCAGTTTCACAGTAGGAAATGGGGAACTGGTGGGGTTGATTGGCTTGAATGGTGCGGGTAAATCCACTACAATCAATGAAATTATCGGACTTTTAACTCCTTATAAGGGTGAAATTTTAATTGACGGTGCCAAACTGCAAGATAGTCCTACGGCTTATCGTGAGAAAATTGGTTTTATTCCGGAAACACCTAGTTTGTACGAAGAATTGACTTTAAGAGAACATATTGAAACGGTTGCTATGGCCTATAATGTGGAGCAAAAGGTGGCTTTTGCACGCGTGGAGAAATTATTGACCATGTTTCGCTTGAAAGAAAAATTAGATTGGTTTCCGGTGCATTTTTCTAAAGGAATGAAGCAAAAAGTCATGATTATTTGTGCCTTTGTAGTCGATCCAAGTCTTTTTATCGTTGATGAACCATTTTTGGGACTTGATCCAGTTGCTATTGCTGACTTGATAGAGCTTTTGGAGGATGAAAAGGCAAAAGGCAAGTCAATTCTCATGAGTACGCATGTGCTGGATTCGGCAGAAAAGATGTGTGATTCATTCGTGATATTGCATAAGGGAGAAATCCGAGCTAAAGGCAATTTAGCAGAATTACGAGCAGAATTTGCTATGCCAGAAGCTAGTCTCAATGACATTTATCTAGCTTTGACAGAAGAGGCGAGCCTATGAGAGAACTGTTTCAAAAGCGCAAACAAGTATTTCGCAATCAATGTTTGAAGTATTCGCGCTATGTTTTTAACGACCATTTTGTCCTCTTTTTATTAGTTTTTACTGGCTTTTTAGCTGTTCAATACAGTCAGTTGTTGCGAAATTTACCTTCAAATCACCTGCCAATCATTCTTGCTTTAGCAGTTCTTTTGATTTTATTGTTGCCTCTGGGACGAATCGCAACATATATGGAAAAACCAGATAGTCTATTTTTATTGGTCAAAGAAGAGGAATTAAAAAGCTACCTACAAGAACAAACGCGTTTATCTTATCGGTTATGGGTCTTGCTTCAAACTGTTGTGTTGTTACTATTAGTACCGCTTTTTCTTGCCTTAGGCATGCCGCTTTGGGGCTGGTTTATTCTTGTTTTTCTTATGTTGATAGCAAAATGGTTCGTATTTTTGCAGAAAAGTCAAAAATTTTACCAAGGTGCAGGGGTGAATTGGAGCTATCTCATTGCTTACGAAGAAAGACGCAAGCAGACAATCCTACGTTTCTTTGCTCTCTTTACCAACGTTAAGGGAATTTCCAATAGCGTAAAACGCCGAGCATATCTTGATGGTTTGACGAATATTCTACCAAAAAGACAGTCAACTACTTGGCAAAATATGTATTTGCGTTCTTATTTGCGCAATGGTGATTTTCTTGCCTTGACTATACGGTTGCTGTTTCTGTCTCTTTTGGGAATTGGTTTTATCAGTCAATCGTGGATTGCTGCCATATTTGTGGCATTGTTAAATTATCTCCTGCTATTTCAGTTGACAGCCTTGTACCATGCCTTTGATTACCAATATTTGACGTTCTTATTCCCTTTAGAAATCAATTCAAAGTTAAAAGGAGTGAAACAAGTGATTGCTCTTATTGGCTACAGCGTGCTTTTTGTGGAAATAATGATGGCTTTGCTGTTTTTCCAAGATAGAGTAGCTTTGCTTTTTATGATAGGAATCACATTGCTACTCTATGTCATTTATTTACCATTCAAATTAAGAAGTTTGGTTGACTAAAGGAAGTAAAATTAGTAAAATAGATAGGAAACTTTTTACGGAGGGGAACAATGGACTTGGTTGATAATGAGCTAACTCTGACACCAATTGCAGGTAAAAGTGGGAAAGCCTATATGGGCACCTATCCAGATGGGGCGCGCGTTTTCGTCAAGATGAACACGACCCCAATCTTAGTAGGTTTGGCTAGAGAACAAATCGCACCGCAATTATTGTGGAGTCGTCGCATGGCAGACGGCAATGTCATGAGTGCACAGGAATGGCTATCAGGAAAAATTTTGACGCCGACTGAAATGGACAAAAAACAAATTGTAAATATTTTGACACGGCTGCATCGTTCACGTCCTTTGATGACACAGTTGCGTCGGTTGGGTTATTCCTTGGAGACGCCAGCAGATTTATTGGAATCTTGGTTAGAATACGCACCATTGGCAATTGGAAATAATCATTACTTACGGTCGGTTTTAAATGATATGCGTAGTCATTTACCACAATTTCGCGAGGATCATGCAACGATTGTGCATGGCGATGTGCGTCATAGTAACTGGATTGAGACAGATAGTGGATTGGTGTATTTAGTAGATTGGGATTCTGTTCGATTGACAGATCGTATGTTTGATGTGGCTCATATATTAAGCCATTATATTCCAGAGGTGCGTTGGAAAGAATGGTTGACCTACTATGGCTATCGCTATAATGAAACGGTATTGAAGAAATTATACTGGTATGGTCAGTATGCTTACCTATGTCAGATTGCGAAGTATTATGAAAATGCAGACTTGGAAAATGTAAATCGGGAGATTTATGCCTTGCGCAACTTCCGCTCAAAATACGGAAGAAAGGTGTCATGAGAGTTAGAAATCGCAAAGGCGCAACGGAATTACTAGAAGCAAACCCGCAATATGTGATTTTAAATCCTGCTGAAGCAAAGGGCAAGTGGCATGAGATTTTTGGGAATAAGCACCCTATTCATATTGAAGTGGGAAGTGGAAAAGGTGCGTTTGTTTCAGGAATGGCAAAAGCTCATCCAGAAATTAACTATATCGGGATCGATATTCAAAAATCTGTTTTGAGTTACGCTTTGGATAAAGTTTTAGCGACAGATGTTCCCAATATCAAGCTCCTTTGGGTAGATGGTTCTGATTTGACCAACTACTTTGAAAATGGGGAGATTGATCGCCTGTACCTGAATTTTTCTGACCCTTGGCCCAAGAAACGCCACGAAAAACGGCGTTTAACCTACAAATCTTTTCTCGATACCTTTAAGCGAATTTTACCAGAACATGGTGAGATTCATTTCAAAACAGATAATCGTGGTCTCTTTGAATATAGCTTAGTGAGCTTTTCTCAATACGGCATGAAACTAAATGGTGTTTGGTTAGATTTGCACGCGAGCGACTTTGAAGATAATGTGCTGACAGAATACGAGCAAAAATTTGCCAACAAAGGTCAAGTCATCTATCGGGTTGAGGCAGAGTTTTAAGGTGAAATAGATAATTGAAAGAGGCTGGGCAAAAAGTGTCCCAGCTTCTATCAGATTTAGTAATAAACGAATAACGCAGTAGGTGATTGGGCTCTTCATTCGCTGTTTAAGTACCCTTGCGGAGGTGAGTTTGGGACAAAAAGATTTCAATTTTTAAAAATCTTAATTATTAAGATCTTCAAATCTATAATTAAATGCGAAAAGCGAACAAAGTAGAATTCTGATTACCGGAAAACTAGTTTTGTTCGCTTTTTATATTTGAGGTCGGACTTTTGTCCCAGCCTCCACTCCCTTTTCTGATTTTCAGGAGAAAAGATTGCTAAAAAACAAGAGGAGCAAAAGAATGTCTCAAGCGACAAAATGAACTTTAGAAGCTTCATTTAAACATTTTGTTATAAAAGCTATTAACAAAATTTACGATTCAGGACATTGTAGGAGATTGTGGTATCAATCGAATGACCTTTTATCATAAATATATATATGTGTGATTTGGTAGAATGGTCTTGTTTTGAGTTTGCTAAAAAGTAAAACGTTTCTGTCCAAGTAGATATTCAAGAAATTTTATTAAATAGTAGAACTTTTCTCATTTTGTTCTTTTCTCTTGTGCTTGATTAAGTTTTTATTTATAATAATTCTAAATAAAGAGAAAAGAGAAGGTTGGCGATGATGAGAGAACAAGAGATTGATAAGAATTTTAGCGGTCGGCTTAATATTTTGCGAGCTGGAGTATTAGGGGCCAATGATGGTATTATTTCTATCGCGGGTGTGGTAATAGGGGTAGCAAGTGCGACAGAAAGTATTTGGATTATCTTTCTTTCTGGGTTAGCAGCAGTCTTTGCGGGAGCTTTTTCCATGGCAGGTGGTGAATATGTATCTGTCTCCACTCAAAAGGATACGGAGGAGGCCGCAGTTGTTAGAGAGCGAGATCTTTTAATGAAAAATCCAGATATTGCTAGGCAGTCGCTCTATGCAGCTTATATCCAGAATGGCGAGTGTGAGACTTCTGCCCAGCTTTTAACCAATCGAGCTTTTTTAAAGGATCCTCTCAAAGCTTTGGTAGCGGAAAAGTATGGTATTGAAGTAGAAGAATTTACTAATCCTTGGCATGCAGCAATCTCCAGCTTTATCGCTTTTGTAGCAGGAGCTATCTTTCCCATGCTGAGCATTGTCTTCTTTTCTGCTAGTTATAGAATTCCGGCGACAGTAGTCATCGTTGCTTTATCGCTATTGGGAACGGGATACACCAGTGCCAAGTTAGGAAAAGCACCGATAAAAAATGCCATGATTCGAAACTTAGTCATTGGACTTTTGACTATGACAGTAACTTATCTTGTAGGTCAATTATTTGCTATTTAATTTCGAAATAAAAAACCTTTATGAGGAGTGATTTTGATTGTAGGTTATTCTATTTGACTTTATAGTCAATTCTTTTTAGAATTATCTGTCAACCACAATGCTGAAATCAATCAATTTTCTTACGATTGATAAGTATAGCATCAAATAAAATACAGGAATATATTTTCTTGCATTTTATTTTTTCTTATGCTATAATACAAGTGACGAATATGAAAGAGAGGCGAGGAAGTATCTTCGCCTCTTATCTGTGAGGAGGTGTAGTCTTATCGCAACGATTGTAGAATTGGTAAAAGAGGTTGTCGAGCCAGTCATCCAAGAACCGTATGAATTAGTGGATATTGAGTACGGTAAGATGGGGAGCGACCATGTTCTTAGTATTTTTGTAGATAAGCCGGGAGGGATTACCGTAAATGATACGGCAGATTTGACGGACATCATCAGTCCGCTTTTGGACACGATTAAGCCGGATCCCTTTCCTGAGCAGTATTTTCTTGAAGTAACTAGCCCAGGGTTGGAACGTCCGCTGAAAACGAAAGAACAATTAGCAGATGCAGTTGGGCAATATATCCATGTTAGTCTGTATCAAGCAGTTGATAAAAGTAAAACCTTTGAAGGAACATTGCTTTCTTTTGAGGAAGATCATTTAACAATGGAATATAGGGATAAGACGCGTAAGAAAGTTGTTCAAATTCCTTACAGACTAGTATCTAAAGCAAGATTAGCAGTCAAATTTTAGCAAGAATAAAAAGAAAGGATTGCTTTTGTTTCCGCAAAAGCTAAAAAGACATGAGTAAAGAAATGCTAGAGGCCTTCCGTATTTTGGAAGAAGACAAAGGGATCAAAAAAGAAGACATTATCGAAGCAGTGACTGAGTCACTTCGTTCAGCTTATCGTCGCCGTTATGGTCAGTCAGATAGTGCAGCTATTGAATTTAATGAAAAAACAGGAGATTTTCGTGTCTATACGGTTCGTGAAGTGGTGGACGAAGTTTTTGATAGCCGTTTGGAAATCAGCTTAAAAGATGCTCTTGCTATTAGCTCGGCTTATGAACTTGGTGATAAAATCAAATTTGAAGAAGCACCGGCTGAATTTGGTCGGGTAGCAGCTCAATCTGCTAAGCAAACAATTATGGAAAAAATGCGCAAACAAACGCGGGCAATTACTTACAATAAGTACAAAGAACATGAGAATGAAATCATGTCAGGAACAGTCGAACGTTTTGACAATCGTTTCATCTATGTCAATCTTGGCAGCATTGAAGCGCAGTTGTCTAAACAAGACCAAATTCCTGGAGAAGTCTTTGCTTCACATGATCGCATTGAAGTTTTTGTTTATAAGGTTGAGGACAATCCTCGCGGTGTGAATGTTTTTGTTAGCCGCAGTCATCCAGAAATGATCAAACGCTTAATGGAGCAAGAGATTCCTGAAGTTTATGACGGAACGGTTGAAATCATGAGCGTTTCTCGTGAAGCAGGTGATCGAACCAAGGTTGCGGTACGCAGTCACAACCCAAATGTAGATGCAATTGGTACAATCGTTGGACGTGGTGGCGCAAACATCAAGAAAATCACCAGCAAGTTTCATCCAGCTAAGTATGATGCAAAATCAGACCGTATGATTCCTATTGAAGAAAACATCGATGTGATTGAGTGGGTAGCAGATCCTGCTGAATTCATCTACAATGCGATTGCTCCGGCAGAAGTGGATCAAGTCATCTTTGACAGTCAAGATAGCAAGCATGCTCTTGTCGTTGTGCCAGATAACAAATTGTCTCTTGCAATCGGTCGTCGCGGACAAAACGTACGCTTGGCAGCTCATTTGACAGGTTACAGAATTGACATCAAATCTGCAAGTGAATTTGAAGCTATGGAAGAAGCAGGTGAGCTTGGTGGATTTGCTGAAGAAGTAGAAGAATTTACAGCAGTTGAAAGTCCTGTAGAAACAGAATTTGTGGAAAGTGAAGTTGAAGCAGCAGACTAAAGGAGGGAAAGAATGGCAAAAACAAGAAAAATCCCTTTACGAAAATCAGTAGTTTCTAACGAAATCATTGACAAGCGTGATTTACTCCGCATTGTCAAAAACAAAGAAGGTCAAATTTTCATTGATCCGACAGGTAAGGCGAACGGACGTGGAGCTTATATCAAACTTGATAATGAAGAAGCGCTTCAAGCTAAGCAAAAACGAGTCTTTAATCGCAGTTTCAATATGGAAGTGGAAGACGATTTTTACGATGAACTGATTGCTTACGTGGATCACAAGGTCAAAAGAAGAGAGTTAGGTCTTGAATAAGCAAAAACTAGCAAATTTACTTGGCTTAGCACAACGAGCAGGTCGCATCATATCGGGTGAAGAATTGGTTGTTAAGGCTATACAAAATAGGAAAGCAAAGTTGGTATTTTTAGCCAACGATGCTGCTCCAAATTTGACCAAGAAAATTACTGATAAAAGTCATTACTATAAAGTAGAAGTATCAACCGTGTTTTCAACACTGGAATTAAGCACCGCAGTAGGCAAGGCAAGAAAAGTGCTTGCCATCACTGATGCTGGATTTACAAAGAAAATGAGGTCTCTTATGGAATAGAAGAGGAGGACAAGATTTGTCTAAAGTAAGATTGTACGAAATCGCGAAAGAACTGGGAAAAGAAAGCAAGGAAATTGTGGCGCGTGCAAAAGAGCTTGGTATTGAGGTAAAAAGTCATGCCAGCAGCGTGGAAAGTGAAATAGCAACACGTATCACAGCTAGCTTTTCTCAAGCAGCAGCTCCTAAAAAAGAAACGACTCAAAAGCCGACTCAATCGTTGCCTAAAGAGCAACCGTCAGCTTTAACGGCAGTAAAAGAAACGACCGAGGCTGAGAAGAAAGCAGAGCCGAAGGCAGTAGCTCCGAAGCAAAAGTCGGAAGTGGAAATGAAGTCGGCGCCTGCAAAACCAAAAAGTCGTAATTTTAAGGCTGAACGAGAGGCAAGAGCAAAAGAGCAAGCAGAACGACGGAATAAACAGCGAGACAATCGTCCGCAAAAACAACAAAATGGCGACAAACGAAATCAAGATGAGCGCAATCAGCGTAATGATCGAAGCAATCAAAATCGCAACGAACAACGCGACAATCGCAATCATCGAAACCAAGACAATCGTCGCCAAGGGCAAAATCGTTCACATGTTGCAAATCAGAATCGCCCTCAAACAAATCAAGGACCACGCATTGATTTCAAGGCGCGTGCAGCAGCTCTGAAAGCTGAACAAAATGCTGAATACGCTCGTGGTAGTGAAGAACGTTTCAAACAAGCTCAGGCTGCGAAAGCAGCTCAACGCGAGCAGAATAAACGGAAAGAACCTGTAGAAGAATTATTTCAAGCAGCAGCTACTATCGTGGAAGCAACAAAGCCAGCTCCACAGCCCCAAGTTGCTCCTGAAGCGAGTCAAACTCCCGCAGTTGACACTCGTCGTAAAAAACAAGCCCGGCCAGACAAGAAACGCGATGACTTTGATCGTGAAGAAGATGGTCCAAGAAAACAACAAAAGAATCGAAGCAGTCAAAATCAAGTGAGAAATCAAAAGAATAGTAATTGGAATCATAACAAGAAAAATAAAAAAGGCAAGAATAATCGGAGCAATAACCAAACTCCAAAACCGGTTACAGAACGTAAATTCCATGAATTGCCAAAAGAGTTTGAATATACAGAAGGCATGACCGTTGCAGAGATTGCAAAGCGGATTAAGCGCGAACCAGCTGAAATTGTCAAGAAACTCTTTATGATGGGAGTCATGGCGACCCAAAACCAATCGTTAGATGGTGACACCATTGAACTCCTCATGGTGGATTATGGTATTGAAGCTCATGCTAAAGTTGAAGTGGACAATGCAGATATTGATCGCTTCTTTGTGGATGATGATTATCTTGATCCAGATGCCTTGGTAGAGCGTCCACCGGTTGTGACCATTATGGGACACGTTGACCATGGGAAAACAACGCTTTTGGATACCTTGCGTAATTCTCGTGTTGCCACAGGTGAAGCAGGTGGGATTACACAACATATCGGTGCTTACCAGATTGAAGAAAATGGTAAGAAAATTACTTTCTTAGATACGCCAGGGCATGCGGCCTTTACTTCTATGCGGGCACGTGGTGCTTCTGTCACAGATATTACGATTCTTGTTGTGGCAGCAGATGACGGGGTAATGCCTCAAACGATTGAAGCCATTAACCACTCAAAAGCAGCAAGTGTCCCCATTATTGTAGCGATTAACAAGATTGATAAGCCAGGTGCCAACCCTGAACGGGTTATCGGTGAATTGGCTGAATATGGCGTTATGTCAACTGCTTGGGGCGGTGATTCTGAATTCGTCGAAATTTCAGCGAAATTCAATCAAAATATTGAGGAGTTGCTCGAAACAGTTCTCCTTGTAGCCGAAATTCAAGAATTAAAAGCCGATCCGAATGTTCGCGCAATCGGTACGGTCATCGAAGCGCGCTTGGATAAAGGAAAAGGTGCGGTGGCAACTCTGCTCGTTCAACAAGGTACTTTGAATGTGCAGGATCCAATCGTTGTCGGAAATACCTTTGGACGTGTACGTGCGATGACCAATGACCGCGGACGCCGAGTGAAAGTTGCTGGACCGTCTACACCAGTATCTATCACGGGTCTAAATGAAACACCGATGGCTGGTGATCATTTTGCAGTGTATGAAGATGAAAAAGCAGCGCGTGCAGCTGGTGAAGAACGTGCAAAACGTGCTCTCATGAAGCAACGCCAAGCAACTCACCGTGTTAGTCTTGAAAATCTCTTTGATACCCTTAAAGCAGGCGAAGTCAAGTCTGTCAATGTTATTATCAAAGCAGACGTGCAAGGTTCTGCCGAAGCCTTGACGGCTTCCCTTCAAAAGATTGAAGTAGAAGGCGTTAAAGTCACGATTGTTCACTCAGCAGTTGGTGCTATTAACGAGTCTGACGTGACTCTTGCCGAAGCTTCAAATGCTTTTATCATTGGTTTCAATGTTCGTCCTACCCCACAAGCTCGTCAACAAGCAGAAGCCGATGATGTCGAAATTCGTCTTCACAGCATTATTTATAAAGTCATCGAAGAAGTAGAAGATGCCATGAAAGGGATGTTGGATCCAGAATACGAAGAAAAAATTATCGGTGAAGCTGTTATCCGTGAAACCTTCAAGGTTTCTAAAGTCGGTACCATTGGTGGCTTTATGGTGGTTAGCGGTAAAGTAACTCGTGATTCTAAGGTTCGTGTGATTCGTGATGGTGTTGTCATCTTTGATGGTGCGCTTGCTAGCCTCAAACATTATAAGGATGATGTGAAAGAAGTTGGCAATGGGCAAGAAGGTGGTCTCATGGTCGAGAACTACAATGATATCGAGGTAGACGACATGATTGAAGCCTACATCATGGAAGAAATCACCAAATAAAATATGAATGGAAAAGAGACAGGCTATGGTTCATTAAAGTCTGCCTCAACCTTTTTCTAAAGTAAGTGAAAGGAGATATCATGGCAAATCAATTTCGTGTGGATCGTGTGGGCATGGAAATCAAACGTGAAGTCAATGAAATTTTGCAAAAAAAAGTTCGTGATCCGCGTGTTCAAGGAATTACCATTACAGATGTGCAAATGTTGGGTGACTTGTCAATGGCAAAAGTATACTATACGCTGATGAGCAAGCTTGCTTCTGAGCAAGAAAAAGCTCAAATTGGTTTAGAAAAAGCCAAAGGGACGATCAAACGTGAATTGGGTCACAACTTGAAGATGTATAAAATTCCTGATTTGACATTTATCAAAGATGAATCCATTGAATACGGGAATAAAATTGACCAAATGCTCCGTGATTTAGAACGAAAATAAAACGTAATTTAGCTATATCAATATATTTAAAAAGAAAGGAAATTCTATTTTTCTTTCTTTTTTTGATAAAAATGCTAAAAAAGGCTTGTTACTTTTACACTTATCCATTAAAATAGAAAAGGAGATAATCCGCTACATATTTTTCGGAGGGGAAAAGATGTCCATCAATTGGCAGCAAATTATATTTAGCTTTTTAGGCGGTTTAGGACTTTTCCTATATAGTATTCGAATGATGGGGGATGGCTTGCAGCAGGCTGCAGGTGATCGGCTTCGTTATTTTATTGACAAATATACAAGCAATCCATTTTTTGGTGTTCTAGTTGGGATTGGTCTAACAGCTCTCATTCAGTCCAGTTCAGGTGTGACAGTTATTACAGTTGGATTGGTGAGTGCGGGACTTTTAACGCTCAGGCAGGCAATTGGGATTGTTATGGGAGCCAATATCGGAACGACAGTGACCTCTTTTATTATTGGTTTTAAGCTAGGTGATTATGCCTTGCCCATTCTTTTTTTAGGAGCAGTCTGTCTCTTCTTTACCAAAAAGCGCTCCGTCAATAATATCGGTCGCGTTCTATTTGGGGTTGGTGGTATCTTCTTTGCTTTAAATCTGATGAGTGGCGCTATGGAGCCTTTGAAAGATTTAGACGCCTTCCGTGAATACATGATAAAGTTAAGTGGAAATCCAGTTCTTGGTGTATTTGTAGGAACAGGGATTACATTGCTCATTCAAGCTTCGTCTGCTACCATTGGGATTTTGCAGAATCTGTATGCAAGTGGCTTAATTGAGCTAAAAGGAGCTTTGCCAGTTCTTTTTGGGGATAATATCGGGACAACGATTACAGCGATTATTGCATCCTTAGGTGCTAATATTGCAGCAAAACGTGTGGCAGGTGCTCATGTAATGTTTAACGTGGTTGGTACCATTTTGTGTTTGATTGTGTTAGGACCATTTACAAGCTTGATTCAGTGGTTTCAAACGGCTCTCCATTTAAGTCCAGAAATGACCATTGCCTTTGCCCACGGAACTTTTAATGTCACCAATACCATTATCCAATTTCCATTCATTGGCTTGCTGGCTACTTTGGTAACGAAGCTAATCCCAGGTGAAGATGAAGTCGTGAAATACGAGCCGCTTTATTTGGATGTGATTTTGATTAAACAAGCTCCATCGCTTGCTTTAGGAAATGCAAAAAAAGAATTGCTGCATTTAGGAAGTTATGCGATGCGCTCATTTGAGTTGGCTTATGATTATATTGTGAACAATACTGAAAAGTCAGCAGACAAAGGGCATAAAACGGAAGAAGCAATCAACAAGATTGATGAAGATCTGACACGCTATCTGATTGATTTATCTAGTGAACCTCTTAGTCAAAAAGAAAGTGAAGTACTGACTAATATTCTGGACTCTTCACGCGATTTGGAAAGAATCGGAGATCACGGTGAAGCGCTTATCAACTTGACAGACTATATCCGTCGAAAAAAAGTAGAATTTTCTCCAGCAGCCTTGCAAGAGTTGGAGTTGATTTACAATATGACTCTTAGTTTCATTAAAGAATCTTTAGCTTCTGTAGAAAATAATGATATTGAATTGGCAAATAGTCTGGTGGCTAAGCATGAAGCGATTGATAAAATGGAACGCAGATTGCGGAAGACGCATATCCATCGCCTGAACAGAGGAGAATGCTCTACGCAAGCAGGCGTAAACTTTATTGATATCATCTCTCACTATACGAGAGTAGCAGATCACGCTATGAATTTGGCGGAAAAAGTGCAAGCGGAACAAATTTAAGATTGAGAAACAAACTGCTGAGAGGTAGTTTGTTTTTTGATGATTTAAAATACACAAAATAGGTCTATACCATTTACAAAAAAAGAAGAAAGCGGTATAATAAAAGGGACATAATGAATAAATGTGAGAGTGCCTCAAAATATCAATTGCAGTTGCTAGAAATTGTAACTTAATATAAACTCTCATCGAATGAAGGAGGTTTTATTATGCCTAAATACATTCAAGCTGATCAATTTTTCTATCCCCATGGTATTCGTCAAGGTGGCTATCTGGAATTGGTCGGTGGCAAATTTGGAAAATGGTCCAAGGAAATTCCAGCAGATTCAGATGTGATAAATTACACAGGTTATTCTATTGCGCCAGGCTTGGTAGATACTCATATTCATGGCTTTGGTGGTGTGGATGTGATGGACAATAATATCGAAGGGACGCTTCACACCATGAGTGAAGGACTGTTGTCAACAGGTGTCACCAGTTTTTTGCCAACAACTTTGACCTCAACTTTTGAATTACTGCTAGCTGTGACCGAAAATATTGGTGCTCATTACCAAGAAGCAACAGGTGCTAAGATTCGTGGGCTTTATTTTGAAGGACCGTATTTCACAGAAAAATACAAAGGAGCTCAAAATCCAATTTACATGAAAGATCCTCGAATGGATGAATTTCGTGCTTGGCAAAAAGCTTCAAATGGTTTGCTTAATAAAATCGCTCTAGCTCCAGAACGAGAAAGTGTTGAAGACTTTGTTCGCACTATTACGGATGAGGGCGTAACGGTTGCGTTGGGGCACTCAAATGCAACTTTTGAAGAAGCCAAAGCAGCTGTGGACGCAGGTGCTAGTGTCTGGGTTCATGCTTATAATGGAATGCGTGGATTGACCCACCGAGAACTTGGCATGGTCGGAGCTATGTATGAGCTGCCTCATACTTATGCAGAATTGATTTGTGACGGCCACCATGTTGATCCGAAAGCCTGTGATATTTTGATGAAGCAAAAAGGCCATGAAAATGTAGCACTCATTACAGACTGTATGACTGCAGGCGGCTTGGAAGATGGAGATTATATGTTGGGCGAATTTCCAGTAGTGGTCGCAAACGGAACTGCTCGTCTCAAATCAACAGGCAACCTCGCAGGCTCTATCTTGAAATTGAAAGACGGACTGAAAAATGTGGTCAAATGGGGCATTGCTAACCCACATGAAGCAGTTATGATGGCAACCCTCAATCCCGCAAAATCAGTCCATATTGATGATGTTTGTGGTCAAATCAAAGAAGGTCACGATGCGGACTTTATCGTTTTGAACAAGGATTTAGAACTCGTTGCAACTTATCTTGATGGTGAAAAACGATACGAAGCGTAAAGATGGAACATTGAAGTATTCATACAGTTTTTTAGAATCTAGGATAACACCCTAGGTTCTTTTTTTTCAGCTTTTTCATAATCAGTATGTGTGTATTCCGAACGATGGTTATATAAATAAAATAATTTTATAGTTAAAACTTTATATTTTCTATTTTTTATATATGTTCATAAAGAAATGTTACGTTTTCATTACAAATGCTATTTTGTGTGAATCTTCAGAAAAATTTACGATATAATAACTTTAAAAAAATAAAAATGAGGAGATTTATATGCAAAAACAACGTTTTTCATTGAGAAAGTATAAGTTTGGTTTGGCTTCGGTCGTTTTAGGTACATTTTTAGTGATTGGAGCAGCTCAAGTTCAAGCTGAGGAGCAAGTGGCAGCTAAGCCCGTAGTTGCACAGGAGACGAATGTTGTTACGACAACAGAAGCGACTACTCAATCAGCAACTGCGTCTGAAAATACAGAATCTGAGGCAGAGAAAACAGATTCTTCAGTAGCCACCCCTGCTGAAACACCGCAACAGACAGCGACTGCTCAAGTTGCTGAAGTGACATCAAGCTCTCCGGCTGAAGTGTCTTCCAACGCTGAAGAGCAACCAGCTCCAGAAGATACAAATGCTACAAAGGAGGAAACTACATCAGCTTCGCAACCGGAAGCAACATCAACAGAGGCAGAGTCGACTTCTGTGACGAATTCATCAGCTGCACCTACTACAAAAGCTGAGCCGGCTAAGACACCTGTGTCAGATGAAGCAAGACCTGCAAGTGTTAGCAGTAATGAAATCATCAAAGTTCCTCAAACCTGGCATCAAGGTTATAAAGGGGAGGGTACTGTTGTAGCGATTATTGACTCTGGTTTGGATGTTCACCATGAAGTATTGCGGATTACAGATCCTTCAAAAGGAAAATACAAAACTGAAGCCGAAATGGAGGCTGTTAAGCGTGCAGCTGGCATTGACTATGGGAAATGGTACAATGACAAAGTAGTCTATGCTTATGATTATATGGACGGTGATGATAATATTAAAGAAAAAGATACGTCATCGCACGGGATGCATGTAACAGGGATTGCTACAGGAAATCCAGATAAGAAAAGTGCTAATGGTGAATATGTTTACGGAGTAGCACCTGAAGCGCAGGTTATGTTTATGCGGGTCTTTTCTGATCGTAGCGGAACTACTAGTTCAGCTATTTATGCGAAAGCCATTGATGATGCGGTTGCCCTTGGAGCGGATTCTATCAATATGAGTCTGGGTTCTTCTACTGGTTCCACTGTCAATGCTGATCCAAGCATTGTGGATGCTATTAAACGTGCCCGTGCAAAAGGAGTTTCAGTCCTCATATCTGCAGGGAACAGCAACACATTTGGATATGGATATGATAAACCACTAGCGGAAAATCCTGATTATGGATTAGTCGGAAATCCCTCTACGGTAGAAGACTCAATCTCTGTTGCTTCCGTCAATAATACAGTGGTCACAGAAGAAGTCTTTAATGTCCTTGGGTTGGAAAACAATGCTGAATTAAATCATGGGAAATTCACTTATGCAGCAGCTGAAACAGAAGGACAGTTTGAAAAAGGAAAAGAGTATGAATATGTAGACGCTGGACTTGGTCGTGAAGAAGACTTTAGCGGAGTGGATGTCAAAGGAAAACTAGCTCTTGTGCAACGTGGCAGTATTACATTTGCAGAAAAAGCAAACAATGCACTGAAACACGGCGCGACTGGAATATTGGTCTATAATAATGTCGCAGGTGCGAATGTTACAATGGCTTTAGACGGAGAGGGCAAGAAAAATCCGGCAGTCTTTATTTCCAAAGAATATGGTGAAGCGCTGAAAGCTGGCAAGTACAAGTTAGTATTTAATGGTGCGATGGCTAATCGGGCCAATCCAGAATCTGGTAAAATGTCCGATTTTTCAAGTTGGGGTGTAACAACAGATGGTCAATTGAAACCAGATGTAACTGCTCCTGGTGGCTCTATCTTTTCATCTTTTAATGATAATACTTACGGCAGTATAAGCGGAACCAGTATGGCAGCTCCTCATGTAGCTGGCGTAGCCGCTCTTGTCAAACAGTATTTGCTAAAGAAATACCCAGACAAATCTCCTGCAGAAATTTCAGAATTAGTCAAAGCCTTGATTATGTCTACAGCGAAACCGCATGTCAATAAGGAAACTGGAACGTACACTTCACCCCGTCAACAAGGAGCTGGTATTGTAGACACAGCAGCAGCCGTATCTACAGATTTATATGTAACGGGCGAAAATAATTATCCTAGTGTATCGCTTGGAAATGTTAAGGATGAATTTACATTTGATGTGACCGTTCACAATCTTTCTGATAAAGATCGGACATTGAAAATGATTGTCAATACGAATACAGACAATGTTAAGGACGGGCGTTTTACACTCACTCCTAGAAAATTAACAGAAACTGTCTGGCCTGAGATTACTGTTAAGGCACACAGCAGTGAACGTGTCACGGTCAAAGTCAATACATCTAAATTTGCAGAAGAATTGACCAAGCTCATGCCAAACGGCTACTTCTTAGAAGGCTTTGTTCGTTTTGTCGATCCGGCTGATGACGGTGATGTGGTTAGCATGCCATTTATGGGCTTCCGTGGTGAATTTCAAAATCTACCAGCAGCTGAAAAACCAATTTATAATTTAGTTAAAGAAGGAAAATCTGGATTTTATTACGATGTTCCTGAAGATAAGAGTATTTCAGCCGGTGACAATGTGAGTGCTATTTTAACGACAGCTAATGAAACCCTTTATTCAACTGGGCAAACAACAGCTCGTAGTCCGATTGTCCTTGGTACGGTGGAAAATGAGCAAGGCACAAATGTCTTGCAGTTGGATGCCAATGGAAATGTTCGTCTTGCCTTTTCTCCAAATAATGACGGCAACAAAGACTTGATTCAGTACCGCTCTGTATTTTATCGGAATTTCACCAATCTAACCGCCAGCGTCTATGCAAGTACGGATACAGATTATCGTTCACCAATTTGGAAGAGCAGCAAAGCTTTAGATGGTCGTAAAAATTACTTTGATAGTAAAGGGCCGAAATCTTATGTGGTTGAAAATACCGTATGGGATGGTCGTGATAGTAGCGGAAATGCTGTGAAAGACGGCCTATATACCTATGTAATCCGCTACACACCAGATGTCCCTGGGGCAAATGAACAAGCGGTAGCTTTCCAACTTCAAATTGATACACAAAAGCCAGTCATCACATCAGGTTATATCACAAATACAAATGGAGTAGAAACATTTGTCGCTCGTCAGGTAAAAGATGAAGGGGAGGGTGGAATTCTAAGAAAAAGCCTCTTCTACCTTCAGCAAGATAAAAACAATAGCGTCCTCTATCAAGCTAGAGATGCTTTGGGAAATGTACGCATTTATGAACGCCGTGTTTATATTGCAGCAAATCAAGACGGCAGTTACACTTTGCCAAAAGGTGTAGAAAAGACCAATATTTTCTATTTGGTAGAAGATTTTGCTGGAAATAAAGATGTTATCTCTTTAGCAAAATTAGTAGGAGATGAAAATAGTGGACGAATTCGTGTAGCTTTGGTAGATGCTGAAAGTCATAAAGATTTGGATACGAGCTTTGTATATCGTATCAAAGATGCAAACGGTAACTATGTTAATCTTGATAAAGGAAATGACATCAACTTCTTAGGATTTGGACACTATGTGGCTGAATTGTTCACTTATGACAAAGGCGGTCTAAAACTGTACAGCCCTCAAACGCAAGAATTTGATTTGACAGCTGAGGATAGCTTTAAAACGATTGAATTTTTAGCGAAAGAAATCGCCTATGCTCCATTAAGTGTAGCTTTTGACCAAGCGGTTCCTAAAAATACATCAGTCGTCTTAAAAAATGCAGACGGAGATTTATTGGTATTACCAGTGCAAAAATATGGTCAAAATGCTTTTGGAAAAACGGTTGCAGTAGGTCGTTATACAGTTCTTGTGAAACTTCCTGCGGGTTATGAATTGTGGGATGAAAATCCAACGGTTGAGGTCTTTGAAGGTCAAAATAATCTTCTTAAGTTAGCGGTTATTATAAAAACGCAGCTACTAGCGGCTGTCAATAAACAAGCCAGTCTTGTCGCATCTGCTCAGTATTATAATGCAGCTGCAGAAAAACGCACAGCTTACGATCAAGCTTACGCAGTAGCTCAAGCTGCTGTGGCTGGCAAATTGACTCAAGCAGAAGTGGATAAAGTTCTAGCAGCCTTAAATACGGCTTCTAACGATTTGGACGGTAAAGATTCTGATATTGCTTCTGTGAAGCAAGCCATTGCTGCCTATGGTGCTATGACAAAAACAGGACGTTATGCTAACGCTACAGAGAAATACCGTCGCAATTATGACCAAGCTTTCCGAGCAGTTGCTTTGCTGTTAGCACAGGAGCGTGTAACTCAAGAACAAATTGATACAGTTTTAGCCCAATTAAAAGCAGCAGAGCAGCGACTGAATGGCAAAGACACGAACTTTAGCAGCTTGCAAAAGCTAGTGGATAGAGAAGTGGAATTTCAAGCAAGTAACTATCGCTTCATTTATGCTTCTGATGATGTCAAAGCAGCTTACTTAACAGCTTTTGAAGAAGTACAAGCTGTATTGGCAAATCCAGGAGCAAGTAGGGAAGAAGTGAAAGCAGCTACTGCAAATTTAAGAGAAGCAAAACGAAAATTAAATGGGAAAAGACCTCAAAAGGTTCAAACAGTAAGTGTTTTGACAAAAACAGCAGCTTCTAATGAGTTAGTCTCTTAAATAAAAATTGAGAAAAGTTTGGGAGTGGGACAGACAGCCATGATTGCTACGCACTCACCCACAGAAAGGGTGTAATCGTAAAGATTACGTATAAGAACTAAATGAAACAAAAATGTAGTTCATAGTCCTACCCCACAAGGTTGCTCAACAGTCTCCCAGACTGTTGAGGTGGTGGATAAAGAAAACAACGTTTTCGTCAAAAGTATTTTTCTGAGCTTGAAAAATCAAACGCCTTGAGACTTGTTTTGCAAGATCTATCCGTCACTCTGTGTTGTTGATTTATTACATATTATGCTTTGAGGTTGGGAATTTTTACCCAGCCTCAAACTTTTTTCAAATCTATGGTAAATTTCATCAGTATTTCTATTTTACAAAATTTTATTTTCCTGCTATAATAGTTTTTATGAAAGAGGTCTTGTCAGGATATTTTCTAGCGAGTCTGGGGTGGTGGAAGCCAGATAAGTGAAAGATGAGGACGGAGCTTTCGGTAAATTTTAGTCCTTGATGTTATCTTAAGGCTATATTAACAATGAAGTAATAAACTAGGGTGGAACCGCGTTTTGACGCCCCTATGCAAAGCAGTATAGGGTGTCGTATCGAGTGCAGTTCTGCTTTTTGTTTTGTTAATCAAATTGATTCACTTGTTGACACTAGTATATTCCCACTATAAACTCAAGTTACAAGAATATTATAATAAAAAGAATGGAGTAAACATTATGCCGAAGAAGTTAACCTTCCAAGAAATTATTTTAACGTTGCAGCATTTTTGGAATGAACAGGGCTGTATGCTCATGCAGGCTTACGACAATGAAAAAGGTGCTGGTACCATGAGTCCTTATACTTTCTTGCGTGCCATTGGTCCTGAGCCGTGGAATGCGGCTTATGTAGAGCCTTCACGTCGTCCAGCAGATGGACGTTACGGTGAAAATCCTAATCGCCTTTACCAACACCACCAGTTTCAAGTTGTGATGAAACCAAGTCCAAGTAATATTCAAGAGCTGTATTTGCAGTCTTTGGAGTTATTGGGAATTGATCCGTTGGAACATGATATTCGCTTTGTAGAGGATAATTGGGAAAATCCTTCAACAGGTTCTGCAGGTCTAGGCTGGGAAGTATGGCTTGACGGTATGGAAATCACGCAGTTTACTTATTTCCAACAGGTCGGTGGTTTGCCTACCAACCCAGTGACATCTGAAGTTACCTATGGTTTGGAGCGTCTGGCATCTTATATCCAAGAGATGGATTCTGTTTATGATATTGAATGGGCTGATGGCGTGAGATACGGAGAAATTTTCCGCCAACCAGAATTTGAGCATTCAAAATACAGTTTTGAAGTGAGCGATCAAGCCTTGCTTTTAGCAAATTTTGATCATTTTGAAGCAGAAGCGAAGCGCTGTTTAGAATACAATCTCGTCCATCCTGCTTACGATTATGTGCTGAAATGCTCTCATACCTTTAATTTGTTGGATGCTCGTGGAGCTGTTTCTGTGACAGAACGTGCAGGCTACATTGCTCGCATTCGCAATTTAGCGCGTATTGTTGCTAAAACTTTTGTAGCAGAGCGCAGACGACTAGGTTATCCATTATTGGATGAAGCAACACGTGAGAAATTATTGGCTGAGGAGGAGTAAAAAATGACGAAGAATTTATTGGTTGAGTTAGGGCTAGAAGAAATGCCAGCCTATGTCGTGACACCAAGCATGAATCAATTACGTGATAAAATGGCAGCCTTTTTAACAGACAATCGTTTAACTTTTGATAAGATTGAAATGTTTTCAACTCCTCGTCGCTTGGCTGTGCGCGTGTCCAATCTAAGTGAAAAGCAAACAGATTTAACAGAAGATTTTAAAGGACCAAGCAAGAAGATTGCTTTGGATGCAGATGGAAATTTCACTAAAGCCGCGCAAGGTTTTGTTCGTGGAAAAGGCTTGACTGTTGAAGATATCACTTTTCGTGAAGTCAAAGGCGAAGAATATGTCTATGTCACCAAGCAAGAAATCGGAAAACCTGTTGAGGAATTGATTGACGGAGTTGCCGATGTGCTGACCTCTCTGAGTTTTCCGGTCAATATGCACTGGGGCACCAATACATTTGAATATATTCGCCCCGTTCATACCCTAACTGTGTTGTTGGATGATGAGTCCTTTTTGATGAATTTGTTCGATATTGAAAGTGGACGGACAAGTCGGGGGCATCGTTTTCTCGGCCATGAAGTGAAGATTCAGTCAGCAGATTCTTATGAAGAGGACTTGCGCAAAGTTTTTGTCATTGCCAGCCCAATGGAACGTGAAAACATGATTTTGGATCAAATCAAAGAAATTGAGAGAATGCACAATGTTCATGTGGAGATTGACGAAGATTTGCTGGACGAAGTGCTGAATTTGATTGAATACCCAACCGCTTTTATCGGGCGTTTTGACGAGCGTTACCTAGATGTACCTGAGGAAGTTCTTGTGACTTCCATGAAAGTCAATCAACGATACTTTGTTGTTCGTAACGAAAATGGCAAACTTCTTCCATATTTTGTATCGGTACGCAACGGAAATACAGAACATCTTGAAAATGTGGTCAAAGGAAATCAGAAAGTTTTGGTAGCTCGTTTGGAAGATGCAGAATTTTTCTGGCGCGAAGACCAACGATTGGTTATTTCTGATTTGGTTGAAAAGTTGAAAAATGTGACCTTCCATGAAAAAATAGGTTCTCTAGCAGAGCACATGGAACGAACAGCAAAGATTGCAGCTCTTTTAGCAGAAAAAGCTCAGTTATCTAAGCAAGAAATGAAAGATGTAGCGCGAGCTGCAGCTATTTACAAGTTTGATTTGTTGACTGGTATGGTTGGTGAGTTTGATGAGCTGCAAGGTATCATGGGTGAAAAATATGCCCTGCTTGCAGGAGAAAACACAGCAGTAGCTAAAGCTATTCGGGAGCATTATTTGCCAACTGCCAGTGACGGTGAATTGCCAGACACGAAAGTTGGTGCAATTTTAGCTATTGCAGACAAGATGGATACGATTCTTTCTTTCTTCTCGGTCGGACTCATTCCAAGCGGTTCAAATGACCCTTATGCTCTTCGTAGAGCAACGCAAGGTGTCGTGCGCATTCTTGATAAATTTGGTTGGCACATTGCTTTAGATGAATTGATAGAACAGCTCTATGCGCTGCAATTTGACAGTCTCACATATAGCAATAAAGAACAAGTGCTTGATTTCTTCCGTGCACGTATTGAAAAAATGATGGACAGCGATATTCCGAAAGATATCGTGACAGCTGTGCTCAACAGCTCGACGTTTGTTGTACGTGATTTGGTCGAGGTGGGGGCCCTTCTAGCAGAAAAAGCACAAGAAGATTCTTTCAAATCATCGGTCGAAAGTTTAGCACGTGTCTTTAACTTGGCAGAAAAAGCAGAAACGGCTGGTGTTGTGGACGAGAGTCTCTTTGAAAATGCCGAAGAAAAAGCCCTTCATGCAGCAGTAGAAAACTTAACGTTATCTGATGACTTAACAGATAATATTGAGGGACTCTTCGCTTTAAGTCCAGTGATTGATGCTTTCTTTGACAATACTATGGTTATGGCTGAAGATGAAACTGTCCGAGCAAATCGTTTGGCACTCTTAGCTGCCTTAATGACGAAAGCCAAAAAAGTGGCACAATTTAACCAAATCAATACAAAATAATTCAAGGAGGGAAAAATGGAACCAAAGAAAATCGAACGCATCAATGAACTTGCCAAAAAGAAAAAAACAGTTGGCCTAACGCCAGAAGAAAAAGTAGAGCAAGCTAAATTGCGTGAAGAATACATTGAAGGCTATCGTCGTAGCGTTCGCCACCACATTGAAGGGATTAAAATTGTGGATGAAGAGGGCAATGACATCACGCCAGAAAAACTTCGCCAAGTCCAACGTGAAAAAGGCTTGCATGGTCGAAGTTTGGATGATCCAAATTCGTAATAAAGGTAACAAAACATCGCTGAGAATTTTTCTCAGCGATGTTTTCATCTATTTTGTAATATCTTCAAAGTGGTCAAATGTTTGACTGTCAATAACCGCCATCAACAGTTCGTCCTTTTTAAAGGTATAGTCAGGTGATGTATCAATGTTGAGAACACCGTCGGGTGCTTCTCGAAAACCAATGATGTTAAGCTTATGATTCTGACGAAGTTTTAATTGTGCTAAATTTTTACCAATCCAAGCCTGAGGTGGATAAAATTCGATAATAGATACATTTTTATCTAATTCAATGACGTCAGTCGTGGCTTGGTGCAAAATATTTTTAGCAAGCGAAATCCCGGTTTCACGCTCAGGGGAGATGCAGCGATCAGCTCCAACTTTTAGCAATACTTTTCTGGTTGTCTTACTTTTCACCTTGGCAATCACCTTTTCAACGCCTAAAGATTTACAGTGCATGACGGCAAGGACACTCGATTCTAGATTGTCACCAGTAGCGACCACTACCGTATCACAGGTATCAATTCCTGCAGCTTGCAGCAAATCGTGGTCTGTAATATCGCCGACCACGCCTCGTGCTAAAATGGGTTCAAAATGGTTGATGACATCTTCGTGGTCATCGACAGCTATAATATCGCAGTTGTATTTGCGAAGTGTGTTAATGATACTGCGACCGAAAACTCCCAGCCCCAGTATACCGATTGTTCGTTTATCCATAAAATTCCTTCCTATCCAATAATAATATTTGCATTGGCAAATTTAATTGTGTCTTTTTTCTTCGGTTTTCGATTGGAAAGACTGACAATTAAGGTCAATGGTCCGATACGTCCGATAAACATTAAAAACATAATCACCGTTAAGGCGGCATGGTTTAAAGTAGGTGTTAGATTTGCCGTTACGCCCACCGTTCCAAGAGCAGACATGGCTTCAAACATTAAGTAAATAAAACGATGTCCATTATCAGCGACCATAGTCAAAAAAGTCAAGCCAATGATAAAGGTTGTTGTAAAGACAATCAAGACACTAAAGGCTTTTTGAATGGTAGAGGGAGAAAACGTATGGTGGCCAAAATTAGTATGAGGCAAGCCAAGGATTTCCGTTCGGGCAAAGGCTAATACGACCAAAAAAGTAGTGATTTTTAAGCCCCCTGCCGTTCCTCCGGGAGCACCTCCTAGAAACATCTGAATGATGTAAAGGAGAAGGGTTACTGGGCGAGCTTGTGTATAGTCAATTGTTGCAAATCCAGCTGTCCGCATGGTGACGGTTTGAAAGAAGCTGACTAAAAGTTTCTTTTCAAAGGGAAGTCGACCAATCGTAGCTGTATTTTGGTATTCTGTTAGAAATGTCAAGCAGGTTCCACTGATTAAGATGAGAGCCGTTAAAGCAAGAACCAATTTTGTGTGAAAGCGCAATTTTCGCTTATGTCCTTTTGTCTGGATATTTGTTTTTAAGTCAAACCAAACTGAAAAACCCAAGCCTCCCATGATAATCAAAGCAGCAATGGTCAAATTGACCAAGGCATCTGTTTTGTATGCCAATAAGCTAGTGCTTCCTAAGTTGTCAAATCCAGCATTACAAAATGCAGAGATAGCAAGGAAAATGGAAGTTAGAAGTCCTTTTCCCCATCCTAAAAGGGGGACAAAGCGAAAACTGAGGATAAATGCTCCAAGAGTTTCAATGCTGAAAGTAATAAGAAAAATGGAGCGAAGAAAGTCGCGAATAGAATTTGTCTCATCTCGACTAAGACTTTCTTGTAAAGTAGTACGATTGGAAAAACTGAGTTTTTGATTGGAACGTACATAAATCAGCCCAATAAAGCTAATCAGCCCCAATCCGCCAATCTGAATGAGGAGCATGCAGATGATTTGCCCCCAAACATTGTAAGTATCTGCAACAGACTGCGTAAAAAGCCCCGTCACACAAACCATTGAAACTGATGTAAAGAGGTGGTCAAAATAATTAGCTTTAGAGGTCGCTGTCTGCATAAAAGGCAGATTTAAAAGAAGAGAACCCACCACAATCACAAGGGCAAAACTCAATAAAATGCGCCTAGCAGGAGATAATCTGGATAAAAAACGTGACATTCGTATCTTCCTTCATAGAATAATGACTTTATTTTACCACAAAGCAGCTTAAAAGACGAGAAGGAAGGCGCAAGAAGTCTAGTCCTTCTTTAAAAGTTTTCGACCGAAAAATATGCAACCAGCAATCACTGCTACATCTAACCAGAACAAGATTGGATCTGTTAAGATGAAGAAAAAGTAGAAGGAAATGATAAGGAGAATTACTAGAAGAGGTAAGATAATTTTTTTATATTGTTGAAGTTTCATTTAAGTTTAGCCTTTCTATTTTCTTTCTTTTTTTCTAGGAGTTCTATTTGTGGAAAGTAGATCATACCGCCAACGAGTGGTCCGATAATGAGGAATCCCACAATGAGCAAAATGACAAGTGGACTAGTTAGGGAACGCCAGAGAGCATGTAAATAGTTTACTTTCCAGTCTAGCGATTTTTGAAAAACTATCCATAAAAAGATAGCAAGGGGCAATAAAATAGCTGTCAGAATCGCTTGCCTTTTCAGTTGTTGTGGCGTGATTGGTAAGGTTGGAAGCTCTTCTTTATCAAACTTTTGCACACCTCGGTCTTCAGTCTTTAGGTAGACGATTTCTTGTGTTAAAAGTGCTAGCAATAATATAAATATAGGAAATGCGATTGCAATCACTTTGGGGAAATAAATTCCCAAAATAGAAGCCATAAGACTAGAGAATAGCAAAATATAATAAAGTCAGATAAAAGTCGCGCTGCTGGCTTTGCCAATCTCTCGCCGTCGATATTCATCTAGTGGTCCGACAATTCTAAATATACGTTTGATTAGTTTGTCAGTTAAAGATTCCTTTTTCATTTTTGTATCCCTTCAAATCATTCTTGTCATTCCAAAAAAGTGTGTTTAGGTCTGTTCCCAAAGCTAGTGCTAGGTTAATGCAAAGTTCTAGTGTGGGATTATATTTGTTGTTTTCAATCATGTTAATTGTCTGCCGCGAAACGCCGATCTTTTTAGCAAGTTCTAATTGTGATAGCCCAAGACTATTTCGGAATTCTCTCACGCGATTCATGCATTTCTCCTTATTTTGATGTCAAATATAACTGACGTTTGTGATTTTATTATAAAAATCCTTGGCTGATATGTCAAGTATAATTGACAAAAAACTTTACATGATTCTAAAATTCTTTTTTTAAATCTTTGTGGTATAATAGTAAAGATATGACAAATGAATTTCATCATGTAACAGTTCTTCTGCACGAAACCATTGATCAACTTGATATAAAACCAAATGGAGTCTATGTTGATGCAACATTAGGTGGAGCAGGACATAGTGAATATTTATTGAGTAAATTAGGGAAAAACGGTCATCTATATGCTTTTGATCAAGATCAGACTGCTATTGAGCATGCTCAAAAACGCTTAGCGTCGTATGTTGAACAAGGAATGGTGACTTTTATCAATGACAATTTTCGTCATTTAAAAGCTCGCTTGAATGAACTAGGTGTTGAAGAAATTGATGGTATTTGTTATGATTTAGGAGTTTCGAGTCCGCAACTTGATGAGCGTGAGCGTGGCTTTTCCTATAAACAAGATGCTCCGCTTGATATGCGAATGAATCGTGAGGCAAAGCTAACAGCTTATGAAGTAGTTAATCAATATAGCTATCATGATTTAGTGCGGATTTTTTTTAAGTATGGAGAAGATAAATTTTCAAAACAAATTGCTCGTAAAATTGAGCAAATGCGTGAAAAGAAACCGATTGAAACCACTACGGAGTTGGCGGAGATTATTAAATCTGCTAAGCCTGCCAAGGAATTAAAGAAAAAAGGTCATCCAGCTAAACAGATTTTTCAAGCTATTCGTATTGAGGTCAATGATGAATTGGGCGCAGCAGATGAGTCTATTCAACAGGCAATGGATTTGTTAGCAGTTGATGGGCGGATTTCTGTGATTACCTTTCATTCGTTAGAAGACCGCTTGGCCAAGCAGCTTTTTAAAGAAGCTTCAACAGTGGAGGTCCCGAAAGGTTTACCATTTATTCCAGAGGATTTACAACCTAAAATGAAATTGGTTACTCGGAAACCTATTTTACCAAGTAAAGAAGAACTAGATAACAATAATCGCGCGCATTCAGCCAAGCTGCGTGTGGCACAAAAAGTACATAAGTGAGGATTGAGATGGCAAATAATAGACCAAGAACGACTAGTCAGATACTTCAGGCGCGTATTCAAAGATTTTCTCGTGTTGAAAAGGCATTTTATGGCGCTATAGTCTTGACGGCAGTTATCTTAGCGACAAGTGTCGTATTTATGCAGACAAAATTATTGCAAGTGCAGCGTGATTTAACAACTGTCAATTCAAAAATTGAAGCGAAGCGAACAGAGTTAGATGATGCCAAGCAAGAGGTTAATGAATTGATCCGTAGTGAACGTTTGTCAAAATTAGCGAGTTCGCAAGAAATGACTCAGAATAATGAAAATATCAGAACGGCGGAGTAGAGCATGAATGGACTCAGAAGACGAATTTTAAACCATGCTTTGAAAAATCGTAGGAATCCTAGTTACAACCGTAGACGAGTAGGGAAAAATCTAAGCGTTTTGACGGTTTTTGTCTTTTTTGTTTTCCTAATCAATTTTGCAATTATCATTGGAACGGGAAAGAAATTTGGTGTGAATTTAGCGGAACAGGCAAGTCAAGTGCATCAAATCACAAAGATTGTCCCAGCTAAACGTGGAACTATTTATGACCGTAATGGTTTGCCAATAGCTGAAGATGCGACTTCCTATAATGTTTATGCTGTTATTGATAAAAGTTATAAGTCAGCAACAGGAGAAATTCTCTATGTAGAAGAATCTCAATACGATAAGGTAGCTGATGTATTTAACAAGTATCTTGGTATGGACAAGGACTACGTCAAAAAACAACTATCTCGAAAAAAATTACAACAAGTTTCGTTTGGTACTCAAGGGAATGGTATCAGTTATAGCAATATGAATACCATTCGTGAGGAATTGAAAAAAGCGAAAGTAAAGGGAGTTGATTTCACAACTAGTCCAAATAGAAGCTATAAAAATGGGAATTTTGCTTCTGTTTTTGTTGGATTGGCTCAGTTACAAGAAAATAAAGATGGTAGTAAAACACTTGTTGGAACGACAGGTTTAGAAGCTGCTTTAAACAAAACGTTAGCTGGAACAAATGGTGTCATCACCTATGAAAAAGATAAAAACGGAAATATAGTACCGGGATCAGACAAGGTTTCAAGGCAAACACAAGATGGAAAAGATGTTTATACAACCTTATCTTCAGACTTACAGTCTTTCCTTGAAACGCGGATGAATACTTTTGTGGAAAAAGCCAAAGGAACTTATGCCAGTGCCACATTAGTCAGTGCAAAAACTGGAGAAATCCTTGCAACGACGCAGCGTCCAAGTTTTGATGCTGATACAAAGCAAGATCTGACAAAAGACTTTGCTTGGTCTAGTGCTCTCTATCAAAATCAGTATGAACCTGGCTCAACGATGAAGGTCATGACACTAGCTGCAGCTATAGACAATAACACTTTCCCAGAAAATGAAACGTATAATAATAGTGGCTTACAAATTGCGGATGTAACAATTCGAGACTGGAATGTCAACATGGGACTTTCTGAAGGACAGACATTAACCTATGCTCAAGGTTTTGCTCTTTCTAGTAATGTGGGAATGGCTTCTCTTGAGAAAAAAATGGGTGATGAAAAATGGCTAGACTATCTTAGCAAGTTTAAATTTGGACTACCCACACGCTTTGGAATGAATTATGAAGATTACGGCGGTCTTCCGGCAGATAATATCGTTACTTATGCAATGAGTGCTTTTGGTCAAGGGATTTCAGTTACTCAGATACAAATGTTACGTGCTTTTTCTTCTATCGCCAATGATGGTGTAATGGTTGAACCAAAATTCATCAGTGCAATTTATGATTCAAAAAGTGGAAGTGCGCGTAAGGCTTCTACAGAAATTGTCGGGCACCCTGTTTCCAAAGATGCTGCTAAGTCAACGAGAGACCATATGGTGACTGTCGGTACAGATCCTATTTACGGAACCTTATATAGCAAGGCAGAAGGTCCGATTATCAAAGTGCCTAATCAAAATGTGGCAGTTAAATCCGGTACAGCACAAATTGCCGGAGAAAATGGCAGTGGTTATCTGACAGGGGCAAATGATTACATCTATTCTGTTGTAGCAATGACACCAGCAGAAAATCCTGATTTCATCATGTATGTAACTCTGAAACAGCCTTCAGAATCTTTCCAACCAATCTTCTGGAAAGAAGTTGTCAATCCGGTGTTAGAAGAAGCTGCAGCGATGAAGGATACGTTGAACTTGACGACGCAATCACCTGTTTTAAAATCGGTTTCAAAAGAAATAACTTATAAAATGCCATCTACTAAAAATACCAGCCCTGGTGATTTAGCGGATGAGTTACGACGCAATCTTGTACAACCTATTATCCTAGGTACTGGTAAAAATATTAAGAAAGTTTCTGTAAGAACAGGTGAAGTGCTAAAATCCAATCAGCAAATCCTTGTCTTAACAGATGACTTTACTGAAATGCCGGATATGTACGGTTGGACCAAGAAAAATGCTGAAACATTCGGTGAATGGTTGGGCATAAAAGTGCATGTTAAGGGTAAAGGCTCTAAAGTCGTTGCCCAAAGTGTCAAAACCAATGCATCACTCAAGAAAATAAAAGAAATAACAATTACATTAGGAGATTAGCATGTTACAAGCTATCGTTGCAGGTGTTGTGACCTTTATTCTAACTTTGGTGGGAATACCTGCTTTTATTCATTTTTATCATAAAGCCCATATTTCTGGGCAACAAATGCACGAGGATGTGAAGCAGCACCGAGCAAAAGCGGGAACTCCAACCATGGGTGGGACTGTTTTCTTGCTAGCTTCCGTTTTGTCCAGTTTTGTGATTGCACTTATATCAAGAGAACTCTCAAGCGCTGCTTTGATGATATTGTTTATTCTTGTTTTGTACGGTATTGTTGGTTTCTTGGATGACTTTTTAAAGATTTTTCGCAAAATAAATGAAGGCTTAAATCCCAAACAAAAATTAGTTCTTCAAATTATTGGTGGTATTGTTTTTTACTTTTTCTTTGATACTCATGGCGGAGGTGACTTACTCAATGTTTTTGGCTTCCCACTTCATTTAGGTTATCTTTATATCGCTTTTGCACTTTTTTGGCTGGTCGGTTTTTCCAATGCAGTCAATTTAACAGATGGTATTGATGGGTTAGCTAGCATTTCTGTTACAATCAGTTTGGCAGCTTATGCAGTTATTGCAACTGTTCAGCATCGTTTTGATATTTTAATTGTCATTTTGAGTATGATTGGCGGTCTGCTCGCCTTCTTCATCTTCAATCATAAACCTGCCAAGATTTTTATGGGAGATGTAGGAAGTTTAGCTCTCGGTGGTATGTTAGCAGCCATTTCGATGGCGCTTCATCAAGAATGGACGCTTCTCATCATTGGAATTGTCTATGTCTTTGAGACAACTTCGGTCATGATGCAGGTTTCTTATTTCAAATTGACCGGTGGTAAACGGATTTTCCGGATGACACCAGTTCATCACCATTTTGAATTAGGTGGTTTGTCAGGACATGGTAAAGCTTGGAGCGAATGGAAGGTCGATTTCTTTTTCTGGGGCATTAGTCTTGTAGCTAGCTTACTAACACTTGCAATTTTATATTTATAAGAGAAACGAGGCGGGGACAATATTATTTCTGCCTCGCTTTTTTGTGACGAAAACTTCGTCCCTACCTCACTAGCCTTCTAGATTGCTGAATAACCACCCTTCTGAGAGATGAGGTTAGAAACTAAAACATGCAAATTTTATCTCTGGATGTCTCTTTTTTTGGTTTTTAAAGAGCAGAAAATCCGAAAAATATATTAAAAAATCATGATTTTTCTTGTACTTATACGAAAAAAGTGTATAATAGGTTCAATATTTAGTTGAAGGAGGGGAGTAGTTGCTATCTTCATAAAGTAAAATAGCTTATTTTTTAACTTTAAAAGAATGTTTATTCAATTTGAATCAAAAAATAGAATTTATTATTTTTGTTTCTTTATGTATTTTGTGGCTTATTTTAATCATATTATGCAGAAAATAACTAGTATTTTGAATAAATAATATTTTCTGTCAAAAACAGCTCTTTACTTTTTGAGAATATTTCGGTATAATATTCAATGTAATAAGATGTGACATTAGAGGAGGTTTATCTATGAAATCATCAAAATGGATTATTGCAACAGGAGTTGTGCTAAGTGCTGGAATCCTATTATCAGGCTGTGGCAAGTCAGCTTCTAGCACATCAACTTATTCATACGTGTATACACAAGATCCAGATACGCTAAATTATCTGATGGCGAACCGTGCGACAACATCAGATGTTGTGACTAACTTAGTTGATGGATTATTGGAAAATGACCAATACGGAAATTTAGTTCCGTCGCTGGCTAAGTCATGGACAGTCTCCAAAGATGGCTTGACGTACACGTATAAATTACGTAAAGATGCTAAATGGTACACATCAGAAGGTGAAGAGTACGCAAATGTAAAAGCGCAAGACTTTGTAACTGGTTTGAAATACGCCGCAGATAATAAATCAGAAGCCCTTTACCTCGTTCAAGATTCTGTCAAAGGTTTGGATGCTTACATCAAGGGGGAAACGAAAGATTTTTCAACAGTTGGAGTAAAAGCTCTAGATGACTATACAGTACAGTATACACTCAGCCGTGCAGAGACTTATTGGAATTCAAAAACGACCAATAATATCCTCTTCCCAGTCAATGCAGATTTCTTGAAATCACAAGGAAAGAATTTTGGTTCTGTAAAACCAACCAGCATTCTATACAATGGTCCTTATCTATTGAAGTCTCTGACAGCCAAGTCTTCTATGGAATTTGCTAAAAATCCTCATTACTATGATAAAAAGAATGTTCATTTGGATAACATTAAATTGACATATTATGACGGATCTGACCAAGAAGCCCTTATCCGTAACTTCACAGATGGTGCCTATAGTGCAGCTCGTCTATATCCAAATAGCTCTAGTTTTGCTTCTGTTAAAAAACAATATGCTAACAATATCATCTATAGTTTGCAAGATGCGACCAGCTACTATTATAACTTTAACTTAAATCGTCAGTCTTACAACCATACATCTAAGAAAACAGATGCTCAAAAGGCTGCGACACAAGAAGCGGTGCTAAATAAAGCTTTCCGCCAAGCTATCAACTTTGCCTATAATCGTACTTCTTATGGTGCACAAAGTAATGGGAAAGACGGAGCGACAAAGGTATTGCGGAACACACTCGTGCCACCAACATTTGTTTCTATCGGTGATAAAACGTTTGGTGATGTTGTGTCTTCTAAATTGGTAAACTATGGCTCAGAATGGTCAAATATGAATTTGGCCGATGCACAAGATGCTTATTACAATCCAGAAAAAGCCAAGGCGAAGTTTGCTCAAGCTAAAGCAGAATTGCAAGCAAAGGGTGTTCAGTTCCCTATACACTTAGATGTACCGGCTGGTCAGACAAGTAAAACTGGTGTTCAATGGGAAAGTTCCATGAAGCAATCTGTTGAGTCTGTCTTGGGCACAGAAAATGTTGTCATTGATATTCAACAAATGAGTTCAGATGAATTAAATAATATCAGTTATTTTGCTAATACAGCTGCTCAAAAGGACTATGATCTGTATAATGGTGGTTGGTCTGGTGACTATCAAGACCCATCTACTTATTTAGATACATTGAATACAAAAAATGGTGGTAGTTTACAAAACTTCGGTTTGGAACCAGGTCAAGAAAATGATAAGATTAAGGCAGTTGGACTGGACACATATACAGAGATGCTAGCAGAAGCAAATGCTGAAACCAATGAAGCTACACGCTATGAAAAATATGCCGAAGCGCAAGCGTGGTTGATTGATAGCGGTTTAACAATGCCCAATCTTTCTCTTGGAGGAACGCCGTCTGTGACGAAAACAGTTCCATTTAGCCGTTCTTATTCATTAGTTGGAATCAAAGGAGGCTCAAGCAATTACTTTAAATATGTCAAATTGCAAGACAAAATTGTAACAACAAAAGAATACGAAAGTGCTAAAAAGAAATGGCTAAAAGAAAAAGAAATCTCTAATAAAAAAGCACAAGATAACTATGAAAATCATGTGAAATAAGTACAAGAAATTTCTATGGCTACTAAGTTTCATAGAAATTTCTTTTTGTACGAAATGGGCTATCATTCAAGTTCTTTTTAATAATGTTACCTAGCATCAACATTTAGGATTATTGATTGGATGCCTCACTTTTTCAAAAAATTTCTTGACAAGGTATTTCTCTCCTGTTATATTAGTAAAGTATTCAATCGCGGGGATGGTGGAATTGGCAGACGCGCAGGACTAAGGATCCTGTGACCGCTTTAGGTCGTGATGGTTCAAGTCCCTCTCTCCGCATGAGATAAGCTGGTTTTGGTCAGAGAGGAACTGAGGGTAAAATTCAGGCAATCCTCTATGCGCGTGAGCAGGATGTGCCTATGTTGGGCATTTGCTTGGGTATGCAGTTAACCTGTGTTGAATTCGCCCGTCACGTCCTAGGACTGGCAGATGCCAACTCAGCGGAGCTTAATCCAGACACATTGTATCCAATCATTGACCTCATGCGTGATCAGATTGATGTCGAGGACTTGGGTGGAACGCTGAGACTGGGGCTCTATCCTTCTAAGGTTAAGCGCAATTCTAAAGCAGCGGCAGATTATGACTATCAAGAAATCGTGCAACGTTGTCATCGCCATCGCTATGAGTTTAACAATGCTTTCCGCGAGCAGTTTGAGGCAACCGGATTTGTATTTTCTGGAGTTTTACCAGACAATCGCTTGGTCGAAATAGTGGAAATCCCAGAAAACAAATTCTTTGTGGCCTGTCAGTATCACCCAGATCTTTCCAGGTGCCCGAACCGACCTGAAGGTCTTTATACGGCCTTTGTCACAGCAGTGGAAGAGCCAGGAGAGATAGACTTGCTTTTTCTAGGATAAGCGATTTTTCTAGAGAAATATTATAATGAAAAACAAAAGGAGGGAAGAAGATGTTTCTAAACATTTTAGCTAGTATTCGTACTAATAATTTTCAAGATGAGCATTGTATAGAAAAAATCCAAGCTCTCTGGCAGGAACAAGAGGGGGCTGTGAAAGAAGCTTTTGCCCAAGGGGAACCAGTCTATGCTGTCTATCATGATTATGCTAGTGATTACAAAGGAGACTACAGTCTCTCTATCTGCCGTTTGACAGATGGGGAACTCTATGATTTTGATACCTCTGAGCAGACCTATCAAGTGTTTGAAGCGGATAAGGAGGATTCTCAAGCGGTTCTTCATGCTTGGCAGAGGATTTGGCAGGCAGAAGAAACAGGTGAGCTTCATCGGGACTACACTATTGACTTTGAAAAATACGATCCCGACCAAACTGTGGCTGTCTTTGTTGCGACTCAGAAGCACTGAGTTTTCTGTGTTCCTGTCTTAGCTTTATTTTCGCTTAGATTTCCCAGTCTTGCTACTTGAGTAGAAAGTTGATTTTTTGAAATAAAGTCAAAATTTTCTTGACAAGCCTTAGCTGTCCTGTTATACTAGTAAAGTACTCAATCGCGGGGATGGCGGAATTGGCAGACGCGCAGGACTAAGGATCCTGTGACCGCTTTAGGTCGTGAGGGTTCAAGTCCCTCTCTCCGCATGAGATAAGCTGGCTTCGGTCAGTTTTTTGTTTTGATAAATTGTAAAATATAGTGCAACAAAAAACCTCATAGTGTTTCATTGGTGTAAACTGTAAGTAACCACACAAACAGAACCCGAGGAAAAACTATGAGCTACTCCCATCTTACCATAACCGACCGAATAAAGATAGAAACTTACTTGGAATTAGGTTTGAAATCTTGCCAAATTGCAAATAAACTTGGCGTCCATAAGTCTACTATTTCAAGAGAGTTAAGACGATGCCAAAATGGTTATTCCGCAGTCTTAGCACAGGAAGAGTACGATCGCAGGGCCAAACAAAAAGGTCGGAAGTCTTGTTTGACACCAAAGTTGAAAAAGGAAATTGAGGAAGGTTTAAAATCCTCCTGGTCGCCCGAACAGATTTGTGGTCGCTATCAGCTTGAACAAAAGCCAATGGTAACTTTTAAAACTATCTATAACTGGCTCTATGCTGGTTTGATTATCTGGATTTGAGCGTCCTTCGTCGTAAAGGAAAAACTCGACAACCCAAAGAAACACGTGGAACATTTAGGATTGGTACGTCGATTGCCAAACGTCCTAAAGAGGTCAGGAATCGTAAAACTTTTGGTCACTGGGAGCTCGATACTGTAGTGTCTCCCAGAGGCCAAAGCAAGGGGTGTTTAGCAACTTTTCTGGAGCGAAAAACGCGCTTTTACTTAGCTTTCAAGATACTAGACAGAACTGCCAAATCCATGTTTTCAGCCATCGAACAACTTTGTAGGCTATTTCCAAAAGAGGCTCTTAAAACCTTCACTTCAGACAGAGGAAAAGAGTTTGCTTGCTATCCTATGGTAGAAAACTTAGGAATTTCCTTTTTCTTTGCGGATGCCTATTCATCCTGGCAGAGAGGAAGCAATGAAAACGCCAATGGCTTACTAAGAGAATATTTCCCAAAGAAAACAGATTTAGCCGCTATCTCTGATGAGGCTTTGAACAAGGCCTTATATGATATCAATCACCGACCACGAAAATGTTTAGCTTACAGAACTGCTTGTGAAGCTCTAGAGGATGAGTTCGAATAAATGTTGCACTTATTCTTGCAATTTATCTTTTATCATTTTGAACTGTGAGGCAGGAAATTTTGTTTTATAAGAGAAAACGCTTAAAAAATTAGGAAACACTGGTATTTTTTCCTAAAAAGTGATAAAATAAACAATGTAAATGGGAAAACCCATAAAAATAAATAGGAGGCCTAATACTAATGGCAATCGTTTCAGCAGAAAAATTTGTCCAAGCAGCTCGTGACAATGGTTATGCAGTTGGTGGATTTAATACAAACAACCTTGAGTGGACTCAAGCTATCTTGCGTGCAGCAGAAGCTAAAAAAGCTCCAGTTCTTATCCAAACTTCTATGGGTGCTGCTAAATATATGGGCGGTTACAAAGTATGTAAACTTCTCATCGAAAACCTTGTAGAATCAATGGGAATTACTGTACCAGTTGCTATTCACCTTGACCATGGTCATTATGAAGATGCACTTGAATGTATCAAAGTTGGTTACACTTCAGTTATGTTTGATGGTTCTCATCTTCCAGTTGAAGAAAACCTTGAAAAAGCTCGCAAAGTTGTTGAGTTTGCGCATGCAAATGGCGTGTCAGTAGAAGCTGAAGTTGGTACAATCGGTGGCGAAGAAGATGGTATCATCGGTGACGGTGAATTAGCTCCAATCGAAGATGCAAAAGCAATGGTTGAAACTGGAATTGACTTCCTTGCAGCAGGTATTGGTAACATTCATGGACCATACCCAGCTAATTGGAAAGGTCTTCACCTTGACCACTTGCAAAAATTGACAGAAGCTGTCCCTGGATTCCCAATCGTACTTCATGGTGGTTCAGGTATTCCTGATGACCAAATCCAAGCAGCTATCAAATTGGGTGTTGCTAAAGTAAATGTAAACACTGAATGTCAAATTGCCTTTGCAAAAGCTACTCGTAAATTCGTTGCTGAATACGAAGCAAACGAAGCAGAATACGATAAGAAGAAACTCTTTGACCCACGTAAATTCTTGAAACCAGGTTTTGAAGCAATTACAGAAGCTGTTGAAGAACGTATCGACGTATTTGGTTCAGAAGGTAAAGCTTAATTAGGCTTACCAAATCAACAAGAAAATCTCGCCTTGTGCGGGATTTTTGTTGATTGTTGAATACATAAAAGATAAAAATTTGTTGGCAGGAATGGGAGAGAGAAATGGCTCAGATTAAAGAAATCAAGAAAGAGGAGCAGAAGTTAGCGATTGCAGCTGAGATTTTGTCTGATTTACCAGAGTGGTTTGGTATTCCAGATAGTACTCAAGCCTATATTGAGGCGGCTGGGAAACTTCATGTCTGGGGAACTTATGAAGGTGATGATCCGCTTGGTTTTATTAGTTTGTCCTATTCTAGTGAAGACTGTGCAGAGATTGACTGCCTAGCTATCAAGAAAGACTATCATAGGCAAGGGATTGGATCAAAGTTAGTGAAGGTCTTGGAAATGGCAGCAAGATAACAGGTTGACTATTTACAAGTCAAAACAGTGGCACCGGGTCATTATCCAACCTACGATAGAACGAATGCTTTCTATCAGGCTCAAGGTTTTAAAAAATTAGAAATCTTCCCTCGGCTGTGGGATTCACATAATCCCTGCATGGTTTTAATCAAGAAAATTTCCTAAAAACTTCTTGACAAAAAAATTTGACGTGTTAGAATAAGAATGTGTTGAATGCCGATTTAGCTCAGTTGGTAGAGCAACGCACTCGTAACGCGTAGGTCGTAGGTTCAAGCCCTATAATCGGCATCATTGAAGGTCTTCAAACAGTGATTTGAAGGCTTTTTGTTTATTGTCTATTAAGCAATGTTGCGTAAAAAGGTGCTAGAATCTGATTAGCTTATGAAAAAGCAAAGAAGTTATTCAGATTTCACGACCACTTGCGTCTCGAAATGAACCACTTACTGAAAACCGCTTGAATTTCACGAACCAATTGTTATAATAAAATAAAGAAAAACGAGGGGAGCGTTTATGAAAATTCGAGTTGAGCTAGATTCTAATCTGGAAGAAGCAGAAATTGTCATTAAGGCACCTCGCTTTGATGAGCAGATAGAGCGCGTTCAGCGTTCTCTGGAAGAAGTTGCTAAGCCGTCTATTCTTTTTTACAAAGATACGAGCGAATACTATGTTGATTTAGCGGATATTCTCTTTTTTGAGACAGAGGGAAATAAGATTTTTGCACATGCTCGAAATAATGCTTATGAAGTAAAGCTGAAATTGTATGAGCTGGAAGAATGCTTGCCACGCTATTTCTGCCGTATTTCTAAGTCAACGATTACGAATATTAAAGCAATTTATTCGTTGGAAAAGTCTTTTTCAGGGACCAGTAGCATTCGCTTTTATGATACTCATAAACAAGTGCATGTGTCTCGGCATTATTTTCAATTTTTAAAAGAAAAATTAAGTGAAATGAGGTAAATATTATGAGAAAAACATTGTTTGGAATGGGGCTTTTGGTATTGGCAGGCTGGGTGCTACTACAAGGAAATTTTGGTATTCCGCTTATTGATTTCAATTTTTGGCCGATGTTCGTTGTGCTTGGATTTGCTTACTTTGCGATTGAAAATTTTTGGAGAGGAAATTTATCTGGTGGGGTTATTTTAGCCATTATTTCCTTAATCGTTGCAAATAGTAGCTATCACTTTTTGCCAATCTCATCTGGAACGATTTTCTTAGCAGGGATTCTGGCTTCTATTGGTATTGGATTGATTTTTAAACCAAAACGGATTTGGGGCGTTTATCGTGGTTCAAATACTCACCGCATTATAAATGGAGACATCAATTTTGGAAGTGGTACGCGCTACATCAATTCAGAAGATTTTACTTATGAAACGCTAGATTGTACCTTTGGTAATGCCACAGTTTACTTTGATAATGCCACGATAAAAGGCGATTCTGCTACCTTTGATGTTGATGTATCTTTTGGGAATGCAACGTTATATGTGCCTAGTAATTGGCGTGTGGAGTTAGACGTAGACAATGCTTTTGGCACAGTTACCAATCCCCGTAACATCAATGAGAAAGACAAGACCCTCTATGTAAAGGGAGATGTATCTTTCGGTCGTTTGGGAATTATCTATATTTAAGACTGATGGATTGGACTGCCTTGGCTAAATTTTGAAATATAGAGAAAATAGTCTTGCAAAATCATAGAAATTGTGATAAAATCTTACGGTATGTGGTATAAAACCCGTGAAACTAATCAGGAGGACAAGTATCAATGGCAAAAGTATGTTACTTTACAGGTCGCAAAACTGTATCAGGAAATAACCGCTCTCACGCAATGAACCAAACAAAACGTACTGTGAAACCAAATCTTCAAAAGGTGACAATCTTAGTTGATGGTAAACCTAAGAAAGTTTGGGCTTCAGCACGTGCCCTTAAATCAGGCAAAGTTGAACGCGTTTAATTTATGAAGAATCGGACCTCTGGGGTCCTTTTTCTTTTTGCATAAGAAAATAGATTTTTTACGACAAGGAAAATCCCCAACATTGACTGAATCCTTTCTAATTATGTACTCTCTCTTTTACAGTCCGCGTAAAATATGGTAAAATAAACTATAAAATACTTTTGAGGTAGAAACTATGACTGTAAAAATCAATACAAAAGATGGTCAAATCGAACTGACAGATGATGTCATTGCGACAATTGTTGGTGGGGCAGCAACTGAAATTTTTGGTGTTGTCGGAATGGCCAGTAAAAATGCCATTAAAGATAATTTCCAAGCTTTATTAGGCAAAGAAAATTATGCGAAAGGCGTTGTAGTAAAGACCACGGACGAAGGTAGCATTGCTGTTGATGTGTATACAGTTTTGAGCTATGGTACCAAGATCAGTGAAGTGTCTAAAAATATTCAAGAACGTGTGAAATTCAGTCTTGAAAATCAGCTTGGAATTACTGCCGAAACAGTAAATGTCTATATCCAAAATATTAAAGTTGTAGGAGAATAATCGTGTCAAATATTACTACTAGTTTATTTCAAGAAATGGTGCAGTCTGCATCTACTCGTTTGAATAAACAGGCTGAATATGTCAATTCTTTAAATGTTTTTCCTGTGCCAGACGGTGATACAGGTACCAATATGGGAATGACCATTGAAAATGGTGCAAAGGAAGTTGCGGACAAATCTGCTTCTACTGTTGGTGAGGTAGCTGGAATTTTTGCAAAAGGGCTCTTAATGGGTGCGCGTGGAAATTCTGGCGTTATCACTTCTCAGCTTTTCCGTGGTTTCTCTCAAAGTGTAAAAGAAAAGGAAGAGCTAACAGGACAAGATTTAGCCCTTGCTTTTCAGTCTGGAGTGGAAGTGGCCTATAAAGCTGTGATGAAGCCGGTTGAAGGAACGATTTTGACGGTTTCTCGTGGAGCTGCAATTGGTGCCAAGAAAAAAGCAGAAGAGACTAATGATGCTGTTGAAGTCATGAAAGCAGCTCTTGATAGTGCTAAGGTGGCTCTTGCTAAAACACCTGACATGCTTCCGGTCTTAAAAGAAGTTGGTGTTGTGGACTCTGGTGGTCAAGGTCTTGTTTTCATTTATGAAGGCTTTTTGTCAGCATTAACAGGCGAATATATTGCGTCTGAAGAATTTCAAGCAACGCCTGCAACTATGACAGAAATGATCAATGCAGAACACCATAAGTCAGTAGCTAGTCATGTGGCAACAGAAGACATCAAATATGGTTATTGTACGGAAATCATGGTAGCCTTGAAAAAAGGTCCAACGTATGTAAAAGAATTTGACTATGATGAATTCCGCAACTATTTGAATGAACTGGGCGACTCACTTCTTGTCGTAAACGATGATGAAATCGTAAAAGTTCATGTTCACACGGAAGACCCTGGTCTGGTCATGCAAGAAGGATTGAAATACGGAAGCCTTGTCAAGGTCAAAGTAGATAATATGCGCAATCAGCACGAAGCGCAGGTTGAAAAAGAAGAACGTGAAAATAGCCAGCCAACAGAAGAAAAAGAATATGCTATTATTGCGGTAGTTGCAGGAGAAGGATTGTCAGATATCTTTAAGGCACAAGGTGTGGACTATATCATCTCTGGCGGGCAAACGATGAATCCTTCAACAGAAGATTTCATCAAGGCTGTTGAACATGTGAATGCTCGTCATATCATTATTCTGCCAAACAACAAAAATATTTTCATGGCGGCGCAATCAGCGGCTGAAGTGATAGAACAACCTGCTGTAGTGATTGAAACAAGAACGATTCCGCAAGGTTTGACTAGCTTGTTAGCTTTTGACCCAAGCAAATCCATTGAAGACAACCATGATCGTATGACGGCTGCTCTTGCTGATGTTGTCAGTGGTAGTGTGACGACAGCTGTTCGTGATACAACGATTGATGGTCTTGAAATTCATGAAAACGATAACCTTGGTATGGTGGATGGAAAAATTGTTGTTTCCAATCCAGACATGTTGACGACATTGAATGAAACTTTTAGCAAAATGCTAGATGTAGATAGTGAGATTGTAACGATTTATATCGGTGAAGACGGTAGTGAAGACTTGGCTAATGAACTAGCGCAAGATATTACTGAAAAATTTGAAGATGTAGAAGTAGAAATACATAATGGCGGACAGCCAGTTTATCCATACCTTTTTAGTGTTGAATAAAACAGAAGAATTATTGCGAAGGGCGACTCGATGGAATCGTCTTTTTTATGACATTTGTCATGTTGAGCGATGACAAAATCATCTAGTGGCGATAAAAGAGTTGAGATATAATGAAAGTAACAAGAGGAAATGTAGAGTTATAAACCAAGTCTACAACCTGTTTTATTCTTCTTGCTGCAAGTAACTTTGTGGTAATCTAATCGTTGACCAGAAACTTCCTGAGCCAATTGCTAGGACTTCTGTATGTGTTGCATTTCCACCAATAAAAATAATGAGGAGAAAAAGATGAAGCTGATTGAGGTGAACCGTTTATCTAAAAAGATTCGTGGGAAAGAAATTTTGAAAGATATCTCTTTTACTATTAACGAGGGAGAATGTGTGGCGTTGATTGGTCCAAATGGAGCTGGGAAAACCACGCTCATGGATTGTTTGCTAGGTGATAAGTTTCTTACAAGTGGGCAGGCTAGTGTTCGAGGATTAAAGCCAACAGATGAGCAATTAAAGCAGATTGTTGCCATTTTACCACAAGAAAATACAGTTGTGGCAGATTTGAAGGTAAAAGAACTACTGAACTTTTTTCAAAGTATTTACCCACGTAGTTTAACTAATCAAGAAGTTGATGCCCTTTTGACATTTACGGATAAGCAAAAAGATCAGCTAGCCAGCAAATTATCTGGTGGGCAAAAACGGTTGTTTTCTTTTATTTTAGCTCTTATTGGCCGACCTAAAATTCTCTTTTTAGATGAGCCGACTTCTGCTATGGATACTTCCACTCGGCAGCATTTTTGGGAAATTGTGGATGAATTGAAGCAAAAGGGTGTGACCATTATTTACTCTTCTCACTATATTGAGGAAGTAGAGCATACAGCAGATCGGATTTTGGTTTTGCATAAGGGTGAATTGATTCGTGATACGACGCCTTACGCTATGCGCAGCGAAGAACAAGAAAAACACTTTACTATTCCGCTTTCTTACCAAGCTATTTTGGAAAGGTTACCTGAAGTGACCGAAATTGAAATCAAGCAAAATGCTCTCTCCTTTGCAACTAGAAAGGCTGGTCAAGTGTGGCAAGTCTTGGTAGAGAATGGTTGTACGATTGAGGAAGTAGAAGTGCGCAACCGGACACTATTGGATAGTATTTTTGAGACAACGCAAGAGTAAAAGGAGATGTATCATGAAAAATATGAGAAGTTTAATGAAGGTTGAATTGATTTTAATGAAGCGCCAAGCGGCTTATTATCTATTATCTATTGGATTGCCTAGTGTCTTTTATCTGATTTTCTCAGGTATGATGTCTGGGAGTGCCACCCCTACACTTGTACTCCAAACCTATCTCTTTTCTATGACAGTTTTTAGTATTATGTCCAGTGCTTTCTTTAGTATTCCAAGCACCTTGCAGTCTGATAAAACTAATAATTGGCAAAAAATGCTTCAACACTCACCTGTTTCTATGATAGAATATTATATATCCAAACTTTTCAGTGCTTTACTGACTTTCCTTCTTTCCATAGTCGTTGTATTTTCTGTTGGACATTTTGTTCGTGGAGTCAATCTTCCTGCAATGGATTGGTTAATCATCGCCCTAATTATTTTGTTTGGAAGTTTGGTTTTCATTGCTATGGGAGTACTAGTGAGTTTGCTTCCCAGCGCTCAGCTTATGTCTGTTGTGGGGAATATTGCCTATATGGCTTTGGCAGTCCTGGGTGGTCTTTGGTTTCCTTTGACCATGTTTCCAAAATGGCTCCAATCAATCGGTAAGTTGACTCCTAGTTATCAACTCATGCAGATTGTATCTTCTTATTTGGAACATCGCGAGTTTAATGCCATTGCAGCACTGATTGTTCTGGTTTACACAGTTGGTGTCAGCCTAGTGGTTCTTCAACTCAAAAAACGGATTGAGGTAAAATAATTTATGTGGAAAAAACTAAAAAATATTCACTATCTGTTTCATATTGCTTTAGTTTTTATTGTTTTTCCAATAGCGGGGGTCATCAGCGGGGACTACTCGCTTTTGCTCTTGTTGTGGACAGCATTTTTTATCGGAGCTTATTACAATCTTCTACTCGATAATCATCCGTTTCACCAGTGGCTGTCTTGGTGGATAATGATTGCCTACATTTTTTATAGTTCTATTTGGTTAAATCCAAGTTTTGTTTGGTACATCTTTTATCTATCAAATCTACTAATCTATCACTTTAATGAAATTCCATTTAAATCTTGGCGTTTTTGGTCCTTTTTTACCTTACAGCCAATCATTCTGTTTTCTATTTTTCTTAGAAATCCGAGTGATTTATCTTATCTGATATTTTTGATTGCGACCTTTTTATTTGCTGATTTATTGACCTTCGGATTGTATCGCATGCAGGTGGCTGAATTGCTTCAGGAGGAAAAAAGAAAGCAGAATGCTCAACTCAATCTGTTTCTAGCTGAAAATGAGCGCAATCGTATTGGACGAGACCTACATGATAGTCTAGGACATACATTTGCTATGCTCAGTGTCAAGACAGAATTAGCACAACAGTTTCTTCAAATGAAATCCTATGAGAAAGCTGGTAAAGAATTGCAGGAAGTGCATGAAATTAGCAAGCAGTCTATGGCAGATGTGCGACGGATTATTGATAATCTAAAAACACGAACCTTGGATGAGGAGTTAGTGACTATTCAGGCTATGCTGGAAATGAGTGGGATTCGGGTACAAGTACAGCATCAACTCAATATTGCTAGCATCGCACCGAATATTCAATCAAGCTTAAGTATGGTTCTACTAGAATTAGCAACAAATATCATCAAGCATGCTCAAGCAAGCAGTTGCCAAATTCATCTGTATTTTGAAAAAAATAGGTTAATAGCAGATGTTGAGGATAATGGGAAAGGTTTCAAAATTGCCACAGGAAAAGAGTTGCATTCTATTCGGGAGCGTGTGGAATCATTGTCTGGACAAGTAGAGATTTTAAGCTGTAAACAGCCAACTAAGATTCGAATAAACTTACCAATGGAGGGATTCAAATGAAATTGTTAGTCGCCGAAGATCAAAGCATGCTAAGAGATGCTCTGTGCCAATTGCTAGAACTGCAATCAGACGTGGAAACGGTTCATCAGGCTTCTAATGGGCAGGAGGCAATGACTCTGTTGCAATCTCACAAGATAGATGTGGCTATTTTAGATGTGGAAATGCCTAAGCAAACAGGTCTGGATGTGTTGGAATGGGTCAAGGAGAAGCAGCCAACTGTCAAAGTTGTTATTGTCACCACATTTAAACGTCCTGGTTACTTTGAGCGAGCGATTAAAGCAGATGTAGATGCTTATGTCTTAAAAGAACGCAGTATAGCCGACCTTATGAAAACGATTCATACTGTGTTAGGCGGAAAAAAAGAATATTCTCCTGAGTTGATGGAAGTCATGATGACAAGTAAAAATCCCTTGTCCAATCAAGAAATTTTGGTTTTGCAAGCGGCAGCAAGAGGTCTGTCTAGCAAAGAAATCGCTCAAAAGCTTTATCTGTCAAATGGTACCGTTCGTAATTATATGTCAAGCATTCTAACGAAATTAGCAGCGGAAAATCGATTGGAAGCGGTTCGAATTGCGCAAGAAAATGGTTGGATCTAAACTAGATATTGTGAGATATTAAAGAGAAATTTAACATAGTGATTTAACTAGTTTTTATCGCTTTTGTTTGATAAACTTTTTTAAATATGTTATAATCTTGAAAAAGAAGATAGGAGTTTTATATTATGTTATTTTTAGTAATGCCGATTGTTGTTATCGTCCTTATTATCGTTCTTTTTAGTTCGTTGTATGTTGTTCGTCAACAGTCTGTAGCGATTATAGAACGTTTTGGGAAATATCAAAAGTTAAGTAATAGTGGAATTCATTTGCGTTTGCCATTTGGTATTGATCATATCGCAGCGCGTGTGCAATTGCGCCTCTTGCAAAGTGAGATTGTGGTTGAAACGAAGACACAAGATAATGTATTTGTCATGATGAATGTTGCTACACAATACCGTGTTAATGAAAATAACGTAACAGATGCTTACTATAAATTGATTCGTCCAGAAGCTCAAATCAAATCTTATATTGAAGATGCTTTGCGCTCATCTGTTCCTAAATTGACATTGGATGAATTGTTTGAAAAAAAAGATGAAATTGCACTTGAAGTACAAAAACAGGTAGCAGAAGAAATGTCTACTTACGGTTATATCATCGTAAAAACCTTAATTACCAAGGTTGAGCCAGACGCAGAAGTCAAGCAATCAATGAACGAGATTAACGCTGCCCAACGGAAACGTGTTGCTGCTCAAGAATTGGCTGAAGCTGATAAAATTAAAATTGTAACTGCCGCAGAAGCAGAAGCGGAAAAAGACCGCCTTCATGGGGTAGGGATTGCAGAGCAACGGAAAGCGATTGTGGATGGTTTGGCAGATTCTATCAAAGAGCTGAAAGGTGCGAATGTTGAATTGAAGGAAGAACAAATCATGTCCATTCTTTTAACCAACCAATACCTTGACACGTTGAATAATTTTGCAGACAATAAGGGAAATAATACAATTTTCCTACCAGCAAATCCTGACGGAGTGGAAAGTATTCGAACACAAATATTATCAGCACTTAAAGCTAAATAAAGAATATTCTGAATTGCTTTATTCATCAAAATAGGCATCCTTTTCCGTTGACAAAACAAACAAAAACCTTTACAATATTTAGTTAGAAATAATAAAATAGGAGAAGGAAATGGCTAAATCTAACTTTGAAAAAGTAGAATCAGTTGTTAGCTGGGTTCGTGATAAGAAAATCACGGGTTATCGCATCAGTAAAGAAACGAACGCTCGTGAAATGTCTATCATTGCCCTTGCTCAAGGCCGTGCTAAAGTGAAAAATATTTCATTTGAAACCGCTCTTGGATTGATTGATTTTTACGATAAAAACCACGAAAAGTTTGAAAGCTAATCGTTGTATTTTTAGCAGGCTATCAGCCTGCTTTTTTCTGTTTGCAATTGTAAAATAGTATGATTTTATATGGAAATAACAAATAATTATAAAGTGGAAAGTTTATTTATTCGTTATCTATCTAATTTTTAAAAATGAATATTTTTACAGAAAAATGATAAACCGCTTTCTACAATACAATCTATTTTAAAAAATATTCTTAAAAATTAGAGTTTTATTTTTAACAAGAAAATGTTCTAATGAATGTGTATTCAAACATTCTGTTTTGTTTGAATAAAAATTAGTTTTTCAATTGACTTCTTAAAGATTTTGAAGAGAAAATAAAGACGAGACTGGGACAAAAGTCCTTAACCTCGTCAGATTTTTATGAGTTTCTTGCAAGTCTCAGTGGTGAGTGGGTTCTATGCGGTTGATAAATCAACCTTTACAGCCCTACTCAACTGTGCGGGGGTGGGACGACAAAATCAAATTTCTTCGAAATTACCGATTTTTGTCCCACTCCCGTCGGTTGTGGATTATCGTAAGTAACGTTGTAAAAATTCTTTTGTGCGTTCTTTCTTAGGGTGAGTAAAAATGTCTTCAGGCTTGCCTTCTTCAGCAATGATGCCTTTGTCCATGAAAATAACACGATTGGAGACATCACGCGCAAACTCCATTTCGTGCGTGACAACAATCATGGTTAAGCCCTCTTGAGCAAGGTCTTTCATTATTCTCAGCACTTCACCGACCATTTCAGGGTCAAGCGCTGAGGTTGGCTCGTCAAATAAAATGGCATCTGGATTCATGGATAAGGCACGTGCAATAGCAACCCGTTGCTTTTGTCCGCCAGAGAGTTGTTTTGGTTTGGCTTGCCAGTAAGGTTGCCCCATGCCAACTTTTTCAAGATTTTCTTTGGCGATTTTTTCGGCCTCTGCTCGTTCTCGCTTGAGAACAGTTGTTTGTGCGACAATGGTATTTTCAAGAACATTAAGGTTTTCAAAAAGGTTAAAGCTTTGGAACACCATACCGAGTTTTTCACGGTAATGAGTGAGGTTATAGTTTTCTTCTAGTACATTTTCACCACGATAAAGGATTTCTCCTCCACTTGGCTCTTCAAGGAGATTGATAGAGCGTAAGAAAGTAGATTTTCCACTACCAGAGCTTCCGATGATAGAAATGACTTCGCCGGAGTGGACAGTGAGAGAAATGTCTTTTAAGACTTCATTTTGTCCGTAGGATTTTTTAAGATGATTGATTTCTAAAATGGTATCGCTCATGCCTTTACTCCTTTCGTTTGCATTTGATTAGCGCCCGTTGTGTAATCATCTGTGTCAAAACGGCGTTCTACATAGCGGAGAATGCGTGTTACCGTAAATGTTAGGACAAAGTAGATAACGGCAATAATCGTAAAGGTTTGGAAATATTGGTAAGTTTGGGTGGCAATAGTATTTCCTGAGAAATAAAGTTCAACAACGGAGATAACATTCAGTACGGAAGTATCTTTGATATTGATGACAAATTCATTCCCTGTAGCAGGTAGAATATTGCGCACGACTTGAGGAAGGACAACTTTGCGCATGGTTTGGTTATGTGTCATTCCCAGAGCAGTTGCAGCTTCAAATTGCCCCTTATCAACAGCAAAGATTCCTCCGCGGACAATTTCACTCATATAAGCACCCGTGTTAATGGAAACGATAAAGATGGCTGCGATTGTACGATCAATGGAAACTCCAAATGCCTGTGCTGTTCCGTAGTAAATAACCATAGATTGAACAATCATAGGTGTTCCACGGAAAATTTCGATGTAGACATTCAGGAACCAACCGAATAAAGTTTGTAAAAGAGCGAGAGCTTTATTTTTGGCTGTAGGAGCGGTGCGGTAAACACCAATTAAGAGACCAATGATGAGCCCTGCAATTGTACCAGTAATGGAAATGATAAGGGTTAAGCCAGCTCCGCGCAGAAATTGGGGCCAGTTGTCTTTCAGAATCTTTGTCACTTGTCCAAAGAAAGTAGTTTTATCTTTGCTGGTGTCAGTTTCAACAGGTTGGTTTTGAATCATCTTGTCCATTAAAGCGACTTGGTCTTTGGCACTGATTTTAGCGATAGCAGCATTGACTTGTTCTAGACGATTGTCGTTTTTGCGCATTCCGATTGCAATCGTAGCATCCTCTTCATTAACTTCAAAACCTTTTTTGAACTGAATCATTTTAAATTTTGAATTAGCGGATTCTGCTGTGAGGGCTTCGGGACGTTCAGAAATGTAGCCGTCTATCACTCCTGACTCAAGTGCTTGGCGCATTTGAGCGAAGTCGCCCATTGCAGTTTCTTGCTTAGCGCCTGTCAGTTGGGAAATCAAATTGTAGAGGTAGACACCTTGTTGAGAAGTGATTTTTGCTCCTTTGAAGTCCTTCAACGTTTTTGCATTGGCATAGGATCCGTCTTTGTTGACTAGTACCACAGGCTCACTGGTGTAGTAGCTATTGGAAAATGCGATTTCTTTTTTTCGCTCGGCAGTTGGACTCATTCCAGCGATAATCATATCTAATTTACCTGATGTCAATGCAGGAATCAATCCATTCCAAGAAGTTTTGACCACTAACGGTTTTTTGCCCAATGCTTTTGCGACTTGTTTGGCGATTTGGACATCGTAACCGTTAGCATATTGGTTGGTGCCTTCGATTTTGACAGCACCATTTTTATCGTCATCTTGCGTCCAGTTGAACGGTGCATAAGCCGCTTCCATTCCGATTCGCAAGTATTCATCGGCTTGAGCTCTATTTGCAAATCCGAAACTAAGCAGCAGAAGTGCAAATAGAGATAAGAATAATTTCTTCATATTTTCTCCTCATCTAAAAATAGCTTCCTTTCATTGTACCGAAAAATGACATGCTTTTCAATATTGGGGAAACCCTTACTTGAAAAAATGGTATAATAAAGGCAATTAGTATAAGGAGATTGCTAGATGAAAAAGTTTTTTTGGAGTATCATAATTTTTTTCTCATGTTTGTTCTTCAGTCAACGAGTCTTGGCGGTGAGTTATGATATTGAATCCTACAAAGGGAATTTGCAGATTCATTCTGATAATACAGCGACATTTGTTGAAACAGTCACTTACCATTTCTCAAGTGGCTACAGAGGACAAATCATTACTTTGGGGACATCTGGTAAAGTTCCTCTGGGCTTTGATGTGGAAGGAAAGCAGACGATTCTAGCTTTAAGAAATGGACAACCTAAGAATGATATTACTGCTGTTCAAGAGTATATTGCAGGTGGCTATAAATATAAAATTTATAATGCTGGCAATAAAGGGGATCGTGTGACCATTGCGGTTACGTGGAAACTGAAAAATATGCTGTTTGTCTACAATGATATTGTAGAATTACACTGGATTCCAATCAGTGATTGGGATAAAAAATTAAATAATGTAGAATTTCGGATTACTCCTTCAGCTACTTCACAACAGACTGAATTGTATGCTCACACGGGTTATTTTATGAAGCCAGCTCAAGTGACACGAGAGGGAGATAGCTATCTGATCCGTGTCGCTAGTATTGCTAAAAATAGAAATTTAGAATTTCATGCATATTGGGATCGATCGCTAGTAACTGTTCCTGAAAATAGTTTAGCTGTTACAAAACGCAATCGGTTGCAAGAGTTTCGTCAAGTTGAAAAGGAAGTTGCTACCAGTACAAAAAAATATCAGAGATTAGTAGACTGGGACTTACCACTTGCTTTTGTGCTAGTTGGTCTGATTAGTCTAACTTTTTATGGCCTCTTTCAGTTCGCTATAAAACCCCGTGTAACGTTTCCTAAGCGTGCTCGTCTATACGAAATACCGCAAGATTTGCCACCAATGGTCATCGCTTCCAATGTTTATTCGGTAGATTTGACAGAGCTGGATCCAACGGAGAAGCAAGCAACGTCTTTGAAATTTGAAAATCTTGTACAAGCCACTTTGCTAGATTTGATTGACAGAGGGAATCTTATTTTTACAGATGATATGAAACAACCAAAATTACAAAGAGTGACAGATAAGGGTTTAGCTGATTTTGAAAAAGAATTTTTAAAAATGGCTATGGGAAACAATAAGCAGTTGCTTGTAAAAAATTTGTTTTCAGATTTTAAAATTGACGATAAGATATATAATAGTGGCGAGAAAGCTGTTCGTAGCGCGGGCAATAGAGTGAGAAAACTATTAAAATGCTATTTAAAACTTATTACAGAAAATATACATAAAATTATTGAGCGTGAGCAATTGCCAAATAATTATCGCCCTGTTGCTAAAAAGGAGCTCTTGTGTTTATATCTTTCAATGCTCCTTATGAATCTTATTGTATTTGCTTCTCTTGTCATCTTAGCTTGGATTTTCTTGGAGTATGGACTCGTATTTTATCAATTTGTAGTTAGCTTCTTCATTGCCGGCGGAATGCTGTATTACCTTTTGAGAAAATGCAAAATGGTGAAGCGTGATGGCGTCTTAAATGAAGAAGGGACAGAAAACTATTATTACTGGAAGAGTTTTGCTAATATGCTGCATGAGATTGCTCATTTAAAGGATACAGAAGTAGAGGGAGTGATTTTGTGGAACAGATTATTGGTTTATGCTGCTATGTTTAATTGTGCAGATAAGGTGACCAAGACCATGAAACTACGAAAAATCACAATTGATAATCCATCGATGAATGCTTTTGTTTATCAGGATATGGTGTATGATTTCCATGCGAGCTCACATGCTTTTGTTGGCTATGGGGCAGCAGCTAATTCGGCTAGCAGTTTCTCTGTTTCATCAGGTGGAAGTAGCGGTGGCGGCTTCTCTGGTGGTGGTGGAGGCGGAGGAGGAGGTGCTTTTTAAAAAGTGCCTCTATTCTCTCACTTGAAATTATGCTATAATGAAACAAATCAGCCTTAGGAGAAGAAAATGTTTATCATTGAAATTTTAAAATCCATCATCTTTGGGATTGTGGAAGGAATTACAGAGTGGTTGCCTATTTCTAGCACAGGTCACTTGATTTTGATACAGGAGTTTATCAAGTATAAAAATCAGAATGCTGCCTTTATGGAAATGTTCAATGTCGTTATCCAATTAGGAGCGATTTTGGCGGTTGTAGTGATTTATTTTGATAAATTAAATCCATTTAAACCGGGAAAGACAGCGCGTGAAGTGCAGAAAACATGGCAATTGTGGGCAAAAGTAGTGATTGCAGCTGCGCCGGCTGCCATTATTGGCTTACCTTTGGATGATTGGTTTGATGCACATTTTTATAACTTCATTTCTGTCGCTTGTATGTTGATTATCTACGGTGTAGCTTTCATTTTACTGGAAAAACGCAATAAAAACGTAGAACCGACAATTACCAGCTTAGATCGCTTGCCTTATAAAACAGCGCTTTACATTGGGCTATTTCAAGTATTGTCGCTTTTCCCAGGAACAAGTCGTTCAGGAGCAACCATTGTGGGTGGGCTTTTGAATGGGACCAGTCGTTCTGTGGTGACAGAGTTCACTTTCTTCTTAGGGATTCCTGTTATGTTTGGTGCCAGTGCTTGGAAGATTTTGAAATTTATTATCAAAGGAAACACACTTGGATTTGGGCAATTCTTCTTGCTGCTTGTAGCAATGGGCGTTGCATTTGGGGTCAGTCTCTATGTCATTCGCTTCTTGACAGACTATGTGAAAAAGCACGACTTCACAATCTTTGGGAAATATCGTATCGGGCTCGGTGTTTTGCTTATCGTGTACGGAATCTTTAAAGCTATTTTTTAAGTATCCCAATTTGTAAAATTAAGCTAGACAGAAAAAGCCATCTATGTTAGGCTCAGATAAACACCACATTTGTCTGAAAAGAACTAACATAAATGACCTATACTCATCTTACCACAAACGAGCTCGTAATGATAGAGGCTTACTATCAAGAAAACATAAAAGTTTCAGATATTGTGACTTCACTTGGCCGATCAAAACAGACAATCTACAATGTCATCAACTATCTGAAAGAGGGGCACTCTGCATATGATTACTATAACCGTTATAAAGTCAATAAGAAACGTTGTGGCAGGAATAAAACAAGTCTTACGCAATCAGAAAAAGATTTTATCCAAACTCATTTAGAACAAAATTGGAGCCTTGATGTCATTAAAGGAACTTATCCAGATAGGATTTCTTGTTCTATGAGAACTCTCTATCGACTAGCAGACCGTGGTATTTTAAAGAAAGAGGATCTCCCTTGGAAAGGCAAAAGAAAACCAAATGGTCATAGCGAAAAACGAGGAAAACAAGCGTTTCGCAGAGATTTACGTGAGAGAGCAGACAGTTATCCTAATTTTAAGACAGAATTCGGTCATCTAGAAGGGGATACAATTGTGGGAGAAAAACACAAAAGTGCAGTCATTACCTTAGTAGAACGCTGCTCAAAAGCCATCATCACACTGAAAACCAATGGACGGAAAGCAAGCGATATTGAGGCCTCCATCAATCAATGGTTGTCTCAAGTTCCCAGCCATCTCTTTAAGTCGATCACTTTTGATTGTGGGAAAGAATTTTCTAATTGGAAATCTATTTCGAATGTACATGACATTGATATTTTCTTTGCAGATCCAGGATGTCCTGGGCAACGAGGTCTCAATGAACATTCTAATGGCTTATTAAGACGAAATGGACTACCGAAACAAATGGATTTTACGAATATTTCTCAAAATTATTTATCAGTTATAGCTGATAAAAGAAATAGAATTCCTAGGAAGTCTTTGAATTATCAAACACCATACCAAGTTTTTCTGAGTTACTTGAAAAGTCTAACTTAATTTGACAATTTAGGTATTCAAAACTCAACAGTTTTTGTTGAGTTTTTTATTGGTAAAAGAAAATGAGGTTGTCTATTTTTTGTAAAAAAACCGAAATTTTAGTATAATGAAAAGACTAGAAGTATGAGGTAATGCGATGGAAATGAAGCAAATTAGTGATACAACGATTAAGATCACAATAAAATTAGAAGATTTAGAAGAACGTGGAATGGAGATGGCAGATTTTCTTGTTCCGCAAGAAAAGACAGAAGAGTTTTTCTATGCAATTTTAGATGAGTTGGAAATGCCAGAGAGTTTTTTGGATAACGGTATGCTCAGTTTTCGTGTAACTCCTAAACCAGACCGACTGGATGTGTTTGTCACCAAGTCTAAGATTGATAAGAATCTGAACTTCGAGGATTTGGCGGATTTGCCAGATGTAGAAGAGCTGTCTCAAATGTCTCCAGATGAATTTTTAAAGACATTAGAAAAAAATATTTTTGAGAAAAGTAAAGATGATATGGAGACTGTTCGTTCTTTGGAAACGGCGGAAGCAGACGATAACACAAGCACTTCTGATATGGAAGAACAAGATGAAAATAGTGACGAGCTCACACAAAAATATATCTATTACATTTTGAAATTTTCCAGCCTGAAAGAAGCAATTATTTTTTCTAAAACAGTAGATTATGCTGTCAATACTTCGGAGTTGTACAAAATGGACGATCACTATTATTTGACAATTCTGGTGGATATTGAGGGACACCCGAAGCGTTATCCAGCTTGGCTCCTTGCCTCTATGCGTGAACATGCAGAAGACACGGATGTGACGAGAGCTGTTTTGCAAGAGCACGGTTATTTATTGCTTGTCAACGAGGCGGTTGCCAGTCTTAAAAAGGTTAAATGCTTATGATTCCCTTCCCTTTAAAATTCATTTTGGTGTTGCTTGGAACCTTTTTCATCGGTGTGATTCTCACACCTTTGGTGCGTCTATTAGCATTTAAGATAGGCGCAGTTGATTATCCAAATGCTCGGAGGATCAATAAAAAACCGATGCCAAGCAGTGGCGGTTTAGCCATTGTCATTGCTTTTTCGGTTGCTACGCTTGTTTTTATGCCGATGATTGTACAGGCGACCTTTCATGGAAAAAGTTATTTTGATTATATTTGGCCTGTTGTCTTAGGAGGCGGAATCATTGCTCTGACAGGATTGATTGACGATGTAAAAGAGTTGAAGCCCTTAGCCAAGATGTCAGGAATTGTGTTAGCTGCCAGTTTGATTTGGCTATTGACGGATTTCCGTTTGAATCATTTTAAAATTCCTTTTGGTGGGCCGCTGCTGCACTTTGCTCCTTGGTTGTCTTTCATCTTAACCGTTATCTGGATTATTTCGATTACCAATGCTGTTAATTTGATTGACGGGTTGGACGGATTAGTGAGTGGCGTATCCATTATTTCGCTGGTGACAATGGGGATTGTTTCCTACTTTTTCTTGCCAGATCACAATGTTTTTCTAACCTTAACTATTTTCGTCTTGGTCATGTCTATTGCAGGCTTTTTCCCTTATAATTATCATCCAGCTATTATTTATCTAGGAGATACAGGAGCGCTGTTTATCGGTTTTATGATTGCAGTTTTATCACTTCAAGGTTTGAAGAATGCGACAGCTGTCGCTGTGATTACTCCGATGATTATTCTGGGTGTGCCGATTACAGATACCTTTTTAGCGATTGTCCGTCGAACTTTATCTGGGCAAAAGTTTTACACACCAGACAAGCGGCATCTTCATCATCGGCTGTTATCCTTGGGCTTAACACATCGTGGGACAGTCTTGGTTATTTATGGCATTTCTATGATTTTTGCCATGATTTCTCTTTTGCTAAATGTTTCGAGCCGTATTGGTGGGACACTGTTAATTATTGGGCTACTTTTTGGAGTGGAACTTTTGGTAGAACTAATTGGTGTTCTGGGGCCAAATCGAACACCGCTGCTCAATATCCTTCGTTTTATCGGAAATTCTGCTTATCGGGAAGAAATCCGAACAAAGTTCAGAAATAGAAAAAAGAAGTAGACTCGCACTTAAACAAAATAAAAGCCTTTTTGGCTTTTTTTTGCTATACTGGTAAGGTAGATTATGGATATGAAGAAAGGAAAGTTTGCCATGTCTGTGTTAGAAATCAAAGACCTCCATGTAGAAATTGAAGGAAAGAAAATCTTAAAAGGAGTCAATCTGACTCTTAAAACAGGAGAAATTGCCGCCATTATGGGACCAAACGGTACGGGGAAATCCACCTTATCAGCAGCGATTATGGGAAATCCGAATTACGAGGTAACCGAGGGAGAAGTTCTCTTTGATGGTGTCAATATTTTAGAACTGGATGTGGATGAACGAGCTCGCATGGGGCTTTTTCTGGCTATGCAGTACCCAAGTGAAATTCCAGGTATTACCAATGCAGAATTTTTGCGAGCAGCTATGAATGCAGGTAAAGAAGACGACGAAAAAATCTCTGTTCGTGATTTTATCATGAAATTGGACGAAAAGATGGAATTGCTGAATATGAAAGAGGAAATGGCCGAGCGTTATCTGAATGAAGGCTTTTCTGGCGGTGAAAAGAAACGCAATGAAATCTTGCAATTGTTGATGCTAGAGCCAACTTTTGCGCTACTGGATGAAATTGACTCTGGATTAGATATTGATGCGCTGAAAGTGGTATCTAAAGGTGTTAATGCCATGCGTGGTGAAGATTTTGGAGCTATGATTATTACGCACTATCAACGCTTGTTGAATTACATTACGCCTGATGTGGTGCATGTTATGATGGATGGGCGAATAGTGGCCTCAGGTGGCCCAGACTTAGCTGTTCGTTTAGAGCAGGAAGGTTATTCCAAATTGGCTGAAGAACTTGGTTTTGATTACCAAGAAGAAGTCTAGTCAACCTTTCTTTTTGCTTAGAAAAGATAGGAGAATGAAATGACAAAAGAAACCATTAAACATTTTTCACAAATGCATGCGGAGCCTGAGTGGTTGGCAAATCTCCGTCAAGCTGCCTTTGATAAAATAGAAGAGTTGAAATTACCAGTTATTGAGCGCGTGAAATTTCACCGCTGGAACTTGGGAGACGGCACGCTGTCAGAAAGTGAAACTCTTACAAATGTACCTGATTTCACAGCGCTGAATGACCATTTGACATTGGTTCAGGTTGGAACACAGACTGTTTTAGAGCAATTGCCGGCTGACTTGGCGGAGCAGGGTGTCATTTTCACAGACTTTTATTCTGCTCTTGAAGAAATTCCAGAAATTATTGAGAAACATTTTATGTCTTCTGTCAAATATGACGAAGATAAGCTTGCTGCTTATCATACAGCTTATTTTAATGGTGGAGCAGTGCTATATATCCCAGATAATGTTGAAATCAATCAGCCCATTGAAGGCATTTTTTACCAAGACAGTGAGAGCGACGTGCCATTTAACAAGCACATTCTAATTATTGCAGGGAAACATTCCAAGTTTACCTATTTGGAGCGTCTGGAGACTTATGACTCTGGGACTGTTCCCGTGACTGCGAATATCACGGTGGAAGTGATTGCACAGGCTGGTGCTCAGATTAAGTTCTCAGCTATTGACCGTCTGGGGGAAAATGTGACAGCTTATATCAGTCGCCGGGGCAAGTTGGACGATGATTCAATGATTGACTGGGCAATCGGGGTCATGAATGAAGGCAATGTGATTGCTGATTTTGACAGTGATTTGTTTGGTCGTGGCAGTCATGCGGATATGAAAGTGGTGGCTCTCTCTCGTGGTAGACAGATACAAGGGATTGACAGTCGCGTCACCAACTACGGTTGCAATTCAATCGGAAATATCCTCCAACATGGAGTTATTTTGGAAAAGGGAACTTTGACCTTCAATGGTATTGGACACATTATTAAGGGAGCTAAGGGAGCAGATGCTCAACAGGAAAGTCGAGTACTGATGCTATCTGATCAAGCACGTTCAGATGCCAATCCTATTCTTTTGATTGATGAAAATGATGTCACAGCAGGGCATGCGGCTTCTATCGGTCAGGTAGATCCAGAAGATATGTACTATCTCATGAGTCGGGGATTGGATAAGGCAACTGCAGAACGATTGGTCGTGCGTGGCTTCTTAGGCTCTGTTATCGTTGAAATTCCAGTTAAAGAAGTCCGTGCTGAGATGATTGAAAATATTGATGAAATTTTGGCTAAGAAATAAAAGATAGGAAAAGAAATGTCTAAACTTGATGTAGAAATCCTTCGGAGGGATTTTCCAATTTTGGATCAAATCGTCAATGATGAGCCTTTGGTTTATTTGGACAATGCAGCTACAACCCAAAAGCCTACGCAGATATTAGAGGCGATTGCAGCTTATTACGAAAAAGACAATGCCAATGTTCATCGTGGTGTTCACACACTAGCAGAACGGGCAACGGCAGCTTATGAAGCTGCGCGGGAACGAGTGCGCTCCTTTATCCATGCCGCTTCGACGAAAGAAGTTCTCTTTACGAGAGGAACGACGACTAGTCTCAATTGGGTGGCGCGCTATGCTGAAAATGTCTTGCAGCCAGGTGACGAAGTGCTGATTTCCGTTATGGAGCATCATTCCAATATCATTCCTTGGCAGGAAGCCTGTAAGAAGACAGGTGCTAGATTGATTTATGCTTATCTGAAAGACGGCATGTTAGATCTCACTGACTTTCGGTCGAAATTGACTGAAAAGACGCGATTTGTTGCTTTGGCGCATGTTCCTAATGTACTAGGTGTGGTGAATCCCATAAAAGAAATAGCAGAGTTAGTGCATCAGGCAAATGCTCTTTTAGTGGTGGACGGAGCTCAATCAGTCCCTCACATGAAGATTGATGTACAAGACTTGGACGTTGATTTCTTTGCATTTTCAGGCCACAAGATGCTAGGTCCGACTGGTATCGGTGTTCTCTATGGCAAAGAAGAGCTACTTGAGCGAATGTCGGCTGTCGAATTTGGTGGGGAAATGATTGATTTTGTCTATGAACAAGAAGCGACATGGAAAGATCTGCCTTGGAAGTTTGAAGCAGGCACACCCAATATAGCTGGTGCTATAGGTCTAGCTGCCGCCATTGACTATCTGGACAAGATTGGAATGGAAACAGTTCATCAGTATGAGCAGGAATTGCTGTCTTATGTCTTTCCCAAATTACAAGCTGTTGAGGGGCTTACCATTTATGGTTCGGAGGACTTGGCTCAGCGGTCGGGTGTTATTTCTTTTAATCTAGCTGGGCTTCACCCTCATGATGTAGCAACAGCTCTGGACTATGAAGGCGTGGCTGTACGGGCTGGACATCACTGTGCTCAACCTTTGTTGAGTTACCTAGGAGTGGCAGCGACTGTTCGAGCTAGCTTTTATCTGTATAATACCAAAGCCGATTGCGATAAGCTCGTTGAAGCTTTACAGAAAACAAAGGAGTTTTTCGATGGCACTTTCTAAATTAAATAGTCTTTATAAAGCAGTTGTGACGGACCATTCAGCTCACCCTCATCATCAAGGTCGATTGGAGGGTGTAGAACAAGTTAGTCTCAACAATCCTACGTGCGGTGATGTCATCAGCTTGTCGGTTCAATTTGATGAGCAGGGCGTGATTGAAGATATTGCCTTTGTGAATTCTGGCTGCAGTATTTCTACAGCTTCAGCCAGTATGATGACGGATGTAGTCCTAGGGAAGACGAAGGGTGAAGCGCTAGCTTTGGCAGAAATTTTTTCCCAAATGGTGCAAGGTAAGGAAGATAAGCAGCAACAGGAGCTAGGAGACGCAGCTTTTTTAGCTGGTGTTGCTAAGTTCCCCCAACGCATCAAATGCTCAACCTTAGGTTGGAACGCTCTTAAAAGGGCGATTGAGGAAGCTGGAAATTCTGAAAAGTTGAGTAAATGAAGCTAAATAAATAAGCTGAGACAAAAGTGCTCAGCTTTCTTTGTTTATATCGTTAGCATTACAGACGCAGTAGCTAATTGCTCAAAGCACTGCGCTGAGGTTACGGATAGAGCTTGAAAAGCAAGTCTCAAGGCGATTCGCTTTTCAAGCTTGAAAGAGTACTTTTGACGAAAACTTTGTTTTCTTTATCTGCCACTTCGACATTCCCACAAGGTTGCTATATCAACTTTTACAGCCCATTTGTCATCAAGTTACATTTGCTTATTTCCAACCTCAAAAGCTTCCTCAAGTCTTTCGAGCTATGCGGAGATGAACGATGAAATCAAGCATCTACGAGTACTGATTTCTATTTCGCTCGTTTATAATTTTTCATTGACATATTGGACGAATTCATTCCACCATGATTTGAGGAAGAAAGGACGCCCAATTTTCTCCGCTGAAAGCATGGAAATAGTTGGTGGCTTCTTGTCAAGATAGCCTTTTCCAATCAAATCATTATCAGTATAGGTCAATTTCCCAACAACGACACCCTTTTTTAAAGGAGTGGGATAACCGTTTTTATCAGTTGTAAAATGAACAGTCGGTTTTTTATGATTGTATCTCCGCACAATGGTGAGTTTTTCACTAGCAACAGCAGTGACTTCATCTTTTTGCCCGTTAATGACGCGGGCAGAGCTTTTATTGTAGGCTTCGCCTTTTTTCACAAGAGTTTGGACTGTGAATTGTTGATAAATATAGGTCATAAATCTAGAGGTAGCCGTAAAGCGGGCATCCTCATCCTCATCTGCATGATTAACATTGAGGAGAACCGTAATCAAACGCATCCCTCTTTGCTGGATTGTTCCGACAAAGGAAGAGCCTCCTTTATCAGAAGTTCCAGTCTTGAGGCCATCTACTCCAGCTCGAAAGGCGGGCATGTTTTTGAGCATGTGGTTGGACGATGTAAGCGTCATGCCTGCAAAGTTAGACGTAGCTTTTTGGGTGATTTCTAGAACTTCTGGGTAATCAAGGATTAAACGCCGGGCAATAATTGCAACATCGTGGGCGCTCATTTTATTTTCGTCTTCTTTTCCCGAACCAGGATAAATATGTTCTTCTCCTAAAACAGAATTATTCAATCCAGAAGCATTAACGATAGTAGCATCTTTGATTCCCCATTGCTGCAATTTAGCTTTCATCAAGTCAACGAATTTTTTCTCACTGCCAGCGACTTTTTCAGCTAAGGCAATTGCTGAGCTATTGGCGCTTGCTATTAAAGAAGTTTCTAATAGTTCTTCGACAGTATATTTTCTAGCTTCCAAAGGAACGTTACTGGCGTCTGGATTAACGGTTAGTTGATAAGGGTAGTCAGAAATATCTACTGAAGTTTGTAAAGTGAATTTTCCTTGATGAATCGCTTCATAGACTAAATAGGCTGTTAGTAGTTTAGTAATAGAAGCAATTTCAACTGGCTGATTAGCATCTTTTTCATACAAAATTTTTCCGGTTGCAACGTCAACTGCGATAGCATGCTTAGCACCTACTTCAAAGTTGTCTGCTAAAACTGTAGGAGCTAGGAAGATCAAGAGAGTCGTTACAAGAGTAATAATAAATTTTTTCATGGTCATCCCTTTTTTGTAAACTTATTATTATTGTATCATAAAATAAGGAGAGCTTCATAGAAAAGGGAGGAAATAAGAAGAGAAAAACATGATTCATTTTTATTTCTCAATTGTCAAGTCAAGTGCAACAAAGTTGTTCCTCTGATTAAGTGAGTATCTTTCAAGCTGTTTGAGTTAGCTCAAACAGCTTTTTTGCGGACTGATAGCCATGGATTCGTCTAGGTCTTTCATTGATAGCCTTTGTATAGTCCTCTAAAAGTGTCGGATTTAGTTTTTTTAGTGAGGATCCTTTGGGAATGAACTCTCTTAATAATCCATTGAAATTCTCATTTGTGCCTCGTTCATAAGATGAATAGGCATGTGCAAAATAAACATCTAATCCCTCTATCTTACTCAATGATGAAAATTCGTTTCCATTATCTGCAGTTATGGACTTAATGGGATAAAGTTTCATACACTCTAAGACTGCTTGATTGACATACTCTGCTTTCTTTTCCACGAGTTTCTTTGTGACAGCATAGCGTGTTTGTCGTTCTACCAATGTTAAAATAGAAGGTTCTCCTATTGTCTTTCCACCCAGAACAGAATCGATTTCCCAATCTCCAAAACGGGAACGATTATTAATCTCCTCTGGCCTTTCTTCAATTGACTTTCCTAGATGTTTCTTGGTAGAGGGACGCTTGTTAAATTTCTTACGAATCCGCACTGCTCTTGGTAAATCAATAACCTTAATCTCTAACAAACCTTGATGGATATAGTTATAGAGCGTCTTGGTTGAAGGAACAACTGCATCTACATGTTGGAGTCTATAGGTATGAACAAAGGTATCCACGCTATGCACCCTTGGTTTCTCTCTCATCGCTTCTATAAATTTTGTCAGAAAATCGTTCGATACACGATCCAGTTTTAGATAATAGCTGGTTTCTCTAGCATCCCGATAACGGTTATGGGCAGCATCTGCATAATAGTGTTGGTAGTAGACCTTCTGCCCATTGACTTTTTTCAATTGTGTTATGGAACCACGATTAATTTCACGAGTAATAGTAGAGCGATTTCTCCCCAGTCTACGAGCAATTTCAGCAGGTTTGAGTCCTACGCTTAAATAAGCTTCAATTTCTCCTCGCTCAGCTTCAGATAAGTGCTTGTAGGATTGATTTGTGGTAGAATAATTTGTGGACATGTTCATCTTCCTTTATACTGTTTTTCGCAACTCTAGTATATCAGATGAACATGTCTTCTGTGTTGCACTTCATTTTACAACAGGGCATTCATTTTTATTTTTAAAGCAAGTTCTGGTATAATAGATAGGATAAGAGACGAATAGAGGAAAACATGAAATTTACAGAATTTAAGTTTAAAGATTATATCCAAGAGGCACTCAAGGATTTGAACTTTGTTGAGGCAACAGAAGTTCAGGAAAAACTCATTCCGGTTGTGCTTGCTGGTCGTGATTTGGTGGGAGAGTCCAAAACAGGTTCAGGGAAAACCCACACTTTCTTACTGCCGATTTTTCAAAAGCTGAATGAAGATACAGATAGTGTTCAGGTTGTCATTACTGCCCCTAGTCGTGAGCTGGCTAGGCAGATTTATCAGGCTGCGCGTCAAATTGCTGCTTTTTCTGATAAAGAAATCCGAGTGGCTCATTACATTGGCGGAACTGATAAAAATCGTCAGATTGGGAAATTGAGTTCCAGTCAGCCGCACATTGTCATTGGTACGCCGGGACGTATTTATGATTTGGTTGAATCTGGTGACTTAGTCATTCATAAGGCGCATACTTTTGTCGTTGACGAAGCTGATATGACACTTGATATGGGTTTTTTAATGACGGTGGATAAGATTGCATCCAGTTTGCCGAAGGATTTGCAGTTTCTAGTCTTTTCTGCGACCATTCCGCAAAAATTGCAGCCATTTTTAAAAAAATATCTATCAACCCCTGTCATTGAGCAAATCAAAACCAAAACAGTGATTTCAGATACCATTGAAAATTGGCTGATTTCAACAAAAGGACGTGATAAGAATGCGCAAATTTATAAAATCACACAGCTCCTACAGCCTTATCTAGCGATGATTTTTGTCAATACTAAGACACGAGCGGATGAATTGCATAGCTATCTGACAGCGCAAGGTCTCAAAGTGGCAAAGATTCATGGGGATATTGTACCGCGGGAGCGCAAACGGATTATGAATCAGGTGAAGAACCTAGATTTTGAATACATTGTTGCAACAGATTTAGCGGCGCGGGGAATTGATATTGAAGGTGTTAGTCATGTCATCAATGATGCAATTCCACAAGATCTGTCCTTCTTCGTTCACCGAGTGGGACGAACCGGTCGAAATGGTCTACTGGGAACAGCCATTACACTTTATCAACCGAGCGATGATTCAGATATTCGTGAGCTAGAAAAATTGGGCATTCACTTCATTCCCAAGATGATTAAAAACGGAGAATTTCAAGATACCTATGACCGCGATCGTCGTGCCAATCGTGAAAAAAAGCAGGAAAAATTGGACACGGAAATGATTGGTCTGGTTAAAAAGAAAAAGAAGAAAATCAAACCGGGCTATAAGAAGAAAATCCAGTGGGCTGTCAATGAAAAACGTCGAAAAACGAAGCGAGCTGAAAATCGAGCACGCGGTCGTGCAGAAAGAAAAGCCAAACGTCAACAGTTTTAGTCTTAAAATTTCTTTATCACTCCCATAAATAAAAACAATTATTCTTTAGAGAACGAATGTGATAGACTAGTCTTGCTAGTCTATTTTTATCGTAGCAAATAATTGGTAAAATAAAAAAATTGTGATAGAATTAGACATTATCGAGAAAGGGAAGTTGCTATGATTGTTACAACAGTGATTTTAGCCTCTAATTGGTATCAAGAATTGGTTCAGAAGATTCCAGACGGACAGCTTTTTAGCTGGCGATCTGTGTTTGACGGACTACCCAGAATTATTGAAAAATTACCGACAACTTTGCTATTGACTTTGGGAGGAGCTTTTTTTGGCTTGATTTTGGCTCTCATTTTTGCTATTGTCAAAATCAACCGTGTGAAAGTTTTGTATCCTTTGCAGGCTTTTTTCGTTAGTTTTTTGCGAGGGACACCAGTGCTTGTTCAGCTCATGCTGACTTATTATGGGATTCCTTTGCTTCTGAAGGCCATCAACTTGCGATTTGGAACGGGCCTGAATATCAATGCTATTCCAGCCTATCTATTTGCCATTGTAGCTTTTGCTTTTAATGAAGCGGCTTACGCTAGTGAAACCATTCGAGCGGCGATTTTGTCTGTTGATGCTGGAGAAATTGAAGCAGCTCGTAGTTTGGGGATGACAAACGGACAGGTTTACCGCCGTGTTATTATCCCCAATGCAGCTGTGGTTGCCACACCGACCTTGATTAACTCTTTGATTGGCTTGACCAAGGGAACTTCTCTGGCTTTTAGTGCAGGGGTTGTTGAGATTTTTGCTCAAGCGCAGATTTTGGGTGGTGCAGATTACCGTTACTTTGAGCGCTTTATCTCAGTTGCTCTTGTCTATTGGGGCGTGAATATTGTGATTGAAGCACTTGGGCGGTTTATCGAAAAGAGAATGGCGATTGAAGCGCCTGATAATCTCAATCCACAAATACAGGCGAAAGGAGATGTTCGATAATGATTCGTATTTCAAATCTCAGCAAATCCTTTTCTGGACAAATGGTTTTAAACAATCTTAGTTTAGAGATTCAAAAAGGAGAAGTAGTTGCTTTAATTGGCTCATCTGGTGCGGGAAAATCTACTTTCTTACGCAGCTTGAATTATCTGGAACAGCCAGACAGCGGCACGATTGCCATTGATGATTTTACTGTCGATTTTTCTAAGATTAGTAATGAAGAAATTCTAACTTTGCGGCGAAAGTTGGCGATGGTATTTCAACAGTTTAACCTTTTTAATCGTCGGACAGCTTTGGATAATGTCAAAGAAGGTTTGTTGGTTGTAAAAAAATTCTCAGACCAAGAAGCAACGAATCTTGCCAAAGAAGAACTGGCAAAAGTTGGTCTGTCAGACCGTGAAAATCACTATCCGCGTCATTTGTCAGGTGGACAAAAACAGCGTGTTGCTTTGGCGCGTGCGCTTGCGATGAAGCCAGATGTTCTGCTTTTAGACGAGCCAACATCAGCGCTTGATCCTGAATTGGTAGGGGAAGTTGAAAAATCTATTGCAGATGCAGCCAAGGCTGGTCAGACCATGATTCTAGTTAGTCATGACATGTCTTTTGTTTCGCAAGTGGCAGATAAAGTGCTGTTTTTGGATAAGGGACACATTATCGAAACAGGCACTCCTGATGAAATAATGAACTGCCCTAAAGAAGAACGCACAAAAGAATTTTTTGCCAGTTACAAACGGACATATATTTGATATAATAGAAAAAGAAGCCCAGTTGGCCTTGCTAGCTGGGTTTATTTTCAAGTTTGCGGCATCCGTTTTGAATGCCTTCAATCATAAAGTTATGAAATAAGGGAGTGGCTATGCTGTCTCAAGTTTTTTTACTCTATCTAGAGAGTTTACTGATTACGGCGCTATTGGTGGGGAGTTTTCTCGGATTATGGATTGGGCTTCGTGCTGTTCGACGTGTTGATAAAACAATCAAAGAGCGACAAGCTCATCTGTATGATATGCTATTGATTGCAGTGATGACGATTCCGATTTTATCCTTTGCAATGATGGGAATTCTGCTTATCCTCAGAGCATAATGTTTGAAAAAAGAGCTTAATAACGTTAGAATAACAGTGATTACAATAAAGGAAGTAAATTTTATGTACGACACAATTATTATTGGAGCTGGACCAGCAGGCATGACAGCTGCGCTTTATGCTGCTAGAAGTAATCTCAAAGTTGGTCTTTTAGAAAGAGGCATCCCCGGTGGCCAAATGAACAATACCTCAGATATTGAAAATTATCCCGGTTATGCTAATATCAGTGGTCCAGAATTAGCCGAAAAAATGTTTGAACCGCTCGAAAATTTGGGAGTGGAGCATTTGTTTGGCTCTGTTGAAAAAATCGAAGACCAAGGAGCAATAAAAAAAGTCTTTACAGAAGATGAGGTTTTTGAAACGAAGACACTTATTATTGCGACTGGTGCCTTTCACCGTCATCTAGGAGTACCTGGTGAAGAAGAATTAAACAGCCGCGGGGTTTCTTATTGTGCAGTCTGTGACGGCGCCTTTTTCCGAGATGAAGATTTGCTTGTGGTCGGTGGAGGCGACTCTGCGGTGGAAGAGGCTGTATTTTTGACTCGTTTTGCAAAAACGGTGACCATTGTTCATCGGCGTGATGAATTGCGAGCCCAAAAGTTACTGCAAGAACGTGCATTTGCCAATGAAAAGATTCATTTTATCTGGGACTCAGTGGTAAAAGAAATCAAAGGTGACAACCGCGTTAGCAGCGTTGTGGTAGAGAATGTCAAAACAGGTGAAGTGTCAGAGCGTAAATTTGGCGGTGTCTTTATTTATGTTGGTTTAGACCCAGTTAGTGAGTTTGCCAAAGATTTGGGCATTACCAATGAAGCAGGCTGGATTATAACCGATAATCATATGGAAACGGCTATTTCTGGCATCTATGCTATTGGAGATGTTCGCGAAAAAGACCTTCGCCAAGTAACGACAGCTGTCGGTGACGGAGCAGTCGCAGGGCAAGAAGTCTACAAGTATATCACAGAGAATTTTTAAAGCGAAAGACCAAAATCGTCTTGAAAATTTTTAATTCATAGTCTCAGCCACGCAAGGCTTCTCAGTAGTCTCTCAGACTGTTTAGGTTGTGGATAAAAAACGAAGTATTTGACAAAGGCATTCTTTCGAACTTGCTTCGCAAGTCCTATTTGCCACCTCAAAGACGTGCTTTGAGCAATCAGCTATTGAGTCGCTGGTTTATTGCACTATAATACATTGGAGCTGGAGACTTTCGTCCCAGCTTCTTTTTGTTTAATAAAAATACAGTGATGCATTGGAGAATTAGGAAAGGAAAAGGTTCTTTTGATTTGTTCAATTCTCGTGCCCTCATAAATGACTAGTGAAATTATCAGAATTGTGGTACAATGGAAAAGTTCATGTGAAAAGGAGGCTTCGTATGAGTGAAAAGAATTCTGAAAATAATAAGAATAAAATGGAACGTGGCTTAAAAAATCGTCATGTCCAAATCATTGCTATTGCTGGGACAATTGGAACGGGGCTCTTTTTGGGAGCAGGACGTTCGATTAGTTTGACAGGGCCATCTATTATCCTCATTTACATGTTGACCGGCGTCTTTATGTATTTGATGATGCGGGCGATTGGAGAAATGTTGTATTATGATCCAGACCAGCACACATTTATCAACTTCATTACCAAGTATCTTGGGAATGGCTGGGGCTATTTTTCCGGTTGGTCCTATTGGATTTCCCTCATTTTTATCGGTATGGCAGAAATCACGGCAGTTGCACAGTACGTCCAATTTTGGTTTCCAACTTGGCCAGCATGGCTGATTCAAATCGTCTTCCTTGCCGTTTTGAGTATGGTCAATCTGATTGCAGTCCGAGTCTTTGGTGAAGTTGAATTTTGGTTTGCTATGGTTAAGATTATAGCGATTATTGCTTTGATTGTGACAGCGATTTTTATGGTGTTGACAGGCTTTAAAACGCCTAATGGTGTAGCCAGCATCAGCAATATCAGTCAAAATTTCCAATTATTTCCTAATGGTTTTATGAGTTTTGTCATGGGCTTTCAAATGGTCTTCTTTGCTTATCAAGCTATTGAATTTATTGGAATCACAACGTCTGAAACGGCAAATCCTCGGCAGGTATTGCCAAAGGCTATTAAAGAAATCCCCTTGCGGATCGTTCTTTTTTACGGAGGCTCTCTGCTTGCAATTATGGCGATTATCCCTTGGCGGGATTTGGCAACCACAGATTCCCCCTTTGTGATTGTTTTCAAGTTGGCAGGTCTCAAATGGGCTGCAGCTTTGATTAACTTTGTCGTATTGACTTCAGCTGCTTCAGCTTTGAATTCTACTCTGTATTCGACTGGGCGTCATTTGTATCAAATTGCACATGATTCACCTAATCGCTTTTTGAATGGAATCGGTGCTGGGAAATTATCCAGACAAAATGTTCCGCAAAACGCTATTTTGACCTCAGCGGTAGTGATTGCATTAGCTGCTTTTATTCAGGTGTTACCAGGAGTATCAGACTCCTTTGCTTTGATTACTGCTTCTTCATCAGGAGTTTATATTGCTATCTATGCACTCACTATGATTGCTCACTTGAAATACAGAAAATCAAAAGAATTTATGGCAGATGGCTATCTAATGCCAGCCTATAAGTTTCTCAATCCTCTTACTTTGCTCTTCTTTGCCTTTGTATTTATAACCCTCTTTTTACAAAAATCAACCGTTGTAGGAGCAATCGGTTCAGCTATTTGGATACTTGTATTTGGTATTTATAGCCAATTGAAATTTAAGAATAAATAATAATAATATAATAAAACCAAGGATAAATTTGCGACTTTTTAAAGTAGTACCCAGTGCACCTTGGTTTTTAAGATGTTTTAAAACTGAAAATTTAAACACCACAATACAACAGAAAACTTGAGAATAGTTATTTAAACACCTAAAGTTGAACAAGATTTCCTCTTGCTTGTTTGATTTGTGGTATAATAAGTGAAAATACATCTTATAAGGAGTCGTTATGTATCCAGATGATAGTTTAACCTTGCATACGGATTTGTACCAAATCAATATGATGCAAGTTTATTTTAGAAGAAATATTCATAATAAACGAGCTGTTTTTGAAGTTTATTTTCGGAAAGAGCCCTTTCATAGTGGCTATGCGGTTTTTGCTGGCTTGGAGCGGATGGTTCATTATTTAAATCATTTGACATTTTCAGATAGTGATATTGCCTATCTTCGTTCTCTTGACTATGATGAAGAATTTTTAGACTATTTAGCAAATTTAAAATTGGAATTAACAGTGCGGTCTGCACAAGAGGGAGATTTGGTCTTTGCGAATGAACCCATTGTTCAGGTAGAAGGTCCCCTTGCTCAATGTCAATTAGTGGAAACCGCCTTATTAAACATTGTCAACTATCAAACCTTGGTAGCGACAAAAGCAGCTCGGATTCGCTCAGTTATCGAAGATGAGCCTTTAATGGAATTTGGTACACGTCGAGCACAGGAAATGGATGCGGCTATCTGGGGAACTCGTGCGGCAGTGATTGGTGGAGCAAATGGAACCAGTAATGTTCGGGCGGGAAAACTCTTTGATATTCCAGTCTTAGGAACGCATGCGCATGCTCTCGTTCAAGTTTATGGAAATGACTATGAAGCTTTTAAGGCATATGCTGAAACGCACCATGACTGTGTTTTCTTGGTGGATACCTATGATACATTCCGCCTCGGTGTACCTGCAGCGATTCAAGTAGCGCGTGAAATGGGGGATAAAATCAATTTCCTTGGAGTGCGGATTGACTCAGGGGATTTGGCTTATATTTCTAAAAAAGTCCGCCAGCAGTTGGATGAAGCTGGTTTTCCAAATGCCAAAATCTACGCTTCTAACGACTTGGATGAAAATACAATCCTCAACTTAAAAATGCAAAAGGCAAAGATTGATGTGTGGGGCGTTGGAACTAAGCTCATCACGGCTTATGACCAACCAGCACTGGGAGCTGTTTATAAGATTGTGGCTATTGAAGATGAACATGGCAATTTGCGTAATACGATTAAGCTCTCTAATAATGTGGAAAAAGTATCAACACCAGGTAAAAAACAAGTTTGGCGGATTACTAGCCGTGCAAAGGGAAAGTCAGAAGGAGACTATATTACTTATGACGGCGTAGATGTAAATGCTATTGCCGAGTTAGAAATGTTCCATCCAACTTACACCTACATCAATAAAACAGTGACAAATTTTGACGCAGTGCCCCTTTTGGTTGATATCTTTAAACAAGGACAACTTGTCTATGAATTGCCAACCTTAACAGAAATCCAACAATATGCTCGCAAGGAATTTGACAAGTTGTGGGACGAATACAAACGTGTCCTTAATCCGCAAGATTATCCTGTGGATTTGGCGCGTGATGTATGGCAAGACAAGGTTGATTTGATTGATCAAATGCGCAAAAAAGCGAATCAAATGGGAGAAACAAAATGACCTTACAAGAAACGATTATCCAGCAATTAGGCGTGAAACCTGTCATTGACCCACAGGAAGAAATTCGTAAATCCATTGATTTTTTAAAGGATTATCTTAAAAAACATTCTTTTTTGAAAACCTATGTTTTGGGAATTTCGGGCGGACAAGATTCCACTTTAGCAGGACGTTTAGCACAATTGGCCATAGAGGAAATGCGTGCGGAGACTGGCGATACTAGCTATCAATTTATCGCAGTACGTTTACCATATGGAGTGCAGGCTGACGAAGCTGATGCCCAAAGAGCGCTCGCTTTTATCCAACCAGATGTCAGCCTTGTAGTTAACATCAAAAAAAGTGCAGATGCTATGACAAAGGCGGTTGAGGCTACAGGAGCAACGGTCTCAGACTTCAATAAGGGCAATATTAAAGCTCGCAGTCGCATGATTGCGCAATATGCTTTAGCAGGCGCTTATAAAGGAGCAGTGGTTGGAACGGATCATGCTGCAGAAAATGTGACAGCTTTCTTTACGAAATTTGGTGATGGTGGTGCAGATATTCTTCCCCTTTACCGTCTCAATAAACGGCAAGGTAAGCAACTGTTGGCTGCCTTGGGCGCTGATCCTGCCCTCTATGAGAAAGTACCGACTGCGGATCTGGAAGAAGAAAAGCCAGGCATTGCAGATGAAGTCGCTCTCGGTGTCACTTATAACGAAATTGATGACTATTTGGAAGGTAAGACCATTTCTGACCAATCGAAAGCTACCATTGAATCTTGGTGGCATAAAGGGGAGCATAAACGCCATTTGCCGATTACAATCTTCGATGATTTTTGGAAATAAGCAGGAGAATTGTTTTGACTCATGTTTTTTAAAATGCGTCGGTTGCTGAAATCAGCTGTATAACAAAAAGTGGCTCTTTGTCAACTGTAGTGGGTCGATGTCAGCTACCATCGCGAGAGGACGAGATTCGTTCTCTCTCTTTTGATGTTCAAAGCGATGAGAATGCGTTTCTTAAAGTTGTCAAAGCTCCTGAATCCAAAAGCGTTTCGCTTGATGACCTTGATGAGATTGTTAGTCGCTTCCAGCTTGGCGTTGGAGTAGGGTAGTTCCAAGGCGTTGGTAATCTTGTGTCTGTCCTTCAGGAAAGTCCGAAAGACGGTTTGAAAAATCGGGTGAACATCCGAAATAACCTCCTCCATCAGGTCAAAGAAATAATCAGCTTGCTTTTCCTGAAAGTGAAAGAGCAGAAGCTGGTAAAGCTCATAGTGCTGTCGAAGTTGGTCCGAATAGCTGAGTAGCTGATGGAGAATCTCTTGATTGGTTAAATGCGCCCGAAAAGCTGGTCTGTAAAAACGCTTATGGCTGAGCTTGCGGCTGTCCTGTTGGATGAGTTTCCAATAGCGTTTGAGGGCTCGGTATTCCTGAGATTTTCGGTCGAATTGGTTCATGATTTGGATGCGGACACGGTTCATAGCTCGGCTGAGGTGCTGGATAATGTGGAAACGATCCAGAACGATTTGGGCATGCGGAAAAAGCTGCTTGGTCAGCTGATAGTAAGGACTGAACATGTCCATGGTCATCACTTTAACCCTCATACGAACCTGTCTAGGATAGCGTAGAAAATGATTTCGAATGACCGCTTGGGTTCTGCCGTCCAGGATGGCTAGGACCTCATTGGTATTAAAATCCTGAGCGATAAAGCTCATCTTCCCTTTCTTGAAGCTATACTCATCCCAGCTCATGATCTCTGGCAGTCTCTGCCAGTTCGTTTCAAATTTGAATTCCTTGAGCTTGCGAATGACGGTTGAGGTCGAAATTGAGAGCCTGTGGGTAATATCAGTCATGGCTTGCTTCTCAACTAATAATTGAGCGATTTTCTGTTTGACTGCGACGGCAATCTGGTGATTTTTCTGGACGAGGGAGGTTTCGGCGACAGCCATTTTCCCACAGTTCTTACAGCGAAAGCGCCGCTTTTTGAGTCGGATAAGAGTTTTGTATCCTGCTGTCTCCAGATAAGGGATTTTAGAAGGTTTCTGGAAGTCGTATTTGGCCATCTGTCCCTTGCAGGCAGGGCATGGAGGGGCATCATAGTCAAGGTGGGCCAGGATTTCTTTGTGAGTGCCGGCATCAAAAAGATTGTCTATTTTGATATTTTGGTCTTTAATTCCAAGGAGTTTTGTGATAAAATCGAGTTGTTCCATATGAGTCTTTCTAATGAGTAGTTTCGTCGCTTTTCATTATAGGTCATAGGGGACTTTTTGTATACACAAAAATAGCTCCATAACCTCTGCGGTAGTTTTACCCACTACAGAAATTATAGAGCCCAAAAAGTTAGGTGCGCCTAACTTTTTGTTTGAAGAATTTTGAAAATAAGCTATAATAGTGTTTAGAATTAGAAGGAGGTATCTATGAATTCTATAGATCAACAATTTACAGATAAATTATATGCAAATTATGAAGCAACTGCTAAGTATGCTGCAATTGAAAATGCAGTTAGCCACAATGGTTTATTAACATCGCTTGAAAAACGTAGCAGTGCGATTGAAAACAATCCTGTGTTTTCCATTGATTTAACCAAAGATAAAGTCAGCAATCAAAAAGCATCTGGACGTTGCTGGATGTTTGCAGCACTCAATACTTTCCGTCATAAAATGATTGCAGGCTTTCAATTGGAAGAATTTGAATTGTCGCAAGCACATACATTCTTTTGGGATAAATATGAAAAATCCAACTGGTTCTTAGAGCAAGTCTTAGCAACAGCTGACCAAGACTTAACTAGCCGCAAAGTGAAATTCCTCTTAGATACGCCTCAACAAGACGGCGGACAATGGGATATGGTTGTGGCACTTTTTGAAAAATATGGAGTGGTTCCAAAATCAGTTTACCCAGAATCCATTTCATCTAGCAATAGTCGTGAGCTCAACCAATATCTCAATAAATTACTTCGTCAAGATGCACAAATCTTGCGTGACTTGGTTACTAGTGGAGCAAATACAGCAGCTGTCCAAGCTAAGAAAGAAGAGCTTTTACAAGAAATCTTTAATTTCTTAGCAATGTCACTTGGACTCCCACCTCGTACTTTTGATTTTTCTTATCGTGATAAAGACAACAATTTCCACAGTGAAAATGGCTTAACACCACAAGCATTTTACAAAAAATACGTGGATCTTCAATTAGATGATTACGTTTCAATCATCAATGCTCCTACAACTGACAAACCGTACGGTAAATCTTACACTGTTGAGATGTTAGGAAATGTCGTAGGAGCACGCGACGTTCGTTATTTGAATGTTAATATGGAGCGTTTGAAAGAGCTGGCTATTGCTCAAATGCAGGCTGGAGAAACTGTTTGGTTTGGTTCTGATGTCGGTCAATCTAGCAACCGTAAAGCGGGCGTTATGGTTAATAACATGTACGACTTCACATCAAGCATGGATATTGAATTGACACAAGACAAAGCGGGACGTTTGGATTACAGCGAAAGTCTCATGACCCATGCTATGGTCTTGACAGGTGTTGATTTGGATGAAAATGGAAAATCAACAAAATGGAAAGTGGAGAATTCTTGGGGTGACAAGGTTGGAGACAAAGGTTATTTTGTTGCCAGCGATGACTGGATGGACGAGTACACTTATCAAATCGTTGTCCGCAAGGAATTCTTAACAGCAGAAGAACTAGCTGCTTATGAAGCAGAGCCAAAAGTGCTTGCTCCGTGGGATCCAATGGGAGCTTTGGCTAGGAAATAATTAAAAAGAAGCGGGATAAAACTTTGGGACTTAATGAAAATCAAATTGCAAACTAAGAGACGAGCCGTAAGCAGATAAAAAGAGGAGCTTTTGAGATCGCAGATGAAACTGACAAAGTTTGAAGAGATTTTCATAAGGTATAAGACTGCTTCATGGTGGTTTCATCAGGAATTGAAATATTAAAAACACGAACAATCTTATAGCCAGTTATTTACTGGTCTTGATTGTTCGTGTTTTTTAATTTTTACAAAACTCTGATTTGAAGGTGCTAACTTCTAAACGGCTTGGCTTTCAGGAACTTCTTCATTATCAATTTCGTGCGGGAGGAGTGTCTGAATTTCCGCCGCCATTAGGAGAACTTGCAGACGTAGAAGCACTGGGTTCCGTACTTGATGAAGAACTGCTTGATGACTCTTGAGTAGAACTTTCTTGGCTGCTTGAAGAAGATGATGATTCTTCAAGGCTTGAACTGGAAGTAGAATTATAATAATTTCCTTGGTATCTATTAGTGGAATTGGCTAAAAAGACATAATTTCCGCTACGATAAAGACCACTAGGCATCTCCCAGTCCTCAGTTCCGCCTTCAGACAAGTAAGACATCATGGCACGGTAAACATCTGTTGCGACTTTCACGCCATCGTCCAGAACAGGAGTGAGACGATTAGTGTAACCTGTCCATACCGCCATTGAATATTTCTGCGTATAACCAACAAAGAGTTCATCAGGAGTCACAACACTGGAGCCACCATAAGGCTTCGTTAGTTTCGCCAATTCATCATCGGAGTAGTTGGAAGTCCCTGTTTTACCAGCTTGATAGACGCCAGATATAGCTGCATTAGTCCCAGTACCGGAAGTCAGGACGGTTTTTAGCATATTTGTCATCATGTAAGCTGTTGTTTCTTTCATCGCGGTTGTACCTTGATTAGAAAAATCTTTTGAGGTTCCATCGCTAAAGACAACACGACTGACATATTGTGGTTTGTAATAAGTTCCACCATTTGCAAAAGCAGCATAGGCAGCAGCCATTTTTTCACTGCTGGCACCATATTTTCGATCGGATTTTGTCGTGTTACTTGAAATGGCATTTGCATATACCATTTCTGGATAATTAATGCCCAGTCTGCTTAGGAATTTTTTAGACTTGCTGAGTCCGACAGCTTCTAACGTCTTGACAGCTGGAACGTTCCGAGACTCTTGAAGTGCATACTGAATGGTGATGTTTCCAAAATAGCGCATATCCCAGTTGTATACTGGAGTAGTTGTTCCAGGATAATTATAAGGAGCATCACTAATGTAAGTAGCCGTAGAAGTGTAAATACCATTTTCAATGGCTGGAGCGTAATCCGTGATTGGTTTCATGGTTGAACCCCAGTCGCGATTGGTTTCAACCGCTTGGTTAGTACCAAAAGAAACATTTGAAGCTTGATTTCGGGCTCCTAGTTGAGCAATTACCTTACCAGTTGTAGCATCTATAATGGTAGAAGCTACTTGTAATTCATCATCTGGATAAGCAACATATTCATTGCTATTATAAATATTCCAAAGGCGCTCTTGAGCTGCTCTGTTTACGTTTGTATAGACTTCCATTCCTGTCGTCAGCAAGTTATAACCCGTTTCTTCTTGGACTTGCTCAATAACTTGCTTTAAGTAGTTATCCATGTAAGCAGGATAAGAAGCTGAATTTTTCAAGCTTTGTAGACCATCTGTGACGGGCGTATTGACTGCTTTTTCATATTGCTCAGCAGAGATGTATTTGAGTTTATACATTTCTGACAATACAAGATTGCGACGATTTTTAGCAGCTTCTGGTTTTGTATAAGGGTCGTATTGGTTTGGTGCCTGAGGCATCCCCGCCAATAAAGCAGTTTGAGCTAAGCTCAAATCTTTCAAATCTTTGCCGTAATAACTTTTAGCAGCTGTTTGCATACCGTAGTTACCATTTGACATGTAGACCTTGTTTACATAATACGTAATAATTTCTTGCTTAGTGGCTTTCCGCTCTAATTGAACTGCTAACCAGGCTTCTTGAATTTTCCGTGATAGTGTTTGGTCGGCACTTGAAGTGGAGAAGTAGGTCAGTTTAATCAACTGTTGCGTCAACGTTGACCCTCCTTGTCGATTTCCTCTGCGCAGATTATTCAAGAAAGCACCCAAAATACGAACAGAGTCCACGCCGCGATGATTGAAGAAACGGTGGTCTTCAATTGCAACGATAGCTCGTACTAAGTCAGTTGGAATATCACTTGTTGCCGCATTGACCCTTTTTTCAGAACCTAAGTCAGCAATAAGATTGTTTTCACTATCATAGATTTTACTGGAAGTTGTGGCGACTAGCTTCTTTTCTGACAAGGCAGGTGCCTTGTGAACTTGATAGAGAAAAATTCCTCCACCAGCTACAACTCCAAGCATAAATAATGTAATGAGACCGATAGCCACATATTTTGCAGCTGTCAGTAGAGTTTGCTTATTCATTTATTTTACCACCTAGTAAATTTTGTTGAATGATTTCAAGATACGGAATGCTAGGAAGACCATTCTGTGAGATAGAATATCCATGCTTTTGAATGTAGTCAAGTGGCATGGACTTTTTCCCCTTGTCAATCTTGAAAAAGTTAATTAAATAAGGAGCAGGAAGTAGATATGTCGATTTTAAGGCTGAAAAGTGCAATAAAACGAAGCAAATTCCTCCTTGTTTGACGACTTGTTCCATGTGCTTGATTTGATGAGCATGAAAATTTTTCATCGGCATGGAAGCCTTTTGATGTGTTTCTTTTGCTTCAAAATCTATATAATGTCCTTGATAGACACCAGAATAGTCTGTTGTAGAGGCTTGTCGAAAGTAGGCTTCAACAATTTTTGCCCGACTACGTCTGGGATAATCCACTTTTACAATTTGAATAGGGGTCGGTTTTTTGTGAATGACCGCTAAATCGTGACTAAGATAATAATCATTCGTTTCATTGATCATTTTTTCAAACGACATTCCTCGATTCGCAAAGTCAACGGACTTCTTTTTGGGCAGTCTTAATGAATTTCGAGAGGGAACTTTATGTGGATAGTTGACCATATATCTCCTTATTGGTACAATAACATCACTCTATTATAACATAAAAAAGGAAATAAAGGGATAATTTAAGTGGTTAGCGTAGTAGTAGTAGGTTATCGGAATTTTGATTTGGGAATTTTTAATGACAAAGACCCTCGAATCAAGATTATTAAAAAAGCCATTCAGCGAGATTTGAAGCGTTTATTGGAAGAAGGTGTGGAGTGGCTGATTTTCACTGGGAACTTAGGTTTTGAAGTTTGGGCACTAGAGGTCGCAAAAAAATTGCAGCAAGATTACGATTTTCAAATTGCGACGATTTTTACTTTTGAGAATCAAGGTGAAAACTGGAATGAAGCCAATCAAGAAAAATTAAGTCGTTTTAAACAGGTGGATTTTGTTAAATACGCCTATCCACATTATGAAAATCCCAGCCAATTTCGTGATTACAATCACTTTCTACTCAGTAATACAGACGGGGCTTATATTTTTTATGATGAAGAAAATGAAACAAATTTAAAATATCTTTACCAAATGATGAAGAAACAAGAACAATATTTTACCAAACAATTAACATTTGATGACTTGAATGAGGTCGCAGAAAATTTTTCCGAAAATTAGATGTTTAACCTTGATTTTTGCGGTTCATTTTTTATATAATTAAAGTAATGAACGAGAATGGAGAGAGAAATGGCTAGTATTATTTACACACCGAAAGATATTTTTGATCAAGATTTTAAAGTTGGTGTCCGTGGATATAGCAAGGTTGAAGTGGACGAATTTTTAGATGATGTCATTAAAGATTACGAAACGTATGCTGCTTTGGTAAAGGAACTGCGTGAAGAAAATGCTCGTTTGAAAGCAGAACTCGCTAAAAAGTCAAATGAGGCGGCAACTTCCCCTTTGACGCAATCTATCATGGAAACCCCTCAAGCGGCATCTGCTACGCTGACAAATTTTGATATTTTAAAACGCTTAAATCGTTTGGAAAAAGAAGTATTCGGCAAGCAAATCTTAAATAACGAAATATAATAAGTAATGTGCAATTTTTGGATAATCGCGTGAAGAGTTCGTCTTTTCATGAGGAAAGTCCATGCTAGCACGGGCTGTGACGCCCGTAGTGTTTGTGCTAGGTGAAACAATAAGCCTAGGGATGGAAGTATCCGTTACGGCGACTGAAATGGCTAAGTCTTTGATAAGTCAAAATAGGTCTGAAAGTGCCACAGTGACGTAGTTTTTGCGGAAACGCAGGAAGTGGAACGCGGTAAACCCCTCAAGCTAGCAACCCAAACTTTGGTCGGGGCACGGAGTGCGTGGAAACGAACATAGCATTCTGACTGGAAACAGTAGACAGATGATTATCGAAGGAAATGATACCTAGTTATTTCTGGAACAAAACATGGCTTATAGAAAGTTGCATATAGGTTTAGCTAGCGTATTATGCTAGCTTTTATTTTGAGAGGACGAATGAAAACAAAATTCAAGTTGATTGCGACTGCTGCGGCTGGTTTAGAGGCTGTGGTTGGTCGTGAAATTAGAAATCTTGGCATAGAATGTCAAGTAGAGAATGGGCGCGTGCGGTTTGACGGAACTGTTGAAACCATTATTGAAACGAATCTCTGGTTGCGCGCGGCAGACCGCATTAAGATTGTTGTTGGTAGCTTTCCGGCTAAGACCTTTGAGGAATTATTTCAGGGGATTTTTGCTTTGGATTGGGAAAACTATTTGCCATTTGGAGCAAAATTTCCAATTGCAAAAGCAAAATGTGTCAAATCAAAACTTCACAATGAACCAAGTGTGCAGGCTATTTCTAAAAAAGCAGTAGTCAAGAAGCTGCAAAAGCATTATGCACGCCCAGAAAGCGTTCCCTTAATAGAAAATGGGGCGGAGTTCAAGATTGAAGTTTCTATTTTGAAAGACGTGGCAACTGTCTTAATCGATACGACAGGTTCTAGTCTCTTTAAACGTGGCTATCGGGCTGAAAAAGGTGGCGCACCGATTAAAGAAAATATGGCGGCTGCGATTTTGCTCTTATCCAATTGGTATCCAGATAAGCCTTTGATTGATCCGACCTGTGGTTCAGGAACTTTCTGTATTGAAGCAGCTATGATTGGCATGAATATGGCTCCGGGGCTTCATCGCCATTTTGCGTTTGAAGAGTGGAATTGGGTTGATTCAGACTTGATTAGTCATGTTCGCGCTAGAGCTTTAGGACAGATTAAGCAAGACATTCAGCTTGATATTTTAGGGACTGATATTGATGCACGGATGGTAGAGATTGCTAAACGAAATGCCGAAGAAGCAGGTGTTTCTGAGCAGATTGTTTTCAAGCAAATGCGCTTGCAAGATTTGCATACAGACAAGATAAATGGTGTCATTGTTTCCAATCCTCCTTATGGAGAGAGGTTGCTGGATGATGATGCTGTAACCAAGCTTTATCAAGAAATGGGGCAGACTTTTGCGCCACTAAAGACGTGGAGTAAGTTTATCTTGACGAGTGATGAAGCATTTGAAGCAAAATTTGGTAGTCAAGCCGATAAAAAACGCAAACTCTATAATGGGACTTTAAAAGTTGATTTGTACCAATATTTTGGTCAGAGAGTCAAACGCCAAATAGATTAGAAAGGATTTTCCGTGAGTAAAGACGAAAAACATTTGCCAGAACAAGAAGAAAAAGAATCAATTCTTGATTTTGAAACAGCTAAAGAAATGACGATTGGTCAGGCTGCTCGAAAAAGTGAAGAACTTGAAGCAGGAGTGACGGAAGAGGACAATGTACTGGATAAATACATCAAACAGCACCGTCAAGAAATTGAAGCTGGAAAATTTTCGGCTCAATCTGCAGAAGAAATGCCTGAAGCAGAAGATCAAAAACAACTGAGCCAGTTAGACTTGGCAGAATTTATCCAAGAGATGCACGAGGAGGTTCAAGAGGAAGTCCCCCTAGAATCTGCAGAGGTAGCATCTGAGGAGTCTGCCTTTGGTGAAACAGTAGCTGCACTTGCAGCCAGAGAAGCAGAACCGCAAGAAACTTCGGAAGAAAACAGTACACAAACTCCAGAGGAGCTAGAGGCTGAGACAAAAATAATGGAACCAATTCAGCCTGAAATGGATGATATTCCTGTGAGTTCAACTGAGTCAACGGAAAGCTATCCGACTTTTACAGCGCTGGATGAAGAAATGGAAACGGAGAAAGTTCCATTTTATAAAAATAAAAAAGTCGTGTATTCAGCAGTAAGTGTTATTTTACTGGCTTTAATCGGCGGAACAGCTTATCTGTCTTTGAACAAAAAGCAAGCGAAAACAACCACAACTTCAACGAGCCAAACAAGTAAATCTTCTACCACTTCTAGCTCTGAAAATAAGGATTTGAAAGCTTTCAATAGCCTTTATGATTCATTCTTTACAGATGCCAATAAATTGGCTTTGAAAAACAGCAGTTTCGGAAACTTAAACAAACTAAAAGCAGCACTAGAAAAATTAAAAAACACCAACGAGTACAATGTTGCCAAAGCAAAATACGATAGCTTGGTCAAACAAGTTGAGGCTGTTCAAAATGTGAATGCACAGTTCACCTCAGCAGCTATTACAGACGGTGTTTTAGATACAAAGGCGAAGATTAAAAGTGATGCCAAATTTACAGATGTCACAACTGGAAATACGGACTTGGATAAGGTGTTGAAATCTGCGATTAGCTTAGGAAAGAGTCAACAAACCTCTGCTCCTCAATCTGAGGCTGCCGCTGCACCGTCACAAAGCTCCGCTCAAGCACCTGTAGCAGAACAACCAGCTTCTGTACCAGCGCAAACAACTGCTCCAGCAGCACCAGCGTCAGGCGCGAATTTACAGCGCCATTTAAGTCGAGTGCCATACGACCAAACTAAAATTAACGACAGTAATAATCCAGCTTGGAATTTCAACCCTGGTGTGTTAGAGAAAATCTTAGCAACCTCACGGGAACGTGGCTACTTTACAGGGGATAATTATATTCTTGAGCGTGTGAATATTATCAACGGAAATGGTTATTACAATTTATTTAGAACAGACGGAACCTACCTCTTTAGTATTAACTGTAAAACGGGTTATTTTGTAGGAAATGGCGCGGGTTACGCAGATGCTTTGGATTATTAGGAAACGTTTTCAAGCAAGATATTAGACACTAAAAATCTTATAGGCTATAATGGGCTTATAAGATTTTTATTTTATTATAAAACTAATTTTGGAGGTAACCTTTATGTCACTTATTGGTAAAGAAATTATCGAGTTTACCGCAGATGCTTATCATGCTGGAAACGGGAAATTTATCACTGTTTCAAATGAAGATCTTAAAGGGAAGTGGAGTGTAGTCTGTTTCTATCCTGCTGATTTTTCATTTGTTTGTCCGACTGAGTTGGAAGACTTGCAAGAGCAGTATGCAGCTCTGAAAGAACTAGGTGTGGAAGTTTATTCTGTTTCAACAGATACTCATTTCACACATAAAGCTTGGCATGATTATTCAGATGCCATTGGAAAACTTGAGTACATTATGATTGGAGATCCATCTCATACCATTTCACTTGGTTTTGATGTGTTAGATGAAAGTGGACTATCTCAACGTGGTACTTTTATCATTGACCCAGATGGTGTTGTTCAAGCGCTTGAAATCAATGCAGATGGTATTGGTCGTGATGCTTCTGTCTTGATTGACAAAATCCATGCCGCACAATATGTACGTAGCCATCCAGGTGAAGTGTGTCCAGCTAAGTGGAAAGAAGGAATTGAAACGCTGACTCCAAGTCTTGATTTAGTTGGTAAAATTTAAGGAGGCTTATATGGCTTTAGATGAAACAATTAAAGCACAACTGAAGCAGTACTTGGAACTTTTAGAATCTGATGTTGTATTTCAAGCGTCTTTAGGTCAAGATGAGCGTTCTGAGCAGGTGCGGGCTTTTCTAGAGGAAATTGTAGCGATGTCTCCTCACTTATCATTGATAAATGTAGCAGCTAGCCGTCAGCCAAGCTTTACCATTGCTCAGGCTGGTCAGACGGGTCGTGTTCAATTTGCAGGTCTTCCCTTGGGGCATGAATTTACATCTTTTGTGCTTGCTTTGCTACAAGTCTCTGGTCGCGCACCAAAAGTAGAAGATGCTGTTATAAAACGAATTCAAGCTATTAAGCAGCCACTTCATTTTGAAACCTATGTCAGCTTGACTTGTCATAATTGCCCAGACGTTGTGCAAGCACTGAATACAATGGCTGTGCTGAATCCAACTATCAGTCACACAATGGTCGAAGGAGGCATGTTTAGACAAGAAGTTGAAGGCAAAAAGATTATGGCTGTCCCAACGGTTTTTCTAAATGGTGAAGAATTTGCGAATGGTCGTATGACAATTGAGCAACTGCTTGACAAGATTTCTGGACCTACTTCAAGTGAGGAATTTGACAAAAAAGAACCATTTGATGTGTTGGTCGTTGGGGGCGGACCTGCAGGAAGCAGCGCAGCTATTTATGCTGCTCGTAAGGGAATTCGTACAGGTATGGTCGTTGAAACTTTCGGTGGACAGGTGATGGAGACAGTTGGTATTGAAAATATGATTGGAACCCCCTATACAGAAGGACCTAAGCTGATGGCGCAAGTAGAAGAACATGCCAAGAAATATCCAATTGATATCATGAAGAATCAACGTGTGAAGAACATTGAGAAAAAGGAATTGATTGAAGTGGAACTTGAAAATGGAGCTGTTCTGAAAGCGAAAACGGCAGTTCTTTCTGTTGGTGCTCGCTGGAGAAATGTTAATGTTCCTGGTGAAGAAGAATTCCGAACAAAAGGTGTAACTAATTGTCCACATTGTGACGGTCCTATTTTTACAGGTAAAAAAGTAGCTGTTATCGGTGGAGGAAATTCCGGTATTGAAGCAGCGATTGACTTGGCTGGTCTGGCAGAGCATGTTTATGTGTTAGAATTTCTACCAACTTTGAAAGCTGATCAAGTGTTGCAAGACAGGGTACAGCAACTTAAAAACGTGACAGTTCTAACCAATGTAGCAACAAAAGAAATTCATGGTTCCGATCAAGTTGAAGCTATTACTTATCTCGATCGTGCGAATAATGAAGAACATAAAATCGAACTCAGCGGTGTCTTTGTTCAAATTGGTCTTTTACCAAATACAGACTGGCTCAAAGATAGTTCAGTTGCTCTCAATGAACGTGGTGAAATTATTGTTGACAAACATGGTGCAACAAATGTGCCAGGAATTTTTGCGGCTGGTGATTGCACTGATAGTGCTTATAAGCAAATCATTATTTCAATGGGGTCAGGAGCGACAGCAGCTCTTGGAGCGTTTGATTATTTGATTCGTCAATAAAAAAAACGAGCAGGAGAATTTGCATTTCCTGTCCGTTTTTTTATTTTACACAAGATGACGCTCAAAAGCATCATCGGAAATGCCTTTCTCTAAGACCAGTTTGCACCATTCTTTGGCAGAAAAGAGACTGTGATCTTTGTAATTGCCACAAGATTCAATAGTTGTACCAGGGACATCTTCCCAAGTGGTTGCTTCAGCAATTTCCTCTAGAGAAGCTTTAATGACTTTAGCAATTTCAGTTGAGCTATGTTGACCCCACATAATCATGTGAAAGCCGGTACGGCAACCAAAAGGCGAACAATCAATCATACCATCAATACGAGTACGAATGAGCTTAGCTAGCAGATGTTCAATCGTATGAAGTCCAGCGGTCGGAATGGCATCTTCATTAGGCTGTACTAGACGAACATCAAAGTTGGAAACGATGTCCCCTTTAGGTCCCACCTCTTCGCCAATCAAGCGTACGTAGGGGGCTTTGACAATCGTGTGATCTAACTCAAAACTGTCAACAATGACTTCTTTGACCATAAATAGAACTCCTTTTGCTTTTAATAAATTATACCATATTTTGCTCTAGCAAAGAAAAAATTTCTACTTAACAAAGCCTGTCAGGAAAAAGGATTTGCAAAAAAGAATGTGAAAACAGTCACGTATTTGTAAGAATTTAGTTTGTGAAAAATTGATTTTTATGATAAAATAATTAAGAATTTTACAATTCAATATCAATAATTTGAGGTAAAAACATGGAAATGATTTTTGCAGGTGTTTTTGCCGTCATCATTGGTTTAGTCATTGGATATGTAAGTATCGCAGCTCGCATGAAATCAGCGAAAGAAGCTGCGGAACTTACTCTTTTAAATGCTGAACAAGAAGCAACTAATTTACGTGGACAAGCTGAGCGCGAAGCGGATTTGTTATTAAAAGAAGTGAAGCGCGAAAGTAAATCCCTTAAAAAAGAAGCACTGTTAGAGGCAAAAGAAGAAGCCAGAAAATATCGAGAAGAAGTTGAGGCAGAATTTAAATCTGATCGTCAAGAATTGAAGCAATTGGAAAGTCGTTTGACAGAACGTGCGACAAGTCTTGATCGTAAAGATGACAATTTGACCAGCAAAGAAAAAACACTCGAACAGAAAGAACAAAGTATTTCTGATAGAAACAAAAACCTTGAGGCGCGTGAAAACAAACTGACAGAGTTGGAGCAACATAAAGAAGCAGAATTAGAACGTGTTGCTGCACTCTCACAAACTGAAGCCAGAGATATCATTCTCACTCAGACTGAAGATAAGCTATCAAAGGAAATTGCGACGCGTATTCGTGAAGCAGAGCAAGAAGTCAAAGAACGTTCTGATAAGGTGGCAAAGGATATTTTAGTTCAAGCCATGCAACGGATTGCAGGTGACTATGTTGCGGAGCAAACCAATTCAACAGTTCATCTGCCGGATGATACGATGAAGGGGCGCATTATTGGACGTGAAGGGCGGAATATTCGAACCTTTGAAAGTTTAACGGGTATTGATGTCATTATTGACGATACACCAGAAGTGGTGACTTTATCTGGTTTTGACCCTATTCGACGTGAAATTGCACGCATGACAATGGAAGCCCTGTTAAAAGACGGTCGTATCCACCCGGCTCGCATTGAAGAATTAGTAGAGAAAAATCGTCTGGAAATTGACCATAAGATTCGTGAATATGGTGAAGCAGCGGCTTATGAAATCGGTGCACCAAACTTACATCCGGATTTGATGAAGATTATGGGACGCTTACAGTTCCGTACATCTTATGGACAAAATGTATTGCGTCATTCTGTTGAAGTTGCTAAGTTATCTGGAGTCATTGCAAGTGAGCTTGGAGAAAATGCTAACTTAGCTCGCCGTGCAGGCTTCCTTCACGATATTGGCAAAGCCATTGACCGTGAAGTGGAAGGTAGCCACGTAGAAATTGGAACAGAATTGGCTCGTAAGTATAAGGAACATCCAATTGTGGTCAATACAATTGCCAGTCATCATGGTGATGTAGAACCGGAAAGTGTGATTGCAGTTATTGTTGCAGCAGCTGATGCGCTTAGTGCGGCTCGTCCAGGTGCTCGCAGCGAATCCCTTGAAAGCTATATCAAGCGCCTGCAAGACTTGGAAGAAATTGCCAATAGTTTTGAAGGTGTGAAAAATAGTTTTGCTTTACAAGCGGGTCGTGAGATTCGGATTATGGTCAATCCTGGTCAAATCAAAGACGATAAGATTACTATTTTGGCTCATGATGTGCGTGAAAAGATTGAGAATAACCTCGAATATCCAGGTAATATCAAAGTGACGGTCATTCGGGAAATGCGTGCTGTGGATTATGCCAAATAGACATTACTAAGAATGAATGTTTATCTAGCTAATGTATAATTTTAGGCAAGTAAGAGTGACTTGCATTGTTTTCTCAAAAAACAAGCATCTACCTATGCTAAAAAGCAGTTGAAAAAATACTGCTTTTTTGTTACACTAGATAGAAAGACAATGAAGGAGATATGATGGCGGATCGTGGCTTGTTAATCGTTTTTTCTGGTCCCTCAGGTGTGGGGAAGGGAACGGTTCGACGTGAGATTTTTGAAAGCTCAGACAATCAGTTTCAATACTCTGTGTCCATGACAACTCGTGCTCAGCGTCCTGGTGAAGTAGACGGGATTGACTATTTTTTCCGTACGCGAGAAGAGTTTGAGGAGTTGATTCGGCAAGGTCAGATGTTAGAGTACGCAGAGTATGTTGGCAACTACTATGGAACTCCTTTGACCTATGTGAATGAAACTTTAGATAAAGGGATTGATGTTTTCCTTGAGATTGAAGTTCAAGGGGCGCTTCAGGTGAAGAAAAAAGTGCCGGATGCTGTCTTTATCTTTTTGACACCACCTGATTTGGCAGAATTGCAAGATCGCTTAGTGGGACGTGGAACAGATAGCGCAGAGGTGATTGCCAAACGCATTGCCAAAGCAAGAGAAGAAATTGCTCTCATGCGCGAATATGACTATGCGATTGTCAATGATGAAGTTCCGTTAGCGGCTGAGCGTGTCAAGCGCGTCATTGAAGCAGAGCATTTCCGCGTGGAACGTGTCATAGGTTACTATCAAGATATGCTGTCAGAACAACTTTCAGTAAGATAAGAATTTAGAAATTAGGTACAAGATTATGATGTTAAAACCTTCAATTGACACCTTGCTTGATAAGGTGCCTTCAAAATACTCCTTGGTGATTCTTGAAGCAAAACGTGCTCATGAATTGGAAGAAGGAGCAGCTCCGACTCAAGAGTTTAAGTCCGTCAAATCGACACTTCGTGCTTTAGAAGAAATCGAATCTGGCAATGTCGGGATTCACCCAGATCCTGAAGGCAAGCGAGAAGCAGTTCGTCGACATGCTGAGGAAGAACGCTTGCGCAGAGAAGAAGAAGAACGTAAAATCAAAGAACAAATTGCGAAGGAAAAAGAAGAGGGTGAAAAGATTTAAGGTTGGGTCAGCTCAATCTTATTTTTTCTTTTAATGAGAAGTGAGAGGTGGTGAGAATGTGCAACTTGCAAAAGTCATTGTGGATGTCCCTTTAATGCAGACTGATAAACCTTACAGTTATGCGGTTCCGAAAGAATTTTCAACTATGCTAGAAGTTGGGATGCGTGTGCATGTGCCTTTTGGGAAAGCCAATCGCTTGATTCAAGGGATTGTCGTAGAGCTAACAGAAGAAACGACACCAGAATTGAAAGAGATTGCAGAGGTTTTGGACTTTACGCCAGTTTTAAATGAAGAGCAACTGTGGTTGGCAGAAGAATTGAGAAAATCTGTCTTTTCTTACAAAATTTCAATTTTAAAAGCTATGTTGCCGGGATTTTTGAATTCTAGCTATGATAAGATTCTCCATGCGCAACCTTCTTTGAATGAAGAAGATCGACTGCTTATTTTTGGCAATGCAGAGCAGCAACATTTCTCATCGCTTGATAAAGAGCTGCAAGCTAAGGTAATGCGTTTGACACGGCAAGGGGTGATTCAGGTAGAATACCAAGCGATAGATCAAAAGCATATTAAAACAGAAAAATGGTATCAAGTTAATCAAGGAATTTTGGAGCAGCTAGTCATTCCCCAACGGGCGAAAAAAAAGCAAGCCTTGCGAGACGTTTTGCAAGGTCAGACTGACATGTACCGTTTGACGGATTTGAAAGAGCATTTTTCAAGAGAGGTCATTCATTATTTTGTGGAGCAAGAGGCTGTACAAATCATCGAAAAAGAAGTTAGTCGTTCTGAGGCTTATTTTGAAAATGTTGCAACGGATTCTGCACTGGTGCTAAATGAAGAGCAAGGAGCTGCGGTTCAAGCTATCACGCAGCAAATCGGGCATGGTGGTAAGCCATTTCTACTAGAAGGAGTGACAGGTAGCGGTAAGACAGAGGTTTATTTGCAAGTCATTCAAGAGGCGCTCAGCCGTGGCAAGACAGCCATTATGTTAGTGCCTGAAATTTCCTTGACACCACAAGTTACCAATCGTTTTATTGAGCGTTTTGGAAAGAAAGTTGCCATTCTTCACTCAGGCCTTTCAAATGGGGAAAGGTACGATGAATGGCGCAAAGTTGAGCGAGGAGAAGCGCAAGTTGTTGTTGGTGCTCGTTCTGCTATTTTTGCTCCGTTAAAAAATATTGGTGCAATTATCATTGATGAAGAGCATGAAGCGAGTTACAAGCAAGACTCTAATCCACGCTATCATGCACGAGATGTCGCTTTACTACGTGCAAAGTACAATCAAGCCGTTCTGGTGTTGGGGTCGGCGACGCCGAGTTTAGAAAGCAGAGCGCGAGCTGGAAAAGGTGTGTATCACTTTTTGCAATTGACCAAGCGAGCCAAGCCGCAAGCTCAGATTCCTGAAGTGGAAATTGTGGATTTTCGTGATTGTATTGGGCAAAATGAGGCTAGTAATTTCACTCCGGTTCTGTTAGAGGCAATCCAAGATCGACTAGATAAGAAAGAACAGGTTGTTTTGATGTTGAATCGACGTGGCTATTCTAGTTTTGTCATGTGTCGTGAATGCGGAACGGTTGATACCTGTCCAAACTGCGATATTTCCTTGACCTTGCATATGGATACGAAAAGTATGAATTGTCACTATTGTGGTTTCTCAAAAGGGATTCCTCATACTTGTCCGAATTGCTCCAGTCGGAGCATTCGATACTATGGAACTGGGACACAAAAAGCCTACGATGAATTAGCAGAAGTCTTTCCGCAAGCTCGAATTTTGAGAATGGATGTTGATACCACTCGTAAAAAGGGCAGTCACGAACAAATCTTAAAAGAATTTGGTGAAGGGCGTGCAGATATTTTACTGGGAACGCAGATGATTGCAAAGGGACTGGATTTCCCGAATGTCACTCTCGTTGGAGTGCTCAATGCAGACACGGCTTTGAATTTGCCAGATTTTCGTTCATCTGAGCGCACCTTTCAACTCTTAACTCAGGTTGCTGGGCGTGCAGGACGAGCTGAAAAGGAAGGTCATGTGATTATTCAAAGTTACAATCCGAAGCATTATGCGATTACTTTTGCGAAAAATCAGGATTATGAGGGCTTTTATGCTTATGAAATGAGTATTAGAAAGCAGTTGGCCTATCCACCTTATTATTTTACGGTGGGTCTTACCTTGTCTCATAAAATAGAAGCAGAGGTCGTCAAAAAGTCATACGAAGTCTTGAATATGATACGTTCTGGCTTGTCAGATAAGGTTCAGATATTGGGACCAACTCCTAAGCCGATTGCCCGCACTCACAATCTCTATCACTATCAATTGATTATTAAATACCGTTTTGAAGAACACTTGCAAGATGTGTTGAATCAGATTTTGGATTGTACGCAAGAAAAGGTCAATAAAGACTTACGCTTGAGTATTGATCATGAGCCACAAAGTTTTATGTAGCCTTATTTTTAGCCTTTTTTAAAGAAATACACGACTTCTTCTGATATAATAGTAAAAAAGAATGTGAGGAAACCATGACAAACATTATTTTTATGGGAACGCCAGATTTTTCTGCAACGGTGCTTAAAGGATTGTTGGAAAGCAAACAGTACGAGATTTTGGCAGTTGTAACCCAGCCAGATCGCGCAGTAGGGCGCAAAAAAGAAATCCGCATGACGCCTGTTAAAGAACTGGCTTTAGACTATGGTTTACCCGTCTATCAGCCAGAGAAATTGTCTAAAAGTGCTGAATTAGATAGTTTGGTGAATTTAAACGCTGATGGGATTGTCACAGCAGCGTTCGGTCAATTTCTACCAAGCAAATTGCTAGATTCGGTCTGTTTTGCCGTCAATGTGCATGCGTCGTTGTTACCCAAATACCGCGGAGGAGCTCCCATTCACTACGCCATTATCAACGGTGACAAAGAAGCCGGTGTGACTATTATGGAAATGGTTAAAGAGATGGATGCGGGGGATATGATTGCGCATCGAGCGATTCCTATTGAGGAAACAGACAATGTTGGGACGATGTTTGAAAAGTTAGCACTTGTAGGACGCGACTTGTTGCTGGACACTTTGCCGAGCTATTTGTCTGGGGATATAAAGCCTGTTCCGCAAGACAAAAATCAAGTGACCTTTTCACCAAATATTTCACCAGAAGAGGAGAGAATTGACTGGACCAAGACCAATCGACAAATTTTTAATCAGATTCGAGGCATGTATCCGTGGCCAGTAGCACACACACTTTTAAATGGAGAACGTTTTAAAATTTACGAAGCCACTCCAGTAGAAGGAGCTGGTCAATCAGGAGAAATTCTTGCTATCGGTAAAAAGGAATTGATTGTAGCAGCTGGTGAGGGCGCACTTTCTCTGAAAACAGTGCAGCCAGCTGGAAAGCCCAAAATGGCTATCGTTGATTTTCTGAATGGTCTGGGACGGCAATTATCAGTAGGTGATTTCTTTGGTCAATAAAACAAAAACAGCGCGGCAAACGGCTCTTGCAGTTTTAGAAGCAGTTTTTTCAGAAGGAGCTTATTCCAATATTGCTCTCAACCAGGCTTTGCTAGAAGTGCCTTTAAGTTCTGCAGACAAAGGACTTGTAACAGAAATCGTATATGGTACCGTTGCACGTAAAATCACTTTAGAATGGTATTTGTCTCATGTTATTAAAGATCGAGATAAGTTAGATTCTTGGCTTTATATTCTCTTGTTGATGAGCTTGTATCAGATACTGTATCTTGATAAAATTCCGGCGCATGCGGTCGTCAATGAAGCGGTAGAACTGGCTAAGGCACGAAAAAAGGGAAGCGAAAAGTTCGTCAATGCAGTGCTGCGAAGACTATTGCGGAACGGAGTGGCAGACATAGGCAGTATTAAGCGTAAAAACAAACGCTATTCTATTCAGTATTCTCTGCCAGTTTGGTTGGTTAAAGTGCTGATTGAAGAGTACGGTGAAAAACGAGCTCTAGCCATTTTTGAGAGTTTATTTCTTCGGAATAAAGCCAGTGTTCGAGTGGTGGATTTAAGCCGTAAAGAAGAGTTGAAACAAGTGTTGCAGGCAGAAGATTCGCTATTAGCTCCGAGTGCGCTGGTGAAAAACCACGGTCATTTTGCAGGGCATGCCTTGTTTGAAGAAGGAGCTATTACTATTCAAGACGAGTCTAGCCAATTGGTTGCGCCAAGTCTTGAATTGCGCGGCGATGAAAAAGTGCTAGATGCATGCAGTGCGCCGGGTGGTAAAACCATGCACATTGCTTCTTACTTAACGACAGGGCAGGTCACGGCATTAGATCTCTATGAGCATAAGTTGGCTCTGATAAAAGAAAATGCACAGCGCTTAGGTATGGCAGATAAAGTGATTACGAAAAAGCTAGATGCGAGAAAGGTTTTTGAAACTTTTGGGGCAGATGCCTTTGATAAAATTTTAGTCGATGCACCATGTTCAGGAATTGGCTTGATTCGACGGAAACCAGATATTAAATACAATAAAGAAAATGCAGATTTTGCCTCGTTGCAAAAAATTCAGCTTGAGATACTGGATAGTGTTTGTCAAAGCTTGCGAAAAGGTGGTATAATAACTTACAGTACCTGTACGATTGTTTCGCAAGAAAATTTTCAAGTTGTTGAGCAGTTTTTAACAGCTCATCCAGATTTTAAACAGGTAAAACTAGAACATAATAGACAGGATATTCTAAAAGATGGCTGTATTTTAATTACGCCAGAATTGTATGGAAGTGACGGATTTTTCATCAGTCAATTCAAACGAATATCCTAAAGGAGGAAACTGACAGTATGGAAATTTCATTATTAACAGATGTTGGTCAGAAGCGTACAAATAATCAAGATTATGCCAATCAATTTGTTAATCGTGCCGGTATGACAATGGTTCTTTTAGCAGATGGGATGGGAGGTCACCGTGCCGGTAATATTGCTAGTGAAATGGCAGTAACAGATCTCGGTGCTGCTTGGGTGGACACTCAAATTGATTCCATTAACGGTGTCCGTGAGTGGTTCGCAGAACATCTCGAAACAGAAAATCAAAAAGTTCACCAATTTGGTCAAGATGAAGAATATAAAGGCATGGGAACGACGCTTGAAGCCTTAGCAATTATTGGTAATCAAGCAATTTATGCTCATGTAGGGGATTCTCGTATTGGTTTGGTGCGTGGTGACAGTTATAAGCAGTTGACAAGCGACCATTCTTTGGTGAATGAATTGCTCAAAGCAGGACAAATTACGCCTGAGGAAGCAGAACGTCACCCACAACGCAACATCATCACGCAATCAATCGGTCAAAGAGGCGAAGTGCAGCCTGATGTTGGCATGATTAGCTTAGAAGATGATGATTACATTATTTTGAATAGCGATGGTTTGTCCAATATGATTTCAGAAAGTGAAATTTATGATATTATGACAAGTGATATTGCTCTTTCAGAAAAAGCGGAAACCTTGATTCGCTTTGCAAATAATGCAGGCGGTCTGGACAATATTACAGTTGCCCTGGTTCATTATCATAAGGAGGATGCAGAATGATTCAAGTCGGCAAGATATTTGCCGGACGATATAGAATCATCAAACAAATTGGTCGAGGAGGCATGGCAGATGTCTACTTGGCGAAAGACTTGATTTTAGACGGGGAAGAAGTCGCGGTTAAGGTTCTAAGAACCAATTACCAGACAGATCCGATTGCTGTAGCACGTTTTCAAAGAGAGGCGCGAGCCATGGCAGATTTGGATCATCCTCATATTGTCCGGATTACCGACATTGGAGAAGAAGAAGGCCAGCAATATCTAGCAATGGAGTATGTGGCTGGACTTGACTTGAAACGCTATATCAAAGAGCATGCTCCTTTGTCCAATGAAGAAGCGGTGCGAATAATGGGACAAATCCTTTTGGCGATGCGTTTGGCGCACACGCATGGGATTGTTCACCGTGATTTGAAACCTCAAAATGTCCTTTTAACTCCAGATGGCGATGCAAAAGTAACGGACTTTGGAATTGCAGTAGCTTTTGCAGAAACGAGCTTAACGCAAACCAACTCTATGTTGGGATCTGTACATTATCTATCACCAGAACAAGCGCGTGGTTCAAAAGCGACCGTTCAGAGCGATATTTATGCCATGGGGATTATTTTCTATGAAATGCTGACAGGACATATCCCTTATGATGGAGATAGTGCTGTTACGATTGCCCTACAACATTTCCAAAAGCCCCTACCGTCCATTATTGCTGAAAATCCAAACGTTCCACAAGCATTGGAAAATGTAGTCATCAAGGCAACGGCAAAAAAATTGACGGATCGTTATCAGTCAGTTGCAGAAATGTATGTGGATTTATCAAGCTGCTTATCTGCTGACCGTCGAAATGAGAAAAAGCTAGTTTTTGATGACACTGCTAAAGCAGACACAAAGACACTGCCGAAAGTATCACAAAATACCTTGACTTCTGCGACGAAGTCAACACCTGCTCCTACAAAAGAAGTAGTCAGTAGTAAGCCTACGCCAAAAGCAAAAAAGAAGCGCCGTTTAAGAACACGCTATAAAGTTTTGTTATCAGCGGTGGTTTTAGTCATCGTAGCTCTGGTGGCTTTAGTCTATTTGAGTCCGTCAAATGTAAAAATCCCAGATGTTACTGGAAAAACTATTGCCCAAGCACGTTCTGCAATCGAAACTGCAGGTTTGAAAGTTGGCAAGGAAAAAGACGAATACAGTGATTCTGTTAAAAAAGATTCAGTTATTCGCACCAATCCAGAAGCGGGAACGCAACGTCGTGAGGGCAGTACGGTGGATCTGATTGTCTCAAAAGGGACTAAAACTTTTATTATGGAAGATTATAAAGGTCAGAAAAGAGCAGATGCTATCAACAATCTGGTACAAAAATACAAGGTTTCAAAAGGCTTAATTAAAACAGAAGAAGTTGAAAGTAGTGAGTATGCGGCAGGAACAGTTGTTGATCAAACACCAGCAGCAGGCAGCACTTATGATTTGACTTCAAAGACACGTATTACGTTAAAAGTAGCGAAGTCCGTTTCAAGTGTCACGATGCCAAGCTATATCGGCTCAACCTATGAATTTGCTTATAATAATTTGACGGAAGTGATTGGTATTCAAGGTGCGAATATTGAAAAACGTACGGTTACAACAGCTCCAGCGAGTACACAGGCAAATACAATTATCAGACAAACCCCAGAAGCTGGTCAGTCTTTGAATTTGAAGAGTGATCGCATTGTCTTATATGTATATGAGCCAAAAACCGAAGATTCTTCAACATCTGAAAGTAGTTCACAATCTGATAGCAGCTCAGATAAAACCAGCCCATCCTCTAGCAGTTCGTCAGCTAGTGGTAATGATGGAAGCAGTTCAAAAACGCCAGACACAAGTGCTAGTGCAAGCAATTAAACAAGTGAGAGGATAAAGTCGTAGTTTTTAACCGATTTTCCCTCACTTTTTTTGCGCTCGTTTTACAGCATTGATAAACGTTGTTTCTGATTAATCAAGTTTATCCAGTATATTGTAAATAAACATGTTAATTTCTAGGACTACATACTAGAACCTGAAAAAATTTAGTTCCATTTCATTGCTTTATTTTCATACCTTAGCCGGAGGAATTTTTGTAAGTTTTTGATACAATAGAGTAAGAAAGGTATCAAGGCTATGAGAAAGATCCAATTTTTTATCTTTGTTGAATCTATTCTACTGACATTTGCATTAGTGACCATTTTGTCTGGTCATTTTTCGCGTGTTATTCTTTTTTTGGTGCTCTTCTTGCTATTGCTCTATTATTATTTTGGAAAACAAAGAGGAAATTTTCTGCTAGTAACCTCTACCATACTGCTTTTTTTCATTATTATGCTCAATCCTTATGTTATTGCCGCCTTGCTCTTTGCGGTCATTTATGGCATGATTGTAGCTTATCCTTATATTTATAAAGAAAATGGGGTGACAACTCTCATCTTTGATGATGTAGTAGAACAAAAACGTGAAAAAAATCAATGGTTGGGAAATCTTCATCATTTTGGTTCATCGGATACCTGTCGATTTGATGACATCAATCTTTTCCGTCTCATGGGGAAAGATACGATTCATTTGGAACAAGTCATTATCACAAACCATGACAATGTGATTATTTTGCGAAAATTTTTCGGAAATACAAAAATCATCGTGCCAGTTGATGTGGCAGTCAGCCTGAAAGTGAATAATCTATATGGTGAATTGCAGTTTTTAGATCAACCTGTCTATGAATTGCGAAATGAAAGTATCGGCCTAACGACACCGGACTTCAAGCGAGCACATAAAAGCGTCAAAATTGTCCTGTCAACGTTTGTAGGGAATGTTGAGGTGGTTCGCAAATGAAAAAAGTCTACTACCTTTTGATTAGCTTTTATTCCCTACTCATTTTAGGAATCATTATTCATTATATTTTTAGTCTATTTAATTTTGACTGGCAACTGATTTTTAGTAATGTAGAGCGGCTAGAAAAATTTAGTTTCTTTGTAATTGTGCTGACTTTATCTCTGACAATGCTGATGATTTTAGGTGTTAAAGTGATTCAAACGGTCACTTTGTCGACCATTCAGACAAACTTGAAAAATGTTTTAGAAGGTCGAGAATTGCAAGAAATTCATCAGCCTGAAATTGATGCCTCTTTTCGGGAGGTTTCAGAGAAATTGACTCATTTGACAGAAAATCTGCAAAAGTCAGAGAACCGTGCCCTGCAAAATGAGGAGACGATTATTGAGAAAGAACGCAAGCGAATTGCGCGTGACTTACATGATACGGTCAGTCAAGAGCTTTTTGCTGCTAATATGATTTTGTCAGGTGTGACAGGTCAAGTGGAGAACTTAGATACGGATAGCTTATCAAAACAATTGACAGGCGTATCAGGAATTTTAAATACTGCCCAAAGGGATTTGCGTATCTTGCTTCTACATTTGAGACCGACAGAGTTGGAAGGGAAGAGCTTAGTTGAAGGGCTGAACCTCATCTTGAAAGAGCTATCAGATAAAAGCGATATTGAGGTGAGTTTTCACCATGATGTTCAAAAATTACCGAAACAGATTGAGGAGCATATTTTTAGAATTGCTCAGGAAATTATCAGTAATACGCTCCGTCACGCTAATGCGAATCATTTAGATGTTTATTTGTATCAAATTCGGAATGAATTGCAGTTGAAAATGACAGATGATGGGATTGGCTTTGAGCATACCTCGTCTGATGAATTGAGCTATGGTTTGAAAAATATGGAAGAAAGAGTAAATGACATGGCAGGAACAATGCAGATTTTAACCGCTCCGAAGCAGGGAGTGGCAATTGACATTCGTGTGCCATTATTGAAAGGAGCTTAGGATGCAGATTTTATTAGTAGATGACCATGAAATGGTAAGACTTGGCTTGAAAGGTTATTTGGATTTACAAGACGATGTGGATGTAGTGGCAGAAGCTTCAAATGGTCGCGAAGGAGTTGAAAAAGCTTTGGAGTTGCACCCAGATGTGATTATGATGGACATTGTCATGCCTGAAATGAATGGGATTGAAGCAACTCTGGCTATTTTAAAAGAATGGCCTGAAGCTAAAATTCTCATTTTGACTTCTTATTTGGATAATGAAAAAATTTATCCAGTTTTAGATGCGGGTGCTAAAGGATATATGCTCAAAACTTCTAGTGCTGATGATATTTTACGAGCGGTCCGAAAAGTAGCTAAGGGTGAACTTGCCATTGAAACAGAGGTCAGCCAAAAAGTGGAATATCATCGAAATCATATTGAATTGCACGAAGATTTGACCGCGCGTGAGCGAGATATTTTAGGACTACTGGCAAAAGGTTATGAAAATCAACGCATAGCAGATGAGTTATTTATTTCTTTAAAGACAGTGAAAACACATGTGTCCAATATCTTATCAAAGCTAGAAGTGAGCGATCGTACACAAGCTGTTGTTTATGCTTTCCAACATCACCTTGTCCCGCAAGATGACATTTAGTGGTATAATAGAAAAACAGAATAATTGCTAGAGGGAGATTATGGACGCAAAATTAAAGTATAAAGCCCAAAAAATCAAAATCGTCTTTTTCGATATTGATGATACGTTGCGAGTGAAAGATACTGGCTATATTCCGGAATCTATCAAAACGGTGTTTAAACAGCTAAAAGAAAAAGGAATTTTGACAGGAATTGCTTCAGGGAGAGGGATTTTTGGTGTAGTGCCAGAGCTGAAAGCATTGCAGCCTGATTTTTTTGTCACCTTGAATGGGTCCTATATTGAAGATAAAGCAGGAAAGGTTATTGCGCAAACCCCGATTGATCGAAATTTAGTAAAAACTTATATCGCTTGGACGAAGGAAGTTGGGATTGACTTTGGCCTCGTTGGTAGTCATGAGGCAGCGCTTTCGACGCGAACACCGCTTATTGATGAAGCCATTGATATTGTTTATCCTAATTTACCTATTCAGCCGGCTTTTTATCAAGACCACAATGTTTATCAGATGTGGACATTTGAAGATATCGGAGATAGTTTGCAATTACCAAAAGACTTGGGAGAACATCTGCGCTTGGTTCGCTGGCATCCGCATTCATCAGATGTTGTTTTGACCAATGGCTCAAAAGCAACAGGAGTTGCAGCAGTTACAGAATATCTAGGATTGAAATCTGAAAATGTCATGGTTTTCGGAGACGAGCTTAATGATTTAGAATTGTTTGATTATGCAGGTATCAGTATTGCTATGGGCATTTCACATAAAAAAATAAAAGCCAAGGCTGACTTTGTGACAAAAAAAGTAGAAGAAGATGGTATTTTTTATGCTTTGGAGGAATTAGGAATGATAGAAAAAGAATTACATTTTCCACAAGTAACGATGGAAACAGCAGAAGGACCGAAAGCGACTATTAAAACCAACCACGGTGATTTGAAATTTCAATTATTTCCAGAACAGGCACCGAAGACGGTAGCGAATTTTATCGCTTTGTCAAAGAATGGCTACTATGATGGCGTGATTTTCCACCGCATTATCAAGGACTTCATGATTCAAGGTGGTGATCCAACTGGTACGGGTATGGGTGGCGAATCTATTTATGGAGAAAAGTTTGAAGATGAATTTTCTCCGGAACTGTACAATATCCGTGGTGCACTTTCGATGGCCAATGCTGGTCCGAACACAAATGGCAGTCAATTTTTTATTGTGCAAAACAGCAAGATTCCTTATGCACAAAAGGAATTGGAACGTGGTGGTTGGCCGACACCAATTGCTGAGATCTATGCAAGCAATGGTGGAACGCCGCATTTGGATCGCCGGCATACTGTATTTGGGCAATTGCTAGACGAAGCTTCTTATCAAGTGTTAGATAAGATTGCGGCAGTTGAAACTGGTGCAATGGATAAACCGCTTGAGGATGTCGTGATTGAAACCATTGAAATTGAGGATTGAGATGAAAATTGGTGAAAAACTAAAAGGCCGAATTACTGGTATTCAGCCTTATGGTGCTTTTGTAGAACTAGAAACGGGTGCCATGGGATTGATTCATATCTCAGAAATTCGGACAGGCTATATCGAAAATATCCATGAAATTCTTCATGTTGACGATCAGGTCTTGGTGCAAGTGATGGACTATGATGAATTTTCAGACAAGGCTAGTTTGTCAATGAGAACTCTGGAAGAAGAGAAGCATCATTTGCCTAAACGCCATCGCTTTTCAAATGACCGTTACAAGATTGGTTTTGCACCGCTCGCTAAAAATTTGCCGACTTGGACCAAGGAAGCAATGGATTTTCTGAATCAATCAAAAGAAGAAACCAAATGACAAGAATTGTGATATTTTCACATAAAAGACCCCCTCAATAAGAGAGCATTGTATCTTATTGAGGGGGTTATTTATTCTCATGCATTTTCAGGTGGATATCAATTCTGTATTCTTTGTTCAAACCACTATCACATTAAAGCATATTCATCTGGCAGCATGATGGTTTCTTTGCCATTATTGTCAGTCACAAAGATTTCTCGTGGAAAAAATGGATCGAAAGCGTCATTAAAATCAAAAGAGACAGTAGTTGACAGACTTGCTTCGGAAAATCGAAATGTTAATTTTCCTTGATGGTTGATGAGTTCGAATCGAAGAAGTTCATCTAATTCAAACACACCTTTTAAAAAATTATCAATGATGTACCAGAAAGAATCAATAATGTCATCTGGCAAACTTGTTACAACACCAAAGCTGGCATAACGTCCACGTGTATTTGTAAAAGCCATTGTTTCTTCCTTTCTGTGCTCATTCATCAAAGTATTTTCTATATGATACATAAAATAAGCTTGAATTGCAAGAAATTGTTCTTTGAAAATCAAAAAGGACCAGAGGTCCCTTGACAACTTTAGCGATTCTTTAGCTCTACATAACGTTTGTACCAAATATTGACATAGGCTTGTGAAAAAGGTCCACGCTCATTATTAATCCAGTCTACTAAGATTTTCACATTCTCCTTGAGAATGTGATCTAAATCATTGGAATAGTTCATTTGCCGCTTGTGGCGCTCGTATTCATCTACATCTAGCAATCGCTTTTCACCATTGGTGAAGACTTTGACATCTAAATCGTAATCTATGTATTTCAATGCTTCTGCATCAAGATAATAGGGGCTGGCTAGATTGCAATAGTAGGAAATCCCATTTTCGCGGATCATAGCGATAATGTTAAACCAATATTTTTTATGAAAATAGACAATAGCTGGCTCACGTGTCACCCAACGCCGCCCGTCACTTTCTGTGACCAAGGTATGGTCGTTGACACCAATAATGGCGTTTTCAGTTGTTTTTAGTACCATGGTGTCGCGCCAAGTGCGGTGCAGACTTCCATTATGCTTATAACTTTGAATTGTAATAAAGTCGCCTTCTTTTGGAAGCTTCATAATCTACCAACTTTCTACAATTTATCAGGTTATCGCTTTTATTGTAACATATTTTCATGAAAAAACATAAATAAACCTTACATTTTTTATAGATATTCTTTGAGAGCGCTCGCAATATCAGAAAAATCAAAGCCTTTGCGTGCGAGTGCTTGAGTAAGGCGCTGCTTTAAATCATAGCCGTCGTATTTTTTGGAATACTTGCGGTATTGTTTGTCTAATTCTTTGTAAAGCAATTCTTGTTGTTTTTCGTCATCGTTTTCTATGGTAAGGCTTTGATAAGCTATTTTTGCTTCTTCATAGGAAAAGCCTTTATTGATAAGCTGTTGTAAGATTTTATCGTGAAGTGCTTTTTCTGGGAGCTTCCCTTGATATTTTTTGAGTAATTTTTGAGCAACTGTTTCTGCTAGGTTTGTAAAATCATGTTGACGCAACTCATCATCAATGATAGAAGCAGCAATTCCTTTTTGCATTAACTTTTGCTTGAGCGCATATGCACCTTTGTCTCCAGACAAGAGGTTAGCATTGATAATAGCATGGACATATTTGGAATCATCTAGCCAGTTGTCTTTTTTTAAGTTGTCAATAACGTGAACAATCGTTTCCTCTTCCATGTCGTGCTTGCGCAAATAATCATTGACTTCCTTTACAGTACGCTGCTTGAAAGAAAGATGATACAGTGCCAGATTTTTTCCATAAGAAAATTGAGCATATTCTTGGATTTCTTTCAGCTCTTGCTCAGTAATGTTCATGCCTTTTGACAACATAAAATGAACAATGGTATCTTCGGTGACATACAGTTTTTCCGTTTCGTCCATCTCTAAGAGATAAAGCCGCTTTTTCTTTTCAATTTTTGTAATTTTCATGATTCTATTATACCTCAAAATATGGTAAGATAGGCTTATGAATCTGAAAGTAAAACAAAAAATCCCCTTGAAAATCAAAAAAATGGGAATCAACGGGGAAGGGATTGGATTTTATAAAAAGACATTGGTCTTTGTGCCAGGTGCTTTAAAAGGTGAGGATATTTTTTGTCAAATCACGACGGTTAAGCGTAATTTTGTCGAAGCAAAACTGTTGACGATTAACAAACGCTCCAAGTATCGAGTAGAGCATCCTTGTGAGATTTATGAAAAATGCGGGGGTTGCCAGATTATGCACTTGCATTATGACAAACAGTTAGAATTTAAGGCTGATTTGCTGCGACAGGCTTTGAAAAAATTTGCACCTCAAGGTTATAAAAACTACGAGATTCGTCCAACGATTGGTATGCAAGAACCTCAATATTATCGAGCGAAGTTGCAGTTTCAAACACGGAAATTTAAGGGAGATGTAAAAGCGGGTCTTTATGCGCAGAATTCTCATTATCTGATTTCTTTGAAAAACTGTTTGGTTCAGGATAAGGTAACGCAGAAAATCATCAATAAAGTGGCCCTCCTTTTGGGGAAGTACAATTTTCTTATTTATGATGAGCGAAAAAATGCCGGCGTTCGGACGGTTATGATTCGCCGAGCTCGGAAAACAGGTCAGGTGCAGATGATTTTTGTCACGGGAAAGAAGTTGGACTTTTCTCCAGTCATTCGTGATTTGTCAGCAGAATTTCCAGAGTTAGAAACAGTAGCGGTCAATTACCATACGACAAAATCAAGCGAAATCTATGGAGACAGGACGGAGATTATCTGGGGGAAAGAGACCATTCAGGAAGGTGTTTTGGATTACGAGTTTTCCTTATCGCCTAGGGCTTTTTACCAGCTCAATCCAGAGCAAACAGAGGTGCTTTACAGTGAAGCAGTTAAGGCTCTGGATGTCGATTCAGAGGATTGTCTGATTGATGCTTATTGTGGCGTGGGAACGATTGGCTTTGCCTTTGCTAAAAGAGTCAAGTCTCTGCGAGGTATGGACATTATTCCGGAAGCCATTGAAGATGCTAAGCGAAATGCTGCTCGCCTAGGCTTTAACAATACTCATTATGAGGCTGGGACTGCTGAAAGTATTATTCCTCGCTGGTATAAGGAAGGCTATCGAGCAGATGCCTTGATTGTGGATCCGCCACGGACTGGTTTGGATGAAAAACTGCTTGAAACGATTGTTCGCTATGCACCGAAGAAAATGGTTTATGTCTCCTGTAATGTCTCTACTCTAGCTAGAGATTTGGTGCAATTGAGCAAGATTTACGATGTTCATTATATTCAATCTGTGGATATGTTTCCACACACAGCCAGGACCGAGGCTGTAGTGAAGTTGATAAGGAAAGAGGATTAGAATGGGTATTTGGGAAAAATGCATGAAGAAGCCAAGGAGTTCTATGATCTGCATGAGATATCGCCCTTTGTGTACGCTAATCATGTTGTAGCAGCTATTGAAGCAGAGGACGGAAAGATTTATATCAGCTTTTGCTTTGCTCCAACATCTTGAGGGCTGTTGGGGGTTGCAGATAAAATCAACGAAGTTGATATCAATAAATGTGGTGTCTTTCATCTCTGTGCTGAAAGGGCAGCAGCCTTTAATATGTATCAGTATTCTGGGCAGACAAAAATGAAACGAGTATTGGCTTTTCGTGATAAACCGCCTTATGGCGGAGGTTCTGGTATGCCTTGTGGAGCGTGTAGAGAATTTTTAATGGAATTGAATCCTGAAAATCGTCATATAGAGTTTATGTTGGATTTTGAAAAACGAGAAACGATTACTTTGGGAGAACTCATGCCTTACTGGTGGGGACAAGAACGTACTGAAAATGACGGGAAATGATATGAAACACTTTTACTGTATGTTAGAATAATATACGAGGCACTTTCTAACAACGAAAGTTCAAAGGATTAGGATGTATAAATTGCAAAGAAGGTATTCTGTAGTAATGCTATTGATATTTTATAGTATTTGATAAATGGACTTGTTCATGAGTGAGTCTAGTTTGAGGCAGATGACAAATAGACGACAGAAGTTGAGCAATAAAATGAAACGCAAATATTTTCAACTACTTCAGCAATAGAAAAACTTGTAGAAAACAATCTCTACAAGTTTTTTATTTTACAAGGAAATCTCTGTATTTTCCAATACTTTTTGTGCCTCTGATACGATTGTTTCAATGATTTCTTTGCATGGTCGGATTTCTTTTATCATACCAGCAATTTGACCGCACATCATGGAGCCGTTTTTGGTATCTCCGTCATATACAGCTTTTGAGAGAGCTCCAATAGTAATCTCTTCCAGTTCCTCACGGCTGGTACCTTTATTTTCAAGTTCTATATAATGATCTGTCATTTCGTTTCGGATACAACGAACGGGGGCACCCGCCCTCCTACCTGTGACAGCTGTATCTGTATCATTTGCCTTGAGAACGGCTTCTTTATAACTTTCAGCGATTGGGCATTCTTCTGACGCGAGAAATACCGTACCGAGTTGAACTCCTTGTGCGCCTAAAACGAAAGCAGCAGCAAGTCCACGACCGTCTGCAATACCCCCTGCACCAATCACGGGAATATCAACCGCATCAGCAATCTGTGGCAGCAAAGCCATAGTATTGGTGCTACCGATATGACCACCCGCTTCAGCTCCTTCAGCGATAACAGCGTCAACACCTAATTCTTGCATTTTTTTAGCATGTTTCACGCTGGCAATGACCGGAATAACCTTGATACCTGCTTCTTTGAGAGCAGGCAGAATGAATTTAGGGGTGCCAGCACCAGTTGTCACAACAGGAACTTTTTCTTCGATGATAACATTCACAAGCTCTTCGACATTTTTCAGCATCAGCATCACGTTAACAGCGAATGGTTTGTCTGTAAGTTTGCGCAATTCACGAATTTCGTCGCGCAATTGGTCGCCAGTCATGCCACCTGAAGCGATAATCCCCAAGCCACCTGCTTCTGAAACAGCAGCAACCAATGGATAGTGAGAAATTTGCGCCATAGCACCCTGAAAAATTGGATATTTAATGTTTAATAAAGTTGTAATAGACATACTATCTCCTCAGTCCTGTTTTTAAAATTATTATATCACGATTATAAAAACGTTTTCAAATCTGTGATTTAATAAATTTTCTTTTGTTTGTGAAATATTTTGCTTTGAAAAGAGGGGTTATCAATTATTTTACTTGTGAAAAATACAGAATCATTTTATTATAATAATTACTTATACTATATTAAAAATAGTTATAGATGCTTGATTCAGAAAAATGGAATGAAGCAAAGATAAAGAATGCTTTGATTTTGCTTAGAAAGCAACTGCTTTTTGTGTTATAATAATAGAAAAATGTTCATGAGGTGAAGTATGGACAATATCATTGATGTCTCCATTCCTGTAGCAGAAGTAGTGGATAAGCATCCAGAAGTGTTAGAAATTTTGGTAGAACTTGGTTTTAAACCACTTACCAATCCAATCATGCGCAATACGATTGGTCGCAAGGTGTCTTTGAAGCAAGGATCGAAGCTAGAAGGAACCCCTATGGATAAAATTATCATGACATTGGAAGCGAATGGCTATGAAGTGGTGGGGCTAGACTAATGGCAGACGAACGAATTGAAATTTTGAAATCTATTTTGCTGGATTTGCATTATGGTGCAACAGCAGAAGAGGTTCAAGAGCAGTTTAATAAGCATTTTACAGGCGTTTCGGCTATTGAGATCAGTCTTATGGAGCACGAACTGATGAACTCAGATACGGGCGTAACCTTTGAGGATGTTATGTCGCTTTGTAATGTTCATGCGAATCTTTTTAAGGGAGCGGTGAAAAATGTAGAAGTTGCAGATACAGATCATCCAGGGCATCCAGTTCGAATTTTTAAGCAGGAAAATCTAGCTCTTAGAGCTGCTCTGTTGCGGATTCGGCGCCTCCTTGATACCTATGCTCAAACAGATGATGCAGAAATGAAGACAGAGTTGGAAAAGGGACTGATGCGCCAGCTGGGCTTGGTCGGTCAATTTGACATTCATTATCAGCGCAAGGAAGAGCTGATGTTTCCGATTATGGAGAAATACGGTCATGATTCACCGCCCAAAGTCATGTGGGGTGTGGACGACCAGATTCGAGAGCTTTTTTGCGAAGCAAAGACCGCTGCTGAAGATTTGTCTAACCTAGGTATCGAGCCAGTTCGAGCAACATTTGAAAATTTTGCGGCTGAATTTGAGGCGATGATTTTCAAGGAAGAATCCATCTTGCTTATGATTTTGCTGGAATCTTTCACACAGGACGATTGGCTGAAAATTGCAGAAGAAAGTGATGCTTACGGCTATGCGATTATCAAGCCGGCTGAGAAATGGATGCCAGCTCGTCAATCATTCACGGAGGCAGAAAAAGAGGCTGCTGAGAAGACTGGAAGCGAAGCGGCAGCTAGTGATGAGCTTGTGTCAGACGGTACTATTCAGCAGGTCATTGAGACACCTGATGGGCAGGTCACCATTTCTTTTAAGCCAAAAAAGAAAAAGGCAGAAAACAATTTTGATCGACAGACCCAACAGTCTTTTGGACATGGCTATTTGTCAGTGGAAGAGGCAAATCTAATCTTGAATCATCTGCCGATGGAGATTACCTTTGTCAATAAGGAGGATATTTTCCAGTACTACAATGACAGTGTGCCAGCTGATGAGATGATTTTTAAACGGACGCCGAGTCAAGTGGGGCGCAATGTCGAGCTGTGCCACCCACCTAAGTTTTTGGAGAAAGTTCGCTTTATTTTTAAGGAGTTGCGTGAAGGCAAGCGAGATAAGTTTGTTATGTGGTTTAAGTCGGAGTCGCGGGGAAAATTTGTTCATGTGACGTATGCAGCAGTGAGAGATAAAGCAGGAGAATTTCAAGGGGTGCTGGAATATGTCCAAGATATTCAACCTTTCCGTGATATTGAAGAAGATTTCTACCGAGGAGTAGATTAGAAGGTATATGATGACGTACGAACAGGAATTTTTAAAGGATTTTGAAGCTTGGGTCAAAACTCAGGTGACTATCAACGAAATGGCTCTTGAAGAAAGTCAGAAAGTTTATGAGGAAGATAAAGATGAACGCGCTAAAGAAGCTGCGATTCGTTATGAGAGCCGCCTAGATGCCTATCAGTTTCTATTGGGGAAATTTGCCAATTATCAAGAGGGTAAGGGATTTCATGACCTACCAGACGGACTTTTTGGACAGAGAAATTATTGATTTTCTCTAGAAAACATGTTAAACTAAATGCATTAGAGGTGTTTTGAATCCCATTTGTCACAGAAAGCGGTGTTGCTGAGAAATCCGCACAAATGTCAAAACTGGTTGCTAAGGCTAAAATTGAAATAATGGTGTTTTTTTGTTTACTTTTAGGACTAAGCCACAAGTTGCGGGTTGTACTGGCATACATCTAAGCGAGCTAACGATGTAATAAAAGATAAACAAGAAGGCTAGAGTTGCGGGCGTCTGCCCGAAATTGGGTGGTACCGCGGAGAGATTCGTCCCTGTCATGGATGACAGGGATTTTTTATTTGGGGAAGTGATGTAGGAATAGAGGCTACGATGATGAACGTTATAATAATTGGAGCCCAGGCTTCAGGAAAGATGACAATTGGGCAGGAATTAGAGAAAGTATCTGATTTGAAGCTCTTTCACAATCATGACTCGATTGATTTTGTGACCCGCTTTTTACCTATGTCACCGGAAGCCAGAGAGCTGATTGATACCATTCGGTTTGATTTTTTTGAAGCCTTTGTCAAGGCAGACCGTGGTCTTATTTTTACAGTCGTTATTGATTTCAATGATGAAAATGATCTGGATTTTTTAAGACGAATTCAAGAGATTTTTCATTCATTTGAGAGAGAAGTCTTATTTGTAGAGTTAGAAACGGACTTGCAGGAGCGTCTGCGAAGAAATACGACGGAGAATCGCTTGCAACATAAGCCATGGAAGTGAAATGTGGAATGGTCGGAGTCTGATATTCTATCAACCATGGAATATGCCCGCTTTAATCCTAAGAAAAAGCCAAAAGACTTGGTGCATTATGTTAAAATCAACAATACAGATTTATCTGCCAAAGCAACAGCGGAGCTGATTCGGGATAAGATGGAACAAATTGAAGGAGGAGCCGATGAAAATCCTTGAAACTTATAATGGTAAAGAACTGCCAAAGGTTGAAACGGAACGCCTAATTTTGCGGCAGAGAATGGTAGCGGACGCAAAGGATATTTTTGCTTATGCCAGCTTGCCAGAAGTCAGCTATCCAGCTGGATTTCCACCGGTTAAGACAGTAGAAGATGAAATTTTCTATTTGGAGAATATTTACAGAGAAAACTTAGAGAAAGAGCAAATTCCGTCGGGGTATGGGATTTGTTTGAAAGGGACAGACAAGATGATTGGCTCGATTGATTTTAATCATCGCCATGCAGATGATGTCTTGGAAATCGGCTATACCCTGCATCCAGACTATTGGGGGCGCGGTTATGTGCCAGAAGCAGCGCGTGCATTGATTGATGAGGCTTTTAAGAAACTTGGTCTTCACAAGATTGAGCTGACTTGTTTTAGCTACAATGTCCAAAGTCAACGAGTCGCAGAGAAACTTGGCTTTACCCTCGAAGCTCGTATCCGAGACAGAAAGGATGTTCAAGGGAACCGCTGTGACAGACTGATATATGGATTGCTGAAGAGTGAGTGGGGGATTGATGGATTAGAAGGAGTTGATAATGGCGAAAAAAGAAGTAAATACTGATTTATGGGTTCACGAACTTTTGAAAGAAGCAGGAATTCGAGAAAAGTTTGATGCACAGGGAAGTAATGTTAAAGAGATTGATGAAGCACTGAAAACTGCCTCGAAAAAAGGGACTGGAAATTCAGGTTTTCCAGAATACGTTGGAATTGTTAAAGATTTTTTGATTGTTATTGAAGATAAGTCTGGATTATCCAAACATGTCAATTATACAAATGATGATTTAATTGCTGATGATACGAAATCAAATACAGACTATGCCGTTAATGGCGCTGTTTTTTATGCAAAACATTTAGCAGGTAAAGTTAATTATAAAAAAATCATTGCACTTGGTATTAGTGGTAATGAAAAAAAGCACCGTATTACTCCTGTTTTTGTAAATGAACGTGGTGAGTATTTTGAACTTGCAGACATTGAAACTTTGATTTCCTTTTCAATAGATAATATTGATGAATATTACGTAAAAGAGATTCTTCAAGAAGAAACCAATTTTGAAAAAGAAACAGCTGAAATTTTAAAAGATGCAGCAACTTTACATAATGATTTAAGAAATTACGGTAATATTGAGGAAAAGAATAAACCACTAATTGTTTCAGGAATCCTGTTAGCATTGAGAGAAACGGAGCATGGAAACTTCTCTTTGGAAAGTTTAACGGGAGATACTATAAAAACAGACGGGTCAAAGATATATACTGCCATCAAGTCTAATCTTCAGCGTGCTAATGTATCTCCCGAAGTAAAAAAAGATAAACTACTTAGTCAGTTTGCCATCATCAGAGACGATGTAAAAATTAATGAGAAGAATTCTAATCTCGGCAAAACACCTATCAAACACTTTACAGAATTTCTTTATAAGAGTATTTATCAAAGTTTAAGATATAACAGTTCTGCCGAAGATTATCTTGGTCGTTTCTACGGGGAATTTATGTCATACTCTGGAGGAGACGGCCAGAACTTAGGTATTGTCTTAACACCAAAACATATCACAGAACTATTTTGTGATTTAGTTGATTTAAAGCCGATAGATAAGGTTTTTGATCCGACTTGCGGTACAGCAGGATTCCTAATCGCTGCAATGCATGATATGTTAACAAAAGCGGAAAGTGATTATCAACGTGAGCAAATTCGTAAACATCAGCTCTTCGGAATTGAGGAGCAATCTTATATGTTTACAATTGCTACGACAAATATGATATTACGTGGTGATGGGAAAAGTAACCTTGAAAACCAAGATTTTCTACGCCAAAATCCTAGTAAGCTTCAGCTAAAACAATGCAATATTGGTATGATGAATCCGCCGTATTCAATGGGTTCGACAGCCAATACCGAACTGTATGAAATCAACTTTACAGAACATTTGTTAAATTCTTTAGTTGAAGGGGCTAAGGCTGTTGTGATTGTTCCTCAGTCCACCTTTACAGGGAAGACTAAGTTTGAAAAAGAAGCTAAACAAAACATTTTAAAACGTCATACTTTAGAGGGGGTTATCACACTTAATAAGAATACCTTTTATGGAGTAGGAACAAATCCCTGTATTGCAGTATTTACAGCTGGTATACCACATCGTCCGGAAAAAGAATGCAAATTTATCAACTTTGAAAATGATGGTTTTGAAGTTTCTAAACATATCGGTCTGGTTGAAACAGCTACAGCTAAAGATAAAAAACAACACTTGCTTGATGTATGGTTTGATCGCACGGAAGCAGAAACTAAGTTCTGTGTTCAAACAACGATTGAAGCTGATGATGAGTGGCTCCACTCTTTCTATTACTTTAATGATGAAATTCCTTCTGAGGCAGATTTTCAAAAGACAATTGCAGATTACCTAACTTTTGAAGTCAATATGATTACTCATGGACGAGGTTATCTTTTCGGAATAGAAGAGAAAGAGAATTACCAAGAAATTACCGATATTGAGGAACTTCCGATGGTAGCGGAAAAAGGTGACAAGTATGAATGAAATTTCTAATTTTGTCCTTTATACGACACCTAATGGTGATGTTAATTTAGATATTCTCTTACAAGATGAAAATCTTTGGTTGACACAAAAAGGGATTTCTGAGTTGTTCGGAGTTTCTAAATCAACGGTTAGTCACCATTTATCAAATATTTATAGTGATGGCGAGTTAGATAAGCTGGCAACTGTTCGAAAATTTCGAACAGTTCAAAAAGAGGGTAATAGAGCGGTTCAGCGCGAATTAGAATATTATAATCTTGATGCCATTATATCAGTCGGTTATCGCGCCAACTCAACAAAGGCGACACAATTTCGAATTTGGGCAACGAATACCTTAAAAGAATTTATTATTAAGGGGTTCGTACTTGATGATGAACGTCTTAAACAGGGACAAACGGTCTTTAGTCAAGATTACTTCCGTGAACTCTTAGAGCGAATCCGTTCCATTCGTGCCAGTGAACGCCGTATTTATCAGCAAATAACCGATATTTTTGCAGAATGCGCTATTGATTACGATAGAAATTCTGAAATCACTAAGAATTTCTATGCCATGGTGCAGAACAAGTTCCATTTTGCTATTACAGGTAATACTGCTGCTGAGATTATTTATCATAAGGCAGATGCTGAAAAGAATCAAATGGGATTAACGACTTGGAAAAATGCACCAGATGGACGAGTACTGAAATCGGATGTGACAGTTGCTAAGAATTATTTGCAAGAAACCGAAATTCGCCAGTTAGAACGTACCGTAACCTCTTACTTCGACTATATTGAAGGTTTGGTTGAGCGACGCAATACCTTTACTATGCAATCTTTGGCGGAAAGTATTGACCGCTTCCTTTCTTTTAATGAATATGAAATTCTAGAAGGAAAAGGATCTATTTCTAAAAAACAGGCAGATGAGAAAGCCAGTCAAGAATATGAGAAATTCAACCGCACCCAGAAAATCGTGTCGGATTTTGACAAGCAAATCAAAAAACTAATGGCAGGTGACAAAGATGAGTAAGTTAAAATTGACGGATGTGGAATGGGGAGAGTTTAAGATAGGGAATCTATTCGATGTATCTAATGTCAAAGGAAGGTCAGCCGAAAATTATAATTCAGGTAACACGCCATATATTTCCTCTTCTGGTACGAATAATGCTGTTATAAGCTTCGTAGAAGCTAATAAAAATATTATTACTAATTCTGGAGTGATTACCGTTGATCCAATAAAGGGTATTTGCTTTTATCATGATTACGATTTTGTAGGTCGTGGTTTTAGCGGCGCTTCAGTAAACATATTAATAAATAAAAATTTGAATAAATTTAGTGGACAATTTATTTGTACTGTTATTCAAAATACATCTATGTCTAAGGCTTCGTACGGCTATTTATTTAATGGAAATAGATTGAGAAATGGGAAAATACTTCTTCCTATCAATTCCCAAGGGCAGCCTAACTGGCAGTTTATGGAAGATTACATCAAGCAAGAACAGAAGCAACAAGTTCAGAAAATCATCGATTATTATGAGCGGAAATTGGTCGAGCTTGCTGGAGATGTGGTAGGACTAGACAAGGTAGAATGGAAAACGTTTCGTTTCACTGAAGTTTTTCAAGAAATTCAAAGAGGAAAACGTCTGACAAAAGCTAATCAGACAGACGGTCCTAAACCATATATTTCCTCAACTGCTGAAAATAACGGTGTAGATGGCTTTATTGGAAATGATGCAGGAGTTAGAGAATTTGAAAATGTTCTCACGTTAGCCAATAGTGGAAGTGTTGGTTCAACCTTTTATCAGCAATTTGAGTTTGTAGCTAGTGATCATGTGACGGCTTTAAAATCAGAGAATGCAGATAAATATGCTTATTTATTTTTATCAACAGTTGTCAAACGTTTAGAAGAAAAATACTCTTTTAATCGTGAAATCAATGATACTCGTATAAAAAGAGAGAAAATCATTCTCCCAGCTGATAAGCAAGGTAACCCCGATTTCCAATATATGTCTGACTTTGTGAAAAAATTAGAACTTGATAAAGTCCAAGAAGTGCTCGAATATATATATATATATATCAGAGTGAAGATCATTCTTGAAGAAAAAGTTTGTGAAATTTCTTGGAAAGATTTCTGGATTGAGGATATTTGTGAGATTAAATCGGGCGTTCGTTTGACAAAAGCAAATCAAGAAATTGGATTAAGACCATTTGTAGGTGCTAGCGATAGCGATAATGGAGTTACAGCCTTTGTATCTAATAAAAATAAGGGAATTATATACCTGTTTACACAACTACAAAGTATAGTTGTCAAATTTACAAAAATCTTATTTTAAGATACTATATATTGTGATTAGTGTAAAATGCTATATAGTTCCCAAAAATAAAAGTCTTGATGCAAATGTGCTTGGTGTAAATTACAATGGTAGCGTCGTTGAGAATTTCTATCATCCCTACGAAGCCATTTTTTCTGATGATGTCAAACGATTGAAATGGAAAGATGAAATATACGGAAACAAATATACCTACCTTTTCTTGAAACAAATGATTTTGTCTCAAAAAATCAAGTATGCCTATGGTTATAAATTCAATGGCGAACGTATGAAACGTCAAAAGATTATGCTTCCAGTTACTGAAGTTGGATCACCAGATTATGACTATATGAAAGCGTATATGCAGAGACAAGAGTTGGAAAAAATTTTTAAAATTTTGAATTATTTACAAGGAGAGAAATAGAATTGTCAAAACACGATTCAATTTTATCGGATAATCAAATAAAAATAATAAATGAAAAGTATGCTGAATTAAGTGATAATGATATTATCGAACGATTAGCGTATTTAGAGATTGTTAATGATGAGAAACATATTGTTACTTCTGATATTGAACCTACCAAGGAGCTAGTATCAATTTCTAACCAAATTTTTGATATAAAAAAAGATTTTCAGAAGATTCAGGTGTGTTTAAACTGTTTGTATCAGATGTGTCGGATTTTAAAAATTTAAAAAAAGACTTAGAAATGAAAAAATTGCCAATTGAAGAAAATGTTGTAAATCGTTCCATGCTTCATTTACTATCAAGTGGAAAGTTATTTGTTGATTTTAACGAAAATCAGATTAAGGCAAAATTTTCTATGGAAAGTGAAGAGTTTGAGCGTATTCATCAATTCTCTAGTTATCAATATGATACTAATTTTTCTTACAGGTTTTGCTATTATTTGAGAAATTTTTCGCAACATGTTGGTTTACCAATTACGGAAATCAATTTAAAAGAAGTAGATATAAATTCAGGCAAACAAATAGCCAATTTATATATTGATTTAGATTATTTACTTAATTCAAGCTTTAATTGGAAAAAAATGCGAAAAGAATTGAAAGAAAAACGCTTAGAAAATCCAAAGATTGATGCAAGTGACTTGGTTGAAAATTTATTTCATTCAATGATTGAGCTTTATGGAAATTATAATCAATTCTTTTTAGAATTAAATCACCAAAAACTGATTTCTTTAAGGGAAAAACTTAAGGATTTGGCTTTGAAACCAGTCAAGTATTACGTTTCAAGAATTAGTAAATACAATCTCAAATATAAACCTGAAAGTTTTACTATATCACCACTTGCAGCATTTGCAGAAATTGACGAGATTTATATGGAACTTTCAAAAATTGGTTTGGTAAATATTGTAAATAAAAATAATTAAGGAGCAAAACTAATGTCAAAAGAACTTTCACCAAAATACAATCCAGCCGAAGTTGAGGCTGGGCGTTATCAAAAATGGTTGGATGAGGATGTTTTCAAGCCATCTGGCGATAAGAAAGCTCATCCGTATTCTATCGTTATTCCACCACCAAACGTAACTGGTAAACTTCACCTTGGTCACGCTTGGGATACGACTTTGCAAGATATTATTATCCGTCAAAAACGGATGCAAGGTTTTGATACGTTATGGCTTCCTGGTATGGATCATGCGGGGATTGCAACACAAGCTAAAGTTGAGGCACGTCTTGCTGAAGATGGTATCTCACGTTACGACCTTGGTCGTGAAAAATTCCTTGATAAAGTCTGGGAATGGAAAGATGAATACGCATCAACAATCAAACAACAATGGGGTAAAATGGGTATCTCTGTTGACTACTCACGTGAACGTTTCACTCTTGACGAAGGTTTGTCAAAAGCGGTTCGTAAAGTCTTTGTTGAACTTTATAAAAAAGGTTGGATTTATCGTGGTGAATTTATCATCAACTGGGATCCAAAAGCTCGTACAGCCCTTTCTGATATCGAAGTTATCCACAAAGATGTCGAAGGTGCTTTCTACCACATGAACTACATGTTGGAAGATGGTTCACGTAGCCTTGAAGTTGCCACAACTCGTCCTGAAACAATGTTCGGTGACGTTGCCGTTGCGGTTAACCCAAATGATGACCGTTACAAAGATTTGATTGGTCAAAATGTTATCCTTCCAATCGTTAACAAAGCTATTCCAATCGTTGGTGACGAACACGCTGACCCAGAATTTGGTACTGGTGTAGTTAAAATCACTCCAGCACACGACCCTAATGACTTCTTAGTTGGTCAGCGTCATAACTTGCCACAAATCAACGTCATGAACGACGACGGTACAATGAACGAACTTGCTGGTGAATTTGCTGGTATGGACCGCTTTGAAGCTCGTAAAGCCGTTGTTAAAAAATTGGAAGAAATCGGTGCGCTTGTTGAAATTGAAAAAATGGTTCACAGCATTGGTCATTCAGAACGTACTGGTGTGCCAGTTGAACCACGTTTGTCAACACAATGGTTCGTTAAAATGGACCAATTGGCTAAAAATGCCATTGCTAACCAAGACACTGATGACGAAGTAAAATTCTACCCACCACGTTTCAACGATACTTTCCTACAATGGATGGAAAACGTTCACGACTGGGTTATCTCTCGTCAATTATGGTGGGGGCACCAAATTCCTGCATGGTACAATGCTGAAGGTGAAATGTACGTCGGTGAAGAAGCTCCAGAAGGTGACGGATGGACTCAAGACGAAGATGTGCTTGACACTTGGTTTAGTTCAGCACTATGGCCATTCTCAACAATGGGTTGGCCTGACACAGAAGCAGAAGATTTCAAAAGATATTATCCAAACTCAACTCTAGTTACTGGATATGATATTATTCCTTTCTGGGTATCACGTATGATTTTTCAAGGTATTGAGTTTACAGGTAGAAGTCCATTTGAAAACGTGCTTATCCATGGTCTTATACGTGACGAACAAGGACGTAAAATGTCTAAATCACTTGGTAACGGTATTGACCCAATGGACGTTATCGAAAAATACGGTGCTGACGCGCTTCGTTGGTTCTTATCAAACGGTTCTGCACCTGGTCAAGACGTTCGTTTCTCTTATGAAAAAATGGATGCCAGCTGGAACTTCATTAACAAAATCTGGAACATCTCTCGTTACATCCTCATGAATAATGAAGACCTTACGCTTGACCAAGCGAGCGCAAATGTTGACAAAGTTGTGGCTGGTACAGTCGGGAATGTTACTGACCGTTGGATTCTTCACAATTTGAATGAAACAATTGCCAAAGTTACTGAAAACTTTGATAAATTTGAATTCGGTGTGGCTGGTCACATTCTTTACAATTTCATCTGGGATGAATTTGCTGACTGGTATGTGGAATTGACGAAAGAAGTGCTTTACAGCGATAGCGAGGATGAAAAAGTTATCACCCGTTCAGTTCTTCTTTACACGCTTGATAAGGTTCTTCGTTTGCTTCACCCAATCATGCCATTTGTGACGGAAGAAATCTTTGAACAAATTTCTGAAGATTCAATTGTAACAGCAGCCTACCCAACTGTTAATTCAGCCTTTGAAAATGAAGCTGCGCATAAAGGTGTTGAAAGCCTGAAAGACCTGATTCGTGCTGTTCGTAACGCACGTAGCGAGGTGAATGTTGCTCCAAGCAAACCAATCACCATCCTGGTGAAAACCAGCGATAAAGAATTGGAAAGTTTCTTCAATGCCAATGTGAACTACATCAAACGCTTTACAAATCCAGAGCATTTGGAAATTGCTTCTGACATTGAGGCGCCAGAATTAGCTATGTCCAGCATCATAACAGGTGCTGAAATCTTCTTGCCACTTGCTGACCTTCTTAACGTTGAAGAAGAATTGGCACGTCTTGACAAAGAACTTGCTAAATGGCAAAAAGAATTAGATATAGTTGCCAAGAAACTCAGCAACGAAAAATTCGTCGCTAACGCCAAACCAGAAGTTGTCCAAAAAGAACGCAACAAACAAACCGACTACCAAGCTAAGTATGATGCGACTGTAGCGCGTAAGGCTGATATGGAGAAATTGGCTAAATAACCACAGAACACGGTGTAGAAGCCGTGTTTTTATGGTATAATATCAAATATACTTGAACAGATACGAAAGGAATACCTATGTTTGATACCGTAGTTTTAAATCCTTTGGAGGTTGATTTGGATTATAATAATCCTAGATTTTCAATGTTTGATTTTAATAGTGAAGAAGAAATAATTAAATATTTGATTGATTTTGAACAAATCAAAGAACTTGCATTTCAAATTTTAGAAAACGGATATAATACAATAGGTGAGCGTATTATTGTTTTAAAACGTGAAAATGCCGGAAAAATTAGTTATACTGTTTTAGAGGGGAACAGGAGAATTGCTTCACTGAAGCTTTTATTCCAATACATATCTCTCTTGACAAGTTCAGAAAGAAAAAAGCTTGAACAATTAAAGCCGAGCTTAAAGGATTTTGAAGTTAGTTGCGATGTGGTAAAAGAAGATACTAGAGACGAAGCGCTTTTTAAAATTAGTGCAAAACATGTTGATGGAATTAAAACTTGGAGTGCTACTGATAAAAGGGTATTTTACCACAATCTTTATACCCAATATAGGAAAAAGGGCTTATCAAGTGATAAAGCTTTAGATAAAATTAAAAATATCACTCCAGAAGGAAAAGTTGCGATACGAAATGCTATACAACAACTAAATTATTTAACTTCCGTTTATAATGTAACAAAAAACTATAAACCTGATTTAAAAGAATTAGCACATTTGGATACAGATGTTCTTGTTTCAAGGGTTTTAAGACCATTGATTAAAGAGTTAGATCTTGAGTTTAATGATGATTTTCAACTTGTAGCGAAAAATAGAAAAGTTTATTATGAAATATTAGGGTTGTTAGGTAAAGCAGTCTGGGTTGATAAAAAATTAGATACACGGGTATTTAGCGTACAAGGACAATGGAATGAAATTGTCAAAAATGATAAAGTGATCCCAGGTTTAGCTGGAAAAATCACAGAATATAAAGAATTTGAAAAAAACAAAGTCTTTAAGGAAGAATCGTCAAAAAATAATCCAATAAGTAATGATACAAAAACTACTGAAGATAGTGTGATAGATAATAAAGGGACATCTAACTTACCAGTCAATGATACGCGTGAGAATAACACGAAAAATAATGACACACAAAAACAAGAAACAAAATATAAATTTTTTGTTCCCCAGAAATCAGTTGCCATAAAACAGCGAAATTATGATTTAGTTAATGATATTGATTTAGTGGACAATGAGGGAAATAAGGTATCGAAACAAAGTTCAGAATACTCTAGAATTTCGATTAGCTGTACACATCGAAATATTGTGATAAAAAATAATGTGATAGACTCTATTTCTGAAAATGGAAAATATGATATTGCTGTCAATTACGCTGGGGAGACTAAACATTTTCAAATATTTTTAAATATAGAGATTGATGCTCATCAAGAAGATTATCAATTTTTGTTTAACCAACAATGGTATGATGAATCTTTATCAAAGTTATCTGCTAATCCCAAGTATTTTAAGATTTGTGGAGTAATAAGAAATCTACAAAAATATAACTCTTTATCACATAATGACGACGAGTATATCATACTTGCATTTTTGCTTCGTGCATTAATGGAATATACTGCTAAGGCTTATATAGACTTATTCTCAATCAAGAAGCCTGCTGATAATTTATCCTCCTTCATTACCACAGTTAAAGGACATTTATCTGATAAAGGATTATTAAATAAAGAGGAAGTAAAGGCATTAAAAAACACAAATGATATAGAGACATTAAATGGTTTAATTCATGATTACGGAGCCACTATAAGTTCTATTGATATTAAAACAACATGCAGTAAGTATCAAAAATATTTCTCTGTCGTTTTTGATAGACTATCAGAAGGAGTAAATAATGGATAACTTTAGCCCGTTACGCTATCCTGGAGGGAAAAATAAAACTTATCAATATGTTAAATATCTGGTAAAGAGCAATGATATAGATACCTATATAGAACCATTTTGTGGAGGTGCTGCAGTAGCGCTAAAGTTATTATTTAATAATGACGTAAAAAAAATAATGTTAAATGATTTTGATAGATCCATATATGCAATGTGGTACTCCATTTTACATAATACTGAAGCATTTATCAAAAAAGTAAAAGAAGCAGAATTTACAATTGAGGAATGGGATAAGCAGCAAGCTATTCAAAAAAAGAAAGAAAATGCTGACTTACTGACACTAGGTTTTTCCACATTTTATCTAAATAGGACAAATCGTTCAGGGATTATTCAGGCAGGTCCTATAGGTGGTAGAAATCAAACGGGAAATTATAAAATGAATTGCCGGTATAATATAGAAGTGCTGGTAAATAAGATTGAGTTGATTGCTAACAATAGAAATAAAATTCGTTTGTATAATTTAGATGCTATTGAGTTTATTAAAAACAATATTAGACGTACAAAGCGTTCGCTCACTTTTTTTGATCCTCCATATTTTGTTAAGGGAAAGCAATTGTATACAAATTTTTATGAATATATAGATCATTTAGAATTACGAGATACAATTGATAAATACATGAGTAATCACAAATGGATCCTTACTTATGATTTTCATGATAAGATTAAGAATATGTATTCAAATTTCGAATATTTTCCATATGTATTAAACTACAGTGCAGGGAATTCAAAAAAAGGAGTCGAGTATCTTTTTTTGAGTCAAACAATATCTTCTACAAAAATTGACAAGTATTTAGATATTTTATGAACTTAAAAGTTCATACTTATAATTTTAATGTAGATGCTTCTTTACTGTATAATGGATAAACTAATATCTGATAACAGAAAGGATTCATGCTGCTGAGGTAGCATGACGAAGTGGTATGTTTCATTATGTGTAATATATTTCTTTAAGCTCCTTCTCAGTTTCCTTTAGTATTTCCTAGCTATACTGTAACTATCCTAGCAATAGAATTCTAAACTTTTCTTATTAGTCTAATAATATAGATAAATGAATCATTCATTCAATGTATATTACAAAACAAGCATAAATTGGCTATAGAAAGTTACATTTAAACTATAGAAAGCATTATTTTATCTGCTATTTTCTAATAATAAGATTTAAACACCCCCATCAAAAAAAGAGGCTGGGACAAAAGTCCGACCTCAAATATAAAAAGCGAACAAAACTAGTTTTCTGGTAATCAGAATTCTGCTTTGTTCGCTTTTCGCATTTAATTATAGATTAGAAGGGCTTGATAATTAAGATTTTTAAAAATTGAAATCTTCTTGTCCCAAACTCTTTTAAACTGTTGGCAAATCCAAATTTAAAGTTTATACGTGTATATACCTTGATTTCTAAACCTCAAAATTATAGAGAGCGGTTGAGAGGTAGCGCTCGCCGTTATCTGGAGCAAGAGCTAGGACTTTTTTACCTGTTCCTAGTTTTTTGGCTACTTCAAGTGCAGCATAGATAGCTGCGGCAGAAGAAATCCCTACAAGAAAGCCTTCTTGTCCACCGACACGGCGTCCAAGGTCAAGTGCTTGATCAGAGGTAACACGGACAATACCGTCATAAGCTTGAGTGTCCAGTGTTTCTGGGATGAAACCAGCTGAAATTCCTTGAATCTTGTGTGGTCCAGGATTTTCACCGGACAGGATAGCGGACTCATCGGCTTCAACTGCGTAAACTTGTATATCTGGATTGACTTTTTTGAGAGCGTGAGAAACGCCAGAAATTGTACCACCTGTGCCAACTCCACCGACAAAGGCGTCCAATCCTTTTTCACCGAAAGCAGAGATAATTTCTGCTCCTGTTGTTCTTTCGTGTACTTCAGGATTAGCTGGATTGTTGAACTGTAGTGGTAGCCATCCGTTACGTTCTTTGGCGATTTCTTCAGCTTTGGCAATCGCACCTTTCATTCCCTCACTTCCGGGAGTGAGCACCAATTCGGCACCATAAGCTTGGATAATTTTGCGGCGCTCCACACTCATGGTTTCTGGCATAACAATAACGACCTTATAACCTTTAGCAGCACCGACCCAAGACAAACCGATTCCAGTATTTCCGCTGGTTGCTTCGACAATGGTTGCACCCGGCTGAATCAAGCCCTCTTGCTCAGCGGTCTCAATCATGCTGAGAGCAATGCGGTCTTTGACAGACGACCCCGGATTGAAAGCTTCTAGCTTGACATAGACATCAGCAGCGCCTTCTGGAACCAGCTTATTCAATTTCACAATAGGAGTATTTCCAATGAGTTCTGTAATGTTATGATAAATTTTTGCCATAAATGATACCTCGATTCTGTTGATACAATCAGTATAAAACGAAAAAGAGTCTTTGTAAAATATAAAAAAACTATCAAGTCGATAGCTTTTTTCAATATTTAGGATGAAGAAATGGGAACCTCAACTTTCCGCAATCCCTGCTCAACAATGTCAATTTTTCCATTAAACAGTTCAATCAAACTTTCTATAACGCTGTCCTTATCGTCTTTGTCAACGAAAATGGTCGTTTGTACTTGATCTGTAAAAGCTGTATCTTGTTCTTGCAACTGTTTGGCTTTAAGAAAATTTGGCAATTCTTGATACTGACTGTAGGAAAGAGTAAGTCTTAGTCCAAGTTGTTCTTTTATATGGACGACTCCGATGTCTTTGATAGCTAGGGCAACGCTGCCAGCATAAGCCCGAATGAGTCCACCTGCTCCTAACTTGATGCCCCCAAAATAGCGCGTCACGACAGCACAGACATTGGTTAGTTGGTGATTTTCTAAAACGCCTAACATAGGTACACCAGCAGTCCCACTTGGTTCTCCATCATCGCTACTTCGCTTCATTTCGCTCCGCTCTCCTAAAATAAAGGCAGAGCAGTTATGAGTAGCTTTGTAATGTTCTTTTTTAATAGTATTGATAAACTCTCGTGCTTCGTCCTCTGTTGTCACACGCTTGATATGACAGATAAAGCGCGATTTTTTGATTTCTTCTTGGACTTGACCGTCCTCTTTGATTGTTCTAAATTCCATATCTTCATTTTACAAAAAAACTTTTATTTTGCCAAAGTTTTTCCGAATAAATAGATATGACGGAATTACAAGATTGTTTAGGTCGTATTTTTACCAAAAGTCAACTGTCACCAGAATTGCAATTGCAAGCACAAACCGTAGCTGGAATGGTAGAAGAAAAAGGGAAAATAAGTTGCAATCGCTGTGGACAAGTCATTGACAAAGAAAAACACCAATTGCCAATAGGTGCTTATTATTGTAGGTTTTGCTTGATCTTAGGAAGGGTCAGAAGTGATGAAGATCTTTACTATTTTCCACAGGAAGAATTTCCTAAAGCGAATGTCTTGAAATGGCAAGGGAAGTTGACAGTATTCCAAGCCAAGGTTTCTCAAGGACTTGTAGAGGCGGTTGCTAAACGAAAAAATAGCTTGGTTCACGCAGTCACGGGAGCCGGAAAGACGGAAATGATTTATCAAGTAGTAGCACAAGTCATCAATCAAGGTGGTGCCGTCTGCTTGGCTAGCCCCAGAATTGATGTCTGCTTAGAACTTTATCGCAGACTGAAAGTAGATTTTACCTGTGATATTTCACTCCTGCACGGTGAATCAGAAGCATACTCCCGCAGTCCTCTCGTGATTGCTACAACGCATCAGCTTCTTAAATTTTATCAAACCTTTGATCTTCTTATCGTTGATGAAGTAGATGCCTTTCCTTATGTGGACAATCCGATGCTTTATCATGCGGTTCATCAGGCAGTTAAAGTAGAGGGAACGAAGATTTTCTTAACAGCAACTTCCACAGATGAGTTGGACAAAAAAGTGGCTAAAGGAGAATTAACTCGTTTGAGTCTTCCTAGACGTTTTCATGGGAATCCTTTGATTGTTCCTCAAAAAATTTGGTTGGCAGATTTTCAAAAATATCTTGGTCAAAAGAAGCTAGTTCCTAAGTTAAGACAGTTTATTCAAAAGCAGAGAAAAACAAGCTTTCCACTTCTTATTTTTGCTTCTGAGATTAAAAAGGGGCAGGAATTTGCAGAGATTCTTCAAAGCACTTTTCCTAATGAAAAAGTTGGCTTTGTAGCCTCGACGACTGAAAATCGACTGGAAATTGTAGAGAAATTTCGTCAAAAAGAAATCACGATTTTGGTAACGACGACGATTTTGGAGCGTGGGGTGACTTTTCCTTGCGTGGATGTTTTCGTGGTAGAAGCCAACCACCGTCTGTTTAGTCGCAGCGCTCTGGTACAAATCGCTGGACGCGTCGGTCGCAGTATGGATCGACCGACAGGCGAGTTAATCTTTTTTCATGACGGTGCGACTATGGCGATAGAAAAAGCGATTAAAGAAATTCAGGAGATGAATCAGGAGGCTGGTTTATGAATAACTGTCTGTTATGTGAAAGTCTACTTGATGAAAAGCTAACATTTTGTGATTTGCTGACTTTGACGAAGCCAAAAGCAAGAGCCTGTGATACCTGTTTTGAAAAATTTCAACGCATTTCAGGGCAGCATTGCCCAAAGTGTTATCGTGACGGGGCAAGTGAAGTCTGCATGGATTGCCAAGTGTGGATAGAAAAAGGAAAAGAAGTTTGCCATAAAAGCTGTTTTGTGTATAATGAAGCCATGAAAGACTTCTTCAGTCAATATAAATTTCAAGGGGATTATGCCCTTTATTCTGTATTTGCTGAAGTTTTGCAAAAGGAATTAAAAGTTTACCGTGATTATACGCTTGTTCCTATTCCTGTAAGTAGTGAAAAGTACCAGAAGCGAGGCTTCAACCAAGTAACAGCTCTTCTTGAGGGCGCACAGTTGCCATTTAAGGAAGTTTTAGAAAAGCATGATACAATTGCTCAATCCAGTAAAACAAGAGAGGAGCGATTGCAAAGCCGGCAGTGTTTTAAATTGAAAGACAATGTTCAACTTCCACCCAAAATCCTTTTGATAGATGACATTTATACAACAGGCTCAACCCTACAATTGGCCAAGGAAATTTTAGTGGAAGCGGGAGTGAAAGAAATTGTGACATTTTCATTAGCCAGATGATAAAAAATTTGCAAAAAAAAAATGAAAGCGTTATAATAAAATAAAGAAAAACAAATGCTTAGAAAGAAGGTACTTATATGATTAAATATAGTATCCGTGGTGAAAACCTAGAAGTAACAGAAGCTCTTCGTGATTACGTAGTTTCTAAACTTGAAAAAATCGAAAAATATTTCCAAGCTGACCAAGAATTGGATGCGCGTGTAAACTTGAAAGTCTATCGTGAAAAAACAGCCAAAGTTGAAGTAACTATTCCACTTGGTTCGATCACTCTTCGTGCAGAAGATGTTTCTCAAGATATGTATGGTTCGATTGATTTGGTGACAGACAAAATTGAACGTCAAATTCGTAAAAATAAAACAAAAATTGAACGTAAAAACCGTAATAAAAAATCAACTAGCCAGTTATTTACAGATGCTGTCGTTGAAGAAGTGGAAGTTACACCTGCAAAAGTCGTTCGTTCAAAACAAATTGATTTAAAACCAATGGACTTAGAAGAAGCTCTTCTTCAAATGGATTTATTGGGACATGACTTTTTCATCTATACTGATGTAGAAGATAACACAACCAATGTTCTGTATCGTCGTGAAGATGGTGACGTTGGCTTGCTTGAAGTAAGATAATCAATCAGTCCTCTGATTTATATCAGGGGATTTTTATTTGCTCTGCAATCAGCTCAAGATAATTGCAAAAAACTGTATTGAAAAATCATCATGTTTGAACGGCATCCCAAAAGTTGGACAGCAAAAAACAATTGACTTACAGTTATCACAGAAGAAAAACTGATACATTCTTTCGAGATTTTGTTATAATATTCTTTATGAGAGTTGTTGCAGGGAAATATGGGGGGCGTCCTCTTAAAACATTAGAAGGCAAAACAACCAGACCGACGACAGACAAGGTTAAGGGAGCTATCTTTAATATGATTGGTCCTTATTTTGATGGAGGACGAGTGTTGGATTTGTATGCCGGAAGTGGCAGTTTAGCGATTGAAGCTATTTCGCGAGGCATGGCTTCGGCTGTTTTGGTTGAAAAAGACCGCAGGGCGCAAACGATTATCAGCCAAAATATCATCATGACTAAGGAAAAAGAACGATTTGAACTTCTGAAAATGGAGTCCAATCGAGCGCTTGAATTGGTCACAGGACAGTTTGACTTGGTTTTGTTAGATCCACCGTATGCAAAAGAACAGATTGCTGCAGATATTGAAAAAATGGTTGAACGAGAGCTTCTGAGCGATGATGTACTGGTTGTTTGTGAGACAGACAAATCGGTGGATTTACCAGAAGAAATCGCAGGACTAGGCATATGGAAGCAAAAAATATATGGAATTTCAAAGGTGACGGTTTATGTCAGATAAAATTGGATTATTTGCAGGCTCTTTTGACCCGATTACAAAGGGGCATATTGACTTGATTGAACGAGCTAGTAAGCTCTTTGATTGCCTTTATGTTGGTATCTTTTACAATCTTGAGAAAAAGAGTTTTTTCAATATTGAAGCAAAAGAAAAAATGGTGACAGCTGCTCTAGCTCATTTGGAGAATGTAAAAATTGTTACTTCTCATGATGAATTGGCAGTGGAAGTAGCTAGAAAGCTAGGAGTGACAACTTTTGTACGGGGACTACGTAATAGTCAAGATTTGGATTATGAGGGGAATCTCAACTTTTTTAATCATGAATTAGCACCTGAGATAGAAACCATTTTTTTGATTAGCAAACCAGATTATCAGCATCTCAGCTCATCAAGAATTCGTGAATTGATTTCCTTTGAGCAGGATATTTCAAAGTATGTACCTGAAAGTGTCGTAAAGGAGTTAAAGAAACAATATGGAAAAACCAAGAAATAAATTTAAAAAATGGCCGATAATTGCAATAGCAGGGCTGATTTTGCTTTTCTTATCTTTTGTGGTTCCCTTGCCTTATTATATTGAGGTGCCGGGTGGTGCAGCAGATGTCCGTCAGGTATTGCGCGTGGACAACAAAGAAGATAAGGAAAAAGGTTCTTACAACTTTGTAACGGTTGGAATTCAGCATGCGACCTTTGCTCATTTGGTTTATGCTTGGTTGACACCTTTTACAGATATTTATTCGGCGAAGGATTTGACTGGCGGAACTTCTGATAAAGAATACATGCGGATCAATCAGTTTTATATGGAAACATCGCAAAACCTAGCTAAATACCAAGGATTGAAAAAAGCTGGCAAAGATATTACTCTGAAATATCTAGGGGTTTACGTCTTGCAAGTCACAAAGAATTCTACTTTTAAAGGCATTTTAAATATTGCAGATACCGTGACAGGTGTGAATGACAAGACTTTCAATAGTTCAAAAGAATTGATAGACTATGTTGGAGCGCAAAAGATTGGCAGCAAGGTCAAGGTGAACTATGTAGAAGACGGTCAGAAGAAATCTGCTACAGGTAAAATCATCAAACTTGAAAATGGGAAAAACGGGATTGGTATTAGCTTGATCGACCGAACAGAAGTCACAAGCAACACACCAATTGAATTTTCAACAGCCGGTATTGGTGGACCAAGTGCGGGCTTGATGTTTAGTTTGGCAATTTATACGCAAATTGCAGATCCAACATTGAGAGACGGTAGAAATATTGCTGGGACAGGCTCAATTGACCGCGAAGGAAAAGTTGGCGACATTGGTGGGATTGACAAAAAAGTTGTTTCAGCAGCAAAAAATGGTGCAGAAATTTTCTTTGCACCAAATAATCCAGTTACTAAGGAAGCTAAAAAAGCTAATCCTAAAGCGAAAACTAACTATGAGACCGCTTTGGAAGCTGCTAAAAAAATTAAGACCAATATGAAAATTGTACCCGTGAAAACTTTACAAGATGCCATTGATTACCTCAAGGACACAAAGAAGTCGTAAAAATAATTCAATAAAAGAGCAAGTTAATGATAGAAATTTGACTTTGCTCTTTTCTTCTTTCTCTATTTCAACTATCAAAAACACTTCTTTTTATGGTAAAATAGGTTTAATACAAGAAATAAGATGATAAAGGATAACTATGCGAAAAGAAATTGCACCTGAATTATACAATTATAATAAATTTCCTGGACCGGAGTTTCGGCAAAGAGGAACCAAAATCTTGACTGAGACAATTGAATTTGACTTGGTAGATAATTTCAAGGAAGGTTTTGCTATAACGGCTTTTAATCAGCGCTTTTCAGAAATTTTAACAAAATTTGATTATATTGTTGGCGACTGGGGAAATGAGCAGTTGCGTTTGCGTGGATTTTATAAAGATGACAAGGCAAATGAAAGTGAAGAAAAAATCAGCCGTTTAGAAGAATATTTATTAGAATACTGCAATTATGGCTGTGCTTATTTTGTCTTGGAAAATTTACAGCCGCGTCGCGCATCGTTTGATAAAAAATCTCATCACAAAAAGGAAAATGAAACCAAGCCACGTCGTCCTAAACAAGCTCGCTCCTATAAAGAAGAGCAACCCAAGCGAGAAAATCACCAGCGCAGTAAGCGACAAAATCAAAAGCAAAGAGCAAGAAAGCAAAATTCAACGAAGCAACAACAAACAAGCAGCCAGCGCCATTTTGTCATTCGTCAAAAATAGTGTATGGAATGGGTTTTGTAACGAATGAAGGAGAAAAAATGAAACCATCGATTTATAGCTTGACCCGTCAGGATTTGATAGATTGGACAGAAAGTAAAGGAGAAAAGAAATTTCGAGCTACTCAGATTTGGGAGTGGCTTTATCGCAAACGGGTTCAGTCTTTTACAGAAATGACAAACATTTCAAAGGGTTTATTAGCAAAGTTAGAAGATGAATTTGTTGTCAATCCGCTAAAGCAAAGAGTGGTGCAGGAATCGGCTGACGGCACAGTAAAGTATCTTTTTGAACTGCCAGACGGTATGTTGATTGAAACAGTTCTAATGCGTCAGCACTATGGTCTGTCGGTCTGTGTAACCACTCAGGTGGGTTGCAATATTGGCTGTACCTTTTGTGCTAGCGGGCTGATTAAAAAGCAGCGTGACTTGAATAATGGGGAAATTATGTCTCAGATTATGCTGGTGCAAAAATATTTTGATGAGCGTGGACAAGGTGAGCGCGTCAGCCATATTGTGGTTATGGGGATTGGCGAGCCTTTTGATAACTATGCCAATGTTCTCAAGTTTGTGCGAACTGTCAATGATGACAAGGGGTTGGCTATCGGAGCTCGTCACATTACGGTTTCCACTTCCGGTCTAGCACATAAAATTCGTGATTTTGCAAACGAAGGAGTGCAGGTTAATTTAGCTGTTTCTCTTCATGCACCCAATAATGAATTGCGCTCTAGCATTATGAAAATCAATCGTGCCTTTCCAATTGAAAAGCTATTTGCGGCGATTGAATATTATATTGAAACAACCAACCGCAGGGTTACTTTTGAGTATATCATGCTAAATGAAGTCAATGATGGAGTAGAACAGGCACTAGAATTAGCTACTTTGTTGAAAAATATCAAAAAGCTATCGTATGTCAATTTGATTCCTTACAATCCGGTTAGTGAGCACGATCAATATAGTCGCAGCCCCAAGGAACGTGTAATGGCTTTCTACGATACTCTAAAAAAGAATGGTATTAACTGTGTTGTTCGTCAGGAGCATGGTACAGATATTGATGCAGCCTGCGGCCAATTGCGCTCCAATACGATAAAGAAAGACAAGGAGAAGGCACTTGCGAGACATGCTTAGGTTAAAAGTATGGCTGCAATCAAATGGAGAATTAACGGTTAACGGGCGTAAAATTCTGACTTGGGGAAGCATGCTCTACATCGTCTTATTGTGTTTAATGTGTTTCCTTCCTCAAGTGCCAGAAAAGGGAATGGAGACGCCAGGGATTCAGCAGTTTGGTCGTGTCGTAGTCCTTCTCATTCCTTTCAATTCTTTGGTCAATCTTGGACAAATTACTTCTCTACTTCAATTGATTAAGGTTTTCGTGCAAAATGTGATGAATATTTTTCTGTTGGGCCCACTGATTTTTCAACTTCTCTGGCTTTTTCCTAAGTTGAGGAGCACTAAGCATGTGCTATTTGCCAGTTTTGCAATGAGTCTTTTTATCGAATGCACGCAGATTTTGTTGGATATTTTAGTTGATGCCAATCGTGTTTTTGAAATAGATGATTTATGGACAAATACATTGGGTGGATATCTGGCTTTTTTGCTGTATAAAACTTGTGTCAGCCATTGGAAAGATAAGTTTCTGACTTCTAAATAAAAATAAGAGTCATTGTTCGGATTTAGGATGCTTTTCCATGGTTTTTTCACTATTTTATTGATAGAATGGTGGAAAAACTCTATAATAATGCTCAAACATCAGAAAAGTAGTAAATTGATGCTTCCAGAGAGCTTGTGTTAGGTGTAAACAAGCAGTAGATATTTATGAAATGGGCTGATGTAAATGATATGAATTTGAAACAATAAAAATTCGGTGTGCACACCTTACAGTGTAACTTGTTGATAGACAAGATAGAGATATGCGGATAAGGTCTACTTTTCCCATAACTGAGGTGGCACCGTGCTCATACGCCCTCACACAGTTTTTGTGTGGGGGTATTTTGTTGTTTAAATTCAAGAATACTAAAGATTGTGAGGAAACATCATGGTAGAAAATAAAGGATATTTTGGTCAATTTGGTGGTAGCTTTGTACCAGAACTGATTCAAGTTTTATTAGACGAGCTAGAGGGAACATTTGAAAAGTATAAGAAAGATCCAGAATTCCTAGCAGAATATCATCATTATTTAGCAGATTATGCAGGTCGAGAGACACCGCTTTATTTTGCAGAAAGTTTGACGGACTATTTAGGAGGTGCAAAAATCTATCTCAAACGAGAAGACTTGAATCACCTAGGTTCTCATAAATTAAACAATGTTTTAGGGCAAATTCTCCTAGCAAAACGAATGGGTAAGACCAGAGTTATCGCAGAGACTGGAGCTGGTCAACATGGAGTAGCAACAGCTGCAGCGGCTGCTAAGTTTGGCATGAAATGCGATGTGTATATGGGTGCAGAAGATGTGGAACGTCAGCGATTGAATGTTTTCCGAATGGAAATGATGGGAGCAACTGTCCATGCGGTTGAAACAGGGACCAAAACATTAAAGGATGCGGTGGATGCTGCTTTTGCTGCTTGGATGACAGATTTAGATGCTTTTTATGTCCTAGGTTCAGCTGTTGGTCCTCATCCTTATCCAACGATTGTGCATGAGTTTCAAAAGGTCATTAGTCAGGAATCTTGTCGTCAAATTCTAGATAAGGAAGGCCGCCTACCAGATTATATTATTGCCTGTGTCGGCGGAGGTTCTAATGCAATTGGAGCATTTTCTGAATATGTGGCAGATAAAGAAGTCAATTTAGTTGGTGTTGAAGCAGCTGGTCATGGCTTGGATACAGACAAGCATGCGGCTACAATGACTAAAGGATCCATTGGAGTTGTCGATGGCATGAAAACGTATGCTGTATTTTCAGAAGATGGTCAGGTAGCTCCTGTTTATTCTATTTCCGCTGGATTGGACTATCCGGGAGTTGGTCCTGAACATGCCTTTTTTAAAGATTCAGGTCGAGTTGAGTATGTGGCTGCGACAGATGATGAAGCAGTAGATGCACTATTATTGTTGACACAAAAAGAAGGGATCCTTTCTGCCATTGAAAGTTCCCACGCTATTGCAGAAGCAGTTAAACGCGCACCACAATTGAGTAAGGACAAGATTATCATCGTCAATGTATCTGGGCGCGGCGATAAAGATGTAGCCGCTATTGCTGACTACTTAGAAAAAAGAAACACGAAAAATCAAGAGTGAAATAGACGATTATGATTACTAGTACAATCATCCCCCAGAAATATGAAATCTGGGAAGATGACGTAAAAAAACTAAAATTTGAAAATTTTAATCATCGCTCTCTTATTTCGAGAATCTGGAGACATTATCCCAGCCTCATGACAGAACGCTATTCTAATTTTATGGAAGCAACAGTTCGTACAGAAGCAGAACAATCACTCCAATCAAAAGACAGGGAACGAAAGCTATCCTGTCTTTTCTCTTTTTTAAGCAAAAGAGACATAATCCCACTAAGCTGGCAATTTGAATCAGCCAAAGAATCTCTGTCAACTTGAAAACAGTTGAACAAGAAGATAGAAAAAGAAAGTCTCCTGCGCCAATTCGTAAGTCAAAGAAAAAAGCTACTATTCCAAGGGCTAAAAAACTAATCATTAGAAGATTAAAACCTACCAAAAATAGGAGAAGAAGATGAAAGAACAACCAAATGAGGATAGGATATTCCTGTTCTCTTTGATCATAAAGAGCTAGTGTAATTCCCATTATGAGCAAGACAAGCTGGCTGATATTTAAGTAGCTTAAGGAAGTTGCGAGAAAGAGTAAACCACCTACCAACTCTAATATCAAGTAGCGAATGGGAATTTTTGACTGACAAAACCGACAACGCAGTCGATTGATAAGCTGAGAAAGGACAGGGACTAAATCACGAGGTGCTAATTTCTGTCCACAAGTATTACAATGACTGGAAGGACTGATAATAGATTGTTCAGGAAAGCGATCAATAACCAGCCCTAAAAAAGAAGCCACAATGCTTCCAACCAAGAAAAAATAAAAATGAATCATACTTTTTTATTCGTAAATAATTCTAAAAAATTGCAACTTTTCTAATAAAAGAAATTTCAGAGTTCAATCATTTGACTTTCTTATTTAGAAAGATTATAATTAAATCATAATCAAAAAGATTAGAATCATTCTAAATAAAAGCGAGGTAGGATAATGGTTAATCTAAAAAATGAAGCAGCAAAAGATGTTGCAACTTTTTCAAGTGTTGAGTCTTTCAGTAAGTCTCTTCCCAAAACAAAAGCAGTTTTAAACCAAGTGGTAGCGGATTTATACACTGCTCACATTGCTCTTCACCAAGTACATTGGTACATGCGTGGAGCTGGTTTTATGGTTTGGCATCCTAAGATGGATGAGTATATGGAAGCCTTGGATACGACTTTAGATGAAGTAAGTGAACGTTTGATTACTTTAGGTGGAACGCCGTATTCAACTTTGAGTGAATTTATCCAACACAGTAATATTGAAGAAAAAGAAGGAAAATTCAGTAAGAATGTTGCAGAAAGTTTGGAACGTGTCATCGAAATCTTCCGTTACTTGGTAGGTCTCTACCAAGAAGCTCTGGATATAACAGATGAAGAAGGAGATGATGTGACCAACGATATTTTTGTCGGTGCAAAAGCAGAACTTGAAAAGAATATCTGGATGTTAACAGCAGAAATCGGTCAAACTCCGGGCTTGTAAGTAAATTTTTGAGAGTAGAAAATAAATTTTTAAAATCTTTTAGAATTTAAGATAAGTTTAAGGAGGTGGCGTTATACTAACATCATCAGATGAAGACCTCCTAACTTTATTTGATAAAAATCCTAAACTTTTCTTTTTCATAATAATCTCCCTATAAGAGTCGCCCAATCGGCGGCTTTTTTGTTGTTTTTGAGCACTTGAAGAATGTTTTACTTACAAAATGAGTTCTTTTCAACCTTGAAATACTCCTAAAATTCTGGTAAAATAAGCCTCATGAAAACACTTTATGATGTGCAGCAATACCTCAAAAGTTTTGGCATTATTATCTATATGGGTAAGCGCTTGTATGATATTGAAATGATGAAAATTGAGTTAGAGAGGATTTATGATGCGGGCTTGATAGAAAGAATGGACTATCTAGAAGCTGAGCGGGTCTTGCGAAGGGAACATCAGTTGGAATTACAATATTTGAAGAAGAACGAGGAGAAAACATGTTAAACTGGATTTTATTGGCAATTATTGTTGGGATGTTAGGCTGGATGGGCTTTAACTATATTCGTGTTCGTCGTGCGGCTAAGGTAGTAGACAATGCAGAATTTGGTGATATGATTCGACAAGGTCAGTTGATTGATTTGCGCGACCCAGCTGATTTTCGCCGGAAACATATTTTAGGAGCGCGAAATATCCCGTCACAGCAGTTAAAAACGAGTTTGGGAGCTATTCGTAAGGACAAGGCTGTTTTACTGTACGAAAATAGCCGCGGGCAACGTGTTATGAATGCAGCTATTCTATTGAAAAAACAAGGTTATCAAAATATTTACATCCTCTCTACAGGACTAGATGGATGGAAAGGAAAAATCAAAAGTGAGTAATCCAAAGGAGATTGCTCACTTTTAAGGCTCTTTGTCAACTGTAGTGGGTCGATGTCAGCTACCATCGCGAGAGGACGAGATTCGTTCTCTCTCTTTTGATGTTCAAAGCGATGAGAATGCGTTTCTTAAAGTTGTCAAAGCTCCTGAATCCAAAAGCGTTTCGCTTGATGACCTTGATGAGATTGTTAGTCGCTTCCAGCTTGGCGTTGGAGTAGGGTAGTTCCAAGGCGTTGGTAATCTTGTGTCTGTCCTTCAGGAAAGTCCGAAAGACGGTTTGAAAAATCGGGTGAACATCCGAAATAACCTCCTCCATCAGGTCAAAGAAATAATCAGCTTGCTTTTCCTGAAAGTGAAAGAGCAGAAGCTGGTAAAGCTCATAGTGCTGTCGAAGTTGGTCCGAATAGCTGAGTAAGCTGATGGAGAATCTCTTGATTGGTTAAATGCGCCCGAAAAGCTGGTCTGTAAAAACGCTTATGGCTGAGCTTGCGGCTGTCCTGTTGGATGAGTTTCCAATAGCGTTTGAGGGCTCGGTATTCCTGAGATTTTCGGTCGAATTGGTTCATGATTTGGATGCGGACACGGTTCATAGCTCGGCTGAGGTGCTGGATAATGTGGAAACGATCCAGAACGATTTGGGCATGCGGAAAAAGCTGCTTGGTCAGCTGATAGTAAGGACTGAACATGTCCATGGTCATCACTTTAACCCTCATACGAACCTGTCTAGGATAGCGTAGAAAATGATTTCGAATGACCGCTTGGGTTCTGCCGTCCAGGATGGCTAGGACCTCATTGGTATTAAAATCCTGAGCGATAAAGCTCATCTTCCCTTTCTTGAAGCTATACTCATCCCAGCTCATGATCTCTGGCAGTCTCTGCCAGTTCGTTTCAAATTTGAATTCCTTGAGCTTGCGAATGACGGTTGAGGTCGAAATTGAGAGCCTGTGCGCAATATCAGTCATGGCTTGCTTCTCAACTAATAATTGAGCGATTTTCTGCTTGACTGCAGAGGCAATCTGGTGATTTTTCTGGACGAGGGAGGTTTCGGCGACAGCCATTTTTCCACAGTTCTTACAGCGAAAGCGACGCTTTTTGAGTCGGATAAGAGTTTTGTATCCCGCTGTCTCCAGATAAGGGATTTTAGAAGGTTTCTGGAAGTCGTATTTGGTCATCTGTCCCTTGCAGGCAGAGCATGGAGGGGCATCATAGTCAAGGCGGGCCATAATTTCTTTGTGAGTACCGCCATCAAAAAGATTGTCTATTTTGATATTTTGGTCTTCAATTCCAAGAAGTTTTGTGATAAAACCAAGTTGTTCCATATGAGTCTTTCTAATGAGTAGTTTCGTCGCTTTTCATTATAGGTCATAGGGGACTTTTTGTATACACAAAAATAGCTCCATAATCTCTGCGGTAGTTTTACCCACTACAGAAATTATAGAGCCACTTTTAATAGCTTTTTTCTAGATAGTGCCTCACTATTTCGAGTTCTGCTTGGTTCAATACTCGATATTCTCCTGCGGCTAAGTTTGGTTCTAATTCAAAATCTCCGAAATGAGTTCGTTTCAGAGAAGTAACTTTGACGCCAACAGTTAAAAACATCTTTTTGATTTGGTGAAATTTTCCTTCAGAAATAGTGACAGTAGCACGGCTCTTGTTTGAGCTAGAAGAACGAATTGTAAGAATGGCTGGTTTACAACTTGTTCCGTCAAGAAAAACGATGCCCTTTTGAAAGGATTGCACTGCTTGGTCATCTAGTAGACCATTAACTTCAACCTCGTATGTTTTTGTGACATGATATTGAGGATGAAGCAATTGAAAACCAAGTGGACCGTTGTCAGTGATTAACAGCAGTCCAGAAGTATCTCGATCGAGCCGTCCAACAGAATATAGATCTTCACTGAAATCTTCAGGTCTGATGAGATCTAGAACTGTTTGGAATTTGGCATCGGAATTAGCTGTCACAACGCCAAGGGGTTTATTCATCATAAAATATTGATGAGACTTACTCAGAACAGGTTGTTCCTCTATCGTAATTGTCTGCAAACCTGTATCAACATTTTGACTGAGTTTTCGAGCGGGACAGTCATCTACTAAGATTTTCTTTTTTAGGAGAGCTTGCTTCATTTTTTTACGGCTAATGTGAGCTTGAGCTAGTAGAATATCTAAACGCATACAGTTTCCTTTGTTTTTTTCTTATCATATCATAATTTTGCAATAAAGAATGTAAATAAATTTGTAGGACATTGATTTTCTAATGAAAACATTTACACCCAGTTTAACCGTGTTTTTTGCCTTAATCTGTGGTATAATTGTTCAGTTAGAAATAAAACTTAAGATTTAGAGGATAAAATGACAAAATTAAGAGAAGATATTCGCAATATCGCTATTATCGCTCACGTTGACCACGGGAAAACAACGCTGGTAGACGAATTATTGAAGCAATCACATACATTGGACGAGCGCAAAGAGTTACAAGAACGCGCAATGGACTCCAACGATCTTGAAAAAGAACGCGGCATTACCATTCTTGCTAAAAATACAGCTGTTGCTTATAATGGCGTCCGCATCAATATCATGGATACACCGGGACACGCGGACTTCGGTGGAGAAGTTGAGCGGATTATGAAAATGGTAGACGGGGTTGTTTTGGTTGTTGATGCTTATGAAGGAACCATGCCACAAACTCGTTTTGTATTAAAAAAAGCTCTTGAGCAAGATTTAGTGCCGATTGTTGTGGTCAATAAAATTGACAAACCATCTGCACGCCCTGCAGAAGTGGTGGATGAAGTCTTGGAACTTTTCATCGAGCTGGGTGCAGATGATGACCAATTGGATTTCCCTGTTGTGTATGCTTCTGCTATCAATGGAACGTCTTCTATGTCAGATGATCCTGCTGACCAAGAGCACACTATGGCACCGCTTTTTGATACTATTATTGATCATATTCCAGCACCAGTGGATAACTCAGACGAGCCACTTCAATTCCAAGTTTCTCTTTTGGACTACAATGACTTTGTAGGTCGTATCGGTATTGGCCGTGTTTTCCGCGGGACTGTAAAAGTGGGAGACCAAGTGACGCTTTCTAAACTAGACGGCACAACGAAAAACTTTCGTGTCACCAAGTTATTTGGTTTCTTTGGGCTAGAACGTCGTGAAATTGGCGAAGCCAAAGCGGGTGATTTGATTGCAGTATCTGGTATGGAAGATATCTTCGTTGGTGAAACCATTACTCCGACGGATGTGGTAGAACCATTGCCGATTCTCCATATTGATGAACCAACGCTGCAAATGACTTTCTTAGTGAACAATTCACCATTTGCTGGTCGTGAAGGAAAATGGGTAACGTCTCGTAAGGTTGAAGAACGCTTGCAGGCTGAATTGCAAACGGATGTTTCGCTTCGTGTGGATCCGACTGACTCGCCAGATAAATGGATTGTATCAGGTCGTGGAGAATTACACTTATCAATCTTAATTGAAACCATGCGCCGTGAAGGTTATGAGTTACAAGTATCGCGCCCAGAGGTTATCGTCAAGGAAATTGACGGTGTGCAATGTGAGCCATTTGAGCGTGTGCAAATCGACACTCCAGAAGAATACCAAGGTTCGGTTATCCAAAGTCTTTCTGAGCGCAAGGGTGAAATGTTAGACATGGTGGCTACCGGAAACGGACAAACACGTCTGATTTTCCTTGTGCCTGCGCGTGGATTGATTGGGTACTCAACTGAATTCCTTTCTATGACGCGTGGTTACGGGATTATGAACCATACTTTTGATCAATACCTACCATTGATTCCAGGTGAGATTGGAGGACGCCGTCGTGGAGCTCTTGTGTCAATTGATACAGGAAAGGCAACGACATACTCTATCATGTCTATTGAGGAACGTGGAACCATTTTTGTTAATCCAGGTACAGAAGTTTACGAAGGAATGATTATTGGTGAAAATTCACGCGAAAATGACCTGACGGTTAATATTACGAAAGCAAAGCAAATGACCAATGTTCGTTCTGCAACGAAAGACCAAACAGCAGTTATCAAAACGCCTCGTATTTTGACATTGGAAGAATCACTTGAATTCTTGAACGATGACGAATACATGGAAGTGACGCCTGAATCAATCCGTTTGCGGAAACAAATTCTTGATAAAAACCAACGTGCCAAAGCTGCTAAAAAGAAAAAATCAGCTGAATAATGAAAGAACGGTTTGCTTAGTTGTTAATATATTAAAGAAGCGGATGGGCTAGAAAGGAGCAGAAATGTTTTATTTGATTTTTGGAATTCTCATTCTGTTATTTTACATTTTTGCTGCTCCACAGAGCATTAAAGGAACTTTAAATGTAGTAGTTTTAGTGATTGCCCTAGTCGCTTTTATCATTTTACTAGGATTGGCAGTATTTCAGATTTTTCAATTACCGTCTGAGTTTTTCATAGGAATTTTTATGATAGGCGTAGCATATTTTTCTCTACGTGATATTTCAAAATTGTCACAAAAAAATAGAAAAGTATCGTTTCGCTCAAAACTTCGTAACAGACAAGAATAAAAAGCCGTAAAGGCTTTTTTATTTTCTGAAAAAAAGGTAAAATAGATACAGAAGAATTAAAAAGAGGCATGTTATGAAGCACATTACAAATTTTGAAAATAAAAAAGTGTTGGTTTTAGGTTTGGCCAAATCTGGTGAATCCGCTGCTCGTTTACTAGATAAGTTGGGAGCGATTGTTACAGTGAATGACGGAAAGCCGTTTGAGGAAAATCCTGCTGCTCAGTCTCTCCTTGAAGAAGGCATCAAAGTGATAACAGGTGGTCACCCTTTGGAACTCTTGGATGAAGAGTTTGAACTGATGGTCAAAAATCCCGGTATTCGTTACGACAATCCTATGGTAGCGAGAGCTTTGGAAAAGAAAATCCCCGTCATCACTGAAGTGGAGTTGGCCTATTTGATTTCAGATGCCCCAATTATTGGGATTACGGGCTCTAATGGAAAAACAACAACGACAACGATGATTGCGGAAGTCTTGACTGCAGGTGGTCAAAATGGTCTGCTTTCTGGGAATATTGGCTTTCCAGCCAGTCAAGTTGCAACAACCGCAACCCAAAATGATACATTGGTCATGGAGTTGTCTTCTTTCCAACTCATGGGCATTGAAGCCTTTCACCCAGAGATTGCAGTGATTACTAATCTGATGCCAACTCACATTGATTATCATGGCTCTTTTGAAGAATATGTCGCTGCTAAATGGAACATTCAAAAAAATATGAGCAAATCTGACTTCCTCATATTGAATTTCAATCAAACATTAGCGAAAGAGCTGGCTGCAAAGACGCAAGCGACCGTTGTACCATTTTCAACGACGGAAAAGGTAGACGGCGCTTACTTAGAGGGAAACATGCTGACTTTCCGTGGAGAGCCTGTTATGGCAGCAGATGAGCTTGGCGTTCCGGGTAGCCATAATGTTGAAAATGCCCTTGCAACTATTGCAGTTGCGAAACTGCGTGGCATTGAAAATCAAGTCATCAAAGAAACATTGGCAGGTTTCGGTGGCGTTAAGCACCGCCTTCAATATGTCGGTGAAATCAACCATGTTAAATTTTATAACGATAGTAAATCAACAAATATTCTTGCAACGCAAAAGGCCTTGTCTGGTTTTGACAATAGCAAGGTTATCTTGATTGCTGGTGGACTGGATCGTGGCAATGAATTTGACGAATTGGTGCCAGATATTCAAGGATTGAAGAAAATGGTTATTCTTGGAGAATCTGCAGCACGTGTCAAGAGAGCAGCGGATAAAGCAGGTGTTAGCTATATGGATGCTGCAGATGTGAAGGATGCGACGCAAAAAGCTTTTGCTGAAGCTCAAGCAGGTGACATTGTTCTTCTCAGTCCAGCAAATGCAAGCTGGGATATGTATCCAAATTTTGAAGTTCGTGGCGATGAATTTATTGCAACATTTGAAGAATTAAAGGGTTAAGATGAAAAAGATTGTATTTACAGGTGGAGGAACGGTTGGTCATGTGACTCTAAACCTTATACTCATTCCAAAATTCCTAGAAGCAGGTTGGCAAGTCCACTATATTGGTGACAAGCATGGGATTGAATACCAAGAAATCCAGAAGTCAGGTTTGGATATCACTTTTCATTCTATAGCAACGGGGAAATTACGCCGTTACTTTTCTTGGCAAAATATGTTAGATGTATTCAAAGTGGCTTGGGGCATTTTGCAATCTTTAGGAATTATGTTAAAGGTTCGTCCGCAAGCTCTCTTTTCTAAAGGTGGTTTTGTATCAGTTCCTCCTGTCATTGCAGCTCGCTTAGCTGGGATTCCAGTTTATGTACATGAATCAGACCTCTCTATTGGTCTAGCAAATAAAATTGCTTACAAATGTGCGACAAAAATGTATTCTACTTTTGAACAAGCCCATGCGTTGACAAAAATTGAGCATGTGGGAGCTGTAACAAAGGTAGGAGAAAAAATAACTGCACCAAATGAGCAGATTCAAGCAATTCAGCAACATTTTGATGAAAACCTTCCGACACTTCTGTTTGTTGGTGGATCAGCGGGAGCAAAGGTTTTTAATGATTTTGTAACGGCAAATAAAGCAGAGCTAACTCAGCATTACAATATTATCAATTTATCAGGCGATGCTAGCTTAGACGAATTATCAAATCATCTGTACCGAATTGCCTATGTGACTGACCTCTATCAACCGTTGATGGACTTGGTGGATGTCGTTGTTACACGTGGCGGATCTAATACTATTTTTGAATTGTTGGCTATGGCAAAGCTTCATGTAATTGTCCCTTTGGGACGCGAAGCAAGTCGCGGTGACCAGATTGAAAATGCAGATTATTTTGTGAAAAAAGGCTATGCCAAAAAATTAGACGAGCCTCAACTGAATTTGGAGAATCTTCAAAAAATGATAACAGAGTTGCTTGAACAGAAAGAATTTTATGAAGAAAACATGAAACAGTCCCACGAAATAAAATCGTTAGATGAATTTTATAACCTTTTAAAAAATGACATGGACAAAGGAAGAAAATGACAAAAAAGAAGCAAGAGGATCAGAAAGGGCAAGAAACAGAAAAACTTTCTGAGTGGCAAAAAAGAAACAAGGAATACCTTGAAAAAAAGGCTCAAGAAGAAGCTGAAAAAGAGAAAGAATTGGCAGAGCAAAAAAAGCAGCATTTGCCAAATCCTGAAAAATCAGATGTAGGCGAGGAAGATGAAAAAACAGAAGTAACATCTGATACTCAAGAAGCAGAATCAGAGGACTTAGAAGAATCCACTGTAACAGAGTTTTCCGAGGAAGAACAAGATGAACTTCTTGATAAAGCGACCTTGCGAAAAAAGAAGAAAGCGGAACGCAAACAAGCTAAGCAGGAAGCAAAAGAGGCAAGAGAAAAAATCGCTCCTCGCCATGTTTACCGTGCTTTGCCAGTATTGATTCTAAGTTCTATTTTGTTAATTTTAGCTATTTATTTTATAAGTCCCTATTCAAAATTAAAGAATATAGAGGTGACGGGCAATAAACAGCTTTCAAAAACAGAGGTGCTGGATGCTTCTAGTATTCAAAAAGAGGATTACACCTTGACGACGTATTTGAGTCAAAAGGCACATGCTAGAAATATTAAATTGTCAAGTCTATGGGTGAAAAAAGCAGAGATAAGTTACCAATTTCCGATTACATTTAAAATAAAAGTAACAGAATACACGGTTGTTGCTTATGATTATTCTGGGGAGCAGTATTTCCCAGTATTATCTAGTGGAGAAGAAATTGCTACTCCGGTTAAAAAATTCCAGTTGCCGAAAAGTTATATAACACTTGATTTTTCAGATAAAGCAATGCTTAAGAAATTTGTGCAACAATTATCAGGTATTTCTAATACAATCAAATCAGAAATTCAAACGGTTCAGCATACACCAAGTAAAGCGACTGAGGATTTGCTGACAATCACTATGACAGATGGAAATAAAATCTTAGTTCCTTTGTCAGAAGTAGCTAAAAAACTACCTTATTATGAAAAAATTAAACCACAATTGACGGAAACAAGCGTTGTGGATATGGAAGCAGGAATATTTAGTTACAGAAATAGCTAAAATAATGCAGAAAATCTACCCAATTTTTATTTTTTTATGTTATAATATGCTTTGAATAACTATACTTTTTTGATAGTTAAATTGATAAGTGAGAAACTTGGTAGATAGAGAGGAATGGTCTAATGGCTAGAGATGGCTTTTTTACAGGATTAGATATCGGAACAAGCTCCATTAAGGTCTTGGTAGCAGAACACGTAAACAATGAATTAAATGTAATCGGAGTTAGTAATGCAAAAAGTGCTGGTGTAAAAGATGGTATCATTGTAGATATCGAAACAGCAGCAAGTGCTATAAAATCTGCAATTTCACAAGCAGAGGAAAAAGCAGGGATTTCCATTAAGTTGGTGAATGTTGGCTTGCCTGCTAACTTGTTGCAGATCGAGCCAACACAAGGTATGATTCCTGTAACAAGCGAAACGAAAGAAATCACAGATGCAGATGTTGAAAACGTTGTGAGATCTGCTTTGACAAAAAGTATGACTCCAGACCGCGAAGTTATTACCTTTATTCCTGAAGAGTTCATTGTAGATGGTTTTCAAGGAATCCGTGATCCTCGCGGAATGATGGGCATTCGTTTAGAAATGCGTGGACTTCTCTACACAGGACCACGTACCATTCTTCACAATTTACGAAAAACAGTTGAGCGTGCAGGAGTTCAAGTAGAAAATATTATCATTTCTCCACTTGCTATGACCAAATCTGTTCTAAATGAAGGAGAACGTGAATTTGGTGCAACTGTCATTGATATGGGTGGTGGTCAAACAACAGTAGCTTCTGTTCGCAACCAAGAACTACAATTTACCAATATCTATCAAGAAGGTGGCGAATACGTCACAAAAGACATCTCAAAAGTTTTAAAAACTTCTAAAAAACTTGCAGAAAGCTTGAAGTTTAACTATGGCGAAGCATACGTACCTGCTGCTAGCAATGAGTCCTTCCAAGTGGAAGTGATTGGAGAAGTGGAACCAGTTGAAGTAACAGAGCACTATTTAGCAGAAATTATTTCAGCACGAGTTAAACATATCTTTGAACAAATCAAGCAAGATTTAGAAAGAAGACACTTATTAGAACTTCCAGGTGGAATTGTTATTATTGGTGGTGGTGCAATTTTACCAGGTGTGGTGGAATTGGCGCAAGAAGTTTTCGGTGTTCCTGTTAAACTATACGTACCAAATCAAATCGGTATTCGTAATCCAGCTTTTGCTCATGTCATTAGCTTATCAGAATATGCTGGAAATCTATCTGAAGTGGATGTTTTAGCACAAGCTGCTGTTCACGGTGATGAACTTTTGCGTCATCAACCGGTTGAATTTTCTCGTCCGACTCAACAAAGTCAGTCATTCAATCCGTTGCAGCGCTTTACTCAGCCGCAACAAACAACTGTGACTCCGATTGCTGAACCAGCAGAAGAAGTTGAACGTCCCGAACCACTTCCGACACAATCTCAACAACCAAAAGAAAAATTGACAGATCGTGTTCGAAATCTACTTGGCAATATGTTTGATTAAAGGAGAAGGTAATACATTATGACATTTTCATTTGATACAGCTGCGGCACAAGGAGCAGTAATTAAAGTTATTGGTATCGGTGGTGGTGGTGGTAATGCCATTAACCGCATGATTGATGAAGGAGTATCAGGCGTTGAATTTATCGCTGCCAATACAGATGTACAAGCTCTTAGTGGCTCAAAAGCAGAAACCGTTATTCAGCTTGGACCAAAGTTGACTCGTGGTCTTGGTGCTGGAGGACAGCCTGAAATCGGTCGTAAAGCGGCTGAAGAAAGCGAAGAGGTGTTGACGGAAGCTCTTACAGGAGCTGATATGGTGTTCATTACTGCTGGTATGGGCGGTGGCTCTGGTACAGGTGCTGCACCAGTTATTGCTCGTATTGCAAAAGGTCTTGGCGCCTTAACTGTTGCAGTTGTTACTCGCCCGTTTGGCTTTGAAGGAAGTAAGCGTGGTAACTTTGCGATTGAAGGAATCAATGAACTTCGTGAGCATGTAGATACACTTCTTATCATTTCAAACAATAATTTACTTGAAATTGTTGATAAGAAAACTCCTCTTCTTGAAGCTTTGAGCGAAGCAGACAATGTCCTTCGTCAAGGTGTACAAGGAATTACGGACTTGATTACAAGTCCAGGACTTATTAACCTTGACTTTGCCGATGTAAAAACCGTTATGGCGAATAAAGGTGATGCTCTTATGGGGATCGGTATTGGTAGTGGTGAAGAACGTGTTATTGAAGCTGCACGTAAGGCTATCTATTCGCCGCTTCTTGAAACAACGATTGATGGAGCTGAAGATGTCATCATCAACGTTACAGGTGGTCTTGATATGACCTTGATTGAAGCAGAAGAAGCATCAGAAATTGTCAATCAAGCAGCTGGTCATGGTGTTAATATCTGGTTAGGTACTTCTATTGATGATAGCATGAAAGATGAAATTCGTGTAACAGTTGTTGCAACGGGTGTTCGTCAAGAAAAAATTGATCGAGTAAGTGGTGTTCGTCCAGTTGCTCAACAAAATTCTTATGCAGCTGGAACTCGTGAAAATCGTAATTCTAGAGGAAGCCAAGGTTATGACCGTAACTTTGATTTGACTGAAAATCTTGAAGTTCCAAAACCAAGTCGTCAACGGACAGAAGCACCACAGGCTTCAGCATTTGGTGATTGGGATTTGCGTCGTGAGAATATTGTTCGCTCAACAGATGCGAGTGCCGCACCAGCTGTGAAACGTTATGAAGACACTAGTTCTGATGACGATGAATTAGAAACACCACCATTCTTTAAAAACCGATAAAATGGATTTAGCAAAGAATACATATCAAGTTTTAGAAAATGTAGCACAAGCTACTCAAAAAGCTAATCGCTCAAAAAATTCAGTAGAAGTAATAGCTGTCACCAAATATGTTGACAGCTCTACTGCTAAAGAGCTGGTTAAAGCAGGAATTCATCATATCGGTGAAAATCGAGTTGATAAATTTCTAGAGAAATATCAGGCTCTGAAAGATGAACGTGTAATTTGGCACTTAATTGGTACACTTCAAAGGCGAAAAGTGAAAGACGTCATCAATTATGTTGATTATTTCCATGCCTTAGATTCAGTAAAATTAGCTCAAGAAATCAACAAAAGAGCTGAACATATCATTAAATGCTTTTTACAAGTAAATATTTCCAAAGAAGCTAGTAAACATGGTTTTACTGTAGAGGAAATAGATACGATTTTACCTGAGCTAGAAAAACTTGAAAACATTCAGATTGTAGGTTTGATGACAATGGCACCGATTGAAGCAGATGAAGCGGAATTAAATGTCATTTTCCAACAAGCCTATCAATTACAGCAAAGATTACAACGTAAACAGTTACCTAATATGCCTTTTACTGATTTAAGTATGGGAATGAGCCGTGATTATACAATAGCCATTGCAAATGGTTCGACTTTTGTCAGAATTGGTACCGCATTTTTTAAATAGGAAAGTATTATGTCTCTTAAAGATAGATTTGATAAATTCATTGATTACTTTACGGAAGATGGTGAAGATGCTGTCGTTCAAACGCCTGAGCTACCACCACGTGCGAGTAGTCAATCTGTAACACCTACTAAAGAAAGAACAGTACATACGGCAAGTAGTTCTGTACAATCTTCTACAAGGTCAGGAGCAAATGAGAATATCACTCGTCTTCATGCGCGCCAGCAAGAATTGGCACAACACCGCACGATTTCAGATGACAAAGTGACCATCAATGTTCGTTATCCAAGAAAATATGAAGAAACAACTGAAATTGTTGATTTGTTAATTGTTAATGAAAGTATTTTGATTGATTTTCAATATATGACAGAAGTGCAAGCTCGTCGTTGTTTGGACTATTTGGATGGTGCACGTTATGTGCTTGCTGGGAACATTAAAAAAGTTGCGAGTACAATGTACCTTTTAACACCAATCAATGTTATTGTAAATGTTGAGGATTTAAAATTACCTGATGATTTGCAAAGTGGCGAATTTGATTTTGATATGAAACGTAGATAAAAGCATGGTTTGGATTGTAAATATACTTTATAATTTAGTGAGATTATATTCATTCATTTTAGTGGTGTATGCTCTATTATCATGGTTTCCAGGTGCCTATCAAACGTCGTTTGGTCAGTTAATTCTGCGGATAGTAGAGCCTGTTTTAAAACCATTTCAACGTTTCAACCTACAATTTGCTGGGATTGATTGGACGGTTCTTGTCGTTATCTTTCTTCTGAATTTTGTTTCTGGCATCATTTTGAATGCACTTTTGCTTTTAGCTTAAATTCATGAAGAATATTAAACATTTATACCAACATTTTACAGAAGAAGATCGTGAATTTGTTGATAAAAGCTTAGAAAAGATGCAGCGAGTTGAGGATTCTTATTCTTTTGAAGTAACTTCGTTTGTGAATCCACACCAAGTTGAAATTTTACGGAATCTTGGAAATCATTTGCAATTGCAAATATTTTCAAGTTCGGATTATTATACGAGTGAATTTGCGAAAGTCATTATTGCTCCTCTCTACTATGAGTTACAGGTAAGTGATTTTGAAATAGATCTGTTAGAAATCAGCTATGCGAATAAATTTCATCACTTAACCCATTCGCAAATAATGGGAACGTTATTGAATCAATTAGGGATTGAACGTAAAGTTTTTGGTGATATTCTTGTAGCTTCAGGTAGAGCACAAATTATGGTAGATAGAAAATTTACTCAATTTTTCATCGATCATATCTCAAGGATAGCAAAGACACCTGTAAAATTAAAGCAAGTAGATTTTTCACAACAAATTATCGCTCAAACTGATTTAAAGCTAAGAGATGTGCTTGTCTCTAGTATGCGTTTGGATAAAGTGATAGCTGCCTCATTTCATTTGTCACGAAGCATTGCCGCTCGGCTGATAGCAACAAAGCAAGTTAAGGTAAACTATTCTATGCTGGATGATCCCAGCCATCATTTGTTATTGAATGACTTAATTAGTGTACGAGGATATGGGAGAGTAAAAGTTTTAAGAGAAAATGGCTTTTCAAAAAATGGGAAGTATAAGTTAACTGTTGAATTATTGTCTAGTAAGTAAGGAGAAAATATGGCTATTACATCGTTAGAAATTAAAGATAAAGCTTTTGCTCACAAATTTAGAGGATATGATGTTGATGAAGTAGATGAATTTCTTGATATCATTGTCCAAGATTACGAAGATTTAGTTCGTGTCAATCATGAACAAGAGTCAAAAATTAAAAATCTGGAAGAACGTTTGACCTATTTTGACGAGATGAAGGATTCCCTTAGCCAGTCTGTATTGATTGCACAAGATACGGCAGAACGTGTAAAACAAGCGGCAAATGACCGTTCTGAAAACATTGTTCATAAGGCTGAGCAAGAGGCCCAACATTTGTTGGATGAGGCAAAATACAAGGCTAATGAAATTCTTCGTCAAGCGACTGATAATGCTAAGAAAGTGGCTGTTGAAACAGAAGAGTTAAAAAATAAAACGCGTGTTTTCCACCAACGTTTAAAATCAACCATTGAAAGTCAATTAAGCATTGTGAATTCTTCAGAATGGGAAGATATTCTTCGTCCAACAGCTACTTACTTGCAGACTAGTGATGAAGCCTTTAAAGAAGTTGTTCAGTCTGCTTTGGGTGAAGTTGTAACGACTCCAGAAGAAGATGAAGTAGATGTGACGCGGCAGTTCTCTCCAGAGGAAATGGAAGAATTACAAAGACGCATTGAAGAAGCAAATCGTGAATTAGCCGAAACACAAGCGTTTGAAACATTAGATGAGTCTGTCTTAGGATTAAATCTGACAAATGCTGAGACTTCAACAGATGACTCAGGAGCTACTTCAACAGAATCTGTAGATATTTTATAAGAGAATGTAAAAATAAGGTGCTAACAAAATATTCGCAGCGAGCAGGTGACGGTGAGAGACCTGTAATCCCTTTTGTTAGGATTATCATTTTGCAAACTTAAATCTGAAAACAGTAAGATTTAACGCTTAACTCACGTTACGAGTAAGAGGGATAGGAATCTTATTCTTATCTAAATGAAGGTGGTACCACGAATTTTCGTCCTTTTGATGAATTTGTGGTTTTTTTAGTTGTTACTAATATGAAAAAGGAGAACTTATGAAATTAAAAGAAACTCTTAATCTTGGGAAAACTGCTTTTCCAATGCGTGCTGGCTTACCAAATAAAGAGCCTATTTGGCAAAAAGAGTGGGAAGATGCAAAGTTGTATCAACGCCGTCAAGAATTGAATGAAGGTAAACCACACTTTACACTTCACGATGGTCCTCCTTATGCTAATGGAAATATTCATGTTGGGCATGCCATGAACAAGATTTCTAAAGATATTATCGTTCGTTCAAAATCGATGTCTGGCTATTATGCGCCTTACATTCCAGGATGGGATACTCATGGTCTTCCGATTGAGCAAGTTCTGGCAAAGCAAGGTGTGAAGCGAAAAGAAATGGATTTGGCAGAGTATTTAAAACTTTGTCGAGATTACGCACTCAGCCAAGTAGACAAGCAACGGGAAGATTTCAAACGCTTAGGTGTTTCTGGTGATTGGGAGCATCCGTATGTGACGTTGACTCCGGATTATGAAGCTGCTCAAATTCGCGTATTTGGAGAAATGGCGAAAAAGGGGTATATCTACCGCGGTGCGAAGCCGGTTTATTGGTCATGGTCATCTGAATCAGCTCTTGCAGAGGCAGAAATTGAGTATCATGATTTGGTTTCAACCTCTCTTTACTATGCAAATAAGGTAAAAGACGGCAAAAATGTGCTAGATACAGATACTTATATTGTAGTTTGGACGACAACACCATTTACTATTACGGCTTCTCGCGGTTTGACAGTAGGTGCGGAGTTTGATTATGTTGTGGTAAAACCAGCTGGGGAAAGCCGTAAATTTGTCGTTGCTGCTGACTTGCTCAATAGCTTGTCTGAAAAATTCGGCTGGGAAGATGTAGAGGTCTTGGCAACTCATCGCGGTGCTGAACTGAATCATATCGTGACAGAGCACCCGTGGGATGAGGAAGTAGATGAATTGGTGATTCTTGGTGACCACGTTACACTAGATTCAGGTACAGGAATTGTCCATACTGCTCCTGGTTTTGGTGAGGACGACTACAATGTTGGGATTGCAAATGGCTTAGAAGTAGCCGTTACAGTCAATGAACGTGGTATCATGATGGAAAATGCTGGTCCAGATTTTGCAGGGCAATTTTATGACAAGGTAGTTCCTACAGTAATTGAAAAGTTAGGTCAACTTCTCCTTGCGCAAGAAGAAATCTCTCACTCTTATCCATTTGACTGGCGGACGAAAAAGCCAATTATTTGGCGTGCAGTACCGCAATGGTTTGCTTCAGTTTCAAAATTCCGTCAGGAAATTCTTGATGAGATTGAAAAAGTGAAGTTCCACTCTGAATGGGGTAAAGTTCGTCTTTACAATATGATCCGTGACCGTGGAGATTGGGTCATTTCGCGTCAGCGGGCTTGGGGAGTGCCACTTCCAATCTTCTATGCGGAGGACGGCACACCGATTATGACAGAGCAAACAATTGAGCATGTGGCTGATCTCTTTGCGGAACATGGCTCTATCATTTGGTGGCAACGAGAAGCGAAAGATTTGCTTCCAGAAGGATTTACTCATCCAGGGTCACCAAATGGTATGTTCACTAAAGAAACAGACATCATGGATGTGTGGTTTGATTCAGGTTCTTCTTGGAATGGTGTGGTGGTCAATCGTCCTGAATTGACTTATCCTGCCGACCTGTATCTTGAAGGATCTGACCAATATCGTGGCTGGTTTAACTCCTCTCTCATCACATCTGTTGCAAATCATGGAGTGGCTCCTTATAAACAAATCCTTTCACAAGGCTTTGCTTTGGACGGCAAAGGTGAGAAGATGTCGAAATCTCTCGGCAACACCATTGCCCCAAGTGATGTTGAAAGACAATTTGGAGCTGAAATCTTGCGCCTTTGGGTGACGAGTGTGGATTCTAGCAACGATGTGCGTATCTCAATGGATATTCTTGGTCAAGTATCTGAAACCTACCGAAAAATCCGTAACACCCTGCGTTTCTTGATTGCTAATACTTCTGATTTTAATCCGAAAGAAGACGCTGTTGCCTACGATGACCTTCGCACTGTTGACAAATACATGACTGTTCGCTTTAATCAACTTGTCAAGACGATTCGTGAAGCATATGCAGATTTTGAATTTTTAGATATTTACAAAGCGATTGTAAATTTTGTGACAGTTGATTTATCAGCTTTCTATCTTGATTTTGCAAAAGATGTTGTCTATATTGAAGCCGCTAAATCATTGAAACGTCGCCAAATGCAAACCGTCTTTTACGATATTTTAGTAAAAATTACAAAATTGTTGACTCCAATTCTTCCACATACAGCAGAGGAAATCTGGTCTTACTTAGAACATGAGCCAGAAGAATTTGTTCAATTAGCAGAATTGCCAGATGCGCTGACTTTCCCTAATGAGGAAGAAATCTTGGATACGTGGACAGCCTTTATGAACTTCCGCAGTCAAGCGCAAAAAGCTTTGGAAGAGGCACGTAACGAAAAAGTGATTGGAAAATCCTTGGAAGCTCACTTGACTGTTTATCCAAATGAAGTCGTGAGAACGCTACTTGAAGCGGTTAATAGCGATGTTGCGCAACTTCTCATTGTTTCTAAATTAACAATCGCAGACGAAACAGCTCCTAAACATGCTATTGCTTTCGAGGATGTAGCCTTTACAGTTGAGCATGCAGAGGGACAAGTTTGTGAGCGTTGCCGTCGGGTAGATGAAACAGTCAAAGAACGCAGTTATCATGCAATTGTTTGTGACCACTGTGCAGAAATCGTTGAAGAACATTTTGCGCAAGCAGTTGCAGAAGGATTTGAAACGAAATAATCAAAAGGGAGTAGGACAAAAATCGGTAATTTCGAATAAAGTTGATTTTGTCGTCCCATCCCCGCACAGTTGAGTAGGGCTGTAAAGGGTGATTTATCAACCGCATAGAATCCACTCAACCACTGCGACTTGCAAGAAACTCATAAAAATTTGACGAGGTTAAGGAGTTTTGACCCAGCCTCGTCATTTTTTAATTTTAAAGTTGCAAATGCAACTAACGCCTGTTATACTGATTTCATTGAGAATTTTCTATTTTATTGAGGATGGCTTCTAATTGAAAGAGTTCAGAGGAAGTCAAATCTTTCATGACAGTCTGGATATAGGTCGTTTCAAATCCAATCAATCGGTCGTAGATTTGCAAAGCCTTCGTCGTAGGGAAAAGCTCTTTAAATTTCTTATTTTGAGAGTTGACTTTTTTTGTGATAAATCCTTTTTCCTCTAGTTTTCTAAGGGAACGACTAAGTGTTGTTTTATCAATTTTCACCATATGAGAAAGTTGAGATTGATTCAGTCCTTCATGCTCAACAATGCGGATAAGGATAAGAAAGAGATTATTATCTAGGTTATATTGGCTGGCTTCATGATTCATATTCATCATGGCTTGGCGAGAAATTATGCCCATTTGACGAAAGAGATGACGATAATCCATAAAAGGCTCCTTTTATAGTTGCATTTACAATTATTATATAATAAAGAAGAAGGGAAAAAAAGTATGTGGTATAAAAGGACATTTGAGGAATTAACCACCTTAGAATTTTATAAATGTTTAAAATTGCGTTTGGAAACATTTGTCGTAGAGCAAAATAGTGTTTATAATGATTTGGACGAGCATGATTTAGAAGCTATCCATATTTTTCATGAAAATGAAGCCGGCGAGGTAGACGCTTATGCGAGAGTATTTGAAACGGGCACTACCATTCATTTTGGACGTGTCGTGACAGCGGCTTCTACTCGCGGTCAAGGGCTTGGTCGTAAGTTGGTCCAAGCTATTATGGAGACTTGTGATGAAAAATGGCCTGAAAAAGAGGTTCACATAGAGGCGCAAGAGCAGGTGGTGGGCTTGTATGAGAAATTTGGATTTGAAGCTGTTAGTGAACCCTTCATCTTAGAATCACGTGTACATGTGAAAATGATTTACAAACGAGAATAAATGGAAAAATAAGTTTTGATCGTGGGAAACGAAAGAGTCTGTTCCTAAAATAATTTAAGTCGTTTACAAAAAGTACTCTATTTTAGTGGAAAATATGATAGAATAGCTGATAGGAGGAACAGTATGTTTCATAAAAGTAAGTTATTTTTTTGGACAACAGAAGTCTTACTACTAACCATTATCTTTTTTATCTGGCGGCAAATGGACGGCTTGATTTCCCCTTTTGTGAGCGTTTTAAATACGGTTTTAATTCCTTTTCTAATTGCGGGATTTTTGTACTATGTGACGAACCCATTAGTGAAATTTTTGGAGAAAGAGCTGAAAATTAAGAGGATTTTTGGAATTTTGATTACCTTGGTTCTCTTGTTTGGAATTATTGCTCTGGGAATTATTTATCTGCTACCTATTTTGATTACGCAGTTGACAAGTTTGATTTCTTCTAGTCAAAATGTTTATGGAGAATTGCAAAATTGGATTAACCAGCTATCGCAGCACTCTCTCTTTAAAAATCTGAATATCCAGTCTATTATTAAGCAGTTAAATTTGTCTTATGTGGATATTTTGCAAAATATTTTAAATAGTGTCACCAATAGTCTGGGGAGTGTCGTTTCGGCAGTAGTGAATACATTTTTGATTCTCATCATGACGCCGATCTTTTTGGTCTATTTCTTAATTGATGGGGATAAATTACTGCCCATGTTGGAAAGAACTGTTTTGAAGCGGGATAAGCTCAACATCACGAAATTATTGACCAATCTTAATGCAACGATTGCTCGGTATATCAGTGGGATTTCGATTGATGCGTTTATTATTGGAACGTTGGCTTTTATTGGCTATAGTGTTATTGGTCTGAAATATGCTTTGATATTTGCTATTTTTTCTATGATTGCTAATCTTATTCCTTATGTGGGTCCAAGTATTGGGTTGATTCCGATGATTATCACTTATCTGATTGCCGATCCGAAAAAAATGGTAATTGCAGTTATATATATGTTGATTGTGCAGCAAATTGACGGAAATATTCTCTATCCACGGATTGTAGGTGGCGTGATGAAGGTGCATCCCATTACCATTATGGTTCTCTTGCTTTTGTCAAGTAATATTTATGGGATTGTTGGGATGATTGTAGCGATTCCGATTTATTCTATTTTGAAAGAAATTGCAAAATTCCTAGCAAATTTATATGATAATCACCGAGCTGCGCAGGAGCAAAAGAAAAATGAGGAGTACGGAATTATCAACAAGTAAGGAAGAAAACAAAATCGATATTGCGAAAAAATTGATTTTGTCATCTCACTTTCAACCACTGCTTCGTTATAAAAACAATATCTTGTAAGGGTCTGGGAAATTTTTGTTCCAGATTTTTTATTTTAAAGTTATCTGAATGAAGATTCGAGATGGGAAAAATCCCTTTTCCTCTTTTTTATAATACGTTTTATTAAAACCATAAGTGTATTTTTATGCTAAAATAGAACTAATAAGATAGAGGAGGTACACTTATGGTAACACGTCGTAAATATTCTCCGCAAGAAATAAGAAAAGATTCTTCTTATTTTTCACCTTTGAAGGCAATCATTGAAACAGCTTTTTATGAAAATCAGGTTGTTGCAATAAAAACCGTAGAAGAAGCGTATCAATTGGCTTCCGCAGCTGCTGGGACAGTTGTCTTAGATATGCCTGTCATTCATACAAAGGAATTGGGCTTGCCTTCTTATGCTCGCGTTTTATTAACGAATTCTGGCGCAGTCGTTGGCCGAACAGCTGAGGCTCGACGGATTTTTGGTAGAGACAGTGAGGAAGATGAGAAGTTGCTTTCGATAGTACGCAGTGCAATTTATCAGGCTCATCATCGAAAATTTTATAAGGCAGATACAGTTGTAGGGCTTGATGAAGCCTTCATGGCTTGTGCTCATCTTATGGTTCCTGAGGATGAAATTAACAACCTGTATTCGTGGCTTTTAAATTTCCAAATTTTGGATGAAGAGTTTAAAAATCGTTTGAGAGTTTCTAAAAAGTACGATGAAAATGATATATTTGTCTTTTTTGACCCCAAATGGAAGCATCCAGATTATCCTGAAGGGTTGGTTTATTTTGATACTCAGCACAATTGTGTCATTATTTTGGGTTTAAATTACTTTGGTGAGTTGAAAAAAGCGACTTTAACTTTAGCTTGGGCAACTGCTGCTAGAAATGGATATGTAGCTTGTCACGGTGGCTTGAAAATCTTTAAACAAGAAGAGGCTGAAAAGAAAGACTATGTAGCCTCCTTCTTTGGTTTATCTGGCTCAGGAAAATCCACGCTGACGCATGCCAAACATAATGGAAAATATGATATTAAGGTTTTGCATGATGATGCCTTTATTATTTCTGTCAAAGATGGCTCTTCCATTGCTTTGGAACCGTCCTATTTTGATAAAACAAATGACTATTCCATTGGGCATAGGGAGCAGGACTTTTTTGTAACAGTTCAGAATTGTGGTGTGACACTGGATGACAATGGTTTAAAAAAATTGGTGACAGAGGACATTCGAAATGGAAATGGTCGGACAGTCAAGTCTCGCTTTGCAACGCCAAATCGGGTCGATCGAATTGATGAGCCGATTCAAACCATTTTCTGGATTATGAAAGATGATTCTCTCCCACCTTTGGTCAAAATCAACGATCCGCTGATGGCTTCTACGATGGGCTGTACCTTGATGACTAAGCGTTCCAACGCTGAAAATGTCACTGGCAAGCACGATGATTTAGTCATTGAACCTTATGCCAATCCATTTAGAGTTTATCCTTTGGTGGAAGATTATCAGAAATTCTGTAGTCTTTTTGAATCTGGTGTCGATTGCTATATCATCAATACTGGATTTTATATGGGAAAGGGAATTTCAAAAGAGGTCAGCTTGAATATTATTGAAAAAATTGTTGATGAAGAAGCAGAATTTAAACCATTTGGGCCATTGGAAGGTTTTGAATACATGGAATGTGAAGGTTATCCTATTCCGAATTTTGATTCTCGCTACAAACAATTACTTAGAGAAAGGATGCAAGTGCGGCTGAACTTCTTACTTGCCTTTAATCAAAAATACCCTAAAACGGCACTTCCTGTTGATGCAATTTCACGCTTGGAAACAGTCCTGCAAAATTTAGAATCCTAACCAAGCAATTTTCTTTTAACGCTCTCTATGCAAGAAGTCAAAAAGTATGCTATAATTAAGATTACTTATATATGAGGAGAGAACATTCATGGAAGACCCTAGCAGTCAGACCTTGTTACTGCAAGCTTTACTATTACTAGTTTTAACACTTTTAAATGCCTTTTTTTCAGCAGCAGAGATGGCGATGGTATCTTTAAATCGCGCTCGTGTAGAGCAAAAAGCTGAAGAAGGCGATGCAAAATACATTCGTTTGTTAAAAGTCTTGGAAAATCCTAATCATTTTCTGTCCACTATTCAAGTTGGGATTACTTTGATTACGATTTTGTCAGGGGCTAGTTTGGCCAATACACTCGGTCAGGAAATTGCTTCTTGGATGGGAAATTCCGAGACTGCAAGAGCCATTGCAAGCTTTTTATCTGTTGCTATTTTGACTTATATTTCGATTGTTTTTGGTGAATTGTATCCAAAGAGAATCGCTCTGAACCTCAAAGATTCCTTAGCGGTTCGTACAGCGCCAGTTATCATCTTCTTGGGAAAAATTGTCAGTCCCTTTGTTTGGCTTTTATCAGCCTCTACCAATCTGCTCAGTCGAATCACTCCCATGACTTTTGATGATGCAGATGAGAAAATGACACGTGATGAGATTGAGTATATGCTGACCAATAGTGAAGAAACATTAGATGCAGATGAAATTGAAATGCTGCAGGGGATTTTTTCACTAGATGAGATGATGGCGCGTGAGGTAATGGTGCCGCGTACCGATGCGTTTATGGTGGACATCAATGATGATACCAAGGAAATTATCGAAAGTATTTTGAGGCAGAATTTCTCACGAATCCCAGTCTATGATGATGACAAGGATAATGTTATTGGGCTTATTCACACCAAACGTCTGTTAAATGAGGCGTTTACTAATGGTTTTGATAATATTGTACTACGAAAAATTTTGCAGGAACCGCTCTTTGTGCCAGAAACGATTTTTGTGGATGATTTGCTGACAGAGTTGCGGAATACGCAAAATCAAATGGCGATATTGTTAGATGAATATGGTGGTATGTCTGGTCTGGTAACGTTGGAAGACCTACTGGAAGAAATTGTCGGTGAGATAGATGATGAAACAGACAAGGCCGAAGTAGAGGTGTATCAGGCTTCTGACCATACTTACTTTGTCCTTGGAACCATGAGTTTGAATGACTTTAACGAGTATTTTCAAGTTGAACTGGAAAGTGATGACGTTGATACCATTGCGGGCTATTATTTGACGGGCGTAGGCTCGATACCCGATGTGAAAGAGCGTTTGAGTTATGAAGTGGAAAGTCAGGGCAAAAAGCTCATTTTAACCAATGATAAGGTAAAAAATGGACGAGTGACAAAGCTCAAAGTAGAAGTTTCTGAAATAGTAGAAGAAGAGGAAGAAGTTGAGAAATAATCTCAGCTTCTTTCGTTTTTCAAAAATTGATAAGTTTGCTTTACTTTTATAAATATGTGAATGACATTAAAAATAAAGGAAGCAGATTGATGACATCCTTCCTTTTTGGCTATTTTAAATATTGAAGAGTGAATTTTGTGAAGGGTCATGATCATTTTTGCCGCTTGGCAAAGTCAACGAAACGGAATTTTTCGAGTTTATGACGACTATCTGTAAACTGAAATTGCTGTCCGTCTGCGAGATAGACTTTTGATTTGACAGAGACGACATGGTGGTCATTTCCAATGCTCATCAATATTTTATCGCGATTGGTAGCTGGATCAATTGTGATTTCTTTTTGGGCGTAAGCAATGTGTAGCCCCAGTTCACCTTCTAAATAAGCATAAATTGAATGCTCTGCAATTTCACGGCTAATAGAAGGGACAAAACTCTTATCAAGGTAATCAATATCTAAGACGGAGGCAATCCCGTCGACGACCCTTTGGCGAATAATCCGCCACACCAGACGGTATTCAGGAAAACCAGTAAGACTGGATAATTTTTTATCAACTGTAATTTTTTCTAACTGGATGACATTGGTTTTAGAATTCATTCCATGTTGCCGGACAAGTTCTTGGTAACTAGTTAGGTTGGAAACGGGAAAGTCAATCTGTTCTTGTTGGATGACTTTGGAGCCTTGACCTCTCATTTTTTGAATGAGACCAGCTTTTTGAAGCAAATCAAGCGATTTACGAATCGTGTCACGGCTGACCTTGTAGGTCTGGACAAGTTCGTGTTCGCTAGGAAGATAATCATTCATCTGATATTTCTCGTTTAGAATATCTTGTTCTAAGAGTTTAAAAATTTGTTCATATTTTTTCATGATATCCTCACTTGTTTTCTTTTTAGCATACAACTAAATAAATTTTACCAAAAAAGAGCTTTTTTTACCACAAACAACTTGCGGACATCTTTGGTATCGTTTACAATAAATGTATCAATCAATTGTACAATGATGAAAAAAAGAAGGAGAGTGTTAGGTTAAGCCTAGCCAAACAGAAAATGGGAAAATTTGAGAAAGACGCCAAGACGCTATTAGATGCTATCGGCGGCAAGGAGAATGTCTCAGCTGTCAGCCATTGTGCAACTCGGATGCGCTTTGTATTGGCAGATGAAAAGAAGGCAGACGTAAAAGCAATTGAAGCCATTCCAGCTGTAAAGGGAACTTTTACAAATGCAGGGCAGTTTCAGGTCATTATCGGAAATGATGTGCCGATTTTCTACAATGATTTTACAGCTGTTTCAGGGATTGAAGGTGTATCAAAAGAAGCAGCCAAAGCCGCTGCCAAAAGCAATCAGAATCCAGTACAGCGTGCCATGACAATGCTGGCGGAAATTTTCACTCCAATTATTCCAGCCATTATCGTTGGGGGGCTGATTCTCGGTTTCCGCAATATTCTGGAAGGTGTGCAGATTCAGGCGCTCGGTCAAAAAATGGTTGACGGTGTTGCTCAGTTTGCTAAAGACGGTACTCCGATTTACAATACAATTGTGGATGTATCACAGTTCTGGAGCGGGGTAAACTCATTCTTGTGGCTACCAGGTGAAGCGATTTTCCACTTCTTACCGGTTGGTATTGTATGGTCGGTTTCTCGTAAAATGGGAACCAGTCAGATTTTGGGAATTGTTCTTGGAATCTGTTTGGTATCACCGCAATTGCTCAATGCTTATTCAGTAGCTAGCACACCGGCTTCAGAAATTGCTAAAAACTGGGTGTGGGATTTTGGTTTCTTTACAGTTAGAAAAATTGGATACCAAGCACAAGTTATTCCAGCTCTGCTTGCAGGATTGTCGCTATCTTATCTTGAAATCTTCTGGCGCAAACGCATTCCAGAAGTTGTGTCCATGATTTTTGTGCCATTCTTATCCTTGATTCCAGCCTTGATTCTAGCGCATACAGTCCTTGGCCCAATTGGTTGGACACTTGGACAATGGCTGTCAACAGCGGTGCTTTCTGGCCTGACTGGTCCTGTTAAATGGCTCTTTGGTGCGATATTTGGTGCTCTCTATGCTCCGTTTGTTATCACTGGTCTGCACCACATGACCAATGCCATTGATACACAGCTGGTTGCAGATACAGGTGGCACAGCACTATGGCCAATGATTGCCTTGTCCAATATCGCTCAAGGTTCAGCTGTGTTTGCTTACTATTTGATGAACCGTCATAATGAACGTGAAGCACAGATTTCTCTGCCAGCAACGATTTCTGCTTATCTAGGTGTTACAGAACCAGCACTTTTTGGTGTCAATGTGAAGTATGTCTACCCATTTGTGGCAGGGATGATTGGTTCTTCTATCGCAGGTCTGTTATCGGTAACCTTTAACGTAACAGCCAATGCTATCGGAATCGGTGGGATTCCAGGTATTTTATCTATCCAAGCTAAATACATGCTGCCATTCTTCTTTGTTATGCTGGTGGCCATTGTAGTACCAATGCTATTGACCTTCTTCTTCCGCAAGACAGGTGTGCTTACAAAAACGGAAGATGAAAGTGTGAAATCACCGCAAATTGAAGCGATTGACGAAGCTAAAGAAGCAGCAAAAGTGGATTTTGCAGAAATTGTCAGCCCGCTTGCTGGAGAAGTCAAAGAATTAAGCCAAGCAACTGACCCCGTCTTTGCTCAAGGCGTGATGGGACAAGGAGTTGTCATTCTTCCAAGTGAGGGAGAACTGGTGGCCCCTGTGAACGGGACAGTATCAGTACTTTTCCCAACCAACCATGCTGTTGGAATCGTGTCAGATGAAGGTGTCGAATTGCTCATGCATATCGGTATGGACACTGTTAATCTCGACGGAAAAGGTTTTGAAGCTCATGTGGCTCAAGGAGACAGAGTGAGCGTAGGTCAGAAACTGGTTAGTTTTGATATAGCAGCTATTCAGGAAGCTGGCTTAGTGACTGAAACACCTGTGATTATCACAAATCAAGAGCAATTTCAGGCTGATGAACAGGGAACATTACCGCGAACTGTTAGACGTGGAGATAAGCTGATGACAGCTACTCGAATCGGATAAAATGTTTGATACGAGCTATGATGAGCAGGATTTTATCTAACGAATAGACAAATTTATCTCAGTAATCCATTTGCCTCACTGCTGGAAATCCAAGCAGCAATTTCTTAACGAGAGGCACAAAGGGCTCGTAGCAAAGAATAAAAGTAACGATAAAGGGGAGGAGCGCAAGCCCCGCCTCTTTCTTTTAGAAATAGAAAAGGAAGACAAATGGCATTAGATAAGACAAAAGTCGTCTATCAAATTTATCCAAAATCATTTAAAGATACGACCGGTAATGGGATAGGAGATTTTCAAGGTATTATTGAGAAAATTCCTTACCTCAAAGAATTAGGAGTGGATATGGTCTGGCTCAATCCTTTCTATCCCAGCCCGCAGCGTGATAATGGTTATGATATTTCAGATTACACAGCTGTCAACCCTCTTTTTGGAACGATGTCTGACTTTGAAGAGATGATCCAAGTTGGAAGAGAGCACGGCATTGATTTCATGCTGGACATGGTCTTAAATCACTGCTCAACTGAGCATGAATGGTTTCAAAAAGCTTTAGCTGGTGATCCGTACTACCAAGATTTTTTCTTTCTGCGCGATGATCCAACAGACTGGCTGTCTAAGTTTGGCGGCAGCGCCTGGGCGCCTTTTGGAACAACGGGCAGGTACTACCTGCATCTCTTTGATGTGACGCAAGCTGATCTCAACTGGCGCAACCCTCATGTCCGTGAAGAACTTTTCAAAGTTGTCAATTTTTGGCGGGACAAGGGTGTCAAAGGTTTTCGCTTTGATGTCATCAATCTGATTGGAAAAGCTGAGGTGTTGGAAAACTGTCCGGAAAATGATGGTAAGCCTGCCTATACGGACAAGCCCATTGTACACGACTACCTGCACATGCTGAATGAAGCGACTTTCGGACAGGCTGCCTCATTTATAACTGTCGGGGAGATGAGTGCGACTACTATTGAAAACTGCATTCTCTATACAGATCCGGCACGTCACGAATTGTCTATGGCCTTCAATTTCCATCATTTGAAGGTGGATTATGAAAATGGTCAAAAATGGAGCTTGAAAAAATTCGATTTTGAGGAACTCAAGCGTCTTTTCCATACGTGGGGCAAGGAAATGAGTGACCATGATGGCTGGAGTGCTCTATTTTGGAACAACCATGATCAGCCACGTGCCTTAAATCGTTTTGTTGATGTTCAGCATTTCCGTAATGAAGGAGCAACCATGCTTGCGGCCAGCATTCATCTGTCTCGTGGCACGCCGTATATCTATATGGGAGAAGAAATTGGCATGGTGGATCCAGACTATGACTCTATGGCAGATTATGTGGATGTAGAGTCTATCAATGCCTATCAGATGCTGCTGGAGCAAGGCAACACACCAGAAGAAGCTTTTGCAATTATTCAGGCCAAATCTCGCGATAATTCTCGCACTCCTATGCAGTGGGATGATTCAGCGAATGCTGGCTTTACGACAGGCGTCCCTTGGCTCAAAGCTGGGAAATCTTATCCTGAAATCAATGTTGAAAATGAGATGCAGGGCCCGATTTTCACTTTCTATCAAAAACTGATTGCCCTTCGCAAGGAGCTTCCTATCATTGCCGAAGGCAGCTATCGACCAGTTTATGAAGACAGTCAGCAAATTTATGCTTTCGAGCGTCAATTGGGGGCCGAAAAACTTCTGGTACTCAATAACTTCTATCCAGATCCGATTACGATAGATATTTTACCAGAGTATCAAAATGGTGAAGTGCTCCTTTCTAATTATGAAGAAGCTCAAACAGCAGAAGTTGTAACCTTAAGACCTTATGAAAGTTTGGCAATTATTGTAAATAAACACTAAATGTAGCAATAAATCCTAAAATCGACTGAATCATTCAGGCGATTTTTTTAAATCCGAGAGAAAGCGCTTGCATTATCCTTCTGTTTTATTTATAATAATTACGGTAGAAATACATCTCAAGGAAATTTGATTTCCAAATTATGATGTAAAGGAGAATATATGAAAAAAACTTCAAAGCAATTGCCTGTATTGTTTGCGACAGCTATTTTGTTAGCTAGTTTCGTTCTAAGTCCTGTTGTTCAGGCAAATGAGGCGAGCTCTTCAAGTTCAGAAACTTCTGTAACAACGACTTCAGAGTCTAGTTCTGTTGCTTCGACAACTCAGTCGCAATCATCAGAAACAACTTCTGAAAGTTCAGCAAGCAGTACGAGTAGTACGAATGATCCAAGTAGCACAAGCAAAGAAACACTTAAGACAGAAGCTTCAAGCAGTGAAGCAAGAGCCGCTGCTTCGGAATTTACCGAGGTAGCCAATATTGGTCAAATTCAAGGCGAAGCGCATGAATCGCCTTATAATGGGAAAAAGGTGCGCGTGTCAAATGTAGTCGTCACTAAAACGGATCGATATGGCTTTTATGTACAAGACATCAAAGCTGACGGGAACACAAAGACTTCAGATGCTATCTATGTAGTTTCAAAGGAAAAAGTAGCTGTTGGAGACCGATTGACGATTGAAGGTGAAGTTAAAGAAGGTTACATGGAGTCGCTCAGCATCCGTCCGGGACAACAATTTCAAAATCCGGCTGGTAGCTTGACTGTCACGCAATTGATAGCTTCAAAGGTAACAAAAGACGGAACAGCGGCATTGCCAGCTCCTGTCAATATTTCAGAGCGTATGCCAAAAGATGTCGTAGACAATACTCCGACTGTCTATGATCCAGAGCATGATGCTTTGGACTATTGGGAAAGTCTTGAAGGCATGTTGACAACAGTTAAAAAACCTCATGTGCTTGGACCACAATATCGCGGGGATATCTACCTGTTGCCTGCTGGCTATCAAGAATTACCGTTAAATAATATCGGTGGCGTCAATTTACGTCCGAATGTACAAAATACGGCAACCATTCCAGTTTATGTAGGAAATAAGTTTGTTGCCAAAGCCAAAGATTACTTTAACGAAGATGTTGTTGGAGTCGTGAGTTATCGCAGTAAAGTCTTTAAATTGGAGCCAACCCAATTGCCAGCTTTGCAAGACGGTGGTTTGCAAAGAGAGGTTTCTAAACTTTACCCAAGTGAAGATAAATTGACGATTGCTTCTTACAATATCGAAAACTTCTCGGCGAACAATGCAGTGGGCGAAACACCTGATGCAAAAGTGGAGAAAATTGCCAAATCCTTTATCAATGAAATCCATAGTCCAGATATTATCACACTCATAGAAGTTCAAGATAATAACGGAAGTGTCAATGACGGCACAGTAAGTGGTGTTAAAAGCGGGGAAAAGTTAGCTGCTAAGATTAAACAATTAGGCGGCAAAGAGTATAAGTATGTCGAAGTAGCTCCTGTTGACGGTGCAGATGGAGGAAAACCTGGCTCCAATATTCGTGTAGCTTTCTTGTACAATCCTCAACGAGTGAAGCTAGTAGAACGTGAAGCAGGAAGTAGCACAGAAGCGGCTGCTTTCAAGGACGGTCATTTGGTGAAAAATCCTGCCAGAATAGACCCAGCTAATCCAGTCTTTGAAAAAGTTAGAAAATCTTTAGCAGCTGAGTTTGAATTTAAAGGCGAACGGATTGTCGTGATTGCCAATCATTTAAAATCCAAGCTCGGGGACGATGCGGTCTATGGTTCAAAACAGCCTGCAGTACAAAATACATTGGCACAACGGATTGAACAAGCTAAGTTGCTGAATGCCTTTGTAAAAGAAGGTTTGAAGCAAAATCCTAATTTGAAGTTTGTCTTGACTGGTGACTTTAATGACTTTGAATTTTCTGATACAGCAAAAGCAGTTGCTGGTAATGAATTGGTAAATATGATGCTCAATCATGATGCAGCTGATCGGTATTCTTACTTCTACCGTGGCAGCAATCAAAGTTTAGACAATATCTTTGTTTCAAAAAATATTGCGGATAAAACAGTATTCTCACCAGTTCATATCAATGCTTCCTTTATGGAAGAACACGGTCGGGCGTCAGATCACGATCCCGTTATTGCACAGCTTGATTTTAGTCAGAAGAAAGGTAATACGACACCGACACAACCAACTGAGCCAAAACCTTCTGGTGACACCACAATGCCACCAAATAAAGATGATAAACTAACTAAAAAGAGGATTTTACCATCTACAGGAACAACAGGCGCTGAAGTCGCTGTTGTAGGGATTGTCATCTTAAACGCAACCCTCCTTTGGCGAAAGGAAGTGGCGGATTAAAAGGAATAGATGATAAACGAGAGAGTTTTAGACTTCTCTCGTTTTTTGAAAAATATTGAAAATGAAACTGAAAAACAGATTATTTTCTAAAAAATAGACAAATTGTGCCTCTATCTAGAAAAGAAGTGTTATAATAATAGTATAAAACGTTTTCAAGAGGATAAGACGATGGAAAAAGAAGTAATTGATTATGGAAAAGTAACAGGAATGGTCCATTCAACTGAAAGCTTTGGAGCTGTTGACGGGCCTGGCATCCGTTTCATTGTCTTTTTGCAAGGTTGTAAGATGCGTTGTCAATATTGTCACAATCCAGATACATGGGCAATGGAAACAAATAATTCAAGAGAGCGAACGGTGGAAGACGTCTTGCAAGAAGCGCTTCGTTATCGTGGTTTTTGGGGTAAAAAAGGTGGGATTACAGTAAGTGGTGGTGAAGCCCTCTTGCAGATTAATTTTGTGACGGCTCTCTTTACCAAGGCTAAAGAGCTGGGGATTCATTGTACTTTAGATACTTGTGCGATGCCTTTCCGCAATACACCAGAGTATCTCAAAGTTTTTGATCGCCTGCTTGAAGTGACAGATTTAGTGTTGCTGGATATTAAAGAAATCAATGATGCCCAGCATAAATTTGTGACAGGGCACACCAATAAAAATATTTTAGAATGTGCAAAATATCTGTCTGATAAAGGTGTTCCAATGTGGATTCGCCATGTTTTGGTTCCGACTTTGACAGACCGTGATGACGACTTAAAAGAGTTAGGTGAGTTTGTCAAAACCTTAAAAACAGTTGATAAATTTGAAGTGCTGCCGTATCATACAATGGGAGAATTCAAATGGCGTGAATTGGGTATTCCTTATCCATTAGAAGGCATAAAACCACCAACTGCTGACCGAGTAAAAAATGCCAAAGAGCTTATGAAAACAGAATCCTATACCGAGTACATGAACCGCGTACACAATAGTTGATACAAAAAAGTGAAATGTTAATAAGCACTCAAGGAGTTAGCCAGAAAAGCTGACAATTGGGTGCTTTTCTATTACTCTCTTTGTGAAAATCTTAAAATTGTGCTAAAATAGGGTGTATAAAAAGTTTATGAGGTACTATCATGTCTAAAATTTTAGTTTTCGGTCACCAAAATCCAGATTCAGATGCGATTGGTTCAGCTGTAGCCTTTGCTTACCTTACACGTGAGGCTTATGGATTGGATACAGAAGCGGTTGCTTTGGGAGAACCAAATGAAGAAACAGCGTTTGTCTTGGATACTTTTGGTGTAAAAGCACCGCGTGTGGTGATATCTGCAAAGGCAGAAGGAGTTGAGCAAGTCATTTTAACAGACCACAATGAATTTCAACAATCTATTTCTGACATTGCAGAAGTAGAAGTGTACGGTGTTGTGGATCATCACCGTGTAGCGAATTTTGAAACGGCAAGTCCATTGTATATGCGTTTGGAACCTGTCGGTTCAGCTTCTTCTATCGTTTACCGCATGTTTAAAGAAGCTGGCGTAGCTGTACCAAAAGAACTGGCTGGTCTGATGCTCTCCGGTTTGATTTCAGATACCCTTCTTTTGAAATCACCAACTACACATCCAAGTGACAAAGTCATTGCTCCAGAATTGGCTGAATTGGCTGGTGTGAATTTGGAAGAATACGGTTTGGCTATGCTTAAAGCTGGAACGAACTTAGCCAGCAAAACAGCAGAAGAACTGATTGATATTGATGCTAAAACATTTGAATTAAACGGAAATCAAGTTCGTGTGGCACAGGTCAACACAGTTGATATTGCAGAAGTTTTGGAACGTCAAGGTGAACTGGAAGCAGCTATTGAAAAAGCAAACGCAGCTAATGGTTATTCTGACTTCGTTTTGATGATTACCGACATTGTCAACTCAAACTCAGAAATCCTGGCAATCGGTCGCAATATGGATAAGGTAGAAGCAGCTTTCAATTTTGTTCTTGAAAACAACCACGCTTTCCTTGCTGGTGCTGTTTCTCGTAAGAAACAAGTCGTTCCGCAATTAACAGAAAGTTTTAATGCTTAAGAATAGAATAAAAAAGGAGTTTCGGCTCCTTTTTTGATACAATAGTTTTATGAAAATTCAAGATTTACAAAATGGGGATTTACTTTTTGTGTCCAGTCAATCTGATATGGCAGAAGCTATTCAGCGATCAACTGGGCGGTATAATCATGTGGCAATCTTTTTTGACGGCTGGATTTACCATGCGACAAGCGAGCGGGGAGTCATAAAACAGCCGATAGAGGAATTTTTACAGGACGATGAATGTTATAGTGTCTATGTTTTCCCTGATATAGATGCGAAAGCTGTCTGGAAAAGAGCAGAACAACACCTTTACAAGCCTTATAACAATAGCTTTTATCCAAATACGACAGGTTTTTACTGTTCTGAATATATTGCGGAAATTCTCCCCATTTTTGAAACTATTGCTATGCAGTTCGGTGATGAAGATGAGAAAATTGCTCCTTTTTGGCAGCAGTATTACAAGGAATTGGGGCTAGCTGTTCCTCTTCATCAGCCGGGAACCAATCCTAGTCAATTAGCTCAATCCGAAAAATTAGTTTATAAAGGAAGATTAGATGATTAAAGTAATCAATCCCAGTCGTTTGACGCGTCAGCCCTTTTTTCATGAATTGATAAATTACTTAGACCGACATGACGATGTTACTTTGCGAGAGATAAAGCGTGAGTTTGCAAATTTTCCCAATATTGATCGCTCCATGGAGGAATATATCAAAGCAGGATATGTACTTCGGGAAAATAAACGCTATCGTCAAAGCGTTCCTCTGTTGGAAAATGTGACGGATTTGTCTTTGGATCAGGAAGTCTTTGTGCGAGATGACAGTCCTCTTTATCAAGAATTGCTGAATATGCGTTTTGAGACGCATTTAACCAATCAAACAAACCAAGCTATTTTAGTAGAAAAAACGGATTTTCTCAGAAAGCAGTTGACGCTTTCCAATTATTTTTATAGGTTGAAACAACAATATCCATTGACCAATCAGCAACAAAAACTCTATGATTTGGTAGGAGATGTGAATCCTGAGTATGCCCTAAAATATATAACGGCCTTCCTCTTAAAATATGGTCGCAAAACTGAGCTGATGCAGAAACGGCGTGATATTTTTGTAGATACTCTAGTGATGTTAGGTTATATTGCGCCTAACGAGGCTGGGAAATATGAATTAAAATTGGATTTTGATAAGGAAACATTGACCTTTCGTGTAAAGAAAGCATTAGATAAACCTTAGAATAATAAAATTTTAAGGTTTATTTGATAGATTTATAAGTATAAGGTTTAAGTTTAGCAAGATTTGGTAGTCACTAAATCATTTCATGAAAGGAATGTATCGTGAATCTTTTAGCAAAAATTCGTCCGCCTCAGCCGTTGAAGTATTTGAAATGGTTTGATATTGTCATTGTGACAGCTCTGTTGTTTGGACAATTTATTTATCGTTCAACAGAACTTTATCTTGCGAGCTTGTCACCGTCCACTACGGCAGCAGTAACAGATACAGCTAGTAAAACAGCAAGGGACGGAGCAGCTTATTCCAGTAATTTAGAATTGCAGCTTCTCATGTTGGCTTTGACGATAGCTTATTTAATACTTCGCCGTTTTGACTTTAAGCAGTTGCCAATTCGTTTATCGTGGTCTGTACTCTTTTGGGTTCCATTTATCTTTGCGGTTATGGGGATTCTCGCGGATACAGTGACGACCCTTAGCGGAGAATACAATTATTTTGATTCGCAATTGTGGAAATATATTGATCTGACGGAAATTTTCCGCAAATTTATTGATTTGACACCTATGGCTATTCTCTATGCTTTGCTCAATGGCTTCTATGAAGAATTTTTCTTCTTAGGTTTATTGACCTCAGTAAAAGATAAATATAAGTGGTGGGTTCTTCTTTATTCGACGATTATTCGCGTTTCTTTCCATACCTATCAAGGAATGCTCTGGGCACTGACAATTGGTGTTGGCTTTGGAATTCTCTATTATTTTCTTTACAAATATAAGGCTAAAAACCTCTTACCATTCTTCCTCGTGTATGCACTTGCAGATATGTTTGGGTCAAGTCTGATGTATGTTTTGATTAGTTGGAGAAAGTAAAGTCATAAAGCAAGATTTTGATTTCTGAAGAATTGTGCTCAGCTCTCCTTGCTAGTATAAATTTTCTTAAATAATTAAAGGTCGAAAACGTTTGTCTCGACCTTTATTAGTTTCTATAAATATTTTTCAGCGATGGCATAATCACCTAGATAGTCTGCTTTTTCTCCGTTGATAATTTGGTAACAATCTGCGCCTTTACCAGCTAAAATGACAGCATCGCCTTCTCTGCTAGTTAAGCTAAGGGCTGTTTTAATGGCTTCTTTGCGGTCAGCAATCATATCAACATCAAAGGATATGTAAGAAGCAATTTCTTTTGCGATGGTAATTGGATCTTCGTAATTTGGATCATCTGCGGTTAAAATCACCGTTAGTTCAGGATGTTGATTCAGCAAGAGGCCAAAGTCCTTGCGGCGACTCTCGCCCTTATTTCCAGTTGCACCGAGCACCAAAATAATCTTACCTTTTTGATGTTCTTGAACGACCGATAGGAGATTAGCGAGACTGACACCATTGTGTGCGTAATCCACAAATACTTTGGCACCATTTTGTTGGGTCAGCACCTCCATACGTCCAGGTACACGTGTGCTTGCGATTCCCTTCTTGATGTCCGCAACGGAAGCACCCAAGCGGAGACAAGCAAGTACAGCGGCAAGCGCATTTTCTTGGTTGAAACGACCAATCAGCTGAATGTCAAATTTTTCTGCTAACTTTCCGCTGGTTTCAAAAGAGAAGGCTTGCGAGTGACGAATTTGATTGTCTGAATGCTGTCCGTAGAAATCATGCTCCATGGAAGCAACTTGCTCAGCCAAAACTTCAAAATGGTCCATTTCGCTATTGACCACCACAGATTGGCTATTTTCCATGAGAAGCCGTTTATGATAAAAATAGTCTTCAAATGTTGGATGTTCAATTGGTCCGATGTGATCAGGACTAATATTGAGGAAAACGCCAACATCAAAGGTCAAACCATAAACCCGCTTTTTCAGATAGGCTTGACTAGAAACCTCCATGATAAGATGAGTTCGTCCATTCTCAACAGCTGTCGCCATCATTTTGAACAAATCCAAGCTTTCCGGTGTTGTCAAAGCAGATTTGAAGAAATGTTCTCCGTCCAGCGTTGTGTTCATGGTAGACAAGAGAGCTGGCTTGTAACTTTGTTGGAGGATATGATAGGCGAAATAAGCAGAAGTGGTCTTTCCTTTGGTTCCTGTAAAAGCGAGCAACTTGAGTTTATTTTGTGGATTGCCATAAAATTCCATGGCAAGAAGGCTCATGGCTTGTTTTACGTCATTGACTATGAGAGCAGGAATTCCCACTTCAAAATCCATTTCACTGATATAAAGCTGTAGACCCGCTGTCACTGCTTTTTCCAAGAATTCTTTTTTAAAATTGTCACCCTTGACAAAGAAAAGAGTGGAAGCATCCACTTCACGGCTGTCGTAGCTGATTTTTTTAAAAACAAGATCACGATAATGATAAAAATATTGTCCCTTGTCGATAATCTCGCGGAAATTGTGATCGTTTTTTAAAATGTTTAATGCGTTTTCAATTGTTATCATACTTCTATTGTAAACTTAATGGCGAGGTTTTACAAGCGGAAAGGAAAAGTTTATAATAAGATGAGACTATTTTTAGAGGTTATGTATGGACCAACAAACAACAAATCAACAAAAACAAATGCTTCTAGGGACAGCGTGGCTGACAGCTAGTAACTTTATCAGCCGCTTTTTAGGGGCAATTTATATTATTCCTTGGTATATCTGGATGGGGAAACACGGTGCAGAAGCCAATGGATTGTTTACTATGGGCTACAATATTTATGCTTGGTTTCTTCTGATTTCTACGGCAGGAGTTCCAGTTGCAGTCGCCAAGCAAGTCGCCAAGTACAATACGATGGATCAAAAAGATCATAGTTTTACTCTCATTCGTGAATTTTTGAAATTCATGCTCTTGTTGGGGGTCATTTTTGCAGTTGTGATGTATCTTTTATCACCGTTCTTTGCGCGTGTATCAGGAGTTGGGAAAGAGCTGATTCCGGTCATGCAAAGTTTGTCGTGGGCTGTGCTAGTATTTCCAGCCATGAGTGTTATTCGTGGATTTTTCCAAGGTTTTAACAATTTAAAACCGTATGCCATGAGCCAGATTGCTGAACAAGTCATTCGTGTGATTTGGATGTTACTTGCAACATTCTTCATTATGAAATTGGGCACTAAAGATTATGTTGCTGCAGTGACCCAATCTACTTTTGCAGCCTTTGTCGGTATGTTTGCCAGTATGGCGGTTTTGGTTTATTTTCTTTGGAAAACGAATCTCTTGACATCTATCTTACACAAACCGGCTAATAGTGCTGAAATCAACAGCCGTGCTTTGCTGGTGGATACGATTCGTGAAGCCATCCCTTTTATCATCACGGGTTCTGCTATTCAGCTTTTCCAAATTATTGACCAGATGACATTTATCAATACGATGAAATGGTTCACCAATTATAGCAATTCTCAGCTGGTGGTTATGTTCAGTTATTTCTCTGCCAATCCAAATAAGATTACCATGATTTTGATTGCAGTAGCAACTTCGATCGGCGGTGTGGGGATTCCCTTGCTGACAGAAAACTATGTCAAAGGTGATTTAAAGGCGGCTGCGCGCTTAGTTCAAGATAATTTGAGTATGTTACTGCTGTTTCTTTTACCAGCAACGATTGGTTCTGTCTTAGTAGCGCGGCCATTATACACGATTTTCTACGGACGACCAGATAGTTTGGCCTTGGGGCTCTTCATTTTTGCTATGTTACAGACGATTATTCTTGGCGTCTATACTGTCTTATCGCCAATGATTCAGGCACTTTTCCAAAATCGTAAAGCAATTATCTATTTTGGTTATGGAGTTCTTGTTAAGCTCATTTTGCAAATTCCATTTATTTATCTGTTCAGAGCTTACGGCCCCTTGCTTGCGACTACTATTGGACTTATTGTTCCAATCATTCTGATGTACCAACACATTCGTCAAGTAACTGGGCTCAATCAAACCATTCTCTTCAAACGGAGTTTGTTGATTGGAATTTTAACGGCAGTTATGGCTCTTTTGATTGCCATTGTGGAAGTCGTACTTGGATTTGTCTTTCATCCAAGTGGACGCATTTCTAGCATGCTTTATTTGGTTATCATCGGTGGCTTGGGCATCGCTATTTATGGAGCAATGGCTTTGCGAGTCCGTTTGTTAGACCGTTTTATTGGTGAGAAAGCTCAAACCTTACGTCAAAAATTTCATATTCATTAAAAGGCCGAAAGGCTTTTTAATATTGTAGAAAATTTATAAGAATTAAGATATAATGAAATTGGTTATTGTGAGAATAAACATCTATGATTTGATAATCTTTTAATAGCTATTATAGTTATTAACTATATCTAGGTCTTGAAAAGAACAAAACACAGTGCTTTCGTAAGATGATACAATAGAATCACTTAGAAAATATAAGAATTGCTTGATTCCGCTCTTATCTTATGGAGGTTATTTATTATGGACAAAAAGTTACAATTAGACACGATTTTAGCTCATGCTGGTATTAAAACGGATGAAGCAACAGGTGCCTTGACAACACCTTTGCATTTTTCAACGACCTATCAACATCCAGAATTTGGAAAATCTACTGGATATGACTATACGCGCACGAAAAACCCAACGCGAAGCAGCTTGGAAAAGACGTTAGCAGCCATTGAGCATGCGGATTATGCGTTAGCGGCCAGTTCAGGAATGAGTGCTATTGTGCTAGCCCTTAGTGTTTTTCCAGTTGGAAGCAAGGTTCTAGCGGTTCGTGACCTTTATGGAGGCTCTTTTCGTTGGTTTCATCAAGTGGAGCAAGAAAGTCGCTTTCACTTTACATATGCAAATACGGAAGAAGAATTGCTTGCGGCTTTAACAGAGGATATAGATGTAGTGTATCTGGAAACCCCGACGAATCCGTTAATGCTTGAGTTTGATGTTGCATCTATTGCAGAAAAAGCTCAAGCAAAAGGTGCAAAGGTTATTGTAGATAATACGTTTTATACTCCAATCTATCAGCGACCATTGGAAAATGGTGCTGACCTCGTTCTTCATTCGGCGACCAAGTACTTAGGAGGACATAATGACGTTCTGGCTGGTGCCCTTATGACGAGTGATAAAGAGCTTTATGAGAATCTATTCTACAATCTCAATACGACAGGATCTGTTTTGTCTCCATTTGATAGTTATCTCTTGCTTCGAGGTTTGAAAACCTTGTCTCTGCGTATGGAGCGTTCAACAAAAAATGCACAAGCTGTAGTAGCTTTCTTGAAGAATTCACCAGCAGTAAAAGAGGTTCTCTATCCGGGAAAAGGCGGCATGATTTCCTTTAAAGTCAAAAATGAAGCAGTTATTCCACATTTGCTAAATACGTTAAAAGTCTTTACCTTTGCAGAAAGCTTGGGGGGAGTAGAAAGCTTGATTACCTATCCTGCGACTCAGACACACGCAGATATTCCGGCTGACGTGCGGGAATCCTACGGTTTAACAGATGACTTATTGCGATTGTCCATTGGGATTGAGGATAGTCGAGATTTGATAACAGATTTAAAATTTGCTTTGGAGGTATAATATGAGCAAATACAATTTTCAAACAGCACCGAATCGCTTGTCTCATCACACTTATAAGTGGAAAGAGACAGAGACAGATCCTCAATTGCTGCCAGCATGGATTGCAGATATGGACTTTGAGGTCATGCCGGAAGTAAAAAATGCGATTCATGACTATGCAGAGCAGTTGGTTTATGGCTATACTTATGCGAGTGATGAGCTGCTCCAAGCGGTGTTGGATTGGGAAAAGAGCGAACATCAGTATTCGTTTGATAAGGAAGATATCGTTTTTGTAGAAGGTGTTGTGCCAGCTATTTCTCTTGCGATTCAAGCCTTTACCAAAGAAGGAGACGCTGTTCTAATCAATTCTCCTGTCTATCCACCTTTTGCTCGTAGCGTTCGCTTAAACAATCGAAAATTAGTATCTAATTCTCTCAAAGAAGAAAATGGTCTATTTCAAATTGACTTTGAGCAATTGGAAAAAGAGATTGTCGAAAATAATGTGAAATTATATCTTCTTTGCAATCCGCATAACCCTGGAGGACGCGTCTGGGAAAAAGAAGTTTTAGAAAGAATAGGTCGTCTCTGTCAAAAGCACCATGTTATTTTGGTCTCAGATGAGATTCATCAAGATTTGACCTTGTTTGGTCATGAGCACCTTTCTTTTAATACGGTTTCATCAGATTTTAAAGAATTCACCATTATACTATCCAGTGCTACCAAGACTTTTAATATTGCAGGCACTAAAAATTCCTATGCTGTTATTGAAAATCCTTCATTACGTGCGCAGTTTAAACACCAGCAACTTGTTAATAACCACCATGAAGTGTCAAGTTTAGGGTATATTGCGACAGAAACGGCCTATCGTTATGGCAAACCTTGGTTAGTGGCACTAAAAGCTGTTTTAGAAGAAAATATTCAATTTGCAGTCGAGTATTTTGCCAAAGAGGCTCCGCGTTTAAAAGTAATGAAACCACAAGGGACCTATCTGATATGGCTTGATTTCAGTGCCTATGGTTTGACAGATGATGAACTTTTTGCTTTGTTGCATGACCAAGCCAAAGTCATTCTCAATCGAGGAAGTGACTATGGAAAAGAGGGGGAGTTGCATGCAAGATTAAATATTGCAACACCAAAACCCTTAGTAGAAGAGATTTGCAAGAGAATCGTGCATTGTTTGCCACAATAAGAATGAAAAGAAATTTTCAGAAACAGCTATTTTGGGTTGACAATCATTCTCAAGTGGAGTATAGTTAGTATGAAAAATCGGTAGGTGAGGCTACCATAGGGATACGGATGACTACCGCAAAGTAGTGGAGACACTACGCGTTGGTTAGCAGTTGAGATCGCTAAGGTTTCGACTAATGTCATTTCACCGCCCTATGGAGTTAAAGCTTGAACGGTAACACAAGACATACAGTCCTGCCATGTTTTTTCATGGTAGGATTTTATTGTTTTGAACTGATTTTTTAAAAGGAAAACCGCAAGGGAAAGGAGTGAGGAATATGCCAAATGATGATCACCCGAGTCAACAGAAAACCAGTCGATTGCCATATCTGAGCATTCCTCATGCTCCCTTTGGAATCGACTCTAGCAAATGAACGACATCTGAGCAAAAAGCTGTGTGCAGTTATTTTGTTGCTTGAATGCGTCTTAGATAGAGGAGAAATCAGTGAAAACAGCAAAAGAAAGATTAACAGATGCTCTTCATATGTCTGTAGGGGATACGATGACTTTTTTCAACACTTCCAGAGCAGGACTGACAGAAGAGCAAGTAGAAGAAAACCGTGATCTATACGGTGAAAATGAATTGACCAAAGGGCAAGAAGATTCAATTGTTAAAAAAATTTATGAGTCTATTATCAACCCGTTTACCGTTATTCTTTTACTCATTGCATTGGTGTCTTTGGTGACCAATGTTTGGCTGGCAAAACCAGGTCAAGAAGATCCGACAACGTTTATCATTATTGTTGTCCTTGTCTTGTTGTCTGGCAGTATTCGCTTTGTGCAAGAATTGCGGAGTGACAAAGCTGCCAGTAATCTTTCGCGTATGATTGTCAATACAGTGACAGTTATTCGTGAGGGAAAAGAGCAAGAAATTCCAATTACAGAATTAGTGGTAGGAGACATTATTCGCTTGAGTGCAGGAGATATGTTGCCAGCAGATGTGCTAATTTTGGATTCGCGCGACTTCTTCGTACAACAGTCAGGTTTGACAGGTGAAAGTGATGCGGTTGAAAAAATGGCATTGGATAAATGTGAGACAAAAGAAGCAGATAGCTTGCTTGAGTCTGAAGCACTTGCTTTTATGGGAACCAATGTGATTTCTGGTCGTGCCAGCGCACTTGTACTTGTTGTCGGGGACGATACCAAGATGGGCGCCATTGAGCAAACGCTTAATACGTATGACGAACCTACCTCTTTTGAGCGGGAAATGAACAGCATTTCATGGTTGCTCATTCGTCTCATGTTGGTACTTGTACCCATTGTCTTTCTTATCAATGGTTTGACAGACGGAGATTGGCTGGAGGCTGGTGTATTTGCACTTAGTGTCGGTGTTGGTTTGACACCAGAAATGCTGCCTATGGTCATCACTGCGAGCTTGGCTAAGGGTTCCATTCTTATGGCAAAAGAAAAAGTTGTTATCAAGAAACTTAATGCTATTCAAGATTTGGGAGCGATTGATATTCTTTGTACGGATAAAACAGGAACGCTGACACAAGATGAGATCGTTTTGGAATATCCGCTGGATATTCATGGAGAGCTTGATTTAGCCGTTCTTCGCAGAGCTTATCTTAATTCGTATTATCAAACAGGGCTAAAAAACCTAATGGATCGTGCTATTATCAATCGGACAGAAAAAGAAGCTGAAAAGCACGAAATTGTTTGCAACTTGGACCAAACTTTTAAGAAGATTGATGAATTGCCTTTTGATTTTGAACGCCGCCGCATGAGTGTGTTGGTGCGAGATGATGAAAATGTCGTTAGCATGGTGACAAAAGGTGCTTTGGAAGAAATGTTATCCATTTCAAATTATGTTGAAGATAAAGGGAAAATCCTTCCTTTGACAAAAGAAATTCGTCAAGAAATTTTAGCAGAAGTTGCACAGTTAAATGAACAAGGATTGCGTGTGCTGGGCGTCAGCTATCGCTCAGACTTAGATGCTGACTATGAATACACAGTAGAAGATGAGTCAGACATGATTTTGACGGGGTATCTTGCCTTTCTTGACCCGCCAAAACCTTCTGCGGCGCCTGCTATCAAGGCTTTAGCAGAATATGGTGTTGCCACCAAAATTTTGACAGGTGACAATGAAAAAGTCACAGAAGCGGTCTGTGAGAAAGTTGGCTTAGATGCAGAACATATCCTACTTGGTTCTGTGATTGAAACGATGTCGGATGACGAATTGAGCAAAGTTGTTGAAACCACAACTGTTTTTGCGAAATTATCTCCCGACCAAAAAGCGCGTATCATTTTGCAGCTGAAAGCAAATGGGCACAAGGTTGGTTATATGGGAGACGGCATCAATGATGCACCTTCTATGAAAGTAGCTGATGTAGGGATTTCAGTTGATACAGCTGTCGATATTGCCAAAGAAACAGCTGATGTTATCCTATTAGATAAGGACTTGTTGGTGCTTGAAAAAGGCTTGGTAGAAGGTCGCAAAGTCTATGCTAATATGACCAAATATATTAAGATGACAGTCAGTTCCAACTTCGGGAATATCTTTTCCTTGTTGATTTCAAGTATTTTCCTACCATTTTTGCCCATGGCACCGATTCATTTGATTGTGTTGAATTTGGTCTATGACATTTCTTGTATCGCTTTGCCATTTGACAATGTCGACCGTGAATTTTTGCAAAAACCGCGCATTTGGAGTGCCAAATCCATCACGCGCTTCATGGCTTGGATTGGTCCCATCAGTTCTATTTTTGACTGTATGACCTTCTTGATTTTGTTCTTTATCATTGCACCGATGATGACAGGTTCTGTTTATCATCATGGGATGTCTAGCGAGTTCATCACCATTTTCCAAACAGGCTGGTTTATTGAGTCCATGTGGACGCAAACGATGGTTATCTATATGTTGCGCTCACCCAAGTTACCATTTATTCAAAGTAGACCAGCTTTGTCCGTAGTTATGACAACCCTAGCAGCCGTGTTCTTTGTAACCTTATTACCCTACGGTCCTTTTGCTACGCTTTTAAAAGTGGCTCCATTAAACGGTACTTACTTCTTATTCTTAATCCTTGTCATGATTTTGTATATGGCAAGTGTTACGTTTGTGAAGCATCTTTATATTAAGAAATACCATGAATGGTTGTAAGCAATTGACAATCTTTGAAAAGGCTTGTTTGTCACGAGCCTTTTTTATGTTTTTTTGATATAATAAGAAGAATAAATTGAAAGAAGGAAAACCAATCATGGAAAAATTTCAAGTGATCGCACATCCGCTCATTCAGCATAAATTGTCTATCCTACGTCGTACAGATACCTCTACTAAGGCTTTTCGTGAGTTAGTAAATGAAATTGCTATGCTGATGGGCTATGAAGTTTTACGTGACTTACCATTAGAAGATGTGGAAATTGAAACACCCATTACAAAGACGGTTCAAAAACAATTGGCTGGTAAAAAATTAGCCATTGTCCCAATTTTACGTGCAGGTATCGGTATGGTGGATGGTCTTTTGAGCCTTGTGCCAGCTGCTAAAGTCGGACATATTGGCATGTATCGCGACGAAGAAACCCTAAAACCAGTTGAGTACCTTGTGAAGTTACCAGAAGACATTAGCCAACGTCAAATCTTTGTGGTGGATCCCATGCTGGCGACAGGTGGTTCAGCTATTTTAGCCATTGATTCATTGAAAAAGCGCGGAGCACACAATATTAAATTTGTCTGCCTTGTTTCAGCGCCAGAAGGTGTGAAAGCCTTACAAGAAGCTCACCCAGACGTGGAAATCTTTACAGCAGCCCTTGATGATCATTTGAATGAAAACGGCTATATCGTTCCAGGATTGGGAGATGCAGGAGATCGTCTTTTTGGTACAAAATAATGAGTTTTATGTTTGACCTTTTTTGACCAAAAGGCTATAATAGTCTCATATTTGAAAAATCTCACTAAAAATTGTTAGTCAGATTAAAATATCAGATGAAAAGGAGAATACAATGATTCCTGTAGTTATTGAACAAACAAGCCGTGGAGAACGTTCCTACGATATTTACTCACGCTTATTAAAAGATCGCATTATTATGTTGACGGGTCCTGTTGAGGACAGTATGGCTAATTCCATTATTGCGCAATTACTTTTTCTTGATGCGCAGGATAATACCAAAGATATTTATCTTTACATCAATACGCCAGGCGGTTCCGTATCAGCTGGTCTAGCGATTGTTGATACCATGAACTTCATCAAATCAGATGTCCAAACAATTGTCATGGGGATGGCTGCTTCCATGGGAACCATTATTGCTTCAAGTGGTGCTAAAGGCAAGCGCTTCATGTTGCCGAATGCAGAATACCTGATTCACCAACCAATGGGTGGAACTGGTAGCGGTACGCAACAAACCGATATGGCGATTGCGGCTGAGCATTTGCTGAAAACCCGGAATAACTTGGAGAAAATCCTTGCGGATAATTCAGGGAAAACCATTAAGCAAGTACATAAAGACGCAGAACGCGATTATTGGATGAGTGCTCAAGAAACCTTGGATTATGGTTTCATTGATGAAATCATGGCAAATAATAATTTAAACTAATCATTTGTTTATTACTGTACGAAAAATGTCCTCTGATGGGCATTTTTTTGATATACTTATAAATGATAAAAATAAATTAGAAAGAAAATTCATGTTTAAAAAAGAAGAACGAACAGGTTTGATTGTGTATTTGTATTACAATCGAGATGTGAAAAAAATAGAAACTATTGGCGATATTGTCTACCATTCTAAAAAGCATCGTTACCTCCAGTTGTATATTCCGACAGAGCAAGTAGAAGAGACGATGCAAAAGTTATCTAAGGAAAAATATGTCAAACAAGTACGGATCTGTCACATTCAAGAATTGGACACAGACTTTGTTGGAAACTTGTTTAGAGATAAAGAAAACGTAAACATATAAAAAAATCTCATTTACCACTTGACAATTGTCAGATAATTCGATATATTCTAAACATATCATTTCGGAACGAGGAGATAAGAATATGAAGAAAAAATTTGCTCTATCATTTGTTGCCCTTGCAAGCGTTGCCCTTCTTGCCGCTTGTGGGGAAGTAAAGTCAGGTGGCTCCAATGCAACTGGTACAAAAGTTGCTGATAAAACTATTAAAATCGGATTCAACTTTGAAGAAACTGGTGCAACAGCAGCTTATGGAACAGCGGAACAAAAAGGTGCCCAACTGGCTGTTGATGAAATCAACAAAGCCGGTGGTATTGATGGCAAGAAACTTGAAGTTGTCGACAAGGATAATAAATCTGAAACAGCAGAAGCTGCTTCTGTCACGACTAACTTGGTAACCCAATCAAAAGTAAATGCGGTTGTAGGCCCTGCAACTTCTGGTGCAACAGCAGCGGCAGTTCCTAATGCGACAAAAGCAGGTGTGCCTTTGATTTCACCTAGTGCGACACAAGACGGTTTGACGAAAAATCAAGAATACTTATTCATCGGAACTTTCCAGGATAGCTTTCAAGGTAAAATCATTTCTAAATATGTGACAGAAAAGTTAAAAGCGAAAAAAGTTGTGCTTTATACAGATAACTCAAGTGATTATGCCAAAGGTATCGCAAAAGCTTTCCGTAATGCCTACAAAGGTGAGATTGTTGCAGATGAAAAGTTTGTCGCTGGTGATACAGATTTTCAAGCAGCACTTACCAAGATGAAGGGAAAAGATTTTGATGCGATTATCATTCCTGGTTATTATACGGAAGCTGGTAAAATTGTCAACCAAGCGCGTGGTATGGGAATTGATAAACCAATCGTTGGTGGTGATGGCTTTAATGGCGCAGAATTTGTCCAACAAGCGACACCAGCTAAAGCTTCAAATATCTACTATATTTCAGGCTTCTCTTCAACAGTTGATGTCTCAGCGAAAGCTAAGAAATTCCTTGAAGCTTACAAAGCGAAATACAACAATGAAGAGCCTTCAACATTTGCAGCGTTAGCATACGACTCTGTTTATCTTGTTGCCAATGCTGCCAAAGGTGCTAAAACATCTGTTGACATCAAAGACAACCTTGCTAAGACAAAGAATTTTGAAGGTGTAACAGGTGATACCAGCTTTGACAAAAATCATAATACTGTCAAAACAGCCTTTATGATGACCATGAACAATGGGAAGGTCACAGCAGCTGAAACGGTTAAGCCGTAATCCTTCGCAATAAATTGCTTAAAATATATTTTATAGTGTATAAAAGAGTAACTATTTATGGTGAACATCGTAGATAGTTACTTCTCTTTATACGGGTTAAAAGAAAAGAGGCGGGATAAAAGTCTTAGTCTTAAAAATATGTTTCATTAAGGTTTGTAAGACATAGTGATTGATTGTTAGATATGTGTTTTAAGCTGTTAAAAATCAGTCAACTGTGAAATGAGACCTTAAAAGGTTTAAAGGTTTCATTTGCTCAAACTTAGAATAGATGAGTGAGAAAAATCAATTTTTTTGAAATGATGACTTGACTCGCTCTTTTTTCACAATAGATAAGAAAATGTGAACGATCACATAGTTCTTTCTTCTATACTATAATTAGAAAGTGTGGTGGCCATGCTCCAACAACTTGTTAATGGTCTAATTTTAGGGAGTGTCTATGCTTTGCTCGCTCTCGGCTATACCATGGTTTATGGGATTATCAAGCTCATCAACTTCGCTCATGGAGATATTTATATGATGGGCGCTTTTATGGGCTATTTCCTGATTAACTCCCTTCATCTTAATTTTTTTCTTGCCTTGATTTTGGCAATGATTGGGACGGCAGTTTTAGGTGTGCTGGTTGAGTTTCTGGCGTATCGTCCACTGAGAAATTCGACTCGGATTGCAGCTTTGATTACTGCGATTGGTGTTTCATTTTTCTTGGAATATGTGATGGTCTATTTTGTGGGGGCCAATACTCGTTCTTTCCCACAAGTGATTGAAACGGTTCGTTATAATTTTGGTCCGATTAGTCTCACAAATATCCAATTGATGATTTTGGTCATTTCCTTGATTTTAATGGTATTGCTGCAGGTTATCGTTCAAAAAACCAAAATGGGAAAAGCCATGCGGGCAGTTTCTGTTGATAGTGATGCAGCGCAGCTAATGGGAATCAATGTCAATCGTACAATTAGTTTCACTTTTGCTTTAGGTTCTGCTTTGGCAGGAGCAGCAGGTGTACTCATCGCGCTTTATTATAATTCCCTTGAGCCTTTGATGGGAATGACACCAGGGCTGAAATCATTTGTCGCTGCGGTACTTGGTGGGATTGGTATTATCCCCGGAGCAGCACTGGGGGGCTTTGTCATTGGTCTATTAGAAACCTTTGCGACAGCTTTTGGTATGTCAGATTTCCGCGATGCGATTGTGTACGGTATCTTAATCTTGATTTTACTTGTCCGTCCTGTAGGTATTCTTGGTAAGAATGTGAAAGAGAAGGTGTAAGCGATGAAAAAGAATGTAAAAGTAAATATTCTATGGTTTGTGCTCCTTCTTGCTGGTTACGGTTTGCTGACTCTCCTTGTCAGCGCTGGAGTTTTGAATGATTTTTACTTGCAAATCTTACAGCAAATCGGTATTAACATTATTTTAGCAGTAGGGTTGAATTTGATTGTCGGCTTTTCTGGTCAATTTTCTCTGGGGCATGCTGGCTTCATGGCAATTGGTGCTTATGCAGCTGCAATTATTGGTTCGAAATCTGCTACCTATCCTGCCTTTTTTGCGGCTATGGTGTTAGGGGCATTGATTGCAGGAGCAGTCGCTTTGATTGTCGGGATTCCTACTCTTCGTTTGAAGGGCGATTATCTAGCAATTGCCACACTTGGGGTCTCTGAAATCATTCGGATTTTAATCATCAACGGTGGTGATTTGACTAATGGAGCTGCGGGTATCTTGGGTATTCCTGCCTTTACCAATTGGCAAATGGTATATTTCTTTGTAGTTATTACAACTATTTTGACCATCAATTTTTTGCGCAGCCCAATTGGACGAGCAACCTTGTCAGTTCGTGAAGATGAAATTGCAGCAGAATCTGTGGGGGTCAATACCACTAAAATCAAAGTCATTGCTTTTGTTTTTGGAGCGATGACAGCTAGTATCGCAGGCTCACTCCAAGCAGGATTTATTGGCTCTGTTGTGCCGAAAGATTATACTTTTATCAATAGTATCAATGTCTTGATTATCGTGGTATTTGGTGGTCTTGGTTCTATGACTGGTACCATTGTTGCAGCGATTGTTTTGGGAATTTTAAACATGGTACTTCAAAATGTAGCAAGCATTCGGATGATTATCTACTCTCTTGCTTTAATTTTGGTGATGATTTTTCGTCCGGGAGGACTTCTTGGTACATGGGAATTGAGCCTATCACGCTTCTTTAAAAAAGATAAGGAGGTCAACTAATGGCGCTTCTTGATGTAAAAAACTTAACAAAAAATTTCGGCGGGCTGACTGCTGTTGGCGATGTGACCTTGGAGCTGAATGAGGGAGAATTAGTCGGTCTCATTGGTCCAAATGGTGCTGGAAAAACAACTTTGTTTAATTTACTGACCGGTGTTTATGAACCAAGTGAAGGAAGCGTAACCTTGGACGGTCATTTGCTCAATGGCAAAGCTCCTTATAAGATTGCTTCCTTAGGACTCAGTCGGACATTCCAAAATATTCGCTTGTTTAAAGATTTGACAGTCCTAGAGAATGTCTTGATTGCTTTTGGAAATCACCACAAAGCACATGTTTTTGCTAGCTTCTTTCGTTTGCCAGCTTTCTATAAAAATGAAGCAGAATTGCGTGAGAAAGCATTGAAATTGCTAAAAATCTTTGACCTAGACGGTGAAGCAGAAACACTTGCTAAGAATTTAGCTTACGGTCAACAACGTCGTTTGGAAATCGTGCGTGCTCTAGCAACAGAGCCTAAAATTCTTTTTCTTGATGAGCCTGCTGCGGGAATGAATCCGCAGGAAACAGCAGAATTGACAGAGTTAATTCGTCGCATAAAAAATGAATTCCAAATCACAATCATGCTGATTGAGCATGACATGAGCCTAGTTATGGAAGTGACGGAACGAATTTATGTATTGGAGTATGGTCGTCTGATTGCGCACGGAACTCCTGACGAGATTAAAAATGATAAGCGTGTTATCGAAGCCTATCTGGGAGGTGAAGCCTAATGTCTATGCTAAAAGTTGAAAATCTTTCTGTCCATTATGGCATGATTCAGGCTGTCCGAGATGTCAGCTTTGAGGTCAATGAGGGCGAAGTTGTTTCCCTTATCGGTGCTAATGGTGCCGGAAAAACCACAATTCTTCGAACCATTTCAGGACTGGTTCGTCCAAGTGCAGGAAAAATTGAGTTTCTAGGAAATGAAATTCAAAAAGTTCCTGCTCAGAAAATTGTAGCAGCAGGGCTTTCTCAGGTACCCGAAGGACGCCATGTTTTCTCAGGCCTGACTGTTTTGGAAAACCTAGAAATGGGTGCTTTCTTAAAAACAAATCGTGATGAAAATCAAGCAAATCTAAAGAAAGTTTTTTCACGTTTTCCGCGTTTGGAAGAGCGTAAGAATCAAGATGCTGCAACTCTTTCTGGAGGTGAGCAGCAGATGCTTGCTATGGGACGAGCTCTTATGTCTACGCCCAAACTCCTGCTTTTAGATGAGCCTTCAATGGGACTGGCTCCTCTCTTCATTCAAGAAATTTTTGATATTATTCAAGATATTCAAAAACAAGGCACAACTGTTCTATTGATTGAGCAAAATGCTAACAAAGCCCTCTCAATTGCCGACCGTGGCTATGTTTTAGAAACAGGAAATATTGTCTTGTCTGGCACAGGAAAAGAATTGCTCGCTTCCGATGAAGTCCGCAAGGCTTATCTCGGTGGGTGAAAAAAGGAGAAAGAAGTGGTTTTCTACTTCTTTTTTATTCACTAATAATATTCTTGAAAACATAAGCAAGTACCTTGAAAGCGTTTGAAATAAACTAGAAAATACAGTATAATAGAACTGAAAAATCAAAGATAAAGGAGATTCCCATGGCAGTTAAAGATTTTATGACACGAAAAGTAGTGTACATTAGTCCAGACACGACGGTAGCGCATGCGGCGGATATTATGCGGGAGCAAGGATTGCACCGGCTTCCTGTTATTGAAAATGACCAATTGGTCGGTTTGGTGACTGAAGGAACGATTGCCGAAGCAAGTCCTTCAAAAGCGACCAGCTTGTCTATCTATGAGATGAATTATTTGCTAAACAAGACCAAAATTAAAGATGTCATGATTCGTGATGTGGTGACGGTGTCACAATTTGCTAGCTTGGAAGATGCTACTTACTTGATGCTGAAAAATAAAATTGGCATTTTGCCAGTGGTGGACAATCAGCAAGTATACGGCGTCATTACAGATCGTGATGTTTTTAGAGCCTTTCTTGAAATTGCTGGCTATGGTGAAGAAGGTATTCGCGTGCGTTTCATTACAGAAGATGAAGTCGGTGTGTTGGAGAAGATAGTGCATTTGATTGTCGAAGAAAATCTCAACATCTCTAATGCTGTTAATATTCCACGCAAAGATGGCAAGGTTATCATTGAAGTTCAAATTGATGGCAATGTGGATTTGCCGGCTTTAAAAGCGAAATTTGAAGACAAAGGTATTCAGGTAGAAGACATTACCCGTACGTCAGCAAAAGCATTATAAAATAACAAAAACGCATGAGAGCAGTCTTTTAACTGTGATCATGCGTTTTTTATAATGGGAGCAAGATTATTTCTGAATCGGTTGCTTATTGACATCTAAGGTAAAGCCTTCACCAAGGATTTCATGGGCATCTGTAATGGTAATAAAGGCATGTGGATCGACGCTATGAATAACTTTTTTCATGGATTGCATTTCGTTTCGTCCAACAACGCAGTAAATGAGTTTCAGATCATTCTTGCTGTAGTAGCCTTGCCCATTGATGAAAGTAACTCCGCGACCGAGATCTTCGTCAATTTTCTTTGCTAATTCTTCTGGACGGCTAGTGATAACCATGAAGCCCTTGCCGGCATAACCGCCTTCACCAATCAAGTCAATTACTCGCGAAGCGATAAAGACAAAAATCAAGGTATAAGTCACTAAGCGAACATCTTTAAAAACAAGTATAACGAAAATAAGGACGCAGAAGTCTACAGTAAACATCAATTTTCCCATGGAGATATTCGTATACTTGTTAGCGATTCGAGCAATAATATCGGTACCGCCAGTCGTACCACCGGCATTGAAAACAATTCCTAGTCCAACGCCAGCAATAATCCCTGTCAGAAGCGTCACAATCACGAGGTCGCCTTCAAGGTTAATCACGAAAGGGATTTTTTCAAAGACCGCCAGCCAAGCAGAAACGGCAAAAGTCCCTAAGATACTAGAGTACAAAAGCCGCGATCCAAAAATTTTCCAAGCAATAATGAAAAGAGGAATGTTGATGATGAGATTCATCAGTGAAACAGGAATCTTAAAAAGATAGTATGTAATGAGGGTCACACCAGTTGCGCCTCCCTCATACAAATGATTCGGAATAATCAGATAATTGATTGCAAAAGCAAAAATTCCAGCTCCTAGAATAATCGTTAGATAGTTTTTAAACTTAGACATGCTAACCTCCTAATAATTTCTGTACATTCTATTGTATCAAATCTTGAAAACTTATGTATCATTTTGAAAAAATTTTTTTAAACTTTTTCTGGCAATGATTTTTCTGGAGTTTTTTGTTAAAATAGAAAGGAGAAAAAGGAAGAAATGAGTTAGTATGGCAAAAGGAATATTCATCTCTTTAGAGGGACCAGATGGTGCAGGAAAATCAAGTGTTTTAGAAGCCTTGATTCCGATTTTAGAAGCAAAAGGGCAGGCGCTTGTCACTACGCGTGAGCCTGGTGGAGTGGCAGTTGCGGAGAAGATTCGCGATGTTGTTTTAGATCCGAAGTATACGGAAATCGATGAAAAAACGGAATTGCTCCTCTATATTGCCAGTCGTAGGCAACATTTGGTGGAACGTATTTTACCTGCTTTAGATCGTGGTGAAATGGTGCTGGTGGATCGCTTTATTGATAGTTCGGTGGCGTATCAAGGTTTTGGTCGAGGCTTGAAGGTGGCTGATATTGATTGGCTGAATGATTTTGCGACCGACGGTTTGAAGCCAGATTTGACCCTTTATTTTGATATTGAAGCAGAAGAAGGCTTAGCCCGCATTGCTAAGAGCAGGGAGCGTGGAGCGGATCGCTTGGATCGTGAAAGTGTGGAATGGCATCGGCACGTGCGTGAGGGGTATTTGTCTATTCTTGAAAAAGAACCAAATCGTGTGAGAAAGATTGATGCTAGTCAGCCATTAGAAAAGGTCGTTGCAGATACTTTAGCAGTATTGGCAGAACAAGTTGAGAGTTTAAGATGAAAATAGAAGAAATAGCTCAGTTGCAGCCAGTTTTGTTTGAGCGTTTTGAGCACATTTTACAGCAACATCGGCTGAATCATGCTTATCTGTTTACAGGGGCTTTCGGCAGTTTTGAAATGGCTCAATGTTTGGCACAGAGCTTGTTTTGCACCAATAAAAATAGCGTTCTTCCTTGTGGAGAATGTCGAAATTGTCGGTTGATAGAAGAAGAAGATTTTTCAGATGTGACAGTCGTCCGTCCTGTCAATCAGATTATCAAGACAGAGCGAGTTCGAGAATTGGTACGCAATTTTTCGCAGTCTGGATTTGAAAGCAGCAAGCAAGTGTTTATCATTTGTGATGCGGACAAGATGCATGTCAATGCAGCTAATTCGTTGTTGAAAGTCATTGAAGAGCCGCAAAGTGAAGTGTATATTTTCTTGTTGACAGCGGATGAAAATCTTATTTTGCCCACGATTAAAAGCCGAGCGCAGCTATTTCATTTTCCAAAAAATCAAGCCTATTTGCTTGAAAAATTGGAGCAGGCTGGGCTGATAAAGACACAAGCAGAATTGTTAACTGCTTATAGTCAAACAGAAGAAGAAGCCTTACGTTTGGCAGCCAGCCCAACTTTTTTTGACTTGGCAGCAGAATGTGAGCGTTTTGCATCGCTTTGCTTAAATCGAAAAGAGGCCGCTTATTTGCAGGTTGCGAAGTTGGCTAGTCTGGCAGATGATAAGGAAAAGCAAGAACAGGTTTTGAAACTCTTGGAGCTTCTCTTTGCAAAAGAAATGCAAACAACGTGGGGATGCTTCTATTTAGAAGGTATATTTACAGCAAGAAAAATGTGGCAAGCCAATGTTAGTTTTCAAAATGCACTAGAATATATGGTGTTACAAGAAAGAGAATGATGTGCTACGTTGGCACAGGGAAATGGTAGTGAGGATGAATAAAAAAGAATTATTTGATGCCCTTGATGAATTTTCTCAAAATCTGCTTGTTACTTTGGCAGAGGTAGAGGCGATTAAGAAAAATCTGAAAAGTGTGGTGGAAGAAAACGTAGCGCTTCGCTTGGAAAATGATAAATTAAGAGAGCGATTAGGTCAAGTGGAGCACGCAGCAGCACCAAAAACGAAAAGAAATCGAGATAATTTGCGCAAACTCTATGAGGATGGTTTTCATGTGTGCACGGATTTTTATGGGCAACGTCGTGAAAATGATGCAGAATGTATGTTTTGTGATGAATTGCTTTTTAGGGAGTAAGCATGCAGATTCAAAAGAGTTTTAAAGGTCAGTCTCCTTATGGGAAGCTCTATCTGGTGGCTACTCCGATTGGGAATATGGACGATATGAGTATCCGTATGGTGAATACTCTGAAAGAAGTTGACTTCATTGCAGCAGAAGATACCAGAAATACTGGTCTGTTGCTCAAGCATTTTGACATTGCTACGAAGCAGATTAGCTTTCATGAGCATAATGCCAAAGAAAAAATCCCTGATTTGATTCGTTTGCTGAAAAGTGGTCAGGATATTGCGCAGGTTTCGGATGCCGGCTTGCCTAGCATTTCGGATCCAGGGCATGATTTAGTCAAAGCTGCTATTGCTGAGGAAATCGCAGTAGTGACTGTACCTGGTCCCAGCGCAGGTATTTCAGCTTTGATAGCTAGTGGTCTTGCTCCGCAACCTCATATTTTTTATGGATTTTTGCCACGCAAGGCCGGTCAGCAAAAAGAGTTTTTTTCTAATAAAAAAGCCTACCCAGAGACACAGATTTTTTACGAATCTCCTCATCGGGTTAAGGCTACTTTAGAAAATATGCTTAGTATCTATGGAAATCGCTCCGTTGTTCTGGTACGGGAATTGACTAAGATTTATGAGGAATACCAACGTGGCTTGATTTCCGAAGTGATAGACCATATTTCAGAAAATCCGCTTAAGGGTGAATGCTTGCTGATTGTGGAAGGAGCGAGCGAAGAAGCGCTTGATTTGTCGGAAGCGGATTTGTTGGCAGAGATTGATTTTCTAGTAGCAGCAGGAGCAAAGAAAAATCAAGCTATCAAAGAAGTGGCTAAAAAATATGGTTGGAATAAGAGTGAATTATATGCTCGTTATCATGAGCAAGTCAGTGAGTAAAAATGACTTTTTATAAACAAATTTATACTTCCCCTTTAGGAGAAATGTCTTTAGTTGCTGATGAGACAGGGCTGGTTGGAGTCTGGTTTCTCAAGCAGAAATATTTTGAGCGTGGTTTAGAGAAGGCCACGATGCCAGTAAAAAATGATATTCTGAAAAGAACTCGTCTTTTGCTAGATGATTATTTTAGCGGAAAGTATCCAGACTTTTCGAGTCTTCCTTTAGCTATTGTTGGGACGGGTTTTCAACAACGGGTCTGGGCTTATCTGCAAACTATTCCTTATGGGAGAACGGTCACGTATGGTCAGATAGCAAAGGAGTTAGATATTCACTCGGCGCAGGCTGTTGGTAGCGCTGTGGGTAGAAATCCCTTTTCTATCATCGTTCCCTGTCATCGGGTACTGGGAAGTCAAGGGCAATTAACCGGCTATGCTGGGGGATTAGACAAGAAAATATGGCTTTTGGAGCATGAAGGCGTAGAACTTAGCGAGAAAACTTTGGATAAATGATACAAATGGAGGAAATGATATGTTACGATTTATTGAATATCCAAAATGTTCGACCTGTCGCAAAGCCAAGGCTGAATTAAACCGCTTGGGTCTGGACTTTGAAGCAGTAGACATTGTCAAGGAAACACCTAGTAAAGAGGAAATTCTAACTTGGATGAAAAATTCTAATTTAAACATCAAACCTTTCTTCAACACTAGCGGACTCAAATATCGTGAGCTAGGTTTGAAAGATAAACTATCAGGATTGTCCGCAGGAGAAGCCGCAGAGCTTCTAGCAACCGATGGTATGCTCATCAAGCGTCCAATCTTAGAAAAAGACGGAAAAATCCTGCAAATAGGCTACCGCACAGAATATGCAACATTAGATTTGTAAATAAAAAAGAAGTGAGACGACAAAATAGATTTCTTTAAAATCGCAATTGTTGTCCCACTTCTTTTTAAGCTCTCCATTTTGGTATCATTGGTGTTCGTGTTATAATGTTTTTATACACTGAGAAAATCTCTTCAAACCTTGTTAGCTTGATAGTGAGATAGATCTAAAATTTGAAAATGTTAATCGTCAGTCTCTTAATTTAATCATCCAATACAACATATCCCGCTAGATATTTTGTATAGTCTCACTTTGCAAGGTTACTGAACAGTCTGTGAGACTGTTTGATTTTCATTGAATATTAGTAAAAAACGAAAAGAGAAAAAATGGTTTTATCAAAAAAACGTGCGCGAAAGGTGATTGAGGAAATCATCGCACTATTTCCAGATGCAAAGCCTAGTTTGAATTTTACCAATCATTTTGAATTGTTAGTAGCAGTCATGCTGTCGGCTCAAACGACCGATGCAGCAGTCAACACAGTCACACCAGCCCTTTTTAAAGCCTATCCAACTCCACGGGAAATGGCGGCGGCTTCAGAAAGCGAGATTGCCAAGTATATTGCTCGTCTGGGGCTTTATCGCAATAAGGCTAAGTTTTTGAAAAAATGTGCGCAGCAATTGCTCGATGACTTTGATGGTCAAGTTCCTCATACACGGAAAGAATTAGAAAGTTTAGCTGGTGTAGGGCGTAAAACAGCGAATGTGGTCATGAGTGTTGGATTTGGTATTCCTGCTTTTGCAGTGGATACCCATGTGGAGCGAATCTGCAAACACCATGATATTGTCAAAAAGTCCGCTACACCTTTAGAAGTCGAACAACGTGTGATGGAAGTACTACCTAAAAATGAATGGCTTCCAGCTCACCAAGCTATGATTTGCTTTGGTCGTGAAATCTGCCATCCTAGAAATCCTAAATGCGATCAATATCCGCAGTTGTACCATTTTGATTGAAAAAAAGAGGAGAAACCTCTTTTTTTATAACTCAATTTCCAATACAATTGGTGTGTGGTCTTGCCTTGTACCTGAGTCAATCATTTCTGACTTGGTTACTTTATCTGCAATTCGATTGCTGGTCAGCCAGTAATCAATTCTCCAGCCACTGTTATTGATTTTGCTGGTCTTGCTGCGTTGTGCCCACCAGCTGTAAACATTTGGAATATCGCCGTGAATGTAACGGAAAGTATCAGTAAAACCACGATTTAATAGATTAGTAAATCCAGATCGTTCTTCATCTGTAAATCCAGGTGAACGACGGTTGCTAGAAGGATGAGCGAGGTCAATCTCATTGTGGGCTACATTGTAGTCTCCTGTTGCAAGGACAGGTTTTTCTTTGTCTAAAGTTGTTAGATAGTCAGCATATTTTTGATCCCATACTTGGCGTTCTACTAGGCGTTTAAGTCCATCACCTGCATTTGGTGTATAAACTTGTGTAACGAAAAAATTGTCAAATTCCAACGTAATGATGCGTCCCTCGGCGTCCATAGTAGAAGGAGCGCCGATTTCTGGGAAAGTGATGATTGGTGTTAGGTTATTCTTATAGAGAAACATAGTACCGGCATAACCTTTACGAGCAGGCTCGATAGAAGAACGCCAGGTAAGTTGATAATTGGGGAAAAGCTCCTCTAAGATTGTTAAGTGCTTTTTGGTCGGTCCGTTAGCAGATAATTTAGTTTCCTGAATGGCGATAATATCAGCGTCTAATCTTACTAAAGTTTGTAAAACAGCTTGTGACAATTGCGCGCGTGCAGAGTCGCTGGTCAAAGCTGCGTTGAGAGAGTCAATATTCCAAGAAATGAGTTTCATACGGATACCTTTTCTAGATTTATTTTTTCTATTGTATCAAAAAATGACTGGCTAAGCGAGGTATGTGTCCCAAATTGGGAGAATTGAATAAATAATATTGAGAGAACGCAAAAAAGCGTTCTCTATTTTGTTTTTCTCAAAACCAATTTTAGGAGCTATTCTGTTATGAATATGAATCAGAAAAAATTACGTGCTAAACAAAGACAATCAAAGAATATGGTGATTGTAGAACTCATGGAATTGACAGGGTGGTCACGTGATCGTGTTATTGCTTCACTTGGCTATCTTGAAGCTACTAGAATGATAAAATTTCCTGAACAAGGTGGAATCATGCTGAGAGCAGGTGAGGTGAAATAATGGCATACGGAAGAATTTCTTTAGAACAAGCTCTAAACAGTGATAATTTTTATCAACTGCCTAAAGTAATTATTGGTACTAAGTTTTACAGCAAACTAAAAGCAGAAGCCAAATTATTATTCATGCTTTGTAGAGATCGTTTGAGTGTCTCACTTGACAGCACCCGAAAAGGAGATTTGAGGTTTGTGGATGAAGCAGGAGATATCTTTATCTATTACTCCATTGAAGAACTTGCTGAAGATCTTGGTTGTGGTAGAGCGAAAGTTATTAAACTAAAAAAAGAGTTGATCAAATATAGCTTAATTGATGAAGTTAGACAAGGATTAAACAAGGCTAATCGTATCTATGTGAAGAATGTTATTACTGATATTCAAATTCTAAACATGACTTTTGAAGAAGCACAACCTCTCTTAAACCCAGTAAAATCAACGGAAGTCTCAAAATCGAACTTCCAGAAGTTCGAAAATGGAACTTCAAGAAGTACCAAAAACGAACTTCAAGAAGTCTCAAAATCGGACTCAACTTATATTAAAGAGAGTAAGACTAAAAAGAATAAGAATAAAATAATTCTTTCTGAGGATGAGGAGGAATCTCCTTCTCGAAATTTGGAAGAAAAGAACCAAGAATTACTTTCTCGAAAAGTGGATAAAGCGACTCGTTATGATAAGGAGTACATTTGGAATCTGGTTCATGAACAGTTATTAAAAGATAACTTTACAGAGACCACAGTAAGCTATATATTGTTAAATTTTGAAGAGCGTTATCAATATGCTTTAGACAATATGAAATATGCTAGCTCCTCGGAGAGGATTGCTGAATATGTCTATAATGGCTTATTAGCTAGCTATAACAGCATAATTAGAAAACAAAACAAAGGAGTAAACTAATGGCACTTTTTGGAAATAATAAAGAGTCACAAAGAATGGCTGCAATGCGAGAAACTCAAAAACCAGAAGAAGAGCTAGAGATGTTGATTGAGTATTATGATAAAACAACAGAAACGATTTCAATTACATCCAACCTAGAAGAATTACAACAATTGGTTGGTAATTCCTTATCAACTGGAGCCAGTATGAATTTTCCAAGTGCACAACCACCTTTTGTAATCAATCCAAGGTGGGTTAAGAAAGTGACTCTTACAAAAAGGCAGTAGATTCAAAAGGGGAGTCTATGACACTGATTGCATACATTTTAGATTTTTGACCTGAGCATGTCAGAAAACTACTTGTGGCCTTTGAAAACTGAATAGAACGACTGTCCCGATTAGCGTGGCTTGGTATAAAAAGAAGCAGGGGCGGTGTAACGGGAGCTAGAAATGCATATCTAGTGCCTGCCACAGGAACGTAAAAGCATAGCAATCAATGCTATAAGCCAAAGGAGTTTGAGGTGAGCTAGACTATAAACCTTGCGTAAAAAACCACGGCGGAGGTGAAATACCCTCCCAAGATGGCTGCGTAGTTCAGCCTTCCATATCACAAAGGAGAAATCAAAATGAATGGAATCAAAACACAAAAAGACACGGAAGTGACCGTGTCAGATTTAAAAAATTTAGGACGTCAGGGCGACGTGACAGCTCGACTAGATTCAGGCGAGATTATTGAATTGAAAGCAAAGTATGCGATAAGAAAACGCCTGGCAATTGTTGCAGGTCAAGAAACTGAAGCTGAAATAATTGTTTTCTACCCAGAAATTTACAAACAGATAAGAACAGTGAAACGAAGAAATATTCTTATCGCTAGGAAAGTTAAGCACAAGAGAGAGACAATCTTACAGCTCACTGGTAAAGGCTATCACAGACCTAATAACGACTAAAAGGGGGTGTTGATAATACACGAATCATTATTATACCAAAAAAAGTTGTAAAACATGGTATAATAAAATCAAGAAAAGGGAATGGGGTGAGAAGATGACTGAACAAAAAGAATCACTAACAACGACTCAAGAGAAGCCCAAAGATAGACTGGATCAGCTAGTTGATCAGTACAATGCTGCAGTTCGTAAGTATGAACAAGAAACTAGTCCTGAACAAAAGCGAAAAGATTTGAAAGAGTTCCGCAAGCAGCGGAGAAAAGCAAAACGTCAGAACCGAGTTTATCCATGGACGGGTGCATCTTTTTGGGATTTCTTGGTTGGGTTATTCAAGGTTCTTTTTTACAGCCCTATCTTTCTTGTTCTCTTTGCAATTAACTTGTTGAAAATGATTATCGGGGTTTTTATCACTTGGATAGTCGGTAAATTTGCTATTTTATTTCTAGTTTTATTAGTGGGAGGAGCGATTACTTCTTTTTTACCTGATACTGAAAAAAATCTTATTTTTATTGTTGAAGGTCTCCCTAAACTATTTTTTAATATTGGTGGGATAGGAGGTTTCCAACTCTTCCCTGGAGGTATGATTGAAGTTTCTATCATGCTTCTGCTGGCGGTTATTGGCGCTGTTGGCGCTACAATTAACCCTGATTAACAATTATACTTACACTAGACGTCCCAGCTATTAAGAGGCGTCTTTTTCATACTCAAAAGGAGAAAAAATTATGGACACTATCGTACGTATTATTACTGTTGTTGGAGCAATTATCACTGTTTTAGGTCTCACATGGGGCTTGACTGGAGCTTATGATTACTTTGGCGGTCGTCGCAGCCGTGACACTACCCGTCAAGATCAAGGGCTGGAATCTATCATCTCAGGAGGTGCTATGGCAATCATTTCAGGTAGTCTGACAACAGCTATAGTGGCAGCTCTCAACGCCATTGCATTTTAAGGAGTCGCTTATGATTGATACGAATATTATCAATCAATTGACCTCAAGTCTCAGTAAATATAACCCAACACTAAATACTCAGATAATGGCTATCAATCAGTCTTTGTTAGCTGTAGGTTATATTTTATTATCCTTCTTTTTTATGCTAGAAATGCTCTCTTTTTACCAACATTTACGTCTTTCAGGTGGAGGAATTACTGTAAGAACCTGGTTAGAGGTTGGGATTAAATACCTTTTTGCTTTTGTTTTAATCACCTATTCTAGCCAAATCTTTGATGCAATTCTATGGTTGACAAATGCAACTATTCATCTGGTCGCAACGAACAAGAATATTACCTATGAATTTGTTGAACCAACTAAAGGAAACTGGTTTTTTAAACGTATTATTTCATTTATCGGAGGTAGTACTGAATTTATTACAAAAGTTACTGTCAATATCCTTGTTATGTTACGCTTTATTGAAATGTACCTACTCAAAGCTATTGCACCTGTTATCGTGGCTTTCTTTATGTCAGATGCTTTTCGAGGCATTGCGAAAAATGTCATTATGACCTTTGCGTCGGTGGCGCTACAAGGGTTGGTATTGATTGTGCTTTGTGCCATCTATCCCCTAGTGATTCAGGATGATTTGTTTAAAGTCACTATGACTGGATTTTGGGGAAATTTTGTGGCTTCCTTCGCTTCTATTGCCAAAGGAATTGTCTTTATTTTTCTTCTGATTGGAAGCAGTCGCAAAGCCAGGAGCTTATTAAACGTAATGGGTTAAGTTATTAGTCAGGACAGGAGTTCTGACTTTTTTATTTCCCTGCATTTTGGATAAAGGAGACCGTATGAATAAATTAGGCAGTGAATTTTTGAAAGAAGTCAAAAATTATGAACGGAGTATCATTGGCGGATTTACTTTTCGCCATATAGTCATGCTGACAGGTGTTGTTTTAGCGACTATTCTAGCAGCAGGAATCATTTTATTAGGCTTACCTGATATTTTGCATTATATTATCCTCCCTATTATTTTGATTCCCTTTATGATTTTTGGACTAAAACAAGAGGAACGATTGAAAGATATGTTGACTTTTAGGCTAACCATTCAAGAAAGAGCCTATCAAACTGAATTTGAAAGTGAGGAACCTTATGGTAAATTTACCATTTCTCAAGAAAAAGGGGTCAACGAGTTTGACCCCATCCCAACAGGAGAGGGGGAAGCGTCTCAAACGAACAATGAAGCCCTCAACACAAAATACAATTGATTATGAGCTACTCTTTGAGGATGGGCTTATGTATATTGATGGGAGTGAATATTCCCAGACTTTTCGGCTCGGTGATGTGAATTACATCACTGCAGGTGAGGAAGAAAAGGTTGATATTGTTGATTTTTACGCTGGAGCTTTGAACAGTCTCAACTCAGATAATGGCTATCAACTTCTTATCATCAACCGTCAGGTCGATAGTAACCTATTAACCAATATCACCTATGACGCCGAAGGAGATGGTTATGACGACTACAGATAAGAATATAATGATTTGATTGAGCACCGCTTTGCTTATGACCAAAATAATTTTACAGTAGAAAAATTTATTACCGTCACAACGTCAGCCTTTGACCGTAAAATGGCTAAGCGTCAACTGAAAGATGTGGAGACGAATTTGCGTAACCAATTTCAAGGGGTTGAGGTTACACTAACTGCACAGACGGGCAGCGAACGCCTCAATATCTTTTCTGATCTGCTTCGTGGGAATCCTTATCTCAACTTGGATTATCAAGATTTGGTCATTTCAGGATTGAAGACAAAGTCCTTTGTAGCCCCTAATCGGATTCGATTTTTTGAAAACTATATGATGATTGATGATAAGTTTGCCAAAATTATGTTTATCCGTCAATATCCCTCATTCCTTAATGATGGAATTGTTAAATCTTTAACAGATACAGGAATTGAACTGGCCATCTCTATCAATGCTAAGCCTTATGATATTGGTGAAGCAGTGAAAGATATTAACACAGCAGAAAGCAATGTCAAGCTGGATATGATTAAATCAATGCGCCGAGGTTTCTCGGAAGGGATTCCTGAAGATTTTGCTATCGGTGGAGTTGCCAGTGAAACCAATGAAGCAGCTAAGCGTTGGCGTAAAGAAGTACAAGATAATGATCAGAAAATCTTTTCAGGAGTGATTTGTGTCTTTTTTAAAGCGGACAGCTTAGAACAACTAAATGAATATAGTAACCGTGTCAAAACAGCTGGTCGTAAACATGTGGTAGATTTTGAAGATATTTATTATCATCAAGAAGAGGCTTTAAACACGGTCTTACCTATCGGACGTTGTTTTTTAGACGTGAAAAAGTCCCTTATGCGTGATATGACCACTTCAAATATCGCAACCCAAGTACCTTTTACCAATGTAGATTTACAATCTACATCAAAAAGGGCGATATATTATGGTCAAAACCAACTATCCAATAATATTATTACAGTTGACCGTAAGCGAGACCTTAATACAGGCTCTGGCGTTGTGTTGGGATCTTCTGGTTCTGGTAAGTCTGTTACGGTTAAAGCAGGTGAGATTATTCCAACTATTTTAAAATATCCTGAAGACCGTGTAATTATTGTTGACCCAGAAGATGAATACTCTGATATTGGTCGTGAATTTGGTGCCCAACTCATTGATATTTATGTAGGGTCAAACACTCACTTGAACCTCATGGACTTACCAGATGAAGATAGTTTATCTTCAGATGATACAGACCCAATCGGTCAAAAATCTAACTTGATTATGGGATTGTTTGAAAACATCTTGACAGAAGTTACAGACGAGGAGTTCTCTATTATTGACCGTGTTACTCATCTTTGTTATGAGAAAATTACAGACAGAACGCCAACGCTTAAAGATTGGCATGTTATCTTGAAGCAACAGCCTGAGCAAGAAGCACAAAATCTTGCGCTTAAATCAGAATCCTATGCAACGGGATCTCAGGATGTCTTCTCGTATGAGACAAACGTTGATATGGAGAGTCGCTTCGTTATTTTTAACCTGAAGAAACTCTCTGGAAAACTCAAACCATTTGCCCTCATGGTTATCCAAGACTATATCTGGAACCAGGTAGTCAATAACCAGGGAAAACTTACGACACATATTTATTTTGATGAAATGCAGCTGCAGTTTACTACAGATAATCAGGCGCAGTTCTTTACAGAATTATACTCACGTGTCCGCAAGTATGGAGCAATCCCAACAGGGATCACTCAAAATGTAGAGACTCTTATGTCACGTGAAGAAGGTCGTAAGCTGCTTTCAAATAGTGAATTTATTATTCTGTTGAAGCAAAAGCCAACAGATTTGAAAGTTCTGGCTGACACCATTCACTTAACACCTGCTCTTTTACGCTATGTAGCTAAACCAAAGGCTAAGGGGACAGGTTTAATTGTGGCTGGATCAACAGTTGTACCATTTGAAAATCCTATTCCAAGAGGAACAAAACTTTTCAATTTAATTGCTACAGACGCTTAGAAAAGTGAGGTGGCAGATTGACGGAACATAAAAAAACACGTGGCTTTCGAGAACGTCGTCAGGCTGTCAAGGAAGCCACCCAAGAGGCATTAAATACTTATAATGCTAAAGAATCTAAGTTTGCTATGAAGGATGCCTATAAAGAGGCTAAAGAGACTCAAAAAGCGGAAAAGAAACTCTATAAGTTGGTCAAAAAGCGCAAGCAACATTACGGTTTGAAAGTCTCTCCCAAAGATAAGGAAGCTTGGAAGCGAGCTAAGCAGGATAAACGGATTGCTAAAAAGGTTTATGTCAAAACAGCGGAAAAATCAGGTGGCACAGTAGGACAAAAGTTTCGACGTGGGACTTATCGGGCGTCTAAACAACTTGTTCGCTCAAACCTTGAGAACGCCGCTTCTCAAGATGAAACCCTCGGCGCAGTGGCAGAGGGCAGACGAAAAATTCGTAACTTTCATTATCAAAAAGATAGTGCCAAAAGTGCGGTTAAAGCAGGTGGAAATTTAGGAAAATGGACGATACAGAAAAGCTATGGCCTTACTAATCGAGGCTATAATTTTGTCCGAGGTCGAGGTTTTACAAGGACACCATTTCAGGAAAGCTGGCAAGGTAAATTGGCTAAACGTTATCGTAACTTTACAGTCAGATTTAAAGCCTCTAAGACTGGTAAAGTGACACGTGGAGCGGGTCGAGGGATTGACTTACTAACTAAGCCTCTTCGTACGGTTTTACATAATCCCTTATCTGCTAAGAGTTATATTATCATGTTCTTAGCAGCAGTCATCGTTGCCCTTGTCGGTGTTTTAGGTGGAAGCTCTACGGTTTCTCAAGATGAGTTCAAACTCAACCAAGCTTGGCTTTATTTCTCTCAGCTGGATAGAGAAAACTCAAATTCTAGAGTTGATTATTGGTCAGACATTGATTCAGTCATGACTTATATGAATTATCGTTATGGTGATTATGATTTGAAAGGAAAATGGGATGATGGTATTAACTCTAATCAAGCTGGAGCAGACCATAACAAAACTTATGAGAATGCCTTAACCAGTCTTTGGAATGGTATGAATCAGGAGACAGACCATCTTAAAACAATGAAAGACTTGTATAGTAAGAAGTCAAAAATTGCTTGGGCTATCTTACCAAAAGATGACCGTGAAGATTATGAAGAACTATTAGAAAGTGCTCAAACAGATGGCTATTATACTTACCTGCAGGAATTAGACAATCCATTCTATACGGATAAAGATGAGGCACATTATAATAGCCCCTTGCGTATTATCAAACGTTTTGGCTATACCAGTAAAAGCAAGATCTACCAAGGTTCTGTTCTTCAGGCAAATACAGGGCAGCAGCTTTTGGCGGTCATGTCTGGGACGGTTAAAGTTTCAGGTGCTGATGTCACGATTGAAACCAAGGAATCTAAATTCACTTACAAAGACGTATCAGGTATCCGTTTCAAGACAGGAGATACCGTTGAACAAGGTACGTTTATTGGAACTGTTAAGAGTAGCACTGGTCAGGAAGTTTATTACCAGAAACAAGAAGAAAAGGCGACGAAAAAGCAAAAAGCTAAATGGACGTATGTAAACGTCGGTTTTTACTTCCAACTAGTGAACTATACACAAACGACTTCTGTTTTAACAGATTTGAATTTGTCTGGAGATTTAGCCCAACGTTCTAGAGCTGTACGGGATTTCATTAAAAAGAAAATTCCGAATGCGACGGATAATGGGATTGCGGCAATGTTAGGAAATTTTGCGACTGAGAGCGGCATTAAGGCTAAACGAGCAGAAAGCGATTATTTAAGTCCGCCAGTCGGGGCAACCGAACAGTCTTGGGATGATGAAAATTGGCTCAATATGGGTTTTGCTCAAGGAGCCAGTGTTGGCCCTCTAGTTATTCACCGTGGCTTAGGACTTGGCATGTGGACAGATACTTCGGATGGAGCAATTAGAAATACACTTCTTAGAAACTATGCAAAGACAAAAGGAAAGAAGTGGTATGACCTAGAAACACAAATAGACTTCATGCTAGAAGGAGATAATCCTTATTATATCCGCATTTTGAAATCTATTTTGACAAGCAGCGAAAATGTCAATACTTTAACCACACGTTTTTTAAGCCAATGGGAGGGGAATGCTGGAGATAAGCTTGCCCAACGTCAAAATAATGCGAAACAAATGCTGACGTATTTCAAGCAAACCATCAAAGGAAGTGGAACAGAGGCCTCTTCTTGGAATTTCCCAAGCGGTTGGGAAAGTAAATTGGCTTTTGGGAAGCCTTCAACGACTTCAATGACAACACAGCCAGGCAATAACTACCCAGTTGGTCAATGTACTTGGTATGTGGCGAACCGACTCGTGGAAACAGGAACGGTTGGCAATGCCCTTTCAAGTAATAACGGCAATGGTCAAGATTGGGTGAGGAATTTAGTTGCTAAAGGCTGGAGATTCAGTACAACTCCTACCCCTGGAGCTGTTTGTTCGACAGCTGGTGGATTTGACTTCACTACAGTGGCTTATGGGCACGTAGCTTTTGTTGAGGCTGTCAATCATGACGGAACCTTCTTAATTTCAGAATGTAATTATTTGGGAGTCCAAGACAAAGTTCATTATCGTGTTCTATCAAATCAGGCGTACTATACTTTTGCAACACCAAAATAAATAGAAAGGAGCAGCGGTAGTCGAAAATCTACCGCTTTTCAATCATGTTAGATATTCAAAAAGTAAAATTTTTCAAAATTTTAGCTACTGTTCTGGGAATTGTGTTGATTTTCTTGATTGGTTTTGGTTTTGGAGCAAGGGGACAATCTCAAAGTTCTCCAAAGACTATAACCAAGAAATCAACTACAACTAAGAATAGTAAAACACAAGACGGTTCATTAACACAAAATTATGTAGAGGATTTTCTGATGGTTTACTATACTAAGAAAGACCTGGGAGAAAATCGCAATCGTTACAAAGAATACATGACAGACGCAATGTATAATCAGGCAGTTTCTCTAGAGAACGAACCAACTACACAAACCTATAAGGGTTATGTGGTGGACTTTGAGTATCGAAGCTCTAAGATTTACTTGGATACAAAAGAGAATGTAGCGCTGGTTAGCGTGACTTATACCAATACGCTTTTGGCCAAGAAAAACGACTACTCACAGTCTCAAAACACTACCAATACAGCTACTTTACGATTGAGTTTTTCTAAAATGAAGAACAAATTTTTAGTAAACCGTATGGAAAGTATTATTTTGGTGGATGCTAATAACAGTAATGACTATGCAAGCGTCAATACTCAAAAGACTTCTGATGATGCAACACCTCCATCAGAAAGTAATTCAGAAACAAAATAAAGGAGATTATAAAATGGCACAAAAAAACCTTAAAGACCGTTTGGCTGAAAAAGAAGAAGCACTGCAGAAAGCGGAAGAAAAGAAAAACTTCTATGCCAAGCGAGTAGCTAAACTCAAAGACGAAGTGAAAAACCTCAAGACGGAACGTACTCTGGCACTTCTTTCGGAACGTGATCTGGATTTGGATGACTTGGAACTGTTTGCAGATGAAATTAAATCACTTAAAAAGGCGTCTGAAACGTCTTCAGAACCTTCTTCCTCATACTAGGAGGTGAAGATAGATGACTTTTAAAATCATAGATGTCAACACCTTACATAGCCAACTGGTAACCAATCGTGACGAGTTGCTCAATCAATTGGAAATCAGAGAGAAACGCTGTAAAGCATTAGGTGAAACGGAAAGCTATTTGATTGAACATCTAGACCGTGATGATTCAGTGATGGAAAATCTTGAGTTTAACCTACCATACGATGGAATAATTGATGACTTGCTGAAGGACTTTGGTTTCAAGCGTCCTAGCAAAACAAATCCTCTGAGTACATTAACTAAGACTTCAGGAAAATCGCTTAAAAATGCCTCAGAATCGCCCTCTCAGCACCAACTATCTTCCTCACCTAGTTCAACAAGACAAAAACGGTCACTGCTTGCCCTGTTGAGTTTGCTTGTTGCGATTGTTAGCTTAATCTTTGCCAGTCTGTCCTTTAGTCAGATAACTAGCTTAAAGACGATGAATCAATCTCTAACTAAGCAGGTGAAAATGCTTCAAACTTTTGAGAAAGAAAAAACTGCTATTGATGTATTTGACCGTTATTTCATACCTAGTTACTATGCGAATACTAGAAAAGCTGTTAGCGATTTTGTTACAGAAGATTTGAAAGAAACTATTAACGTTTCAGAGGGTACCCTCCAATCGGTGATTCTGGAAGGTATCACTAAAAAAGGTAATAGCTATACCGTTACCTATGTATTAGTTGTTAAAGATAACAAGGAGAATCGAGCAAATGTCCGCTTGACCTATTCCCTTAAAAAATCTGTTAAAGCTCCTTATGGTTATCTTATAACTACACAACCGAAAACTCAAAAATATCCGAATAACTAATAGAAAAGGAAAAATTATCATGAAAAAAACATCATTTATTGCACTTATTACACTCTCTAGCTTGGTTCTTAGTCAAGTGGCTGCCTTTGCGGACGAAGGGACACCCCCCGTTGATTCAACAGCCAGTGTTGTTGTCACACCTACGCAACCTTCATCAACTCCTTCAGAGACTAATCCTACACCTACCATCCCACCCGTTGACAATACAGCAACACCAAATGTAACACCCTCTATACCTGATGCTAGTACAGACCCAACAACTCCAAGTACTACAGAACCAAGTAAAGATGATGCGGTATTACCAAAAGATTCTTCTTCAACTGTAGAACCTAGTACAGATAAGCAAGACTCAACAACATCGCCATCTGAAGATACCACACAAAAACCATCTGACCAGCCAAACCAAACTGATACGACAGATAAGCAGGATACAACAACTATAGATAATAAGACAGTGACTGTTCCAACGGTTGATGGCGGAAAAACAACCTTAACCCCAAGTGTAGATGTACCGACTAATAATCCTAACGTATCTGCCCAAACAGCTGTCAATGCAGGGGGAAGTCAAGTTGGTACAACTTCACAAGTGACAGGGCAAATTGTTCAGAACGTAACTCCAGCTGCTCCAGTTTACACTAATACTGGTTATCAAATTGTCTCAACCCTGAATAGTCAGGTAGTTGTAGCTTATGCGGACGGTTCCAGAGCTACAGTCAGTCCAGAAGAAGTTGGAGGGACAGTGAATGCAGATAAAACAATCTCTGTTCAGACTGCTTCAGGGGAAATGAAGACCCTACCATCAACAGGGGATGAGTTAGGATTATTGGCCAGTTTCAGCGGATTTGTTCTTCTGATTGGCGCTTGGCTGCTTCGCAAAAAGAACGGTGCAGATAAGGCCTAAAAGAAGGTAAGGAAGTGACAGACTTAAAGGGGCTTACTGAAAAGGAATTTAATCAGCTGAAGCCAAAAGCAGTTTATCCAACAGTAACAGAAGATTTACAAGAAGAGCTGACGTTTTCTCAAAAGACTTCTAAGGAACTGGAAACAGGCTATGAAGGCTTAAGGAAAGTTATTTTTAAAGGTCTTCTTAGACATCAAGTCACACTACGAGACATTCCTCAAACATTGCGAATGAACCCTATTGAGAATAATGGTTATTTCTGTGTAGTGGCTCATCGTTATGCAAGTGGTAGTGGTGACATCGATTATTTAACGGAAGTGTTATCAACGATGTATGAGGATGCTGTTTATGGTGTTTCAAGTGGTGTCATTAACCATACTGAGTTTTACGAGTTGATTTTTAGTTGGTTAAACTATCTTGACTATGATAAAATAGAGTTCAAAGGAGATGACGATTTTGAGCGCTATTTTCAAGAACAAAAAGCAAGACACAAAGAGTATTTTGAAGCTTTCTGGATATGAAAGACAGACACATTTACTCAATCAGCAGTTCTTAATGAAGAGCTGCTTTTTTAAATGAATGAGACTAATTTATGGAAAGGAGACTAAATGGAACAGGACAGAGTAGTTTTTCAACTGTCTAATGCTTCTAAAGTGACAGGAGAAACTATTTTAAAAGCCCTTTGGGCTATAATTCAATATGCTCATGAAAAACATGAGTACAACAAAAATAATCAGAATTTTATTGGTGAGACGAACTATAATCAATTCATGGCAACTAACACTAATAAAGATATGCTGATACTGGAAAATAAAGATATTCATATAGGAAAACTGAAAGAATATCTTAATGAAAAAGGCATTGGATTTACTACCAAAGCAGGGGCAGAAAAAGGGACGACAACCTTATTATTTGACGTTAAAAATAAGATTTTGGTTGAAGGAACAGTAGATAAAGTAATCAAAGAATTGACTTCAAATCCACAAAAGGCTGCTGAAAAGTTAGGGAAAAAATTTCCTACTCGGACAGTTGCAGAAAAAATAGCGTACTTTAAAGAACACGTCAAATATGGAGGTATTGGAACACCGCTTAAAGGAAAAGGTAAAAAGAAAGGAAGTGTGAAATGATATGCCACGGAAAAGAAAGCATTTATTACCTTATATCATTTTAGGCTTGCTCTTCTTTTATGGTTTTCATTGGCTGGTCAAACTTTATCAGTCAGCTCCAGGAGTAACCGACCCCCTCAATCCGTTTTCTAAATATGCATGGGTTATCAATCATCTAGAGACCAAAAATTGGTTAGACCTTCAGTTTAATCAATTCTCACTTATTGGTGGGGCGCTTGGTTTTGTACTTCCTTTTTTCATCTACCTACGAGTGGGTGATAATGGGGTGTATCGTCACGGAGAAGAAAGAGGATCAGCTCGGTTTGCGACGGTAAAAGAGATTGCTACATTCAGAGATAAAGTATTTGAGAACAATATGATTCTTACAAAGAATGGATTTGTTGGCCTATTTAATAAACTTTTACCATATGATAAACAACTGAATAAAAATACGCTGGTTGTGGGGCTTCCTGGAGACGGGAAAACACAAAATTATGTGAAACCTAATCTTATGCAGATGAACGGCAGTTATATTGTTACAGATCCCAAGGGCTTGCTTGTTCATGAAGTCGGAAGTCTGTTAGCTAAAAATGGTTATAAAATTAAAGTTTTTGACTTAGTTCACCTGGCTAATTCCAATACCTTTAACATCTTTAACTACATGAAATCGGAGTTAGATATTGATCGTGTGACTGAAGCCATTGTTGACGGGACAAAGAAAACAGATAATCAGGGAGAAAACTTTTGGTTGACTGCTGAACTCTTATTGACTCGTGCTTTGATTGGTTATCTGTATTTTGATAGTCAACTAGATGATTACACCCCTAATCTGTCTATGGTAGCGGATATGATGAGAAATATTAGACGAACAAACGAAGAGCAGCCTAGCCCTGTTGAACAAATGTTTGAAGAATTAGAGGAGCGTTTACCAGGCAACTATGCTTACAAGCAATGGGCCTTATTTAACTCTAATTTTGAAGCAGAGACACGTATGGGGGTCACTACTCAGGTGGCGACTCGTTATTCTATTTTTGACCATACGGACGTGGCCAAAATGATTGCAGAAGACACAATGGATATTGACCGCTGGAATATTGAAAAGACGGCGGTCTTTATTGCCATTCCTGAAACTAATAAGTCCTTTAACTTCTTGGCTTCCCTTTTATTTGCGACAATCTTTGAAGAATTGACCCACGGTGCGGACGCTATTCTTCAAGGGGAACGTCCAGGTTTATCTGCAACTGACCTTTTGCACGTGCAAGTCATTATTGATGAGTTTGCGAATATCGGGAAAATTCCTAACTTTAACGAAGTTTTGGCGTCAGTTCGTAGCCGTGAAATTTCAATCAAAATTATTATTCAAGCAATCAATCAGCTTAAATCGCTTTATAATAAGGATTGGGAAACTATTTTTAATAACTGTGCTTGTCACCTGTTCTTGGGAACAAATGATAAGGATACCATGAATTACTATTCAACGCGTGCAGGAAAACAGACGATCAATCAAAAACAATATTCTGAGTCACGAGGAAGAAATCGCTCCAGTTCCTTCAGCGAACAAACTCAACAACGTGAACTCATGACCCCTGATGAGGTAGCTCGTATTGGTGTAGATGAAGCCTTACTGTTTCTATCCAAACAAAACGTTTTGAAAGATAAGAAGTTCTACGTTAAAGATCATAAAAACGCTCAATTCTTATCGAATAGTCCTCAAGATGACAACTGGTACACCTATGAGCGCCGTATGGATGGGACAGATGATTGGTATGAAAATGTGGATCAGACAGAATTTGTTGACCTTCAGATTGAGGAGAATGTGGCTTAATGTGGTATAATAGACTTATCTAAAAGAAAGTGAGGACTTGCTTCATGGCAAATGAACTGAATCAATTTTTTGAAATGGTAAGAAGCCTTGAAACGGCTGACTTGTATCAGTTGTTTATCCAGGAGACAGACCCAGAAAAACAAGCCTTCTATAAAGCTATGTATGACTACAGTATGCAAGCTCATCAACGTGAAGTAATTGCCCGCCCTGATTTTGTGAGATAGGTATGAGACCACGCTATATTATTGTAGCTGGCGTCAACGGCGCTGGCAAAAGTACACTTTACAGCTCGCAACCCTGGCTTTTTGAAGGGACAAGGCGAATCAATGCGGACGAATGGCTCAAAGCAAACGGTGGTGACTGGCGTAGCCCTGCAGATAATGTGAAAGCAATGAGGGCAGTTCTGAAAGATTTGAAACAGGCTCTGGAAAAAGGTGAATCTATTCATCAAGAAACCACTCTAGCAGGAACGGGCAAGCCATTCTTAAACTTGATAGATAAGGCACATGCCAAAGGATACGAAGTTACTGTTTTATATGTTACTTTAGATAGTCCAGAAACAGCTATTGATCGGGTGGCAGATAGAGTTAAAAAGGGAGGTCACGGCGTTGATGAAGACCTTATTCGTAAGCGTTATGACCGCTCAAAAGAGAATCTCAAGGTGATTGCTGAGGTTGCGGACAATGTCTTGATGTTTGATAACTCTAAAGCCTTCACCCAAACCTATGAACGTCGAGGGAATCACATTCTCTATGATATTCGTAAAACACAAACGCAACCAACTAAAAATCAAAACCAACATAAAGATAATACACAATCAAAGCACTTGTAAGATTTACAAGCGCTTTTCTTATTGAGGAGAAAAAGTATGATGACAGAAACAACCTTATTAACTCCAGAACTCTATGGTATCGGCTGTTTTGAGGGGATAGAAGCCCTCTATCCAATTCATGTCTTAGCAGATGCTATTAAGAAATTGGTACTTACTAAAACCATTACAGAAGAAACCTCATCTGCAGAGATTAGAACTCAGTTAGCAGTGGAAGTGATGAAAGAGCTGACTTATCCTGATTTTAAATCTCTAAGAGGGTATCTATTTGCTTATCGACGCCATAAGCCATCTATTAGAGCAGAATCTTTAGCGCTGACTCCTGAACTTTTCCATCTCTTGCAGGAAAAACCAGAGGCTTACTTTAACTAGGAGGGATAACCTTATGGCAGTAAATATTGATGAATTGAAACAACTTTCCATGATTGATGTAGCTGAATCTTTGGAAATGGAACTTAAGCGCCAGTCTGGTCACACCTATTATTGGACTGAACACGATTCTTTGAAAATCCTTACTAATACAAACCGTTTCCATTGGTTCAGTCGTGATGTTGGTGGAGATGTTATTCAACTGGTTCAATCTGTTAAGGATGTATCTTTTAAAGAAGCCGTTCGTTTCCTTCAGGAAGGAACATTTTCTCAAGTAGAAAATGAAATGATAGAACCAGTCAAACAAGAACCGTTTAGTTATGTTCTTCAACCGTATGAACACCCTGATTTTGAACTCGGTAGAAACTATCTCAAAGAAGAAAGAGGATTAGCAGATGACACAATTAACACTTTCTTAGCAAGTGGAAACTTAGCAGAAGCCACTCGGAAGAAAGGGGATTACTTTGAGCCTGTTATTGTCTTTAAATACAAAGATTTAGACGGGAAGCTGGTTGGTGCTAGTTTACAAGGAATCGTAGAAAATCGAGTTCAATATCCTGAGCGTGGTCGTTTGAAACAAATTATGAACCATTCAGACGGGTTAGCTGGTTTTTCTTTTGATATAGGAACTCCAAAACGACTGGTATTTTTTGAGGCACCTATCGATTTGATGAGTTATTATGAATTGAAAAAAGACACCTTACAAGATGTCCGATTAGTTTCTATGGATGGCTTGAAAAAGGGGGTAATCAGTCGCTATACAGCAGATTTATTGACGGATGGTAAGTTTTCCCAGGTAAACTCTTATACGTCTATTTTGAAGGCATTAGATAGCTTAAATAAGACAACAAAACTTATTACAGATGACTTAATCACAATAGCGGTTGATAATGATAAAGAAGCGCTGAAGTTTATTGAAAAACTGAAAGAAGATAACATTCCTTTTCAAATCGATCTTGCTCCAAAAAGTGATGGAGTTAAGAAAATGGACTGGAACGAGTATTTACAGAAAGAAAAAGCAGGAGAAAAAAAGATGCCAGAAGAAAATAGTCATAAGGAATTTCAGGCTCCTTCAGTTAGCTTAGAAGAACTGTATCAATCAGAGTTTCTAGCTGATAAACTAGATAGTACAGAACAAGAGAATCTTCAGGAAGAAAGGAATCTTGAACGTACTAGAGATTCTGACGGAGATGGTCTAACTGATGAACTTGAAAAGTCAATTGGTACAAATCCCTATAACTCAGATACGGATGGAGATGGTTTGACAGACTCTCAAGAAGTTGCGATGGGGACGAACCCACTTGAACCTAACCCTCTTTCTAAGGAATTGACTACTGACCAGCCAACACAGTCGCCAACTCTTTCTGAGTTGATTCAGGCAAAAGATACTAAAGGACTTTCTAAAATTATGAAAGAGGGAATTAAAGATTACTTTAATTCCGATCAATACAAAAATTATCTGGAAGCAATTAGTAAACTTCCCTCATATTCAGCTAATAATGTGATGTTGTTATTAAGCCAAAATTCAGAAGTTTCTATGGTTGCTTCTTTTAAAAAGTGGCAATCCGACTTTGAGCGTAGTGTAAAAAAAGGTCAAAAAGCTCTTTGGATTTTTGCTCCTTATGAATTTAAACTAAGGGATAATAACGGTCAATACAAGGTTAATGAAAATGGGGAGATTGAGAAAGGAATTGGTTTTAAATTAGTACCTGTCTTTGATGTCAGTCAAACCCAAGGAAAGGAGATTCCACAAGCTGTTTACGAACTCACGGACGAAGGTAAAAGCTTTGATTATGAAACACTTTATCGTGCACTTAAAAGTGTTTCTGATGATAACAAAGTGGCTATGCACTTCCAAGAGATTGATTCAGGAGCCAGAGGCTTTTATAACCGTGAAACCAATGAAATTGCTATCAAGCGAGGTATGACAAAAGCACAGACGATTAAAACCATAATTCATGAAATGGCACATTCTGAATTGCACAATAATAAGATAGTGGCAGAAGCAGGTGAGAAACTCACACGAAGCACTAAAGAGCTTCAAGCTGAATCTGTCGCTTTTGTCGTTTCAAATCATTACGGTATTGATACCAGTGAATACTCTTTTGCTTACTTAGCTAATTGGTCTAAAGACAAAGAGGCTTTAACCGACCTTGAGGCACAGCTTTCAATCGTCCAAAAAGAAGCCAGTCAACTAATTAAAAAGGTGGATTTAAAACTTGAAAAAATCAAAACATTAAATTTGACAAAAGATAAAACGAAAGAGAGTGCTTTTCATGAAAAACTCAATCGTTTCAAAGAAAAACAATCCATTCAAGAAAAAAACAAAGAGCCAAAAAAAGCAAAGGGAATCTCGATTTAGTGTCCAGTCGGGGTTCTCGTAAACTAGCATTAGGACAGATAGAATACGGAGGAAATGATGATGACGGAAACAACACAGGGAATTTTGCTGACTTACCTTTTTGATAATTTTGAGGTGGGCAACCGTAAAGAAAATAACCAGCTTAAAAATGCCAGCCGTAAAAAAATGATGGCAGTCATTAACCGAGATATGGTAGATATAGAAGAACTCAAATTGGATATTTTTGCAGATTATCAAAGAGCCTATGATGAACTTTCTCACCTGACAGATGAAGCTTACGAACAGGAAAGAGAAGAGATTCTTGGTTGGGAACCAACAGAGGAAATCATCTTCTAACCAAAGAGCGAAGCGGCAAAAAGGGGCTTGGGGATTTCCCCAAAACTTGACACAAAACAACAGCTGTTTCTTGCAGAAGCGGCTGTTGAGTTTTTGTCAACTATCGCAAGTGGGTACCCACTTGCTACGCTTGCCAGATGAAAAGTAAATGAAATCTGGAGGTACACAACTCAAATTTTAATCAAGAAGGAATACGTTAATGGTTGAACATGTAAATAGACACAGACCGATTCAGAAAAAAGTCTGGTTAAATGCAGATGAAGAAAAATATATCAAACGGAAAATGACAAACGCAGGTGTTAAAAATTTCTCGACCTATGCTCGAAAAATGATGTTGCTTGGTGCAGTTGTCAAAGTTGATTTGTCAGAATTAGTTGGAATCAAACAAGAAATCAATCGAATTGGGGTGAATATCAACCAGATTACTAAGTATGTTAATACTACTGAAACAACTTCTTTAGAAGAGCTAGAAGCTATTAAACTTGAACTGAAAGGAATCACTCAATTATTATCCTCAAAACTAAAAGAAATTAAAGGGCTGGAAAAAGAAAATAGAGATAAAGATAAGGAGAAAATAGAAACATGGTTGTGATTAAAGTCGCACAAATTAAAAAGCTTGACCGACTGAAAAGAGCCCTTGATTATATCACTCAAGAGACCAAAACACTTAGGATGATTGATAAGTCTACTTTAGTTGGAGAGTTTGATATTCGCTTAGAAGAAGAAAATGTTAGTTTGCAATTGGTATCAGGTCACAACATCATAACACCGACAAATGCTTTTGATGAGTTTGTAATGACTAAATACTTGGCAGAGTTACAATCTGAAAATAAGGAATTGTCCGACTTACACAATGAAAAAAGAGTGTTGGCTCATTATCTCATTCAGTCGTTTTCGCCAGAGGACAATTTAACACCAGAGCAAGTTCATGAAATCGGACGTAAGACAGCTTTAGAATTTACAGGCGGTGATTATCAATTTGTGGTGGCTACTCACATAGATAGAGGACACCTACACAACCACATTATTTTTAACACGACTAATGAGGTGACTCTAAAGAAATTTCGCTGGCAAAAAAGGACACGAAACAACTTGAAAGAAATTTCAGATAAAATATCGGACTTGTACGGTGCTAAGATTATTCAGTCTAACATGAAAAATTCACACAAGAAATATACAGCTTGGCAACAAGCCAACACTTTCAAAGTGGAGATTAAGAATCGTTTGGAATTTTTGCTGAAGCATTCTACCAGTCTGGAGGATTTTAAAGCTAAAGCAAAAGCACTTGATCTTAATGTTGATTATTCTGGAAAGTTTGTTAAATATCGTCTAACCGTTCCGCTTGATGGAAAACTCCAAGAGCGGAACACACGTGATGATATTTTGTCTAAACGTCGCAAATATAGTTTAGAGAATATTCTTAAACGTTTAGATCAGAATCAAGTAACCTTTGATTTATTAGAAATTAAAAATCGTTATCAGAAAGAAGAACAGGAGCGGTCATCTGACTTTGAAATAAAATTGGAAGTGGAAGATTGGCAGGTAAAACAAGAAACGTCACGTGGAATTTACCTTGAAATGGAATTTGGAGTGAATCAAACGGGTACTATCTTAATACCCGCTCGTCAGGTAGATAAGTTGGAAAATGGTTCCTATGAAATTTACTTGAAGCAAAAAGATTTTTTCTATTTTATCAATCCTGACCAATCACAAGATAACCGTTTTATGAGAGGTTCAACAGTTATTAAACAGCTATCTAAGGATAGCGGCGAGATGATTATGCGCAAAAATCCAAATATTTCTCGTATGGAAATGCTTGTTAAAGAGTTTAACTTTTTAGCAGCCAACAATGTGACAAATGGCGATCAGTTTCAGGCACTTCAAGCCAGATTTGACCAACAGCTCAAAGAGACGCAAGAAGAATTGAATAATTTAGATCAACGAATTGGTAATGTGAACAGAATTATTTCAGCTCTAATAGTTTATCAGGAAAGAAAGCCAGAAGGTGTTACCGCTGAGAAAATTCTGGAACAATTCAAGATTGATAAGACCACTAATCCGAAGATCTTGAATAAAGAGTTACAAGAAATTCAGGTGGAAAGAGAAGCACTACGTGAACATCTTGACCTAGTGATTAAGAACTATACAGACTATAAGGAAATCAAGGAGAGAGTGGAACAGCGTGAAAGAAATGAAGAGAAAAACCAACACAAGACAATATAAAAAAATAGGTCAGTAGGGTATACTCTATTGACCTGCTTGTGTTTTATTGATTTTAGTGGATTTGTAAGGCGGACAATAGAGTTCGGCAAAATAAGGAGGTAAAAATGGCTAAAATTGGCTATGCTAGAATTAGCGCTTCAGACCAAAACATGGCTAGGCAGCTGGAGCAACTGAAGCACGTGGATAAACTGTTTCAGGAGGCTATCAGTGGAGCAAGCAAAGACCGTCCACAATTACAAATTATGCTGGAGTATATCCGAGAAGGGGATATAGTGGTCGTAACTGAGCTGGAACGGCTAGGAAGGAATAATAAGGAGCTGACTGAGGTCATGAATGAAATTCAGATCAAAGGGGCAACTTTGGAGGTTCTCAACCTCCCAACCCTTCGAGGGATTGAAGATGATAACTTGAGACGGCTATTGAATAACTTGATTTTAGAACTCTACAAATACCAGGCACAAGCTGAAAGAGAACGGATAAAGGAGCGTCAAGCACAGGGAATTGTCATTGCCAAAAATCAAGGTAAATATCGAGGGCGTAAATCTCTCTTTGCTAAAGATGATAGCCGTTTACAACACGCCTTTGAACTGTACTTATCAGGAATGTCTGATAAAGATGTGGCAGGTCTTACAGGGATTAACGAGCGTACTTTCAGACGTTACCGTGATAAATATCAGATTAAGCGATAATATAAAAATAATATTTTTATATTTACTTATAATTATTTTTGTAGTATAATTATATTATAAAAATAATATAATTATAAAAGGAGAATTGAAAATGAAAATTATAACTTTTGCGGCCATTAAAGGCGGTGTAGGCAAAACAACGTTGGCTTTTAACTTTGGGGAATGGTTAGCACGTAAAGGATACCAAGTCTTATTTCTTGATTTGGATCATCAATGTAACTTGACTCAAACTTACGGTATTTACGATGATACAGATACTGTAGCCAATATTTTCAAAGGTGAGGGGGATGTTAAAGTTATCCCTATTAAACAAAACATTAGCCTGATACCAGGTTATATGCAACTAGATACAATCGAAAAATCTTTAGAAAATAAGGTAAATAAAGATATGTTGCTGTATATGTGGTTAGAAGATCACTATGAGGACAAAAGGTTAGATCTATTTGATTATGTCATTATTGATTGTCATCCTGACTTTTCGACAGCTACTCGCAATGCAATTGCAGTTAGTCACTCAATTATTAGTCCGATCATTCCAAGCGAACACGGCTATAATGCAAAGTTTAACTTAGAAGATCGCCTAGAATCTTTTCGACAAGAAGTTATCAATTATCGTACAAGGGAGAGCTACATCACTGCTCAGCTGTACTTTATTCCAAACATGATTAAACACAATACCAGTTCCTCTAAGAGTCTTTTAGAAACACTGAATAAGACGGAAGAGGAAGGTAGGATTCTTTCTCCTGATACACAGGAAGTGGTCTATATTCCACAAAAGGAACTATTTAACAAATCTACAATGGATAAGCAATCTATTTTTGAAATGGCAGAAGAACCAGCCGTCCTTCAAAAAAATCGTAAATTCTTTGAAGAAATGGCTAAGACATTTCAAATCATTTGTGATATAATATAAAAATAATAGTTCTATATTATTTTTAAAATATAGAACTATTAAATAAATATTATAAAATTAGTCAGAAGGAGCGAAGAGATGGCATTTGAACCCAAAAAAGAACAAATTAAAAAGGCATTAGGGGAAAAGATAGCAGAGAGACGTGTTCCAACTGCCAGTCTTCCCAAACGAGAAGAGCCTGAAAAGGTGATTACCTCGTTTACGCTGGATAAGAAAAATAAAGAGAAGTTAGCTCGCTTGGCTAAAGCCAATGGCTATGGAAAATCAACTGCTGCCTTTTTAAATGATTGGATTGCTAGCGTTGAAGAATAATAAAATATTATAAAAATAATATTAAACTAATACAAAGTTATTTCCTTCCCCAAAAGGGAAGGCTTTTTTCTTTGCCTTGATTTGCGGTATAATATATTTTTATTCTAGTAGAAGAGGTGAGTAGATGGATTTAGCAGTCTTAGACGAAAGAGATTTCTTTACTGCTTTACAAGAGAACAATCGCCAAACGTTCCTCAAAATGATTGAAAAATATGAGAGCTATATCGCCCCGATCATGAGAACCCAGGGTTTCAAGAGAATCAATCAGAAAGAGCGGACTGTTATCTTTCCTTTTGGGGAGATGACTTTTTCACGAAGCAGATGGAAGAAAGGGGATATTATCAGGATACCTGTTGATGAAAAGTTAGGACTTAAACCACGTGCCAGGTTCTCACAAGAACTCCTTTATCAGCTAACCACACTCTCTAACTTTATGCCATATCGTAAAGTGGTATCGGTGATGGAATTGCTGAAGAATATTTATATCACAAAAAATAGCGTTCAACGAGCGCTAGAGACAGCAGGGGGACTCCTGAAAGAGCGGGACGAGTACCGAGTATTAGCAGTTCCTGAAGAGAAAAAGAGAATCAAACCAGAGATTCTATACGTAGAAGGAGATGGTGTTTGGGTGAAACAATCTCATCCTGAAACGGAGACCAAGTCCGTTGAATTAAGTCATTTTGTCGTTCATACTGGTAGCAAGAGAGGAAAAAGGAATGTTTTAAAAAATAAGATGGAAGTGGTTTCGACACAATACTATAAGGCGAAAGACAAACTCATTGACTTAATCTATAATCACTTTGAGATTACACCTAAAACACTCATTATCACCAATTCAGATGGCGGTCATGGTTATTCACCACATATTTTTCAAGACCTAGCAAGTGCTTTTAAACCCAAAGCTCATTTTCATTTTTGGGATGCTTTTCATGTGCATCAGGCTTTGAAAATCAACTTAACTCCTTTATCAGCAGAATTGACAGAAGAGGCTTTTAAGGCTATTAAGAAACGAGATAAAAGTAGGCTAAAGACTGTTTTAGATACTGCAGAATCTTTGATTGATTCGGATAACAAATTTGAGACCTTTGGTCGTTTCAAGAGGCAGCTGCTTAGAAATTTTCAGTACACGGTTACACCTGAACAGATGGGATTGAGTTCCAGGGGTATTGGGATTATGGAAAGTCAACACCGTAAAATTGCCTATCGAATGAAGAATAGAGGGATGTATTGGAGTAAAAAGGGAGCAGATACAATGAGTCGTACGATTCTTTTGAACCATACTGGCGAGCTAAGAGATCTCTTCTTTGGCAATTGGCGGACGGAGTACGAGAAAATACAAGAGATAGATGACACACAAAGAGAGCGTCTTACCACTTTTAGAAAAGCCCATCATGCTTTGCCGGATGTTCGTCCTTCTCGAAGAATTAAGAGTTATTTGTATAAGAAGTAGATTATAAAAACACTAAATCCCTTAAGATTTAGCGCTTTTGTGTACAATTTTAACATGAAATGCTTGCATTATTTGTAGGATATGGTATAATACAGCTATAGAAAAACACGAAGAAAAGGCGCTGAGTGCGACAACACTCAAACGCCCACCGATTAAACAAGTAGGGCTTGTTAATCAGTTTAGAAATATTGTAACATCAAAAGAGCAATAAATCAAGACTGAAACAGGAAAAAAGTCCAAACGTTTCGGTCTTGATTGTCGTTCTCTTGATGATTTTTCATTTTCTCCCAAAAACAGACACATTCCTAAGCGAGTTTGAGGTTGTAAAAAGGGATAGTAAGGTGTATAATATTAGTCAAAGGGGATAAAAATGGGTGAATTATTATTACTATTATTATTATTGAAAGTCGTCTTATTCATATTCTTTCTTTGGTACCTTATTAAGTTACTTCGTTTGAGGGGAAAACAAACATCTTCTGAGCCATTTTGGGTACCGAAGAAAATTGGTGTTGGAGTTGGGGTCAATCCAAGGAATACAGCTGGTTTTTGGGTAAGTCTGGCTGTGACACTTTCGGTCCTGATTGTTCTTTCTGCCTTGATAGTCTCTTTCTTTTTGTAGAAATCATTTGAAGGTGTAGAACCTTCTTTTTTATTTAGAAAGTTAAGTAAATATCTATTGTATTTTTTAAAAATAAAGCGTATAATTCTATTTAGAAGAATATCTAAATAGAAGATGGAAGTGATGAAGATGTCAAAAAAGAGTAGTATCTTCGCCTTTATTGTTTCTTGCGCTAGCCATTTTACAAAAGGAAAGGAAGAGTAAACATGAGTTTTACTAATACCTTCAAGGCCCTATCTCATCCTGTGAGACGAGAGATTTTAGATTTGTTAAAAATGGGCAAGATGTCTGCTGGGGAAATAGCAGACCAGTTTGAATTGACAGGAGCTACCATTTCGCATCACCTCAATGTCTTGAAGCAGGCGGATTTGGTTGTGGAAACACGGGAGAAAAACTTTATTTACTATGAACTCAATACGTCTGTGTTGGAGGATATGATGGTGTGGTTGGCAGACTTGAAGGAAAATAAAAGAGATGAAAATGAATAAAAAAATATTAGGACTAACAACTGTTATGATTCTGTTGCCTGTGCTTGTGGGTTGTTTCTTTTGGGATCGGCTACCAGAAACGATGGCAACGCATTTTGATTTTTCGAATCAAGTAAATGGATTCAGTAGTCGATGGGTAACAGTTTTTGGTATTCCTAGTTTTCTGCTGCTTATACATTGGTTTGGTTTATTTGTGACTAGCAAGGATCCTAAATCTAAGAATATTAGCTTGAAAATGTGGCATCTGGTTTATTGGATTATTCCTTTGACATCTTGTTTAGTCATGACAGCTATTTACGCGCAAGCCTTGGGTTATGCAGTTAATCATGCTCTGATGAATGGTATGTTTTTAGGAGTTCTATTTATTGCTATTGGGAATTACATGCCAAAAACTCGTCGCAATTATACGGTTGGTATACGTCTCCCATGGACTTTGGATAATGATGATAATTGGATAAAGACACATCGTCTGGCTGGTAAAATTTGGGTAATTGGTGGTATTATCATTTTCTTTAATGGTTTCGTTCAGATTGCAGTTACGTTCGTGCTTGTTTTTACTCTAATCATTATGATTGTAGTGCCAATGATTTATTCTTACTGGTTATCTAAAAGGATACATTGATTCATTTGCTGTTTAGCTTGAAACTTTTTTAGTCTAATTATCGTTGTGGGAGCGGGACGACAAAATTGAACTCTTTGAGTTGCTGATTTTTGTCTCGCTCCTATTATCTTGTTAAAATACGATTTCTAGAAATATTGAAAAATATTGAAAAATTTTCTATAATAGGCCGAGAAAATAGAGGGAGAAAAAATGAAATTTTATTCTTATGATTATGTTTTGAGTCAAATCAGCCAGCAAAACTGGGTGACGATTGGACTTTCTATTTTGTTGTTACTTGTGACAGGTTTTTTTGCTTTTAAGGCCTATCGAAATAAGCGCGATTCGAAATTTCGTGAATTGGCGATTATCTCCATTTTGTCTTTGATTGCTATCGTTCTGATTGGGATTAGTACTTTTCAGACCAATCAAGCCTCTAATAACCAGTTCCAAACCTCTCTTCATTTTATTGAAGTTATTTCAAAAGATTTGGGAGTAGATAAGTCAGAGGTTTATGTCAACACTTCAGCTGCGACGGATGGAGCAATTTTAAAAGTTGGAAAAGATTTTTATCGAGCTATGAGTGGCAGTGAGCCAGATAAGTATTTACTGGAAAAAATTAAATTACATAAGACAACAGATATCAAATTAGTGGAGGTTAAAAAATGACATTGAATTTTCTTGAAATCCTGATTAAACTAGCGTTGGGACTGTTTTCACTCGTGTTTGTTATCAATGTGACAGGAAAAGGAAATCTGGCACCTAATTCCGCAATCGACCAGATTCAAAATTATGTTCTAGGTGGTATTATTGGTGGGGTGATTTACAATAGTTCTATTAACATTCTCCAGTATGCGATCATCCTCATTATGTGGACGATTTTGGTCTTGACTCTAAAATGGCTCAATAACAATATTCGGACAGTCAAGCATTTGATGGATGGCAAACCGACTACTCTGATTCAGCATGGGAAGTTGAGCCCAGAAGCTTGCCGCTCCGTTGGTCTTTCAGCAGCAGATGTAGCTTTGAAGTTACGTAGCCAAGGAATTTTTCAACTAAAGCAGGTTAAACGAGCAGTCATGGAACAAAACGGTCAGCTTATTGTCGTACAGGCAGGTGAGGAAAATCCGAAATACCCCATTATCACAGACGGTGTTGTCCAGATTGATATTTTAGAGTCTATTGACAAAACAGAAGAATGGTTAATCGAGAGGCTCGCTAAGGAAGGCTATACTGATATTTCTAATATCTTCATCGCAGAATATGAAAGTGGCAACTTGAGCGTTGTGACGTATTAAGACTCTTTTCCTTTTTGAATAGATAAAAGCAAAAGAGAGAAGAAGAGCTTGCTAGGAGTTCCGCAGAAAAATGAAATCAGGATAAAGATACTGCGAAGCTTATGTGAGATAAAAAGGTGAAAAATGAAGCTGCTGTTGAAATTATAGTTTAAAAATAGATAGCATTAAAGATAGTAAAGGAATATTAAAAAATCTTTTTCTAAAACGGCACAAATATAAAAAATAAAGCCCTATCCGACTAGTCCATCCAGATAGAGCTTTTGTTTTTGAGGAAATCAGAGTTTTTGTTTGTAATTCTATTCTTGTAAGAACTGTCAACAAAAATCCTTACTGTCAGATAGGACAGTAAGAGAATTCAATTAGGGTTAGAATATTGCTGTTAGTACAGTAATAAATCCAAATACAATACCTGGAGCATTTGCAGCAGCAAGTGGTAAATCGCGTTCTTTTTTAAACAAACCATAATAAACCCAAAGGCTACAGTTAATGGCAGCTACCAAAGGTTGAATAAAGTTTCCCTTATGTCCAGCTAAATTGTCCATAATTTGTGGGATATAAGATACATACATCATAACAGACATGAATGTCGCCACCCAACCTATCATTTTCATTCGTTTTTCGTTCATTTATATAATTCCTCATAAAATGTAGTGTAGAAAACTAGAATTCATTTATAACTAAATTAATGTAAAACAATTAATGCAATATCACTATTTTATACTAATCATAAAATTTAAGCAAGAATAATATACTAATAACTATGAGTGTAGCATAAATCAACTCTATTTTTTATTTAAAAAACTATGTAATATGTTATAATAAAGTGTTATCAAATATGAGGTTTCATTTGCCTTGAAAGGAAAAGCTATGACTGAAAAGAATTTTTATATTACAACACCAATCTACTATCCAAGCGGTAAGCTCCATATTGGGAGTGCTTATACGACCATTGCTTGCGATGTCCTTGCTCGTTACAAGCGTCTTATGGGTTATGATGTCTTTTACCTAACTGGTCTGGACGAGCATGGGCAAAAGATTCAGCAGAAAGCGGAAGAAGCAGGTATTACACCGCAAGTCTATGTTGACAGCATGGCAGTTGGTGTTAAGGAACTTTGGAAACTCCTTGATATTTCTTACGATAAATTTATCCGTACGACGGATGATTACCATGAAAAAGTAGTAGCAGATGTTTTTGAACGTCTCTTAGCTCAGGACGATATTTATTTAGGTGAATATTCAGGTTGGTACTCAGTCTCAGATGAAGAATTTTTTACCGAAAGTCAGTTAGAAGAAGTTTTCCGTGATGAAACTGGCAAGGTTATCGGAGGCATTGCACCATCAGGTCACGAAGTGGAATGGGTTTCAGAAGAATCCTATTTCCTCCGTCTCAGCAACTATGCCGATCGTCTAGTAGATTTTTTCCATGCTCATCCTGATTTTATCCAGCCAGATGGTCGTATGAATGAAATCATCAAGAACTTTATTGAGCCAGGCTTGGAAGATTTGGCTGTATCGCGTACCTCATTTACTTGGGGAGTAAAGGTACCTTCCAATCCTAAACATGTGGTTTATGTATGGATTGATGCTCTTCTCAACTATGCGACGGCCCTTGGCTATGGTCAAGATGCAGATGCCAACTTTGAAAAATTCTGGAATAATGGTACAGTCTTCCACATGGTTGGGAAAGACATTCTGCGCTTCCACTCCATTTATTGGCCAATCATGCTCATGATGCTTGATTTAAAGATGCCAGAACGTCTGATTGCTCATGGTTGGTTTGTCATGAAGGACGGTAAGATGTCTAAATCTAAGGGCAATGTCGTCTACCCAGAAATGCTGGTGGAACGCTTTGGGCTGGATCCGCTTCGTTATTACCTCATGCGTAGCCTTCCAGTTGGTTCTGACGGCACTTTCACGCCAGAAGACTACGTGGGTCGTATCAATTATGAGCTGGCAAATGACCTTGGAAATCTCCTCAACCGTACGGTTGCGATGATTAACAAGTATTTTGGTGGTGAGATTCCTGCTTACGTGGAAAATGTGACGGACTTTGATGCTGATTTGGCAGCAGTAGTTGCTGATAATTTGGCACAATACCATAAACAAATGAATGCTGTGGATTATCCACGCGCCCTTGAAGTGGTTTGGAATATTATTTCTCGTACCAATAAATACATTGATGAGACAGCTCCGTGGGTATTGGCTAAGGATCAAGCTAAACGTGATGACTTAGCAGCGGTTATGGCGCATTTGGCAGCCAGCCTGCGCGTGGTGGCTCACCTCATTCAACCGTTCATGATGACGACATCAAATGCTATCATGGAGCAACTTGGCTTAGGGGCAGATTTTGACCTAGAAAATCTAGATTTAGCAGGACTGCCAACGGGTATTAAAGTAGTTACCAAAGGGACACCAATCTTCCCACGTCTTGATATGGATGAAGAAATTGCCTATATCAAAGAGCAGATGGAAAGTGGCAAGCCAGCTATTAAGAAGGAATGGAAGCCAGAAGAAGTAGAGCTCACACTCAACCGTAAAGAAATCAAATTTGACGACTTTGATAAGCTGGAAATTCGTGTCGCAGAAGTCAAAGAAGTTTCTAAAGTGGAAGGGAGTGATAAATTACTCCAATTCCGCTTGGATGCTGGAGATGCAGAAAATCGTCAAATCCTCTCTGGGATTGCTAAATACTATCCGAACGAACAAGAATTGGTTGGCAAGAAAGTCCAAATCGTAGCCAATCTTAAGCCACGCAAGATGATGGGACGTATCAGCCAAGGCATGATTCTCTCAGCCGAACATGGCGATCAGTTGATACTTCTGAGTGTTGACCCAAGCGTGCCAAATGGTAGTTTGATTGGGTAATTTATAGAATAATATAGAATGATATGATTACAATTGTGGTCATGTCATTTATTTTTGTTTCAGTTATTAATTAAGCATTTAATACATATGAAATTCACCTATTTTAGATAAAAACAAAAAGTATAAATTTTTCTTTATAAAAGTATATACTTTTATAAAGAAAAGTGATATACTTAATTCAAAAGATATCTTTCACAAAAAACTTAAGGAGGCAAATCTGATGAAAAAAGGTTTGTTAGGTGTTGGAATTATTGCTGCGGTTGCATCAATCACTTTAACAGGTTGCTCAAATGGAGGTTCTTCTTCATATGGAAAAAAGGAAACGATTACATTTATTAACCATCGTACAGACTGGGAAACAAATGGTAAGTGGGACGAATATATCAAGAAATTTAACGAGAAATATCCTGATATTAAGGTGAAAATACAAACGATTACGGATTATGCTGGACAAATAAAGACGCGGATGAACAGCAAAGAATATGGCGATTTACTAATGATTCCGGGTGATATTAAAGCTCAAGATTATAAAAACTTCTTCGAGCCACTTGGCAAGAAAGAAGAGCTATCTAAGAAATACCTAGGAATGAACGACCGTTCATACGAAGGTACTTCTTATGGAATACCTAGTCAGGTAAATGCGACAGGTATGGTAACCAATATGAAAGTCTTTAAAGATGCAGGTATTAAGACTTTCCCTAAGACACCAGAAGAATTTTTAAAAGCACTTGAGACGATTAAAGAGAAAAATAAAGATGTAACACCACTATATACAAACTATGCAGCTGGTTGGACATTGTCAAATTGGGACTTTGTGAAGGCTGGTGTATCTGGTGATGCTGATTTTACCAACAAAATGACAGCGGATACAGCACCATTTAGTGATGGAAAAGTGATGAATACGATTTATCGTTTGCTTTATGATGTTAGTAAAAATAAATTGATTGAAAGCGACCCAACAACTAGTGACTGGGAACAATCAAAAGTTGACTTGGCAAATGGAAAAATTGCTGTGATGCAATTAGGAAGTTGGGCTGTCCCACAAATTCAGCAAGCAAACTCTGATAATGCTAAGAACATTAAATTCCAAGCATTTCCAGTAACAGCAGCTGATGGTAAGCAATATATGAGCGTTGCTGGTGATTACAACTACGGCATTAACGTACATAGCAAACATAAAAAAGCTGCACGTAAATTGTTGGATTGGTTAGTCAATGAATCAGACTATGCAAAAGACAATGGTGGTATTCCAACGGTTCGTGGGGCTGAATATCCAGAAGCCTTGAAAGCAAGTAAAGAAGCAGGTGTTCAATTGATGGAAGAAACACCCGCTCCAGAAGGAAAAGAATCACTCTTTGGAGATATCAACGACCAATCACAATTGGGAATTGGCTCTACAGATAAAGAAAAACAAAGAATTATTGATGCTGCAATTGGAAACTCGAAAGAAAGCTTTGAAGATATTATGAAAGACTTCAATACTCGTTGGGCAAATGCCATTCAGTCAGTATCTAAAAAATAAATGACAACAGGGAACTTGGGTCATGATGGAGGAATTGTGACCTTGATTCCCATGATGGGAGGACTTCAATGTTAAAAAACTCTGGTGGACGAAATTTTGAGAAAAACCTCGTGATTTTCTCGTTTACGATTATACCAGTTTTATTAATTTTAACTTTTTCCTATTATCCTTTACTAAAAATGTTCCAATACAGTTTACATGATTGGAATGGTTATAGTGTTAATCCAAAATTTGTGGGATTGGAAAATTATAAAACGGTATTGACAAATCCAAATTATTTTACTGTATTTAAAACCAGCTTGTATTACTTTATTGCTACATTTTTCCAATTAGCGATTGCCTTGTTATTTGCAACGATTTTATCGTTTAAAGTAAAATTTGCTAATTTCTGGAAAGGAATTCTATTTTTCCCTTATTTACTAAATGGAGTTGCGATTGGCTTTATTTTCCTTTATTTCTATAAAGGTGGTGGAACGTTTGATACGGTCTTGAAAGCTATCGGCTTAGGAGATCAGATTCATCTCTGGCTAGGAGATCGGTCTATTAATAATATTTCTCTAGCTTTTACTTCTATTTGGCGTTATACTGGTTTTAACTTCTTGGTGTTTTTAGGAGCTATTCAATCCATTAACCCAGAAGTTTATGAGGCGGCAGAAATTGATGGTGCTAATCGTTGGGATGAATTTCGGTATATTATCATGCCAAGCATTCGGAACATTATTTTCTTGAATATTATTTTAGGTGTGAGCGGATCACTTAGTGTATTTGATATTCCATATATCATGACGGGCGGTTCAAATGGGACAACAACTTTTGTCATCCAAACTATTGATACAGCCTTTAAGTATAATAAAGTTGGTTTAGCGTCAGCGATGGCAATTATCTTGCTCATCATCGTGATTGTTGTATCGCTCGTACAACGTTTAGCGACTCAGGAAAGGAAGAAATAATATGACAAAGAAAGGAATAACGATTGGAAAAGTATTTCAATATCTTGTATTGGGAATCGGTGCTGTTGTTGCTTTGCTTCCGATTTTAGTGGTCTTTCTAGGGTCTTTCAAGTCGAACTCAGAATTTCTAAATAGCGGTGTACTTGAATTGCCAAAATCATTGAACTTTTCAAATTATAAAACGGCTTTTGTCAATGGACAAATGCTGCTGGGCTTTAAAAATACTTTGTTCATTTTCCTTGTCAGCATGGTTGGAAAATTGACTTTAGCTTCTATGTTTGCTTATGCCATGAGTCGCTTTGATTTTCGCTTGAAAAAGCCTATTTTAACCTTATTTTTATTAGCGATGCTGATTCCAGGTATCACTAGCCAAGTTGCAACTTTCCAAATTATCAATTCTCTTGGCTTGTTTAATAAAATTTGGTCTGTCATTTTGCTAAATCTGGGAACAGATGTTATTTCGGTTTATGTTTTTCTGCAATATTTAGAAGAAATTCCGATTTCCTTGGATGAGTCAGCTTATCTGGACGGTGCTAGTTATTTTGGAATCTTTTGGAAAATTATCCTACCTAACTTAAAAGCACCGATTGTGACCATGCTGATTATTAGCGGAGTAGGTGTTTACAATGACTTCTACAATCCCTTCCTCTATATGCCTGACCGCAATTTAAAAGTCATTTCAACGGCTTTATTTGCTTTTAAAGGCCCATATGGAACAAATTGGCCGGTTATTCTAGCTGGAGTTGTGATTGTTATTTTGCCTATTTTGATTGTATTCTTGTCTCTACAAAAATATATTTATAATGGTGTCTCTGGCGCAGTAAAATAAACGAAAAAAAGAAGGAGGAAATGATGACTAAGAAGAAATCCCGTTTGATGTTCTGGACGGAACAATTATTTGTAGCGGTGAAAGTTTCTGTTCTCTTTTGGGTTGTACTGCTCAAAAAAGGAATGGTTTATGCTTGGATTCCAGCAATAAAAACGGCTTTTGAGTTTATACAATTAGAGCATCCTTATGATGAATCTTGGTGGCAGTTTTCTAAGAAAAAAACAGAAGGCACTCTTTTCGAAAAGTTTCTTTCCTTTTTATTGACATTGGCATTTATTTTAGCCATGACCAGTTGGTTATCATTGATGCGTGTTTACACAGATATTTATTTGATTGTGTTCGTCCTGGCTAGTTTTGTTTGGATTGTTGGCATTCTTTTTAGTACAGTCTATGTGTATAAAGAGAATGACCATGTTAGCCAGCGAATTTATGAGACATTATTTTACATGGTAAAGCATACCCAGCAATTGTTGATCTTAGCACTATTTATCGGAATGTCTTCTTGGTTTACCCTGACAAAAAATATTATTGGTTGGTTCATCTTTCCTGGATTTTACTTGATGATTGATAAAAAATTAAAACAATAGATAGAAAGCAAAAGAAATGATTTATTTTAACGAAAAAACTTTGGAATTTCATTTGACAAATCAAGCAATGAGTTATGTATTTCGTGTCATGGACCAGACCGGAACATTAGAACATTTGTATTATGGCTCAACAATTCCGCATTATAATGATTTTAGTTTTTTAATTGAACGCGAGATTCGTCCTTCTAATAATCAAGTGTGGGGAAATAATCTGACTTCTTTGGAGCACGTAAAGCAAGAGTACCCTGTGTTTGGAACAACAGATTTTCGTTATCCTGCTTTGGATGTAGAGTATCCAGAAGGCGATCATATTAGTCAGTTTGTTTATCAATCATATCGCATTTTTACAGGTAAAAAAGTAACGGGTGCCCTTCCGGGAACCTTTGGTGAAAAAGATGAAGTAGAAGTTTTAGAAATTACCTTGAAAGACCATTATTCAGACCTTCTCTTAGTTTTGACCTATCACTTGTATATGGATGAGCCAGTTCTGACACGACAGGCTAAACTTATCAATCAAGGGCAACAAGCTGTTTCTCTTCATCAACTAGCAAGCTTGAGTGTGGATTTTCCAAAGGGAAATTATGAGTGGCTGCATTTAAATGGTGCGTGGGCAAGAGAAGCACATTTGACCAGAGAAGCTGTTCATCTAGGTGTTCAACATGTTTCTAGTACCAGAGGACATAGCAGTCACATGCACAATCCTTTCCTTGCCCTTTGTCAACCAGATACGACTGAAAAGCAGGGAGAGGCTTATGGATTTAGTTTGATTTATAGTGGCAATTTTTTAGCCCAGATTGAACGAGATAATTATGATGTTGTGCGTGTTCAATTAGGAATCAATCCTTTCCAATTCAACTGGCAATTGAAAGCAGGCGAAACTTTTGAAAGTCCTGAAGCTGTCATGGTTTTTAGTGAATCAGGGCTGAATGGTATGAGTCAAACTTTTCATCGTTTCTTCAAAAAACATTTGATTCGCAGTCCATGGAAAGATAAAAAACGACCTGTCTTAATCAACAATTGGGAGGCTACTTATTTTGATTTTACAGAAGAGAAAATTCTCGAAATTGTTGATGAAGCGCAGCAATTGGGCATTGACTTGTTTGTACTAGATGATGGTTGGTTCGGTCATAGAAATAGCGATACTGGTTCACTGGGAAATTGGACAGAAAATCGTGCTAAGCTTCCTCATGGCTTAAAAAATCTTTCAGAGAAAATCCATGAAAAAGGTTTATTATTCGGTCTTTGGTTTGAGCCTGAAATGATTTCTAATGATACAGAGCTTTATGATCAACATCCTGAATGGGTCTTAGGACAGCCTGATAAAAATATTTCTCATGGACGTAATCAGTTTGTTCTTGATTTTGGGAATCCAGCCGTTGTAGAGCATATCTTTGAGCAAATGACCCAAATTTTAAGTAATGTTGAGATTGACTATATCAAACTTGATATGAATCGCTATATTTCTGAGGCTTATTCAAATATGCTAGCGGCCAATCAACAAGGCGAAGTCTGTCATCGCTATATTATAGGGGTCTATGATTTATATGAGCGCATCGTTAAGAATTATCCGGAGATATTGATTGAATCCTGTGCGGGCGGTGGTGCGAGGTTTGATGCGGGCATGCTCTACTATTCACCGCAGATTTGGGCAAGTGATGACACAGACGCTGTAGAACGTTTGAGCATTCAGAGTGGATTGTCAATGCTTTATCCGCTTTCCACTATGGGCTCTCATGTGTCAGCTGTTCCAAATCACCAAGTGGCGCGTGTTACATCTCTTGAGATGAGAAAACACGTTGCGATGTTTGGTACCTTTGGTTATGAATTAGATCCTACAAAATTGACTTCTAAAGAAAAAAAAGCTGTGAAACAAGATATTCTAGATTATAAACGGTATCAAGAGTTAATCTGTTCTGGAGATTTTTATCGTTTAGAGACAACTGATGAAAATCAAGTAGCTTGGATGGTTGTTTCGCAAGACAAAAATGAAGCACTTGTGGGCTATTATCAGATATTAGCGCGTCCAAATCCAAGCTATGAGCGTATCAGATTGCTTGGGTTAGCGAAGGAAAAAGAGTATTCTGTGTCAGAAGGGGATAAAAAAACGGTTCGTTATGGAAAAGACTTAGAAACGATTGGTTTGATTTTAAATGAGAATTATATCGGTCGAGAGCAAGAATATTGGTCACGTACAATGCCAGGTGATTTTCATTCGAGAGTATTTCATTTAACAGCAAGGTAAATCCTTCATTGTGATTTTCTAGGTTTCTTTGTCATCACAGTAGAAAAGGAAATGATAAAATATGCAAAAATATAATTATATAGCTGGTGTAGTTCGGAAGAAAATTATTGATGGTGATTATGAAATCAATCAAAAATTGCCTTCTGAAAAAGAACTAGGAGCAGAGTTTTCAGCTAGCAAATTGACAATCAAAAAAGCACTGGACATTCTAGTTTCAGAAGGTCTGATTATTAAGAGACGCGGAGCTGGAACTTTTGTCAAATCCTTGTCTGTGGATGAAATGGAGCGACTCATTATTGATAACCAGATGAGAGGGACAACTGCATTTAATCCAGGAAAAACAGTAACCAGTAAAGTCTTGGACTTCTCAGTTATTCCAGCCCCAGAAAAAGTCAGCAAAAAATTAAATATTGCTGAAAAATCTTTTGTTTACGAGATTTACCGTGTTCGGTTGGTGGAAGAGCAACCTACTGTTATGGAAAAAATGTACATGCCGATTGACTTGATTGTAGGTTTGAAAAAAGAAGATATTGAAGGGTCTATTTATGAATATATTGAGGAAAAATTAGGCTTAACCATTCAAAGTGGGCATCGTACCATTACGGTCAGAAAAGTAACGGATTTTGAAGCAGAAGAATTGAACTTGGAACAAGGTGATCCAGTTGCTGTTGCAGAGCAAACAGGATATTTGAGTACGGGTGTACCATTTGAATATTCGATTAGCGTTCACCGCTACGATCAATTCTCTGTTGAAATGATGTTGACGCATAATTAGAAAGGTAAAGGGAGATAGAATGGCAATTTTAGCGTTTGATATAGGAGGAACGGCTGTAAAATATGGTGTGTTTCAAAATGGAATTTTACAAGAAACCAGTTCCTTTTTAACTCCTGAGACATGGGCAGAAATGAAAGCAGAGCTTTTAAAAGTAAAGACTGCTTTTTCTAAGAATATCGATGGGATTGCTATCAGTTCACCGGGCTCGGTTGATTCAGAAACTGGTATCATTCATGGAATTAGCGCTATTCCTTATATTCATCATTTTCCGATTGTAGCAGAGCTAGAACAGCTGTTCCAACTTCCAGTGTCTATTGAGAATGACGCAAATTGTGCAGGTTTGGCTGAAGTCGCATTTGGTGTGGCAAAAGAAGTACAAAATGCAGCCTTCTTTATCGTGGGTTCTGGTGTAGGTGGTGCCGTCATCATCAATCGCCAGCTGCTCAAAGGTAAGAATCTATTTGGTGGAGAGTTCGGTTATATGTTGATGTCACCAACAGAAACACTTAGCCCTTTAGCTAGTCCAGTACAAACAGCAAGGCATTATTCTGAACTTGCAGGACTGCCAACTGCTATTTCAGGGAAAGAGTTATTTGCTTTGGCAGATGAGGGAAATGAAGACGCACAAGAAGCGGTTTCTAGCTTGTATGATGCCTTATCTCGTGGTATTTATAATGTTTTAATGGTATTAGACCCAGATATCGTTGCAATCGGTGGAGGCATTTCACAAAGAGTAGGGCTACGAAAAGAGGTAGCCCAGCGAGTTGTAAAATTGTTAGAGCAAACGGGTGCAATGGATTTGAAATTTCAATTGGAAATTTGTCAGTTTCAAAATAATGCCAATCTCTTAGGAGCTGTGTCCAATTTTCTGAATCAAAAAGGAACAAAATATGAAAGTGAAAAATGATGACTGTCTTGTCTTTTTTGGAGATAGCATTACCGAATGGGGTAGAGACAGAGAAAATCCAACTAGTTTAGGAACTGGTTATGTCAAATATGTAAGCAATTACCTATTGGATGTTTATCCAACTATCAAACTATACAATCGTGGAATTGGTGGGAATCATATTCAGGATTTGAATGAGCGCATTCATGATTGCCTTGATTTAGAACCCTCTGTCGTCATCCTTTTAATCGGAATCAACGATGTCTGGCATGGTGTTGGTTTACAAGAATTTGGTAGTGATGACGAACAAGAACGCTTTGAAAGAGAATATGTGAGATTATTGACTAGCCTAAAAAATGCAGGCATTGAACGAGTCTTATTGATTGAACCTTTTGTCTTGGATGATCCAGTGGATCGATTATCTTGGAGAGAAGATTTGAACAAAAAAATCCAGGTTGTACGCAATATGGCAAAACGATTTCAGTTTGAATTTGTTCCTTTGGATGGGCTTATCAACGAAAAAGCTATTAAATGTGGTGCTAAAATGTTGACTGGGAAAGATGGTGTTCATCCTACTCCTGTCGGCGCAGCTTTTATTGCGAAAGAAATTATTGCGAGATTAGAAATGGAAGTTGATGATGAAAAAGCAAGATGCTCTTGAAAAGTGGGGAAATTATCAGGGCTCACAAATGAAACCAGCAGATTTTGATACATTCTGGCAAGAAGCTAAAGAGGAAGTAGAAGCGCTAGGTTTACGGTATGAATTAAAAGCTATTGATTTTCCGTCTAACGTAGTTGAAGCTTTTGAATTGAGTTTTATGGGAGTTGGACAAGCTAAGATTGTCTGTCAACTTGTTCAGCCTAAAAATATAGCTAAAAAATTACCAGTCATTTTACAATTTCATGGTTATCATGTAGATGCAGGAGACTGGAGTGAAAAGGTTTCTCTGGCGGCAGAGGGTATGATTGTAGTAGCGATGGATGTGAGAGGTCAAGGAGGGCTATCACAAGATACATTGCAAACAACTGGCGGGACTTTAAAAGGTCACTTGATTCGTGGATTAGAAGAGGGGCCTAAGAAATTATTCTATCGAGCTGTCTTTCAAGATGTGTATCAGTTAAGTCGTATTGTGGGAGCAATGCCAGAAGTAGATAATCAACAAATGATTTCTTATGGGGTTTCTCAAGGTGGGGCATTGGCATTTGTCTGTGCCGCACTCTGCCCAACTATTTCTAAAACATTTGTACAGTATCCATTTTTGAGTGACTACAGAGAAGCTTACCGTTTGGAAGTGACGTCATCAGCTTATGAAGAGTTAGCCTATTGGTTTCGTTACCGAGATCCTTTGCATAAAAAGGAAGAACAAGTGTTTGCAACCTTGGATTACATTGATGTCCAATATTTTGCATCATTCATTCAAGCTGACGTTGTTTGGGCAATGGCTTTGGAAGATCACACTTGTCATCCCAAAACGCAATTTGCTGTGTTCAATCAATTGAAATCTCAGAAACAATTGCTTTATTATCCAGAATATGGGCATGAATACTTGCCACAATTTAGTGATGAAATGAGAAAAGTTTTACTTAAAGAAGGAGTTATTTAAATGAAAAAATTTCCTAAGAATTTTTGGTGGGGGGCTGCGACATCAGGACCTCAGACAGAGGGACGTTTTCATAAGAAACATGCCAATATGTTTGATTATTGGTATGAAATAGAGCCAGAAGCCTTTTATAATTACGTTGGTCCAGATACGGCTTCTAACTTTTTTAATAGTTACGAAGAAGACATTGCCAAGATGAAAGAAATTGGCTTAAATAGTGTGCGTACTTCCATTCAATGGACACGCTTGATAGATGATTTGGAAAAGAATACTCTCAATCAAGAGGCGGTTGATTTTTATAATCGTGTTATTGATTGTTTCCTTGCTAATGGAATTCACCCGATTTTTAATTTGCATCATTTTGATTTACCGGTAGAACTTTATCATCAATACGGTGGCTGGGAATCTCGTCATGTGGTTGATCTGTTTGTTGGCTTTGCAGAACAATGTTTTCAATTATTTGGTGATCGCGTAAAAGACTGGGTTGTTCACAATGAGCCGATGGTTGTTGTAGATGGGGAATATCTGTATCAATTTCATTATCCAAAATTGGTTAATGGGAAGAAAGCGGTTCAGGTAGCTTACCACCTCAATCTAGCAACAGCAAAAGTAATTCAAAAATATCGTGAGTTGGGGTGTGACAAAAAAGATGGACGTATTGGTACAGTGTTAAACCTAACTCCGACTTATGCAGCGTCAGAAAATGAAGCTGATCAAGCCGCAGCACATTTCGCAGAATTGTGGAATAATAAGATGTTTTTAGAGCCAGCTGTTTTAGGACATTTTCCAGAGGAATTGGAAATGATTCTCAAAAAAGATGGTGTCCTCTGGCAGGTAGAAGCTAGTGACAAATTACTTTTTGCAGAAAATACAGTAGATTTTCTTGGAGTGAATTTCTATCATCCAAATCGGGTTCAAGCACCAGCTATTTCACCCGACTCGGTGGGAGAGTGGCTACCAACTCGTTATTACGATGATTATCAAATGCCGGGGCGTCGGATGAATATTGACAAAGGCTGGGAGATTTATCCGCAAGCTCTGTATGATATTGCTATCAATATCCGTGATAATTATAAAAATATCCCTTGGTTTGTTTCAGAAAATGGAATGGGAATTTCACGTGAAGAACGTTTTATGAATACAGATGGGCAAGTACAGGATGATTATCGGATTGACTTTATCCGAGAACATTTAACCTATCTGCATAAAGGCATTTCAGAAGGCTCCAATTGCTTTGGCTATCATCTTTGGACACCGATTGATTGCTGGTCTTGGACAAATGCGTATCGCAATCGGTATGGTTTAATTTCTAATAACATCCATACTCAAGTTAAAACCATTAAAAAATCAGGATTCTGGTTTAAAGATGTCATTAGGGAAAATGGTTTAGAAGATACAGAAATTCAAGATTGATCTGAGGAAATGATATGCAATTAAAAACATTGAAAATTGGATTTGTTGTAAAATTAGTCTGGGAACAACACACAAGTGAAAGACGGAACTTTGACAACGACTGTTTCGGATTGCTCTGGTAAAAAGAGCTCAAATAACGTTATTAGTTGGCTATTGTTTGTTTTAGGATCATTATTTCTTCTCTTCAAAAAGGTAGATTAACCACGATAAATAAGGCTGGGACAATAAAGTCTCAGCCTCACTTTGTCTATCGTTCTGGTCAATGGAATGAAAGAAATTGGTAGTCTATCACCTACATCAACGGCTTACCTAAGAATTGTTTCCCACATCTGAGGGTCGGACAGCTTTCCAGAAAAGTGGTTCATTTCGTCCGAGGGTCAGATAGCCTTCCTGAGAATTAGTTCACTTCGTCTGAGGGTCGGACGAACTATTTGAGAAGTCGTTAAAAAAGAAGGGAGTGAGACGGAACTCCCTTTTGTAGTATAAGGTATAAGATATGATGATGTACTACTCATCTTTATTTGAAAACGAAAACCTCTCCGCCAGACTAGTCCAGCTTTCTCGTACATCGGTCATAAAGGCCATTGGACTAGGTGTTTTAAAATCATCAATCCAGGCTTGGTAACGGATAGAGATGAGTAGGCGTGTTAGGCGGCTGAGCATTTCTTTTTCTTGCTCGGTAAGGGCGTGGGCATTTTGGACGATAGTTAGCACTTTCTTGATACTGTTGGGTTGGAAAAATTCATCAATGGACGTAATTTGAGCGTCTAAAATGAGACCGAAAAAGGTATCAAAGAAATCTTTGAGCTCGTCATCAGGAACAGTTTCCACCCATTCTTTTAGAGTTTTGTCTGTCTGAATGCTGTCTGGGTTGAGCGTGTCAAGTAAGACAAAGTGCTCATTTTCAATTTGCCAAGAGAAAGTGTCATGCTGGGCAATTCCACCAATGGCTACGCTTTTAACGATGTGAGCTTGTTTAGGCGTTTCCAGCATCATCCCGACGATAGAGCCTTGAGGAATGTAGCGTTTGATTTTTGAAGCAATGCTTTGATAACCCTCTGTTTCAATAATCGTATGGTTTAATCCTGGAGCATCAAAACTGTAGATTTGCTTGATTCTATCTTGCAAAGAAGGCTCTACTTGGCTGCTAGCATAAGTCGCTAGATTACCACCTTTGGAATGTCCGGTCAAGATAAAAGTGGCTTTTGGAAATGCCTGCATGACCTTTTGAACGTAGCGTACAGCAGTTTGCTGCGCAGGGACATGCTCCATATAAGTCATGTGAAAATCTTCTTTCCAACCGATAATGGAATCATCCGTTCCGCGAAAAGCAATGACGAAGTTATCCAAATCAATCTTATAAGTCATAGCAGCAAATTGTTTTTGCACATCTAAGTCAATATCATTCACATACCCTAAGAGTTTGATGTTCTTATAGCGTTTGACACTTGCTGCCTGCTGCAAGAGTGCCAAGCGGTGTTTGGTATTCATCATGGAGTTTTCTTGGGGCATATATTGTGGCACATCAGTTAAACGGCTGGCTTTTTGCAGGTCAAGACCGTCCGTGACGATTGTGTTATAGTTTAGATACGTAATCTCGGTCAAAAGCAGAATATCCAGCTCTGTAAAGGGCTGATCGTAGATACTGTCGTATTGTACATCTTCTAAATAGTTAAAAATATTTCCCATAAAGGCTCTCTTTTCTGAAAATCTATTGTTAGTATAGCATATTTTCCCAAGTCTTTGTTATAATAGAGAAAGAAAGCGGAAATGAGGGATAGAATGCACAAGATATTATTAGTAGAAGACGATGCCGTCATTCGCCAACAAGTCAAAAAAATGCTGGAGCAATGGGGATTTGAAGTGGTTGCAGTAGAGGATTTCATGCAGGTTTTGACGATTTTTGCCAAGGAAGAACCACATCTAGTGCTAATGGATATTGGTCTCCCACTTTTTAATGGTTATCATTGGTGCCAAGAAATTCGCAAGATTTCTAAAGTGCCCATTATGTTTTTGTCATCAAGAGACCAAGCAATGGATATCGTCATGGCAATCAATATGGGTGGAGATGATTTTGTCACAAAACCATTTGACAATAATGTCCTTCTTGCTAAAGTGCAAGGATTGTTGCGGCGGTCTTATGAGTTTGGAACGGATCAAAGCTTACTGGAATATCATGGAGTTATTCTCAATCTCAAGTCCATGGATATGGTTTATGAAGGTGAAGTCATTACCTTGACCAAAAATGAATTTCATATTTTGCGCGTGCTGTTTGAGCATTCTGGCAGTATTGTCGCGCGTGATGACCTGATGAAAGAGCTCTGGAATAGTGATTTTTTCATTGATGACAATACCTTGTCGGTCAATGTGGCACGGTTGCGGAAAAAATTAGAAGAAGTCGGTCTCAAGAATTTCATTGAAACAAAGAAAGGTATAGGCTACGGATTAACCAATGGATCATCAGAATAAGCGTCTATTTTTCAAATATTACTTCCGCTCGCGCCAGTTTTTATTTTTACTGTTACTTATTTTTTGTACACTATTATTTGCTTTTTGTTACCTTTTTGAAGATGAACGAGCAGTCTTACAGTATGTCCTATTGATTTTATTGCTGATTAGTCTGGCGGGTTTTCTATTGGACATTGTCAAGCAGTACCAAAAATTTCGTCATCTTGTCTTTTATGGGGAAGGTCAGGCACAGACACCGATAGAAGCTCTGCTATTTTCCAAAATTGAAACGTTAAAAAATGATAAAAAAGAGTTGAAATTGCAGGAGCAAATAAAGCGAAATGATTTGCTGGATTACTACACGCTCTGGGTGCACCAGATCAAGACGCCGATTGCTGCGAGCAAGCTCTTGGTGGAGGATTTACAAGAGCAGACACTGAAAAATCAGTTAGAGCAAGAACTGTTTAAGATTGATTCTTATACAAACTTAGTCTTGCAATACCTGCGGTTGGAAAGTTTTCATGATGATTTAGTCGTGAAAAGAGAAAATATAGAAGACTTGGTCAAAGATATTGTCAAAAAGTATGCGCTTTTCTTTATTCAGCAAGGCCTTCGTCTAGATTTGCATGATTTGAATCACACCATTATCACGGATAAAAAATGGTTTGTCGTCATTTTAGAGCAGGTGCTCTCAAACAGTCTCAAATACACCAGCCAAGGTGGTATTGAAATTTTCTTTAAGGAAGATACTTTATATATAAAAGATACTGGCTTAGGGATTCAGGATGCGGATCTTCTGCGTGTATTCGAGCGTGGCTTTTCCGGCTACAATGGGCGTCTAACGCACCAGTCATCCGGTTTGGGGCTCTATTTATCTAAGAAAATTGCGGATGAACTGGGGCATGAGTTGCATTTGCAGTCGGTGGTCGGTGAGGGCACAACCGTTATGATTACTTTTAAAGAAAAGAAATTATTGTTTGAATAAATGCAATCTTACAAAAGTGTAAGGTTGATATCTAAAAATGAAAGGTTATGTTATGGTAGCAGCCTTTCTTTTTTTGTATCATAAGTTTAGAAAATGAATGATGTTTAACAGAGGAGACAGTCATGAAAACAAAAGGATTGAACGCTTTTCAGCTCAAGCTCTTAATGGCTTTTTTAATGGTCTTTGACCACCTTGAAAAAATACCAGGCTTACTGTCAGGTGAATGGGCGAGCATTTTTCATGCTTTAACACGCTGTGTGGCGGTTTGGTTTGCATGTGCAGCGGTAGAAGGCTTCTTATACACTCGAAGTCGTCTGCTTTACAATATGCGCCTCTTTTTCTGGTCAGCTATCATGTTTGTCGGAAATACGATTCTCAATTTGCTGTTTCAGTCTAAAGGAGTTCAGATATATAATAATATTTTCTTAACCTTGGCTTGCGGTGTACTTGTCCTCAATATCTTTTTTGGCATAAACCAAACGAGCAAGCCAGTTGACATTAAACGCCAGCCCATTCGCTTTATCTTAGGCATTGTTGTTTGCTTGCTTGCTGGTTTTGTGACAGAAGGTGGTATGGTCATTATTCCATTTATGTTGATTACCTATACTTGCAGGGAAAAGAAAAACCTACGCAATCTTCTGTATGGTATTTTAACGGTTGTCCTATTTTGTATGAGCATTCAGATTTATCCGTCATGGAGTGACACGCTGTTAATGATGTTTTATAATTCAGATTGGCTCTTTATTACAGTACTGCCTTTCATTTCACTTTATAATGGTGAGCGCGGTCCTGCGACCAAGTGGAGCAAGTATTTCTTTTATATCTTTTATCCAGCTCATTTATGGTTAATTACATGTATTGCTTATCTCGTACACAAGTAGATGAAAAATTGGACGATGATGAATTGGCTACAATAGGAAGACTGGAAAAAGAAAGCTGAGGATAAATATGGTAAAATTTTATTGAAACAAGACAGTCAATTGCTTCAGCCAAACGTAAAAGATATTGAAAAAGCGCAATTTGGCTATGAAGTGAGTCAATCAGCGCAACAGTTATATTTTAGATTTTAAAAAAGGAGAAAATGATGACACTATTAGATGTACAACATGTGAAGAAAATTTACAAAACTCGCTTTCAAGGCAACCAAGTAGAAGCACTGAAAGACATTCATTTTACGGTGGACAAAGGTGATTATGTCGCTATCATGGGTGAGTCGGGGTCTGGGAAATCCACTCTGCTCAACATTCTTGCCATGCTAGACAAGCCAACCGAAGGACGCGTCTTTCTCAATGGCACGGATACAGCGATGATTAAAAACAGTCAAGCTTCGAGCTTCCGTCGGGAAAAATTAGGTTTCGTTTTTCAAGATTTCAACCTGTTAGACACGCTCTCGGTCAAGGACAATATCCTCTTGCCGCTCGTTTTGTCGCGCCGTCCGATTACAGAAATGATGCAAAAGTTGGTTACTACTTGTAATGAACTGGGGATTAACCAATTGCAGGAAAAATTCCCCTATGAAATTTCCGGTGGTCAAAAGCAGCGGGTGGCAGTAGCGCGTGCTATTATCACCAATCCAGAAATTCTGCTGGCAGACGAGCCAACAGGGGCGCTCGATTCTAAGTCTTCTGCGGCGCTTTTAGATGTATTTGATGACATCAATGACCGCGGACAGACGATTCTTATGGTAACGCACTCGACTTCGGCGGCAAGCCGAGCTAAGCGAGTACTGTTCATCAAGGACGGAATTTTGTACAATCAAATTTTCCGAGGCGATAAAACAGAGCGGCAGATGTTCCAAGAAATTTCAGATACCTTAACGGTTATGGCAAGTGAGGTGAGTGGTTATGTTCAAACTAACGAATAAATTAGCAGTCTCAAACCTGATAAAAAATCGCAGTCTGTATTATCCATTTGCTCTAGCAACGATTGTGGCAACAGCGATTTTGTATAGTTTCGTATCGCTCGCTTACAGTCCAAATCTAGAAGCTAGTTACGGCGGTTCGGCGGCTCGTATGACCCTGCAATTTGGGATTTGGGTCGTTCAGATTGCAGTTCTTATCCTTATCACCTATGCCAATAGTTTTGTCATGAAGAATCGCTCACGGGAGCTTGGTTTGTACAGTATCTTAGGAATGGAGAAGCGGCACATGCTGCTGATGACTTTCTTTGAAATGCTTTACTTTTTCTTAGTGACTGTCGGACTTGGAATTGGTTTAGGTCTTCTTTTAGACAAATTGCTTTTTGCAGTTTTGCTGAAATTCATGGGAATGAAAGTAGTAATTGCCTCAACTTTCCAATGGTCGAATATTTTCACCGTTTTAGCTAGTCTGGGTGTGGCTTTTGCGCTGATTCTCTTTTTAAATTCTACGCGCCTGCTTCGTTACAGCTCACTTCATTTGATGAGAGAAAAGAAGGCTGGAGAGAAAAAAGGACGATTTCTTGGCTTGCAGACGCTTGTGGGTTTAGGGCTTCTGGCTGCGGCTTATTATATCGCACTCACAGTTGACAAGCCGGTGTCTGCCATTGCGACTTTCTTTATTGCAGTTCTTATGGTTATTTTTGCGACCTATCTTCTTTTTAATGCAGGGACAATCACATTATTGCAATTTTTAAAGAGAAGAAAAAAATATTACTACAAAACGCAGAATTTCATTTCTGTATCCAATTTGATTTTCCGTATGCGTAAGAATGCTGCAGGTTTAGCAACGATTTCAATCCTTTCAACCATGCTGCTAGTAACTCTAGTCGGATCTATCAATATTTATGTAGGTGGAAAAGATTATCTGACAACTTTGTATCCAAAAGATTATAATATCATGGTTACAAGCGCAAAGACGGATAAAAATGCAGCGCTTTTGCAAACAGTCAAAGAAGTAGCACGGGAAAAAGGCTTGACAGATGCCAGGTATGAAGATTATAGTTATCAATTTTCTATGATTTCGAAAATCAATGGCAATCAGCTGACTATTGCTGAAACGACGGAAGGACTAAGTGTAGAAGAAACTCAAAAGATGATTGCTCCTTTCCTTGTCATCAGCCGTCAAGAGTACGAAAAAATGACAGGGAAAAAAGTTGATTTGGCTGATAATGAAGCACTTCTATATGCAAAAAATCTTCGAATCAATCAAAAGCAAGCTCTCACCATCAATGGAAAATCGTGGAACATCAAAGAGCATCTGACGACAGATTTTGCACATGGAAAGATTGTCAATCCCTCTGGTATGGTGTCACAAAAAAACATGTATATGGTTGTCAATAATCCCAGTCAAGTCGGTCTGAAATCTTTCTATACTTACTACATCGGTATCCAATCTTCCAATAAACAGGTTGATCTCCAAGAAAGTATTTTCAATGCTCTTCAGCAACAAGGTCAGGAAAGTGGCAATATCAGTCTTTCTGAGCGTTACCGCATTGAAAAAGATTATCAAGGAGTTATTGGAACTCTTCTCTTTATCGGCATTTTTCTTTCTACGATTTTCCTACTTGGGACAGTTCTTGTGATTTATTACAAACAAATTTCAGAAGGTTATGAAGATCGTGAAGGCTTTATCGTTCTGCAAAAAGTTGGACTGGATGAAAAGCAAACGAAGGCAACAATTCGAAAGCAAATCATAACAGTTTTCTTCTTACCACTTATCTTTGCCTTTCTTCATATTGCTGTTGCTTTTCATATGTTGCAGCTGATTGTAGCTCTCTTAGGTGCAACAAATATACCATTACTCATTCAAACAACGATAACCACTTGCGGTGTTTTCCTCTTAGTTTACATCTTAGTGTTTGTAATGACCTCCAGAAGCTACCAAAAGATTGTAGCACAATAAGTATTTTGAACCATTCGTTTTTTGGCGAGTGGTTTTTATCTTGTAAATCTGACTTCTTATCTAGCTAGTAGAACCTCTTATCCAAAAGTGCGAGATTTTTTTTAAAGTGAGGAGTATGATAAGTTCGTAAAATAAATTATTGGAGGAACGTTATGCTACTAGAAACACGCCATCTTAGCAAAGTCTATGATAATAAGCAAGCTGTGAATGATTTGAATCTTCAGATTGAAACAGGAAGTTTTACCGCTATTTTAGGACCAAATGGTGCTGGAAAGTCTACAACGATTCAAATGTTGACAGGGCTTTTGCAGCCTACGGCAGGAGAGATACTGTATGATAACCCCATTAAATTAGGTGTTGTTTTCCAAAACAGTGTTTTAGATGATATGCTAACGGTGCAAGAAAATTTAGAAATCAGAGCAGGTCAATATAAGGATATTGATAAAGGAAAAGTTGATAACTTAGTGAATCAATTGGGATTGCAAAATTTCTCAACGCAATTATATGGGACTTTATCAGGTGGACAAAAACGACGAGTGGATATTGCCCGTGCTCTGCTGAATAGCCCAGATATTCTCTTTCTTGATGAACCAACTACGGGTTTAGATATTCAAACTAGGAAAGCCATTTGGGAGCTGATTCACCAGTTGCAAATAAAAGAGAAGATGACGGTTATCTTAACCACTCATTATTTAGATGAAGCAGATGATGCAGATATGATTTATATTGTGGATCACGGTCAAGTGATTGCTAAAGGCTCTGCTAATCGGATTAAAGAGCAGTATGCTCAGAATTTTCTCAAGGTATTCGTGACTGATACTGCTGATTTTAAAGAAATTTTGAAGGAAGAGATTCCTTTTGAGGAAGTAAGAGTGAATGAACTGTTGATTCACCCAGAAACGACAGAAAAGGCTTTAGAGATTCTAACGTGTGGTCGCTCTTTTATTCGACAATTTGAATTTCGACCAGGAACAATGGACGATGCTTTTATGGCGTTGACAGGAAGAGAGGTACGTTAAAATGATAATGCTCATTAAAAGAAATTTTTTACTATATTTTCGTAATCGTAGTGGGGTTCTTTTCTCCCTTCTTGGAGCAATGATTTCCTTTATTTTGTACTTGGTCTTTTTGAAAGCAAATATCAAGACCTCTTGGAGTCAAGTCCCTCACACTAATCAGTTATTGGATTCGTGGTTGATTGGTGGAACGCTTGCCATTACAGGGTTAACCACAACTTTTTCTAGTTTTTCCCAACTAGCAAAAGATAGAGAAAGTAACGTAACACAAGATCTAATTCTGACAGATTTGGGACGCTGGGGCTTGTCTATCAGTTACCTTCTGAGTACTGCCATCATTGGATTTTTGATGCAAATCATTATGTTTGCTGTCATGGAAGGTTACTTTATCTGGGACGATCAGATTGTCTTTGATTGGACTTTGCTTCCTCAGGTTCTCCTTATTATGGTGCTCAATGCACTCTTATGCTCGATTTTCAATGGTATTCTTGTGAATCGCTTCAAATCAGTAGATACGCTTGGAAAGCTAGCAACGATTATCGGAGCTGCCTCTGGTTTCTTAGTTGGAACCTATATTCCAATAGGGGTTCTTCCGTCATTTGCTCAAACGATAATGAAATGTACTCCCTCCACATATATTGCTTCTCTCTTTAGACAAGTAATGATGAAAGATAGCTTAGCTACTACTTTTCATCATAATACAGCAGCGCAAGATTATTTTGAAAAGATGATGGGTATTCAATTAAAGTGGGAATCTCTATTGACAATGAAAGAAACATACTATATAGTTGTAGTAGTTTTAGTTGCCTTGCTTGTCATTTGGACAATCCAACAGTTTGCTACCAATCGGTGGACTAAAACTGCTTAAATTGATAGAAAGTTAGAGAAATTTTTTGCAGACTAAATTCAAAATGAATCCAACCATTCCTTCAAATGATCCGCTTGTTGTGATTCAAGCGGACGAGTTAGAGGCTGAAGCCAAAGAAATTTTTGAATATTTACATCAGTACAAGTCGTGTTATGTGAATGCTATTCCCATTAAAACAGATGATAAAATTGTCATGGTAAAGACGGATCAGATTATTTTGGCAGACATCAATCAGACAACATTGATGGTGTATTGTGTGGATGGTATCTATGCGACGACCGAAACACTCACACATTTTCAAAGTCGGGTTAATCGTAAAAACTTTATTCAAATTTCAAAACACGCTGTCATCAATATTGACCATTTGTTATCATTATCGGATAGCTTTTCAGGAAATATGACGGCTAGATTGACAAACAAAATTAAGTCAAGTGTCAGTCGAAAATACGTCAGATTGTTGATGGATTATCTCGGTTTGTAGAAAGGACAAACATGAAAAAAATTGTAGTGTCTATGCTAGCAGGTCTGCGCACTGGTTCCTTGTTTTATTTACTTGTCTTAGCTTTTCGGATCCAAGAATCCCAAGCGACAACCGCTAATATCATCAGTATCTTGATAATGAGTGCTTTGATAGGCTTATTTACTTTGCTATTTGAGGTTGAAAATTTTTCTTATTTGCTACAGTTAACGATTCATTTTTTCCTAACTTTAATTGTAGTTTGTGTGATGATGATTTATAATGGCTGGGCTTTCAATCTTGTGCGAGCTGAGTTTTGGCTAGATTTCATTGTTATTTATATTTTAATTTGGCTATTTGTTCGCTTAGATATTTATCTAAAAACAAAGAAAATCAATGAATCACTTGTAAAATTAAGAAGAAACCGTACAAAAGAATAGCTTAGGTCTTGTAGTTATATCCAAAGGGCTGGGGACACATTTGTCCAAGCCTTTTTTCTTACAAAAATGTAAGTTTTTAAGGCTCAAATGAAAGGTTATGTTATGGCAGCTGTTTAGCGATTTTTGTATCATATAAGTGTAAAGAAAATAAAGGAGAAAGAGCATGAAAGCAATTTTATTAAAGCAAAAATCAATGCCAAAAACTGAAAAAATTTCCAAAGAAGAAATCGAAAAGACAAAAATCGGCTGTGCTTCTAGTCAATATTATTTCTGGTTGCAGTATAGTCATTGAGATACATTTTTAATATCAGTACAGCTTCAGGCAATCTTACAAAAATGTAAGATAAAAGTGAAAAATGAAAGGTTAAAGTATGGAAAGTTACTTTTCTTTTCAGTATGATAGATATATAAAAATTGTTAGGAGAAAATGATGACACTATTAGACGTACAACATGTGAAGAAAATTTACAAAACTCGCTTTCAAGGCAATCAAGTAGAAGCGCTGAAAGATATCCATTTTACAGTAGATGAAGGTGATTATGTCGCTATCATGGGCGAGTCGGGTTCTGGGAAATCCACTCTGCTCAATATTCTTGCCATGCTAGACAAGCCAACCGAAGGACGCGTCTTTCTCAATGGCACGGATACAGCGACGATTAAAAACAGTCAAGCTTCGAGCTTCCGTCGGGAAAAATTAGGTTTCGTTTTTCAAGATTTCAACCTGTTAGACACGCTCTCGGTCAAGGACAATATCCTCTTGCCGCTCGTCTTGTCGCGCCGTCCGATTACAGAAATGATGCAAAAGTTGGTTACTACTTGTAATGAACTGGGGATTAACCAATTGCAGGAAAAATTCCCCTATGAAATTTCCGGTGGTCAAAAACAACGGGTGGCGGTGGCGCGTGCTATTATCACCAATCCGGAAATTCTGCTGGCGGACGAGCCAACAGGGGCGCTCGACTCTAAGTCTTCTGCGGCGCTTTTAGATGTGTTTGACGACATCAATGACCGTGGACAGACGATTCTTATGGTAACGCACTCGACTTCTGCGGCAAGCCGTGCTAAGCGCGTACTGTTCATCAAGGACGGAATTTTGTACAATCAAATCTTCCGAGGAGATAAGACCGAGCGCCAGATGTTCCAAGAAATTTCAGATACCTTAACGGTTATGGCAAGTGAGGTGAGTCAAGGTGCTTAGATTAGCGGGAAAATTAGCGGTTTCTAACCTAGTGAAAAATCGTAGATTATACTATCCATTTGCGTTGGCAACTTGTTTAGTCGTCGCTATTTCATATATTTTTAATTCTTTAACGTTTAATCCTCATTTACAAAAAATGCAGGGGGCAAGCTCCATATTATTTGTCTTAGTCCTTGGAGTGGTTATTGTGACAATTGCTGCTACGATTATCGTTTTTTATGCTAATAGCTTCGTCATGAAAAACCGTTCGAAAGAGCTAGGCCTTTATGGAATGTTAGGACTTAACAAACGTCATCTTTTTACGATGGTTTTCATTGAACTCTTGATTCTAGGTTTGACGACTGTAGCCATTGGTTTAGGATTCGGTATCATATTTGACAAATTGATTTATGCCTTTTTATTGAAATTGATGGGGTTTAAAGTTGTCTTGGTTTCTACTTTCCAATTGCCTGTTTTGATTTTTGTTGTAGCCACCTATGCCTTTATTTTTATGGGCTTGCTTATTGTTAATGGCTGGCGCATCATGCGCTTGAATGCATTACAAATGGCAAAAGAGACAAATAGTGGTGAGAAAAAAGGACGTTTTCTCCTCCTCCAAACAGTTATTGGTATGGCCTCTTTAGTCTATGGATATTATTTAGCACTCAGTGTTCAAAACCCAATAACAGCGATTTTTGTATTTTTCGTAGCGGTTCTCTTTGTTATTTTAGGGACTTATCTGCTGTTCAATGCAGGGATTACGGTATTTTTGCAGTTGCTCCAGAAAAATAAACGATATTACTATCAACCAAACAATATGATTTCTGTCTCTAATCTCATTTTTCGGATGAAGAAAAATGCGATTGGCTTAGCAACGATTTCGATTTTGTCAACCATGGTCGTAGTCACCTTAGCTGGTGGTATCAACATTTATGCAGGTGCTGATTATTTGAAAAAAGCGATGTATCCTCAAGACTATACTATAAAGGGAAGAGAAGTATCAGCTGCCCAATTGGAACAAGCATTGACAGAGTTTGCAAATGAAAATCATCTAAAAGTTACTAAGAAAAATGCCTATCAATATTATTCTATGGGAATTAAAAAACAAGACAGTAATCAGCTTGACATTTATCCAAAAGGAGAAACACGAGTTTCTCCACAAGCTTACATTCTTCTGTTTTCAGCTGCTGATTATCAAAAGATGACTGGCAAAACGTTGGACTTAAAAGACAATGAGACAGCCATCTTTGCAAAAGGAATATCTGTAAGGCAAGATCAACCTCTTAAGCTGATTGAGCAAGAATTGACAGTGAAAGAACTTTTAACAGAGGACTTTGTTCTTGGAAATGTCGCGGATCAGTATAATATCGTTGTACCGCAGTCACTTTTTATGGTTGTCAATGATCCACAAAAGATAGTAGATGCACAAAAGGAGCACTACACGATTAACACGGAATTATATGGTGGATTGAATATCAAGGCTTCTGATAAGGCAAAAGGTGATTTGGATACAGCTTATCAAAAGAAGTTGAAACAGTTCAATACGACTCTCCCCGATAATGCCGGTGTGTATGGTTATACAAGAATCCAAGGTATGCAGGAAATCATGAGCATGCTCGGTGGGGTTTTCTTTATCGGAATTTTCCTATCTATTGTCTTTATGCTAGGAACGGTTTTAGTAATTTACTACAAACAGATTTCAGAAGGATATGAAGACCGTGATCGCTTTGTGATTTTACAAAAGGTGGGACTGGATGAAAAGCAGACCAAGCGAACCATTCGCAAGCAAATTCTGACGGTGTTCTTCTTGCCACTCATCTTTGCCTTTGTTCATCTGGCTTTTGCTTATCATATGCTGAGCCTTATACTGAAAGTTCTGGGTGTCTTAAATGCTACATTGATGTTGGAAGTTACACTTGGCGTTTGTGCTGTTTTCTTTATCGTCTATGTACTTGTCTTTCTCATCACATCACGCAGTTATCGTAGAATTGTGTCGATGTAAGTTAGTGATAAGTATAGATAATCGCGAAAAGGAGTAGGGCTATTCTTGCTCCTTTTTCAATTTATTTAACAAAAAAGAGAGACGTTTGATTCCTTTTTGATTGCTTTTATGGTAGAATAATTCAATCTAATAAATTGGAGTTGAGGATGAATATTTTTCGGAAAAAAGATGTTAGTCGAGATCGGACTGACATGCGGCGTCATTTACGATTGTTGGATTTGATTTTGTTAGGAATTGGCGCTATGGTGGGGACGGGGATTTTTACGATTACTGGAACGGCAGCTGCCACATTAGCTGGTCCTGCTTTAGTTGTTTCGATTATTATTTCTGTTCTTTGCGTGAGTATGTCTGCTTTCTTTTATGCAGAATTTGCGTCGAGGATTCCTGCAAATGGAGGTGCTTATAGCTATCTCTATGCTGTCCTTGGTGAGTTTCCAGCTTGGATAGCAGGCTGGCTGACTATTATGGAATTTATGACGGCGGTATCTAGCGTTGCCTCTGGTTGGGCATCCTATTTGAAAGGCTTGCTAAGTGGATTTGGTTTAAGTATGCCCAAGGCTCTCAATGGAACCTTCAATCCGCAGGCAGGAACTTATGTAGACTTACTGCCGATTCTTGTTTTGGTATTTGTGATAGGCGTGGTTTTATTAAATTCCAAAGCAGCTCTGCGATTTAATTCCACTTTGGTTATCTTGAAGTTTTCGGCACTGGCCCTTTTTATCCTTGTAGGGATTTTCTTTATTAAACCTGAAAATTGGTCTCATTTTGCCCCATTTGGCTTTGGTAAACTTTATGGTGGCAATGTTGGAATTATGGCTGGCGCCTCTCTGATGTTCTTTGCCTTTTTGGGTTTTGAGTCTATTTCTATGGCAGTGGACGAGATTAAGGAGCCACAAAAAAATGTTCCACGAGGAATTGTGCTATCTTTGTCCATTGTAACGGTACTTTATATATTGGTGACACTGGTTCTGACAGGGATTGTTCACTACAGCAAGCTAGATGTGGCAGATGCTGTCGCATTTGCGCTTCGCAGTGTGGGGCTTAGCTGGGCGGCTAATTATGTGTCAGTGGTGGCTATTTTGACTTTGATTACTGTCTGCATTTCCATGACTTATGCTCTGTCGCGCATGATTTACAGCATTGCGCGTGACGGTTTGTTGCCAAAGTCTTTTAGAAAATTAACCGCTACTAGTCGTGTACCGAGAAATGCTACGATTTTGGTAGGAATAGCTGCAGCAGTTTGTGCGGGGATTTTTCCGCTAGCCAGTATCGCATCCTTTCTAAATATCTGCACCTTGGCTTATCTGATTTTGTTAGCAGTGGCTATTTTGAAGTTGCGCAAGGATAAAGGACTTCCTCAAGCAGGGGAATTTAAAACTCCCTTTGTACCTCTGACGCCTGTCTTATCCATTATTATCTGCCTGTCTTTCATGAGCCAATATGGCTCTGATACTTGGCTAGCATTCGGGCTTGCCTTACTAGTTGGAACAATTATCTATTTTATCTATGGATATCAACATTCGGAAATCAATTGATAAGCTTTAATCCAGACAACCACTTAGGCTGTTTTTTGCTATACATAGAAAGAAAAAGAGGTGCGAATATGATACGATCTGCAGAACTTTCAGATGCAGCGGCTATTCAGGAAATCAATGCAACTGCTCTCGGCTATGATTTTGGCTTGATAGAAACTCGTCAGAAACTATCAGAGCTGTTGGATAGGTCTGATCATTTTATCTTGGTAGCTGAAAATGCAGCAGGTCAAATTGTCGGCTGTGCCCACGCAGCTAGCTATGATTGCTTATATTTTCCGTCTTTGCTCAATCTGTTGGCTTTGGCTGTAGCTCCAGATTTTCAAGATCAGGGGTATGGCAGAGCGCTTATGCAGGCTGTGCGTGAAGAGGGTTCAGCTGCAGGCTATGCAGGTATTCGAATAAACTCTGGTATTTCACGAATGAAGGCTCATGAGTTTTATCGAAAATTGGGTTGTGAGGAAAAAGCTGATCAGAAACGTTTTTATTGGGAATTTTGAGAAATGATATCTATGAAGATTGAACCATTAAGGCAAAGTAATGCAGAAGAAATTGCTAATAATTGGCATTATGAAGGAATTTATAGCTTTTATGATATGCAAGCAGATCCTGAGGATTATGAAGAAATTTTATCTCCTGAAGCGCGTGGCAATCACTATTATCAAATTCTCAAAAATGATGAATTGTATGGTTTTTTCTGTCTTTTCCCAGTTGGCAAAGACAAGCAAGAGCTAGGTTTAGGGATGAAGCCAGAGTATTATGGTAAAGGTCAAGGGGAAGAGTTTTTACAAACCATCTGCAGTTTATTGAAGAAAATATCTCAGTAAAAAGCCTAACTCTCTCAGTTGCAGATTTTAATCAAAGAGCTCAAAAGCTCTATCTTCGCTGTGGTTTCAACGTGATTGGGCGACAGCCTCAGGAAAGCAATGGCGATAGTTACCTTTTTGTCAAAATGGAAAAGGAGTTGAAATGAGAGTTGCGGTTATCCAAGGAACCACTCGAAGAAATATGAATTCGCTGCTATTTGAATCTGTAAAAAAAGCAGTCCAAGCGTCTGACGAAGTGCTGAATTTTGGTATTTTTGAGGAGGAGAACGAGCAGTATTCTTATGTTGAGATAGCGATGACGATTAGTCTCTTAATAGAAAGTGGAGCAGTAGATTTTGTTGTAACAGGTTGTTCTTCAGGTCAAGGTATGATGCTTGCCTGTAATAGTTTACCAGGTCTTTTGTGTGGCTATATAGAGACCCCACAAGATGCTTTCCTCTTTGGACGAATCAATGGAGGAAATGTTGCTTCCCTGCCATTAGGGTTGAATTTTGGTTGGCAAGGAGAATTGAACCTACAATATACATTGGATAAATTATTTGATGGTGAGTTTGGTATGGGCTATCCTGAACATGAAGCAGAAAGAAAAAGAGCAGAAACAAGTGCTTTAAAGGATTTGAACCGTTTGGCGAAACGCAGTTGGGAAGAATTATTAGACCAAATTCCAAAAGATAACCTCAACAAGTTGTTGCAAAGAAAGATAGTGATGAATGCTATTATAACGAATGGAACCAATGAAGAGTTCATCCGTTTGCTGAAAGCAAAAATAGGTAAAAAGTGAAATGAAAAAACGGAGGCACTAAGTAGATGCCCCTACACATTTCATTATCTTTGCAATTTTGACTGTTTATGGTAAAAATTGAGCTTGACATTATAACGTCATTTTAAAACAAGACAAGACTGGAAATGCCAGTCTTGTCTTGTTTTATGCTAATGTTGTAATATTGACTGCTTGAAGACCGCGCTGACCTTCTTCAATGTTAAACATTACTTTGTCACCTTCATTCAGTGATTTGAATCCGTCGGATTGAATCGCTGAAAAGTGAGCAAAAACGTCTGGTCCATTGTCTTGTGAAATAAAACCATAGCCTTTTTCAGCATTGAACCATTTACTGTACCTTGTGTCATACATCTTACTTCCTTTCTCTAAAAGATTGTGTAAAAAATAGAAAAAGTAAAGATGAAAAACAAAAATACTCACTCAAAATCCATTTACTCTTGCAAGTCTAACAAAAGTAGCAGCAAAAAGCAAGGAAAAAACAGCGTAGGACATCATATTTTGCTATACTAGTAATATGAAAAGCAGAAAGAGGTATATCATGACATTTGAAGAAATTTTACCGGGTTTGAAAGCTAAGAAGAAATATGTCCGCGTAGGCTGGGGCGGTGCTGAGAATTATGTCCAGCTTTTTGACAGCATTGAGCAGAACGGAGTGGCGCTTGAAGTGACGCCTTATTTTCTCATCAATGTATCAGGCGATGGAGAAGGCTTTTCCATGTGGAGTCCGACTCCTTGTGATGTCTTAGCAGATGACTGGGTGGAAGTTCATGACTAAGACAGTACTGGTGACGGGAGTCAGTTCAGGGATTGGACGAGCACAGGCACAGCTCTTTTTGGAAAATGGCTGGCGCGTCTATGGTGTAGACCAGTCTAAAAAACCAAACCTGACAGGAGATTTTCATTTTCTTCAGCAAGATTTAACGCTGGCGCTTCAGTCAATTTTTAACTGGTGCCCGCAGGTAGATGTCCTCTGCAATACAGTTGGAGTACTAGATGATTATAAACCTTTACTGGAGCAGACTGCTCAAGAAATCCAAGAAATTTTCGAGATTAACTATGTAACACCAGTAGAGCTAACTCGTTATTATCTGACGCAGATGCTGAAGAAACAATCAGGCATCATCATCAATATGTGCTCTATTGCATCGAGTTTAGCTGGTGGTGGTGGTCATGCTTACACTTCTTCCAAGCATGCTTTAGCAGGATTTACCAAGCAGTTGGCACTAGACTATGCGGAGCAGGGAGTGCAGGTTTTTGGGATTGCTCCCGGTGCGGTCAAAACGGGCATGACTGCTGCGGATTTTGAGCCGGGAGGCTTAGCCCAGTGGGTAGCAGACGAGACTCCTATCAAGCGTTGGATAGAACCAGAAGAAGTCGCTGATGTCACCCTTTTTCTAGCTAGTGGTAAGGCAGCTGCTATGCAGGGCGAGATTATCAAAATCGACGGTGGTTGGAGTTTGAAGTGAGGTAGCAAGTAGAATGAAAGCAACGACCATTGAGCCAAGACTGCAGAATTCTTTCCAATATTGGAAAAAGAATATGGTGAGATATGGTTTGAAGGCGAAGCTAGGGCAGTTTTATACAAATGAAGACGAGACCGCCATTTTGTACGAACAGGGAGATTTTCTCTTTTTGGCTGGACGGGCAGATATGGCGTTGCTGGCTGATTATAGAGACATCTGTGAGCCAGACTACCGAATTCTCATATCAGAAGAGGTTTCTTGGCAGGCCTGCTTATCCTCTTGTCCAGCCTTATCTACCTTTACCCGCTATGCTTTTAAAGATGAGGCAGATTTTGATGATAAGGTATTGAAAAACATCGTGGAGCAGCTATCGAAGCAGCTCGTTATTGAGGCAATCAATTCAAAAACCTATCAAGAACTAGCTCAGGAAGAATGGTCTCAGGATTTGCAGGGGAATTTTGCAACTTTTAAAGACTTTCAAGAAGCCGGAGCTTTTGGTTTTGTGATCCGAAAGGGTGAGGAAATCGTCGCTGGGGTCTCGACAGCACTTGTTTACCAAAAAGCCATTGAAATCGAGATTGCAACGAAACCGGCTTATCAACAGTAGGGCTTAGCTGCTGTACTTGGGGCGAAGATGATTTTGGAATCCCTGCAGCGTAGCGTTTTTCCGCTCTGGGACGCCCATAATGAAGCTTCGAAGAAAATAGCTGAAAAGCTAGGTTATCAATGCTTAGGAGCTTACCCAGCTTATGAGTTAAAATTACAGATAGGAGAAACCATGACCCCAGAACAATTATGGAATGAATACAAAACAATCAACCCCGCAATCGGCGACAAAATAGACGCCTGGGCCTTCGGTACCTTGGCAGATCAGCTTGCCGACTTAGTGCTTCGTGGTGAAAAGACAGCGACGGCTTCGGCCTATGAGCTCTATAAGATTGAAAATGAACCCTTGCCGCAAGTAGGAACCTTTGATGTCGTCCTAGACAGCCAGGATCAAGCCGTTTGTATCATCGAAATCACCAAAGTAACGGTTGTTCCTTTTAAGCAAGTCTCTGCAGAGCACGCTTTTAAAGAAGGAGAGGGTGATAAATCTTTGAATTACTGGCGGCAGGTGCATGAGGAATTCTTCACGGAATGGATGGCTGAAGCCGGCCTCTCCTTCTCAGAGGAGACAGGTGTAGTCTTAGAGGAGTTTCGTAAGGTTTATCCGCTATGAAACAAACATATATATGTGTCATGGAGAGAATCTTAACAAATGACACAAAAAGTGATATAATAAAGTAAATTTACTTTGATAAAAGGAACTATTATGACAAACTATGCAATTATTTTAGCAGCTGGAAAAGGCACTCGCATGAAATCAGATTTACCAAAAGTGCTTCACAAAGTTGCTGGAATTTCAATGTTAGAACATGTATTTAGAAGTGTTGGAGCTATCGCACCTGAAAAGACTGTGACGGTGGTCGGACATAAGGCAGAGCTGGTGGAGCAGGTATTGGCAGGGCAAACAGAATTTGTTCGTCAAACGGAGCAATTAGGAACTGGTCATGCTGTGATGATGGCAGAGCCTGTGCTGGAAGGTTTGGCAGGGCAAACATTAGTCATTGCAGGAGACACTCCTTTAATCACAGGAGAAAGCCTGAAAAATCTGATTGATTTTCATGTCAACCACAAAAATGTTGCAACGATTTTGACAGCAGAAGCGGAAAATCCATTTGGTTATGGACGGATTGTCCGTAATCAGCAGGAAGAAGTGATCAAAATTGTGGAGCAAAAGGATGCTTCGGATTTTGAAAAGCAAATCAAAGAAATCAATACAGGAACGTATGTTTTTGATAACGCTCGTCTTTTTGAAGCCTTGAAAAATATCAATACCAACAATGCGCAAGGAGAATACTACATCACAGATGTGATCGGCATTTTCCGTGAGAATGGCGAAAAAGTCGGCGCTTATACTCTGAAAGACTTTGATGAAAGTCTTGGTGTCAATGACCGCGTGGCATTGGCAACGGCAGAAAGTATTATGCGTCGCCGAATCAATCAAGCTCACATGGTGAATGGCGTTAGTTTTGTAAATCCAGAAACGACTTATATTGATGTAGACGTACAGATTGAACCAGAAGTCCAAATTGAAGCCAATGTTACCTTGAAAGGAACAACGAAAATTGGTGCAGGCAGCATTTTGACAAACGGTACGTATATTGTTGACTCTGTTATTGGTGAACAAACGGTTATTACCAATTCGATGATTGAAGAATCTACAGTTGCAGACGGTGTAACGGTGGGACCTTACGCTCATGTTCGCCCAGATTCAAGCCTTGCTAAAAATGTACATATTGGTAATTTCGTTGAAGTGAAGGGCTCTTCTATCGGTGAAAATACCAAAGCTGGGCATCTGACCTATATTGGTAATTCTGAAGTGGGTGCGAATGTTAATTTTGGTGCTGGAACGATTACAGTTAATTATGACGGACAGCACAAATTTAAGACCGTCATTGGGAACAATGTCTTTGTAGGTTCTAATTCAACCATTATTGCGCCGGTAGAACTTGGGGACAATTCTCTTGTAGGTGCAGGCTCAACCATTACCAAGGATGTGCCAGCTGATGCGATTGCTCTTGGACGTGGTCGCCAGATCAATAAAGAAGAATACGCTAAGCGCTTGCCACATCATCCAAATAATAAGTAGGGATTGCTATGGATTTTGAAGAAAAAACACTAAAACGAACAGAAATTTACCAAGGACCTATTTTTAAACTTGTAAAAGATGAAGTTCAGTTGCCAGCAGGAAAAGGAACAGCTTACCGTGATTTGATTTTCCATAATGGAGCGGTGGCAGTTATCGCGCTAACGCCAGAAGACAAAATGATTTTGGTTAAGCAGTACCGCAAAGCTATTGAAGCAACCTCTTATGAAATTCCAGCTGGAAAGTTAGAAGTTGGTGAAAATGCAGATCCAAAGGCTGCAGCTTTGCGCGAATTAGAAGAAGAAACGGGTTATACAGGTGAGTTAGAACTGCTCTATGATTTCTATTCGGCGATTGGCTTTTGCAATGAGCGCATCAAACTTTATAGCGCTAACCATTTGACAAAAGTTGAAAATCCTCGTCCACAAGATGAGGACGAGACCTTAGAACTCTATGAAGTGACCTTGGAAGAAGCGAAAGCTCTCCTTGCTAGTGGTGATATTTGTGATGCAAAAACCATTATTGCACTCCAATATTGGGAAATGAAAATGAATCGAAGATAGGGGAACGATCATGGGAAGACCTTTATTAACAGATGAAATGATTGAACGGGCAAATCGCGGTGAAGATATTTCAGGTCCACCTTTGCATGATGAGGAAGAAACCAAAATTTTAAAAACGACTAGAAGTCAGTTTGGTTATTCCTCTCTAAATAGTAGTTTCAATCAAGATACGCTGCAAATTGATGTAGAACCAACGGTGACCAAAAGCCGACGCATTGAAAATGCAAAACGTGGAGTATTCCAAGCGAAATTAAACAAAATTCTATTTTGGATTGTTCTGCTTTTGATTGCTTTGATTGCTGCTATTATTTGGCTATAAAAAGCGATAAGCTCGACTTTCGCTTTTTTTGTGATAGAATGAGAGGAAAAAATGAAAATCGGAATTATTGTGGCAATGCCTGAGGAACTAAAAATCTTAGTGGAAAACTTGGAAAATTCCGAAAAGCACTTACGTTTGGGGCATGTTTATCATACGGGAAGTATCGGTTGTCATGAAGTTGTGCTGGTCGAAAGCGGGATCGGAAAGGTCATGTCTGCTATGAGCGTGGCTGTTTTGGTCAATGAGTTTAAAGTGATGGCTGTCATCAATACGGGTTCTGCTGGTGCGGTAGCCGAAGGTTTGCAAATCGGCGATGTTGTAGTGGCTGATCGGCTAGTGTACCACGATGTAGATGTAACAGCTTTTGGCTATGAATACGGACAAATGGCGCGCCAGCCACTGTATTTTGAAGCGAGCCGCTATTTGGTTTCTGAGATGAGAAAGATTTTAGAAAAGACATATCAGACAAGTCGCGTTGGCTTGATTGCAACAGGAGACAGTTTTATTGCGGGACAAGACAAGATTCAAGCCATTAAGCATCATTTTCCAGATGTTTTAGCGGTAGAAATGGAAGGAGCAGCCATTGCGCAAGCAACCCATTCTATCGGTCTGCCTTTTATGGTCATTCGTGCCATGAGTGATACAGCTTCTCATGATGCAAATATCAGCTTTGACGAATTTATCCATGAAGCTGGCAGGCAATCAGCTGAGACCCTGATAGCGTTTTTGAAAGAATTAATTTAAAGAATGAGTTAGCAGTGGTAGATGGATAGATTGGCTTTATCATTGACTGTTTAATATTATGAAATAAGAATGGAACAAAATCAGCGTTTTGTCAGCAATTGATTTTGTTGTCCCAGCCCTGCAAGGTTGAGTAAGTCTGAAAAAGCTGATAGTATCAGCACATTAGAAGGTATTCAACTAAAGTGCATTGAGTTTTATCGAGTCTGGAATACTGTTATTCCAGACTATTTTTTCTGTCCTTGCCAATTTGACAAAGAAGATGATATAATTTTTGAAGGGCAGATTCTGTCTCACGCCCAATAAATCAGAAAGTTTTATAAGAATGAGTATTTTAGAAGTAAAAAATTTGAGCCACGGTTTTGGTGACCGGGCTATTTTTGAGGATGTATCTTTCCGCTTGCTTAAGGGTGAGCATATCGGTTTAGTTGGAGCAAACGGTGAAGGGAAATCCACCTTTATGAGCATTGTAACTGGTCAATTGTTGCCAGATGAAGGCAAGGTTGAGTGGCCCAAGTATGTGACAGCTGGTTACTTAGATCAGCACGCTGTGTTGAAAGAAGGCCAATCCGTGCGTGATGTGTTGCGGACGGCTTTTGATGAACTTTTCAAGACTGAGTCTCGAATCAATGAGATATATCTAGCTATGGCAGAAGACGGAGCTGATGTTGATGTCCTTATGGAAGAAGTGGGTGAATTGCAGGAGCGATTGGAAAGTCGAGACTTTTATACTTTAGATGCTAAGATTGATGAGGTAGCTCGTGCTTTAGGGGTTATGGATTACGGTATGGAAACGGATGTCACCGCTCTTTCTGGAGGTCAACGAACCAAGGTGCTCTTAGCAAAACTTCTCCTTCAAAAACCAGACATCTTGCTCTTAGATGAGCCTACCAACTATTTGGACGCAGAGCATATTGATTGGCTCAAGCGCTATCTGCAAAATTATGAAAATGCTTTCGTACTCATTTCCCATGATATTCCTTTCTTAAACGATGTAATCAATATCGTCTACCATGTAGAAAATCAAAACTTGACCCGCTATTCTGGTGATTATTATCAATTCCAAGAAGTTTATGAGATGAAGAAATCTCAGCTGGAAGCAGCTTACGAGCGCCAGCAAAAGGAAATTGCTGATTTAAAAGACTTTGTAGCGCGCAACAAAGCTCGGGTGGCTACCCGCAATATGGCTATGTCCCGCCAGAAAAAATTAGATAAAATGGAGCTGATTGAATTGCAGGGTGAGAAGCCTAAGCCTTCCTTTGACTTCAAAATGGCTCGTACACCAGGGCGCTTTATTTTTCAAGCAGAAGAGTTGCAAATTGGTTACGATTGTCCTTTGACAAAACCCCTTAATCTAACCTTTGAGCGCAATCAGAAAGTTGCCATTATCGGAGCCAACGGAATCGGGAAAACAACTCTCTTAAAAAGTTTGCTTGGAATCATTCCTCCTCTTGCTGGTCAAGTAGAGCGTGGAGACTATTTGGAATTGGGCTATTTTGAGCAGGAGACAGCTGGTGGTAATCGCCAGACCCCTTTGGAAGCTGTTTGGGATGCTTTCCCGTCACTCAATCAAGCGGAAGTTCGCGCTGCTCTGGCTCGCTGCGGTCTGACCTCCAAGCATATTGAAAGCCAGATTCAGGTTCTCTCAGGAGGTGAGCAGGCTAAGGTTCGACTTTGTCTCCTCATGAACCGAGAAAATAATGTCTTAGTGCTGGATGAGCCTACGAATCACCTCGATGTGGATGCCAAAGATGAGCTCAAGCGCGCTCTCCAAGCATACAAAGGCAGTATTCTCATGGTCTGCCATGAGCCTGACTTTTACAAAGGATGGGTAGATCAGATTTGGGATTTTAATCAATTAACGTAGGCATAAAGAAAACGGGGTGTAGGACAAAAATCAGTATTTCGTAAGAAATCGATTTTGTCGTCCCACCACTCCGTAAGGTTGAGTAGGGCTGTAAAAGCTGATAGCATCAGCACATTAGAGACCACTCAATGAGTTTTATTCTAGAAAGTAAACGAGTCTGGAACATTTTTGCCCAGACTCGTTTTGTGATTATTTCTTAAATGTATAGTCCTTGATGACTTCAATTTTCTCAATTTTGATTTCTTTTTTGGGTTTGTCGTTTTCGCCAGTCTCGGTAGCAGCGATTTTATCCACAACATCCATGCCAGAAATGACTTGCCCAAAGACAGTGTAATTTCCATCTAAACTTGGATTTCCACCTTTTTTATAGGCTTCAATGATTTTTTCAGGATAAGTTGTACTAGAGAGCTGATTAGAACTGTCCTTGGTATTTTGGTTGATGAAGAATTGACTACCGTTGGAATTTGGATTGGAAGAACGAGCCATGGCTAATGCGCCACGGATATTGTAGAGATAAGACGAAATCTCTGTTTTAAAGCCACTTCCAGAGTCGATCTTAGAATTTTTGCCTTTCCAAATGGATTCACCACCAGTACCGTCTCCCTTAGGGTCTCCTGTTTGAATCATAAAGTTCTTAATGACACGGTGGAAAGTCACGCCGTTATAATAACCTTCTTTAGCATGCGTTAAGAAATTTTCAACTGCAAGTGGAGCATATTTTGGAAAAAGCTTCATAGAAATAGCACCTTCAGTTGTGGTTATTTTCACTTCCGCTTCATCGTCAGCAACCTTGTCAGACAGCTGTGGAAAGTTAGCATTTTTATCGCTCAAAGCAGCTTTTTGCTCTTCTTTTTGTTTTTCCGCTGCTCTTAAGCTGGATTCGGAAGCAAGGCTGGAGTCTACATAGTCATTTCCTCTAATAGCTCTTTGTAAGTTTGTACAGCCTGTCAAAAATAAACCAGCAGCCAGTCCTAAGATAAGTAATTTTTTCATAGATTTCCTTTCTGAATGTTGAACTATTCACATTTTACTATAAATAAAAGCCTTTTTCAAACCTTTTGAGAGTTTGTCCATGCTAACTGAAAGGCACTATTGGGCTACTTTTTTGATGTAAAGATAGTTCAATCGTCCCAAATTGTAAAATTAAGCTAGACAGAAAAAGCCATCTATGTTAGGCTCAGCTAAACACCACATTTGTCTGAAAGGAACTAACATAAATGACCTATACTCATCTTACCACAAACGAGCTCGTAATGATAGAGGCTTACTATCAAGAAAACATAAAAGTTTCAGATATTGTGACTTCACTTTGCAGATCAAAACAGACAATCTACAATGTCATCAACTATCTGAAAGAGGGGCACTCTGCATATGATTATTATAACCGTTATAAAGTCAATAAGAAACGTTGTGGCAGGAATAAAACAAGTCTTACGCAATCAGAAAAAGATTTTATCCAAACTCATTTAGAACAAAATTGGAGCCTTGATGTCATTAAAGGAACTTATCCAGATAGGGTTTCTTGTCCTATGAGAACTCTCTATCGACTAGCAGACCGTGGTATTTTAAAGAAAGAGGATCTCCCTTGGAAAGGCAAAAGAAAACCAAATGGTCATAGCGAAAAACGAGGAAAACAAGCGTTTCGCAGAGATTTACGTGAGAGAGCAGACAGTTATCCTAATTTTAAGACGGAATTCGGTCATCTAGAAGGGGATACAATTGTGGGAGAAAAACACAAAAGTGCAGTCATTACCTTAGTAGAACGCTGCTCAAAAGCCATCATCACACTGAAAACCAATGGACGGAAAGCAAGCGATATTGAGGCCTCCATCAATCAATGGTTGTCTCAAATCCCCAGCCATCTCTTTAAGTCGATCACTTTTGATTGTGGGAAAGAATTTTCTAATTGGAAATCTATTTCGAATGTACATGACATTGATATTTTCTTTGCGGATCCAGGATGTCCTGGGCAACGAGGTCTCAATGAACATTCTAATGGCTTATTAAGACGAAATGGACTACCGAAACAAATGGATTTTACGAATATTTCTCAAAATTATTTATCAGCTATAGCTGATAAAAGAAATAGAATTCCTAGAAAGTCTTTGAATTATCAAATACCATACCAAGTTTTTCTGAGTTACTTGAAAAGTCTAACTTAATTTGACAATTTAGGCGTTTAAAGTATGAAAACATTTTCTTATGAAAAGTTTTGTAAATTTGCTTACGAGAAAAAATTTTTTGTGCTAAAATAGCGTTTATCAATAAAGAAATGGAGTTTTTATGCCGAAGAATTTTAAGGAATCATTATTTTTTACAGCCCTTATGTGTAGCATGATGGTATTTGGAATGAGCATTTGGAACCTGTCCATTGTAGGATATTTTTCATGGGCTCATCTAGCAATGGGATATGTTCCTGGATTGATTACCGCTTTTCTCTTAGACCTTCTTGTGGCAGGACAAGTTGTGAAGGGAGTTGCTTTTAAATTTTTAACAGAACGCCATAAACCTTGGCAGAAGATCCTCGTTGTTTCAGGTGGTATGGTTCTGATTATGGTTTCATTGATGTCTCTTTATGGTATGCTTTTTAACGGCGTGCCGCTTTCAGTATCCAATTACTTTGGAGCTTGGTTGACTAATTTTATTGTGGTTTTTCACTTGAATTTTCTGATTGTTGGACCAATTTCTCGCTTTATTCTAGGTCAACTGCAATAGCAACTTTTTTAATCTTGCTGCCGATAATATCTGTCAACCAGATTATGGAACTTCTTTATGATATTTATTTAGTGGTAAAAAATTTATGTTATAATAGATTTATAAAGGAGGGATAGAGAATGGCTAAACGATTGACAAGAGATGTGCGGAATAAGAAAATTGCAGGTGTCTGTGCAGGCGTAGCAAATTATTTTGACATAGATCCTACCATTGTGCGACTGATCTGGGGAGTAGCATTTTTTGTATATGGAATCGGTCTAATCCCTTATTTGATTTTGTGGTTTGTTTTACCAGTAGATGATGGTGATGTGATTTGGAAGTAAAGATTATTATTTAAAAGCAGGAACATTGATTTTCTGCTTTTTTCTTTCATTGGATTAGTGTCCGACTTATGGTATAATAAAAGTTATGGCAAGTAAGAAAAATAGTAAAAAAGGTCGGACAACGAGACGACCTACAAAAGCAGAGTTAGAACGGCAAAAGGCCATTCGGAGGATGTTGATAACTTTCGGAGTAGCTTTTTTGCTTCTTTTTGCAGCCTTAAAATGGGGTGCCGTTGGAATCACTCTTTACAATCTCATTCGCTTATTGGTAGGAAGTTTAGCTTATGTAGTTATTATAGCCAGTTTCATTTATCTTTTCTTTTTTAAGTGGGTCAATAAGCATGAAGGGTATAAATCAGGCTTTTTCAGTATTTTTATCGGCTTGCTGCTTATGTTTCAAGCTTATTTTGTAAATGTTTTAAATTTAAAAGGACCGGTTCTAAGTACAACCTTGTCACGGATTTTAACGGATTTGACAGCTGTTAAAGTCAGTGCTTTTGCTGGTGGTGGTTTATTAGGAGCGACACTCTATACTCCTATAGCCTTTTTATTTTCAAATATTGGCACCTACTTTATCGGGCTCCTCTTAATATTGCTAGGGGCGCTACTCATCAGTCCATATTCGATTTATGATATTTTTGAAAAATTAAGTGAAACCTATCATGCTTGGAGTGAGAAGCGAGAAGCAAAGCGTCAGCAACGTTTTATCGAAAAAGAAGAAAAAGCTGCGCAAGCAGCGATGAATGCTATTCAGGTAGAGCAAGACGAGCCACAAATTGATCCCGCAACGGGAGAAATTTTAGATGATGAGGTCTTAGCTCATACGCCGATTCAGTTTGAAGAAGCAGAACCAGAAATTTATGATTATGATGAGAGTTTGTCTGAGAAACAACACAAAGAAGAGCAGCAAGATAACACAGATGAAGATGTTGAAGTTAATTTCACCCCCAAAGAAAGTTTAGATTACAAACTTCCAACAATCAATTTGTTTGCGCCAGACAAGCCTAAAAATCAATCCAAAGAAAAGAAAATTGTTCGCGAAAATATCAAGATTTTAGAAGAAACATTTGCTAGCTTTGGTATTCGTGCTAGCGTTGAACGTGCTGAAATCGGACCGTCTGTGACTAAGTACGAGGTCAAGCCAGCTGTCGGAGTGCGGGTCAATCGCATTTCCAATCTGGCTGACGATTTAGCTCTGGCCTTGGCAGCTAAAGATGTGCGGATTGAAGCACCTATTCCGGGAAAATCTCTAGTCGGAATTGAAGTACCAAATTCCGAGATTGCAATGGTCACTTTCCGTGAACTCTGGGAGCAATCTAAGACAGATGATAAGAAATTACTCGAAATTCCTTTAGGAAAGGCTGTCAATGGCTCTGTTCGGACATTTGATTTGGCAAAAATGCCTCATTTGCTAGTAGCAGGTTCGACTGGTTCAGGGAAATCCGTTGCAGTCAACGGTATTATTGCTAGTATTCTCATGAAAGCACGACCAGATGAAGTCAAGTTCATGATGGTCGATCCTAAAATGGTCGAATTGTCTGTCTATAATGATATTCCCCACTTACTGATCCCTGTTGTGACCAATCCTCGCAAAGCGAGTCGGGCTTTGCAAAAAGTGGTCGATGAAATGGAAAATCGCTATGAGCTCTTTTCTAAGGTTGGTGCTCGCAATATTGCAGGTTACAATGCCAAAATAGCCGAGTACAATGCCAGTCAACCAGAATATAAACAAATTCCTCTTCCATTGATTGTGGTCATTGTGGATGAGTTGGCAGACCTTATGATGGTAGCCAGCAAAGAAGTGGAAGACGCTATTATTCGCTTGGGACAAAAAGCTCGAGCGGCTGGTATTCACATGATTTTGGCCACTCAGCGACCGTCTGTTGATGTCATCTCTGGGCTCATCAAGGCAAATGTTCCTTCGCGGATTGCTTTTGCTGTCTCTAGCGGAACTGATAGCCGAACGATTCTAGATGAAAATGGTGCCGAGAAACTCTTGGGACGTGGGGATATGCTCTTTAAGCCGATTGATGAAAATCATCCTGTCCGTCTGCAAGGATCATTTATTTCCGATGAAGATGTAGAGCGCATTGTCACTTTTGTTAAAAATCAAGCTGAAGCAGATTATGATGATAATTTTGACCCAGGCGAAGTATCTGAGAATGACATGGATTCAGGTAGTGAGAGTGAACAAGGTGATCCACTCTTTGAAGAAGCCAAGGCTTTGGTCATAGAAACTCAAAAAGCGAGTGCTTCAATGCTCCAACGTCGATTGTCCGTCGGATTTAATCGTGCGACTCGACTGATGGAAGAGTTGGAAGCTGCAGGTGTCATCGGTCCAGCAGAAGGCACCAAGCCAAGAAAAGTTTTATTGCATAACTAAAATAGGTGCTGTTTAAAAAATGTAACATCCTTGGGAGTGGGACAAAAATCGGTAATTTCGAAGAAATTTGATTTTGTCGTCCCACCCCCGCACAGTTGAGTAGGGCTGTAAAGGTTGATTTATCAACCGCATAGAACCCACTCAACTACTACGACTTGCAAGAAACTCATAAAAATCTGACGAGGTTAAGGACTTTTGTCCCAGCCTCTTTTTCTGTAGCTGTTTTATTTTGAAAGTTTTGTAGAAAAGGTATGGAAAATCTCACATTTTTCAATTCTGTAAGTTTTCTATGACTTAAACCGGACTTTTTTGATAGAATACTAATATGATTTGTGAATGGAGGCTATATGTCAGAACAGATATACGCAGGGCTTAGCCAACAAGAGGTTGAAGAACGAATTCAAAAAGGCTTCGTCAATAAAGTAACGGTTAGTACGGAGAAGACAATTTGGCAAATCATTCAATCCAATGTTTTTACTTACTTTAATTTCATCTTTTTTGTTCTTGCTCTATTGTTGATAATTGTACAATCGTGGAACAATCTACTCTTTTTGCCTATTGTTATTATCAATTCTTTGATTGGAATTGTTCAAGAGCTTAGAGCGCGCAAAATATTGAGCAATATGCAGTTGCTTCATCACTATACAGCGATTGTCGTGCGAGACGGTAAAGAAATCCAACTAGAGACAAAAGATTTAGTACAAGATGATATCGTTCTTTTCTCGACAGGAGACCAAATCTATGCAGATGCTAAGATTGTATCAGGTGAATTGAAAGTCAATGAATCACAGTTGACAGGAGAAGCAGATGAAATCGCAAAGCAAATAGATGATACTGTCATGTCAGGCAGTTTTGTCGTATCTGGCAAAGCCTATGCTCGCTTGGAAAAAGTGGGCGATGAATCCTACATCAATCAACTGACATTGAAAGCAAAAGAAGTCTCTGGAAAAGAAGAATCTGAAATGGTACGTTCGGTCAATAATCTGGTTAAAGTGATTGGATTTTTGATTATTCCTTTAGGGCTTCTTCTATTTTTCCAAAGTTATGTGACCAATCACGAAAGTTTTCAAGTTAGTATTGTCTCCACGGTAGGAGCTATTATCGGTATGATTCCAGAGGGGCTTTATCTTTTGATGACTCTGGCGCTGGCTTTGGGAGCAGCTAGTCTAGCAAGACAGCAGGTTTTATTAAACAGTATGAAAGGGATTGAGTCTCTTTCTCGTGTAGATGTTTTGTGTGTAGATAAGACAGGAACTATTACGGAAAATACGATGAAAGTTGCACAAGTACTCTCTGTTCAGCAAGATAAGAATGCCTCACAGGAAGCTCTTAAACAATATTTGGCAGCAAGTCCAGATGAAAATGAAACGATTGCAGCGATTCGAGACTTTTTTGCTTCAGAAGTAGTAGAAAAGGCTTGGACCGTAGTGAAGGTCTTTCCGTTTAGTTCAAAGACCAAGTTTGGTGCTATTTCTTTCAAAGAGGGCAATTTCATTTTAGGTGCTCCAGAGCTTGTATTAAAAGAAAAGTTGGAAGAATATCGCAGCTATTTTCAACAATATGCAGAAAGTGGCTCACGCGTTCTTGTTTTTGCTGAATCAAAAAATCAGCCATTTACAGGTGATTTGACTCAAATAGTAGAACCCCTACTCTTCATCTTATTAGAAAATCCGATTCGAGAAAATGCAGCTGAAACCTTTTCCTATTTTGCTCTTCAAGGTGTGGAAGTCAAAGTTATCTCAGGAGATAATCCTGTCACAGTTGCTGCAGTGGCTGCCAAAGCAGAGATTCCTCATGCTGAAAATTATGTAGACGCGCAAAACTTGGATACTGATGAAAAAATCACTCAAGCAGTTGAAAAATATACGGTCTTTGGTCGAGTGACCCCTCAACAGAAACAAAAATTAGTCCAAGCACTTCAAGCTAATCAACATAAAGTTGCAATGACAGGTGACGGTGTAAATGATATTTTAGCAATGAAGACTGCAGATTGCAGCATTGCTATGGAGTCAGGCAACGATGCTACCAAGCAGATTGCACAAGTTGTTTTGCTGGATTCTGACTTTTCGCATATGCCGCATATTGTGACAGAAGGACGTAGGGTTGTCAATAACATTCAGCGTTCCGCTAGTTTATTTCTTGTGAAAAATATTTTTTCTATTTCCCTTGCTATCTTATCTAGTTTGTTTGCTTTTACCTATCCTTTGCAGGCATCACAAGTTTCCTTGATTAGTGCGTTCACTATTGGTATACCCGGATTTATGTTAGCTTTGGAGCCTAATAAGCAGCGCATTCGAGGGCGTTTTATCAGAACGGTTTTACAGAATGCCATACCAGCAGCTTTTGTTGATTTACTAGCCGTTTTGATTGTCATGGCTTGTGGTCGGATTTTTCGATTATCTACGCAAGAAGTGGCGACATCATCTGTTATCTTATTGGCAGTAGTTGGTTTCATTATCATCATCAAGCTTATTCAGCCACTCAATCGAATGAAAACCATTGTTGTAATCTTTAACATCATCGGCTTGGTGATTTCAGGCTTGTTATTTCACTCTATCTTTTTGTTATCTAAAATCTCACCGATTACCATTATCTTCACAGTCATTCTCTCCTTGATGTTAGAATCACTTATGAGATTGTTCCAATTCATAACAAATAAGTTATTTGCTCTATTTGATAAGTTCTCAGCAAGAAATTAAATATAAAAATATCGGAAGCAGATGAATCTGTCCGATGTTTTTTTATTTTGCTAAAAATAAGCTAATCACCATGGCGAGGTAGAGGAAGAAGGTCAAAATAAAACCAGCTCGCCAGAAAAATTTAAAGAACTTAGGATAGTAAAAACTGCGTTTAACTCGAAGAAAGTAGACAGTAATGGTAATTGCTAAAGCAGAGAGAGCTAACGCCAATTCTGGCAAGAGACTGTGGTAGAAAGCTCTATCAGAGATGATATAGAATTCCAACACAAAAAGTGGAAAAGCCAGATCCGCAAAATTCAAGCCAAACTGTTTCAGGCGAAATAATTTAGTGATAATAATGGTTAAAATAATAGTTAAAAAGATAAATAAAATAGATGCGATTTTTAATAATGTCATACACATATTTTACCACAAAAATAGAGAAAAATAGAGAATTTTTTTAGTATTTTTTCTTGCAATTTAGTCGTTTTAGTGTATAATAGAAAGGTATGTAAGAAGCATACTTGTGGGAGGTAAAAATCTTATATTACCGCCAAAACCACAAAGGAGGATTTAAAGATGGCTAAAAAAGTCGAAAAACTTGTAAAATTGCAAATCCCTGCTGGTAAAGCTACTCCAGCTCCACCAGTTGGTCCTGCGCTTGGTCAAGCCGGTATCAACATCATGGGATTCACGAAAGAGTTCAACGCTCGTACAGCTGATCAAGCTGGTATGATTATCCCAGTTGTTATCTCAGTATATGAAGACAAATCATTTACTTTCGTAACAAAGACACCACCAGCTGCTGTTCTTTTGAAAAAGGCTGCAGGTGTTGAAAAGGGATCAGGTACACCAAACAAAACAAAAGTTGCAACAGTTACTCGTGCACAAGTACAAGAAATTGCTGAAACTAAGATGCCAGATTTGAACGCTGCAAACCTTGAGTCTGCAATGCGTATGATCGAAGGTACTGCTCGTTCTATGGGATTCACTGTTGTTGACTAATCAATAACACCCAAACCCGCAAGACTTCATCATTTCGAGAAGGACGTGGGAGATGAAAATCGATTGAACCACTTACAAGGAGAATAGAAAATGGCTAAAAAAAGCAAACAACTTCGTGCTGCTCTTGAAAAAATCGACAGCACAAAAGCATACAGTGTAGAAGAAGCTGTAGCACTTGCAAAAGAAACAAACTTTGCAAAATTTGACGCAACTGTAGAAGTTGCTTATAACTTGAACATTGATGTGAAAAAAGCGGATCAACAAATCCGTGGTGCAATGGTTCTTCCAAACGGAACTGGTAAAACTCAACGTGTGCTTGTTTTCGCACGTGGTGCAAAAGCAGAAGAAGCAAAAGCTGCTGGTGCAGACTTCGTTGGTGAAGATGACCTCGTTGCAAAAATCAACGGTGGCTGGCTTGACTTTGATGTCGTAATTGCTACACCTGATATGATGGCACTTGTTGGACGTCTTGGACGTATCCTTGGACCACGTAACTTGATGCCAAACCCTAAAACTGGTACTGTAACAATGGATGTTGCAAAAGCAGTTGAAGAGTCTAAAGGTGGTAAAATTACTTACCGTGCAGACCGTGCAGGTAATGTACAGGCTATCATTGGTAAAGTTTCATTTGACGCTGATAAGTTGGTTGAAAACTTCAAAGCATTCCACGATGTGATTGCAAAAGCTAAACCGGCTACAGTAAAAGGAACTTACATGACAAATCTTACTATCACCACTACTCAAGGTGTGGGTATTAAGGTTGATGTTAACACACTTTAATTTAAGAATAAAAACTCTATCGATGGATAGGGTTTTTTTATGAATAACTCATATTTAAATGGAGTTTATCAGACTGATAAAAATAACAGATAAAAGCAACAACGTTTTTGAAATAAATCAATTAATCTATTAAGAGAAAAAAGGATATGCTACATACATTATTGAAGTAGGAGTCAGTCAAAAAACTAAATTTCTTTTGTTAATTTTGATATTTTGAAAAATAGGACTATATAAAAATTATAAATTATGGTAAAATAGTACAGATAAAATAAGGAGAATAAAAATGGTAGTCCCGAAATATAAACGTATTTTAATCAAGTTATCAGGTGAAGCTCTTGCCGGTGAGAAAGGGATAGGAATTAACATTTCAACCGTTCAAAAAATGGCAGAGGAAATCAAGGAAGTACATGATTTAGGTATTGAAATCGCCCTTGTTATCGGTGGTGGGAATCTTTGGCGTGGAGAGCCTGCGGCAGAAGCAGGAATGGATCGTGTGCAGGCTGACTATACTGGAATGCTTGGGACCGTTATGAATGCTTTGGTGATGGCTGATTCATTGCAACAAGTAGGTGTGGATACTCGTGTACAAACTGCGATTGCAATGCAGCAAGTGGCAGAACCTTATATTCGTGGACGCGCTCTGCGACACTTGGAAAAAGGACGTATCGTCATTTTTGGTGCCGGTGTTGGCTCACCTTATTTCTCAACGGATACAACAGCTGCCCTTCGTGCGGCCGAGATTGAAGCTGATGCGATTCTTATGGCGAAAAACGGTGTTGATGGGGTCTATAATGCAGATCCAAATAAAGATAAGACAGCTGTGAAATTTGATGAATTGACTCACCGTGATGTGATTAACAAAGGATTGCGGATTATGGATTCAACAGCTTCTACTCTTTCAATGGACAATGATATTGATCTTGTTGTGTTCAATATGAACGAATCTGGTAATATTAAACGGGTTGTTTTCGGAGAACAAATCGGAACAACTGTTTCAAATAATGTAGAAAAAGAAGAGGAATAATTTATGGCAAATGCAATTGTAGAAAAAGCGAAAGAAAGAATGACCCAATCACATCAAAGTTTAGCGCGTGAATTTGGCAGTATTCGTGCTGGGCGTGCGAATGCTAGTCTTTTAGATCGCATTACAGTAGAATACTATGGAGTGGAAACTCCACTCAATCAAATTGCTTCTATCACAATTCCAGAAGCGCGCGTGTTATTGGTAACACCTTTTGATAAATCATCTATCAAAGATATTGAACGTGCTTTGAATGCTTCTGATCTGGGTATTACACCTGCTAGTGATGGTTCTGTTATCCGCCTCGTCATTCCTGCTTTGACGGAAGAGACTCGTCGTGATTTGGCTAAAGAAGTAAAAAAAGTTGGAGAGAATGCTAAGATTGCTATCCGGAATATCCGCCGTGATGCTATGGATGAAGCGAAAAAGCAAGAAAAAGCAAAAGAAATTACTGAAGATGAACTGAAAGGTCTTGAAAAAGACATTCAAAAAGTGACAGATGACGCTGTTAAACACATCGATGAAATGACTTCTACTAAGGAAAAAGAATTGCTTGAAGTGTGATGTTTCTTTCCATGATTGAAAATGAAAAACTAAAACTCAGTTAGTTTGGCTAGCTGAGTTTCTTTTGAAAGGGAGCTGAAGCAATGCTCCTTTAAATGATAGAAAGAGAAAAATGAATACAAATCTTGCAACATTTATAACAGGTCTAGTAACTGATGAAAACGATCGTTTTTACTTTGTTCAAAAGGATGGTCAGACTTATGCTTTAGCTAAAGAAGAAGGTAAGTATCAGCTAGGAGAAACGGTCAAAGGTTTTGTCTATAGTGATATGAAACAGAGACTTCGCCTGACGACTCTCGAAGTCACAGCAACTCAGACGACTTTTGGTTGGGGGATGGTAACAGAAGTTCGCAAAGATCTGGGGGTCTTTGTCGACACAGGACTTCCGGATAAGCAAATCGTAGTGTCGCTGGACATTTTGCCAGAAATAAAAGAACTTTGGCCCAAAAAAGGAGATCAGCTTTATATTCGCCTAGATGTCGATAAAAAAGATCGAATCTGGGGACTTTTGGCCTATCAAGAGGATTTCCAACGCTTAGCTCGTCCTGCTTACAATAATATGCAAAATCAAAATTGGCCAGCCATTGTTTATCGACTCAAACTCTCTGGCACCTTTGTTTATCTGCCGGAGAACAATATGCTGGGCTTTATCCACCCCAGCGAACGTTATACCGAACCACGTCTCGGTCAAGTACTAGATGTGCGGGTGATTGGCTTTCGGGAAGTTGATCGTACCCTTAATCTTTCACTCAAACCTCGCTCTTTTGAAATGTTGGGAAATGATGCTCAAATGATTCTGACATACCTAGAAAGTCAAGGAGGCTTTATGACTTTGAATGATAAGTCGTCCCCAGAGGATATAAAGACTACCTTTGGCATTTCCAAAGGACAGTTTAAAAAAGTTTTAGGCGGTCTGATGAAAGCTGGCAAAATCAAGCAGAATGGGACAGGGACAGAGTTGATTTAAAAAGAAAATGCTTGTTGTCAATTGAAACAAGCATTTGTTTTTTGTACAATAGAGAGTAGTAAGAAGATGAAGGAATGAATATGTCAATACATAATACAGAAGCTAGTCAGAGAGCAGAATTACACCGTAAAATTTGGGCGATTGCGGACGATGTTCGTGGAGCTGTAGATGGTTGGGATTTTAAGCAATATATCCTAGGTATCCTTTTCTATCGATTTATTTCAGAGCATATGGCAGACTATTTTGACCGTGCTGAGCATGAAGCAGGTGATTTAGAATTTCGTTATGCTGAATTGAGTGACCAAGAAGCTGAGCAAGATTTTAAACCAGATACAGTTGAGGCTAAGGGATTCTTTATCCTTCCTAGTCAACTATTTGAAAATGTGGTCAAGAACGCCTCACAAAATGAAAATTTAAACGAAGAATTGGCCAATATTTTCCAATCCATTGAGAAGTCAGCGATTGGATTCAAATCGGAAGATGATATCAAGGGCTTGTTTGATAGCTTGGATACACGAAGCAATATCCTTGGTGGAACTGTTCCAGAAAAAAATAAACGCTTATCTGATATTCTAAATGGAATCAACAGTATCAATTTTGGTAACTTTGAGGACAATGACATTGATGCCTTTGGTGATGCTTATGAATATTTGATTTCTAACTATGCCAGTAATGCAGGGAAAAGTGGAGGTGAATTCTTCACACCTCAGACCGTTTCTAAACTGCTAGCTAGATTAGTGATGGTTGGCAAGGATAAGATTAACAAGGTTTATGACCCGACATGTGGTTCAGGGTCACTCCTTCTTCAAATGAAAAAACAATACGAAGACCATATTCTAGAGGATGGGTTCTTTGGTCAAGAAATCAATATGACCAACTATAACTTAGCTCGCATGAATATGTTCTTGCATAATATTAACTATAATAGTTTCAATATAAAGAGAGGAGACACGCTTTTAAACCCTCAGCATCTGGAAGAAAAGCCTTTTGATGCTATCGTGTCGAACCCACCCTATTCTGTCAAATGGGTGGGAGACGGAGATCCGACCCTTATCAATGATGACCGTTTTGCGCCAGCAGGGAAACTAGCTCCTAAGTCAAAAGCTGACTTTGCCTTTATCATGCATAGTCTTAACCACTTGTCTAATAAAGGTCGAGCAGCTATTGTTTGTTTCCCAGGCATTTTCTATCGTGGAGGTGCTGAAAAGACCATTCGTCAGTATCTGGTAGATAACAACTTTGTTGAAGCAGTCATTGCTCTTCCAGATAATCTCTTCTTTGGAACCTCTATCGCAACCACTATTTTAGTTCTGGCGAAGAATAAACTGGAAAGCAAGACACTCTTTATTGATGCAAGTAAGGAATTCAAAAAAGAGACTAACAACAATGTCTTGACCGATAGCAATATCGAGCATATCGTTGAATTATTTACTAATTATCAAAATGTGGACTATAAATCTGCTCTTATTGATAATGAGGTGATTGGCTCAGAGCAAGATTACAACTTATCTGTCTCAACCTATGTCGAACAAGAAGATACACGTGAGAAGATTGATATTGATGTGCTCAATAAAGAAATCGCAGAGACTGTTGCCAAGATTGACCACTTGCGTGCGGAGATAGATAAGATTGTAGAGGAACTTAGCCATGGCAAATGATGTGATTCTCTATAGAACTGATGACGGTGAGTCCGCTATTGAGCTTCACTTGGATAATGGAACAGTCTGGCTGACCCAACAAGAACTAGCTGAGCTCTTTCAAACTTCCAAGCAAAATATTAGTAAACATATCAAGGCGATTTTTGAAGATGGTGAATTGGATGAAACAGTGGTTGTCAACTATCAGTTGACAACCACTCGTCACGGTGCGATAGCTGGGAAAACTCAGTCGAAAAAAGTCGCCTTTTATAATCTCGATATGATTTTGGCGATTGGCTATCGAGTGCGTTCCCCTCGTGGCATTCAGTTCAGACATTATGCTTCGACAGTCTTGAAAGAGTATCTGATCAAGGGCTTTGCTATGGATGATGAGCGCTTGAAAAACTTGGGTGGAGGCTCTTACTTTAAAGAACTCCTTGAAAGAATCCGAGACATTCGCTCCAGTGAAAAAGTCTTTTACCGTCAGGTTTTGGATCTTTTCGCGACATCAAGTGACTACAATGCAAATTCACCAGAGGCAAAGAAATTTTTTGCGACAGTGCAAAACAAGATGCACTATGCCATTCACCATAACACTGCGAGTGAACTTATCTATCATCGTGTCGATAGTGAAAAGGAGTTTATGGGCTTGACTACCTTTAAGGGAGACCTCCCTACTCTATCTGAAGCAAAAGTTGCCAAGAACTATCTGACAGGGAAGGAACTCCGTGGGCTTAATCAGCTTGTATCAGGATATCTAGACTTTGCTGAAAGACAGGCAGAGCGAGAAGAAGTCATGACCATGGCTGACTGGGTGACACACGTAGACCGTATCCTTCAGGCTACTGGCGAAGATTTGCTAGATAACAGTGGCTCTATCTCTCGTGAACAGATGAAACATAAGGTAGATAGGGAATATAAGAGCTACCAAGCCAAGACCCTCAGTCAAGTTGAAAAAGACTATCTCAAGGAAATTAAAAGCATTGAAAATCTAGCCAAGGAAGGAGGTAAGTGATGAATATCCTAGAAGAAATCCAAAACTGTCCTGTTGAGTGGAAAGAGTTGGGGGAAGTGTGTGAAATCGTCAGAGGTGTGAGAATAACTAAAAAAGAGCTTATAGAAAAAGGATTTCCTGTCGTTAGTGGGGGCACTAGTTTTATGGGATACACTAATAAGTACAACAGGGAAGCAAATACGATAACTATTGCTCAATATGGAACAGCTGGTTATGTTGATTGGCAGTCGGAAAAGTTCTGGGCAAATGATGTATGTTTCTCAGTTTATCCCCGAAAATCCATCTTGAATAGATTCTTGTATTATTTTTTAAAGAATAAACAGAATTATTTATATGAAATATCAAATAGAACAGCAGTCCCTTATTCAATTTCAAAAGAAAAAATTTTAAGGATAAAAATCCCTATCCCTCCTCTAGAAATTCAAGAAAAAATCGTGCAAATACTTGACAAAATGACTGGGTATGTTACAGAATTGACCTCAGAATTGACCTTACGCCAAAAGCAATATTCTTATTTTAGAGATTATCTCTTGAACTTTGATGAAGATGGTTCGGGGGGGGGCGAACAATAAAGTATATCAGGTGGAGTGGAAGACGTTAAATGAGTTTCTTAAAAAAGGGAAAGGAACTAAAATTACAGCTAGTCAGATGAAATTACTTCACAAAGAAGGTGCGCCAATCCGTATCTTTGCAGGAGGAAAGACTTACGCTGATGTGAACTATAGAGATATTCCCGATAAAGATATTCATACAGAAGAGGCAATTGTTGTAAAATCTCGTGGAATTATTGATTTTGAATACTGTACAGAACCATTTAGTTTTAAAAATGAATTTTGGTCATACAGTTCAGACAATGAAAATATCAACTTAAGATATATCTATCATTACTTAGTTCATAATAAAGAACATTTTCAAAACATCGCTAATAATATGCAGATGCCACAAATTTCTAGTAATGATACTGAAAAATTCAAAATCCCAGTCCCCTCCCTCGAAATTCAATCACGCATTGTTCAAGTTCTAGACAATTTCGATATGGTTTGTAATGACCTAAATATAGGACTTCCCAAGGAGATTGATCTACGCCAAAAACAGTACGAATTTTTTAGAGAAAAACTCTTGACATTCGTCGCCGAAGGCGAGTACACTGAGAGTAGAGTAGAGGAGTGGGACAACTCCGCTATTATCAAGCTTTTACAGTGGGTATTTGGCCCAATTCGAGTGGAGTTGGGAGCTATTTGTGACTTTGTAAGAGGAAATGGACTTCAGAAGAAAGATTTTCAGGATGTCGGTGTTCCGTGCATTCATTACGGACAGATATATACATATTATGGAATTGAGACTGAGAGAACAAAATCATTTATAAATTCAGAGTTAGCAAGAAAACTTCAAAAAGCTAAAACTGGTGATTTGATTGTTGCGACGACGTCTGAAAATGTTGAGGATGTTGGTAAATCTTTGGTTTGGTTAGGGAAAGAGGAAGTTTGTATAGGTGGGCATTCATGTATAATCAGAACTGAGCAAAATACTAAATTTTTAGCCTATCTTTTTAGAACTAGATTTTTCCAAATTCAAAAGGAAAAAAGAGTACTTGGTACAAAAGTAATTGAACTTTATCCTAAAAATCTTGCAAAAATGAAAATCATCTTACCACCCCTTTCCGAACAAAAAAGAATCGTCTCTATTCTTGACAATTTCAACACTTTAACCAACTCTCTTTCTGAGGGACTTCCAAAAGAAATCGAACTAAGACAGAAACAGTATGAATACCGGAGAGAACAATTATTAAACTTTACTAGATAAATTCTTTAATCATTTTGAGATAGAATCTCAATTAAAACAAAAAAGGAAGCATACTATGGTTGATTATTCAAAAGTACATGAAGTAATTGCGGAAACAAATGAAGGGATTCTCTTGGCTGAGTATCAACCAGAGTATCGCACAGATAGAGAATATCAGTCAGAAGCTGATCTAGAAAATCAGTTGATTTCTGATTTGGTACATCATCTCAACTATGAATGCTTAAATATTCATACACCTGAAGAACTCTTAGCAAATGCCAAGGTGCAAATAGAAAAACTCAATAAGGTAACCTTTACGGAGGCTGAGTGGAATCGCTTTGTAGTTGAGTATTTGGACTGTCCCAATGAAGGGCTAGTTGAAAAAACACGCAAAATCCAAGAAAATCATATCTATGACTTTGTCTTTGATGATGGACGGATTAAAAATATTTTCATCCTTGATAAGAAAAACATTCATAACAACAGCATGCAGGTCATCAACCAAGTGACCCAAGTGGGTAGCCATACTAACCGTTATGATGTTACTATTTTAGTGAATGGTCTTCCCTTAGTTCAGATTGAATTGAAGAGACGAGGGGTTAGTCTGCAAGAAGCCTTTAATCAGGTTCACCGTTATAGCAAGGAAAGCTTTAATAGCGAAAATTCTTTATACAAATACATTCAGATTTTTGTCATTTCTAATGGGACTTATACACGCTACTTTGCAAATACAACAGCTCAAAATAAAAATCACTATGAGTTTACCTGTGAATGGGCAGACCGCAAGAATAAAACCATTCATGACCTCGAGGACTTTACTGTTACCTTCCTAAGTAAACGAGTTCTCTTGGAAGTATTGACCAAGTATTGTGTTTTTGACGCTGATAATACCTTGCTCATCATGCGTCCTTATCAAATAGCAGCTACTGAGAGTATCATACGCAAGATTCATTCTTCCAATGAAATGAAGAATTTTGGGACAATTAATGCATGTGGCTATATCTGGCATACGACAGGGTCGGGGAAAACTTTGACTAGCTTTAAGACTGCTCGTTTGGCGACAGAGTTGGACTATATTGACAAAGTGATATTTGTCGTTGATAGAAAAGACCTTGACTATCAAACCATGAAGGAATATCAAAAATTTCAACCAAATTCAGTCAATGGTAGCAATAACACAAAAGAACTACAACGCAGTATCGAAGAAAATGATGACCGAATCGTTGTCACAACTATTCAAAAGTTAAATAAATTCATCACTGCAAATCCAAATCATCAAATCTATAACAAAAAATGTGTCTTAATCTTTGACGAATGTCACCGATCTCAGTTTGGGAAGGCGCAGAAGCGCATCAAAAAGGCCTTTAGGCAGTATGCTCTATTTGGTTTTACAGGGACACCGATTTTCCCAGAAAATAGTTTAACGGGAGAAACAACGCAAGAGGTTTTTGGCGAACAACTTCATAATTACGTTATCACGGATGCTATTCGAGATAAAAAAGTATTGAAGTTTAAGGTTGATTACAACTACATCAAGCCTGAAATCAACAAGTATAGAGAAGCAGAAAAGGCGGTTGGTCAAGAGATTGATGAGAAGAAACTCAAAAAGATGGAGAAGGAGCTCCTTTTGCATCCAGAACGGATAGCAACCATCACTGAGTATCTGTTGAGAGTTTATAATGATAAGACGCATCGAAATCAACACTATACTCATAAGCAAAAACAGCTGTTTGGATTTAATGCCATGCTAGCTGTACAAAGTATTGAAGCAGCAAAATTATACTATGAAGAACTCCAGCGACAACAAGCAGAAATACCAGAGCCTAAGCGTTTGAAGGTCGCAACTATCTTTAGCTTTGCGCCAAACGAAGAACAGTCTGCTTATGGGGAAATTCAAGACGAAGAGCTAGAACCTCAAGATACAGCTATGCCTTTATCTTCTAAAGAGTTCCTTTCTAGAGCAATTGACAACTATAATCACATGTTCAAGACCAACTTCTCAACCGATGGGAAAGAGTTTCAAAATTACTATCGTGACCTTTCTAAACGAGTTAAGTCCAAGGAAGTGGATTTACTGATTGTAGTAGGTATGTTCTTGACGGGATTTGATGCTCCGACTATGAATACTCTCTTTGTCGATAAAAACCTACGTTATCATGGTTTGATTCAGGCATTCTCGAGAACCAATCGAATTTTTAATAAGGTTAAACCTTTTGGAAATATTGTTTGTTTCCGTGATTTAGAAAAGGCTACGCAAGAAGCCATAAAAACATTTGGTGATACTAATAAGCTTGACATCATCTTAGAAAAAAGCTTTAGTGAATACATGGATGGTTTCGTGGATCAAGTAACGGGTATTGAGGTCAAAGGATATACTGCGGTTTGTCAGGAAATTCTGGAAAGATTCCCGAATCCACAAGAAATTGAAACAGAGCATGAGAAAAAAGAGTTTGTTAAGCTCTTTGGTGAGTTGCTGAAGCTTGATAATGTTCTCAGAAATTATGATGAATTCCAAGAGATTGAAAAACCAATTTCAGAAGGTTATCTTCAAGATTTGAAGAGTGCTTATGTGGAAATTCGAGATGAATTCTTAAACCTTAAAAACTATGAAAAGACCAAAGATCTAGATGTTGACCTTTCAGATGTTGAATTTGAAATTGAACTCTTAAAAACAGATGAGATTAATCTAGATTATATTCTGGCATTGATTGTTGAAAAATCTAAGAATTCTGAGTCCAAAGAGGCAATGAAAGCAGAAGTTAGTCGTGTGATTCGTTCTAGTATTGATATTCGTGCCAAAGAAGAGTTGGTTATTGGATTTATCAATGATACTGATTTAGCGAATCTGAAAGATCATGATGAGATTATCAATGCTTTTTATGCTTATGGTAAGGAGTGTAAGGCAAGAGCTATCCATGAGTTGGCTGAGTCTGAAAGGCTAGTAGATGGCTATCAATTATTCATTGATCGGGCGATTCAACGTGGATATGCGGAAAATAGTGGAACAGATTTGGATGAAATCATTCCACCAACCTCTCGTCGTAAGGGAGCTCGAGAGTTGAAAAAACACCAAATTCTTGTTAAAGTTCAGCACTTAGTTGAGATTTATAAAGGTATTTAATAGAATAAACAACATGTGAAAAGAGAAAAGTAAATTTATAAAAGGAGGTCATTGTGTTAGCGATTGAAGAGTGCAAAGCTGTAAATCTGACAAATCTATCTAGTTTGACGATTTTGACTGGTGATGATACAGGTCAATTTGAAGCAATGAAATCACAATTTTTACGCCAAATTCGATATAATGCGGCAGATTTAAATATGGCTTATTTTGATATGAAAGAAGCTGTTTATCCAGATGTGGAGATCGATTTAGTGAGTTTGCCCTTCTTTTCTGAAGAGAAGATCGTCATTTTGGATCATTTTTTGGATGTGACAACAGCTAAAAAGCACTATTTGACAGATGAGGAATTAAAATCTTTTGAGCAATATTTGGAAAATCCTGCAGATACGACAAAATTAGTCATTTTTGCAGAAGGGAAGTTGGACAGCAAACGACGAATTGTAAAGCTGCTCAAACGGGATGGCAAAGTGTTTGAAGCAACTGAGCCTAAAGAACAAGAATTACGAACCTACTTTAGTAAGCTGGCTCAGGAACAAGGATTAGAATTTAGTTCACAAGTTTTCGAGGAGTTATTTGTCAAATCCGGCTTTGATTTTAGTGAAATCAGCAAAAACCTAGCTTTTTTAAAGAACTATAAAAAAGATGGCATCATTACAAGCGATGACATTGCTGAAGCAATTCCAAAAACTTTACAGGATAATATTTTTGATCTTACCCAGATGATTTTGCATCAAAAGGTGGACGCAGCGAGAAGCTTGGTACGAGATTTGACTTTGCAAGGTGAAGATGAAATCAAGCTGATTGCGATTATGCTGGGACAGTTTCGCATATTCACACAAGTGAAAATTCTCTTTGAAAATGGACGTAACGAAAGTCAGATTATAGCGGATTTGTCCAGTTATTTAGGACGAAAGGTGAATCCTTTTCAAATCAAATATGCTTTGCGTGATGCGCATTCTTTACAGCTTGATTTTCTGAAAAAAGCACTTGCTTGCTTGATTGAAACAGATTACCAAATCAAGTCTGGAGTTTATGAGAAAGGTTACCTCTTTGACTTGGCTTTATTAAAGATTGCTACCCACAACTTATAAGCAAATAAGTTGAAAATTTTGTTGGTCTACGTTATCATTTTCATATAAAATGAAAAAGGAGAACAAACCAATGGCAATTATTTTACCTGATCTACCTTATGCTTACGATGCTTTGGAACCATATATTGATGAAGAAACGATGCACTTGCATCATGACAAACACCACAATACTTATGTCAATAATGTAAATGCGGCTCTGGCAAAACACCCTGAAATTGGTGAGGATTTGGAGCAACTTTTGTCAGATGTAGAAACGATTCCAGCGGATATTCGTCAAGCTGTTATCAATAACGGTGGTGGTCATCTCAACCACGCGCTTTTCTGGGAATTGATGACACCAGAAAAGACAGAGCCATCAGCAGCATTAGCAGCAGACCTTGAAGCAACATTTGGTTCATTTGAGGATTTCAAAGCAGCATTTACAACAGCTGCGACAAGTCGCTTTGGTTCAGGTTGGGCTTGGCTCGTGGTCAACCCAGACGGCAAATTAGAAGTGACTTCAACTGCTAACCAAGATACACCAATCTCTGAAGGAAAAACACCAATTTTAGGAATTGATGTTTGGGAACATGCCTACTATGTGAAATACCGCAATGTTCGTCCAGATTACATCAAAGCCTTCTTTTCAGTCATCAACTGGAACAAGGTCAATGAATTGTACGTAGCAGCAAAATAAGATGTGCAATGAGATAGAAAAAACGAATCTGATAAGGTTCGTTTTTTCTGTTATAGTAAAATTACCTATAAATTTCTTCCAAATAAAACCAGATTTGTTGTTTGAGGAAATTCAGAGAATGATCGTTTGTTCTGTCAATCACGCCAAAAACGAGATAATGATTTTTAAATAATAGCTCATAATCAATATTTTCTCCGACAATAATAATTTTTTCCTCCTTGTAAATACCTTATCATATGAGACAATCTTCTGATGAGCAAATCCCTAAACAATCATTCAACGTTGTTTAACAGTTTATCTTTGTAGTAATGAAAGAATGATTTTTTCGCAATGACACTCGTTACTTGTCCTTGCAAACCGTACTTCAAGATTTGGCTATCTTTTTTAGGTACGGAAGCTTTTGCAGTGATTTTAAACAGGTTTCCCTGTTTTGTTTCAGTAGCAGAAGTGTCAATGCTATTAATTTTACCGATAATAGTGATTGTCTGATTTCCAATTTTTTCTAAGATAAGTCGGGAAGTTTGTCCCTTTTTTAAATTGGTCATATAGGCTGAAGGCACGTAATAGGTGATAAGAACTTCTTTTGTTTTCGTGATATCTGGATAGATCTGAGCAATTTCCGTTCCTTTGGGGAGTAAAGACTTCTCTTTGAGCGCACTGCTGATATGAAGAATCCCTGTTTCGGGAGCAGTCAGTTGATTATTTTGAAGTTGAGCATTTGCTTGGTTCAATTGATTTTGCAAATCGGTAATTTTGGTCGAAAGGCTTGTTAACTGTTGGTCTGCTATTTGGATAAATTGTGTGCGAAGTACCTCAATTTTAGTCGAAAGGCTATTATCATAGGTTGTTGCAGTTCCAGTACCAGCTTTTTGAATGTTTAGATTGGCTAGGGAAGATTTGAGGTTGGATATATTCGTATTAATCTGAGATAGGTATTGATTTGTAGTTGACGGATCAGGTTTGACTTGATATTCATTTTTATATAGGTTAAAGGTTGCTTGATGAGGATTATTTTGGGGCAAATTTGAAGCGTTGCTAGAAATGGCATGATACAGTTCATGATAATCATTCATTTGTTTTGTTAATTCGTTCATTTGATCATCAATAGCAGCAATCGTATGGTTGGTTAAAGAAGCTTGTTTACTAACTTCGGAATTATTTTTTGAAATGCCGATAGTTAAATCTTCTGATTGTTTGATAAAATTGTTAAATGTGTTGGCATAGCCAAACTCATCTTTGTCTGTAAAAAGATTTGTTCCCTGCTGTAAACTGTTCTTTAATGTTTCTAATTCTGCTTTTTGGCGCTGGTAAGTGGCAAGTTGCGTTTCAATGGCTGTTTGTTGGGAAGCTTCCATATTTTTTGTATATTGAACCAACAACTCTCCTTTGGTGACGGTCTTATTTTCAGCTAAATGATTGGTCAGAACCGTATTGTCACTGGTTGACTGAATCATGGCAATGACTTTCGTTGGTGTGATTTCGCCAATGGATTTGACAGTCACTTCTTTTTGCCCGACAAAGGAAAAGAGGACAAGAAATAGAACGAAGATTGCCAAAGGCAGAATGAGAACAGTCGCAAAGTTGTGGTATCTTCGATGATAAAATTCTGCACTTTTAAACAGATTGGGATTCATAATTTACTCCTTATTTATTAAATAGATGATAATAAAAACCTTTTCTTCCTATCAATTCAGTATGAGAACCAGTTTCAATCACTTTTCCTTGGTCGAGGACAATAATCTGATTTGTACGCTTTGAGATGCTGAGACGATGAGCAACAAAAATAATGGTTTTGTCGGGTAATTTCATGAGATTATCAATGACTTTTTTCTCTGTTAAAACATCTAATCCACTCGTTGCTTCATCTAAAATGAGAATGGGAGATTTCGTCAGCAGAGCGCGTGCAAGTGCAATTCGTTGCTTTTGTCCACCAGATAATCCAGCTCCGTCAGACAATTCTGTCTGGTATCCCAGAGGCATTTGTTCAATGTCTGAGCGGATTTCTGCAATTTCACAAGCACGAAGAATGTCTGATTGAGAAACTGCTTGATTGGCTCCTAATGTGAGGTTTTCTAGAATGGATCCGCTAAAGATGTAAGCTTGCTGAGGTAGATAATTGATGTATTGACGAAGAACTTTCCTGTCAATTGTCTTGAGGTCATTTCCATTGAGGCGGATTTGCCCTTGATAAGGCTCATAAAAATGAACAATCATCTTAGCAAGTGTTGTTTTGCCCGAACCACTGATGCCGACAAGACTAATTTTATCTCCCTTCTTGATAGTCAAACTAATATCTGATAAAGTATCTCGTCCAAAGCCGTATTTATAGGAAACGTTATGGAAAGTAATGTCTCCAGCTAAGAATCTTTTTTCCGTAAGGACTTGCTTGGTTTTGAATTCAGATTCTACCAGATAAACTTCATTCAGTCGATGATTGGCAACTTTGGCTGATTGCAGTTTGGTTTGAAGATTGATGATACTTTCAAGTGGACTTGTGAAATACGAAAGGAGTGCATTGAAAGTAATCAATTGCCCAATCGAAATTTTTTGAGACATGACTAAAGAAGCTCCAAACCAGAGAATGATCACATTCAAAATAAATTGTGCTCCTTGTTTGAGTGCTGTCTGCATAATAGAATATTTACTTAACTTGAAAGTCTTATCCAGATAATCAACAAACTCGCTATCAATCTTCTGGTAACGACTTTCTTCGCTGGTTAAGGATTTAATGGTTTCAATTCCATTGATATCTTCGATAATGGCAGAATTTATCATAGCATTGCTTTGCATAACATCGTTGTTCATTTTTTCAAAAGGCTTCATAAAAGCAAAAATAATGAGAGCGTAGATAGGAATTGCAAGCAAGGTGAGTAAAAAGAGATTGGCGTTTTGCAGTAAAAGAACACTGCCGACAATCATCACAATGGACAAATCAAGAAAGAGAGACAGGATAGTTGAAGCTAGAGCATCAATAATGGAGTTGGCATCTGTAAAACGAGAAATAATCTCCCCAGTGCGTCTCGTCGCAAAAAAGGACATTGGTAATTCAAAAATATGCCGAATATAAGACAAAATCACATCAATTGTTAATCGTTGACTGAGCACTGTTAGCAGGTAGTCTCTTGAAAAACTCATCATTTGCTGTAAGATGTAGGCAATGATAAGCCCAATTGAAATAATCCCAAGAGTTGATTTCATCCGATTTGGGATGTATTCGTCCAAAACACCTTGCAGATAATAGGAGCCCACAATGTTGATGAGGGTCACGATCAAACTAGCTAAGACAATATAAAAAATCAAAGAACGCTGTTTAAAGATGAGTGGTAAAAGGCTAACAAGCCCGTCCTTCTTATCCTTATAAGGTTTATAGCTAGGTTTCGGTGCGAGAAAGATAGCAACACCAGTCCAATCTTTTGCAAATTGTTCTTTGCTAATTTTAGTTATTTTGACAGTTGGATCAGGATCACCGATAAGCAAATGCTTTTTCTCGTTTTTATAAACGACATAATAGTGCTGAAGGTTGCCGTTTTTATTGATATGTACGATGAAAGGATAGGGAAGCTCTTCTGTATCAAACAATGTCATATCTGCTTGGATTGGTCGGGTTTCAAAGCCCATTTCTTTTGCTGCTTTGACAATTCCAAGTGCAGTTGTCCCTTCTTTGTCTGTCTTTGCGAGCTCTCTCAAGTGTGCTAAAGAATAATTTGAACCATAGTATCTAGCAATGGAAGCCAGAGCAGCAATACCACAATCTCTAGCATCTATTTGCGGCACAAACGATTTTTTAAAATTCACTATAATATTTTCCTTTCGTCTTATACTGTTATTTTCTCTCAATTGTCAAGTCAAGTGCAACAAAGTTGTTCCTCTGATTAAGTGAGTATCTTTCAAGCTGTTTGAGTTAGCTCAAACAGCTTTTTTGAGGACTGATAGCCATGGATTCGTCTAGGTCTTTCATTGATAGCCTTTGTATAGTCCTCTAAAAGTGTCGGATTTAGTTTTTTTAGTGAGGATCCTTTGGGAATGAACTCTCTTAATAATCCATTGAAATTCTCATTTGTGCCTCGTTCATAAGATGAATAGGCATGTGCAAAATAAACATCTAATCCCTCTATCTTACTCAATGATGAAAATTCGTTTCCATTATCTGCAGTTATGGACTTAATGGGATAAAGTTTCATACACTCTAAGACTGCTTGATTGACATACTCTGCTTTCTTTTCCACGAGTTTCTTTGTGACAGCATAGCGTGTTTGTCGTTCTACCAATGTTAAAATAGAAGGTTCTCCTATTGTCTTTCCACCCAGAACAGAATCGATTTCCCAATCTCCAAAACGGGAACGATTATTAATCTCCTCTGGCCTTTCTTCAATTGACTTTCCTAGATGTTTCTTGGTAGAGGGACGCTTGTTAAATTTCTTACGAATCCGCACTGCTCTTGGTAAATCAATAACCTTAATCTCTAACAAACCTTGATGGATATAGTTATAGAGCGTCTTGGTTGAAGGAACAACTGCATCTACATGTTGGAGTCTATAGGTATGAACAAAGGTATCCACGCTATGCACCCTTGGTTTCTCTCTCATCGCTTCTATAAATTTTGTCAGAAAATCGTTCGATACACGATCCAGTTTTAGATAATAGCTGGTTTCTCTAGCATCCCGATAACGGTTATGGGCAGCATCTGCATAATAGTGTTGGTAGTAGACCTTCTGCCCATTGACTTTTTTCAATTGTGTTATGGAACCACGATTAATTTCACGAGTAATAGTAGAGCGATTTCTCCCCAGTCTACGAGCAATTTCAGCAGGTTTGAGTCCTACGCTTAAATAAGCTTCAATTTCTCCTCGCTCAGCTTCAGATAAGTGCTTGTAGGATTGATTTGTGGTAGAATAATTTGTGGACATGTTCATCTTCCTTTATACTGTTTTTCGCAACTCTAGTATATCAGATGAACATGTCTTCTGTGTTGCACTTCATTTTACAACAGGGCTACTGTTATTTTCTCAAAAAATAAAAGAAAAACAACACTCGAATCTTAAATGGCCGTTCTGATGTCTTAAATGATTAAAAATACCATTCAAGATGTCAAAGCTACCATTCAGGCTTATTTTAAATTAACTAGAATTGTTACTTTATACTGTATATATACAATAAAGGAAGTTGAAAATAGTTAATGATTCTGTTTATCATATCTTGTCATTTTTTCATTCTTCCTATATAATGAGGTATATAAGTTAGGAGAGGTGCATGAGTAAAAAGACAATAATTCCTTGTTTGATTGGTTGCTTTATGATATGTGGTGTGTTGGTGTTAAGTGCTGTGCACTTTGGGCAAGCTAGAAAGCCACATCATACGAAGGTAGCTAAAAGTTACACAGTTAGTCAAGAAAAGAAAAAAAGTCCGTCAAAAGAGTCGAAACCAGCAACTACTCGTGTTCCAACAAAAAGTATGGAAGAAAAGCAGAAAGTCATGGAAGTTGATTTGCCGGTAATGGGAGCTTATGGTTTGTATTATGATTATGCCAATCTAAATTTGGTTCAAGTCGTACAGGCGTATCTAGATGAGATGGGAATTGATCATTCACAAGTTGCATTTTCTTATAAGGATTTAACGAGTGGGCAAACCTATGCTATGAATGAGACGCAGCCGATGACAGCAGGCTCAACCTACAAATTGCCATTAAATATGTTGGTCGTTGATGAGGTAGAAAAGGGAAATTTATCACTAACCGAGCGGTTTGATATTACACATACTCGCTATGAATATATCGGTGAACACAATAATTACGTAGCGGCATTTAATGGGGAAATGAACATTCCTGAGATGCAGGAATACTCTCTTCTCTATTCTGAAAATACACCTGCTTATGCTTTAGCGGAACGCTTAGGTGGCTTGGATAAAGCCTATACGATGTATCAGCGCTATGGAAAAGGAAGGGGCGAGATTAAGACAATCAACCAACAGAATCAAACAACGACGGGTTATTATATTCAGGTATTGGATTATCTTTGGAAACATCAGGAAAAATATAAAGATATTTTGTATTATATCGGTGAGTCTTTTCCAAATGAATACTATAAACGATATGTAAGAGACATTCCAATCTACCAAAAGCCAGGTTATGTTGCAGAGGCATTAAATGTAGACGCAGTTGTGTGTGAGGAAAAGCCTTATTTGATTGCCCTTTATACAGCAGGACTGGGAGGAACGACTTCAGAGAGTGATGAAATCAGCGGTGTTGGTATTACGCAAGTTGGGCAATTGGCCTATGTCATCAATGAATGGCATCGAGTGAATATGAATTAAGATACATATATTTATGTGGCAAAGGACACGTTGTAAAAAGAACAAATTTCAGAAAAATGTAAGGGCTCTCTTTAAGATTGAAGCCCTTTTGTGTTATAATAAGAGCAGAATGTAAAAAAAGGATCACAAGGATATCATGATTAACAAAGAGCATTATCGTTACATTAGGGAACATCCTGCTTTTGAAAATTTACCAGTTGAATATTTTGATAAAATAGCGGTTGAGATTCAATTTCGTAAAGTACCAAAAGGACAAATTATTTTCTTTTCTGGAGACAAACGAGAGCGACTTTTTTTGATTTATAAAGGCTATGTTCGGATTGAACAGTACGACCAGACAGATTCATTTAATTACATTGATTATGTGAAAGAAAATACCATGTTTCCTTATGGTGGTATGTTTGAAGATAAAGATTATCATTATTCTGGGATTTCTGTGACGGATTTAGAATACTTTTCGATTCCTGTTGACTTGTATGAATATTATTCTAAGCAAACTATAAAGCAAACGTTATTCATTACACATAAGTTATCGAATATTTTGCGTTTCCATGAATTACGCTTGCGAAATTCTGTTTTGGCGAGTGCGACAGAGCGAGTTATCCAAGCGATTTCTATCTTGTGTATTGATTTTTGCCAAGATAGAGATGATATTCCTTTTGCACTTAGTATGAAAGAACTAGCTAAACTAGGTGCAACTACTCGTGAAACAGTTAATCAAGTGTTGAAAAAATTAACAGAAGAAAACATTATTCAATATAAACGAAAGAAACTAGTCTTTTTGGATAAAGAATACTTTTTAAAATATTTTGAAGATATGTAATGCAAAAGAGGGCGAAATTGTAGTAGAAAACGCAATTTCTTGTCCTCTTTTTCATTTAGAAAAATATGAGCTTAAGAATTTGATTTATTTCTAAAAAATAATTATTCATAAAACCAATAAAATGAATAGAATATTTATAGTAAGCGTTTTATTTTGGGAAAATATCTGAATTTATTTTAAAAAAAGCAAAGGATTTGGTGTTTTGAATGTACAATTGATTGTGAAAGCGCAAACAAAAGATATTACAATATAACATGTAAATAGAGCTTAAGGAAACTTAAGTCACAAAGAAAAAGAGGAGGACATAAGATGTCTACACATCCTATTCATGTTTTCTCAGAAATAGGAAAACTGAAAAAAGTTATGCTGCATCGTCCTGGTAAAGAGTTGGAAAACTTGATGCCAGACCACTTGGAACGTCTGCTTTTTGACGATATTCCATTTTTGGAAGACGCTCAAAAAGAACATGATGCTTTTGCAGATGCTCTTCGTAAAGAAGGTATTGAAGTTCTTTATCTTGAAAAGTTGGCCGCTGAATCATTGACTTCTCCAGAAATTCGTAACGAATTTATTAAAGAATATCTTGACGAAGCAAATATTCGCGGGGCACAAACAAAAGTTGCTATTCGCGACATTCTTCATGGTATAGAAGACAACCTTGAATTGGTTGAAAAGACAATGGCAGGTTTCCAAAAAGCAGAATTGCCAGAAATTCCTGAAGAAGCTAAAGGCTTGACAGACTTGGTAGAATCCGACTATCCATTTGCGATTGACCCAATGCCAAACCTTTACTTCACACGTGACCCATTTGCTACAATTGGTAATGCGGTGTCATTGAACCACATGTACTCAGATACACGTAATCGTGAAACACTTTATGGTAAATACATTTTCAAATACCACCCAGTATATGGTGGCAATGTTGACTTGGTTTATAACCGTGAAGAAACAACTCGTATCGAAGGTGGAGATGAACTCGTTCTTTCTAAAGATGTCCTTGCAGTAGGTATTTCACAACGTACAGACGCAGCATCTATTGAAAAACTTTTGGTTAACATCTTCAAGAAGAATGTTGGCTTCAAGAAAGTGATTGCATTTGAATTCGCTAATAATCGTAAATTCATGCACTTAGATACAGTCTTCACAATGGTTGACTATGACAAGTTCACGATTCACCCAGAAATTGAAGGCGACCTTCGCGTTTACTCTGTTACTTATGAAAATGAAAAACTTCATATTGCAGAAGAAAAAGGTGATTTAGCAGAATTGCTTGCTAAGAATCTTGGTATTGATAAAGTTCATTTGATTCGTTGCGGTGGTGGAAATACTGTTGCTGCTGCTCGTGAACAATGGAACGACGGTTCAAATACCCTTACAATTGCACCAGGCGTGGTAGTGGTATATGACCGTAACGTTGTTACAAATAAGATTCTTGAAGAATATGGACTTCGTTTGATTAAGATTCGCGGAAGTGAATTGGTTCGCGGTCGTGGTGGACCTCGTTGTATGTCAATGCCATTTGAACGTGAAGAACTTTAAGATTAGAAAGAGGAAATAATAGAATGACAAACTCAGTGTTCCAAGGACGTAGCTTCTTGGCAGAAAAAGATTTTACACGTGCAGAATTAGAATATCTTATCGGTTTAGCAGCTCATTTGAAAGATTTGAAAAAGCGCAATATTGAACATCACTATCTAGCAGGTAAAAATATTGCTCTCTTGTTTGAAAAAACTTCAACTCGTACTCGTGCAGCTTTCACAACAGCAGCGATTGACCTTGGTGCTCATCCAGAATACCTAGGAGCTAACGACATCCAACTTGGCAAGAAAGAATCTACTGAAGATACTGCTAAAGTATTGGGACGTATGTTTGATGGAATTGAATTCCGCGGATTCAGCCAACGCATGGTAGAAGAATTAGCAGAATTCTCAGGTGTTCCTGTATGGAATGGTTTGACAGACGAATGGCATCCAACTCAAATGTTAGCTGACTATTTGACAGTTCAAGAAAACTTTGGTCGTTTGGAAGGCTTGACTCTTGTCTACTGTGGTGACGGACGCAATAACGTTGCAAACAGCCTTCTTGTAACAGGTGCTATCCTAGGTGTGAATGTGCACATCTTCTCTCCAAAAGAACTCTTCCCAGCTGAAGATGTCGTGAAATTGGCAGAAGGATATGCGAAAGAAAGTGGCGCACATGTCTTAATTACTGACAATGCAGATGAAGCTGTTAAAGGTGCAGATGTCCTTTACACAGACGTTTGGGTATCTATGGGTGAAGAAGACAAATTCGCAGAACGTGTAGCCCTTTTGAAACCTTACCAAGTAAATATGGACTTGGTTAAGAAAGCTGACAATGAAGATTTGATCTTCTTACACTGCTTACCAGCTTTCCATGATACAAATACTGTCTATGGTAAAGACGTTGCTGAAAAATTCGGCGTGAAAGAAATGGAAGTAACTGACGAAGTATTCCGCAGCAAATACGCTCGCCAATTTGACCAAGCTGAAAACCGTATGCATACTATTAAAGCAGTTATGGCAGCAACTCTTGGTAACCTTTATATTCCAAAAGTATAATTTAAAACCAAAACCGTTTACCAACAGCTATGAGGGCTGCGACTAATAGCTTTAGTCCAGTCCTCATTTTTGATAGTGCTCGTTTCTATTGTTATTACTAAATACTAAAATAGAAACATAATACAAGAATAACTCTAAGGAGGCTCATTATTTATGGCAAATCGTAAAATCGTTGTGGCTTTGGGAGGGAATGCCATCCTTTCATCTGATCCGTCAGCAAAAGCACAACAAGAAGCATTAGCAGAAACAGCAAGTCATCTTGTAAAATTGATTAAAAATGGTGATGACTTGATTATCACTCACGGAAATGGACCGCAAGTTGGAAATCTTTTGTTGCAACATTTAGCAGCAGATTCTGAAAAAAATCCAGCATTTCCGTTAGATTCGCTTGTTGCAATGACAGAAGGAAGTATCGGCTACTGGTTGCAAAATGCTCTTCAAAATGCTTTACGTGAAGAAGGTATTGAAAAAGAAGTGGCTTCTGTTGTGACACAAGTCGTGGTTGACAAAAATGACCCAGCTTTCACAAATTTGAGCAAACCAATCGGACCATTCTACACAGAAGAAGAAGCAAAAGCAGAAGCTGAAAAGAGCGGAGCTACTTTCAAAGAGGATGCTGGACGTGGCTGGAGAAAAGTAGTTGCGTCACCAAAACCAGTTGGAATCAAAGAAATTGAAACCATTCGTACACTCATCAATGCAGGACACGTTGTTGTGGCTGCTGGTGGTGGCGGTATTCCCGTCATCAAGGAAGACAATGGTCATCTTGCAGGCGTAGAAGCAGTAATTGACAAAGACTTTGCTTCACAATGTTTGGCGGAATTGGTCGAAGCAGATCTCTTCATCGTTTTGACCGGTGTAGATTATGTCTATGTCAACTACAATAAACCAGATCAAGCCAAGTTAGAGCGTGTCAATGTAGCTCAATTAGAAGAATACATCAAGCAAGAACAGTTTGCACCAGGAAGTATGTTGCCTAAAGTGCAAGCAGCTATTGCCTTTGTAAATGATCGACCAGAAGGCGAAGCTGTCATTACTTCTCTTGAAAACTTAGGTGCTTTAATTGAGTCTGAAAGCGGAACGATTATTGAAAAGGGATAACAGAGTGTTATCATTTATAGGTTTAAGACTGTAATAAAACTTTTTAAAACAATGTTGGTGTTTCCTATTTTTAGATTTGCTTTCTTTTGATCTATTTTACTGTTGTGAAATGATAATTGTTTTGAAAATGACTAGTTTTTTCCAGATGAATATGTTAAAATATAGTCAAAGGAAGCGCTTTCTGAAAATGGGATTCGGTTAAATTTTTACAATTTGTTACATTTAGGAGGAAAACAAATGAGTGAAAAAACAAAAAAAGGGTTTAAGATGCCGTCATCTTATACCGTTTTGATGATTATCATTGCTATTATGGCAGTATTGACCTGGATTATTCCAGCTGGTCAATATGATGCTGATAAGTCTGGTAATCTAATTACAGGAACTTACAAGACCGTTGCTCAAAATCCACAAGGGATTTGGGATGTCTTAATGGCTCCGATTCGTGCTATGCTTGGTAAAGAACCTACTAAAGCAGCGATTGATGTTGCCTTCTTTATCTTGATGGTTGGTGGTTTCCTTGGTGTTGTCAATGAAACAGGTGCTTTGGATGTAGGGATTGCTTCTATTGTCAAAAAGTACAAAGGCCGCGAAAAGATGTTGATTGTCGTTTTAATGCCTTTGTTTGCTCTTGGTGGCTCAACTTATGGTATGGGCGAAGAAACTATGGCTTTCTATCCACTTCTTGTGCCAGTTATGATGGCAGTAGGATTTGATAGTTTGACTGCGGTAGCTATTATCCTTCTTGGTTCTCAAATTGGATGTTTGGCTTCTACTCTAAACCCATTTGCTACAGGTATAGCTTCTGCGACAGCAGGTGTGGGTACTGGTGACGGTATCGTTCTTCGGTTAATCTTCTTTGTTGTGATGACAGCACTTGGTACGTATTTCGTTTATCGTTATGCGGATAAGATTCAAAAAGATCCGACAAAATCTTTGGTTTATAGCCATCGAGAAGAAGATTTGAAACACTTTAATGTAGATGCAGTTGCTAATGTAGAATCTACTCTTAGCAAGAAACAAAAACAAGTGTTGGTACTCTTTGTCTTGACCTTTGTTCTTATGATTATGAGTTTCATTCCGTGGACGGATTTGAACGTAAATGTCTTTGAAAACTTCAACAAATGGTTGGTTGGCATTCCTGTAATTGGTAAAATTGTGGGTACATCAACTTCTGCATTAGGTACTTGGTACTTCCCAGAAGGAGCAATGCTTTTTGCAGTTATGGGTATTATCATTGGTTTTGTTTACCGCATGAAAGAAGATCGCTTCATCACTGTATTTATCAATGGTGCAGCTGATTTGCTTGGTGTTGCACTTATCGTAGCTGTTGCTCGTGGTATTCAAGTCATCATGAACGATGGTATGATTACGGCTACAATCCTTCACTGGGGTGAAGTAGGACTCAAGGGTCTATCATCTCAAGTATTTATCGTATTGACTTATATTTTCTATCTGCCAATGTCATTCCTTATCCCATCAACATCTGGTCTTGCCAGTGCAACAATGGGTATCATGGCACCTCTTGGAAAATTCGTCAACGTTCCAGCAAGCTTGATTATCACTGCTTACCAATCTGCTTCTGGTCTTTTGAACCTTGTTACTCCAACATCTGGTATCGTTATGGGAGCACTTGCTCTTGGACGTATTGATTTGGGTACTTGGTGGAAATTCGTTGCAAAATTGGTTGCAGGAATCTTTGTAGTAAGTATTCTACTTCTTATTTTAGGAACGTTCTTATAATAGGAAAATAACGAGGTGTTCTTTATGAAACAATTTTTAACCGAAGAAATTAAGTCTGATTATTTAGAATCGCTGAAAACAATCGTTTCCTACCCATCAGTTCTTAATGAAGGAGAAAGCGGAACACCTTTCGGACAATCTATTCAAAACGTCTTAGAAAAAATGCTAGAGATCACTAGGAGTTTAGGTTTTAAAACTTACATTGATCCTCAAGGCTATTATGGATATGCAGAAATCGGTCAAGGAGAAGAACTCCTGGCCGTTCTCTGCCATTTAGACGTTGTTCCTGCGGGAGATTTGTCTGATTGGGAAACTCCTCCATTTGAAGCGACGATAAAAGATGGTTGGATACATGGGCGTGGGGTTCAGGACGATAAAGGTCCGTCTCTAGCTGCACTTTATGCTGTTAAAGCACTGATGGATGCGGGTGTGACATTTAACAAGCGGATTCGTTTTATCTATGGTACAGACGAAGAAACACTGTGGCGCTGTATGGCTCGTTACAATGAGCTAGAAGAAACAGCAACACTTGGTTTTGCGCCTGACTCATCTTTTCCATTAACCTATGCCGAAAAAGGATTGCTGCAAATTAAATTGCATGGTCCTGGTTCACAAGCGCTTGCTATCGAGGCAGGAGAAGCCTTTAATGTTGTACCTGCAAAAGCAAGCTATACGGGAAATTTAGCAGATTCGTTAGAAGCAGAGTTAAAAAAAGCTACATTTGAATATGAACGGTCAGGCGATACAGTCACTGTCATCGGTGTTCCTAAGCATTCAAAAGATGCGGCTGAAGGAGTGAACGCCATTGTACGTTTGACTACAGGACTAAATCCGCTTGTTCAACACTCTGCCATTCAATTTATCGCTGAAGTAGTTGGGGAAGATGCCACAGGCAGCCGCTTGTTTGGTGAAATTTCAGATGAGCCTTCAGGAACCTTGTCCTTCAATATCTCTGGATTAACCATAAATCCAGACAAGTCTGAAATTCGGATTGACATGCGGATTCCAGTTCTTGCAGACAAAAATAAATTAGTACAAGAATTAAGCCAAATTGCTGAAAAATATCAATTGCATTATGAAGAGTTTGACTATCTTGCACCATTATATGTGCCGCTTGATAGTGAATTGGTCAGTACGTTAATGGCTGTCTATAAAGAAAAAACCAATGATGACAATCCTGCTGTGTCCTCTGGTGGTGCTACATTTGCTCGCACCATGCCAAATTGCGTGGCCTTTGGCGCACTTTTCCCTGGTGCTTTGCAAACAGAACATCAAGCTAATGAACGAACTGTGATTGAGGATTTGTATAAAGCAATGGATATCTATGCTGAAACGATTTATCGCTTAGCTGTAGAATAGTTAGAAGAAAGTAGAAGTGAGAATGAACTTGTAAATTGTACAAGAATTTATTTTTCGCCCTGCTAGCAGTCAATCATTAAGACAATACGGTATTACTAACTAAAATAAAGCTACGACTGGATAAAAATCCAGCCATAGCTTTTTAATTTTTACTAAAAAAGAATGGAGGTGCAAACTGTTTTAATTTGTTAAAACAATCTTGCGCTTTTTGATTGTCCTCGCAGATAATCAAGCAGACATCATCACCGCAGACTGTCGCAACAATTTCGGAAAATTCTAAAGCATCTAAGATAGAGCCGAATGATTGTGCCAAACCAGGGAGTGTTTTCATGACGACTTGGTTTTGAACAGGACGCAGCATAATCAAGGCATCTTCCATATAGAGGCGCAGCCGTTTTTCCCAGCGTGAAGGTGCCATGCTATTGATAATGTAATAAGAAATATCTGCCTCGTGTACTTTTACTAAGTTCAAAGCTTTAATGTCTCGAGAAAGTGTGGATTGCGTCACTGTAACGCCATTTGCTGAAAGCAAATCTTGTAATTCTTGTTGTGTGTGAATTTTTTTCTCTAGGACAAGCGAGCGAATGAGTCGATGACGACTTTCAATTTTATTCATATTTCACCTATTATTTTATAAACATGGCATCGCCAAAACTGAAAAAGCGATATTTTTCATCAATGGCATGCTGATAAGCAGAGAGCACTAATTTTCTGCCCGCAAATGCTGAGACGAGCATGACAAGAGTGGACTTAGGTAAGTGGAAATTGGTAGAAAAGGCGTCCACCACTTTCCAATCATAACCTGGTTTGATAAAGATATTGGTCCAGCCGGAGTCAGCTTTGATTTTCCCATTAAATTTTGAACCGATTGTCTCCAGTGTACGGATAGAAGTTGTTCCAACTGCAATGACACGATGTCCACTAGCTTTGACTTGTCGAAGCGTGTTAGCTGCCTCTTCAGACAATGTATAGAATTCTGAGTGCATTTCGTGTTCGTCTATATTATCTACAGAGACAGGACGAAAGGTTCCTAGCCCGACATGAAGCGTCAGATAGACTAATTTCACACCTTTGGCTTCAATCTGAGCTAGCAGCTCTTTGGTAAAATGAAGCCCGGCAGTAGGAGCAGCAGCTGAGCCATTTTCTTTAGCATAAACAGTCTGATAGCGCTCACGGTCTTTTAGCTTTTCATGAATATAAGGCGGTAATGGCATTTCGCCCAGACTTTCAAGCACTTCTAAGAAAATGCCTTGGTAATGGAAACGTACAATTCGTCCGCCGTGCTCTAATTCTTCTAAGACGGTTGCATTCAATCGTCCATCGCCAAAAGAAATAGCAGCTCCGACTTTTAAACGTTTGGCTGGCTTCGCTAGCACTTCCCAATCATCCCCTGCGATGTTTTTCAACAGTAGTAATTCAACATGTCCGCCTGTTTCAGGTTTTTCACCATGAAGGCGTGCTGGTAAGACGCGCGTATCATTCATAACCAAAGCGTCTCCGGGATTTAATTGGTCGATAATGGCATCAAAGTGAGTATCTTCCATTTGACCAGTTTCGTGATTGACTACTAAAAGGCGGGAAGCATCTCGCTTTTTTAAAGGTGTTTGTGCGATTAACTCTTCTGGTAAATGAAAGTCAAAATCAGCAGTATTCATATATTCTCCTTAGGCTGTAAATAAAATCCATAACGAATAACAAGAAGCAACAAGTGGCAGGCACATGAGTAAAATACCTAAAATCAGTAAGGTATAATGCCACAGTCGCTTGGTTTTGAGAAGGAGTGCAGTTATGACAAAAGCAACTCCTAACAAAAATAAACAGAATAAATAGACTAACATTCTTCTATTATAACACGATTTTTCTTGCAAACAAGCTCGTATTCTTTAAAAAGGAATAAATTCTCTTGACAAAAATTGGTCTATACCATATAATGTAATTAAATAAGGAAAAGGAGCTTAGCGATGAGAATTATTCAAGTGGAAAATCAAGTAGACGGTGGTAGAGTAGCTTTTGAATTATTAAAAGAAAAATTAGCGAAAGGAGCTAAAACGTTAGGCTTAGCGACAGGTAGCAGTCCTTTGAGTTTTTACGAGCAAATTGTTGAAAGTGATCTTGACTTGACAGATTTAACAAGTGTGAATTTGGACGAGTACATCGGGCTAAGTGGAGAAAATCCTCAGTCATATCGCTATTTCATGCAGGAGCATTTGTTTGATAAAAAGCCATTTAAGGAAAGCTTCTTGCCAAATGGTGTTGCAGAAAATGCGGAAGCGGAAATCAAACGCTACAATCACGTTCTGGCAGAGCATCCTGTTGATTTGCAAATTTTAGGAATTGGCACAAATGGTCATATTGGTTTTAATGAGCCGGGAACTAGTTTTGACAGTACGGTTCATGTAGTGGATTTGGAGCAATCAACCATTGAAGCCAATGCTCGTTTCTTTGACAGGATAGAAGATGTGCCAACTCAAGCTTACTCAATGGGCATTCAAAATATTCTCAATGCAAAGTCCATTATTTTATTTGCTTATGGTGCCTCAAAAGCAAAAGCGATTGCAGGAACAGTAGAAGGATCGATTACAGAGGAATTGCCAGGCAGCGCCCTTCAAAAACATGAAGATGTTGTGATTATTGCAGATAAGGAAGCCTTAAGTCTATTGAAAAAATAAGAATCTATTTCCTATCTAATTTTTAGGTAGGTTTTTTGGTATTTTGAAAAAGTTTGTTATCTTAATAAAAAAAGTATGTTATACTAGAAACCGAGTGAAAACTTAGGAGGATTCTAGTGAAAAAGCTGTTAGCTATTGTTTGTTTTTTGGCATTGTGTTGGGGAGTAACTTCTATTCATGCGGACGAGTTAGTTGATATGGCACAAAAAATGTATCCAAACGAGAAGATCAATCCAATCAATCGACCTAAATCGTCCTTGATTGTAGATGCTAATACGGGAAATATCCTTTGGCAAGACAATATTGATGAAGTTCGTGATCCTGCTAGTATGAGCAAATTGATGACATTGTATTTGGTATTTGAAGCGATTCAGCAAGGAAAATTAAATGAAAATACAATTATCAAAGCAACACCACGTGATGAAGCAATTGCCAAAATTTACGAAATTTCCAACAATAAAATTGTGGCAGGAGTAGATTATACTGTTTCTGAATTGATTACGATGACAGCTGTTCCATCTTCAAATGCGACAACTGTCATGTTAGCCAATTATTTATCTAATAATGATCCAGATACATTTTTGGATATGATGAATGCCAAGGCAAAAGAATTGGGTATGACCAATACAAAATGGTTCAATGCTAGCGGAGCTGCAGCTGTTTCTTTCAAAGGCTTGTATACTCCACAACGGTATGATAACAACGCAGCCAATCAGACAACAGCGCGCGATTTAGCCATTTTAGGATACCATTTCGTCAAGAATTATCCAAATATTTTAAATTACACCAATAAACCAGTCGTAACGGTGAAAAAGGGAACGCCGTATGAAGAAACCTTTGAAACCTATAATTACTCACTTCCCGGTGCCAAATATGGCATTGAAGGCGTCGAAGGTTTAAAGACAGGGTCAAGTCCACGAGGAGCCTTTAATTACATCGCAACGATTAAACGAGGTAATCAGCGTTTGATTAGTGTTGTCATGGGAGTTGGAAATTGGGCTGATCAAGATGGAGAATATTATCGTCACCCATTTGGGAATGCTTTGATCGAAAAAGCCTATGCTGATTATGAATATAAAAAAGTTTTTAATGCTGGTAAGCGAAAAATCAATGGAAAGACCTATAAATTATCAAAAGATTTATATGCCACAGTGAAAAAAGGAACTGCAGCAAAAACGGTTGTGGAAAATGGAGTATTGAAAAACGAGAATGGTTTGGAACAACTTTCTTCGCTCATTTCGAACGGAGAACATGTTACAGAAAAAGGAAGAACAACTAAAAACAGTACAGCTAAATCAACTGTAAAAACTACAACAGCAAAATCTAGCGGAAAAAGTTTGAAGCAACTCTTCTTAGATTATCACATTCTGGTCGCAGTTCCGTTGCTCATTCTTTTGCTCATTGTCGTTTTTGAAGCAACGAAACGTAAGCAAAGAAGAAAACAGCGTACAACTAACGATACACAGCTATCTCGTCGTCAGAAACGTTAATCACTCATTGCAGAATAGAAAGCTCGATTGATTTATCCAATCGGGCTTTGTCACCTTTTTAGGGAGAAGGAAAATCATGTTTAAGAAATTTCAGAATAGCTATTTCGCTTATTTTTTAATGTATAATTTTTATTTTTTATCGTACTCATTGTTTTCAACTTTAATTTCTGTTTATATGTTGGATAAGGGGTACTCAGCTAGTCAAGTTTCATTTGTTGTTTCTGCTTCGTTCTTTTCTTCTATGATTGTGCAGCCTATTATGGGTGTTTTAAATGATATGATTGGCATTAAAAGAGTAACCATTTATAGTTTCCTTCTGATTATTGTGGGGGCAATCTTTTTTATGCAAGCCAATAATCTTTTACTGCTGACGATTTGGTATAGTGCTGTTTTAATGTTGGTAAATGGTGTCAACCCTGTTATGGATGTGCTGGCGGCTCAAAGTCCTTATACTTATGGGAAAATCCGTATCTGGGGCACTTTTGGTTATGCAATGGGTTCGCAATTGGCAGGCTTGATTTATAAATTCATCTCTCCTCAAGCAATTTTCATTGTGTTTATCGGCATGATGTGTGTGAGCATTCTTGGAGTGCTAGGGATTGATCCGAAACACGATCAACCTCGCAAAAAGACTAAACAAACGAAAAATGATTCCTATATTGGACAGATTTTTAAAAATAAAACATATTTGTTTTACCTCGTTATTGTAGCGCTCTATTCTGGAGTGGGAAATACAGGGCATACTTATATTCCTTCTATGTTAGAGCACAGCGGTTTAAGTGTCAATATGGCAACAACTGTGGTAGCTATTTCTGTGATTTGTGAGTCGCCCTTAATTTTCTTTTCTTATCTTTTTATGGATAAGATTCCAATTAAAAAATTGCTCTACATTCCTTTGGGAATTTTGCTTTTACAGTATGTAATTTATGGGTTGGATTTGGGGCTTACCTCCAAGATTCTCTTGACTTTGATGTCCAAGCACGCCACAGGCATGTTGCTGATTATGGTGACCCTGAAGATTGTTGCTAACTTAGTAGATGAGAAATATCTGGTGACAGCCATTGCACTTGTTCAAACAGCGCGAAATTTGGGAACCATTCTGATTCAGAATATTGCAGGCGATTTGATAGACCAGTCTGGCTATGAAATGATGAGCTTTTTCTTAGCTGGTGTAATGATTGCTGTTATTATTCTTGTGGCGTTTTTAAAAATTCCAGAGCGAAAGAATCAAAACTTATTTGGCTAAAGCAGGAGACGTGTAAAAAAGCTGGGACGAAAGCCTCCAGCTTCATGGCATATTGTATAATAAAGCAATGATACAGTAGTAGTTGTCAGATAGGACTTGTGAAGCAAGTCTTAACGTTGTTTGCTTTTTAAGCTTGAAAAGCACTTTTGACAAAAACGTCGTTTGCGTCATTCCCCACTTTGACAGTCTGAGAGATTATTAAGTAACTTTACGGGTGAAACAGAATTAAAAATTTTCAAATTTTAGTTCTGTTTCACTCTTTTTATTTTACTCGTTTGTTTTTTTCCTAAATAGAAAGAGGCACACACAGGCAATCAGGCTGATACATCCATAAATGACTAAAAACGAAAGTGCAATATTAAAAGGCTTGATACCAAGTAGAAAAAGTCCTGTTTTTAAAACACCGTCTATAAAACCAGCAAAGATAAAAGTAGAAACTTTCTTTTTCTGAAAGAAAAGAGGTAAGCTAAAAGGAAAAGTAAAGAGGAAGAGAGAAAGCGGGCGTGAATCAATGGGCAAAAAGTATACTAAAAAGGCTATTATCGAACAAGTTATAGCAATAATAGGTATATAACTCAAAGATTTTTTGTAAACATTGAAGAAATTTGTAATCATAGCTGAATGAGACGCCCTTTCTTGGATAGAGAAACATGATGTAGATTTTATATTCTTTTTCTTCATTATAGAAATAAATGAGTAGAAAAGCAGGCGCTTTCACAAACTTTGAATTTATTTCTATCATTTTTCCGCATTGCTGTGGCAAAAATATGAATTTTAAAAGCGTTTTTTTAGGAGTATAATAAAAATATCAAAATTAGGAGGATTTTAGACATGTCAACATTTAAAGACGGATTTCTCTGGGGCGGAGCAGTTGCAGCTCATCAACTGGAAGGTGGTTGGCAAGAAGGTGGCAAGGGCATTAGTGTGGCTGATGTGATGACAGCAGCTCGCCACGGGGTTCCGCGTGAAATTACGGCAGGAGTGTTGCCGGGCAAATATTACCCAAATCATGAAGCAATTGATTTTTATCATCGTTATAAGGGGGACATTGCTCTGTTTGCGGAAATGGGCTTCAAGTGCTTCCGAACTTCTATCGCTTGGACGCGGATTTTTCCTAAGGGAGACGAAGGAGAGCCCAACGAAGCCGGTCTGCAGTTCTACGATGATCTTTTTGATGAATGCCTCAAATATGGGATTGAACCGGTCATTACTCTATCTCACTTTGAAATGCCTTATCATTTGGTAACCGAGTATGGTGGTTGGAAGAACCGCAAGGTTATTGATTTCTTCGTCCGCTTTGCAGAAGTCGTCTTCAAGCGCTATAAGGACAAGGTCAAATACTGGATGACCTTCAATGAAATCAACAATCAAGCCAACTACCAAGAAGATTTTGCTCCTTTCACCAATTCCGGGATTTTCTACAAAGAAGGAGATGACCGGGAGGCCATCATGTATCAGGCAGCTCACTACGAATTGGTGGCTTCTGCACGAGCAGTTAAAATCGGTCATGAAATCAATCCCGACTTCCAAATTGGCTGTATGATTGCCATGTGTCCGATTTATCCAGCTACTTGCAATCCTAAGGATGTCCTCATGGCTATGAAAGCCATGCAAAAGCGTTATTATTTTGCAGATGTCCATGTTTTCGGTCTCTATCCGGAACATATTCTTAAATATTGGGAAAGAAAAGGTATAAAGGTTGATTTTACCGAGCAGGATCAGGAAGATTTGCTGGCTGGAACGGTTGATTACATCGGCTTTAGCTACTATATGTCCTTTGCCATTGATTCCCACCGGGAAAACAATCCCTACTTTGACTATGTGGAAACCGAGGACCTGGTTAAGAATACTTATGTTCAGGCTTCAGAATGGGACTGGCAGATTGACCCAGAAGGTCTGCGCTATGCTCTCAACTGGTTCACCGATCATTATCACCTACCGCTCTTTATCGTAGAAAATGGTTTTGGTGCCATTGACAAAGTGGAAGCGGACGGTATGGTGCATGATGATTACCGGATTGACTATTTGGGCGCCCATATACGGGAAATGAAAAAGGCTGTGGTAGAAGACGGGGTTGACCTCATGGGTTATACACCTTGGGGCTGTATCGACTTGGTGTCTGCAGGTACCGGTGAAATGCGCAAACGTTACGGTTTCATCTATGTAGACAAGGACGATGAGGGAAATGGAACCTATGAGCGTTCGCCTAAGAAATCTTTTGCTTGGTATAAGGAAGTGATAGCTTCAAATGGAGCAGCAGTAGACTAAATCGGAGATTATCATGAGTAAAAGAATAACCTATGTCATCAAATTTTCTAAAGGAGTCGCTGTGCCAGATTTGGCTAGCAATCCAGCTATTACCTAGCATTTAACCATTAAGTTGAAAAATGCAGACGGTTTTGTCGTAGACAGTGACATCAATGATGTGAAGATTCAAGAGTTGATAATGTCTGCTTACGGTTTGGAAAAGAAAGATGTTCTGGTTTTATCCAAATTTCCGGGGCTGACAAATCTTTTTTAGACTGCGTAGATAATAAAAGAGCGAGGTTAGATTTTCCTATCCTCGTTTTTATGAAAGGGGAACATATATGATTGGAAGTATAGCAGCGATATTAACTACTTTTGCCTTTTTACCGCAGGTCATTAAAGTCATCAAAACCAAAGGCACAGAGTCTATTGCGCTTTGCATGTATCTGATGCAAGTTGTTGGTATTGCTTTGTGGCTGTTCCATGGTCTGGTGATTGACGATCTGCCTTTGATTATGGCAAATGGTGTTTCCTTGATCTTATCAGGGACTATTCTCTACTATAAACTGAAATACAAGTAAAAAGCACAAGGGAAATTTTTCCGTTTCACTACGGAAAAAAATGAGATGGATATTGTAATCGTTTTCATCTATAATGAGTTTATAAAATAAATTTTATTTATAAGGAGAAAATCTTATGGCTAAAGCATTGATTATTTGTGCAGCAGGTATGTCATCTTCTTTGATGGCAAAGAAAACAACGGAATTTTTAAAGGGTAAGGGTCATGATATTGAAGTAGATGCTGTTAGTGCGACAGAAGGCGGCAAAGCGATTGCTGCTGCCGAATATGACCTCTATCTCATCAGCCCGCAAACAAAGATGTATTTTAAACAATTTGAAGAAGCAGGTGCAAAGGTTGGAAAGCCTATTGTACAAATTCCGCCGCAAGCTTATATTCCAATTCCAATGGGAATTGAAAAAATGGCAAATCTTATCTTGGAAAAGATTTAAAGTTTCAGCGCAAAAAAGGATAAAATAGTTCTTACAGACAGATGTGGAAGGAGAACTGTATTGCTACATCAGAAAGAAAAATTGATTCTGCAATCCTTATTGGAGAACAAAAATCACTATATGACGAGTAAGGAGTTAGCCAGTCAGCTGTCTTGCTCTGATCGTACGATAAGAACTTATCTGAAATCCTTGATGGACTGGAATCCTCATGAAACAGGCTGGAAAATTATTGCCAAGCAAGGTTATGGCTATAAATTAGAACTGCAAGATAAAGCCCTTTGTCAAGATTTTATACAGGCTGAACTATTGACCGAGGTAAATGCTGCTAAGACTGAAAATATAGAAGATCGTTACAATTACATTTTAAACAAATTGCTTTTTGAGCAAGAGAAGCTTTATTTTGACAACCTGGCAGAAGAATTATTTGTCAGTCGGTCAACCTTGTCAGCGGATTTTAAGAAAATCAGAAAAGACTTGGCAAAGTATGACTTACAAATCGAAAGTAAAGCCAATCGAGGTGTTTATGTAAAGGGAAGTGAGCGCAACAAGCGTCGATTTATCATGGATTATTTTTTCCGTGATAATTTCTTTCAAAGTTTGCATAATTACATCACGATTGAAGTTCCTGGTCGGCAAATCAGTTTAGAAGAATTGACGATTATTGTGCTAGATGAATGTCGCGAAGGATACTTAAAGTTATCAGATTTTGTCATTCAAAACTTGGTGATTCACATCGCTCTTTCTTTTAAACGAATTGCGGAAGGTTTTCAAATCAATCAAATTGAAAATTGGAATCAAGAAAATTATCTGGCAGAGCGAAAAATTGCGGAGAAAATTTCACATAGAGTGTATCTAGCAACAGGGCTGGAATTTCCAAAGGAGGAAGTAGACTATATCACCTTGCACTTGATTTCTAAAGCTTCTTGCCAAGATAATCAATATGCAAAGAAGGATATAAACCAAGAAATCCGCAGGCAGTTACTAAAAGCATTAGAGCAGGTCGAGTATGTCAAGGATTATCAATTTCAACATGACTTCCAGTTAGTTGAGGGAGTTGTCACGCATTTAGTTACCTTGCTTGTACGTTTGCAAAATCATGTGGTGCTGGAAAATCCTCTTTTAAAGGACATTCAGCAGCAGTATTCATCTGTTTTAGCGATGACAAGAGAGCTCTTGCAGGCCATGCCGATTTTTTCTAAGGAAAACTTGTCTGATGATGAAGTTTCCTACATCGCCCTGCATTTCATGGCTGCCTTGGAGCGGTTAAAGGAAAAGCAAAAATTTAATATCTTGGTGATTTGTGCAACGGGCTACGGATCAGCGCAAATGCTGAAAAATCGCATTGAGAATGAGCTGGGTAACTTAGTCCACATTGTGGATGTGATTGGCTATTATGAGTTGAGTAATGAACGTCTGAAAAATATTGATTTTATCATTTCATATATTGATTTATCCAATCTGGTCTTCAGTGTTCCTGTTTTTACCGTCAGCATCTTTTTAAATTCAGAAGAGCTAAAAGAGATAAAACATAAAATGGCTCAGCTGAAACCTGTAGAAAGTTCTTTGATACCAGAAACAGCAGTAATGGTGGATCAAAATGAAGAAAAAATCTTTGATGACTATTTCTCCTCCGCTTGTTTTGTTCTTACTCAAGATGCGACAAAAGAGGTCATCTTACAAGAGTTACTGATCCAAATGGAACAAGGTGAAGAGCAGGATTTTGTTTCTTGTATGCAGGATTTAATGGAGCAGCGTGAAAAAATGAGTTCGGTTATTTTCTCAGAGCAAATCGCGGTGCCGCATCCGATTAAACCGATTGCTAAACATCATAAAATTGGTGTCGCTATTGTAAAAAACGGTCTTCAGTGGAACGAAGAAAATCCTCATATTCGGCTTATCTTTCTTCCATCGCCAGCTATCTATGGGAATGAAGGAATGGCGACGTTGACATCTAAGATTGTGGATTTGTTAGAGCAGCCTGACTTGCAAAAACAGATCTTGGATTGTCAGTCATTTGCAGAGTTTAAACAGTTATTTTTAAAAATAAAGTAAAGGAGATTGTCTATGAATCAGGAAGAATTACAGGTGGCCGCTTTTGAAATTATCTTGCACAGTGGTTCAGCAAGGACAACGGTTCACGAAGCTTTCGCCGATATGCGAGAAGAACACTATGATGAAGCGGCTGAAAAGTTAGAAGCTGCCAATGCAGAGCTATTGGAAGCTCACCATGCACAAACAAATTTGCTACAAGAATACGCAAGTGGAACAGAAATCAAAATTGAAATCATTATGGTGCATGCTCAGGATCACTTGATGACAACCATGACCTTGCGTGAAGTGGCACTTGAAATGCTCAGCCTTTATCGGAAGGTTGAAAAGTAAAAGAAGAGGTGGGAGGAGTAGATATGACTGAAAAAGAAAAACAAGAATTGGAAGCTAGACGAAAAGAAGCAGCAATTAAAAATATGTACTATACGCGTTACTTTTCAGTCCGCTATGCGACAGCATTTTTCTTCTTTGCCAATCTGTATTGGATGCTCATGTTGTATCTTTCTAATGCTGGCTTACTTTTGCTATTGCCTTTATTGCTAACGATTCTTGCAGCGTTAGCAATGTGGGAACAAACACGAATGTACACCGTTCATCAAAAAGAAGCGATATTAACGCGATTCTTTTACAATGTTTCTATTTTAGCAAATGTTGTGCTACTGCTGCTTGTTTTTGCGGGACAGTATCATTTTCTCTTTCCATTTTTTTCGATTAGTACAACCACTGTAACCGTTTTAACGGTTGTACTTTCATTGGGGCTATTTTTAGCCATTCTCATGTTAAGAAAATTAAGTCGGATTCATCACCATACAGATAAGCAATATAAACGCATTCAAGAATATATTGCCACTGTTCAACGTTAGTTTATAAATTATATTTCAAACATCATAGGAGGATATATTATGAATAAATTGTTTGAATTTCTAGAAAAGTACCTCATGGGACCAATGGGGAAAGTCTCTACTTGGCGTCCTGTTCGTGCTATTGTTGCTGCCGGGATGGCCAGCATTCCCTTTACAATCGTAGGGTCTGCCTTCTTGGTTCTTAGTGTTATACCGCAGGCCTTTAATCTTCAATTTATTGTTGATTTGTGGGCAAATTCATTTGATAAGATTCAAGCTCTCTACTTGCTAGCTTATAAGTGTACAATGGGGATTTTGTCTCTCTACTTTGCCATTGTTATTGGGTATGAATACACAAAAATTTATGTCGAAGAAGAAGGGCTCAATCTCAATCCACTCAATGGTGGTCTGTTAGCGGTATTTGCTTACTTTTTGACCATTCCTGAATTGACTTATTCAAAAGGAATGATTTCAGCCGTGACAGGAAAAACAACGATTGGTGGCTGGACTGTTGGCGGAGATAGTTTGACACGTCTGTCTACATCAGGTATGTTTACTGCGATTCTGATGTCCATTCTCGCTGTACAACTATATCGCCTTTGTGTGAAGAAGAATTGGGTCATCAAGATGCCCGAAGCTGTTCCAGAAGGAGTTGCTCGTTCATTTACAGCTCTCATTCCAGGATTTGTCATTGCATTTGCAGTACTTGTTATTAACGGTATCTTTATCCTATTTGGTACGGATATTTATAAAGTTATTGCAATTCCGTTTGCCTTTGTTAGTCATATCACTAACACATGGCTAGGTATCGTTGTGATTTACTTATTGGTTCATGCTCTTTGGATTGTCGGTATTCATGGTGCGAATATCGTTATGGGACTGGTTAATCCAATCTTGCTTGCTAATATGGCACAAAACGTTGACGGCAAATTCATTGCCTATGCAGGTGAATTTACGAACTCTTATGTTACAATCGGTGGTTCCGGTGCGACTTTACTGCTTTGCTTCTACATCGCTTTCCGTGCAAAATCAGATCAGCTGCGCATGTTGGGCAAAGCTTCAATGGGGCCAGCTATTTTCAACATCAACGAACCCTTTATCTTTGGTCTACCAATTGTGTATAATCCAATGTTAACCATTCCGTTTATTTTGGCTCCAATCGTCTCTGCTTCCATTGGTTACTGGTCTGTTCAACTTGGACTAGCTGGTAAAGCGATTGCCCAAACACCATGGCCAACACCTATTGGTATTGGAGCTTACGTTGGTTCAGGTGGTAATATTGGTGCCTTTGTAGTTGCACTTATCTGTGCTCTGGCTGCCTTTGTCATTTGGTATCCATTTATTAAGATGTATGATACTAAGTTGTACAAAGAAGAAATGAATAGTGCTGAAGCGATTCAATAATTTTGTTTCCCCTTATAAAAAATTTGAAGCTGGAACGAAAGTCTCCAGCTTCAATTTATATAGTGCAATAAACCAAGGACACAGTAGTTGCTTACTCAAAGTAGTTGCTAGCTAGGGCTTGTAAGGCAAGTCTTAACGTTTTTGCTTTTTAAGCTCGAAAGAGCACTTTTGACGAAAACTTTTTTTCTTTATCCACCACCTCAACAGTCTCCTAGACTGTTGAGCAACCTTGCGGGGGTGAGATAGAACTTAAAATTTTTAAGATGAGTTCTGTCTCACTCTTTTTTTACGAATAATTTAAGTAAAAGGGGAAAATAATCTATGTTAATGGCTTGTCAGGAAAACGGAAAAATGCTAAATGCTGTGGAAGATACGGTAAATCCATTGGATAGGTTTCTCTGCCCGGCTTGTAAGGAAGCGGTGCGATTTAAGAATGGCAAGGTGATGCGACCTCATTTTGCTCATATTTCTTTAAAAGAATGTCATTTTTATACGGAAAATGAAAGCGCAGAACACTTAAATTTGAAAGCTGCTTTGTTTACTTGGGCTAGAAAATCCAATCATGCGATTCAAGTAGAAGCTTATTTACCAGAATTGCAGCAAATCGCAGATCTGTTAGTTGAGAAACAAATTGCACTTGAAGTTCAGTGTAGCTCGCTTAGTCAAAAGCGTTTAAAAGAGCGCACGGACAATTATCGTCAGCATGGTTATCGCGTTCTTTGGCTCTTGGGAAAGAAACTTTGGCTGAAAGATTCCTTGACCAATTTACAAAAGGATTTTCTCTATTTCAGTAAAAATATGGGCTTTCATCTGTGGGAATTGGACGAACAAAAACAGCTTTTGAGGCTTAAATACTTGATTCATGAAGATTTGCATGGCAAGGCTCAGTATAAGGAAAAAATTTTTACTTTTGGCAAAGGAAATCTTTTAGACATCTTTCGTCAGCCATTCTGCAAGCAGGAGATGACGAGTTTTCTGGCAAAAGAAGATAAAAACATTTGCCGTTATGTGCGTCAGCAGCTCTACTATCAGCAGCCCAAATGGATGAAATGGCAAGCAAAATTGTATCAAGCGGGTGATAATTTATTAACCAAAACAGCTAATGACTTTTATCCGCAGGTTCAACCTGTTCGTTCCAGCTCTTTCTGCCAGATTTTTCAAGATCTCACACCTTATTACCAGCAATTTTCAGCTTATTATGAAAAAGAAAAAAATAAAAATCTCCAAATTCTCTATCCTCCAGCTTTTTATGCAAAGATTTTTGGCAATATTTATGATAGAATAGGAAGGACGGAGGAAATTTTATGGCAAAACAAAGAAATGAAATTGAAGAAAAATACACTTGGGACCTAACAACGATTTTCCCAACAGATGAAGCTTTTGAGGCAGAGTTAAGTCAAGTTTCAAAAGAATTAAAAGAAGCCAGCAGCTTAGCAGGTCATCTTTTGGATTCGGCTGATAGCCTTTTAAAAACAACAGAAATCCAATTGGACTTAATGCGTCGCATAGAAAAGCTCTATTCCTATGCTCACATGAAAAATGACCAAGATACGCGCGTGGCAAAATATCAAGAATACCAAGCCAAAGGAATGGCCATTTATAGCGAGTTCGGACAAACTTTTGCTTTCTATGAACCAGAATTTATGGCAATCACAGACGAGCAATATCAGACTTTCTTAGCTGAAAAGCCCGAATTGAAAATCTATCAACACTTCTTTGATAAGCTGCTGCAAAAGAAAACTCACATTCTTTCTCAACGTGAGGAAGAATTGTTAGCAGGAGCTGGTGAAATTTTTAGTGCTGCGGGTGATACTTTTGGAATCTTAGACAATGCTGATATTGTCTTTCCAACCGTGCACGACGAAGAAGGAAATGAAGTGCAATTGACGCACGGAAATTACATTAGTTTAGTGGAGTCGAAAAATCGTACAGTCCGCAAGGAAGCTTATGAAGCGCTTTACAGCGTCTATGAGCAATACCAACACACTTATGCTAAGACACTCCAAACGAATGTTAAAGTTCATAATTACAATGCCAAAGTTCGTGATTTTTCTTCTGCGCGTGAAGCTGCCTTGTCTGCTAACTTTATTCCAGAAAGTGTTTATGATAGCTTAGTGTCTGCGGTCAACAAACATTTGCCACTCTTACATCGCTATATTGCGCTACGTGCAAAGATTTTAGGTCTTTCTGATTTGAAAATGTACGACCTCTACACACCATTATCAGAAGCAGATTATAAATTTACTTATGAGGAAGCCTTGACGAAAGCAGAAGAAGTCTTAGCTATCCTTGGAGAAGATTATCTAGGTCGAGTAAAAGAAGCCTTTTCAGATCGTTGGATTGATGTTTATGAAAACCAAGGCAAGCGCTCTGGGGCTTATTCTGGTGGTTCTTACGATACCAATGCTTTTATGTTACTCAACTGGCAAGATACGTTGGACAATCTTTTCACGTTGGTTCATGAAACAGGTCACAGCATGCATTCCAGCTATACTCGTGAAAATCAGCCGTACGTTTACGGAGATTATTCTATTTTCTTAGCTGAGATTGCTTCTACGACCAATGAAAATATCCTTACGGAGAAATTATTGGAAGAAGTAGATGATGACCATACTCGTTTTGCGATTCTGAATCATTTTTTGGACGGTTTCCGTGGAACTGTTTTCCGCCAAACTCAATTTGCCGAGTTTGAACATGCCATTCACAAAGCTGACCAAGAAGGTCAAGTCTTGACGAGTGAATTTTTGAATGATTTGTACGCAGATTTGAATGAAAAATATTATGGTTTAACGAAAGAGGACAACCCACAAATTCAATACGAATGGGCACGGATTCCACATTTCTACTATGATTACTATGTTTTCCAATACTCAACCGGTTTCTCAGCTGCTTCTGCCTTAGCTGATAAGATTGTTAACGGAACGCAAGAAGATAAAGAGAAGTATCTCAACTACTTGAAAGCAGGAAATTCTGATTATCCGCTAAATGTCATTAAAAAAGCTGGTGTAGATATGGAAAAAGAAGACTATCTCAATGCTGCCTTTGCAGTCTTTGAGCGTCGTCTTGATGAATTTGAAGCACTCGTAGAAAAGTTAGGATTGGCATAAAATGGTCGAATCCTATAGTAAAAATGCTAATCACAATATGCGTCGTCCCGTTGTCAAAAAAGAAATCGTCGATTTTATGCGGACACGGCAAAAACAAGTTTCGGGCTCTTTAAAAGAGCTCGAAACTTTTGCTCATGCAGAAAATATTCCCATTATTCCTCATGAAACAGTTGCCTATTTTCGTTTTCTATTAGAAACTTTACAGCCAGAAAAGATTTTGGAAATTGGAACAGCCATTGGCTTTTCAGCTCTTTTAATGGCAGAACATGCACCGCAAGCTCAAATTACAACGATTGATCGCAATCCAGAAATGATTGCTCTTGCTAAAGCGAACTTTGCTAAGTTTGATAAGCGCAAGCAAATTACATTGCTGGAAGGTGACGCAATGGATATTCTTCCTAGTTTGAAAGATTGCTATGACTTTGTCTTTATGGACTCTGCTAAGTCCAAATACGTTGTCTTTCTGCCGGAAGTTCTGAAGCGCCTTGCTTCAGGAGGGATTATCATCATAGATGATGTTTTTCAGGGTGGTGATATAGTGAAAGACATTAAGGAAGTGCGTCGAGGTCAACGAACGATTTATCGAGGGTTGCACCAATTATTTGATAAAACACTAGATCAACCTGACTTGACTGCAACTTTGTTGCCTCTTGGTGACGGCATTCTGATGATTAGAAAAGAATGAGATTCTTAATATTTTCCTAAACTTTCACAGTTTTTAGGAAAATTTAAGATATTAAATCTATTTTATGGTACAATAAGAAAGTGAATTAAAAAAAGGAGTTTTCATAATGAAGAAAAAAATTCTAGCAGGAGCTATTACGCTTTTGTCAGTTGTAACATTAGCGGCGTGCTCGCAAGCTGGTGGTAAAGATATTATCACAATGAAAGGAAATACAATCACTGTCAATGATTTCTATAACAAAGTGAAAAATAATGCAGCCGCTCAACAAGTACTTCTCAATATGACCATTCAAGAAGTTTTTGAAAAGAGCTATGGTAAACATGTTACAGAAAAAGAAGTCAATGAAACGTTCAATAAGAGTAAGAGCACTTATGGAACTGCTTTCCAACAAGTATTGGCAAGAGCAGGATTGACGGAAGATACTTATCGTGAACAAATCAGAACCAATAAATTGGTCGAATATGCTGTCAAAAAAGCAGCTGAAAAAGAATTGACAGATGCAAACTATAAAAAAGCATACGAATCTTACACACCAGAAGTGACTGCTCAAATCATCAAGGTAGATAGCGAAGATAAGGCAAAGGAAGTATTGGAGAAAGCAAAAGCTGAAGGTGCTGATTTCGGACAAATTGCCAAGGAAAATTCTACAGATACCAAGACAAAAGATAAAGGTGGCGAAGTGAAGTTTGACTCAGCTTCAACAGATGTTCCAGATGCTGTTAAAAAAGCGGCTTTTGCCCTTGAAGCAAACGGTATTTCGGATGTTATCACCGTTAAATCATCAACTTATTCTTCAAGTTATTATATTGTGAAACTAAATAGTAAGTCTGAAAAATCAACAAACTGGAAAGACTACAAGAAACAACTGAAAAATGTTATCTTGACACAAAAGCAAAATGATCAAACCTTTATCCAAAAAATTGTTGCCAAAGAATTACAAGCAGCCAATATTAAAGTGAAAGATCAAGCTTTCCAAAGTCTATTCTCACAATATGTCAAGTCAGATAGCAAATCAACATCTAGTTCGTCATCTTCATCAAAATAAGTTGACGAAAAGCTCATAAGTGAGTATAATAGGACTATTGAGAATTGATTTTTGACCTCTTAGTTCAGAGAATTGGCGGTGCTGCAAGCCATGTAAGAACGAAAATCATGCTACTCAAAGAAAAAATTGCATACATAATGAGAATGACAAGTTCATTGAATGAAGGTGGTACCGCGGTTTTTCGCCCTTTGTCTAGTGGACTTGTCTTTTTGCGAGGGATCGTCATGAAGACCTATCTTGTAAAACAAAAATTTCGCTTTGGTGGTGAGAAATTTGACATCAAAGATGATCGTGGGAACATTGATTATCAAGTGGAGGGGAGCTTTTTAAAAATTCCCAAAACTTTTACGATTTATGATGACAAGGGTGAAGTGGTCAGCCAAATTCAAAAGACTGTGCTAACAGTCTTACCTCAATTTGAAATTCAATTGCGCAATGGTTCGAGTTTTTATATCCGTAAAAAGCTTACTTTTTTACGAGATAAATATGAATTTGATAACTTAGGTCTGCGCATTGAGGGGAATATCTGGGATTTGGAATTTCGTCTGCTGGATGCGCAGGGGCAAGTGATTGCAGAGATTTCAAAAGAGCTCTTGCACCTAATGTCCACTTATCAAGTTGTAATTTATGAAGATGCCTATGCTGATTTAGTCATCTCTTTGTGTGTGGCTATTGACTATGTAGAAGCTCTTGAAAGTAGTTCTTAAAACTCACATGGGCAATAGAAAAATCAGTTAGAGAAATGTTTTAAGGAGAAGAAAATGAAACAATTATCAAGTGCTCAAGTACGCCAAATGTGGCTAGATTTTTGGGCTTCAAAAGGTCATGCTGTCGAACCGTCTGTTAGTCTAGTACCAGTCAATGACCCGACCCTACTCTGGATTAACTCTGGCGTAGCAACATTAAAGAAATATTTCGACGGGACCATTATTCCAGAAAATCCACGGATTACCAATGCGCAGAAAGCGATTCGGACGAATGACATTGAAAATGTCGGAAAAACAGCACGTCATCATACCATGTTTGAAATGCTGGGGAATTTTTCTATTGGTGATTATTTCCGTGATGAAGCGATTGAATGGGCTTTTGAGCTCCTGACTAGTCCTGAGTGGTTTGATTTCCCGAAAGATAAGCTCTATATGACTTATTATCCGGATGATCATGATTCTTATAATCGTTGGATTTCAGTTGGTGTCGATCCAAGTCATTTGATTCCAATTGAAGACAATTTCTGGGAAATTGGTGCAGGACCTTCTGGGCCCGATACAGAAATTTTCTTTGACCGTGGAGAAGCTTTTGATCCTGAACATCAAGGACTTCGTTTACTTGCAGAAGATATTGAAAATGATCGTTATATTGAAATTTGGAATATTGTTTTGTCCCAATTCAATGCTGATCCAGCTGTTCCAAGAAGTGAATACAAGGAGCTGCCTCACAAAAATATTGATACGGGTGCAGGTCTAGAGCGTCTTGTAGCTGTTATTCAAGGGGCAAAAACTAATTTTGAAACAGACCTCTTTATGCCGATTATTCGTGAAGTAGAGAAGTTATCCGGTAAGACTTACAATCCAGACGGTGACAATATGAGCTTCAAGGTCATTGCAGACCATATCCGCTCTCTGTCATTTGCTATTGGCGATGGTGCGCTTCCAGGAAATGAAGGACGTGGTTATGTTTTGCGTCGCTTGCTCCGTCGTGCTTCTATGCATGGTCAAAAATTAGGAATCAATGAGCCTTTCCTTTACAAACTTGTTCCAACTGTCGGAAAAATTATGGAAAGCTATTATCCAGAAGTGCTTGAAAAGCAAGATTTTATCGAAAAAATCATCAAAAGTGAAGAAGAGTCCTTTGCTCGCACGCTTCATTCCGGTCAACACTTTGCACAAAGCATTGTAGAAGAGTTAAAGGAAAAAGGACAGTCTGTTATTTCAGGAACGGATGTCTTTAAACTGTACGACACCTATGGTTTCCCAGTAGAATTGACCGAAGAAATTGCTGAAGAAGCTGGTATGACAGTAGACCGCGAAGGCTTTGAAGCTGCTATGAAAGAGCAACAAGAACGCGCACGGGCTAGTGTTGTTAAAGGTGGATCTATGGGCATGCAAAATGAAACCTTGCAAAACATTACAGCTGAAAGCCACTTTAACTATGAAAAAGAGGCTTTGTCTGCGAAGTTGGTTGCGATTGTGGCAGATGATAAAGAAGTAGAAGAAGTGACTTCTGGTAAAGCTTACCTCGTTTTTGCAGAAACGCCATTTTATGCTGAAATGGGCGGACAAGTAGCAGACCACGGACAAATCTTTGACCTTGCAGGCAATCTCGTTGCACAAGTCGTAGATGTTCAAAAAGCGCCGAATGGACAACCGCTCCATACGGTAGAAGTGGTAGCACCACTCGCATTAAACCAAGAGTATAAGCTTGAAATTGACCACAATCGTCGTCACCGTGTTATGAAGAATCACACAGCAACACACTTGCTTCATGCGGCTCTTCACAATGTTTTAGGTAAACACGCAACGCAAGCAGGCTCTCTCAATGAAGTAGAATTTCTTCGCTTTGACTTCACTCATTTCCAAGCAGTTACAGCAGAAGAACTACGTCGTATTGAGCAAGAAGTCAATGAAAAAATCTGGGAAGCGATTGACATCAAAACGATTGAAACAGACATTGATACGGCTAAAGAAATGGGAGCAATGGCTCTCTTTGGTGAAAAATACGGCAAAGAAGTTCGTGTGGTGACAATTGGAGATTATTCTATTGAGCTGTGTGGTGGTACTCACATGAAGAATACTTCTGAAATTGGTCTTTTTAAGATTGTCAAAGAAGAAGGAATTGGCTCAGGAACTCGTCGTATCCTCGCTGTGACAAGCAAAGAAGCCTTTGAAGCGTACCGTGAGGAAGAAGATGCTTTGAAAGCTATTGCAACGACACTGAAAGTCCCACAAATGAAAGAAGTTTCGCGTAAGGTTGAAGCCTTGCAAGAACAACTTCGCCAATTGCAAAAAGAAAATGCTGAACTGAAAGAAAAAGCAGCAGCAGCAGCTTCAGGTGAAGTCTTCAAGAATGTTCAGGAAGCTAATGGACACAGCTTTATTGCCAGCCAAGTTTCTGTATCTGATGCGGGTGCTCTACGCACTTTTGCAGACACTTGGAAACAAAAAGACTATTCAGACGTTCTTGTCCTTGTGGCAGCCATTGGTGAGAAAGTGAATGTTCTTGTGGCTAGCAAAACAAAAGATATTCATGCTGGCAATTTAATCAAAGAACTTGCTCCAATCGTAAATGGTCGTGGTGGTGGTAAAACAGACATGGCTATGGCTGGAGGAAGCAACCAAGCAGCTATTCAAGAATTACTTACAGCTGTTCCTGAAAAATTGTAATGTCATATTACTTTAAGCGAGATAGATCTGTGCTTGTCTCTACAAGGATTTCAAAAAATGAAATCTAAGAGAGTTGCATAAAAATCATACAAAAAACGAACAGTTTCGATATTCTGTTAGTCAGAACATCGGAATTATTCGTTTTTTTATTTGTACGATTAAGTTCTGGCGTTTTATAAAGATTTTCTTACGATTCGCTCACATTTTTATAACTCAATGATTTTGTCATATCGTTTTAGAGTTTCATCTGAGTAATGATGAATGACTTCGATAACCGTTTGTGGAAGTGAAAATAAGACATCTTCGATTTCTTGAGCCGTTTGTTTATCCAAATTGAATTTGACCTCGTCAGCTAAAATGAAATCTTTTTCGTAATAGAGACTTCTAGCAATCTCTAAGCGTTGTTTTTCACCGCCAGATAAGGATTGATTGGTGATTCTATTTTTCTCTTTTAGATAGGGCAGACGAACCTTTGTCAGAACATCTTCTATTTTTTCATGGTTGATAGGCTTTCCTAAGCTAATATTTTCATAGAGGCCCAAATTATCAAAGTAGTAACTTTCTTGCAGAATGTATGAACCGATTTGCTGCCTCGCTTCTTGATTTAGCTCTTGGTCATTAAAGGTAATATGACCAGAATCCGGCTGTAAAACTCCAAACAACAAATTTAACAAGGTTGTTTTTCCACTGCCACTCTCTCCAATAATAGCAACCTTTTCACCAGCATTTATGGTAATAGAAAAATCGGATAAAATAATGTTTCCTTGATGACTGAAAAAGACATGCTCACATTTTATTGGGAAGCAGTTTTTAGGAGAGATTGTTTCATCAGTTTTTGTTCTTTCAGCCAAAAATTGATATTTATCACATAGATTTTTGCTGGATTTTCGAGTATTGATAAAGTAAGAAAGCTCTTGAAATTGATAGCCGATATTGTAAGAGACAAGATAAATCGCTACAAAGCTAGCAGGCGTTAGTCTACCATAATAAGTCATAAAGCCACCAACAATAATGGGACAAATAGAGCAAAATACGTCAATAGTGTTGATAAGGATATTGTTAATGGTTCGCTGTTTTTCAAAATGAACATTCTGCTCAATATTTTGAGAGAGTTTTTGCTGAAAAAAAGTGTAAAAGAATGTTTGACTGTGGTAATTTTTAATGACTCGAACACCTGCTATAAAACTGGAAAGCAAGTTTATGTAGCTCTGATTGACTTCTGATTTTTGCTTAGAAAGCTGGTCTAGCTGTTTGGAGCCAATACCACTACACAGAGCTGGAATGGCATAGAAAATGATGAAAATTGCTCCTAGCCAAAAATTTGTCAGTAAAGCATAAATGATAGAAACACAGGTGAAACCCAAAGAACCAATGATAATCAGAGTGGATTCTACATAATTTTCCTCAATTTGCTTTACATCATTTTCCAAGTCAGAAAGAATATCTTCATTTGACAGTTGATTGTCATAGAGAAAAGCAGCAAACATCTTTTCTTTTATATTTGTATTGAAGTCTGCAATGATTTTTGCATAGAAATAGCGTTTGCCTGCCAAACCTAAGACAATCAGCATATTTCCAAGAATTCCCAACATCAAGATTTGCCAGAGAATTTTTAAATTTTTCGATTGAAAACTATCAATAATCATCCGAACGAGCGTTGGGTTTAAAACTGACTCAATCCATGTGAGCACGATAAACAGAAGGTAAATTGTCAGTAATTTTTTTGAAATAAATCGTTTCAGCATATCTGATAAATCCTTACAGAACATAGTAATACTTTAAAAACTCTCAAAAAGCTGTTTGAGAGTTTTTAAGCGCGCCGTAGCAGTTTTTTAATCAAACTGAGAATTTTGAATTTTAATGGCTGTGGATAATAGCGGAAGGTACCCATTTTGCGAACAATGTAGCCATTGAAATTTTGCTTGAAACGGAGCACGCCGTCTGAGCCGTCGAAAATTCCAGTAATACCAAGAAAATTATAAAAAGGAATACCTCGCTTGATAGCTTCTTTCATGACATATTCTTGGAGAAGTGCTGGGGCATAGAATTTGTTAAATTCAGGATAGGAACCACTAAAGAGGTAAGTCGCTTCCTGTGGTGTATAGATAAAGAGGCTGCCTGCAAGAACTTGGTCTTCTGTTCCATATTTATCTATCAATTCTTGCGCTTCGGCTTTGCGTGTTTCAAAACTTTCAAATTGGCTAGAGAATTCACGCAGTTGATTGTGTTTTTTCTCTGACTGAGGATTTTTTTCTAAATCCGCTTTTAATTTTTGAATTTTTTGTTTTAGTTTTTCTTGATCATGTTGCAGATGTTGCAGATAATCTTGAAAATTAAGCGTTGCAATCATAAAGTCCGCTTGATTGCCAAAAGCATCATAGAAATCTTGATAATAATCTAATGATTTATCGCTATATTCACGCCGTTCGGAAGTGGCAGAAGTGATTTCTTTGAAAATATTTAATTCATCTCGCTTCAATTTTTTTAATTGAATGCCGAAAGTATTCGCCTTTTTGACAGTTGATTTGCCATTTTTGCCGAAGGATTTGATGAGGTCTTTTTCGGTAAGACCTGCCAGATCTTTGACATAGTGCCAATCAGGTTCGCCACCTGGATAACCTGTCTGCAAGCCATCAAATTCATAACCTAAGTCTGTCAACTCTTTTATCAATTCTGTTTTTTCGAGCGAAGTAGGCTGTCCATTACTGTCAAATGTTTGATAAGTTTCATAAGGTTTGACAACCAGCTCTAAAGCACCATTTTCTTTGGCATAGGTCTTGAGTTCACGGTAAAAGTGTTGCAGGTCGTGAGGATTTGTTGAAACAGGACCGCAATTGATTTCCATGTGAAGTCCGCCTGTCATGGGCATACTGTAGAGCACGGCTGAAATGGTTAATTCACCGTGTTCATTTGTGTGACCGACATATTGGCAAGTAAAACCGCGTTTCGCTAAGAGCTTTTCCAGTTCTACTGTTTGCATAAAAGAACGTTGATCACAAGACGCGCTATGGTTTACAAATTCTTCCTGACTAAGTTGTCTGAATGTCATACGATTCCTTTCTTAGTGTTTGCTGCGGAATTTCTTTCTCAAAGTATAGGCAAGGTTAGAGAGATGATAGAGTGGATTGGTTGGCAAGTTAAACTCTCCGACAAACTCTTCAATAGTTGGATTGAACTTGGACTTAAAGTGATAAAGTCCGCCGTCTAAATCATTTTCAACACCGCCCATGTTTTGCCAGTCCGCTCCACGGTCGAAGGCGTGTTTTGCTGTTTCATACCAAGTGAGGAGAGCTGGCTGGTAGCGGCGGTACTCTTCATTCATTCCAGCATAGATATTTTCAGAGGTAGCTCCATATTCTAGAACCAATGTTCCAGAGAGAGGAACATTGGTTGTTCCCCGTGCTATTTTTTCTGACAAGAAATCCATTTCTTCTTGCAGTCGTTTTTGTTCTTGCTTATTGTTTTCAATTTTACTAGGTTTAGTTTTTTCAGTGAATTTGCTGGCTTCTTTTTCAGCTTTGGCTTTTTGAGCTTGAAGACTTTCTAGACGCTCATTTAGGTCAATGCTTGCAAGTGTGATATAGGAATGCTCAGGGTAAGTATCCAGCAGTTTTTGATAGTAATCCTGCCCGCGTAGATGAATGCTTTTCCGATTCTCGGTTTTTTTCATCAAAGCAGAGAAATCATCCAAAAGTTCTTTGCCAGCAAACTGGACTTGAATGCCTTTGTTTCGTGCAGTGCGAATGGCTTGGCGTGTACTTTTTGATAAAAGTTCTTCGCTGAAATTGTCCTTGTAAATATTTGCTTGAAAACGCGGTTGAATCGTTTCGTCTAATAATTCTGTCCGCCCTACCCAGATAGCACCCGCTTTCTGGAGATTTTGAATCAAGTCAAGCGTTTCCTGCTGTTCTTTTCTGTCTTCTCCGATTTGAGCCTGCACGAGGAAAAGACTCGGATCAAACTTGATAAAAAGGGCTTTTTTAGTTTTAGCAAATTGTTTCAAGGAAGTCAGGACAAATTGCAGTAATTCCTGATCATGATAATCCATAATAGGACCGCGAGGAATATAAAGCATAGTCATACCGAGCGGTAGAGGCTTGATGAGAATACTAGCAGAAGCCACTAATTGGTCATTTTTGTAAAAGCCAATTCGTTCATTGTCCCAATTATCTTTGACCTTTGCCCAAGAAGCGCTTTGAAGCAAGTTGGTTTGAGAACTTGCCTTAACAAAATCATCGTGTTCTTGAGCAGATATTCCGATTTTATAAGTGTACATTAGTTTAAAACCCACTCTCTAATAGCGTATGCAACGCCGGATTCATCGTTTGATTTGGTAATATACTTGGCAATTTTCTTCAACTCGTCAGTCCCATTTTCCATTACAACAGGATTTCCAACGACTTCTAGCATTGCACGGTCGTTTTCTTCGTCCCCAATTGCCATGGTCTCCTCTTTTGTCAATCCTAATTTTTCTGCTAGATGCACGACTGCAGCTCCTTTGTTGACATTTTTTTTGACAATTTCTAAGTAAAAAGGTGCAGATTTCACGAGTGTGTACTTGTCGTACAATTCTTTTGGAAGTTTGGCGATTGCTTGCTCCAAAATTTCTGGTTCGTCAATATACATGATTTTGACAATTTCTTTATCTACCATTTCTTCTGGAGTGCGGTAGTAGACTGGCATATTGACCAGCCCAGCTTCGTAAACGGTGTATTTTCCAATGTTACGGTTAGCAGTATAAATACCGTCCTTAGTGATAGCGTGCATGTGAACCCCTAGCTTGCGACTGAGGCATTCGATATCCAGATAATCTTCATAGGACAAAGGTTCTTTGATGTATTCTTCCCCAGTGACTGTATCTTGAACCAGCCCGCCATTGAAGGTAATGACATAATTTTCTGGCTCATTTAGATGTAATTCTTCAAGCAAATTTCTCACTCCTGGAATGGGGCGTCCGGTTGCAATGACAATCTTTATTCCAGCAGCTTTGGCATCTTGTACAGCAGAAAAAACTTCTGGTGTGACTTCTCTTTTGGTGTTTAATAAGGTTCCGTCAATATCAACGGCAACTAGTTTAATACTCATGTTCGTGTGCTTCTCCATATATAAATTGATCGTTTTTGATATACGACAAGAAAGTCTTACTATTTTCACTAAAAAGTCCAGCTTCTTTTAGCATTTCTTTTGGAAAATAGAAGCGGTTGTCGCCATGCCTTGTACCTGCTAATGTTTCGACGATAGGGGATAAAGTGGATAACTCAGCGAGACTGCCATCCTTTTGGATAATTTCAATCTGAGTGCGTGGTTTTTCGACATCTGGACGATAAAAATCATAAGGCAGATCAAAATTGCGGTGAATAGCGGTATAGTAGTCAGGATCAAAACCGACTTCTGCAACCAAATCCCGCATAACATTCAGATATTTCTCATTTTCTTTTGAAAAAATAATGGATTTAAAGACTTTGCGGTTGATGAAACGCTGTGCCAAGTCAGATAAAATCGTATCAGGGCTTGTCATCCAGACCTGGAAATAAGTATTCATCACGCCGTCATCCAGTGCTAAATAATCTTTCAAGGTTACCCGCTTTTCAAAGAAAGGAATGAGGTTGGGAGAAGAGAGTGCAAAATAGTCTTTCTGCTTTTCATAGAGAAATTTTGCTCGCTTGAGCAAGTTTTGCAAGAGCACTTCCATTGCCCGACTAGCAGGGTGAAAATAAACCTGCATATACATCTGGTAGCGACTGACGACATAGTCTTCCACGGCATGCATACCATTGCGTTTGAAAGCGATGCCATTTTCAACAGGATAAATAACGCGCAAAATCCGTGTTAAATCAAATTGCCCATAAGAAGCGCCTGTGTAGTAGGAGTCTCGCAAGAGATAGTCCATGCGATCGACATCAATCTGACTGGAAATGAGCTGCACCACCTGTTTGTTTGGATAGGTGTGATTGATAACGCTGGCTACTTTTTCCGGAAAATCAGGCGAAACTTGAATGAGAACTTGGTTAATCTCTGTTTCAGGGTTTGTGATAATCTGGCGTGTAATTTCCTCGTGGTCAGTATCAAAGAGACGCTCGAAAGTATGTGAATAAGCACCGTGACCTACATCGTGCAAGAGTGCTGTTGCCATGACAAGTAAGCTTTCATGACGATCCCAAACCTCTGGATATTTTTCGTCAAATATCTTTGTGATTCGTCTTGAAATTTCATATGTTCCGAGGCAATGCGAAAAACGGCTGTGCTCGCCTCCGTGAAAAGTATAGCCGGAAGTTCCTAACTGTTTAATGCGGCGCAGTCGTTGAAATTCTTTGGTGTTTATTAAATCATAGATGACTTGGTGATCCACATGAATGTAATTGTGGACGGGATCACGAAATACTTTTTCAATCATGGCTCTATTATACCATAAACAGAAGAAGACCACACTGAAAAAATTAAGGGAAAGACGAGAAGAAATCTTTGACATTTTCTGGTAAAATAGAAAAGGAGAACTAGTAAATGAGGAGTTTGTAGTGTGAAGGTTAGAATCAGAAATCAGATTCAGTTCGATGAACAAGTAGAACAAATTGATCAAAGGTATGATGGAAAATGGATGCAAAAAGGGTCTTATTGCTATTTAGTCTTTAAAAATGAAGAAAATGAACAAGTAGTGCTGAAATTTCATGATAAAGAACTGACTATGACACGATTTTCTACTCCTAAATCTTTGATGCGGTTTATCAAAGGAGGGAAAGCCGTGGTTGATATTCCCACGCCAGTTGGCATGCAGCAATTCATCACGGAAACCAGTCATTATCAAGTTGATTTGAAAAAACAAGTACTTGAACTTCATTATCAATTGAGAACACGTGATAGTGAGCAGATTTTTGCAAGTTATCAAATGGAGATTTCCTGGAAATAGGATAGAGAAAAATGATTCCCAGTTTAGCAATAGTTGCTATGTTGGTTGTCAGTAGATGTATTTGATTTTTCGTAATCAGAGACAATATGTCTTTAGATTCAATTTTGCCAAACTTCATAGTGATTATTTTATTTATTTCAGCTGGGTATCTGTTGAGTAAAAATAGGCAGTTACTGAACTTTTTTGCTTGAAAAAATCAAAAAATTTGATATAATAAAGACACTCAAGGGAGTAGCTAGCGGGATATCCGTTACAAGGTCGTCAATACGAAAGCAATTTCCGGCCTTGTATGAAACAGCGAGACTTGTTACAGTAAACAGGTCTCTTTTTGTTTGTCAAAAAGAGATTAAAGGAGGAACTATTTTGTCGAAAGAACAAAAGCGCCAAGCGTTTTATACGCAAAGTTCGGAAGAAGTTTTAAAGAATTTGGAAACTTCTGAGCAGGGTTTAACAAGCAATGAAGCTGCTAAGCGTTTAGATGAGTACGGTCGCAATGAACTAGATGAAGGAGAGAAAAAATCCCTTCTGATGAAATTCGTTGAGCAATTCAAGGATTTGATGATTCTCATATTGCTGATTGCTGCTATTCTTTCAGTTGTGACTTCAGGTGGTGAAGATATTGCAGATGCGATTATTATCCTAGCTGTGGTCATTATTAATGCCATTTTTGGAGTTTATCAAGAAGGCAAGGCAGAAGAAGCAATTGAAGCACTAAAATCTATGTCTAGCCCAGCTGCGCGCGTGCTGCGTGACGGGCATGTGACAGAAGTGGATTCTAAGGAATTAGTTCCAGGAGACATCGTTATACTGGAAGCTGGTGATGTGGTACCTGCTGATATGCGTCTTTTGGAAGCGAACACGTTGAAAATCGAAGAAGCAGCTCTGACTGGTGAATCTGTTCCTGTTGAAAAACATCTGACTGTTGATGTAGCTGCAGATGCAGGACTGGGTGACCGCATCAATATGGCTTTCCAAAATTCAAATGTTACGTACGGACGGGGAATGGGTGTAGTTGTCAATACAGGTATGTATACGGAAGTTGGTCATATTGCTGGTATGCTTCAGAACGCTGATGAAACAGATACTCCACTCAAGCAAAATCTAAATGGTCTGTCAAAAGTGCTCACCTATGCGATTTTAATTATTGCAGCTATCACTTTTGTGGTTGGTGTATTCGTTCAAGGAAAAGATCCACTGGGAGAATTGATGACATCAGTTGCACTTGCCGTTGCAGCAATTCCAGAGGGGCTTCCTGCTATTGTAACCATTGTCTTGGCACTTGGTACCCAAGTTTTGGCGAAGAGAAATTCCATTGTCAGAAAGCTTCCTGCAGTTGAGACGCTTGGCTCTACTGAAATTATTGCTTCTGATAAGACTGGTACATTAACTATGAACAAAATGACAGTTGAGAAAGTCTTTTATGATGGTAGCTTGCACGAAGCAAAACAAGCTATTGACCTCGGACTCGACTTGCCATTGCTACGCTCGGTTGTCCTTGCTAATGATACTAAAATCGATCAAGATGGAAAACTCATTGGAGATCCAACGGAAACAGCCTTTATTCAGTATGCTTTAGATAAAGGGTATGATGTCAAGACGTTTTTGCAACAGTATCCTCGTGTAGCAGAGTTGCCGTTTGATTCTGAACGTAAGCTCATGTCAACTATTCATCCTTTGCCGGACGGTAGATTTTTGGTTGCTGTAAAAGGTGCGCCAGATCAACTCTTAAAACGTTGTGTGGCTCGTGACAAGGCAGGCGATATTGCGCCGATTGATGAGGCAACGACTCAGTTAATTAAGGAAAATAACTCAGGTATGGCCCATCAGGCTTTGCGTGTTTTAGCTGGTGCCTATAAAATTATTGATGACATTCCAGAAAACTTAACGTCTGAAAATCTTGAAAATGATTTAATATTCACAGGTATGATTGGAATGATTGACCCTGAACGCCCAGAAGCTGCTGAAGCTGTTCGAGTGGCTAAAGAAGCAGGTATTCGTCCAATTATGATTACAGGTGACCACCAAGACACAGCGGAGGCTATTGCTAAGCGTCTAGGTATTATCAATGATGATAGTAAAGACCATGTCATGACTGGTACTGAGCTTAACGAATTGTCAGATGAAGAGTTTGAAAAAGTTGTTGGTCAATATTCTGTCTATGCGCGTGTATCTCCTGAGCATAAGGTGCGGATTGTTAAAGCATGGCAACGTCAAGGTAAGGTGGTTGCTATGACAGGTGACGGTGTAAATGATGCACCAGCCTTGAAGACAGCCGACATCGGTATCGGAATGGGGATTACAGGTACAGAAGTGTCGAAAGGTGCTTCTGACATGATTTTGGCTGATGATAATTTTGCAACGATTATCGTGGCTGTTGAGGAAGGACGGAAAGTCTTCTCTAACATTCAAAAGACCATTCAATACTTGCTTTCAGCCAATACAGCAGAAGTGTTGACGATTTTCCTTGCAACTCTTTTTGGCTGGGATGTGCTGCAGCCGGTTCATCTTCTCTGGATTAACCTTGTGACAGATACTTTCCCAGCTATTGCTCTGGGGGTTGAACCTGCTGAGCCAGGTGTGATGACACATAAACCGCGTGGTCGTAAGTCTAGCTTCTTCTCAGGTGGTGTCATGAGTTCGATTATTTATCAAGGCCTTTTGCAAGGTGCTTTGGTACTCGGTGTTTATGCTTATGCTTTGATGAATCCTGTTCATGTTGGTGACATGAGAGCCATTCATGCGGATGCGTTGACCATGTCCTTTGCAACACTTGGACTAATCCAGCTTTTTCATGCCTTTAATGTAAAATCTGTTTATCAATCACTTCTAACAGTTGGGCCATTCAAATCTAAAACTTTCAACTGGTCTATTCTTGTTTCATTCATTTTATTGGCTTCTACCATTTTGGTTGAGCCACTAGAAGGAATTTTCCATGTAACAAAATTAGACTTTTCACAATGGGCAGCCGTTCTCATTGGAAGTTTCTCCATGATTATCATTGTGGAAATTGTCAAATTTGTTCAACGTAAATTAGGCATGGATAAAAATGCCATTTAAGACAGAAAAGTCATCTTCGGGTGGCTTTTTTAATTGTCAAAGTATAATAAAAAATTGCCGTGAATGCGACAATTTTGAGTACTTATTATAAGCTATAAATACGGACATCTGGATCTTGTTTCCAAAGTGGTTGAAGTCCAACAAAAACATCATTTTTGGACGTATCGCTTTGTAGATAATTTTGAGCGTGCTCAACAGAGTCAAAACCATGTAAAACTTGCACATCTTCTGTGCGAATAAGTAAGTTCTTGCTCACAGCCCCTTCGATAGTATCTAGAAATGGCCTGCGATAGTCATTATAAACTTTCGCTGCGGCAGGACGATTTTCATCCGAAATATCTAGAGTGATTTGTAAATATGCTTTAACCTGAGACATAGTATTAAGTCTCCTTTCCTTTTATTTGAATTTATTATAAAATAGTGCTATTTTAAATGCAATACGTTACCAAATTAGTGAGTAACTAACTATTTTGTGAGGAGGCAGATATGTATCAACGAAAAATCGAAAGAAAACTCCGCTGTCCATTAGATATGGGTTAGATATCTTTTGAGGAAAATGGAATTCGCGCATTATTTGTATTCTTTTTATCAAAGGTTCATTGCGCTATAATGAACTAAAAGCAGAAATGCTAGATATTACAGATACTGTTCTCTCTAGAACTTTGAAAGAATTAATGCAAAATAATATGGTGGAAAGACGACAATATAATAAAATCCCTATGCGCGTTACTTATTAGTTAACAGAAAAAGCAGAGCCTGTGATACCAATTTTTGAAATGATATGTCAATGGTCAAAAAAGTATTTAGCGCCTGATGATATTAATAATAGTATTTGTGGACAGTTTCCTAAACAGGATGGTGAGTTCTTCATCTTAGCCGAGGAATAAAATAGTAAGAATAAAAGATAGTTTACAGCAGAAGTTACTTGATAATCAAGTGCGTTATGAAAGGGAAGAAATTCTTTGGATGTTAGATTATATCGGTCATCCTGATTATAAAATACGAGATGAGTTGATTTTCGTTACTCTAGCTAGAGCCATACAAGAGCAACTATTTACAAAGGAACAGTTTGATTTTGTAGTGGTTGAAGCTCTAAAACGACAAGGACTCTTGTATAAAAAAGAAGAAGTTGGTCAAGCGACTCTGACTCGATCTTTTACGGCTTTATTATTAGCTAATTTGCTAAATGCGGATGCTAAGAAAAATTCACTTTATTTTAAAAGGCTTTCTAGTCAGCAAAGAATGGCTCTATTTGAACAAGGAATGTCTTATTTGCTGTATGAAAATGATAGGACTGGCTATTCTGAAGAATATGGTTGGATACATGCCTTTGCTCATGGTGCAGATCTTTTAGTTGAGATTATTTGTCACCCAGATTTTCCTATAACACGAGTAAATGAAGTTCTACAAGTATTAGAAAAGATTTTTAAAAGAGTGAATTGGCGTTTTATCAGTGATGAGGACTGGCGTTTGGCACGAGTCATCTATCAGGCTGTTTTAAATGATAGACTCTCACAAACCAGAGTTGCAGCTTGGTTAACTTCACTTGACTTTCCACTAGAAAATTCAACAGACTTCTTACAATTTTCTAATGCTCGTTCATGCTTGTTAGAAGTTTATCTTCAGTTAGACAAAGAAAAAGCTCTCTCAGACGAGCTAAGAGAAGCTATTCAGTTGTTTTCGTACTAAATATCAAAAATGATAAGTGCATCTTCTAGTTCTTTTTGGAGGTGCTTTTTCTTATATGATTGGAAAAGAGATAAGTCTTTTACTGCATTATAGCGTTTGTGGAGACGGTACATTTGAGATATTTTGTATTGAGGATAATCCTCGAAGAATTGTTGGGTCAACTGCCATTCGCGGATGTAACCAAGAGGTCTTGTATGGTAGCAGACACCGTCAATCATTCGAGCGGAGTGGCGGTGGTGAAGATGACCAAAGACAACATCTTTCACACCATATTTGACAAAGAGATTATGAAAGGCTTGACTGCCCAGAAAAGCATTAAAGCGCTGAAAATAAGGGTGATTGTAAAGAAAATCTTTGTGAGGAACAAAATGCATAGCTAGGATAATAGGACCATTCAGAGAAGCCAAAATTCTCTCAAGTTGTTCTAGGGTCTGTTGAGTGAGTATAGGGTCATCAGTGTTGCGGTTCAATCGTCTATCAAACCAGAAAAATTGCTTGGTTCGTTTGTGTTCTTCAGGTGTTTTTTCGGGAACGAAGCCATAGTCATACCAACCTGCTAGGCTAATAAACTGAGTCTGTCCAAATGATTGTACATTGAAATTGTGCTGTTGAATGTCGTCTTCTGTCATTCCTAGCATGTCATGATTGCCTAAATTATAAGAAACGGAGAAGGATTTTTTGAGCTTTTGTAAAAAAGGCAAACTAATGTGTTCAAAATCATTAGACAGATCCCCTGCAAAGTGAATGTGGTCAACTTTTTTCTTTTTTAGTAAATCAATCAAAATGGTGATGTCTTCATCGGTAAATTGATTTGAATCCAAATGAAGATCGCTCATAAATGCTAAATTTGTCATGCTCCTAGTGTAGCATATTCTAGGTAAAATGAAAGAAATAAATTTTTCGTCAAAAATCATGGGAATTTTTAAGTCTTTTAGTGTAAAATGGAGGTAAAAAGGAGGGGTAAAAGATGATTAAATTAGTAGCATTTGACATAGACGGTACATTTCTTCGCTCTGACAATACCTATGATGTGGAGCGCTTTGAGAAAATTTATCGAGCATTGCAAGAAAAAGATATAAAAGTGGTCGTCATTTCAGGCAATCAATATGCCCAGCTAGTTTCGTTTTTTCCAGAACACCAGTCTGAATTGATAATCGTTTCAGAAAATGGAGCACTAATTTTTGAAGGCGAGAAGTTATTGCGAGAAGAAAAAATCGCTAGAATAGAGATTGAAAAGGTTTTAGACGTGCTTGTGTCAGAAGGATTAGAAAATGCGACAACTCTTTGCGGGCTTCATTCTGCTTATTTGATCAAGTCAGCACCCAAACAGTACAAAGAAGAAATTGCAATTTATTACCATGCATTGAAAGAAATCTCTAATTTTCAGGATTTGCCAGAAGATGATTTTGTCAAATTAGCCTTATTGGTGTCAGAAGAAAAAACAGATCCACTCCTTGAAAAGCTAAATCAAGCTACTGGTCAACTCGTTCAGGCAGTTTCAAGCGGACATGGTTTGATTGATATCATCCAAAGAGTTGTTCATAAAGGCTCTGCTCTTGAATTCCTTAATCAGCATTTTGATATTTCACCACAGGAGATGATGGCTTTTGGCGACGGTGGAAATGACCTAGAAATGCTAGCTTATGTAGGTCACAGCTATGCGATGGCAAATGCTCCTGAAAAGGTCAAGAAAACAGCAATGTATCAAGCACCAAGCGATCAAGAATCAGGCGTTTTAGAAATTCTAGAGCGAAAGGTTGTAAAGGGGTGACTATCATGAATGTCATTTTGACGTATCTAACCTCTTAATATTTTTAGCCAGACGGCAACCTATCTAACAATCATGTAACAAAGAACGAAATTTCTTGATTCAGAATTAGAAATTTTATACAATAACTATTATTGGACTCTGTCAGAAATTAGAAAAAAATACTGACTTGTGATATAATAAAACGATATGTGAAAAGAGGTAAGTATGGATATTTCAGAAATTCGTCAAAAAATTGACGCAAATCGTGAAAAATTAGCTTCTTTCAGGGGGTCTCTTTGACTTAGAAGGTCTGGAAGAAGAAATTGCAATCTTAGAAAATAAGATGACAGAACCTGATTTTTGGGATGATAATATTGCGGCGCAAAAAACATCTCAAGAATTAAACGAACTCAAGCAAACCTATGATAACTTCCAGCAAATGGCTGATTTATTTGACGAATCAGAGATTTTGCTTGATTTTTTAGCGGAGGATGATTCTGTACAGGAAGAGTTGGAAGAAAAATTAGCAGAGTTGGAAACAAAAATGACCAGCTATGAAATGACACTCCTCTTGTCTGAACCTTATGATAATAACAATGCTATCCTTGAAATTCATCCAGGCTCTGGTGGAACAGAAGCTCAAGACTGGGGGGATATGTTGCTGCGGATGTATACACGCTTTGGCAATGCTCATGGTTTCAAGGTTGAAGTATTGGACTATCAAGCGGGAGATGAAGCGGGGATTAAGTCTGTTACCTTGTCTTTTGAGGGTCCTCATGCCTATGGTTTGTTGAAGTCTGAAATGGGAGTTCATCGATTGGTACGCATTTCGCCATTTGACTCAGCTAAACGTCGTCACACTTCTTTTACTTCAGTGGAAGTCATGCCGGAGTTGGATGATACGATTGAAATTGAGGTGCGAGACGAAGACATCAAGATGGATACTTTCCGTTCCGGTGGTGCCGGCGGACAAAATGTCAACAAAGTTTCAACTGGTGTTCGTTTAACCCACATACCAACGGGAATTGTGACACAATCCACTGTTGACCGCACACAATATGGAAACCGTGATCGGGCAATGAAATTGCTTCAAGCGAAACTCTACCAAATGGAGCAAGAAAAGAAAGCAGCTGAAGTGGATTCCTTAAAGGGAGACAAAAAAGAAATTTCTTGGGGAAGTCAAATTCGCTCTTATGTCTTTACTCCTTACACGATGGTCAAAGATCATCGGACAGGCTTTGAAGTCGCACAGGTCGACAAAGTCATGGATGGAGATATTGATGGCTTCATCGATGCCTACTTGAAATGGCGGTTAAACTAAATATTAAATTTACGAGAGTGGCATAGACAACTATAATTGCAATGCAATCATGGTCACTTCTCCCACTCCCTCAACTATCTTACGAAAGGAACTCTTAACAATAAATGTCAATTATTGAAATGAGAGATGTTGTCAAAAAATATGACAACGGAACAACAGCCCTGCGTGGTGTGTCCATTGAAGTAGAGCCAGGAGAATTCACCTATATTGTAGGTCCTTCTGGAGCAGGAAAATCAACATTTATTCGTTTATTATATCGAGAAATAAAAGTTGATAAAGGTGATTTACAAGTAGCTGGGTTCGACCTTGCTAAGATTAAAAAACGCGATATTCCAATGTTACGTCGGAATGTTGGTGTCGTTTTCCAAGACTATAAGTTGCTACCCAAAAAGACAGTTTATGAAAACATTGCTTATGCAATGGAAGTTATTGGTGAACGCCGTCGGAATATTAAAAAGCGAGTTATGGAAGTGTTGGATTTGGTTGGTTTAAAGCACAAAGTCCGTTCATTTCCAAATGAACTCTCAGGTGGTGAGCAACAACGGATTGCCATTGCACGTGCGATTGTGAACAATCCTAAGGTTTTGATTGCCGATGAGCCGACAGGAAATTTGGATCCAGATAATTCGTGGGAAATCATGAATCTACTGGAGCGAATTAACCTGCAAGGGACGACTGTTCTAATGGCGACCCACAATAGCCAAATTGTAAATACTTTGCGTCACCGCGTTATTGCCATCGAAAATGGTCGTGTGGTGCGTGATGAAGCAAAAGGAGAATACGGATACGATGAATAGTAGATTTTTAAGTCACCTGCTTGAATCGCTCAAAAGTTTGAAGCGAAATGGTTGGATGACAGTTGCTGCAGTCAGCTCCGTGATGATTACACTAGGGTTAGTCGCAATCTTTGTGTCAGTCATTTTAAACACAGCGAAGCTAGCAACAGATATTGAAAATAATGTGCGGGTTATGGTCTATATGCGACCAGATACAGCGGACAATGAAGAGACCATTACAAAAGAAGGTCAAACAGTCAAAAATGAGGACTACCATAAGGTATATGATGCTCTCAACAAAATGTCAAATGTGAAATCAGTAACATTTTCTAGCAAGCAAGAACAATTAAAGAAACTAACAGAAGTTATGGGTAAAGATTGGAAACTCTTTGAAGGAGATGCCAATCCCCTGCATGACGCTTATATTGTTGATACAACCGACCCCAAATACGTCACGTCTGTCGCAAACAATGCGAAGAAAGTGGAAGGGGTTTCTGAAGTAGAGTACGGTGGAGCCAATACAAAACGTATTTTTGCGTTAGCTAATTTTATCCGTACGTGGGGAATTGTAGGAGCGCTCCTCTTAGTCTTTATTGCTGTTTTCTTGATTTCAAATACTATTCGGATTACGATTATTTCACGCAGTCGTGAAATTCAAATCATGCGTCTGGTGGGAGCAAAAAACAGTTACATTCGAGGTCCATTCTTGTTAGAAGGAGCCTGGATTGGCTTGCTTGGAGCAGTTGTTCCAGCTGGCTTGGTCTATTTTATTTACGAAATGGCCTATAAGTCATTTAATCCATCTCTTGCTAGTCAAAATCTTTCAATGATTGTACCAAAAACCTTTATTCCATTGATGATTGCCTTCCTATTTGTTGTAGGAATTATCATCGGAGCATTTGGTTCGGTTCTCTCAATGAGACGATTCTTAAAAATTTAAAAAAGAAGTGATAATAAAAACCCTATTGAACTCTGACCCGAAAGTTAGACAGAAGAATCTAACTTTTGAGATGCAGTTCATTTAGGGCTTTTTTAATGCAAAAATGGATTAAACATTTTTTCATGAACAATGGTGGTTTGAGGACCATGCCCAGGATAAACATCATAATCAGGCAAGGTCAACAACTCATTTTTGATGCTAGAAATGAGTTGTTCCATATTTCCAGTATAGAGATCCGTTCGACCAATTGATTCGCAGAATAAAGCATCGCCAGTTAAAACAAAGTGCTCGTTAGGAAAGATGATTGAAACACCACCGATGGAATGTCCTGGTGTTGGTACGACGTAAAAATAAAAATCATCTAGACTATAGGAACTATGATAATCAAAAAAGACATCAGCAGGCTGGAGAATGATGTTATCCATATCTTGGTGGCGAGCTAGTCCAGATAGATTATATTCCGGAGTGTAAAGCCAAGTTGCTTCACTTTCAGCGACATAGACAGGCGGCTGGTGAAATTGCTGACGGACTAAATCAACACTCATAATATGATCATAATGAGTATGGGTCAGCAAAATAGCTGTAATTGGCTTATTGATTTCTTGGATTTTTGTTGCAATTTTATCCCAGTCACTACCTGGATCAACTACGATAAGATGATGCTCATTTTCTAAATAATAAGTATTTTCGTATGCTTGAGCGTTTAAAGTTTTATGAATTGTTATCATGAGAACTCCTTTCACTTCATAGTTTAGCAAAAAATATGAAAAATGACATAAAAGAAATATCAAGCTATTTATCAAGGGAAAATAAGGCATAAAATGTGATACGAAATAGTTGGATTTATGGTATAATTTTTCTAATATGACACAAGAAAAAAGAAAATATGCCGTGGTGGATTTAGAGGCGACGAGTGCCAGCAGCAACGCAAAAATTATTCAAGTCGGGATTGTGCTGATTGAAAATGGTCAGATTGTCAAAACTTATGAAACCGATGTGAATCCTCATGAAAAGTTAGATCCGCATATTCGCCAATTGACAGGATTGACAGATAAGCGATTGAGAAAGGCGCCAGACTTTTCTCAAGTGGCTCGTAAGATTTATGAGTTGATTGAAGATGCCATTTTTGTGGCGCATAATGTGAAATTTGATGCTAATTTATTAGCAGAAGCTCTCTTTTGGGAAGGATTTGAATTGGTGACTCCGAGGGTAGATACGGTAGAGCTTGCACAAGTCTTTTTCCCAACGTTTGAAAAATACAATCTAGGAATATTATGTGAGCAGTTAGATATTCCTTTGAAACATGCGCATACAGCACTTGCGGATGCCTCAGCAACGGCTACATTATTTTTAAAAATACAAGAAAAAATTCAAAAACTTCCAAAAGAATTGGTAGAGTATTTGTTGAAATTTTCGGATAGTTTGATTTACGAATCACGCTTAGCGATAGAAGATGCTTTTAACCAAATGTCGGACATAACTTGCCGTGATTTGATGAAGTGGCAGGGAATTTTTCTTCGAAAAAGTAAAAAAATCCAAAAAGCGAGGAAATTGTCCAAAAATTTCACTCACAACATCAATTTGCTGGATTTAGAGGAGCGAAAAGAACAAGATGAGTTTGCACATGATGTGGAACAGGCTTTGAAAAGTCAGCAACCAAGTTTTTTACAAGCTCAGACAGGTTTAGGCAAGACCTATGGTTACTTGCTTCCTGCTTTGGCCCAAACGAGCAAGCAAATTCTGGTAACAGTTCCTACGAAAGTATTGCAGGACCAGATTGTGGCAAATGAAGGACAAAAGTTAGAAGAAATCTTTCATCTTTCTGTTCATAGCTTGAAAAGCCCTGCTAATTATTTAAAGCTTGACTTCTTTTATGACAGTTTGCAGCGGGTAGATGACAATCGTTTGGTCAATCGTTGCAAGATGTTGCTTTTAGTTTGGCTCACAGAAACAGAATCTGGTGATTTGGATGAAATTGGTCAACGGCATCGCTATCAGACCTATTTTCAACAGGTGCTTCATGATGGTAAATTGAGCAAAAAATCCCTCTTTTATGGTGCAGATTTTTGGCAAAAAGGTCAAGAAAAATCCAAACGCAGTCGTGTATTAGTGACTAATCATGCTTATTTTTTGACGCGGTTAGAAGATGATAAATCCATTGTGGAGAATCGGCTTTTGATTGTGGATGAAGCTCAGAAGTTGTTTTTAGCTTTGGAAAATCTCTCTCGAAAATCCCTCAATATGACAAAATGTTTGCAGCAAATTCAGTCAGAACTTGAAACAACAAATACCATTTTGCAACGTCGGTTATTAGAGGACATTCAATTTGAATTGACTCATGCGGTGGAACAATTCCAACGCTACAAGAAAAATGAGCTAACGAAAGAAACCTGTTCCAAACTCCGACAAGATTTATCAGAGTTAGATCAAAGATCTTTTTCTGACTTACGCACTATTTTTGCCACAAAATACGACCAGTTCTGGTTAAAAGAAGAGCAGTTCGATGATTATCGAGTGACGATGTTGGAAGCCGCTTGCCTAGAAGTGCTAGATTTTCGAGCCTTGCTGCCTGAAGAAGTTCAAGTCTTATTCGTTTCAGCCACGCTTGAAATCAGTAAAAAAGTGCATTTAGCGCATTTACTTGGTTTTGAAAATGCACCATTTTATCAGTTACCACAAAAGCAGAAACATCAGCAGAAAATATGGTTGGATAAGAATTTTCCAAATGTTGTAGATTTGGATGTGGATACTTATGCAGAATTGATTGTCAAGTGGGTTCATAAATTAGCCACTCAAGAAGTGCCACTTCTCGTTTTATTCACATCGAAAGCGTTGTTGTTAGCTGTTTCGGAACGTTTGCGCTTGCCACACTTAGCCCAGTATAAGAATGGTGAAGCGGCTAATATTAAACGACGTTTTGACAGAGGGGAAACGAGTATTTTACTAGGGGCAGGCAGTTTTTGGGAGGGAACAGATTTCTCTAGTCAGAAGCAAATGATTGAAGTCATTACACGGATTCCATTTGATAATCCGAGCGATTTCTTTACGCAAAAACTCAACCGCAAATTGCGGCAAGAAGGCAAGAATCCTTTTTATGATTATAGCTTGCCTGTTGCTATTTTACGCCTAAAACAGGCTTTGGGGCGTACAATTCGACACCAAGAGCAGCAGTCAGCAGTCGTTATTTTAGACAATCGCATGTTAACCAAACGTTATGGACGGCAAATTCAGACAGCCTTGGAAAAAATTGCTCCAATATCCGTCACCAGTATGAAAAAAATTCCAACAGAAATTGAGCAATTTTTGAAGAAGAAGGAAACGGTGTAATTTTACCCCATTAGAAAACTCAGTTCACTTTTTAACTGAGTTTTTTGCTAAAAATGGTAATTTCCTCTGCTGCTAGTTTTAAATTTTGTTATAATAGAAACACAAAGAAAGAAGGTTCAATATGTATCAAAAATATCTTCCAGGGATTGGTTTTGCTTTTGTATTAGCGGCAGTAGCAACCGTCTTGGGAAATTTATTCCCCTTGATTGGCTCTAGTGTTTTTGCCATTCTTTTGGGAATTCTAGCTAATAATCTTTTTCATATAAAGAAGACCTATCATGCTGGTCTAGCTTATTCAGGTAAGAAATTACTGCAATATTCCATTATTTTGCTGGGGTTCAGCATGTCCATTGGTCGTGTCTCTGCTACGGGTATTTCCTCTTTAAAAATTAGCATTTTAACTATACTGATTGCTTTTATTTCAGCTTATGTGGTAGGACGTCTGTTGGGAATGGGCAAAGTTCTAACCACTTTAATTGGATTTGGAACGGCTATTTGTGGTGGTTCTGCCATTGCAGCAGCTTCGCCGATTTTAGAAGCAAAAGATGAAGACATCGCTTTATCTATTTCAACAATTTTCTTCTTTAACATTTTAGCAGTCTTTATTTTCCCTTTTTTGGGACATCTCATGCATATGAATAATGCAACTTTTGGAACTTGGGCAGGAACCGCTATCAATGATACATCATCTGTTGTAGCAGCGGGCTACACTTACAGTCAGTCAGCAGGAGATTTAGCAACGATTGTGAAGCTCAGTCGTGCTCTAATGATTGTACCAGCTTGTCTCATCTTTGCAGGAGTCCGATATGTACGCTCACAAAACAGTCATCAAAAAGTCGATTTAAAGAAAATTTTCCCTTGGTTTATTTTGTGGTTTGTTGTGGCGTCTATTGTTACTAGTGTTGGGATTTTTCCAAGTTCGCTCGTTCCTGCAACGAAGTTCTTGTCACAATGGCTCATGGCAATGGCTCTTGCTGGAATTGGTGCAAGAGTATCCTTTGGGCAATTTAGAAAAGCAGGCGCAGCGCCGTTGTTGACAGGAGCATTTGCTTGGTTTGCAGTTGCTGTATCTAGCTTAATTATTCAATACTTTTTCTCGTAAAAGTGCTTTAAAAGTGACTGACATTTATTACGTATGTTGGAGGAGATATGCCTTATCAAAAACGCTCGATTGATTCACGAGTGGACTATAGTTTAATATTACCGGTATTTTGTTTGCTTTTTATTGGTGTTGTAGCCATTTATATCGCTGTTAGTCATGATTATCCAAAAAATGTTTGGCCAATTGTAGGGCAGCAGATTGCCTGGATTGCTCTAGGGACAGTTATCAGTCTGGTTATCATGCTATTCAATACAAAATTTCTTTGGCAAATCACGCCATACTTATATGTGTTCGGATTGGCATTGATGGTGCTACCACTTATTTTTTATAGTTCAGAATTAGTCGCTTCAACAGGAGCAAAAAACTGGGTGACTATAGGACATGTGACCTTGTTTCAACCATCTGAATTTATGAAAATTTCTTATATTCTGATGCTGTCACGAGTTGTTGTTAATTTTTTACAGCGTTATAAAGATAGAGAGCGAACGGTTAAATTGGACTTCTTCCTGATTTTTGAGTTAGCCCTTTATACCTTACCCGTTCTGATTTTATTGGCATTGCAGAGTGACCTAGGGACAGCATTAGTCTTTATCGCAATCTTTTCAGGAATTGTCCTCTTATCAGGTGTGTCTTGGAAAATCATTGTACCAGTTGTTTTGACCATTCTGGTTGTAGGCGGTGGCTTTTTACTTATCTTCATTTCAAAAGACGGGCGAGCTTTTTTGCACCAAATTGGGATGCCAACCTATCAGATCAACCGTATTTTGGCTTGGCTGAATCCGTTTGACTACGCTCAAACCACTACTTATCAACAGGCACAAGGTCAAATAGCAATTGGTAGTGGTGGTCTCTGGGGACAAGGGTTTAATGTATCCAATCTATTGGTTCCTGTGCGTGAAAGCGATATGATTTTTACGGTTATTGCAGAAGATTTTGGCTTTGTCGGCGCAACAGTTGTGATTGCCTTGTATTTGCTCTTGATCTATCGTATGCTAAAAATTACGCTGAAATCAAATAATCAATTTTATACATATATTTCAACTGGTTTCATCATGATGTTGCTCTTTCATATTTTTGAAAATATCGGAGCAGTGACGGGAATTTTGCCTTTGACAGGGATTCCACTTCCATTTATTTCGCAAGGGGGATCCTCTATCATCAGTAATTTAATCGGGGTTGGACTCTTGCTTTCGATGAGCTATCAAAATAATCTCACAGATGAAAAAAAGATACGCTATCCTCAAAGACGTAAAAAAGTGGTTTTAAAACGATTAAAATAAAGGAGAAGAAAAATGATAAAAGTAGCTGTTATGTTAGCCAATGGCTTTGAAGAAATTGAAGCATTGACGGTTGTGGATGTTCTTCGCCGTGCAGGAATTCTATGTGACATGATTGGATTTGAAAAAGTGGTAACAGGTTCTCATGGTATTTCAGTTCAAGCAGATAAAGTTTGGGCTGGAAAGTTAGAGGATTATGACTTAGTGGTACTGCCGGGAGGAATGCCTGGTGCGACCAATTTGCGAGATGATGATCGTTTGATGTCAGCTCTACAAAAGATGCAGGAAGAAGGCAAGTGGATAGCTGCCATTTGCGCAGCACCGATTGCACTCAATCGTGCAGGTATTTTAAAGGACAAACAGTTTACCTGTTACGATGGTATCGAGTCAGATATTGATTCTGGCATTTATATCAAGCAAACCGTCGTTGTTGACGGGAAAGTGATTACTAGCCGTGGACCTGCAACTGCTCTAGCTTTTGCTTATGAGTTGGTTCATCAGTTAGGCGGAGACAGTGAGCAGCTTGCAACGGCGATGCTTTACAATGATGTTTATGGTGATTGATTATCTATGATACTAAAACTTATTTGGAATGATCCAAGTAAGTTTTTTGATGGGAACTTATACCTAAAATAAGCACTCCTATCCCTTTTTACAGCCATTTTTTACAAAAATATGTTATAATAAGGGGTATGGATTATCAAGATTATATTTGGGATTTAGGGGGGACTCTCCTCAATAATTACGAGACGTCAACGGCTGCATTTGTAGAAACGTTAGCTGGTTTTGGGATTCAAGCTGCCCATGATGATGTTTACAAGGCGCTAAAGGTTTCAACTCCCTATGCAGTTGCTCAATTTGCGCCCAACATTCCTGCATTTTTACAAACTTATAAAGTGAATGAAGCAAGAGAGTTAGCTCATCCAGTATTATTTGAAGGTGCTGCAGATTTGCTCAAGAATATCGTTGCACAAGGAGGGCGTAATTTTCTGATTTCTCATCGGAATGATCAGGTTTTAGAGATTCTTGATAAAACAGGGATTTCAGGCTACTTTACAGAAGTTGTGACTTCTAATCGTGGTTTTAAGAGAAAGCCAAATCCTGAGTCAATGCTTTATTTAAAAGATAAGTATCAGATTGAGAATGGGTTAGTCATCGGAGATCGTTCAATTGACACAGAAGCAGGTCAATCAGCTGGCTTTGCAACTTATCTCTTTGATGATATGGAAAATCTCAAGAAATTTATAAAAATATAGAAAAGGAATCGTATGTCAGAAGAAACTAAAGAAATGCAAGCACAAGATTATGATGCCAGTCAAATTCAGGTTTTAGAAGGTTTGGAAGCTGTCCGAATGCGTCCAGGGATGTATATTGGCTCAACTTCAAAAGAAGGACTGCATCATCTTGTTTGGGAAATTGTAGATAACTCAATTGATGAGGCATTAGCTGGTTTTGCAACACATATTCAAGTGTTTATTGAGAAAGATAATTCGATTACCGTTGTTGATGACGGTCGTGGAATCCCTGTAGATATTCAAGAAAAAACAGGTCGCCCTGCGGTAGAAACTGTCTTTACCATTCTTCATGCTGGAGGAAAATTTGGCGGTGGCGGGTACAAGGTATCTGGAGGATTGCATGGTGTCGGATCTTCTGTGGTTAATGCTCTTTCTACTCAACTTGATGTTCGGGTTTACAAGAACGGTCAAATTTATTTTCAAGAATACCGTCGCGGGCACGTCGTAGCGGATCTGGAGATTATCGGTGAGACTGATCGCACAGGAACAACTGTTCATTTTACACCAGACCCAGAAATCTTCACAGAAACGGTTGAATTTGATTTTGAAAAATTAAATAAACGGGTGCAAGAACTAGCATTTTTGAATCGTGGCCTGCGAATTTCTATTACTGATAAACGGGAAGGTTTGGAGCAAACAAAAGATTACCATTATGAGGGTGGGATTGCTAGCTATGTCCAGTATATCAATGAAAATAAAGATGTTATCTTTGAAAATCCGATTTATACAGACGGAGAAATGGATGATATTACTGTTGAAGTAGCTATGCAGTATACAACAGGCTATCACGAAACTGTCATGAGTTTTGCAAATAATATCCACACTCATGAAGGTGGGACGCATGAACAAGGTTTTCGTACAGCGCTCACACGTGTCATCAATGACTATGCCAAGAAAAATAAACTTCTGAAAGAAAATGAAGACAACCTGACTGGTGAAGATGTCCGTGAAGGATTGACAGCGGTCATCTCTGTCAAACACCCTAATCCTCAATTTGAAGGACAAACAAAGACGAAGCTTGGAAATAGCGAAGTTGTTAAAATAACCAATCGTCTCTTTAGCGAAGCTTTTTCAGATTTCCTTTTGGAAAATCCTGCGGTTGCTAAGAAAATTGTTGAAAAGGGAATTTTGGCATCTAAAGCTCGGATTGCAGCTAAGCGCGCACGTGAAGTGACCCGCAAGAAATCAGGACTAGAAATCTCCAACTTACCTGGTAAATTAGCAGACTGCTCTTCCAATGATCCGCACGAAACAGAATTGTTTATCGTGGAAGGAGATTCAGCTGGTGGTTCAGCCAAGTCTGGTCGAAATCGGGAGTTTCAGGCTATTTTGCCAATTCGCGGTAAGATTTTAAATGTTGAAAAAGCTAGCATGGATAAAATTTTAGCCAATGAAGAAATTCGTAGTCTCTTTACCGCAATGGGAACAGGCTTTGGAGCGGATTTTGATGTGAGCAAGGCTCGTTATCAAAAATTAGTCATTATGACCGATGCTGATGTTGATGGTGCGCATATCCGAACCCTTCTTTTGACGTTGATTTATCGCTATATGAAGCCTGTTTTGGAAGCAGGTTATGTCTATATTGCTCAACCGCCTATTTATGGTGTGAAAGTCGGCAGTGAAGTGAAAGAATACATCCAGCCCGGAGCCAATCAAGAAGAAGAGCTACAGTTGGCATTGGAGCGTTATTCTGAAGGGCGTTCTAAACCAAGTATTCAACGTTACAAAGGCTTGGGAGAAATGGACGACCACCAACTTTGGGAAACAACGATGAACCCAGAACATCGCTTAATGGCGCGTGTTTCAGTAGATGATGCAGCAGAAGCGGACAAGATTTTTGATATGCTAATGGGGGACCGTGTAGAACCTCGTCGTGAATTTATCGAAGAAAATGCCGTTTATAGTACATTGGACGTTTAAAAAAATCTGAAAAAATTCACATTTACCAAGAAAATTATGATATAATAATCATGATTATTTTCAAGTAATATTTTGAAGGAGTTTTACATGTCTAACGGACTAATCGTACTAATTATAGTGATAGCAGTTCTCTTGATTGTTGCTTACATAACTGCTGTCTTATTAAGAAAAAGAAATGATGCCTTGCTTGCTAAGTTAGAAGATCGCAAAGAAGAACTTTATAATCTTCCTGTAAACGATGAAGTCGAAGCGGTTAAAAACATGCATTTGATTGGACAAAGTCAAGTGGCTTTTCGTGAATGGAATCAAAAATGGGTTGATCTTTCTTTAAATTCTTTTGCAGACATCGAAAATAACCTCTTTGAAACGGAAGGTTACAATAATTCGTTTCGGTTTCTAAAAGCAAAGCATGGTATTGATAAAATTGAGAGCCAAATTGACTTGATTGAAGAAGATATTACTGCTATTCGCAATGCACTTGCTGAATTAGAAAAGCAAGAGTCTAAAAATAGCGGTCGTGTCTTGCATGCTTTGGATTTATTTGAAAAGTTGCAAGTGTCTGTGGCAAATGATACAGAAAGTTATGGTTCAGCGCTTCCTGAGATTGAAAAGCAATTAGAAAAAATTCAATCTGAATTCTCTCAATTTGTAACTTTAAACTCATCAGGAGACCCTGTTGAAGCAGCGGAAATTTTGGATAAAACAGAAGATCACATCCTTGCTTTAACGCATATTGTTGAAAAAATCCCAGAGCTTGTATCAGAATTAGAGCAAAAGTTACCAGAACAATTGGAAGATTTGGAATCTGGTCATCGCAAATTACTGGAATCCGGTTATCATTTTATTGAAACTGATATTGAATCTCGCTTCCAACAGCTGCATACTAGTTTGAAACGCAACAGTGAAAACATTGCTAGTTTAGAATTGGACAATGCACAATATGAAAATACGCAAATCCAAGAAGAAATGGATGCTTTATATGACATGTTTAACCGTGAAATCAAGTCACATAAAGTAGTTGTCAAATTAGTCAATAGTTTACCAGGTTATTTAGGTCATACAAAAGAAAACAATCAAAATCTTTTGACAGAGATTGCCCGCCTTTCAAAATTGTATCTCTTGACAGAAAGCGATACGAATCATGTTCGTCGACTTCAAAGTGAACTTTCTAGCTTAGATGATGTTGTTTTAGAAGCTATTGAAGATTCTTCAGAAAGAAAACAAGCTTATTCTGTTCTTCAAGAAAATCTTGAAACCATTCAAAAACGTGTGAAAGAAATTGAAGATGAGCAGTTAGTGTTGAGTGAAAAATTGGCTAAAATTGAAAAAGATGATGCCAATGCTCGACAAAAAGTTAACATTTATATCAATAAATTGCATACGATTAAGCGTTATATGGAAAAACGCAATTTGCCGGGTATTCCACGGAGCTTCCTGACCACTTTCTTTACTGCAAGTGATAACACAGAAGCTTTAGTAGCAGAATTGGAACAGTATCGTGTCAATATTGAATCAGTAAATCGTATGTTAGAGATTTTGACAAATGATATGAATGAACTGGAAAATGAGACTTACCGGATTGTTGAAAATGCTACTTTGACAGAGCAATTGTTACAATATTCAAATCGCTATCGTTCATTTGATGAAGGAGTTCAAACTGCCTTCAACCGTGCACTAGAGATTTTTGAAAATGACTTTGATTATCAAGCATCGTTTGAGGAGATCTCGCAAGCATTGGATGTAGTAGAACCCGGTGTAACCAATCGTTTTGTTACATCATATGAAAAAACGCGAGAAAATATCCGGTTTTAAATTAAAACAATAAAGAGACAAGGTTTCATTCCCTTGCCTCTTTTTTTATTATGTTCTTTTCGTCAGTATCGTGATGTTCGGTATAAAATTGGTGACTAAAGCAGACGGTCGTGCTCCCTAATACAATTACTTGCAAATGAATAGAATCTGGGAAGATGACATATAAGACAACAAAAAATCCCAACCATAGGCGATTGGGATTAGTCTCTTAAGAAGAGATTAATGAGTAAAAGCAACACAAACACCTTCTGGAACAAAGAAATCATGTGATAATTCTGTTAATTTTCCTGTTTCTGGGTCACGTTTGAAGACAGTCGCATTGTCTGAGTCTTGATGAGCTGCGATAATATACTGTTGATCTGGTGTAATATTAAAATCACGTGGATTTTTTCCATTAGTTGGTACGAATTCTACAAGTTCAAGTGTTCCGTCTCCTGCTACTTTGTAAACAGCGATTGAATTATGTCCGCGGTTGGATCCATAAAGGAAGCGACCGTCAGCAGATAAGCGAATAGCAGCTGTTCCATTAAATTCTGAAAAGTCTTCTGGTAAAGTGGAGATGGTTTGCAGGCGTTCAAATTGACCATCTCCATCGTAAATTAAAACTTCAATAGTAGAGTTTAATTCACAAATAAGATAAGCAATTTTGTAGTGAGGGTGGAACACAATATGACGTGGGCCAGCGCCGGGTATCGCATGATAAGTTTCTAATCGATTTAGGCGTCCATAATCACTAATTTCATATGTCACAACTTCATCAGTTCCTAAATCGCACGTAACCAGATACTTATCGGGTGTTAAATCTGCAAAATGCACATGAGCAGCAGCTTGGTTTTCATGAGGGCCGTAGCCGATATGAACATCAGAATCAACTAATTTAAGGCTGCCATTTTCTTGTCGTCTATAAACTAATACTTGTCCTTTATGGTAGTTTGCCCCGTAGACAAGGCTTCTTGCTTCATCTACACTCACATAGCATAGAGGAGCACCTTCGGCCACAACGTGATTGAGTAACTGTCCCGCTTTATTAAAGGCTGCAATGCCTCCCTCACCGTGTTCAGTTCCGACAGAATACAGGTTCTGTTGCTTGTCAAAAGCTAAATAAGTAGGATTTGGCTCTTTTGCAATAAGTGTTAAATTTGCCAGTTCTCCTGTGCTAGTATCAAAATCAGCTTTGTAAATTCCTTCTGAGCTACGACGTGTATAAGTTCCAAAATAAACTGTTTGTGTCATCATTCACCTCGAAATATTTGATACTTTCATTATAACACAAAAAGAGATGAAATGATTTTCACAAATGAAAGCTGCTATCAGTTCTATGATGAAAAAATAGATAAAAAATAGATTCGAGATAGGATGGGAACAGATGACTTTGATACAATAAAAATAGATTTGCGGGTGGTGGCGCTAACAATCAGGATTGTCTGTTTGACTTCTGAAAAATGTTTAGTTTTTTGGGAAGAAAGTTTTTATCCTGCATCACGGTTCAATCTTTGTAAGTTCACTATTTTGTTGTATAATAAAAGTAATCTTTACATTGATTAGCAGTCATTTAATTTTATATCTATATTTTAAGGAGTAAGAAATGCATAAGATTTTAGTAGTAGAAGATGACACTACGATTAATCAAGTGATTTGTGAATTTTTGAAAGAAAATCATTATGAGGTGACACCAGTTTTTGACGGGGCAGAAGCCCTACGTGAATTTGAGAAAAAATCGTTTGACCTCATCATTTTGGACGTTATGTTGCCCTCTATGAGCGGTCTGGATGTGTTGAAGGAAATCCGGAAGACGTCGCAGGTACCAGTTATGATGTTAACTGCACTAGATGATGAATATACTCAGCTGGTCAGCTTTAATCACCTTATCAGTGATTATGTTACCAAACCATTTTCGCCACTTATTTTGATGAAACGCATTGAAAATATTTTCCGGAGTACTGTGACAGAATCAGAGATTGTCGTTGGAGACTTACGTGTTTCAATTGACGATTGTACAGTTTATTGGCAAGAAGAGAAAATGTCTCCTACTAAAAAAGAATATGAAATTATCCAAGCTTTAGCTAAAAGAAAAAATCATTTGGTGACTCGGGATCAATTGATGAATACAATTTGGGGTTATAGCGAACTGGATAGTCGTGTTTTGGATAATCATGTAAAAAATATTCGGAAAAAAATTCCTGGAATACCTCTTAAAACGATTACTGGTATGGGTTATCAACTTGGAGGAGAAGAAGAGTGAGAATTGCTAAAAAGCATTTCCTTTTGACAGGAACGATTATTTTTATTGTCGTAACAACGGTTCTAGCAACACTTTATTTTGTGATGCCTGTTTATTATGAGCAAGTTAAGCACCGGGAGGCAAAAAGTGAGTTTCGTCAGATTGCACAGCAAGTCCAAGGAAAACCGTCAAATGGCATAGGAAAGCTTTTAAGTGATTATAATCGAAAGAATACGCGTGTCTGGTTTAGCTTGTTTGATTCAAAAGGAAAAGTAATTTATCCCAATCTGGATTTGACTACTGGGAAAGGTGAACTTCAGTTGACGATTTTACCGTCTGATATGAGTTTAAATGAGCAAAGCAAAAGTATCAGCAAGAAAATAAAAACAGCTGAGGGGACTACATTAACACTACAGGGTGAATATTCGCTTCAGCCTATATCAGACGCAAGTTACGTTCTTTTAAATCTCTATCCTTATATTTTGTTTTTTTCACTAGCTTTAGGTGGTGTTGCTGCTTTTCTTTATAGTCGATTTGCAACCAAACGCATTACAGATATTTCAGAGAGCACGCGAAAAATGGCAACTCTTTCTCCAGATGTGGCTTGTCCTGTCAAAGGGCGGGATGAAATTTCCACTCTCGCTCAAGATATTAACAGTCTGTATAATAATCTTTTGACAAGTATTGAAGCGCTGCGATTGGAAAATGAGAAGGTTGCTGAAAGTGAACGGGAGAAAGCAGAATTTCTACGGATGACTTCTCATGAGCTGAAAACGCCGATTACCAGCATGATGGGAATTGTGGATGGTATGATTTATGGTATTGGTGACTTCAAAGATAAAGATAAATACCTACATAAATGTCGTGAAATTTTGGAAGAGCAATCAAAACTTGTACAGTCTATCTTGGCAATTTCTAAAATTGAAATGCGGATAGAAGCGGAAGAGGAAGAATTTTCACTTAATCAGCTCTTGGAGGAAAACTTGAGCAGCTATAAGATGTTAGCTGATGTGAAAGGCTATCAATTTACTGTACAGTTAGAAGAGCTTCAAGTGCATGGCAACAAGACTTATTTGCTGAAAGCTATTAAAAATTTACTAGATAATGCTTTCCATTATACATTAGCCGGTGGAGAGATTCTTTTAATGATTAAAGACAATCAGTTAATCATTGAAAATGATGCGGAACATGTGTTGGATGAACAGCAAATCCAGCAAATATTTCAGCCATTTTATCGTCCGGATTACAGTCGTAACCGCAAAGATGGTGGAACAGGTCTGGGACTCTTTATCGTGCAACAGATTTTGGGAAATCATCATTTGCACTATCTCTTTGAAGCTGTTGATGACAAACGAATGCGGTTTACAATTTTTTTCTCAGATAAAGGAAGCTAAAAGTGGGAATCCGTTCATGAATTGAATGGATGACCGCTTTTTGTGTTTGACTCGATCGTAAGAAGAAAATTCATAAAGGACTACCCTTTCTTCAAGAATTTTTTAGTGAAAAATGCTACAATGAGATAAATAAAGAAAAGGATGTCTGTATGGAACACAAAAAGAAGGATTTCAGCCTATCATGGTTTTTTCGGTGGTTTTTAGACAATAAAGCAATTACTGTTTTTTTGGTGACCTTATTGTTGGGGTTGAATATTTTTGTATTAAGCAAAATTAGTTTCATTTTCATTCCTGTTTTAGAATTTATTGGGGTTATTATGCTGCCAGTTATTTTAGCAGGACTTTTGTATTATTTATTAAATCCGATTGTGGATTGGATGGAAAAACATAAAGTCAATCGTTTAGTTGCGATTACGATTGTTTTTATTTTGATTGCATTGCTCTTAATTTGGGGCTTGGCTGTAGCAATTCCAAGTTTGCAACATCAGATAGTCAGCTTTGTTAAGAATTTACCAGCTAATTTGAAAAAATCAAATAAAATTATTCAAGATTTTTTAGAAAAACGAATTTCTGATGATGTCAAACCTCAATTGGAAGAAATTGCGAATAATTTCTCAGATCAAGTGACAGCTTGGGCGAGTAATTTCTCATCTAAAGCGGTGAACTGGGTTAGTACATTAATTAGTACAGCTTCGCAAGTGATTGTGGCTATCATTATCATGCCATTTATCCTCTTTTATTTATTGCGAGATGGGAAAAACTTGAAATCTTATTTGACAAAATTCATACCAACTAAGTTTCGTGAGCCTGTTGGGCAAATTTTGACAGACGTCAATACACAGCTTGCCAACTATGTTCGTGGTCAGGTGACTGTTGCTATCATTGTAGCGATTATGTTTATCATTTTCTTTAAGATAATAGGACTTCGTTATGCAGTGACGCTTGGAGTAACTGCAGGGATTTTAAATTTGGTTCCCTACTTAGGAAGTTTTCTCGCGATGTTGCCGGCTCTTGTTCTGGGGTTAATTGCTGGACCAATTATGCTCTTGAAAGTCATTGTTGTCTTTATTGTAGAGCAAACGATTGAAGGGCGGTTTGTATCACCATTGATTCTCGGTAGCCAATTGAATATCCACCCGATTAATGTCCTTTTTGTCCTTTTGACATCTGGTTCTATGTTTGGTATCTGGGGCGTTTTGCTGGGAATTCCCGTTTATGCGTCTGCAAAAGTTGTGATTGCTGCTATTTTTAAATGGTATAAAAAAGTTAGCGGTTTGTACGAAGAAGAATTAGTAGATGAAACAGGAGAAGAAATTGAACAACAGTGAGAAAATGATTGCTTCTTTGCAAAAGCAGGATTTGGCGCATGCCAATAAATATTTTGAAAGAGCTCTAACAAATGATACGGAAGAAGAATTACTTGAATTAGCCGACTACTTAGAAAGTATCGGCTTTTTCCCTCAAGCTAAGCAAATTTATGAAAACTTAGCTCCCCACTATCCAGAATCCTATATTAGTTTAGCACAGATTGCTAGTGAAGATGGACAAGTGGAAGAGGCCTTTGCCTATCTGGAAGAAATTACTTCTGATAGTGACTGGTATGTGACAGCACTCTTGGTCAAAGCCGATCTCTATCAAATGGAAGGATTGCCAGATGTTGCAAGGGAAAAATTAGCCGAGGCAAAGCAATTGTCTGACGAGCCGTTAGTGACTTTTGGCTTGGCTGAAATAGATTTTGAATTGGGAAATTTCAATCAAGCTATTAAAGAGTATGCTAGCTTAGACAATCGCCTGATTTATGAGCAGACGGGTGTTTCTACTTATCAGCGGATTGGCGTTTCCTATGCAAGTTTAGGGAAATTTGAAGTAGCGATTGAGTTTTTAGAAAAAGCTTTAGAGATTGAATACGATGATGCTGTAGCCTTTGAACTAGCGACTATTTTGTATGATCAGAAAGAATATCAAAAAGCCAATCTGTATTTTAAGCAAATTGATACGATTTCGCCGGAATTTGAAAGCTATGAGTATGGTTATGCTTTGTCGCTTCATGCAGAACATCAGACGGAAGAAGCATTGCGCCTTACACAACAAGGCTTGTCGAAAAATCCATTTGATACACGTCTTTTGCTGCTAGCTTCGCAGCTCTCTTATGAGCTGCACGATGAGCAAAAGGCAGAAGATTATCTTTTGAAAGCAAAAGATAATGCGGAAGACTTGGAAGAAATTGCATTGCGTTTGTCTAATCTTTACTTAGAGCAAGAGCGTTTTGATGAAGTTTTGAAATTTGAGGAGCAAGACATAGACAATGTACTGACTAAGTGGAATATTGCGCGTGCCTATCAGGCTTTGGAACAGACAACAGCAGCTTTGGAGCGCTATCGTCTGTTGCTTTCGGATTTAAAGGAAAATCCAGAATTTTTAGAGCAATATATCTATTTGCTTCGTGAAATGGGTGAATTTGAAGAAGCAAAACACCAAGCAGAGTATTATCTTCACTTGGTTCCAGATGATGTGGGGATGCAGGAATTGTACGATAGTTTGTAAAAAGAATAACAAGCACAATCCTATAAGACGCATGGGAATTATGATATAATGATGAGCGTGATATTCAGGAAGGACGAAGAAAATGACTGAAAAATTTGGTGCTGATTTAATTGTAGATAGTTTAATTAATCATAAAGTGGATTATGTGTTTGGGATTCCGGGTGCAAAGATTGACCGTGTGTTTGATACCTTAGAGGACAAAGGTCCACAACTGATCGTGGCTCGTCATGAACAAAATGCTGCTTTTATGGCGCAAGGAATTGGGCGGATCACAGGAGAGCCGGGTGTCGTGATTGCAACGAGTGGACCAGGTGCTTCAAACTTAGCAACGGGCTTGGTTACGGCGACCGCAGAAGGGGATCCTGTACTAGCTTTAGCCGGTCAGGTCAAACGAGCTGATCTTCTCAAACGTGCACATCAGTCCATGGATAATGCTGCACTGTTTAAGCCGATTACCAAGTATTCTGTCGAAGTGCAAGATGGCAATACTCTTTCAGAAATCATTGCCAATGCGTATCGTCATGCCAAGTCAGGAATGCCGGGGGCAAGTTTCATTTCCATTCCACAGGATGTGGTGGATAGTCAGGTGCAAGTGAAAGCAATTAAACCGCTGACGGATCCGCAGTTGGGTTCTAGCTCGGTGGCTGACATCAACTACTTAGCGCAAGCGATTAAAAATGCTGTGTTGCCCGTTCTTCTCTTGGGGAATGGTGCTTCAAGTGCCAAAGTGACGGCTTCTATTCGTCAGTTATTGGAGCAAGTACAGTTGCCTGTTGTGGAAACATTCCAAGGGGCTGGGATTGTGTCTCGTGAATTGGAAGAAGCTACGTTCTTTGGACGTGTCGGACTGTTTCGCAATCAGCCGGGTGATATGCTTCTGAAAAAATCTGACCTAGTCATCGCTATCGGCTATGATCCGATTGAGTATGAAGCACGCAACTGGAATGCTGAAATTTCTGCCCGCGTTATTGTGATTGACGTAGAGCCAGCAGAGATTGATACTTACTTCCAACCGGAGCGTGAGCTGATTGGAGATATTGCAAATACTTTGGATTTATTGCTGCCAGCGATCAACGGTTATCAATTACCAGAAGGGTCGCGGGAATATCTGCAAGTTTTGCGAGATAAAATGGACGGTGATGTGAAATTTGATCGCAGCCAAACTGAAACAGGACGACTACACCCGCTGGATATTGTCGAAGTCTTGCAGGAAAATACGACAGATGATATGACAGTTACAGTAGATGTGGGTACGCATTATATTTGGATGGCACGTTATTTCAAGAGCTATGAACCAAGGCATCTGCTTTTTTCAAATGGGATGCAAACACTAGGTGTGGCACTTCCTTGGGCAATCTCAGCGGCCTTGGTTCGTCCCAACACCAAGATTATTTCTGTGTCTGGCGATGGTGGCTTCCTCTTTTCGGCTCAGGAGCTAGAGACAGCGGTTCGCCTGCACTTGCCGATTGTTCATCTCATTTGGAACGACGGGCATTACAATATGGTGGAATTCCAAGAAGAAATGAAATACGGTCGTTCATCTGGAGTGGACTTCGGACCTGTTGATTTTGTCAAATACGCAGAGAGCTTTGGTGCAAAAGGATTCCGAGCAACCTCTCCAGCAGAATTGACGCAATTACTGCAAAAAGCCTTAAAGGAAGATGGACCGGTCATCATTGACGTACCAGTTGATTACAAGGATAGCAGCACGCTGGGAGAAACGATTTTACCAGATGAGTTTTATTAAAGAAGAAGTGGGAAAGAACTCGAAATTGTTAAAAGAGTTCGTTTTTTCACTGTTTTTTCAAGGAAAGATAGTAAACATTGTCTAGGAGGAGAAATGGCAGAGCTTGTAACATTATTTCACTACAATACTTTGGGAGCTTTAATGGCGGGGCTTTACAAGGGGACGATGACGATTGAAGAATTGCTTCAACATGGCGATTTAGGGATTGGTACTTTAGACTCTATTGACGGAGAGCTGATTGTGCTTGACGGTAAGGCTTATCAAGCAAAGGGAATAGGATCAACTCCTGAAGTGATAGAAGTTTCAACAGATAGGACGGTTCCTTATGCTGCAGTGGCTTTTCACAGAGCAGAAGCGTGTTTTCGTCAGGACGTTGAGCTGACTGATGAAGCGTTGAAGAAGCGCATAGAAGCTAGCTATGTCGGGGAAAATCTTTTTCGCTCAATTAAGATTCATGGTGAATTTAGCAGCATGAAAGTGCGAATAGCTCCAAAATCCTATCCGGGAAAGAGGTTTGCAGAAATCGCAGCTCATCAGTCGGAGTATCATGCAGAACACATTTCAGGAACGATTGTTGGCTTTTGGACGCCGGAGCTGTTTCACGGTGTCAGCGTAGCTGGTTATCATCTTCATTTTCTATCTGATGACCACCAATTCGGTGGACATGTCATGGATTTTGTCATGAAAAATGGAGAGGTTGAAATCGGAACGATTGCGGCTTTGGAGCAGCGTTTTCCGGTTCAAGACCAAGATTTTCTCTCTGCAAAATTGAATGTGGCGGAGCTAAAGGAAGATATTGAGAAATCGGAATAAAAAGGCGGTGGGGTAGGTTTAAGAGACTTATCTACGCCTTAAATAGTCTGGAATAGAATACAAAGGTTGGAATTCAGTTTCCAACCTCTTTTATAGTCAGAAAAAGGTGCCAGTTAGTAGACACCTTACATCTTCATGGATTTAATTTTGGCTTCATCAGGAGTAACGCGTAGGGTATTTTGCCCTGTGTAGGTTACAAAACCAGGTTTACCACCTGTTGGCTTGTTAAGTTTTTTGACTTCAATCATATCCACCTGAACGAGATTGGACAATCTCGCCTTAGAAAAGTATGCCGCCAATTCCGCAGCATCTGTCTTGACATCATCACTTGGATGTAGATTTCCTGTGATAACGACGTGACTGCCGGGAATATCCTTGGCATGAAACCAAAGGTCCTCTTTTTTAGCCATTTTAAAGGTCAACTCATCATTTTGTAAGTTGTTTCGACCGACCAAAATAATAGTCTCACCATCAGTTGCCAAGTATTTCTCAGGTTTCTTCCGTTTTTGGATTTTCTCACGCTGACGCCGGCGAATAAAACCTGTCTGGATCAATTCCTCACGAATCTCTGTGATTTCTGTCAAGCTAGCCTGTGATAGGGCGGTTTCCACACTCTCCAAGTAGTGAATGGTTGCCTTGGTATCCTCAATCAATCCTGTCAAATGCTTGACTGCTTCCTTCAGCTTTTGGTATTTCTTAAAATAGCGCTGAGCATTTTGGTTAGGGGTCAAAGCTTTATCCAGCACAATAGTAATTTTCTCGCTTGTGTAGTAATTGTCCAGTTCTACTTGGTCTTGATTGTTGGGAACTTGGTGCAAAAAAGTAGTGAGGAGTTCTCCTTTTTGGCGAAATTCTTCAGCATTTTCAGTCGCGACTAATTCCTGCTCTTGTTTTTTTAATTTCTTGCGGTTTTTTTCTAATTCATTCTCCACTCGATGAATCAGTTCACTGGCTTGCTGATTAACACGATCGCGTTCCGCCTTGTCTTGATAGAAGTCGTCTAGCAGCTGCGATAAGCTCGGAAATTCTTTCTGACTATCCGCAAAAAGAATGGGCGCAAAGGATTTAGTTGTCAGATGAGCTTGCGTGGGACTGGCAAAGAAAGCACGGAAGGTTTTTAACTTATCACTTGTTAAGCGCTGACTAAGCTCGGTCGCTGTATCACGCCCCAAGCCTTGGAACAGCTTTTGTAAAGAACGAGCTGATAAATCCTCTGTCTGGAGAATTTCAAATAACTTTTCATCAGAAATCGTAAATGGATTACGGTTGCCTGTTTGAGGTGGAGCGACATAGGTCGAGCCCGGCAGAATCGTGCGGTAACTATTCTGCGAGAAGCCAACATGCTTAATGGCCTCAATGATATTACTACTTGCCTTGTCCATTAAGATGATATTGCTGTGTTTACCCATGATTTCGATGACTAGAGTTGCTGCCACGCTATCTCCAATTTCATTTTTATTGGAGACAGAGATTTCCAAAACTCGGTCATTGTCAATCTGTTCAATGCTTTCAATCGTAGCGCCTTGCAAGTATTTCCGCATGACCATAATGAATGTATTAGGCACTGCAGGATTTTCAAAGCTGGTATTGGTTAGTTGAATGCGACCAAAAACAGGGTGAGCGGATAAAAGCAATTTGTGATTTTGCCGATTGCTACGGATTTGCAGCACTAATTCCTGCTCAAAAGGTTGGTTGATTTTTTGAATGCGACCATATAGCAACTGTTGCCGCAATTCCTCTGTCATGTGGTGTAAAAAAAATCCGTCAAAGGACATGGTTTTCTCTCCTTGAATGATACTAAAGAAGATTATAACAAAAAATAGCAAGAAAAGGTTGGAAAATTATTGTCAGAAAAGTTTGACAAAACACTTGACATTTGTTTCAGAAACATCTAAAATAATATCAAATTAGAAAAGTAATAAAATAGTTGTTGGCAGAGAGCTTGTGGTTGGTGAAAACAAGCAGCAGCGTTTTATGAAATTGGGCTAATGGATAGAAGTTGAATTTGAAACGATAAAAATTCGGTGAGCACACCTTACAGTGCAACTTGTTGTTAGACAAGATTGAGATGTGGGATAAGTCTATTATTTTTCCCATAATTGAGGTGGCACCGCGATTTACGCCCTCACACAGGATGAACTGTGTGTGGGTTTTTCTTTTATTGTTTCAGTCTCGTTAATGGAGGTAAAAATATGTTTAAACGATGGCGACTCTGGCTTTTACTCGAATAAAAATTAGAAAATACGAAATGGAGAACAGATATGAAAAACAAACGGTTAATGGGAATGATTGCTTTTTTGGTGGTATTAGTTGTCGGAGGCATTATTTATTCTAGCGTAAATGGCGAGAAAGCGATGAAGACAAGCAATACAACAAAAACAGTAAAAGTTGGTGTGCTGCAATATGTCAGTCATCCGTCACTTGATTTGATTTATAAAGGGATTCAAGAAGGATTGGCACAAGAAGGTTATAAAGGTAAGAAGATCAAGATTGACTTTATGAATGCAGAAGGTGACCAAAGTAAAGTGGCGACGATGAGTAAGCAATTAGTTGCAAATGACAACGACGTGCTGATTGGAATCGCAACGCCTGCTGCTCAAGGTTTGGCTAGTGCAACGAAAGACAAGCCAATTGTCATGGGAGCGGTGACTGATCCAGTTGGGGCAAATTTGGTGAAGGATTTGAAAAAGCCGGGAGGCAACATTACAGGTGTGTCTGACCACAACCCAGCTCAACAGCAATTGGAGCTCATCAAACAATTAACACCGAATGTGAAAACAATCGGCGTCCTTTATTCAAGCAGTGAAGACAATTCAAAAACGCAGGTAGAAGACTTTACAGATTTGGCTGAAAAAGCAGGTTATAAAGTGCTTCCTTATGCTGTACCTTCTACAAATGAGATTGCTTCAACTATGAATGTGATGACAGGAAAGGTAGATGCTATTTGGATTCCAATTGACAACACCATTGCTTCAGCTTTTTCAACAGTCGTTTCCAGCAATCAAACGGCTAAAAAACCTATCTATCCAAGTGCGACAGCTATGGTAGAAGAAGGCGGTCTGGGCTCGGTTGTTGTCGATCAAAAAGATCTTGGAGTAGCGACTGGAAAAATGACTGCGAAGATTTTGAAAGGTGCCAAACCAGCAGACACAGCTGTTGAAATCTTTGCTACTGGCAAATCAGTTGTGAACAAAAAAGTGGCTGCTCAGCTAGGAATAACGATTCCAGATGATGTTCTGAAAAAAGCAGGACAAGTCATTAAGTAATCCGATTGATAACAAACGATATTTTTAAAAGTTAGGACAACAGTATGATACTTTCAATTGTCTCACAAGGACTTGTTTGGGCTATTTTAGGCTTGGGGATTTTTATGACTTTCCGCATTTTAAATTTCCCTGATATGACTACAGAAGGATCTTTTCCATTGGGCGGAGCAGTGGTAGTTACGCTAATTAGTAAGGGAATCAATCCTTTTCTAGCAACTGCTGCTGCCATTCTAGCTGGCTGTCTGGCAGGTATGGTAACAGGGCTTCTCTATACTAAGGGGAAAATTCCTACTCTCCTTTCAGGGATTTTGGTCATGACTTCCTGCCACTCCATTATGCTCATGCTAATGGGGCGGGCTAATCTTGGACTTCTCGGAACGAAGCAAATTCAGGACTTTTTGCCATTTTCTGTCGAATTAAACAATCTTCTGACAGGATTGATTTTTGTTAGCTTGGTAATTGCAGCATTGCTCTTTTTCTTAGATACAAAATTGGGTCAAGCCTATATTGCCACGGGTGATAATCCGGATATGGCAAGGAGTTTTGGCATTCACACAGGACTAATGGAGTTAATGGGGTTGGTGCTGTCTAATGGCGTCATTGCCCTAGCTGGAGCCCTTATTGCCCAGCAGGAAGGTTATGCGGATGTCTCGCGTGGGATTGGTGTCATCGTTGTGGGGCTTGCTAGTCTCATTATCGGAGAGGTGCTTTTTACTAGCCTGACATTGGCAGAACGCCTATTGACGATTGTTGTCGGGTCTATTTTCTATCAATTCCTGATTTGGGGCGTGATTGCGCTTGGCTTTAATACCAGCTATCTTCGCCTTTACAGTGCGGTTATCTTGGCAATTTGTCTCATGATTCCGACTTTTAAAAATAAATTCTTTAAAGGAGTCAAGTTAAGCAAATGACAGCAATTTTAGAATTAAAAAACGTGACAAAAATTGTCAACACAGGTATTGAGGAAGAAAAAGTTATTTTAAATGATGTTTCACTGGATATTTTTGAGCATGACTTCATTACCATTTTAGGTGGAAATGGTGCAGGGAAATCCACGCTTTTCAATGTCATCGCAGGAACATTGCCATTGACGAGCGGCAGCATTTATATTTTAGGTGAAAATGTGACCACTTATTCGCCAGAAAAGCGCGCTAAGTATCTGTCGCGCGTTTTTCAAGACCCAAAGATGGGAACAGCTCCGCGCATGACGGTGGCAGAAAACCTATTGATTGCTAAATTTCGTGGTGAAAAACGCCGTCTAGTGTCACGCCGTCTGAGTCATTATCGCAAAGAATTTCAGGAGACGATAGACAAAATCGGCAATGGTTTAGAAAAACACTTAGATACGCCGATTGAATTTCTCTCTGGCGGACAAAGACAGGCATTGAGTCTTTTAATGGCGACTCTCAAACGCCCTGAGCTGTTGCTTTTGGATGAGCATACAGCAGCGCTTGACCCCAAAACCAGTGTGGCATTGATGAGTCTGACAGATGAATTTGTGAATCGTGACCAACTGACTGCTCTCATGATTACTCACCACATGGAAGATGCTCTTAAATACGGCAATCGCTTGATTGTCATGAAAGACGGACAAATTATCCGAGACTTACATCAAGAGGAGAAAGCGAAAATGACAATCGCGGATTATTACAGCTTATTTGAATAAAAAAATTCCAATCTCCTAGTTGAGGTTGGAATTTCTTTTTTGCGCTTCTCTGATAGTGTTGGGAACCAGACGAATCCGCTTAATATCTGAAATACGAATAATCGTTGACATACTTTTCTGGAAGTTTTTAACAATCAATTGCTGACGCTCTTTGTCATATTTGACAATATCACCAGTAAAACTTTTATCTGAAAAAATGACATGCACACCCGATTTCTTTTGCAAAGCTGTTTCAATCGTTTGCAAAATATTGGCATTGTCCTCCTCTACCTCTTGCGTATCCTTTTTGTAATTGATAAATTCACTTGCTCGCTCTAAAATCATTTCGAGAAATTTTTTCATAGCTAAATTCTCCATAACTTGTTACAATATATTATATAACAAACTCGCTAAAAAAGTAAATTTTTTACGAATAAATCAAGAAAGAAGAAAAAGGAGACAAAAATGTCAGAATTCAAATTTGAGATAGAAGAAAAGTTATTGGTGTTATCAGAAAATGATAAAGGCTGGACGAAAGAGCTGAATCGAGTGAGTTTCAATGGTGCGCCAGCTAAATATGATATTCGTAGTTGGAGTCCTGACCATACAAAAATGGGGAAAGGGATTACGCTCTCCAATGAAGAATTTCAAGTATTAGTGGATGCTTTTAAAGCTTAGCAAAGCGCAAATAGAATCAAGGCAAGAGAGTGAGAGGCAGTCGCACTGTGGGCAATTGTTGATGGCTCTCTTTTTGCTGTAGAAAATAAGGAAATTTTACACAAAAACTTGAAAATACGCTTTCAAAATGTTATACTATTAAATATAGAGATTGTATATATACATATAGTGAGCTTAGAATTTTAGGAGGTTTAGGATGCTTGAAATTCAGAAGTTAGAAAAAAGTTTTGGGCAAAAACAAGTACTATTTGGTGTTGATTTCAGGGCTGAATCAGGACAAATCCTCGGTCTGATCGGCAAGAACGGTGCTGGGAAAACAACGATTTTCCACAGTATTCTGCGTTTTTTAGAATACAGCGGAAACATTACATTTGATAAGCAACCGATTTCTCAGGAGACCTATCGGAAAATTGGTTATTTGCCAGAAGAGCGAAGTCTGATGCCTAAGTTAACCGTTTATGAGCAAGTGCGGTATTTGGCAAATTTAAAGGGAGTGCCAAATGCGGTTGTGAAAGAAAAATTGCCTCAGTGGATGGAGCGCTTGCAAGTCAAAGGCAAAGTGACTGATAAAATCAAGAGCTTGTCCAAAGGGAATCAACAAAAAGTGCAGTTGATTATCACACTTTTGCATGAGCCAAATTTGATTATCCTAGACGAGCCATTTAGTGGTTTGGATCCTGTAAATACCGAGATTTTGAAACAAGTCATTATTGAGGAAAAAGAGCGAGGAGCAACCATTATTTTCTCTGACCATGTGATGACCAATGTGGAAGAATTGTGTGATGATGTTGTCATGATTCGTGATGGGAAAGTCATTTTGGATGGCAGCGTGCAGGAAGTTCGTAATCAATATGGCAAAACACGTCTGTTTGTGTCTAGCTCGCTGTCTCAAACTGAATTAGAAGCACTTCCTCATGTGACGAAAGCCAGCCTAACCAATCAAGGAACATGGCGTTTAGTCTTAGATGACGAAGCGGCTGGTAAGGAATTGTTTGACTTGCTGACTAAAGGACAATATATTGAAACTTTTGACCAACAAGCTCCAACAATTGATGAAATCTTTAAGTTAGAATCAGGGGTGGAAGTATGAAACAGACTTTAATTGTTATCAAAGAAACCTATCTTCGTCATGTCAAATCATGGAGTTTTGTCTTTATGGTCATATCCCCTTTTATCTTTGTAGGATTGAGTTTAGGTGTTGCCTACCTTTCTTCTATGTCAAGCAGTAATTCTAGTCGGGTCGCAGTTGTATCAAACAATGCTCAAGTGAAGGAAGTTTTGAAAGATACTAAGAATCTAGACATCAATTATAAAGATGAAGCAACAGCTAAGAAAGCTGTAAAAGATGGCAATGTTGGTGGATATTTGCTAGTATCAGAAGCAGAGGGGCAAATCAAGGCAACTTATTTTGCAGATACGAGCATGAGTAGTGCTATAAAAATTGAGATTACACAGAAATTGATGCGGTTGCAACAGGTTACAAATATTAGACAAGCTAATTTATCAGCTAATCAAGTGAAGCTACTTTCAAGAGCTATTGATTTCAAAGAAAAGATTGATGAGAAGAAAGAAGCGAAGAAGACCACTCAAACGATTGTCGCAACAGCAGTTGGTCTTGTACTTTATATGATTCTCCTTGTCTATACAAGCTCCACTGCTCAAGAAATTGCAAGCGAAAAAGGAACGAAGATTATGGAGGTTATTTTCTCCAGTATCAAGGCTTCTGAATATTTCTATGGTCGAATGGCAGGGATTTTTGCAGTCATCTTGACCCATGTCAGCATTTATGTAATCGGCGCTGTGCTGTTGCTTGCTTTTTCGGACCAGATTTCTTTTGTAAAAGAATTCTTAGATGCCAATCCAAATCTGATGAAGCATTTGGGAGAAGCAATTTCCTTTAATACTATTGCTTTTATCACCTTGAGTGTCTTTATGTTTGTGGTCTTATCTGCCTTTTTAGGCTCAATGGTAACGAGGATTGAAGACGTTGGGAAAGCTGTTCAGCCTGTTGTGATGCTGATTATGTTGTGCTTTTTGGGAGTGACAGCTCTTGGGAATGCAGGTGACACAATTTTGCTTAAAATTGGTTCTTATATTCCGTTTATTTCGACCTTCTTTATGCCTTTCCGTGCCATTAACGGTTATGCAACTGGTCTAGAAGCCTGGATTTCGTTTGTCATTGCCTTTGTCTTTACCTTAGGAATGACAGTTTATATCGGTCGGATTTACTCCAGTTTAATTTTACAAACAGATGACATTGGCATTTGGAAGGGCTTCAAAAAAGCTTTAGCTTATCATTAAAAATCGTTCTCCACAAGTATTCTTGTGGGGATTTTTTTCTTGAAAAGGTATGTAGTCAATCGCTGTTGAAAAACTTTAAAAATGATATAATAGGACTATATTTTGACAAAAAGGATGCTCATGAAATTACTTTATACGGATATTCGCAATCCCTTAACAAACATTCTAACAGAAGAAACAGAGCGTTTAGCACAAGCAGGCAAGCGCGTGTTTTATATTGCACCCAACTCTCTTTCATTTGAAAAGGAAAGAGCCGTTTTGCGTCTTTTAGAAAACCGTGCTTCATTTGCCATTACGGTGACACGTTTTGCGCAGATGGCGCGTTATTTTGTCCTCAATGATGTGCAGCAAGGCAGACCATTAGACGATATTGGTTTGGGAATGCTCTTTTATAAGGTCTTATCTGAAATGGAAGAGCATGATTTACAGGTGTACGGCGGCATTCGGACGGATGCGCAGTTTATTCAGCAATTGGTTGAGCTTTATCATGAGTTGCAAGAAGCTCAAATGACTGTTGCAGACTTGGACTATTTGGATGAAGGTGAGAAAAAAGCAGATTTAATCAAGATTTTACAAGCTGTTACGCATCAGCTGAATCAGAGTGAATTTACTTCTGAGTCAAATATCATGGCCTTTGCCAATCACATTATAGCAGCTGATGTAGATAAAGAATTGCAAGGATTGGCTTTGGTCATTGACGGTTTTACACGGTTTTCTGCTGAGGAAGCTTATTTGGTAGAGCTGCTACATCGTAAAGGTGTGGAAATCGTCATTGGTGTTTATGCAAGTGAAAAAGCTTATCGTGCGACTTTTCGAGAGGGCAATCTCTATCAGGCTAGCGTGGATTTCTTGCGCCATTTGGCAGATAAATATAAGGTGAAACCTGAATATAGATTGTCAATACAGCTAGATGATGCTTTTGGAAAGATTTCAAAACTGCTAGAAAGCCACTATGATTTCTCAGATGTTGAGCTAGAGCTGACGGAGCAAGACCGTTCGCATGTACAGATTTGGTCGACTGTCAATCAAAAAGAAGAACTGGAATATGTGGCAAAGAGCATTCGCCAGCGAGTTCATGACGGTGCTCGCTACAAGGATATTCGCGTTCTTTTGGGAGATGTAGAAGCCTATCGTTTGCAGTTAAAGACGATTTTTGATCAGTATCAAATTCCCTTTTATCTGGGGCGAAGCGAGTCTATGGCACATCACCCTTTGGTGCAATTTATCGAATCTTTAGTGCGTTTGAAACGCTATAATTTTCGGACGGAGGATTTGCTCAACCTTGTGAAGACAGGTCTTTATGGTCGTTTAACGCAAGAAGAGCTGGATTTGTTTGAGCAATATATTCGCTTTGCGGATGTAAAAGGGATTAGTAAATTTTCTAAAGATTTTACTCACAATCAGCATCAAAAATTTGACTTGATTCACATCAATCAACTAAGAAAAAAAATAGTCACTCCGCTCTTGGAATTTTTCAAATCTCGCAGTCAAACAGCGACAGGTCTGCTCCAGAAATTTCATCACTTTTTGACAGAGATTGCTTTTTCTCAGAATTTTGCTTCTTTGGTAGATTCTACGAATCCGCAAGACCAAGAAAGACAAGAAGAAGTCTGGAAGGCTTTTTGCCATGTTTTGGAACAATTTGCTAGCGTCTTTTCAGCCAGCAAGGTCAAACTAGATGATTTTTTGACTTTAGCGCAGTCGGGAATGCTGTTATCCAATTATCGGACTATTCCAGCAACGGTGGATGTTGTGGCTGTTCAGTCTTATGATTTGATTGAGCCTTTGTCAAGTCCTTTTGTCTATGCTGTTGGTTTGACTCAAGACTATTTTCCAAAAATTACGCAAAACAAGAGCCTTTTGTCAGACGAAGACCGATTACGATTAAATGAAGCAACTGATGAGCATTCGGAGTTGCTGATTGCTGCTCAGGAAAATCTCCAGAAAAATCGTTTTGTCGCTTTGTCACTTCTGAATGCTGCAACAGAGAGGTTGGTGCTCTCTACTCCTCAGATTGTCAATGAAATAGAGAACAATATTTCTCCATATTTGTTAGAATTGCATGAGCAACCAATTGGGCTGCCTATTGAAGTGAAGCGTCCGCAGGTAACAAGTGATGATATTGGAACTTATCGAGCTCTGTTGGCAAGAATTATTGAGCTGAACCAAGGAGATATTGATCGGGAGCGTTCTCTGACTGAGAAAGAGCAAACTTTTTGGTCAGTCGCCGTACGGGTTTTGCGCAAAAAATTGGAAAGCGAAGGTATTTCGATTCCTAATGTAACGTCAAGTCTTGAAACAGCAACCTTGTCAACGCAGACATTACAAGTTCTTTATCCGCCTCATCAAGCATTTCAGTTATCTACTTCAGCTTTGACAGAATTCTATCGCAATCAATATGCTTATTTTTTGAAGTACGTCTTGGCTTTGCAGGAAGAAATGACGATTCATCCAGATGCGCGCAGTCATGGAAATTTTCTGCATCGTGTGTTTGAAAAAGTTATGCAAGAGCAGTCTAGTGAGTCATTCGATCATCGTCTAGAAAAAGCCATTCAAGAAGCGAGTCAGGAAGCGGAATTTGAAGCTCTTTATACAGAAAATGCAGAAGCATTATTTGCTCACGAAGTTTTGCTGGACACCGCGCGTGCGACAGGACAGGTTTTAGAGAGAAATGATTTAGTCGAAACCATTCAAGAAGAGGCTGTTTTCGGACAGGAAGAAACAAATGTTCTAACCTTGTCAGACGGACGCAATCTTCAAATTCGAGGGAAAGTTGACCGCATTGACCGATTGAGAAGTGACGGGAGTCTGGGAATTGTGGATTATAAATCAAGTGACACAAATTTTGATTTTCAAAAATTTTTCAATGGTCTAAATTCTCAATTGCCTACATATCTAATGGCGTTGAAGCAAGAAAAGTGGGCGAATGATGAAGTACAGACTTTTGGTGCCATGTATTTGCAGATGACCAATCCGCTTGTGCCTTTAGCCAAGACGAAGTCGCAAGGCGACGCTGTCAAAGAAGCAATGAAGAATCTAGAATACAAAGGTCTGTTCTTGTCTGAGCAGGCTCGTCAGCTGAATGGTTTGTACGATAAAAAGAAAGTGAATCTGTTGAGTCAAGAGGAGCTGGAGACATTGTTAGCTTATAATGCACTCTTGTACCGTCGTGCTGCCGAGCAGATATTAGCAGGGCATTTTAACATCAATCCTTATACGGAAAATGGTAGAAGTATTGCGCCTTTTGTGGAACAATACAAATCCATTACAGGTTTTGAAGCGAATCTTCACCTCTCTAGTGCCCGCCATTTGGTTAAGTTAGATAGTCACCCGATAGGTGAAAAGAAGCGTCAAGCATGGATAGAAAAGATGAAGGAGGAGCTAGAAAAATGAGACAGATTCCATTTTTGAGTCAGGAAGAAATCTATACTTTGCAGGACCAAGAAGCCCAGTCTAACAAAGCTCAAAAACGTACACCAGAGCAAATCGAAGCCATTTACTTCTCCGGTCAAAATATTCTTGTGTCTGCTTCTGCAGGATCAGGAAAAACCTTTGTTATGGTGCAACGGATTATTGACCAAATTCTGCGAGGAGTTCGCATTGACCAGCTCTTCATTTCGACCTTTACCGTTAAAGCCGCAAGTGAGCTAAAAGAGCGCTTGGAGAAAGAGTTATCCAAGGCTTTGAAGGCAACAGGCGATGAGGAACTCAAACAGCATTTGGCACAGCAATTAGCTGATATTCCGAATGCTGACATTGGTACCATGGACTCTTTCACCCAAAAAGTCCTAAATAAATATGGTTATCTCCTAGAATTGGCGCCGAATTTTCGCATTTTACAAAGCGCAAGTGAGCAGTTATTGCTGCAAAATGAAGTTTTCAAGCAAGTTTTTGAAGAATTCTATCAATCTGATCAGGCTGCTTTATTTAAAAAATTAGTCAAAAACTTTACCGGTCAAAGAAAAGATTTGCTCGGTTTTCGAGAGCAGGTTTATAAGATTTATGCTTTTTTGCAATCCACCAGTAGTCCAATAGCATGGTTGGGAAAAGACTTTTTGAAAGGCTATGAGCGTGCGGATTTCCAAGAAGAAAAAGCGCGACTTTTAGCACAAATAAAAGAAGCTCTTTATGACCTAGAAGATTTTTTCCATTATCATTTGGCGAATGAAGCCAAGGAATTTCCAAAAGCAAAATACCTTGAAAATGTTCAGAGCGTGCTTGATTGTCTGGCAAGCTTACAAGGACAGTCCTCTGAGGAAGCTTATCTCACAGCACTTGATAGAATTGTAGAGATTTCACGCGCAAGCAATGGCAAAGCCTTGACAAACAGCGGACGCAAAGAAGAATTAAAAGAAATCATCAACACCTATAATGAAAAGCGCAAAGAAAAAATTCAAGTTTTACGAGATTTGGCAGATCAATTTTATCGCTTTGAATTTCAAGTGACCTATCATGAGGAAGCAAAGGAAATCCTGCTTGTCTTACAACGGTTTATGAAAGCATTTGTTGAAAGTTATTTGAACCGCAAAAAAGAAGAAAATGCGTTTGAGTTTGCAGACATCAGTCATTTTGCTATTCAGATTTTGGAAGAATTTCCTGATGTGCGCCACTTTTATCGGACAAAATATCATGAAGTCATGGTGGATGAGTATCAGGATACCAACCACACGCAAGAACGTATGCTAGAACTGTTATCAAATGGACATAATCGTTTTATGGTGGGGGATATTAAGCAGTCTATTTATCGTTTTCGTCAGGCTGATCCACAGATTTTTAATGATAAGTTCAAGTTGTATCAAGACGATAGCCAGCAAGGGAAATTGATTGTTTTGAAAGAGAATTTCCGCAGTCATGTGGAAGTCTTGGAAGCCACGAATGACGTTTTCAAACGTCTCATGGATGAGGAAGTGGGAGAAATTGATTACAATGAAACGCATTATTTGGTAGCTGGAAATCCTGCTAAAAAAGCACCAAATCCACAATATCAGACGGAGTTTCTCATTTATGACGGAACGTTTGAGACGAATAATGAGGAAAATGATAAGGATGTTTCTTCTGTTTCTGCGGGAGAAGTGGCGCTGGTTATCAAAGAGATTATTCGTTTGCACAATGAGGAAAATGTCCCATTTGAAGATATGACATTGCTAACAGCTTCGCGTACGCGCAATGATGTGATTTTAGCTGAGTTTGCTAAATACGATATCCCAGTCGTTTCAGACGGTGGCGAGGATAATTATTTGCAATCTGTAGAAGTTATGGTGATGTTGGATACCCTGCGTACGATTAACAATCCGCTCAATGATTACGCTTTGGTGGCACTTCTAAAGTCACCAATGTTCACCTTTACTGAGGATGAATTGGCTCGTTTGGCCTTGCAAAAAAAAGTGACTGAAGCTAATCACGTTGTTCATCAGGAAAATCTCTATGAGAAATTGAAAAACGCTTTGAGTGGACACGGTCAACATCCCGAACTCATCACACCTCCTCTTTTAAAGAAAATCCAGCAGTTTCAAGAAATACTGCTAGATTGGCGAGAGTTTGCAAAAATAAATTCGCTCTATGATTTGCTTTGGAAAATCTATCAAGACCGCTTTTATTATGACTATGTAGGAGCCCTACCAAATGGAGCGGGACGTCAGGCAAATCTTTATGCCCTGACCTTGCGAGCAAATGATTACGAAAAAATGAGTTTTAAAGGCTTGTCACGTTTTATCGGGATGATTGATAAGATTTTAGAAACTCAAAATGACTTGGCAAGTGTCGTCGTTGCGGCTCCGAAACATGCAGTCCGCCTGATGACAGTTCATAAGAGCAAAGGTTTGGAATTTAAATATGTCTTTTTGCTTAATATGGATAAAGCCTTCAATCGTAAGGATAGCAGCTCTGCTTTGATTCTCAGTCGTCAAAATGGCGTCGGTATCAAGTATGTCGCGGACGTAGCGGTAGATGTAACTGATAAGTTGACGCCTAATCATGTTCGTTTGTCTATCGATACTCTTCCTTATGTGCAAAATGAGCGTGAGATTCATTTGGCAAGTATTTCTGAGCAAATGCGTCTGCTCTATGTTGCTATGACGCGGGCAGAAAGAAAGCTATATCTGGTTGGCAAAGGTCGTCAAGAAAGCTTGGAGAAAAAGACCTTCCCTGTTCTTGAAAATGGTCGTTTAGCAGCCTCCATTAGGCAAACTATGACAAGTTTTCAAGACTGGATTTGGGCTTTGCAAACCGTCTTTAAGAATGATGACTTAACCTTTTCAACCCGATTTGTGACGGATAGCGATTTAACAAGTGAGAAAATAGGTCAGCTAAAGCTAAAGGAACCGATTGTGGAGGAGAACTTAGCGCACAATCGCCAGTCTGAGGATATTCGCAGGGCTTTGGATATTTTGGAAAATGTGGACAGGCTAAATACTCAGTATCGAGCTGCCATCCATTTGCCAAGTGTTCGGACACCGAGCCAAATCAAGAAATTTTATGAACCGGTCATGGATACAGACGGCGTTGAAATTATGGAGAAAAAAACTCCAGATTTTATTGGAAAAACTTCTTTTGAACTACCAGACTTTGCTAAAAAAGCCCCTGTTACAGGAGCGCAAATCGGTAGTGCTGTCCATGAACTGATGCAGCGTATTCCTTTGGATCAAGCCCCTACGATAGTTATTTTGAGAAAAGTTTTAAAACAGGTGCAGGCAGAAGAAATTGTCAAAAAGAAGATTGATTTGCAAAAGATAGCTGGTTTCTTTGAGACAGAGCTTGGTCAACTGCTCTTGAAGCAGGCGGATAAAGTTTATCGTGAAGCTCCTTTTGCTATGTTAAAGCAAGATCAAGCGAGCGGACAGGATTTTGTAGTTCGTGGAATTTTGGACGGTTATCTCCGACTGGCTAATCGTATCGTTCTCTTTGATTATAAGACAGATCAATATACAAATCCAAGTGAATTAGTGGATCGCTACCAAGCACAATTATCACTTTATGCTGAAGCTCTTCGTCGTTCGTATGGTATTGAAAAAATAGAAAAATATCTAGTGCTGCTAGGCGGAGTTCAACTTCAAGTAGTAAAAGTAGACTAGATATGATTTTTAGAGAATTGGGCTGATGAATGCTCCTAATTCTTTTTTACAAAAATAGAATCCTCTATTTCCGAATATTTGAGTTGCAAAAAATAAAAAAGTTCACAAATTAGCTGATTTTTTAGAAAAAGTTATTGAAAATTTCAGAAAAATACGGTAAACTAATATGTAACCAGACGATGGAGGAATGATATTTGAAATTATATCCTGTTGTTGCGATTCAATCTTATAAACTAAATCAAAAGGCGGCTTTGTGCGGCCTTTTTTGTAAAGCTGTCTAGACCTTTATGAAAATTTTCATTTAAAAAAATTTCACTCTTTTATCGGCTATTTAGTAGGAATGGAATGAAAAGTTTAAAATTCTAACAAAATCTAGTTATTTTTTCTAATAGTGGGCATTGTTTGAAGAAATGTTCGGTTTTGAGAATTATTTGTAATAATAATGGAAATTTACTTGAAAAGCAATAGGAAAAATAGTAAAATAGAAATATAGAAAACGCTTACAATGCGAGGTGATAGAATGGATATACAAGAAGCATTGAGAACTTTTACCACAGGTGAAAATTTCCATTTGCAGCACTATTTGGGAGCTCATCAAGATGAAGTAGGTGGGCACAGTGGCTATACATTTCGTGTATGGGCACCGAATGCTCAGAGTGTGCATCTGATTGGAGACTTTACCGACTGGTATGAAAATCAAATCCCTATGGCACGTAATGAAGGTGGCGTATGGGAAGTGTTTACGGATTTGCCTAAGGAAGGAGACATTTACAAATACAACATCAAACGAAGTAGCGGGCAAGAAATTTTGAAAATTGATCCGCTGGCAGTTTATTTTGAAAAACGCCCTGGCACAGGAGCTGTTGTTCGAACAATTCCTGAAAAGAAATGGAAAGACGGTCTGTGGTTGGCTCGCAGAAAACGTTGGGGATTTTTCTCTAGACCGGTGAATATTTACGAAGCTCATGCAGGATCTTGGAAGAAAAACGAAGATGGGACCCCGTATTCATTTGCCCAATTAAAAGATGAACTCATTCCATATCTTGTCAAAATGAATTATACGCATGTGGAATTCATGCCTCTTATGGCGCATCCGCTTGGATTGAGTTGGGGCTATCAGTTGATGGGATACTTTGCTCTTGAACATACTTATGGTACGCCAGAAGAATTCCGTGATTTCGTTGAAGAATGTCATATCAATAACATTGGAGTAATCATAGACTGGGTGCCAGGACATTTCACTATCAATGATGATGCTTTGGCTTATTATGACGGTACACCTACATTTGAGTATCAAGATCATGACCGTGCCCATAATTACGGCTGGGGCGCTCTCAATTTTGACTTAGGAAAGAATGAAGTGCAGTCTTTCTTAATTTCTAGTATCAAGTTTTGGATTGACTTTTATCACTTAGACGGAATCCGTGTGGATGCTGTTAGCAACATGCTCTACCTAGATTATGATAGTGGTCCATGGCAACCAAATATAGACGGTGGTAATCGCAACTACGAAGGCTATTACTTCCTTCAACGCTTGAACACGGTTATCAAACTGGCTCATCCAGATGTTATGATGATTGCAGAGGAAAGCACGAGTGATACAAAGATTACAGGTATGGTAGAAATGGGTGGTCTTGGATTTGACTACAAGTGGAACATGGGCTGGATGAATGACATTCTGCGCTTCTACGAAGAAGATCCAATTTACCGCAAGTATGATTTTAATCTAGTAACCTTTAGTTTTATGTATGCTTTCTCTGAAAATTTCTTACTGCCATTCTCTCATGACGAAGTGGTGCATGGTAAGAAGAGTCTCATGCATAAGATGTGGGGAGATCGCTACAATCAATTTGCTGGTCTGCGAAATCTCTATACTTACCAAATATGTCACCCAGGTAAAAAATTACTTTTCATGGGTAGTGAATGGGGACAATTCTTAGAGTGGAAATGCGAAGAATCTTTGGAATGGCGTGATTTGGCTGATGATATGAATGCCAAGATGCAGCATTTCACTTCTCAGCTCAATCAGCTTTATAAAGAAAATCGTGTTTTATGGGAAAATGACTTGAGTTGGGACGGTTTAGAGATTATTGATGCGGATAATACAGATCAAAGTGTGCTTTCCTTTATTCGGAAAAATGACAAGGGAGATATGTTAGTTTGCGTCTTTAATATGGCTCCGGTAGAGCGCAAAGACTTTACCATTGGTGTTCCGGTATCAGCCATATATGAAGAAATTTGGAACACGGAATTAGAAGAATGGGGAGGTGTGTGGAAAGAGCACAATCAAACGGTTCAGTCTCAAGAAGGCTTGTGGAAGGATTATCCTCAGACGTTGACCTTTACTTTGCCAGCATTAGGGGCAAGTATTTGGAAGATTAAACGTCGTGTGAAATCAGCAAATGTAAGTAAAAAGTCAAAAAAGGAGTAACAAATGAAGAATGAAATGCTAGCTTTGATTCTTGCCGGTGGGCAAGGAACACGTCTTGGAAAACTCACTCAAAGTATTGCCAAACCAGCAGTACAATTTGGTGGACGCTACCGTATCATTGACTTTGCTTTGTCCAATTGTGCCAATTCAGGAATTCATAATGTTGGTGTCATTACTCAATACCAACCATTAGCTTTGAATAGTCATATTGGGAATGGTTCTAGTTGGGGACTGGATGGTATTAACACAGGAGTTTCTATTCTCCAGCCGTATTCAGCAAGTGAAGGAAATCGTTGGTTTGAAGGAACTAGTCATGCGATTTATCAAAACATTGATTATATTGATACTATCAATCCTGAGTATGTCTTGATTTTGTCTGGTGACCACATTTACAAAATGGACTACGATGATATGCTTCAATCTCACAAGGACAACAATGCCAGTCTGACGGTAGCTGTTCTGGATGTTCCTTTAAAAGAAGCTAGTCGTTTTGGTATTATGAATACAGATGCCAATAACCGCATTGTCGAGTTTGAAGAAAAACCAGCTGAACCTAAGTCTACTAAGGCTTCTATGGGGATTTATATCTTTGACTGGAAACGCCTGCGTAATATGCTGGTAGCTGCTGAAAAGAGCAATGTAGATATGTCTGACTTCGGTAAGAATGTTATTCCAAATTATCTTGAATCCGGCGAAAGTGTCTATGCTTATGAATTTAAGGGATATTGGAAAGATGTTGGAACGATTGAATCACTTTGGGAAGCCAATATGGAATATATTGATCCAAACAATGCTTTAGATAGCCGAGATCGTCAATGGAAAATTTATTCACGTAACTTGATTTCCCCACCAAACTTCCTTGGAGAAAATGCTCATGTAGAAGATTCTTTGGTTGTGGACGGCTGTTTGGTAGACGGAACAGTTAAACATTCGATTCTTTCTACGGAAGCTCAAGTGCGTAAAGATGCAGTTGTAGAAGATTCTGTTGTTATGAGTGGAGCTATCATTGGTCAAGGTGCAAAAATCAAACGTGCTATTATCGGTGAAGGAGCTATCATTTCTGATGGTGTAGAAATTGATGGAACAGACGAAGTACAAGTTATCGGATACAATGAGAAAGTGGGGGTACCATCAGATGAAGATTGATAAATATTCAGCAATTTTAGGAAATACAGTTGGATTTCATGATATGTCTACTTTGACAAGTCATCGTCCAGTTGCCAGTTTGCCATTTGGTGGGAAATATCGTTTAATTGACTTTCCGTTGTCTAGCCTGGCCAATGCAGGGATTCGGAGCGTCTTTTGCATTTTCCAACAAGATAATATTAGTTCTGTCTTTGACCATATCCGTTCTGGACGTGAATGGGGGCTGTCTACTCTTTTGAGTCACTACTATCTTGGTATTTATAATACGCGCGTAGAAAGTTCTACTGTTGGTAAAGAATACTACGAGCAATTATTGACCTACTTAAAACGTTCGGGCAGCGATCAAACGGTAGCATTGAACTGTGATGTTTTGGTGAACATCGACTTGAACCAAGTCTTCCACTTACATGGTACAACTGATCAACCAATCACAGTTGTCTATAAAAAATTACCAAAAGAAGAAATTTCCGAAGTCAATGCTGTTTTGGAAATTGATGAAACAGATCATGTGAAAAATCACCATCTTTTTGATGATAAAGAACAGCAAGATTTGTACAATATGTCAACAGATATTTTTGTTGTGGATACACCTTGGCTGATTGAAAAGTTAGAAATAGAAGCACAAAAAGAATTTCCTCAAAAATTACGTTATGTTTTACGTGATTTAGCTGCTCAGGAAAAAGCATTTGCTTACGAATACACGGGTTATTTAGCAAATATTCATTCTGTCACTTCGTACTTCAATGCTAATATTGATATGCTTGACTCGCAAAAATTCTACTCTCTTTTCTCTCCAAATCAAAAGATTTATACTAAAGTAAAAAATGAAGAACCAACTTATTATGCAGTTGGATCTAAAGTGTCAAACGCTCAATTTGCTTCTGGTAGTATTATCGAAGGAGAAGTGAGCGATTCTGTCATTTCTCGTAATACTCGTATTAAAAAAGGAAGTCGTGTAAAAGACAGTATTCTTTTCCCACGTGTCCTTATTGGTGAAAATGCAGTAGTTGAGTATGCTATTTTAGATAAGGGGGTTGAGGTTGCTGAAGATGTGACCATTCGAGGAACGGTTGATAACCCAGTTGTCATTAAAAAAGGTGAAAAAGTAACAGAGGATAGAATTCAATGAAAATTTTATTTGTAGCAGCAGAAGGGGCACCTTTTTCTAAAACAGGAGGTTTGGGAGACGTCATTGGCGCTCTCCCTAAATCTCTTGTGAAGGCAGGTCATGAAGTGGGCGTCATTCTTCCATACTATGATATGGTAGATACAAAGTTTGGCGACCAAATGGAAGACTTGTTCCATTTTGAAGTAAAGGTCGGTTGGCGTGGTCAATATGTAGGCGTGAAACGTACCGTTTTAAATGGTGTGACCTTCTACTTTATAGACAATCAATACTATTTCTTCCGTGGACATGTTTATGGCGATTTTGATGACGGCGAACGCTTTGCCTATTTCCAAATGGCAGCTGTTGAGTTAATGGAGCGAGTGGATTTTATTCCAGATGTTCTCCATGTGCATGATTATCATACAGCGATGATTCCATTTTTGGTGAAAGAAAAATACCATTGGATTCAGGCTTATCATGGTATTCGGACTGTTTTAACCATTCACAATTTAGAATTTCAAGGGCAATTTTCTGATGGCATGCTCTGGGATTTGTTTGGAGTGGGCTATGAGCGTTATGCAGACGGTACCTTGCGTTGGAATAACTGCTTGAATTGGATGAAAGCAGGGATTTTGTATGCAGATCGGGTGACAACCGTATCACCAAGTTATGCACATGAAATTATGACACCAGAGTTTGGTTGCGGTTTGGATCAAATTTTACGGATGGAGTCTGGTAAAGTATCAGGTATTGTCAACGGAATTGATACAGATATTTATAATCCAGAAACGGACAATTTGCTGGAGTACCATTTTAATAAGGATGACTTATCTGGTAAGTTAGCAAATAAGCGTGCTTTGCAGGAAAAAGTTGGTCTGCCTGTGCGAGACGATGTGCCTTTGGTAGGAATTGTATCTCGTTTGACTCGGCAAAAAGGCTTTGATTTGATTGTGGATCAGTTGCACAATTTATTGCAAGATGATGTACAAATCGTTCTTTTAGGGACAGGAGACCCGTCTTTTGAGCAATCCTTTGCTTGGTTCAGTCAAGCTTATCCAGAAAAATTATCTGCCAACATCACTTTTGATGTGAAATTAGCGCAAGAAATTTATGCAGCTTGTGATATGTTCTTAATGCCGAGTCGCTTTGAGCCATGTGGATTGTCCCAAATGATGGCCATGCGTTATGGAACCTTACCTCTCGTACATGAAGTTGGTGGCTTGCGTGACACCGTTCAACCGTATAATGCCTACGAAGGAACAGGAACTGGATTTAGCTTTAATAATTTCTCAGGCTACTGGCTGAAATGGACGTTTGATATGGCTGTCAGTCTCTATCATAACGATAAAGAAGCATGGCAGTCGCTTCAAAAGCAAGCTATGGAGCGTGATTTCTCATGGGACACCGCTAGTCAGGCCTATAGCCATTTGTACCAATCTCTTTATTCATAGAAGGGAGTTTGCTATTCAGAAATGGAACTAACAAAAGAACAGTTTCTTCAAGATTTTAAAGATATTTTACATGAAGAACAGTTAATTAAGGTAGAAGATGCCACTCCGACAGAGCTGTTTCAAACCTTAGCACGTACGATTCGCAAATACATCACTCCTATGTGGTTGGAACGACGAAACAAACTAGTAGAAGACAAGCAAAAAATTGCTTATTACTTTTCGATTGAATTTCTGCCTGGGCGAATGCTGGAAACCAATTTACTAAATCTTGGAATCCTCGATGTTGTCAAAGAAGGCTTTGACGAATTAGGTGTTGATTTTACGGCTGTCAAACAGGCTGAGCGCGATATGGCGTTAGGAAATGGCGGTCTTGGTCGTCTTGCAGCAGCTTTTATGGATTCACTTGCAACCACAGGCTATCCGGGATTTGGCAATGGAATCCGCTATCGCTACGGACTTTTCAAACAAAAAATTGTAAATGGATATCAAGTCGAATTGCCGGATGATTGGTTTGGTAGTCTAGGAAACGTCTGGGAAACGCGGAAAGATCATGATGTTGTAGATGTTAAAATCTTTGGAAATGTCTATCTGCAAGCCAACAAAGAAGGGCGAATGCTTCCCGTTTATGAAAATTCGCAAACTCTTCGTGCGGTGCCTTACGACGTGCCACAAATTGGTTTTGAAAATGATACTGTCAACAATCTTCGTTTATGGGATGTTGAAATTCCTGAAGAATATGAGCTAGAATATCCAACGATTGAAGCACGTCGTAAGGTACAGGATATTACAGCTATTTTGTATCCAGATGATTCAAACTATGAAGGAAAAGAACTGCGCTTGATTCAAGAATATTTCATGACCAGTGCTGGCTTGCAGACAATTATCAAATCCTATCGGAAACAAGGTCTGCCTTTAGAGCAAATTCATGAAAAGGTATCGGTTCATATCAACGATACCCACCCAGCAGTAGCACCAGCAGAATTTATGCGGCTTTTACTTGATGACTGCGGTCTTGAATGGGCAGATGCTTGGAATGCAACAGTAAAGACGATGAGTTATACCAATCACACCATTCTTTCGGAAGCCTTAGAAAAATGGGATGCGGAACTCTTTAAAAATGTTCTTCCTCGTGTTTACCAAATCATCCTTGAAATTGACAATCGCTATGTCTCTGAAATGGCTGCGCGTGGCGTTGACCCGCAAGTGATTGAGAACACTCGGATTGTCAAAGATAACCAAGTTCACATGGCGCATCTCGCGATTATTGGAGGTCATTCGGTCAATGGGGTGGCAAAACTTCACACAGAACTTCTCAAAGAAGATACGCTCCGTGATTTTTATGCCATTTATCCTGAAAAATTCAATAATAAAACAAATGGTATCATTCAACGTCGCTGGTTGCAAATTGCAGATGAACCATTGTCAAATGAGATTGATCGCTTGATTGGTAACGGCTGGCGGACAGACATTCATGAACTTCGCAGACTTTTAGACTACAAAGATGATCGGCAAGTTTTGAGTGAATTTTATAATGTCAAGCAAGAAGCCAAGGCGCGCTTAGCAGTTTTCATCAAAGAATCTACAGGAGTGGAAGTGTCAACGGAAGCTATTTTTGATGTACAAGTGAAACGGCTTCATGCTTATAAGCGTCAATTGCTCAATTTGCTCCATATTCTTAAACTATATTGGGATTTAAAAGACAATCCTAATAAAGATATGGTGCCACGTGTCTTCATTTTTGGTGCCAAGGCAGCGCCGGGTTATCATTTTGCCAAATCTGTTATCAAATTGATCAACGAAGTGGTAAATCTTGTCAATAATGATGAGAGTCTACAAGGCAAGCTAAAGGTTGTTTTCCTTGAAAATTATCGTGTCAGCTTGGCTGAACTCATCATTCCCGCTGCAGATGTGTCAGAGCAAATCTCGCTTGCTTCTAAGGAGGCTTCCGGCACATCTAATATGAAATTCATGATGACAGGCGCCATTACTTTGGCAACCCTTGACGGAGCCAATATTGAAATCAAAGATGAAGTCGGAGATGACAATATTGTAATTTTCGGTATGGACAAAGACGAAGTCTATGACCATTATGCCCGTCATGATTACTACTCACGCGGTGTTTATGAAAGCAATCCTGTGGTTCGCCGTGTGGTGGATAGCTTTGTGGACGGAACTATTCCAAATGTCCGAAATGAAGGTTCTGAGATTTATGAAGCTTTAATTACGCACAATGACGAATACTTCCTTCTGGAAGATTTTGCTTCGTATGTAGCTGCACAAGAAAAGATTGATCAACTCTATCGTGACAAAGAAAAATGGGCGCATATGAGCCTTGTTAATATCGCAACGTCTGATAAATTCACATCAGATGATACGATTGAACAATACGCCAAAGAAATTTGGAACCTGAAAAAGTAATAAGCTAGGGGCTGGGACTTATCCAGCCTCTTTGTTGAAAAAGTGTATTGTAGTTTTTGTCTATATTTAATCGATAAAGATTGCCTATAATATACATATATATAGGGAAACAAAATTCGATAATTGGAAATAGCTATTTCCACATCAACAAACTGATAGTGGGATCAAGTTCGTTTTACTACTATTCTACAACCACAATTGTTTCAGGATAGCCTACTTTTTTGGAAATTGAAAGAAATCCGTATAAAACGTTTCCAAAAGACAAAAACATTTGACAAAAAGAATTTTTAGGACTAAACTAAGTAAGTAAATTTTAAACATAAAGGAGAATTCATCATGAATTTAACATTTTTTGGATTATGTCTTGCCTGTATGGGTGTTTCACTCGCTGAAGGGTTTTTAATGGCAAATCTATTTAAATCAGCATCACGTCAGCCAGAAATCATTGGTCAGTTGAGAACACTTATGATCATGGGGATTGCCTTTATCGAAGGTACTTTCTTCGTAACACTTGCGATGTCATTCATCATTAAGTAAGAAAAGAAAGTTATCCTTTAGAAAAGGGGGTGGAGTTCGTTGGAAGAAAGTGTAAATCCAACCATCACTTTAGGTCCTGTGACCTTTGATTTGACTCTACTTGCTATGTCTCTTCTAACCGTACTTATTGTATTTGCTTTCGTCTATTGGGCTAGTCGGAAAATGACGCTGAAGCCTTCTGGTAAGCAAAACGTCTTAGAATACCTCTATGATTTTGTCATTGGCTTTACAAAGGGCAATATTGGCGATAAGTATATGAAGAATTACTCTCTATTTATCTTTTCCTTATTCCTTTTTGTTGCAGTAGCTAACAACCTTGGCTTGATGGCAAAAGTGCAGACAACCAAGGGATATAACTTGTGGACATCTCCAACAGCTAATCTTGCATTTGACCTAGGATTTTCATTCTTGATTACCTTGATTTGTCACATTGAAGGGATTCGCCGACGTGGGGTGAAAGCGTATCTCAAAGCTTTTGCGACACCTGTTGGAATGACTCCAATGAATATTTTGGAAGAATTCACCAATTTTGCTTCTTTGGCTTTGCGGATCTATGGTAATATCTATGCAGGGGAAGTTCTGTCTGGCTTGTTATTAACTTTGTCACAACAAGCTGCTGCTTGGTATCCAATAGCATTTGTCTTGAATCTTGTTTGGACAGCTTTTTCAGTCTTTATTTCATGTATTCAAGCCTATGTATTTACCATGTTGACATCTATGTATCTAGGTAAGAAAATTAATGGTGAGGAATAGAAGGGAGAAAAGAGATGAATATTACTTTAAGTAGTCTTATTGGGGATTTTATCCTTGTAGCAGGCTCATTTCTTCTGTTAATCGTTTTAATTAAGAAATTTGCCTGGGATAATATCACAAGTACTTTTGAGCAACGTGCCAAAAAGATTTCAGATGACATTGATGGCGCAGAATCTGCTCGTCAAAAAGCAGAAGATTTAGCTCAAAAGAGAGAAACAGAATTAGCAGGTAGTCGTCAAGAAGCGACAACAATTATTGAAAATGCCAAAGAAACTGCCGAGAAAAACAAGGCAGGAATCTTGGCAGATGCAGCTGATGAAGCTGGACGTTTAAAAGAAAAGGCTAATCAAGAAATCGCTCAAACCAAAGCAGAAGCCATGAACAGTATCAAAGGTGATGTAGCCGATTTGACTGTAAATCTTGCTAGCAAAATTTTAGGCCAAAAATTGGATCAAGAAGCTCACAAAGAGCTCATTGACCGCTATATTGACAAGCTAGGAGATGCTTAATGGACAAAAAAAGATATGCGGTAATTGAAAAATATACCACACCTTTTGTCCAACTCGTGATTGAAAAAGGTCAGCAAAAAGATGTTTTTGAAAAACTTCAGCAAATCAAAGACATTTTTGACAATACACATTTAGCTGCCTTTTTATCACATATTGGTGTTGATGATACAGAAAAAGAAAGAAGCCTTCGCTATTTTCAAGGTTCTGATTCATCCTTGATTGACAATTTCATTGAAGTTATTATTCATAATCATCGTGAAGATCTTTTTTATGATATTTTAGTAGAAAGTCTTCACCAGCTTGAAAAGATTAGTAATGAATTTGAAGTGACAATCAAATCAGTTCAAGGTTTATCGGAGGAGCAAAAATCTAAAATCATTCCGATTATTGAGCGAAAATTTGGATTGCAGGTTCGTTCTTTAAAAGAAGAACTGGATGCAAGCCTCATTGGTGGCTTTATCATCACAGCTAATAATAAGACAATTGATGCAAGTATTAAACGTCAATTACAAACAGTAAAAGAAAATTTGAAATAGAAAGTGGTGTGAATTTTGGCGATTAACGCACAAGAAATCAGCGCTTTAATTAAGCAACAAATTGAAAATTTCCAGCCAAATTTTGACGTCACAGAAATAGGGGTCGTCACATATATTGGTGATGGAATCGCCCGTGCTCATGGTCTTGACAATGCAATGAGTGGTGAGCTGTTGATTTTTGAAAATGGCTCATACGGTATGGCACAAAACTTAGAATCAACAGATGTAGGGATTATCATCTTAGGTGATTTTACGGATATTCGCGAAGGGGATACCATTCGTCGTACTGGTAAAATCATGGAAGTGCCTGTCGGAGATGCTTTGATTGGTCGGGTTGTTGATCCGCTTGGTCGTCCGGTTGATGGACTTGGCGAGATTAAGACAGATAAAACGCGTCCAGTTGAAACACCTGCTCCGGGAGTTATGCAACGGAAATCTGTATCAGAACCGCTTCAAACAGGTTTGAAAGCGATCGATGCTTTGGTGCCAATCGGTCGTGGGCAACGGGAATTGATTATCGGAGACCGTCAAACTGGTAAAACAAGTATTGCGATTGATGCGATTTTGAACCAAAAGGGACAAGATATGATTTGTATCTATGTTGCCATTGGTCAGAAAGAATCAACGGTTCGTACGCAAGTAGAAACGCTTCGTCAGTATGGAGCGTTGGACTATACAATCGTTGTCACAGCGTCAGCTTCGCAACCTTCACCATTGCTGTTTTTAGCACCTTATGCAGGTGTAGCAATGGCAGAGGAATTTATGTATAGTGGCAAACACGTTTTGATTGTCTATGATGATTTATCAAAACAAGCGGTTGCTTATCGTGAACTGTCACTTTTGCTTCGTCGTCCACCAGGTCGTGAAGCTTTCCCAGGAGACGTATTCTATCTTCATAGTCGTCTTTTGGAACGTTCTGCAAAAGTTTCGGATGAATTAGGTGGTGGTTCTATTACAGCGCTGCCGTTTATCGAAACGCAAGCAGGAGACATCTCCGCTTATATCGCAACCAATGTAATTTCAATTACAGACGGTCAAATCTTCTTAAGCGACAGTCTCTTTAATGGAGGTGTTCGACCTGCTATTGATGCCGGTTCATCTGTATCACGTGTAGGTGGTTCTGCACAGATAAAAGCGATGAAGAAGGTTGCCGGAACCTTGCGTATTGACCTTGCTTCTTATCGTGAATTGGAAGCATTTACCAAGTTTGGTAGTGATTTGGATGCGGCAACGCAAGCGAAATTGAATCGTGGTCGTCGGACAGTAGAAGTCTTGAAACAACCTGTTCATGAACCACTACCAGTTGAAAAACAAGTTGTTATTTTGTACGCCTTGACACATGGTTTCTTGGATAGTGTACCGGTTGATGATATTCTTCGTTTTCAAGCAGAACTGTTTGATTACTTTGATGCTCATCATGAAGACCTCTATGAAATCATTCGTACAACAAAAGACCTTCCAGAGGAAGCAGTCTTAGATGCTGCAATTACTGAATTTATCAATCAGTCTAGCTTCAAGTAAGAATAGAGGTGTCAGATGGCAGTTTCATTAAATGATATAAAAAATAAAATTGCATCCACAAAAAACACCAGTCAAATCACAAATGCTATGCAAATGGTATCTGCTGCCAAGCTAGGAAAGTCAGAAGAAGCGGCCAAGAATTTCCAAATCTATGCTTCTAAAGTCAGAAAGTTATTGACAGATTTGCTTCATGGGCATGAAGTGCAAAATTCCAAATACCACCCTATGTTGATTAGTCGTCCGGTGAAAAAAACAGCCTATATCGTTATTACATCGGATCGTGGCTTAGTAGGTGGTTATAATGCGACCATTCTCAAATCCATGATGGAACTTTTTGCAGAATATCATGATAAAGATGATTTTGTCATTATTTCAATCGGTGGTATGGGTTCGGATTTCTTTCGTGCTCGTGGTCTCCAACCAATTTATGAACTGCGTGGTTTAGCAGATCAACCAAGCTTTGATGAAGTCCGTAAAATCATTAACAAAACGGTTGAAATGTATCAAAACGAATTATTTGATGAATTGTATGTTTGTTATAATCATCACGTCAATAGTTTGACCAGCCAAATGCGTGTTGAACAAATGCTTCCAATCGTGGATTTGGATCCAAATGAAGCAGATGAAGACTACGTTTTGAATTTGGAATTGGAATCAAGCCGCGATGTTATTTTGGATCAGTTGTTGCCTCAGTTTGCTGAAAGTATGATCTACGGGGCGATTATTGATGCGAAAACGGCAGAAAATGCAGCTGGAATGACCGCGATGCAGACAGCAACAGATAACGCGAAAAAAGTTATCAATGATTTGACCATTCAGTATAATCGTGCTAGACAAGCAGCTATCACGCAAGAAATTACTGAAATTGTGGCGGGTGCAAGTGCACTAGAATAGTGTCACAGAAAATAAATATAAAGAGGAGAAAAGAATGAGCTCAGGCAAAATTGCTCAGGTTATCGGACCAGTCGTTGACGTTGCGTTTGCAGCTGGTGATAAATTACCTGAGATAAATAATGCACTTGTAGTCTATAAAAATGACGAAAAAAAATCGAAAATCGTCCTTGAAGTAGCTCTTGAGCTTGGTGACGGAGTGGTTCGGACCATTGCTATGGAATCAACTGACGGGTTGACTCGTGGCATGGAAGTCCTAGATACTGGTCGTCCAATTTCTGTCCCCGTTGGGAAAGAAACACTCGGTCGCGTCTTTAACGTTTTAGGAGATACCATTGACTTGGAAGCTCCTTTTGGTGAAGATGCAGAACGTCAACCAATCCACAAAAAAGCTCCAACTTTTGATGAGTTGTCTACTTCATCAGAAATCTTAGAAACAGGAATCAAGGTGATTGACCTCCTTGCACCTTATCTAAAAGGCGGGAAAGTCGGGCTTTTCGGTGGTGCCGGTGTTGGAAAGACAGTCTTGATTCAAGAATTGATTCACAACATTGCCCAAGAACACGGTGGAATTTCTGTCTTTACTGGTGTTGGAGAACGAACACGTGAAGGGAACGACCTTTACTGGGAAATGAAAGAATCTGGCGTTATTGAAAAAACGGCCATGGTCTTCGGTCAAATGAATGAACCACCTGGAGCACGTATGCGTGTGGCTTTGACTGGTTTGACCATTGCCGAATATTTCCGTGATGTTGAAGGTCAAGATGTGCTTTTATTCATTGACAATATCTTCCGTTTCACGCAAGCAGGTTCTGAAGTATCTGCCCTTCTTGGGCGCATGCCTTCAGCCGTTGGTTACCAACCAACACTTGCGACAGAAATGGGACAATTGCAAGAACGGATTACGTCAACCAAGAAAGGTTCTGTAACCTCTATCCAAGCTATCTATGTGCCAGCCGACGACTACACTGACCCTGCGCCAGCGACAGCGTTTGCCCACTTGGACTCTACAACCAACTTGGAACGGAAGTTGGTGCAATTAGGGATTTACCCAGCAGTTGACCCACTTGCTTCTAGCTCTCGGGCCCTTGCTCCTGAAATTGTCGGAGAAGAGCACTATGCTGTAGCGGCAGAAGTGAAACGTGTCCTTCAACGTTACCATGAATTGCAAGATATTATTGCAATCCTTGGTATGGATGAATTGTCAGACGAAGAAAAGACTTTGGTTGCGCGTGCGCGTCGGATTCAATTCTTCTTGTCACAAAACTTTAATGTTGCTGAACAATTTACTGGGCAACCAGGTTCTTATGTACCAGTTGCTGATACAGTTCGTGGCTTTAAAGAAATCCTTGAAGGAAAATATGATCATCTTCCTGAAGATGCCTTCCGTGGTGTTGGTTCCATCGAAGATGTTGTTGCTAAAGCTGAAAAAATGGGATTTTAAGAGGTGACCTATGGCTCAAATGACAGTACAAATCGTGACACCTGATGGTCTAGTTTTTGACCACCATGCAACGTTTGTTTCCGTTAAAACTCTTGATGGAGAAATGGGGATTTTACCGCATCATGAAAATATGATTGCTGTTTTGGCTGTCGATGAGGTCAAAGTGAAGCGGATTGATGATGAAGATCATGTCAATTGGATTGCTGTGAATGGTGGAATTGTCGAAGTGGCTGATAATGTAATCACCATTGTTGCAGACTCTGCCGAACGTGCTCGCGATATTGACATCAGTCGTGCAGAAAGAGCAAAATTACGTGCTGAACGTGCTATTGAAGAAGCACATGAAAAGCATTTGATTGACCAAGAACGTCGTGCCAGAATCGCTCTTCAACGTGCCATTAATCGAATTAACGTTGGAACAAGATTATAATATGAAAAGGCCAATTGGCCTTTTTTATAATGGCTTTTTTGTTATCGGTACATGATTCGTGTCCGATAGTTTGCTCTCATCTATTTTTTTGGTATAATGAGGATATGATTCAGTTAATTTTTACGCTTAGTAGCCATATGATCTTTATTTTTCTTTCATTTCACTTACTTTCTACTGTTGTGAATTGGGAAAAACTATTGAAAGTGAATGCTGACAATGCTTTTAGAATTCGTTTTTTGATTTTATTGCTTAGCATTGCATTAGGCTTTTTGCTCAGCTCTTTCTTCCTCAGTCTCTATACATTAGGACGTGATGTGTTTAATAGCAATTTATAAGATGAGAAAAGTAATAAAATAAGTGTTTTGGAGAAAATATGGATAAAATTATTATACAAGGCAGTTCGAATCCATTAGTTGGTTCGGTTAAAATTGAAGGTGCCAAAAATGCTGTTTTGCCTTTGCTTGCAGCAACTATTCTAGCGACGACAGGGAAAACAACTCTAACCAATGTTCCGGTTCTATCAGATGTGTTTACGATGAACAATGTGGTTCGTGGATTGAATACAAAAGTGACTTTTGAGCAAGAAGAAAACCGGATTACGGTGGATGCTACACAGCCGTTGAGTGAAGAAGCGCCTTATAAATATGTGAGTAAAATGCGTGCTTCAATTGTTGTATTAGGACCTATTTTGGCGCGTAATGGTCACGCAAAAGTTTCCATGCCGGGTGGTTGTACGATTGGAAGTCGTCCTATTGACCTTCATTTGAAAGGATTAGAGGCAATGGGGGCTGAAATTAAGCAGACGGCTGGATTTATTGAGGCCAAAGCTAACCGATTGCATGGAGCTCATATTTACATGGATTTTCCAAGTGTAGGTGCGACACAAAACATTATGATGGCAGCAACTTTAGCAGATGGTGTAACAGTGATTGAAAATGCAGCGCGCGAACCGGAGATTGTTGATTTAGCTGTTTTATTGAACAAAATGGGGGCTAAAGTTCGTGGTGCAGGCACAGAGACACTAACCATTACTGGAGTTGAGGAGCTGATGGGGACAAGCCATAGTGTAGTACAAGACCGCATTGAAGCCGGGACTTTTATGGTAGCAGGTGCTATGACTGGTGGTAATATTCTTATTCAAGACGCTATCTGGGAGCATAATCGTCCACTTATTGCGAAATTGCTAGAAATGGGTGTCTCTGTTACCGAGGAAAATGAGGGGATTCGGATTCGTTCAGATTTGGGCAAACTGAAGGCAGTCAATGTCAAAACACTTCCTCATCCTGGTTTTCCAACAGATATGCAGGCACAATTTACAGCTTTGATGACGGTTGCTAAGGGCGAATCCACTATGATTGAGACTGTTTTTGAGAATCGTTTCCAACATCTGGAAGAAATGCGTCGAATGGGTCTACACTCGGAAATTATGCGAGACACAGCTCGTATCGTTGGTGGCCAAGCTTTGCAAGGAACCGAAGTGATGTCAACGGACTTGCGTGCAAGTGCCGCGCTAATTTTGACTGGTTTGGTTGCAGAAGGTGAAACAAAAGTAGGACAGCTAACTCACTTGGACAGAGGCTATTACCAGTTCCATAAAAAGTTGGCTAACTTAGGTGCTTCTATTAAGCGAGTGAAGGAAGATGACGATGAATAATGATTTGAAATACGTTGGAAAACAAGTTGGAATTGTTCTAGCAGTCTTATTGCTTGGTTTGATTTTGTTTGCACTCGGCTTAGTTGTTGGCTACGGTGGCAAAAATCCATGGGCTATTTTATCGCCAGATAAGTGGCAGGAGATTATCAGCAAATTCACAGGACAATAGACAATAATATTGATAGGAAAAAGGGAGTGAGACAGAGGTCGTGATTTCGTAGAAGTTGGCTTTGAGTCCCGCTTCCTATTTATTTAAAAGGGGGAGAAATGGCGAGAAAGAAATCCAATCAGAAAGTAGCACAAAGTGTAGCTGGTCTGGTTATAGCACTGGTTCTTGCGCTGGGAGGTTATTCTTTTAGCAATCATCATGGTAGTACGAAGCCTTCTGACAGCACTGCTATTAATCGAAGTATTCGGACGAATCATGCAGCACCCAGTCAAGAATTAGCACAGAGTGTTTTGACAGAGTCCGTTAAACGGCAACTCAAAGGAAAGATTGAATGGAATGGGGCAGGAGCCTTCACAATCAATGAAAATAAAGCAACATTGGATGCTAAAGTTGCAAGCGTTCCTTATGCGGATAATAAGACTAAACTCGTCCGAGGTCAGACCGTTCCGACGGTTGCAAATGCTCTTTTGTCTAAAGCCACTCGTCAGTATAAGAATCGTGAAGAAACGGGAAACGGCTCCACGGCTTGGACACCTGCTGGCTGGCATCAAGTCAAGCATTTATCGGGTGAATACAATCATGCGGTTGACCGAGGACATTTGTTGGGTTATGCTTTGATTGGTAACTTGAAAGGCTTTGATGCTTCGACCAGCAACCCGAAAAATATAGCTGTGCAAACAGCTTGGGCTAATCAAGCAAATACTAGTCATTCTACGGGTCAAAATTTCTATGAAACAAAGGTTCGCAAGGCACTAGACAAGAATAAACGAGTTCGGTATCGGGTGACTTTGATTTATGCTAATGAACAGGATTTAGTGCCAGTTGGTTCGCATATTGAAGCTAAATCAAGCGATAGTAGCTTGGAAATGAATGTCTTTGTTCCCAACGTACAGACAGGACTTCGGCTAAATTATCAAACAGGAGAAGTGACCGTTACCAACTAGATTATTGCTAGTGTTGCATTTATATCATCCTTTTGTTATACTATTGTTACATGAGGTCGGACAAAAAGTATCTCAGCTTCTATCTAATTTAGTGATAAGCGAATGACGCAGTAGGTGATTGGACTCTTTATTCGCTTTTCAAGCTCGAAAGAGTACCTAATCACCCTCGCGGGGGTGGGACCACGAACTTAAATTTTTCAAGATAAGTTCTGTCCCACTCCCATTTTGTCTAAAAAGTACGTTGGTGCTTTTTTATTGTGGATTTGTTTTATGAGGAGAAAGGAGAAACATGAAGTATATTTGGTCTTATTTGAAAAAATATCCCAAATGGTTGATGTTGGATTTCTTTGGTGCTGTCTTCTTTGTTGTGGTGAATCTCGGTTTGCCGACTGTTTTGGCACGAATGATTGACGAAGGGATTAATCGAGGAGACAGCAATCGTTTGTATTATTGGGCAATTGTGATGCTCATTGTCATTTTGCTAGGAGTCTTTGGACGGATTGTCCTTGCCTATGCTGCTGGGAAATTAACGACGAGCATGGTACGTGACATGCGCAATGATGTGTATGATAAATTGCAAGAGTATTCCCATCATGAATACGAGCAGATTGGCGTTTCGTCTTTGGTGACACGGATTACCAGTGATGCTTTTGTTCTTATGCAATTTGCAGAGCAATCCTTAAAAATGGGTGTCGTCACGCCTATGATGATGATTTCCAGTGTGATGATGATTTTTGTCACCAGCCCCTCTTTAGCTTGGATTGTCGCAATTTCCGTTCCTTTTCTCGGCATTGTCGTTTGGTATGTGGCGACAAAAACACGTCCTCTATCCGAAAAGCAACAAAAAACGTTAGATAAAATCAATCAATACGCGCGTGAAAATTTAACGGGTCTGCGTGTTATTCGGGCTTTTGCACGAGAAGAATTTCAAGAAGAGCGCTTTGCTTCACAAAATGAAATTTATGCGGATAATTCCAATCGCTTATTTAAATTAACTGGTTTGACAGAACCGCTCTTTGTTCAAATCATCATTGCCATGATTGTTGCCATTGTCTGGTTTGCTTTAAAACCACTTGGTACAGGAGACTTGCAAATTGGGGATTTGGTTGCTTTTATCGAATACAGTTTCCACGCTTTGCTGTCTTTCTTGTTGCTATCTAGCTTGTTTACTATGTATCCTCGTACAGCTGTTTCAAGTGAACGGTTGAAAGAAGTAATGGAAATGCCCATTTCAATCAATCCAAATGAAGATGGTGTGACTGAGACAGAGAATCATGGTTATTTAGAGTTTGATAATGTTACCTTTGCATATCCTGGTGAAACAGAGAGTCCAGTCTTGCATAATATTTCCTTCAAAGCCAAGCCTGGTGAAACGATTGCTTTTATCGGCTCGACCGGCTCAGGGAAGTCCTCATTGGTGCAATTGATTCCGCGCTTTTATGATGTGACTTTAGGAAAGATTTTAGTGGACGGAGTGGATGTGCGTTCTTATAATCTAAAAGCACTACGGCAGAAGATAGGTTTCATTCCACAAAAAGCTCTGCTCTTTACCGGCACAATCGCAGAAAACCTCCGCTATGGGAAAGAAAATGCTAGTCGTGAGGAATTGGTGCAAGCAGCAGATGTAGCACAAGCGAGAGACTTTATCGAAAGCAAGGAAGAGCGTTTTGAAACGCATTTGGCAGAAGGAGGGAGCAATCTCTCTGGTGGTCAAAAGCAACGTCTCTCCATTGCGCGAGCGGTCGTGAAAGAACCAGATATTTATATTTTTGATGATTCGTTCTCTGCTTTGGACTATAAGACGGACGCTATTCTTCGAAGCAGACTCAAGGGAGTCACGCAAAATGCGACAGTTTTGATTGTTGCACAACGTGTGGGAACCATTATGGATGCAGATCAGATTATTGTCCTTGATAAGGGAGAAATCGTCGGTCGTGGGACGCATGAAGAATTGATGCAAAGCAATGACATCTATCGTGAAATTGCCAATTCTCAGCTCAATAGCCAATCACTAACAGAAGAAGAATAGGAGGGAGATGACATGAAAAAACAACATAGTTTTATTCGTTTGTGGAGTTACTTAAAAGTTTATAAAGCTTCCGTTATCCTTGCTATCTTTTTAAAAGTGGTTAGTATTGTCATGAGTGTGCTAGAGCCTTTTGTACTTGGTCTTGCTATTACAGAATTGACACGAAATGTGCTGGACATAGCAAAAGGAGTCGAAGGCGCCAGTATAAATACAACATATGTCTTTGGGGTAATGGCACTTTACCTTTTGCGTGGTTTGTTCTATGAAATTGGGTCTTACTATTCTAATTATTTTATGACCAATGCAGTGCAAAATACCGTACGTGACATGCGCAATGAGTTGAGTTCTAAAATTAATCAAATTCCAGTTTCTTACTTTGATAAGCATCAATTTGGAGATTTGCTAGGGCGCTTTACCAGTGATGTAGAGACTGTTTCAAATGCGCTTCAACAATCATTCTTACAAGTTGTAAATGCGGTTTTGACCATTACCTTAGTCATCGGAATGGTCTTGTATCTTAATTTTCAACTGGCTTTGATAGTGATTGCTAGCATTCCATTGACCTATTTTGGCGCGACTTTTATTTTGAAAAAATCACAACCGTATTTTAAAAAGCAAGCAAATACGCTAGGTGTCATGAATGGATTTGTTCAAGAAAATCTAACTGGTTTTAATGTGCTGAAACTCTATGGCCGTGAAGAAACATCTTCAGACGATTTTCGAGAAATCACGCAAAACCTCCAAGAAGTCGGGTTCAAAGCTAGTTTTATTTCTGGCTTGATGATGCCAATTTTGAACGCAATTTCAGATTTGACTTATCTGCTTGTAGCGGTTGTTGGTGGTCTGCAAGTCGTTTCTGGACAATTAACGATTGGGAACATGCAAGCATTTGTACAATACGTGTGGCAAGTAAACCAGCCAATCCAAAACTTAACGCAATTGGCTGGGCAATTGCAGAGTGCTAAGTCTTCGCTAGATCGTGTCTTTCAAGTCTTGGATGAACCAGACGAAGTAACAGATGCGAAAGAGCGGCTGGAGCATGATTTGACAGGACAGGTCAGCTTCAAGCATGTTGATTTTCAATACGTGGAAAACAAACCACTCATTCGAGACTTCAACTTAGAGGTTAAGCCGGGCGAAATGGTGGCAATTGTCGGTCCGACTGGTGCTGGAAAGACTACCCTCATCAATCTACTGATGCGTTTTTACGATGTAACTGCCGGTTCAATTTCTGTTGACGGCCATGATATTCGCAATTTGTCTCGCCAAGAATACCGCAAACAATTTGGTATGGTCTTGCAAGACGCTTGGCTTTATGAAGGAACAGTCAAAGAAAACTTGCGCTTTGGAAATCTGAATGCGACAGATGAAGAGATTGTGGAAGCCGCCAAAGCAGCTAATGTCGATCATTTCATTCGGACGCTTCCAGGTGGCTATAATATGGAAATGAATCAGGAATCCAGCAATATTTCGCTAGGACAAAAACAATTGCTGACCATCGCGCGAGCACTATTAGCCGATCCAAAAATCTTGATTTTGGATGAAGCGACTTCGTCCGTTGATACGCGCCTAGAGCTCTTGATTCAAAAAGCGATGAAGAACCTCATGCAAGGACGAACAAGCTTTGTCATTGCTCACCGCTTATCGACGATTCAAGAGGCAGATAAGATTTTGGTTCTCAAAGATGGACAAATCATTGAGCAAGGAACTCACGAATCGCTTCTAGCTGATAAAGGTTTCTATTACGACTTATATACAAGTCAGTTTGCCAAGAAAGAAGCCTAACGAATAAAGGAGCAAAACAAAACTCCAACGAAACAATAAAAACACGAACTCTGTCTTGACTAGTTGCTAGCTAATCTGGACGAGTTCGTGTTTTTTTATTTTTGATCGTACTAAGATTGAAAGGAAATCATTCTGTATCGCGACTCTTTTTCACAACATCTTTGAGGGGCAGATCATTTCTTCTATCAGTTTGGGAGATGTAGGGAATAGGTTTCGTTTTGCATGTCAGCTGGACTGATAACAAGAATTGGTTTTATACATAGTTGTCCTAGTCGATAGCAAGCATTCATTTTAGTTTGCCTGTTATCCTAGTTGATAGTTTTTAATCATGGCTTGTGAATGGTTCCATTAAGGCAGATAGCTGCAAAGATTACATTATCGAAAGAGATTAATCAGCCAAACAATGAAATAAAACCCAAGAAAAATAGCGTGCCATTTCCAATAAAGCATGATTAGTCCAAACGTTTCACGTATCCAAGCCGACGGGAGAAAATAAAGTGCTGTTCTAGAGCCGATACTTCGCCCCTTTATGCCGAGCTTTCGCATGTAAATACCTGCTCGCAAAGAGTGGAAGGAGTTGGTGACGACCAAGCAATAGTAATTTTCCTTACTTTTTTCGTCTAAAATAGTTTTGCTAAACTGCAAATTTTCTAATGTATTGATTGACTGCTGTTCAATTATAATATCTTCTTGTGGAATACTTACTTGCCTTAAATATTGCGCCATTGCTTCTGCTTCGGTTATTGGTTCATCGACACCTTGTCCTCCAGACACGACAATTTTAGGACTGTTATTAAATTTTTCATACATCATTTTTCCTTTTTCGAGCCGTTGAGCGAGAAGAGGCGGAACCTTGTCTCCTATCAAACCAGACCCTAAGATGATGATGTAGTCTGGATGTTTTATGACGGGAAAAGTATTATAAACAAAACCATAAATTATATAGGTCACATAGAGATAACTACCGTAAATTAAAAGTCCGTTTGTGAGGGAAAGCATTTTACGAAGAACAATAAAATGGGGAAAGAAAAAAGTAAGCGCTAGGGAAAGAGCAATAGCGAGTCCATAAAAGAGGGAGAGGAGGTTTGCTAAACGCCTGCCTTCAAAGGTCATCATCTGTCTGCCATTAAAAATGAGATAAATGGTTGAAATTATAACACTCAAAGGAATGAAAAGTGCTAAGATGAGCAAAGAAAGCATTACCAGATTTCTATTGACAAGTTGTTCCATATGCATCACAAACAAACCAGAAACGATAGCGGCAAATAAAATTAAAACGATACTAAGCAAATACGCATTGAAGAGTCGCCTTGGCTCTATATAAAACAAGACAAGAAAAAGAAGAGCAGGAAGAAGCCAAATAAGATGCAATACCATAATGTGATAACAATCCTTTCAAACAGATTCCTTTTTAGTATAGCATAAAAGTTCCTGTAAAAAAGTAGATTTAAAAAACAATGGACTTAAAAATTGAAATATTATTAAAAAATATGGTATAATATTTTTATGTCTTGGGGTCGTTACGGATTCGACAGGCATTATGAGGCACATTTTGCGACTCATCGAGCGGATGTAAAGCGCCAGTTAAATATAACTGCAAAAAATAATAATTCTTACGCTTTAGCTGCCTAAAAAACAGCCAGCGTGACCAGATTCGGATTGCTCGTGTTCGATGACCGGTCTTAATAATAGCGAGATACGATTAGGCCTTGTCTAGGGACTTGATAAGAGATTAATAGACTCGCTTGGCTTGGGCTTGAGTTATGTGTCAAAGTGAAGTTAAATCCAATACATAACCTATGGTTGTAGACAAATGTGTTGGCAGGTGTTTGGACGTGGGTTCGATTCCCACCGGCTCCATTAATAAATATGGAAGATTACTCAAGAGGCTTAAGAGGCTGTGTTGGAAACGCAGTAGGCGTGTGAAAGCGTGCGTGGGTTCGAATCCCATGTCTTCCGTTTTGTTACAAAACGCTCGTTAGTGACGTTTTTTTCTTACTAGAAGATAAAATGAGTGAAGAGAACGGATTCACTCATTTATTTTTTTGAAAAATATTGAAATTTTTCTGAAAAGTAGTAGACTGTTACTAGAAAGTTTGGAGGTTTCTCGTGAAATTATACGTACAATTGATGATTATTTTTTCAATTTCTTTGATAGGAGAAGGGATTTCCTATCTTTTTCATTTGCCTATTCCGGGGAGTATTATTGGGCTTCTTCTTCTTTTTTTGGCTTTGCAATTTAAAATTTTCAGATTACGACATGTGAGTATGGTGGGAAATTTTTTATTAGCCAATATGACCATTTTATTTTTGCCGCCAGCGGTCGGAATTATGGATAAATTTCATGTCATTGCGCCTTATTTGCTGCCGATTGTTTTGATTATTGTTGGAGCGATTGTAATCAATGTGATTGTCATTGCCGTGGTTGTTCATTTTATCAAAAATCGCTTTGAAGGAGATTACGGAGAAGGAGAAACAAGAAATGTCTAATTTGTGGGGCAATCCTTTATTTGGTTTGGCTTTATCGATCTTTGCTTATCTGGTAGGAATGTTGATTTTTCGCAGATTTCCGCATCCTTTGACAACACCTTTGCTTCTAGCCACCATATTTGTCATTGTATTTTTAAAATTGACAGGAATTTCTTATAAACATTACTACATAGGTGGAACGTATTTGAATAATCTCATTGTGCCGTCAACGGTTGCACTGGGAATTCCTTTGTATAAAACATTTCATCTCATGAAACACCATGCCAGAAGCATTTTGATTGGTACTTTTATAGCGGTGGTAGTGAATACTAGTTTTACGGCCTTGGTCGCCAAGGCTTTTGGAATGGATTTTTTCTTAGCAATTTCACTCTTTCCCAAATCAGTAACAACAGCTATGGCGGTTGGAATTACAGATAAAATGCAAGGGCTGACGACGGTGACGTTGGTGGTCGTAGTAGCAACGGGAATTTTGACAAGTGTGATAGGGCCGACTGTTTTAAGGATTTTAAAAATCAAAGATCCTGTTGCAGTAGGTTTAGCTCTTGGAGGAACAGGACATGCTGTTGGAACAGGAACTGCCTTTAAATACGGACAAGTTGCAGGTGCTATGGCTGGTCTAGCTATTGGCGTGACAGGGATTATGTATGTGATGGTCAGTCCAATTGTTGCAAGTATTATTTTAAAATAGCAAAAAACGAGAATGACTGTGCTGTGACTATTTTTTGAAAGCAAGTATGTTTTCTGCCCCATTTCTTAAAAAACATGATATAATAGAGAGTAAAAACTTTTTGATAGAAAGACAGTTATGGATTTAAAAGATTATATTGCAACCATTGAAAATTACCCGCAAGAAGGGATTTTATTTCGTGACATTAGCCCATTGATGGCAGATGGGAATGCCTACAGCTATGCTATTCGTGAAATTGTCCAATATGCTACGGACAAGAAAATTGACATGATTGTCGGTCCAGAAGCGCGTGGATTTATTGTTGGATGTCCGGTAGCTTATGAGCTTGGAGTTGGTTTTGCTCCAGTACGTAAGCCTGGGAAATTGCCTCGTGAGGTTATCTCAGCTAGTTATGAAAAAGAGTATGGTGTAGATACCTTAACAATGCACGCTGACTCTATCAAGCCTGGACAGCGTGTACTGATTGTTGATGACCTTCTTGCAACAGGAGGAACGGTTAAAGCAACAATTGAAATGGTTGAACGTTTAGGTGGTATCGTTGCAGGTTGCGCTTTCCTTATTGAATTGGATAAATTGAAGGGACGCGAAGCTATTGGTAACTACGATTACAAAGTTCTCATGCATTATTAAGGTATAAGTAAAAGCTATATCTTGTTGTAGAAAAAGTATAATTGAAAACTATATCTCCTTTCAGTATAATAAAAGCAGAAAGTAAAAGGAGATATTTTCATGCCTATTAAAATTGATAAGAAATTACCAGCTGTTGACATTTTAAGATCTGAGAATATCTTTGTCATGGATGATGAGCGTGCAGAACACCAAGATATTCGTCCTATGAATATCTTGATTTTGAATTTAATGCCGCAAAAAACAGTAACAGAAACGCAGTTGTTGCGTCATTTAGCAAATACGCCATTGCAACTTCGGATTGAATTTCTTTATATGTCTTCTCATACCTTCAAAACGACACGTGCGGACTATATGGAGACCTTTTATAAGACTTTTGATGAGATCAAAGGTCGTTATTTTGACGGTTTGATTGTCACTGGAGCGCCAGTCGAGCATTTGCCTTTTGAAGCAGTAGATTATTGGGAAGAATTTCGACAAGTTATTGACTGGTCCAAATCGCATGTTTACTCTACCTTGCATATTTGTTGGGGAGCGCAAGCAGCTCTTTATGCTCGTTATGGCATTGCTAAACACCAGATGAAGCGCAAGTTGTCCGGTATTTATAGTCAATCCATATCAGAAAAACCAAATTTGCTGTTTCGTGGTTTTGATGATGAATACGCAGCTCCTCATTCGCGTTATACAGAAGTTCGCAAAGAAGATATTTTAAACAAGAGTAATTTGGAAATTTTAGCTTGTGGAGAAGAGGTTGGTGTCTCCGTTGTGGCAAGTCGTGATCTTCGCGAAGTGTATAGCTTTGGTCATTTGGAATATGACCGCGAGACCTTGGCAAAAGAATATTTGCGTGATGTAGACGAAGGGCTGAATCCGCATATTCCAGAAAATTATTTCAAAAATGATGACGTTACTTCAGTTCCCTGTTTACGATGGAATCTGGCTGCGGCGCTGTTTTTCAACAATTGGATTAATTATGCTGTTTATCAAGAAACGCCATTTGACTGGGAAAATGCAGCAAATGACGCTTCCTTGTTTGCTTATTTATAAGAGGTGTTATGACTTATTTATCAGCGTATAAGACGGGCAATTTAGTATTGCCAACGGAGCTTCTTTTTCATTTTCATGAAATATTTGATAATAGTGATGACTTTTTGGTCTGGCAATTTTTCTATTTGCAAAATACAACGTCGCTAGAAGAGATTTCTCCTGTTCAGATTGCAGAAAGTATCGGGAAATCCGTTGCAGAGGTCAATCGCTCTATGTCAAATTTGACAGAAAAAGGATTGTTGCAGTACAAAACAATTGCCCTCAATGGTGAAATTGAGGCAGTTTTTGATGCACTGCCAGCGCTTGAACGATTGGATAAAATTGTAGAGAATCACTCAAGCGTTGCGCAAGCTATTTCTCAAAATGTTTTAAAAGACTTGGTCGAGACTTTCCAGCAAGAATTAGGTCGTCTCTTGACACCATTTGAAATCGAGGATTTGACAAAAACGATTCAAGATGACAAGACCAGTCCTGAACTTGTTACTGTTGCTCTTCGTGAAGCTGTTTTTAATGGAAAGGCAAACTGGAAATACATTCAAGCTATTTTACGGAATTGGCGCCGTGAAGGCATTACAACAGTAGCACAGGTAGAAGCGAAGCGAGAAGAACGTGAAGCAGCAAATCCGCAAAATATCACTGTCTCAGATGATTTTTTGAAGGCTATGGATTTGTGGCGAGATTAAGATGTTGGAGTTTATTCCCTTGGAATAGACTCTTTTTTTAGTTCCTTAAAAATGATATACTAAGTGAAACGATTATTTTAGAAATGAGTTATCATGCAAGTAAAGAATATCTCAAAACGTTTGAGAAAAGTGGCTGGTTTTGTACCACAGGATGCCAAAATCTTGGATGTAGGAAGTGACCACGCTTATTTACCGATTTATCTAATTCTGCAGGGTAGAATTTCCTCAGCCATTGCTGGTGAAGTTGTTGAGGGACCTTATCAGTCTGCGGTGACGAATGCAGCCGATAACCAGATGTCCGATAAAATTGATGTTCGTTTGGCAAATGGTTTGGCAGCTTTTGATGCAGAAGATCAGATTGATGTTATCGTTATTGCAGGAATGGGAGGAGGATTGATAGCAGATATTTTAGACAATGGCAGTGCAAAATTGGCATCTGTTAAGCGCCTGATTCTTCAGCCTAACAATCGGGAAGATGAACTTCGCAGGTGGTTATGTAGTCATAATTTTCAAATTATTGAGGAAGCTATTGTGGAAGAAAATGGGAAATTTTACGAGATAATGATAGCTGAACAGGGGCATCAAGTGTTGAATGCTGAACAAGAACGCTTCGGACCTTATCTAATGAGGGAGCAATCAGCTGTTTTTCTAGATAAATGGCAGCTAGAAGTAGACAAGCTGGAAAAAGCTCTGGCTAAAATCCCTGAGAGAAATCTAACGGAACGCTCTGCTATGTCTCAAAAAATCAAACAAATCAAGGAGGTGCTCCATGCTGGCAAGTGAATTTATTAACCGTTATGAAGCATACTGTCCTAAGGATCTGTCCATGACGGGAGATGTCTGCGGACTGCAAATTGGAACTCTGAATAAGGAAGTTAAGCGAGTACTGGTAGCTTTGGATATCCGCGAGCAGACAGTTGCAGAGGCGATTGAAAAGGGAGCGGATTTGATTTTGGTCAAGCACGCACCAATCTTTCGCCCTATTAAGGATTTAGTGGCAGACCGATCTCAGAATCAGATTTACATCGATCTGATTAAGCACGATATTGCAGTTTATGTCAGCCATACCAATATTGATATTGTAGATGACGGTCTCAATGACTGGTTCTGTAATCTATTAGAAATCACTGATACGGATTATCTTAGCGAAACGGCTTCTGGACACGGCATTGGTCGTATTGGCAAGATTGTGCCTCAGACTTTTGGAGACTTTGCAGGCAAGGTTAAGGAAACTTTTGGTCTGGATAGTTTGCGTTTGGTGACTTATTCGAATGTGGATTTGGAGCAAATGATTGAGAAAGTGGCGATCTGTGGTGGCAGTGGTCAGTCCTTTTACAAGGAGGCTTTAGAAAAGGGTGCTCAGCTTTATATTACAGGTGATATTTACTATCATACCGCTCAGGATATGCTGAGCGAGGGGCTTCTAGCTTTGGATCCGGGTCACCATATAGAAGTGCTCTTTGTAGAAAAATTGGTTGAAAAATTTCAAGACTGGAAAGTAGAAGAGAGTTGGGAAGTTGAATTTTTAGCCAGTCAAGTTTCTACAAATCCTTTTAAACATATCTAAGTAGGAAATTGTATGAAAAAAGTAGCGATTATTGGAGCAGGGATTGTCGGATCAACTGCTGCTTATTATCTATCGAAAAATCCTGCTTATCAGGTGACAGTTTTTGACCATGGAATAGGTCAGGCAACCAAGGCAGCGGCTGGTATTATCAGCCCGTGGTTTTCTAAGCGGCGCAATAAAGCATGGTATCGTATGGCGCGGCTGGGAGCTGATTTCTATCTGGATTTGATAGCTGATTTACAGAAGGACGGTTTTGCAACGGAGTTTTATCAGCAGACTGGCATCTTTTTGCTGAAGAAAAAAGAGGAGAGCTTGGAGGCACTCTATGACTTGGCAGACCAACGACGAAAAGAGTCACCGCTCATTGGCGACTTGCGGCTGCTTTCACGAGCTGAAGCGGCAGAGTATTTTCCGAGGCTTCAAGGGTTTGACCGGCTGCTCTATGCTTCTGGAGGAGCACGCGTGGAAGGCTCATTATTGACTCAGACTTTGCTAGCGGCTAGCGGTGCAGAAGTAATCCAAAAGAAAGTAAGTTTGGACATTCGAGATGGGGCTTTCTGGGTTGATAGTTGTTGTTTTGACCAAGTTATATTGGCAACAGGAGCTTGGTTACCTGAGCTTCTGAAACCATTAGGTTATCAGGTGGATGTTCGTCTACAAAAAGGTCAGCTACGAGATTATCAGACGGATCTGGTGACAGATGATTATCCAGTTGTCATGCCAGAAGGAGAGCTAGATATTATTCCTTTTCAAAACGGCAATATCAGTATGGGAGCTACGCACGAAAATGAAATGGGCTATGACCTTAAAGTAGATCAGGTCATGCTGGATAAAATGGAACAGGAGGCTCTCTACTATTTTCCTAGGTTATCTCAGGCGAAAGTGGAGAGCGAGCGGGTTGGAATTCGAGCCTATACTAGTGACTTTTCTCCCTTCTTTGGTCAGGTGCCAGATCTTCCTCAGGTATTTGCAGCTAGTGGTTTAGGCTCGTCTGGCTTGACGACAGGACCACTCATCGGATATCATTTAGTTCAGATAATTCAGGGAAAAAACGGTAGTTTAAATCCAGCGGATTATCCCATTGAAATCTACATTAAGAAAGAGAAGTAGATGACAGAGAATATTTTAAATTGGGTCAATGTTTGTGTGAAAAAAGGGAATCAAGTTCTCTTGCTCAATCGACAGCATGATGATTTTAAAGGCTGGATTCAGCCAGGTGGGAAAGTTGAGTTTCCAGAATCTTTTTTTGAAGCAGCAGCTCGTGAGTTGAAAGAGGAAACGGGGCTGACGGCTTTGAATCTACAGCTTAAAGGCATTTCAGGTTTTACCAACCCAGCAAAAGCAGAGCGTTATGTCTATTATGATTTTCTCTGTGAGGATTTTGAAGGGGAACTGCTAACGGAATCACGGGAAGGTCAGCCCAAATGGTGGTCAATTGATGAACTGGACCAGCTCGATATGCAGGACGACATCAGAGATAGGCTTCCTTTGTACTGGCGAAAAGGCTCCTTTGAGCGGATTAACTATTGGGATGAAGAGAACCATTGCATCAAAGAAACCAAGACGATATTGTATGATGAAAGATAATGAGGAGATGAAGTTGTTATGAACTGGTTGCAGGAGCAGCCTGTGGTGCTGCAGGCTTTTTTGGCGGGACTCTTTACATGGGGCTGTACCATTGTAGGCTCTGCGGTTGTCTTTTTCTTTAAAACAGTCAGTCGTAAGCTGCTGGATATTATGATGGGATTTGCAGCTGGTGTCATGATTGCAGCTTCATTTTGGTCGCTCTTGCAGCCTTCAATTGAGTATGCAAAAGGTAACTATGGAGTCTGGTCTTGGATGCCAGCCGCCCTTGGTTTTCTGTTGGGTGGTTTCTTCTTGCGCTTTATTGATGCGGTAGTACCCCATTTACACCTTAGCAAGAAGGATGTATCTGAGGCAGAAAGTCTGCCGGAGCACAGCCGGAATAAACTGTCCAAAACAGCCCTGCTTTTTCTGGCTATTACCATACACAATTTTCCAGAAGGATTGGCAGTAGGAGTGGCTTTTGGTGCCTTATCCAGCAATTCCAGTCCGGAAGTTTTTATTGGAGCTGTAGGTCTGGCTTTGGGAATTGGTCTCCAAAATGTGCCGGAAGGGGCAGCCTTGTCCATTCCTATACGGACAGACGGGGAATCGCGTCTTAAGGCTTTTTACTGGGGCTCGATGTCAGCTATTGTTGAGCCTATCGGAGCGGTTCTTGGCGCTTATGCGGTTATGGCAATGACGGCTATTCTCCCCTATGCCCTGTCTTTTGCGGCGGGAGCCATGATTTTCGTCGTCGTGGAGGAGCTGATACCAGATTCTCAGACAAATGGCAATACAGATGTTGCAACTTTAGGCCTCATAGTGGGCTTTGTATTGATGATGGTATTGGATGTGGCTTTGGGATAGCAGATACTTTTTTTAAATTAGGCGTCTATTTTATCAGTTGCCTAGATAACAACAGTTCTATCTTGGTAGATTTTTGGTTTTTTCATTAAGTATGAAAAGCTTTGAATAAAAGTACTCTCTTTCTTGAAGGATGACATCCGCTTTCAAAAATGGTAAAATAGGGAGAATACATTAAGAGAGGAAACTCATTATGAAAGGTATTATCCTTGCAGGTGGTTCTGGTACACGCTTATATCCTTTGACTAGAGCTGCATCTAAACAACTCATGCCGGTTTATGACAAACCCATGATTTATTATCCATTATCAACTCTCATGCTGGCTGGTATCAAGGACATCTTGATTATCTCAACACCGACAGATCTCCCTCGCTTTGAGGATTTGTTGGGTGATGGCTCGGAGTTTGGTATCAAACTTTCTTACGCTGAGCAACCAAGTCCAGATGGTTTGGCCCAAGCCTTTATCATCGGTGCTGACTTTATCGGAGATGACCATGTGGCTTTGATTTTAGGTGATAATATTTATCATGGTCCAGGTCTTAGTAAAATGCTGCAAAAAGCTGCTTCAAAGGAAAATGGAGCGACTGTCTTTGGTTATCAAGTAAAAGACCCAGAGCGTTTCGGTGTGGTTGAATTTGATGACAATATGAATGCCATTTCTATCGAAGAAAAACCAGAACAGCCACGTTCTAACTATGCAGTTACAGGACTTTATTTCTATGACAATGACGTAGTAGAAATTGCTAAAAATATCAAGCCTAGTCCACGTGGAGAGCTGGAAATCACTGATGTCAATAAGGCTTACTTAGACCGCGGTGATTTGTCTGTTGAGCTGATGGGACGAGGTTTTGCTTGGTTAGACACTGGTACACACGAGAGCTTGTTAGAAGCTGCTCAATACATCGAAACCGTCCAACGTATGCAAAATGTTCAAGTAGCAAACTTAGAGGAAATTGCTTACCGTATGGGTTATATTACCAAAGAACAAGTGCATGATTTGGCACAATCACTTAAAAAGAACGAATACGGTCACTACTTATTACGTTTGATTGGAGAAGAATAAGACATGTCTGAACAATTTTTTGAAAAAAAATTAGCAGCCCATAAGATTGAAGCTATTCCTGGCATGCTGGAATTTGATATTCCAGTTCATGGGGACAATCGTGGCTGGTTCAAGGAAAACTTTCAAAAAGAAAAAATGGTACCCCTTGGTTTTCCAGAAAGCTTTTTTGCTGAAGGTAAGCTCCAAAACAATGTCAGCTTTTCCCGCAAAAATGTGCTCCGTGGTCTTCATGCAGAACCTTGGGATAAGTACATTTCTGTCGCAGATGGCGGAAAAGTTCTCGGTTCTTGGGTTGATTTGCGTGAAGGGGAAACATTCGGAAATACCTACCAAACGGTCATTGATGCCAGCAAAGGGATTTTCGTTCCTCGCGGTGTAGCAAATAGCTTTCAAGTATTGTCAGATACGGTTTCTTATAGCTATTTGGTCAATGACTACTGGGCATTGGAATTGAAACCTAAGTATGCCTTTGTCAACTATGCTGACCCCGCTCTTGAGATTGAATGGGAAAATCTTGACCAAGCAGAAGTTTCTGAAGCAGATAAGAATCATCCAATGCTTAAGGATGTTAAGCCTTTGACCAAAGATATGTTATAATACCCTTAGAAAATAGGAGAAAATCTTTTCATGACTGAATATAAAAATATTGTAGTGACAGGTGGAGCAGGATTTATCGGTTCTAACTTTGTCCATTATGTCTATAATAACTTTCCAGATGTGCATATTACTGTTCTGGATAAACTGACTTATGCTGGTAACCGTGCCAACATTGAAGAAATTCTAGGCGACCGCGTGGAGTTGGTTGTTGGAGATATTGCTGATGCAGTGATTGTTGACCAAGTGGCTAAGGATGCAGATGCTATTGTTCACTATGCGGCAGAAAGCCATAATGACAACTCACTTAATGATCCACGTCCATTCATTGATACAAACTTTGTCGGAACTTATACGCTTCTTGAAGCGGCTCGTAAATATAATCTTCGTTTCCACCATGTATCTACTGACGAAGTTTATGGTGACCTTCCTCTTCGTGAAGATCTTCCGGGGCATGGTGAAGGACCAGGCGAAAAATTCACCCCAGAAACCAAATACAATCCAAGTTCGCCTTATTCTTCAACTAAGGCAGCTTCTGATTTGATTGTCAAGGCTTGGGTGCGCTCTTTCGGTGTTAAGGCAACCATTTCTAACTGTTCAAACAACTACGGACCATATCAACACATCGAAAAATTCATTCCGCGTCAGATTACCAATATCCTTTCAGGCATTCGTCCAAAACTTTATGGGGAAGGAAAGAATGTTCGTGACTGGATTCATACTAATGACCATTCATCAGGGGTTTGGACCATTCTCACAAAAGGGAAGATTGGTGAAACCTACCTAATTGGTGCAGACGGTGAGAAGAATAACAAAGAAGTGCTAGAGCTCATTCTCAAAGAAATGGGACAACCAGCTGACGCTTACGACCATGTAACAGACCGTGCGGGTCACGACCTACGCTATGCTATTGATGCTAGCAAGTTGCGTGATGAACTAGGTTGGAAACCAGAATTTACCAACTTTGAGGCTGGATTGAAAGAAACAATCAAGTGGTACACGGATCACCAAGATTGGTGGAAAGCTGAAAAGGAAGCTGTCGAAGCCAACTATGCCAAGACTCAAAAAGTATTAAAATAAAAAGTAACTATTGAAGTTTTGTCTTAAAAGGAGAATCATGAAACATAAAATTTTAGTAACAGGTGGAGCCGGATTTATCGGAACGCATACCGTTATTGAGTTAGTCAATGCTGGACACGAAGTTGTTATTGTTGATAATTTAGTGAACAGCAGCAAAAAAAGTGTAGAAGTTGTAGAACGAATTGTTGGTCAGAAAGTTCCATTTTATCAAGTGGACATTCGTGATAAGAAAGCCTTGCTGGAAATTTTTAAAGACGAACAACCGACAGGCGTGATTCATTTTGCGGCGTTGAAAGCAGTCGGTGAATCAACACAAATTCCGCTGACTTATTACGAAAACAACATTACAGGAACCTTGACATTGCTACGTGTTATGGAAGAAGTTAATTGCAAAAATATCATTTTCAGCTCTTCTGCAACTGTCTATGGCGATCCTCATACCGTTCCAATTTTAGAAGATTTTCCTCTGTCAGTCACCAATCCTTACGGACGTACAAAACTGATGATTGAAGAAATGCTGACGGATATTTACAAAGCTGATGCAAACTGGAATGTTGTCTTGCTTCGGTATTTTAATCCAATTGGTGCTCATGAAAGTGGTGATTTGGGTGAAAATCCAAATGGCATCCCAAATAATCTCTTGCCATATGTGACACAAGTTGCTGTTGGAAAATTAAAAGAAGTGCAAGTATTTGGTAATGATTATCCAACAGTTGACGGTACTGGTGTTCGTGACTATATTCACGTGGTGGATTTGGCAAAAGGACATGTGGCTGCTCTGCAAAAGATTGAAGGAACTGCTGGTCTAAATATCTATAACCTTGGTACCGGTAAAGGATATTCTGTTTTAGAAATTATCCAAAATATGGAAAAAGCAGTCGGCAAACCAATCCCTTATAAGATTGTTGACCGCCGCCCTGGTGACATTGCCACTTGTTATGCCGACTCTACAAAAGCAAAAGAGGAATTAGGCTGGGAAGCACAATTTGATATTACACGCATGTGCCAAGATGCTTGGCATTGGCAAAGCAAACACCCAAATGGATTTGATGACTAAATAAAAAATATGTCAATAGTAGACGAGGCTGGGATAGTAGTTTCTCAGCCTCGCTTTTTGCATAGAAATAAGCTTGATGCACAGTAGTTGATTACTCAAAACATTGCGTTGAAGTTGCGAATAATGCTTGCGAGGTATTTTCTATTCAAGCTTGTAAGAAGTATCTAATCAACCTTGTGGAAGTTGACCAGAACTCGCTGTTCTAAAGTTTTTGCATGATGACTTGAAAGTAAATTTACTAAAAAATTAGAAAACCAGTTAAGCATTTTTTGGTGGAATAATGTTCTTTGTGTTAAACTAAAAATATGGAACATCATTTTAATCATAAAGCAGAATCATTCGATTCTCCCAAAAATATATTTATTGCCAATCTTATTCGCCAAGAAGTGGAGAAACAAATTGTAGATTTCTCTGACAAGTGCATTTTAGATTTTGGCAGTGGTACAGGATTGGTGAGCCTGCCATTGGCAACTCAATCCAATTCAGTCATGCTTGTTGATATTTCTGAAAAAATGCTTGAGCAAGCTCGCTTAAAAGTGGAAAAACAAGCTATTGAGAATGTTTATTTGTTACAGCAGGATTTGTTGACAAAACCATTAAACCAATTATTTGACATCATCGTGGTTAGTCGTGTTCTTCATCATATGCCAAATATTGAGAAGACTCTAGCGATGTTTAGAAATCATCTTGTAGAAGACGGACAACTTTTTATTGCAGATTTTGTTAAAACAGATGTAAATCATCATGGCTTTCATCTTGCTGACTTGGAAGGAAAACTGTCTCAAAGTGGCTTCTCATCCGTCAAATCTCAGATAATTTATAGTGCAGAGGAACTCTTTTTAGGAAATTATGCAAAGCTTTTCTTGATATTAGCACAAAATCACTCGTTTGCATGACGAGTGATTTTGGCTTGTCTTTATAGTAAATTTCTTGATTCTTTTATGGAAATAGTAGAAAATGGCGCGTGGATATAGTATAATGGGATTATATAATTTTGAAGGAGAATGAGATTAAGTGAAATCTTCGGATTTATTGATTATTATCCCTGCCTACAATGAAGAAGGCTCTATTGAGAATGTTGTCGATAATATCATCAGGAATTATTCACAATATGATTATGTGATTATCAATGACGGATCAAAGGATAGAACATCAGCCATTTGCCATGCAAACGGTTATAATATTGTGGATTTGCCGGTCAATTTAGGATTGGCAGGCGCATTTCAAACAGGACTTAGATATGCTTATGAGCAAGGCTATAAAAAGGCAGTGCAGTTTGATGCAGATGGGCAACATTTGCCTGAGTATATCTCAGTTTTAGAAGCAAAAATGAACGAAGGCTATGAAATGGTTATCGGATCTCGTTTTGTGACGGAAAAGCGCGAAACGTCTCTACGGATGATGGGGAATATTCTCATTAGTGCAGCCATTAAATTAACCACAGGAAAGACAATCAACGACCCAACTTCTGGCATGCGGATGTTTTCTGAAGGACTTATCAAAGAATTTGCTCTCAATATCAATTATGGACCTGAGCCAGATACCGTTTCATATCTAATTCGTCATGGTGTGAAAGTAGCAGAAGCCCAAGTGCGAATGGAAGAGAGACAAGCCGGTGAGAGCTATCTGACACTTTCTCGCTCTATTCAATATATGACGCACATGTTTGTATCGATTTTGATCATTCAGAATTTCAGAAAGAGAGGGTAGACTTAAATGACTATTTGGTTTCAAATTGTATTGATTTTTGTCTCTGTTATGACTTGTGCCTTTATTTTACGTAGCATTCGAAAATCACAAGTTCAAATCAACGATGCTATATTTTGGATGTTTTTCTCTTTAATTCTATTAGTATTTAGCATTTTCCCTAGTTTAGCAGAAACTATTGCAAGTGCATTAGGAATTGTGTCAGCAGTCAATTTTATCTTTTTATTTATCATTTTTTTATTGCTCATCAATCAATTCCAACTCACTCTTAAATTATCAAAATTAGATACGAAATTTAAAAATTTAGTTCAAACAATCGCATTGAGGGATAAAGATGAAAATAAAGACTAACCCTTCTGCTAAAGAGATTTATTTTTGGAATTTATTGGGGAATTTAGCGGCTTCAGGAGTTTCTGTTCTTTATTTACTGATTGTAACAAGATTAACTTCTGCTAAAGTAGCTGACCAATTTAGCTTGGCTAACTCCATTGGAACTCTTTGGATTGTTATCGGACTTTTCCAAGTAAGAAATTATCAAGGAACGGATGTAAATCAAAAGCATTCTTTCATAGGATATTTTCAAACTAGGTTGATAACAATTCTAGCGATGTTGGTCACATTGTATCCCTATTTATATATTGTCGGAGAAGGCCGTTATTCTTTTGAAACGATTTTACTGACATTTTTAATGATTTTGTATCGTATGTGGGATGCAGTGTCTGATTTATTTCAAGGCTTATTTCAACAAAGAGAACGTATGGATATAGCTGGGAAAACAATGTTTTACCGTTATTCCACTAGTGTAGTTGTCCTGTTTCTTAGTATTTTGCTTTCCAAGTCTGTGATTGTAGGTTTATTTTCATTAGTCATTTGGAATGGCTTAGTTATCATTTTTTATGAAACCAGTTTTCTTAAGTACTTTGAAACGATTCATTGGAAAGAACTCTTCTCTAGCAATTATAAAAAAGATATAAAAGATATTTTTCTGGCTTGTTGGCCATTATTTGTGAATGGATTTATTTTATTATATATTTTAAATGAACCTAAAATTATTATTGAAAAAGGCCTAAATCAAGGAATTTTGCAGACTGGCATGCAACGTGATTTTAACATTCTTTTTATGCCTGTTTTTTTTATGAGTCTCATCATTTTAATGGTTAGACCCCTAATAACCCAAATGGCTATTTTGTGGAATCGAGAAAAGTATGCAGAATTTTCTCTAATTGTGAAAAAGCTCTTGTTCTATTTATTTATAGGTGGGATAGTCGTTACGATAGTGGCTTACTTCATAGGTACGCCAATTCTTAGTTTGGTATTTGGAGTGGCATTATCACAATACACTCTTCCTTTTGCAATTCTAATCTTTGCAGGAGTTTTATATGCTTTAGCCATTGTTTTTGAAAATATTTTAACCATTGTTCGAAAGCAACACTTATTAGTAGGTTTATATGTCGTTTTATTAGTTATCACTAAGTTGGTAACAGAACCATTTATTTATCGTTATCATATGTTGGGGGCGTCACTCGGCTTTTTGATTGTTATGATAGCTTATTTGGTCGGTATTTTTGGTATTTATATGGTAGTTGGGAGAAGAAAAGGAAATAAGAATGAAATATGATTTAACTGTCATTATTCCCGTTTATAATACAGAAAAATATTTAAGAAGATGCTTAGATAGTATTGTCAATCAAGACAATCTAGAGAAATGCGCGATCCGCGTTATTTGTGTTAATGACGGGAGTACGGACCATTCGGAAGAGATTATTAAGAAATATGTTGCAAAATATCCATTTATCGAACTGTTTTCAAAAGAGAATGGAGGAGTGTCAGATGCAAGAAACTATGGATTAAATCAAGTTTGTGATAGTGAATATACTACTTTTATTGATCCAGATGATTGTATATATCCTAATTATTTAACAGAGTTTCTGTTAGCAAAAGGAAATGATGCTATTTATTTTGATTTTGATTTAATTGATAGCGATGAGAAATTGATAAAACATTTAAATGTCAATCCTTTCTTTAATGATAGTAAAGATTCAGATGATAATATTCGTTTATTTATGCTAACAAAACACGCTTCTTGGACTAGAATTTACAAGTCACATTTTTTTGATTTCAATTATTTTCCAAAAGGGAAAATTTATGAAGATGTTGCCTTAATGCCCTATATGACTTCAAAATGCACTAGTATTTCTTATATAAAAAAATATTTATACCGATACACAGTTGATACTTCTGGCTCAATCATGAATTCAAGCAAGTCGAACATTTTTGATATCTATGATGCTTTGGAATATCTGTTTGTTCTATTTGGTGATGATTTTGATAAATATAAATCTGAATTACAATATTTAGCCTTAGAACATCTGTGTGTTGGTCATACTTACAGATTATTGAAATATCCAGAAGCGAAGAAGCAAGATTTCAAAGATATTATCCGCTTTATGGAAAAGCATTTTGGAAAAGACTGGGAAAAAAATAAATATATCAAACAAGGTGTACAAAAAGTAAATATTCACTCTAAACTAGCTTATGTTGTACCATTGTTTTTAAAAGTGTTGAAGAATGAATGGTTTGGGTTACTATTGTTGGCAAGAAAACGCTAATATTTTATTAAAAAGATTGGAGAATAGATAATTGTGATAAAGAGGTCTATTAATTGGTCGTTTATGTTCAATATAAAAGATTGGTTTTATTCTTTTGTATTGAATATAACAAAACGCTGGAAATATTTATTTTGGTTATGGGGGCTGCTATTCCTTACTTATTTTTATTTAGGTGGTTCAACGGCTACCATTCCAAGGACTTTATTGCTTATAACAGGTTTGGTATTTAGCATAACTATTTGTTTATCTGGAAAATTGCATAATAAGGTATTTTTGAGTATTCTTTTTTCGGGAGGGCTTTTTGTTATTTTGACCCCTGTTTTAGATGTTCCTGATGAGACTGCTCATTATTCAAGAGCTTTGTACATATCAGAAGCGCACCTCTATCTTCCCAAAAAGTCTTCAGAGTTTAGAGTTTCTAAGGATGCTGTAGAAGCTGAAAAGGTATTTAAAAAACCGTTGATACATTCTGGGTTAGATAAAGTTAAGACCTCGTCAAAAACTGCACGTTATCCTAAATTTTTAGCAACGAATGCTTCATCGTTTATTCCTTATCTACCCCAAGTATTTGGCTTGACAATCTCTAAGATTTTAGGATTAAGTGTTCTATCTTCAATCATTTTAGGGCGTTTATGTAATCTTTTGGCTTATGCGTTGTTAATTAGGTTAGCTATAAAAAAAGCTAAGGGGAAAGAATTATTGTTCGCAAGTCTAGGGATGCTACCAATGAGTGTATATTTAGCATCTTCTTTCAGTACAGACAGTATGGTGAATGGGTTTCTCTTTTTGATTATTGCTTTGTTTTGTGAGTATGTTCAAAAAGATAAGGTTTCTTTATTAGATATTCTATTATTTGCAACATTATGTTTAATAATGACTACCATGAAATTGCCATATGTATTATTGGTAGGATTGTTATTATTTATACCAAAAAAGAAATTACCAGATCGGTATACTTATGTATTTATTACTGGACTCATTTTGCTAGTAGGAATTTTAAGCTTCTTTTGGTTGCGTTTATCTAGTAATATTAATATGAATCAGGTAACTTCTGATGTAAACCCAGTTGAAAAGATTAAATACACAATAGGACATATGAATGAATTTTCAAGAATGATTGTACAAGAGTGGGTGAATTTAATTCCAAATAAACTCCCTTCCCTGTTTACATTTGGCTGGTTAACCTATGGTTTAGGGAACTTACTATGGTTCTATTTAATATTTATCAGTTGTGTCATATTTATGATACCTCAATATAATCCTTTACCTAAAATTAGTAAATATGGAACTTTTTTAGTTGGGGTTGGAATTACGTTTGGCATTTTGATGACAGCCTATTTAATGTGGGGAAAAGTTAATGAAATTGCTATTCAAGGTGTTCAAGGTAGATATTTTACTGGGGTTATTTTACTTTTAGGTTTAACATTTAATAGTATTAAACTATTTGTGCCAGTATATCCGACACTTTCTCCAGAAGAAGAGGAAAAAAGAGATACCTTTATTTTATTTATTGCCTTGGTCTTTATAATGATGTCTGTCGTATTAACAGTACTTCAATATTATGGTTTTAAAATTTAATAGTTAAAGATAGGAATGATTTTAAATGAAAAAAGCACTGAGCGGTTTTGTTTTATTGATATTAATGATACTGTTAGGAGTTGAAAAGGCTAGCGCTGACAATGAAGGCTTAGAAATGTACCGTCTGTATAATCCAAATAGTGGCGAACATTTTTATACAGCTAATTGGAATGAAAAAGAAATGCTTTCAAAAGTGGGCTGGCGTTATGAGGGGAGTGGTTGGATTGCTCCTTTGCAAGGACAAGATGTATATAGAATGTACAATCCTAATGCTGGCGATCATCATTATACTTTGAATGTTAATGAAAGAGATTTCCTTATTAAGTCAGGATGGAGATATGAAGGAGTGGCATGGAAATCTTCTGGCCAATATCCATTATATAGACTTTATAATCCAAATGCTAGAGCAGGTAGTCATCATTACACATTATCTGAAGCAGAAAAAGTGCATTTAACTCACGTTGGTTGGCGTTATGAAGGTATTAGTTGGTATGCTGTTGGGTTAGGAACTCCAATTTCTCATCAATCGTCTTCTAATTCAGGAAATATAGCTAATCCAGAAATGTATCCAAATTGTGAAGCTGCCCGAAGAGCCGGTGTAACTCCTATTTATCGTGGACAGCCTGGTTATAGTAGTAAATTGGATAGAGATGGAGACGGGGTCGCTTGTGAATAGTTAGCAAATCATTTATTTTTAAACAGTCCTTTTAAAGTTAGGCTTTGTTCCTAACTTTTTTATTTTTATGTTAGAATATATTTAATGACATAAGGAGGCTAAAATGACAATTTCAATCATCGTTCCTTGTTTTAACGAGGAAGAGTCGCTTCCGTTGTTTTATGCGGAAATGGAAAAAATTAAATTTCAGCTAAATGATCATTTTGAATACATCTTTATCAATGACGGCTCAAAAGATAGAACCTTAGCTATTTTACGAGAACTCAATCAGAAAAATAATAGTGTTCGTTATCTTTCTTTTTCGAGAAATTTTGGAAAAGAAGCAGCTCTGTATGCGGGTCTCAAACATGCAACTGGTGATTTAGTGACTGTCATGGATGCGGATTTGCAAGATCCTCCGGAACTTTTACTCACAATGAAGTCCATGCTGGAGGCGAATCCAGATTTGGATTGCGTAGGAACGCGTCGTACAACACGCGAGGGAGAACCTCTGATTCGTAGTTTTTTTGCGAAGATGTTTTATAAATTGATTAATAAAATTAGCCAAGTTGAGATGGTAGATGGAGCGCGTGATTTTCGTCTTATGCGCAGACAAATGGTAGAGGCCATTTTAGAAGTTTCTGAGTACAATCGTTTTTCCAAGGGAATATTCGCATGGGTTGGATTTAAAACAGAATATTTGGAGTATAAGAATGTGGAACGAGTCGCAGGAAAAACCAGTTGGAGTTTCTGGCAATTATTGAATTATTCTTTAGAAGGGATTGTCAATTTTTCAGATGCTCCTTTGACAATAGCTTTTTTGGGAGGTGTTGTTGCCTGTTTATTGGCATTCTTCCTTATCATGATTGTCATTATCCGTACGCTGATTTTTGGAGATCCAACATCTGGCTGGCCTTCTATGGTGTCGATTATTCTTTTTCTAGGTGGTTTTCAGTTGTTGACAATTGGCATTCTTGGTAAATACATTGGAAAAATTTTCATGGAAACCAAAAAAAGACCAATTTACGTGGTTAAAGAGAAGAGCGAGTAGAAAGCAGATTTTTTCTGCTTTTTTTGATATAATGGATTCGTTGAATGTTTATTGTTCAGAAAGGAATTTCAAATGATTTTAATTACAGGAGCTAATGGACAGCTTGGAACAGAACTTCGTTATCTTTTAGATGAACGCAATGAAGAGTATGTGGCAGTTGACGTGGCAGAAATGGATATTACAAATGCCGAAATGGTAGAGAAGGTTTTTGCAGAAGTGAAGCCAAGTCTCGTCTATCACTGTGCTGCCTATACAGCTGTGGACGCAGCAGAAGATGAAGGTAAAGAACTGGATTATGCAATCAATGTCACAGGAACTGAAAATGTTGCTAAAGCAGCAGAAAAGCATGGTGCAACACTTGTTTACATTTCTACAGACTATGTTTTTGCTGGAGATAAGCCAGTTGGGCAGGAATGGGAAGTAGATGATCAACCAGACCCTCAGACAGAATATGGTCGCACGAAGCGCATGGGAGAGGAATTGGTTGAGAAATATTCTAGCCGTTTCTACATTATCCGCACAGCTTGGGTCTTTGGAAATTATGGAAAGAACTTTGTTTTCACTATGCAGAATTTAGCGAAAACACATAAAATCCTGACTGTTGTGAATGACCAACACGGTCGTCCAACTTGGACACGTACGTTGGCTGAATTTATGACGTACTTAGCAGAAAACCAAAAAGAATTTGGCTATTATCACTTGTCGAATGATGCCACAGAAGATACGACTTGGTATGACTTTGCAGTAGAAATCTTAAAAGATACAGATGTCGAAGTTTTGCCAGTAGACTCTAGTAAGTTTCCAGCGAAAGCGAAGCGACCACTCAACTCTACCATGAGTCTAGCTAAAGCTAAGGCAACCGGCTTTGTCATCCCAACTTGGCAAGATGCCCTCAAAGAATTTTATAAACAAGGAAAGAAATAAGGTAGAAGCAGCCGAAAGGTTGCTTTTCTATTTTATGTTACACAAACGATTTATAAAGTGATATAATAGATTAGATTGCAAAATCTTGAATTGAGGTAAATCATGAAACATGTATTCATCATCGGAAGTCGTGGCCTTCCTGCTAAATATGGTGGATTTGAAACCTTTGTTGAGAAATTAGTGGAGAACCGCATATCTCCTCAAATCCAATACCATGTAGCTTGTTTATCAGATGATGAAGCTTATCATCATTTTGATTACAAAGGCGTAGACTGTTTTACGATTAAAGCACCAAAACTTGGTCCAGCTCGTGTTATTGCTTATGATATGATGGCAATCAACTACGCACTTACATTAGTCAAGCAACAACAGATTGAGCGTCCTATTTTCTATATCCTAGGAAATACAATCGGAGCTTTTATCGCACCTTTTGCTCGAAAGATTCACCATGCTGGTGGTCTCTTTTATATCAATCCTGATGGACTTGAGTGGAAACGCGCTAAGTGGTCTAAGCCCGTTCAAAATTACCTCAAATATTCTGAGAAAGTGATGACCAAGCATGCCGATTTGGTGATTTCGGACAATCAAGGAATTGAAAGCTATATCCAGAAAGCTTATCCGTGGGCTAAAACCACTTTTATTGCCTATGGAACCGATTTGCGCTTGTCATCTTTAACTTCTCAGGATGAAAAAGTCCGACACTTTTTTGACACGTGGGCAAGTAAAGAAAAAAATTATTATTTGATTGTTGGGCGTTTTGTTCCAGAAAATAACTATGAAAGTATCATTCGTGAGTTTATGAAGTCGCAGACGCAACGAGATTTACTGATTGTCTGCAATTATCAAGGGAATGTTTATTTTGACGAGTTGCGAAATAAAACAGGTTTTGACCAAGATAAGCGGATTAAGTTTGTTGGAACGGTTTATGATCAGGAATTATTGAAGTATATTCGCAATCAAGCGTTTGCTTATATTCATGGTCATGAGGTCGGCGGCACCAATCCTGGACTGCTGGAGGCGCTAGCTCAGACAGATTTGAATTTAGTGCTGGGTGTGGACTTTAACCGACAAGTAGCAAAAGAAACAGCTCTTTACTGGGATAAGAAAGTAGACAACTTAGTTGATGTAATTCATCAAGTGGATAAACAGTCTGACTTTTCAGATCTAGGTCAAGCTGCGAAAGAAAACATGGAAGAACACTACACTTGGGAAAAAATTGTGGGTGAATACGAGGAATTATTTTTATCATGAAAGTGACCATTCTCATGTCCACCTACAATGGTGAACGGTTTTTAGCAGAACAGATTGAAAGTATTCGGCAGCAGACCTATACAGGCTGGCAACTGTTAATCCGAGATGATGGTTCTAAAGACAGGACGCGTGAGATTATTCAAGATTTTTGTCACAAAGATAATCGCATTCAGTTTGTGAATCCTGATAGCATCGAAAATCTTGGTGTTATCAAAAGTTTCTTTTATCTTTTGAAATATCAAACATCAGATGTTTACTTTTTTAGCGACCAGGATGATGTCTGGCTGCCTGAAAAAGTAGAAATGCAGCTAGAAGAAGCGATTAAGCACGATGACAGTCAGCCTTTACTGGTGTACACGGATTTAAAAGTTGTAGATCAAGAGTTAAATGTCGTACATGAAAGTATGATTCGTACACAGTCTGACCATGCAAACACGGAACTGCTCCAAGAATTAACAGAAAATACTGTTACAGGCGGTGTTTCGATGATTAACCAAGCTCTGGCTGACTTATGGACAGGTCAAGAAGTTCATGACCTTCTCATGCATGACTGGTATTTGGCTTTGTTGGCAGCAACTTTTGGTCATTTAGTCTATATAGACCAACCAAGTGAATTATATCGGCAACATTCCAATAATGTTTTAGGTGCAAGAACCCTCAGAAAAAGAATGCAGAATTGGATTCGCCCGCATATTCTCTTCGCAAAATATTGGAAATTGATTCAAGATAGCCAAGAACAAGCAAGGAATTTATTGGCCTTGCCTCTGACTGCTCAAAATAAAGAACTGATTGAAAATTTTGTGACAATCATGGAATTCCCGTTTATGGAACGCTTGCGTCGTCTTCAAAAATATGGTTATCGAAAGAATCGTGCCTTCCACACTTTTGTCTTTACAACCCTAATTCTTACAAAATTTGCTTATAAGGAGTAATGATGGACTTATTTAGTCGAAAAAATATGATTCTCTTACGCGAGATGATTAAAACAGATTTTAAATTACGGTATCAAGGGAGCTTGATTGGGCATTTATGGTCTATTTTGAAGCCCTTGCTCTTATTTACGATTATGTATTTAGTTTTTGTGCGCTTCTTGAGATTTGATGATGGAACGCCACATTATGCTATCGGTCTTTTAATCGGTATGGTAACTTGGAATTTCTTCTCTGAAGCCACAAATATGGGAATGATGTCTATCGTTTCTCGTGGTGATTTGCTTCGGAAACTGAACTTTTCAAAAGAGATTATTGTTATTTCTTCAGTTGTAGGTGCAGCAATTAACTACTCTATTAATTTATTAGTCGTTTTCATCTTTGCTTTGGTTAATGGAGTAGCAGTATCCATTGGCTGGCTCACAGTTATTCCATTATTTGTTGAATTGATTTTATTTTCAACAGGAATCGCTTTTGTGTTGGCAACGTTATTTGTTAAATATAGAGATATTGGTCCAATTTGGGAAGTGGTGATGCAAGCAGGAATGTATGCGACACCTATTATCTACTCTCTTACCTTTATTTTGCAACGTGGTCAGGTAACAATTGCAAAACTCATGATGCTAAATCCTTTGGCACAGATTATTCAAGATTTGCGGCACTATATTGTTTTTTCAGGAAGCATGCGTGGCTGGGATTTAATTGGTCATAAAGGTGTTGCTATGGTACCCTACATTCTTCCTTTCTTTATCTTTGGAATTGGGTATTATATTTTCCACAAAAATGCTAAGAGATTCGCGGAGATTTTATAATGTCAGATAAAAAAATTGCAGTAAAAGTTGATCATGTCAGCAAGTATTTTAAACTTCCTACTGAAGCAACGCAAAGTTTACGTACCAATTTAGTCAATTATTTTAAGGGGATTAAAGGCTATACGGAACAGCATGTTCTAAAAGATATTAACTTTGAAGTTGAAGAAGGTGATTTCTTTGGGATTGTGGGTCGTAATGGTTCTGGGAAATCCACTCTTTTAAAAATTATTTCTCAAATTTATGTTCCTGAAAAGGGAAAAGTCACAGTCAATGGGAAAATGGTTTCTTTTATTGAACTTGGTGTCGGCTTTAATCCAGAATTAACTGGACGTGAAAATGTCTATATGAACGGTGCCATGCTTGGTTTTACAACAGAAGAAATTGATGCCATGTACGATGATATCGTTGATTTTGCTGAATTACATGAATTCATGAATCAAAAATTGAAGAATTATTCAAGCGGAATGCAAGTCCGTTTGGCGTTTTCGGTCGCGATTAAAGCACAAGGTGATGTTCTCATTCTTGATGAAGTTCTTGCAGTCGGTGATGAAGCTTTCCAGAGAAAATGTAACGACTATTTCTTAGAACGAAAAAAATCTGGGAAAACAACCATTCTTGTTACGCACGACATGGGCGCTGTTAAGAAATATTGCAATAAAGCTGTTTTGATTGAGGACGGATTAATTAAGGTGATTGGAAATCCGGATGATGTTGCGAATCAATATAGCTTTGATAATGCGATTCAACCAACACAAGAAAAAGCTGCTGCTTCAGAGAATAAAACGAAACAAGCTGCATTGGTTGAAAACTTTGAAGTAAAATTGTTATCTCCAAATCAAGTAACACCAGACGATGAATTGAAGTTTGAATTTACTTTTACACAGCTTCAAGATATTGAGACTCATATTGCTATGTCGTTCGTTGATATAAACACTAATTATGGCTATTACAATGATAATTCTATGGATTTAAAAATTAGTAGAACAGGAGAAAAGAAAGTCATCTATACATGCAAACTTCCTTATTTAAATCATGCTCGTTTAAGATTGGAAGCAACCATTCGTGATTCTGACAAACGTGTTTTAGCCTTTGCCGTATCTTCAAAAGCTCCAATCGTCTTTATTGAACGGAATGATATTCCAGAGGATGACGAATCAGCACTAGATTCGGCAACAGGTTTACTTGTTAGAAATGGAAGTTGGCAAGAATCGCACACATAAAACTTTACAAAGCGAGGGCTTAATATGGTAAAGCGTATTTTATTTATCTCTCCAACTGGAACATTAGATAATGGAGCCGAGAAATCAATAACGAATTTAATGGTTTATTTATCTGAAATAGGCTATGATATTTACAACGTCTATCCTGAAAATGGGCACCCAACTCATGCAAGTTATGAAAGCAAGCTGTCGAATGTCAATGTTCATTTATTTCCACTATCTACGATAAAATGGTGGTGGGAAGAAGCACCAGGCGATCGTCTCTTTTCTAAGGAAGAAAGGGTAATATATTATCAAAAGAATATTAAAGAAATACGGGATATTATTGTTGAGCAAGATATTGATTTAGTTATTTCTAACACAGCAAATGTTTTTCAAGGAGCTGTAGCTGCAGCCTGTGAGAATATTCCACATTTTTGGCTTATTCATGAATTTCCAGAGAGAGAATTTCAATATTATACTAAAAAGATGAATTTTATTTTTGAGAATTCAGATAAAGTTTTTTCTGTACGAGGAAATCTAGCCCAAAAATTAGCTGCGCTAAACAACAATCCTGCTAATTTAGAAACATTTATTCCTTACACACAATTTACATCTGAAGTTTTGGGCAAGTCCAATCGAAGAAGAATCGTTTCAATTGGTGTCATAAATGAAAATAAAAATCAAATTGAGCTTCTCAAAGCCTATAAAAAACTGGGTCACTATGATATTCCATTAATTTTTATTGGCGGCTGGCAAAAAGAGTCGAAAGAAGAATGCGATGCTTTTATTGAGAAATATGAATTAACTAATGTCCAATTTTTAGGTTATAATGATCAACCATGGACAGAAGTGACAGACTCAGATATTTGTGTGTACACCTCTAAATCCGAAGCCTTTCCTCTTGTTTTTATTGAATCTATTTTAAGAGGAGTTCCTACAATAGTTTCAAATAATAATGGTTATAAATCAGTGAAAGAGTATTTTGGTGTAGGTACAACCTATCAGTTAGGAGATATTGATTCATTGGCTGATAAGATGGCAGATGTTCTTGAAAATTTCGATATAAATAAGAGGAATGCAGTTCTTGCAAGCGAGAGAGCTAAACAGCTTTATACACTTGATAAGTGTTATGATAATTTACTTGCACATATAGCATCTCTTTCAACAAGAACAGAAAAATCACTACAAGCTCTTAGCCCCCTGCTAGGAGAAACGTTGCCAAATCATTCCATACTGAATATAAAGAAGCAGCATATTACGATTTTTTATGCAGGGGCAGACGAAGAATTTTCGGAAACAAATAGTCTGAAATTCCCATTACAGTATGCAGATGAGCTTTATTTCCAGATACCACATGAAGCGGCTAGATTGAGAATTGATTTATCTGAGGTTCCCAATTATTATAAAAACGTTAGTCTAAAAACTTATCATAACCAAACAGAGTTGAAAGTTGCCTTTACAAACGGGCTCTTGCTTTCTAATGAATTGCTTTTCGGGAAAAATGATCCTCAGCTTCATTATCAGATTAATGATGTTGAGGATTCAGAATTTATTTTTTCGTATGAAATGAAAGATATTTTTGACCCTATGAAAGAAGGTTCAGTTTTGACTGAACTTTCAGAGGCGAATGAAGTTAACCAGAAATTGCTGGAGAACATTACGGATTTGGAAGAGCGCATTCACCAGTTAGAATGTAATTATCAAGAATTAGTTCATGAACACAATGCGGTTATAGGGAGCCGACGCTGGATAATTCCGACTAAAATTATTAACTTCTTTAGGAGAAGACAATGAAACGATTATTAATTTATGTTCATTTTAACAAATACGCCCATATCAGTCGACATGTATTTTACCAAATTGAACATATGCGACCTTTATTTGAAAAACTTATTTTTATTTCAAATAGTCAGTTAAGCCTATCTGAAGTGGAAAAACTTCGTGACAAAAAGCTGATTGATGAATTTATTCAACGTGAAAATACTGGCTATGATTTTGGAGCTTGGCATGATGGCATGGCTTTAGTCGGTTTTGATAAGTTGAAAGGATATGATTCAATTACCGTGATGAACGATACCTGTTTTGGTCCACTTTGGGACATGGAACCTATTTATCAAAGATATGAGTCCGATCCAGAAGTAGATTTTTGGGGAATGACAAATCATCAAGAAGTAAAACAAAGAAATCTGTTCATTAATGAGCATCTTCAATCTTATTTTATTTCTTTTAAAAAGAGACTCGTTCAGTCTACTGTATTTCAAAATTTCTGGCAATCGGTTGAAAATTATATAGATGTACAAAAGGTTATTGATAATTATGAGACCCAGTACACTAAGAAATTTGTAGATGCAGGTTTTAAATATCAGGCAATTTTGGATACAGTGCCTTTAAAGGATGACTTCTTCCATAGTAACTTCACAATTCATTATCCGCATGTTTTGTTGGAAAACCACGTTCCTTTTATTAAGATAAAAACGTTTGATTTAACTCAACATTTATCCCCTTACTTATTGCAAGAGATTGAAAAGGTATCAGATTATCCGACAGAATTTATTTTATCTCACATGTCTGATATGAGTTTACCAACACCTCCATATTTGCTTGATAGAAAAGTATTAAAAGATAATAAACTTCAGTATTCAAATCAAAAGAAAGTTGCGGTACATCTCCATACTTATTATGTGGATCTTTTGGAAGCATTTTTAACGGCTTTTGAAAATTTTCATTTTGATTATGATTTGTTTTTGACAACAGATTCTGAGAAAAAGAAAGCAGAAATTGAGAAGATTCTAACAGAACGTGGTAAGGTAGGCAAAATTTACATTACTGGAAATCGCGGTCGTGATGTTATTCCGATGTTGAAACTCAAAAAAGAACTATCAAAATATGATTATATTGGTCATTTTCATACGAAAAAATCTCCAGAGTATCCGCATTGGGTAGGAGATTCATGGAGAAACGAACTTTTTGATATGTTAATCAAACCGGCGGATAAAATTATGGCTAGTTTGGAAAGTGATGAACGGTTAGGCTTGGTTATTGCTGATATTCCAACTTTTTTCCGTTATACAAAGATTGTTGATCCGTGGAATGAGAATAAATTTGCAGATGATATGAATTTACTCTGGGAACGAATGAATATTAGACGATCTATAGATTTCAATCAATTAAATACATTTATCATGAGTTATGGAACCTTTATTTGGTTCAAATATGATGCTTTAAAGCCTTTATTTGATTTGAATTTGCAAGATGCTGATATTCCAGCAGAACCATTGCCACAACATACCATTCTACATTCTATTGAACGAATTTTAGTTTATTTAGCTTGGTCTCAACGTTATGACTATGCAATCTCTAAAAATGAGATTTATATCACTCCTTTTGTGGATAATATTGTTTTAAATATTCGTCCAGATACCTTACCAAATACCTATATAAATTTTGACAATATTGGTGGTATTAAAGGCGCTCTGAAATATATCTATCGTGGACCTGGTAGTGCTGTTAAATATTTGCTGAGAAGATTAAAAAGAAAAGTTACTTCGTGAAGGTTTTTAAATTAGTTTTATTAGATAATCGTTATGAAATTTTTAAATAAATATTATAGACAATTTAGTATATTGTTAATCAGCTTCTTATTTTTTAATGTAATAGGGGCTTGTTTAAATTTTATATTAGAAGAAAGTAAAAATATAACAATCAATTCATATCTAACGCTAGGCTTGTTATGTGTACTAGCAGTAGAAATATTTTTAGGATATGTTGTATCAAAACTTGTAAATAAAAAATTATATGCTTTTATATTATTTATTTATATTGGCTATTTAATTTTTTCTTACTTGCTAGAAATGTCTATGCATTTGACGGTACCTTCTTATAATTTATGTGATTTAAAAGCTAATCACTTTTTACAATATAATTCGCTAGTTTTTATTATTCCTACATTGTTGATAGCAATTATTTTTAAATATATTCCTAAATTAAATAATATAAAATTCAATAGGTTGAGAATTGATAATGAAAATCATGATATTTTAGAAACATTCTTTTTATCACAGATATTATTGAATTTCGTATTGTTAGATAGTAAAACATTAAACTTTCTTAAGCAGACTAGTTTTTTAAAGAAATTTATTGTTAATAATAAATTTCAAATAACCGATTACTTCGCTTTCTCTTTAATAGGATTACTGGTTTATTTAACGATTCTACTTATCATTCCTAGTTTTTTCTCAGTAAAAGCAATAAAGGATATTTGTAAAAATAAAGCTAGTTTTTCAGTTGCGAGCTTATTAAGTCTATTATTTGCGATTGTTTTTAATTTTACAATACAAAATAGTATAAGAGGGGATGCAGAATTTCGCCTTTCAACAGGAGCAACTCCATTTCAAATTATTATTTTCTTTGCTATTTTTTTGATTATCTATCTAATATTTAATCGTTTTTTAATTTCTACAATATTTATCTTATTAGTCATTAGTGGAGTGACAGTAGCAAGTAGCCTTAAATTCCAATTCCGCCAAGAACCGATATTACCTAGTGATATAGTTTGGTTAAAGGAGCCTAAACTACTATTAGAATTCATTAACGGATTTTCGTATATAGTGTATCTTTTACTAGGACTTCTTGTACTAGTAAGTTTGTATTATTTTTTCAGAAACAAAATATTAGCAAGTAAGATCATACAAAATTACAAATATCGTTTCTCTATTTTGATGTTAACTGTAATATTTCTAACCTCAATTGTAGGGATATTTGCAAATAGAAAAGACGGTAAAATTCAAGAAAACATACCTATAATTTCTGTTCTTAATAATTATGAAGATTTGAATTGGTATGGAAACACGATAAATGCTCGCTCTCGTTCACTTGCATTTGTTTGGTTATCGCAACTGTCAGATAGCACCATGTATAAACCTCAGAGTTATAGTGCCGAAAAAATTAAAGCAATTGAGCAAAAATATCAAAAAGCTTCTCAAATTTTAAATACAGAACGAACAAATAAGATAGAAGAACAAACGGTTGTTTACATATTGAGTGAAAGTTTTTCTGATCCTGCTCGTGTTGAAGGGGTTAAGCTTTCTCAAAATCCTATTTCAAATATTCAAGACATTAAGAACCAAACTACGAGTGGTTTAATGAAATCAGATGGCTATGGTGGTGGAACAGCAAATATGGAGTTTCAATCGCTAACCGGTCTACCATTCTATAATTTGTCACCTAGTATTTCTGTTGCTTATACAGAAGTTGTTCCTAAAATGAACAAATTTCCTGTCATTAGTGACCAATTTGAAGCCAAGAATCGCATTGCTATTCACTTGGCTGCTCCAACAAATTATTCTCGAAATGTTATTTATAAGTCTCTAGGGTATTCTAAATTTGTTAGTTTATTAACAAAGGGACTAGATGTTCATTATCAGGGAGTAAATTATAGTGATAGTTCTTCTTATCAATTAATTCTTGATAATATGAAAGATAGCCAAAATCAATTTTTCTCTGTTATGACGATGCAAAATCATTCTCCTTGGAAAGAAGAAGAACCAAATAATATTGAAGCTTCTAATTCAAATTTTTCTAATGAGGAAAATGACCAATTAACTAACTATACTCGTTTATTATACCACACAGATGTAGCCACAAAGGATTTTCTTGATCAACTTTCAAAAATAAATAAAAAAATTACCGTTGTTTTTTATGGAGATCATTTACCAGGGCTTTATCCACAGTCAGCTTTCAAAAATAATCCAGAGAGTCAATATTTAACAGACTATTTTGTGTGGAGTAATTATGAAACACCTAAATTGGACTATCCGATTGTAAATTCAAGTGATTTCACAGCTTTATTATTAGAACAGACCAATTCAAAAGTGTCCCCGTATTATGCTTTATTAACAGAAGTTTTGCATAAGGCAAGTGTTGGTAAAAAAAATTTGGATGCAGAAGGAAGGCAAATTGCAGAAGATCTGAAGCTAATCCAGTATGATATAGTGGCTGGGAAAGGCTATTTGTCAAAAGATTTTTTTAAAGTACATAGTGAGTAAAAAGCTGTAATAAGTAGCCCTACAAATCTCTATAGTTGGTTAAAAAATTATCTCTTTGTCAATTGTAGTGGGTTGCGCTAATCTAACATCAAGAGAGAACAAACTTGAACCGCACCCCAAAAGTTAGACAGAAAAAATCACGGCTCTTTGTCAACTGTAGTTGGTTGATGAAAAGCTAAGATTTAGAGAGGACGAGATTCGTTCTCTCTCTTTTGATGTTCAAAGCGATGAGAATGCGTTTCTTAAAGTTGTCAAAATTCCTGAATCCAAAAGCGTTTCGCTTGATGACCTTGATGAGATTGTTAGTCGCTTCTAGCTTGGCGTTGGAATAAGGTAGCTCCAAGGCGTTGGTAATCTTGTCTCTGTCCTTCCGGAAAGTCCGAAAGACGGTTTGAAAAATTGGGTGAACATCAGAAATAACCTCCTCCATCAAGTCAAAGAAATGATTAGTTTGCTTTCCCTGAAAGTGAAAAAGCAGGAATTGATAAAGTTCATAGTGTAGTCTGAGTTCATCCAAGTGGGTTTGTGATAAAATCGAATTTTCCCATATGGAGCTGGTTTTAAATTAAAGCCAGATGAACCTCTTTTTACTTAAAACGTTAAGAATTCTTTTTGCTGTATTCAGCAAAAAAACTCTATGATTCTACAGGAAAAACCTCAGAAATCATAGAATTTGATTGTTTTCGACCGAATTTGTCTATTTATTTTCCCAAACAAAATTGGCTGAAAAGTTGGCTAATGAGTTCATCAGGAGCGGCGTCACCTGTGATTTCACCAAGGATTTCCCATGTTTGGGTGAGATCCACTTGCACTAAGTCAACAGGCATTCCTAAATCCAGTCCCTCATTGACAGCGTGGAGACTTTCGACAGCTTTTTCAATCAGAGAAATATGGCGAGCGTTAGAGAGATAAGTAGCATCTTGTTCTACAATACCTGCATTTTCAAAGAAAAGTTGGTTGATTCGTTCTTCGATTTTATCAATATTTTGATTTTGGAGAACAGAAATCTTGATAAAGTCATCGGGAAGCTGGTCAACTTCAATCTTTTCTTCTAAGTCGGTTTTATTGAGCAGCAAGATACGATTGGTGTCTTGACTGATTTCTAACAGTTTGCGGTCTTGTTCTGTCAATGGCTCGCTTGCATTTAGCACAAGAAGCACAAGGTCAGCGTCTTGGAGCGCTTTTTTAGAACGTTCTACTCCGATTTGTTCGACAATATCATCTGTATCACGAATACCCGCAGTATCAATCAACTTGAGTGGCACTCCGTTGATGTTGACATATTCTTCAATGACATCGCGAGTGGTTCCAGCAATGTCCGTTACAATAGCCTTATCTTCACGGAGCAAGTTGTTAAGGAGACTAGATTTTCCAACATTAGGGCGACCAATAATAGCAGTCGAAATTCCTTCGCGTAGAATCTTACTGCGGCGAGCTGTTTTTAAAAGTTGAGTCAGCAGTTTTTCAAATTCAGCAGTTTTTTCACGCAACAGTTTGGTAGTCATTTCCTCAACGTCATCATATTCTGGATAGTCAATATTGACCTCGACTTGAGCCAGTGTGTTAAGAATTTCCTGACGGGTGTTGTTGATGAGGTCGGACAGAGAACCGTCCAGTTGCTTGACGGCGATATTCATGGCTTTGTCCGTTTTTGCCCGAATAATGTCCATGATAGCCTCTGCTTGCGTCAAATCCATGCGTCCATTGAGAAAGGCGCGCTTGGTAAATTCACCAGGTTCTGCCATTCTGGCACCTTCGCGAATAGCTAATTGGAGGATTTCGTTGGTCACAGCAATCCCTCCGTGGGTGTTAATCTCAATCACGTCTTCACGTGTGAAGGTTTTCGGAGAACGCATAGCTCCAATCATAACTTCATCTAAAATTTCGTTTTTTTCTGGGTCAATAATATGCCCATAATTTAGTGTGTGACTGGCAACCGTACTTAAATCTTTTCCTTTGAAGATTTTTTGAGCAATGGCAAAGCTATTCGTCCCGCTCAGTCTAACAATGCCGATAGCCCCTTCACCAAGAGGAGTGGAAATGGCAGCAATCGTATCAAATTCTTTGGTTATCATCAATTTAATCCTTATAATGTGTTTATGCAATCTATATTCATTGTAACGCAAAACAAGGTTAGTCGCAAGATTTTTACATACTATTTTTGTTCAAATAAGTTCATCATCTCTCTTTAATACAATAAAATAAATTTTAAGAAAGGTTCAATCATCATTCGGTTACTCGTTTGATATATCAAATTATGGCGGAGAAAATTTGGAATTTTTGGTGTTTTATAATCAAGAAAAATAGAATATTCGGATTTTAGAATATTTGTAAAAAAGGATCATTTAAAAAGAAAGTGGTTTCATTTTTGGGGTGCTAAAGTTGGCAAATCATGGTATACTAGAAGCAGATTGAATAAAGGAGCAAAAATGGAAAACCTCAAAAAAATGGCGGGAATCAAAGCTGCAGAATATGTGAAAGACGGTATGGTAGTTGGTTTAGGAACGGGTTCGACTGCCTATTATTTTGTGGAAGAAGTTGGACGGCGTATCAAGGAAGAAGGACTGAAAATAACAGCAGTTACAACTTCAAGCACAACGAGTGAACAAGCTCGGCGTTTAGATATTCCTTTGAAATCAATTGATGAAGTAGATGAAGTAGACGTGACCGTTGACGGAGCTGATGAGGTGGATACTGACTTCAACGGTATCAAAGGCGGTGGCGGCGCTCTGCTTATGGAAAAAGTTGTCGCAACTCCAACCAAAACCTACATTTGGGTAGTTGATGAAAGTAAAATGGTTTGTAAACTAGGTGCTTTCAAATTACCGGTAGAAGTCGTACAATACGGAGCAGAACAGCTTTTCCGTCGTTTTGAATATGCAGGCTATAAACCGTCATTTCGTGAAAAAAATGGGAAGCGCTATGTCACGGATATGCAGAATTTCATTATTGATCTTGACTTAGGCGTGATTGAAAATCCAGTCGAATTTGGGCAAAAGCTAGATCATGTAGTCGGTGTGGTAGAACATGGACTCTTTAATAAAATGGTGGATATGGTCATTGTTGCTGGAAGAAATGGTGTGCAAATTTTAAAATCAACCAAATCAAAAGGAGAATAGAATTTTATGTCACATGTTATTATATTTATGTCATTGTCATGGATTCAGTCCGAATTAGTGTTGCACTAAATGCTGATGTTCAAAAAGAATAAGAAAGATTAGAATATGCTCTTGAGAGTGGGACGTAATTGTGTCATTCAGCATTTTTCGAGTGAAAATTAAAAAAGATAAAAAAGGATAAAGATATGAATTTAATGGATAAAATTAACGAAACAGCACAGTTTTTAAAAGACAAAGGAATTACTGCACCAGAATTTGGTTTGATTCTCGGTTCTGGTTTGGGAGAATTAGCTGGTGAGATTGAAAATGCTGTCAGCATTGACTATGCAGGCATTCCAAATTGGGGTCGCTCAACAGTGGTGGGGCATGCTGGTAAATTGGTTTATGGCGACTTAGCAGGTCGGAAAGTACTGGCTTTGCAAGGACGTTTTCATTTTTACGAAGGCAATCCGATGGAAGTGGTGACCTTCCCTGTCCGTGTAATGAAAGCGCTAGGCTGTGAAGGTGTCATTGTTACCAATGCCGCTGGAGGGATTGGATATGGTCCAGGGACGTTAATGGCTATTTCAGACCATATCAATCTGACGGGACAAAATCCTTTGATTGGAGCAAATTTGGATGAATTTGGACCACGCTTTCCAGATATGTCTGATGCTTATACAAAAGCTTACCGTGAAAAAGCCCACGCCGTAGCAGAAAAATTAGGCATTGAATTGAAAGAAGGAGTTTATCTGGGTGTGACTGGTCCAACTTATGAAACACCAGCTGAAATCCGTGCTTTCCAAACATTAGGTGCAAGTGCTGTTGGTATGTCAACTGTTCCGGAAGTAATTGTGGCAGCGCACTCAGGCTTGAAAGTATTGGGAATTTCAGCTATTACAAACTTTGCGGCAGGTTTTCAAAGCGAGCTAAACCATGAAGAAGTCGTAGAAGTGACAGAACGTATCAAGGAAAACTTTAAAGGACTTGTAAAAGCAATCCTTGCAGAACTATAAAAAACATAAATGTAAAAAGAGTCGAAGATTGAGCTTACAATCACATCTCTTTCTGAACTCAACTAAAAACGAAAGGAATAAAACCCACACGCAATCCTTTCTGAGATGAATAAGCTCCTAAGAAAAGTTTTTTAGCGCTTGTACTTTTCAGTTTGGGTTTTTGACGGGCTTGGTATCTTACTTATGTCAATCCATATTGCAGCAAAACAGGGCGAAATTGCCGATAAAATTTTACTACCTGGAGATCCACTCCGTGCCAAATTCATTGCCGAAAACTACTTAGAGGACGCTATATGCTTCAATGAAGTTCGCAACATGTTTGGCTATACAGGAACTTATAAGGGGCATCGTGTTAGTGTTATGGGAACTGGAATGGGAATTCCGTCTATTTCTATCTATGCACATGAGTTGATTGTTAACTACGGCGTGAAACGTTTAATTCGTGTAGGAACGGCTGGTTCGTTGAATAAAGACGTTCATGTACGTGAATTGGTATTAGCGCAAGCAGCAGCGACAAATTCAAATATCATTCGTAATGATTGGCCTCAATATGACTTTCCACAAATTGCAAGTTTTCGTCTTTTAGATAAGGCTTATCACCTTGCCAAGGATTTTGGCATGACTACGCACGTTGGAAGTGTCTTATCATCAGATGTTTTCTACTCAAACTATGGTGAAAAAAATATTGAACTTGGTAAAATGGGAGTTCTGGCTGTGGAAATGGAAGCGGCAGCTCTTTACTATCTAGCGGCTCAATATAATGTCGAAGCACTTGGCATTATGACTATTTCAGATAGCTTGGTGAATCCAGATGAAGATACAACAGCAGAAGAACGACAAACGACTTTCACAGATATGATGAAAGTTGGCTTAGAAACGATTATTTCAGAGTGATGCTTGGAAATTTAGATATAAAAGAAGAAATAGTGTATGCTATTTCTCGCTATGATTATGCTCATGCCTATAAATTGGCTCAAAGACTGAACGATGCAGAATCAAAGCTAGTTGAACTTTTATATATCATGACAGAGCGGAGAGAGTTAAATATTCGCCCTGCTATGGAATATCAGTTGAAAATTAGAAATGATTTTCAACCTTTTTGTCATGATTCTGAGGAAGATGAACAATTAGCAAACTACCTGTATGACTTAGAAGCAAAGCTCAAAAACGAACAAGTGATTGATTTTATTCGTGCTGTTAGTCCAGCTATTTATCGGATTTTTATGCGTTTAATCAAGCTGGAAATTCCTGATATTGAATCCTACATTCATAATTCCAGAGAAGCGAGTTACGATCGTTGGAATTTTGAAAAGATGAAAAATACAGATCATCCTATTTTGAGTACTTTTCATGCTGAAAGTCCAGTTCATTCTTCTAGTCTAGCTAGCTTGATTTTACTGTTGGATTTACCAGAGCAAGTTAAAATCATGGTCAAAGAACTACGAAAGTTGGAGAAATCCGTTCGGAACCCATTAGCGCATTTAATTAAACATTTTGACGAAGAAGAATTGCATTCCACTACAGGTTTTTCTTCTCAATTTTTTATGGAAATATTGATTTTGTTGGCAAAAGCAACAGGTATTACTTATGACGAGGAGCAATTTTTCTTTGATCAAGTCAATCGAGTCATCAAAACATTGATAGATTGAGTGCTTTCTTTCATTATAAAATCCCATACAGTTCATTTTACTTGTATGGGATTTTTGGTTATTTAGAAGAAGAGCTGGATTCTTCTGTTGATGAGGAAGAAACGCTACTTGTTGATTCAAATTGTTCAGGGTGAAGAGCACGATAGCTTGGGGAATTAAACAGATCAACAGTTGAATTACCACCTCGTTTGCTATAAAGACTTGTAGATTCATCACCTTTTTTCTTTTCAATAGATAATAATGATTTAAGTGAGTTGGTATAAGAATAGTTCTTAGGATTCACTTTTCCTAAATCATTTCCAGTATAGAAGCGAAGCAAGTCTCCGGTTTGAATCAGGTCACTCATTTTCAACTGCTCATTAGTTGTGTTGCGGATTTTTTCCAATTCTGCCTTAGTTGTTTCATCTGGATTGGTAATTTCTTCTCCTGTTTCTGTGTAGTAAGTACGTCCACTATAGCTAGTATACTTAGGAGTTACGAAATAGTTTGATGAACGGAAGGCAACGGTTTGCTGATGTTTTGGAGAGAGTAAATCTTGACCAACTTGTAAGTATTGTTTAGAGTCAATACCGAGCAAATGTTCCAGAGTAGGTAAAAGGTCAACTTGCCCGCCATAGGTATTAATGACTTTTCCTTTTGTCATACCAGGAATAACAACCATATAAGGAACTCTTTGGAGCATGGCATTGTCGTAGCTAGACCAAGTTTCAGAGTTTTTGCCTAGTAATGGCGCCAGCGAGGGATTCCGTGAATTGGAAATACCGTAGTGATCACCATAAAGAACGATGATTGAATTCTCATAAAGACCAGACGCTTTTAAGTAGTCAAAGAATGATTTAACGGCAGAATCTAGATAATTGGCCGTTGCAAAATAACCATTGATTGTTTCATCCTTAGTCGAAGCAAGTGGGAAACCAGTCTCGTCTCCAATCAAGCTAGTTGTATAGGGATAGTGATTAGAAACGGTGATATATTTTGCATAAAATGGTTGTTGCAAATGTTCAAGATATTTAATAGAATCTTTGAACATAATCTTATCATTCAAGCCATATTGGAATGAATTTGTTTTGTCTTGCTTAGAGAAGTAAGAAGAATCGAAGAAATAGTTATATCCCCATTGTTTGTAGGTGGTATTTCGATTCCAGAAACTACCAGCATTTCCGTGGAAAACGGCACTAGAATTATATCCATTTTTTGAGAGAATATACGGAGCAGCTTGCTGCGTGTTTGTTCCACCATAGTTTACCATAAAGGACCCCTGATTGAGACCAAATAAACCAGTTTCTAGCATGGTTTCTGCATCAGATGTTTTTCCGGCTTTTACTTGATTAAAGATATTAGAAAAAGCAAAAGTTGAGTTGGAATGATATAGTGAGTTGAGGAAAGGTGTTACTTCGAATTCTTTGCCATCAGACTTTAATTTATAATCAATCAGGAATTGTTGGAAACTTTCTAAATGAAGATAGATGACATTTCTACCTTTAGCAATTCCGTAATACTCTTTATTTGGCTCGGCATAGTGTGACTTGACGTATTCTTCAACTGGTTTCAAATCTTCAGCACTTGCTTTGGAGCGTTCTTTGTTGGCGCTATATGTCTGATTAGCACTATAGCCAAGAAAGGCTGGCAAGCCTAAAGCGCGGACAACATAATAATTAGAGAAGCCGCGTGTCAATAACTCTGGACGGTCAACTTCTGCTAAAAAGAGATTGGCTGAAAAAAGCATACTGGACAGAGCAGTAATTGCAAAGCTAGCTCGCTTGTTGAATGGCCGATCGTCTAAACGGATCCATTTTTTATAAAAAAGAAAACCTAAGATTGGAAAATCAATGATGTAAATCAAATCTCCAGGGCGGAATAATTCAAGCGCAGCCTCTCCTAGACCAGCCGAGACACTACTTGAAGCGAGCATGGTATTGACAGTAACAAAATCACTAAACTCGCGATAATAGATAGAGTTTGAAATGAGCCAGACAAATAATAAAATGTAAAGCGCAACTGCTAGAATATAGAAAACTTTGGTGCGCTTAATATAAAGTGCCAGTCCAATCAACAGCAATCCCAATGGAAGGGGATTGAGAATCGCGAGAAAGACTTGATAGGCACCCTGAATATCAAGATTAAAGTCAACAGAATAAGCCCACATGGTTTTCAGCCAATAAAGGGTCAGTAAGGTCAAGACAAAACCTAGTCTTGTACTCATGAAGTTGAGTATCTTCCTAGTCATAGTTTTCACAAATATATACTTCCTTGTCTTATTTCCTAAAATTTTCACTACTAAGTATAACATATTTTTGATTTAAGTTGGTAATTTAAAATGTTGCATTTTCTTTTGCTAGATAAAAAACAGAGAAAGGATTTTTATCCATTGAGAATAAATAGAATTTTTACGTATGAACGCATTTTTTGCAATCATTTTGTAATAAGTAGTACATTTTTTTGAGAAAATTCATAACATTTGATATAATAGAGCTTATGAAACAGCTTACGATTCCTTCTTATACTGAAGAAAACATAAAAAAAGGACGATTTGTTTTAGAAAAACAAGATTTTCCTTCACTTTCTTTTCATCATCAAGTCGTAGAATTGGTAAACGCAAAAGGAAATTTTGTAGGCATCGGATACTTATCGGAGCAAAACAAAGGGATTGGGTGGTTTATTTCACATAAGAAAGTAACTTTAGATGTCTTGTTTTTCTGTCAGTTATTTCAGTGTGCGAAAGAAAAGCGACAAGTTTATCAACAATCAAAAGAGATAACAGCTTACCGCCTTTTTAATCAAGAAGGAGATGGTTTTGGTGGGTTGACAATAGATTTGTATCAAGAATATGCTGTTTTTTCTTGGTATAATCTCTTTGTTTACGAGATTAAAGATACTATTGTTCAAGCATTTCAGCAGGTTTTTCCAGAAGTTACAGGAGCGTATGAGAAAATTCGTTTCAAGGGTTTGAGTGTTGAATCTGTTCATTTATACGGGCAAGAAGCGCCAGCATTTTTCCCAATTTTGGAAAATGGCGTTCGTTATAAAGTATTTCTAAATGATGGATTGATGACAGGAATTTTCCTTGATCAGCATGAGGTGCGTGGTAGCTTGGTAGACGGTCTAGCAGCTGGCAAGTCGCTGTTAAATATGTTTTCCTACACGGCAGCTTTTTCGGTTGCGGCAGCGATGGGAGGAGCCAGTCAGACAACCTCCGTTGATTTGGCAAAACGAAGTCGTGAGCTATCTGAAGCCCATTTTAGAGAGAATAATCTTGACTTAAGCAATCATACATTTTTTGTGATGGATGTGTTTGAGTACTTTAAATATGCAAAGCGACATAGTCTGACCTATGATGTGATTGTTTTAGACCCGCCGAGTTTTGCAAGAAATAAAAAACAAACTTTTTCAGTGGCTAAGGATTATCATAAGTTAATTGCTCAGTCTTTAGAAATTTTAAATCCCCAAGGGATTATCATTGCTAGTACAAATGCTGCGAATGTTTCGCGTACTAAGTTTAAAAAAGAAATTGAAAAAGGTTTTGCAGGAATGAAGCACCGTTATTTGAAAGAATACGGTTTACCAGCAGATTTTACTTATAATAAAAAAGATGAAAGAAGTAATTACCTCAAGGTATTTACCATTAAGGTGAACAAATGAAATTAGTCGTATCAGTGATGCCGAAAAATTTAGAGGAAGCGCAGAATATTGATAGCTCGCGTTATGATGACGCGGACGTTATTGAATGGCGTGCGGATTTTTTAGCAAAAGATGATATTTTGACCGTTGCACCTGCTATTTTTGAAAAATTTGCTGGTCGTGAATTGATTTTCACTTTGAGAACAATTGGCGAAGGTGGAAATATTGAATTGACGGATGATGAATATATTTCTACCATTAAGGAAATCTCAACGATTTATCAGCCAGACTATATTGATTTTGAATATTTTTCTCACAAAAATAGATTTGAGGAAATGTTGGATTTTCCAAATCTTGTTTTGAGCTATCATAATTTTAAAGAAACGCCTGAAAATATGATGGAAATTTTATCTGAATTGACCAGTTTGACACCAAAAGTGGTGAAAATTTCTGTTATGGCACGTAGCGAGCAAGATGTGTTGGACTTGATGAACTATACGCGTGGTTTTAAAACCTTAAATCCAGATCAGGATTTTGTAACGATTTCCATGGGTCAAATTGGAAAGATTTCGCGGATAACAGCAGATTTGACAGGCTCGAGTTGGTTATTTGCAAGCTTGGATGAATCCAGTGCGCCAGGTCAAATTTCTCTTACTAATATGAAGCAAATTCAGGAGATTTTGAATGAAAATTGACGGCTATACTCGTTTAGTGGCAGTTGTCGCCAACCCAATCAAACACAGTATTTCTCCTTTTATCCATAATGCAGCGTTTGAGCAAACGGGCGTTAATGGAGTTTATGTGGCTTGGGAAATCTCACATGATGACTTGAAAGCAACTGTTGAAAATATTCGTCGTTACGATATGTTTGGAATCAATTTGTCTATGCCTTATAAACAGGCTGTGATTCCTTTTTTAGATGAGCTCACGCCGGCTGCGCAGATGATTGGGGCGGTGAACACTGTCGTGAATCAAAATGGAAAATTGATTGGTTATAACACAGATGGCAAGGGATTTTTTATGAGCTTGCCTTCTTTTGTCGTCAAGGGTAAGAAAATGGTCATGCTTGGAGCTGGTGGGGCAGCGACAGCGATTATTGTGCAGGCTGCTTTAGATGGTGTTGATGAGATTTTTGTGTTTACGCGCCATTCTTCTTTTGAACGCGTTTCGCAGAAAATGAAGGAAATTCAGCAGAAGACTGCAGTGAAGATTTGGGTATTACCTTTAGAAAATCAAGAATTATTGCAAGAAAAAATTAACATTTCTGCTTTATTGGTCAATGGGACCAGTTTAGGTATGGACGGTAAGGCTTTACCGATACCAAGCAGTATTCGTTTACCACATTCACTTCTTGTGGCAGATGTGATTTACCAGCCGTTTGAAACCCCATTTTTAAAATGGGCAAAAGGAAAAGAAGTTGAAGTAGTGAATGGCTTGGGAATGTTGTTGTATCAAGCAGCAGAAGCATTCAAATTGTGGACAGGAAAAGAAATGCCAACTAAAGAAATTTGGCAGACATTGGAAAAAAAGTACAAATAAGGAGTTGCCTATGAAATTAAATGTGAATATCCCCAATCATCCTTACGATATTGTCATTGAAAAAGGGACTTTAGCTAAAGCTGGAGAATGGTTGGCAAGTTTATGGTCAGCTCAAAAGGTCGTTGTCATCACAGATAATCATGTGGCAAGTCTGTATGCTGAAACGGTTAAATGTAGCTTAGAAGTTGCCGGCTTTGAAGTGTTTGTATTTGATTTTCTGGAAGGGGAAGCTAGTAAAAATTTAACAACGGTCAATAAAGTTTATGAATTTCTCGCTAAAGTAGGGATGACCCGCAGTGATGGTATTGTTGCCTTGGGTGGCGGTGTGGTCGGTGATTTGGCTGGCTTTGCAGCTTCAACTTATATGCGAGGCGTTCATTTTGTACAGATACCGACGAGTTTGACAGCTCAGGTAGATTCTTCGATTGGTGGGAAAACAGGAGTCAACACGCCGTGGGCTAAGAACATGGTGGGTACTTTTACTCAGCCGGACGGAGTTCTGATTGACCCAGATGTTTTAAAAACTTTAGGACAACGTGAATTGATTGAAGGCATGGGAGAGGTCATCAAGTATGGTTTGATTGAGGACGTGGAGCTATGGCAGGAACTGTCTGACATGGATGGTAGTCCAGAATCCATTTTGGAGCATGCAGAAAGTATCATCTATCATTCTTGCAATGTCAAACGAAAGCTAGTAGTGGAAGACGAACTTGACAATGGTGTGCGCCTTTATCTAAATTTTGGACATACGATTGGCCATGCAGTGGAGGCGACTGCTGGTTATGGCAAAGTCATGCACGGAGAAGCCGTGGCTATTGGCATGGTTCAAGTAGCATACGTAGCAGAAAAAAAGGGGCTGATGCCTAAAGGAATTACCACAGATATTGAAAAAATGTGCTGTAAGTTTGGTCTTCCGACCGATTATCAACCTTGGCGACAAGAAGAGCTCTATCATGCCTTACTTCATGATAAGAAAGCTCGTGGAAAGACAATCAAATTAGTCATTATTCCAGAATTAGGCAGGACTGCCATTCATCAGATCCCTTTAGAAGAGATGAAAGATTATTTAGAAAAGTAAGTGCTAAATAGCAACAACAGATGAGGTAATTAAATGAGATATTTAACTGCTGGGGAGTCACATGGACCGCGTTTGACAGCTATCATTGAAGGAGTGCCAGCTGGGCTTCCTTTGACAGCTGATTATATCAATGCAGAGTTGAAACGCCGTCAGGGCGGATATGGTCGTGGAGCTCGTATGAAAATAGAGAGTGACAAAGTGGAAATTACTTCTGGTGTTCGGCATGGGCGAACCATGGGGGGACCAATTACACTCAATGTGACCAATCTAGATCATCAAAAATGGTTGGACATCATGAATGTAGCAGATGTGGAGGACAAGAAAAAAGAGCTGCGCAAGATTACCAAACCTCGTCCGGGTCATGCAGATTTGGTCGGAGGTATGAAATATCGTTTTGATGATCTGCGTAATTCATTGGAGCGCTCTTCTGCGCGTGAAACGACCATGCGGGTGGCGGTGGGAGCAGTTGCTAAGCGTCTCTTAGAAGAAATCGGAGTTGAGGTGGCTAGTCATGTCGTGACTTTCGGTGGTATTGACATTGAGATACCTGAAAATCTGACCATTTCTGAAATCAAGAAACGCGCTCGTCGGTCAGAAGTTTCGATTGTCAATTCAGAGCAAGAAGAAGAAATCAAAGCCTATATTGATCAGATAAAGAAAGATGGCGACACGATTGGTGGAATTGTTGAAACCGTTGTCGGTGGTGTGCCAGTTGGGCTTGGTTCCTATGTTCAATGGGATAGAAAACTAGATGCTAAAATTGCTCAAGGAGTGGTTTCTATCAATGCATTTAAAGGTGTGGAATTTGGAGTTGGTTTTGAAGCAGGGCGGCTTAAGGGCAGTCAAGTGATGGATGAAATAATCTGGTCTAAAGAGGATGGATTTACTCGTCGCACCAACAATTTGGGCGGTTTCGAGGGCGGTATGACCAACGGAGAACCTATTGTAGTGCGCGGAGTGATGAAGCCGATTCCAACTCTCTACAAGCCACTTATGAGCGTTGATATTGAGACACATGAGCCTTATAAGGCAACGGTGGAGCGAAGCGATCCGACAGCTCTGCCAGCTGCTGGTGTTGTTATGGAAGCTGTTGTTGCAACAGTGCTTGCAACTGAGGTTTTGGAGAAATTCTCTTCGGATAATCTGGAAGAATTAAAAGAAGCCGTTCAACAATACCACAATTATGTGAAAGGATTTTAATGCTCACCTATATTTTTACAATGACTTTGGTCGGAATTTTTGCAGGAATTTTGGGAGCTTTGCTAGGACTTGGAGGTGGAATTGTTATTACGCCTGTGCTGACTCTTTTATTTGGGGTGGACATCAAGTATGCAGTCGGAGCTTCTATTATTGCGGTTTTAGCAACCAGTTCAGGTTCTGCGATTGCCTATCTCAAAGATGACATGCTCAATCTGCGCATTGCCATGTTTTTGGAAATTTTCACAACTTTAGGAGCTTTTGTAGGCGCAATGTTATCAGTAATAACAGATTCTCAAGTCCTTTTCTTACTTTATGGCGCTCTCATGCTCTTTCAAGCATTTAATATGTACCAGAAGATTCATGACAAAAAGGACAATCAGAGTGTGAGTCACAATGATGCTATCGCAGAGAAATTAAATCTCGGTGGTGAATATTTTGACAAAGGTCTCAATCAAACAATCAAGTACCAAGTGACCAATGTCCCTGGTGGCTCTGTTGTCATGTTTTTTGCTGGTGTTATGTCGGCGCTTTTAGGAATTGGTGCGGGTGCTTTCAAAGTATTGGCCATGGATACTGTTATGAAAATGCCCTTAAAAGCTAGTTCAGCGACTTCTAACTTTATGATGGGAGTGACAGGAACGGCTTCAGCTATCTTTTATCTTTTTGTAGGGCAAATCAATCCGGTATTGGTTACGCCAATCGCCTTAGGTGTTTTAGCAGGTTCTTTCATCGGAAGCCGCATCATGCCTTATGTGCCTGTAAAAGTATTGCGCTGGATTTTTCTAGTCGCTTTATTAGCTTTGGGTGTGCAGATGTTTATACGAGGTATGCAATGACAGATAAAATGCAAGAAGAAAAAGAGCAGCTAGATTTGGTCATGGGAAAAATTCTTCGCATAGGGATTTTTCTCTCCATTCTTTTTATGTTTATTGGCTTGGTTCTTTACCTTTTTAGTGGTCAGCAGGTCATTTCTTTAAAAAATTTGGAACAGTTTAATCCAGTTACCTATGTAAAGAGTCATTCCATTTTTGATGCAGTGACGTTTATGTTGCTGGGGGCTTTTATGCTTATTTTGACACCGATTTTTCGAGTGATTTCAACATTTATCATTTTTGTCAAAACAAAAGATAAAATGTATACGATTTTCACAGCGATTGTTATGGTTATTATTTTAGTGTCGATTGTTCTGGGATTTATTGTTGAGCCAAAGTAAGGAGTAAGCATGGTAAAGAAAGTTATTTATATTGCGGGTCTTGGTTTGATTGGTTCATCAATCGCACTTGGAATTCGACGTGATCATCCAGACTATACTATATTAGGTTACAATCGTGGAGAAGAATCCCGAAAAATTGCCCTTGAAAAAGGCATGGTAGATCAAGTGACCGATCAGTTTGCTGAATTTGCTCCTCTGGCAGATGTGATTATCCTTGCTGTTCCTATCAAGCAAACCATTGAGTTTATCAGGCAATTAGCAACTCTAGATTTGAAAAAAGATGTGATTATCTCAGATGCAGGTTCTACCAAAGCTGAAATTGTAACTGCCGCTGAAGAATCTCTAAAGGAAAAAACTATTCGATTTGTAGGTGCTCATCCGATGGCTGGTAGTCATAAGTCAGGTGCTAGTGCAGCAGATGTAAACCTCTTTGAAAATGCCTATTATATTTTTACTCCGTCTCATTTGACGAAAGAAGGCACGATAGCAGAAATGAAGAATCTCTTATCTGGTCTGCATGCTCGCTTTATTGAGATTGATGCCAAAGAGCATGACCGGGTCACCAGCCAGATTAGTCATTTTCCGCATATTCTCGCTTCTAGTCTTATGGATCAAGCCGCTGCTTATATTCAACAGCACGAAATGACGCAGCATTTCGCTGCTGGGGGATTTCGTGATATGACACGGATTGCAGAAAGTGAACCGAGCATGTGGACTTCGATTTTATTGACAAATCCAGATGCCATTTTAGAGAGGATAGAGGATTTTAAGAAGCGATTGGATACTATTTCACTTGCTATTCAGAATAAAAATGAAGATGTGATTTGGAACTTCTTTCAGCATGGTCGCCAAGTGCGAAAAGCTATGGAAATTCATAAACGAGCAGGTGTGGATAGCTTTTATGACATTTTCATCAATGTTCCCGATGAAGAAGATGCTATTTTAGGAGTGTTGGAACTTCTAAGGGGAACATCCATTGTCAATATTCACATCAATGAAGAAAATCGCGAAGATATTAACGGAATTTTGCAAATCACCTTTAAAAATCGCGAAGATTTGGAAAAATCTGCTAAAATAATAAGAGAAAAGACACACTATCAAGTCTTTTTAGATTAAGGAGGAAAACTATGTCAAATATTTATGATTTAGCGAATGAATTAAGCCGTACTCTGCGTGACCTTCCTGAGTACAAAGCCGTTGTCGAAAGCAGAAAAGCAGTAGATGCTGATAGTGAAGCAAAGAACCTTTTAAAGGACTATCTAGCTTTCCAACAAGAACTGCAAGCTATGGCGCAATCAGGTCAAATGCCAACGCAAGAAGTGCAAGACAAGATGAAGTCGTTTGGGGATAAGATTCAAGGCAATCCTGCCCTGACTGAATTTTTCAATAAACAACAACAATTGTCTATTTACTTGGCTGATATTGAACGCATCATTTTTGATCCAGTTCAAGAATTGTTGAAATAAGGTTATGATTCAAGTTGATTCAAGATTTTGGTCAGCTTTTTATGTGCATGAAATCCATAGGAGAAGAAAGGATGCAATAAATGCGAGAGAATTTTCTGAATATTTCCACTAAATACTTGTTTTTTACTAATTTCTGAGTATAATGAAATGTATCAACTAGACAGATTTTCAGTTTAATGGTGAAGCTGAACGGTGTATTTTATGGAGGTGCTTTATGTCACGTAAAATTGCGATTATTGGTATGGGAAATGTTGGTGCCGCAGTCGCGCATGGTCTGATTGCGCAAGGAGCCTTTGATGATTATGTGTTGATTGATAAAAATGAAGCGAAAGTCAAAGCAGATGCACTTGACTTTCAGGATGCCGCAGCAAATTTGAATCATCACGCAAATATTATTGTTAATGATTATCAGGCGTTGGCAGATGCGGATGTGGTGGTGTCAGCACTGGGCAATATCAAATTACAAGATAACCCCAACGCCGATCGATTTGCGGAATTACCCTTTACATCTAAGGAAGTTCCTTTTGTCGCTGGACAATTGAAAAAAGTTGGATTTAAAGGGATTATCATTGTTATTAGTAATCCAGTAGATGTCATTACTAGTCTTTATCAACACTATACTGGTCTGCCTAAAGAGCGTGTTATTGGAACGGGAACGCTACTGGACACAGCTCGTATGAAACGTGCAGTTGGTGTTCGCTTTGGTGTCGCTCCTCGAAGTGTTTATGGCTACAATCTTGGAGAACATGGAAATTCTCAATTTACAGCTTGGAGCCAAGTACGGATAAAAGGACAACCGATTTCTACATTTGCTTCAGTAGAGGAGTTGGATGAAATTGCTCTAGAAGCCCTTAAGGGAGGGCATACCGTTTTTTATGGCAAAAAATACACATCTTATGGTATTGCGAGCGCAGCTATCCGTTTAGCAGTAGCCCTTGTATCGGATTCGCATGAAGAATTGCCAGTATCAAATTATTATCAGCCATTAGACACCTACCTGAGTTATCCAGCGATTGTAGGACGCGAGGGAATTCTTGAGCAAGTCAAACTTAGTTTAACGGAAAAAGAGGAAGAAAAATTAGCGTATTCTGCACAATTCATCAAGCAAAAATTTGCAGAAAGTTTATAATTTTAAGAGGGTGAGGAAAAGTTGAATTCAACGAAATGAAGCTTTTTCCCCGCTCTCTTTTGTTTCCCTCCTCTTTTTATGGTACAATATGTAAAAAGAATCAGGTATGAGGTTTTCTATGCAGTTACGTACAAATGCAAAGGGATTAGCTGGGTGTATTCGTGTGCCGGGTGATAAGTCTATTAGTCATCGATCGATTATGTTTGGTAGTTTGGCCAAGGGAGTGACAACGGTTCACGATATTTTGCGTGGTGAAGATGTTTTATCCACCATGCAAGTTTTTCGTGATTTAGGTGTTCAAATTGAAGATGATGGCAATGTAGTAACGATTCATGGAGTAGGTTTTGCTGGTCTTCAAGCGCCGACAAACAAACTGAATATGGGAAATTCTGGAACCTCTATTCGCTTGATTTCAGGTGTATTAGCTGGGCAGGATTTTGTGGCGGAAATGTTTGGTGATGATAGTTTATCTAAACGTCCTATGGATCGCATAACGATTCCTCTTCGTCAAATGGGGGTGCAAATCGCCGGGCGAACCAAGCGAGATTTGCCACCGCTCACTATTCATGGGAATAAGAACTTACAGCCCATTCATTATACCTTGCCTGTGGCGTCTGCTCAGGTTAAGTCTGCTTTGATATTTGCGGCTTTACAAGCTCAGGGCGAGTCTGTCATTGTGGAAAAAGAAATGACCCGCAATCATACAGAAGACATGATTAAACAATTTGGCGGTCAGATTTCTGTCAATGGAAAGGAAATCCGCGTTCAAGGCGGACAAGAGTTTACTGGACAGAATGTGCTGGTGCCAGGAGATATTTCTAGTGCGGCTTTCTGGATAGTAGCAGGACTTATCATTCCCAATTCTAAGATTATTTTGGGAAATGTTGGTATCAATGAAACACGAACTGGCATTTTGGATGTTGTCAAGGCTATGGGGGGGAATATAAACTTGTCCAATATAGACAGAGTTGCTAAGTCCGCCACCATAATGGTAGAGACATCTGAATTAGTCGGCACAGAAATTGGCGGAGAAATTATCCCGCGTTTAATTGATGAATTGCCAATCATTGCACTTCTGGCCACTCAAGCTAAGGGGCAAACGGTGATTCGTGATGCGGAAGAATTAAAGGTAAAAGAAACAGACCGTATCCAAGTTGTGGCAGATGCACTAAATAGCATGGGGGCTGATATTACTCCGACAGAAGACGGCATGATCATCAAAGGGAAAACGTCTCTTCACGGTGCTAAAGTTCATACATTTGGCGACCACCGAATTGGCATGATGACGGCTATTGCAGCTCTTTTGGTAAAGGACGGTCAAGTCGAGTTGGAGCGCGCCGAAGCTATCAATACGAGCTATCCAAATTTCTTTGATGATTTGGAGGACTTACTTCATGGCTAAGATTTTGATTGGTTTCATGGGGGCTGGGAAAACAACGGTTGCTAGCTTGATAGATGAAAATTTTATCGACATGGACGCTCTTTTGTCAGAGAGACTGGAAATGCCGATTAAAGAATATTTTGAGCAGTATGGCGAAGCAGCTTTTCGGCAAAAAGAAAGTGAATTATTAAAAGAATTGCTACAGTCAGACCAAGTCATCTCAACCGGTGGCGGCATCATCAGCAATGCTCAAAATCGCGAGTTGTTAAAGCAGAACGCTGAAAATATTTATTTAAAAACAGATTTTGAAACGCTTTACCAGCGTCTTGAAGAGGATCAAGAACACCAGCGTCCACTTTATTTGAACAATAGCAAAGCTGATTTGAAAAATCTTTTCGATCAACGTCGGGCTTGGTATGAAGAAGTGGCTACAAAAGTTATTGATGTGACTACTTTGACGCCAAAACAAATCGTGGAGGTGTTGCAATGAAAATTGGATTTTTAGGTCCGAAAGGGTCTTTTTCTCATCATGTGGCGCAAGAAGCATTTCCAACAGATACATTGGTGGCTTTTGAAAATATCACGGAAGTTGTCAAAGCCTACGAGACAGGAGAAGTGGATTATTCTGTAGTGCCAGTTGAAAATTCAATTGAAGGAAGCGTTCATGAAACATTGGACTACCTTTTTCATCAGGCAGCCATTCATGCTGTGGCAGAAATCGTCCAGCCAATCAAACAACAATTATTGGCAACGGCAGCTGATAAGCCAGTAGAAAAAATCTTTTCTCATCCGCAGGCAATTGCGCAGGGAAAAAAATATGTTCGCCAACATTATCCACAAGCTAAAATCGAAATGACAGCTAGCACAGCTTATGCGGCTCGTTTTGTGGCTCAGCATCCAGAAGAAAATTATGCAGCCATTGCGCCAAGGAGTGCAGCTAGTGAATACGGTCTGCAGATTATTGCAGAGAATATTCAAGAAATGGCTGAGAATTTCACCCGTTTTTGGTTGCTGGGACAGTCGATTCCGACTTTGTCATTATATCCTAAGGAAAAGAAAATAACGCTTGCTTTGACTTTGCCAGACAATTTGCCCGGTGCTTTATACAAAGCTCTTGCAACTTTTGCTTGGCGGGGAATTGACTTGACAAAGATTGAAAGTCGCCCGTTGAAGACCGCTTTGGGAGAATATTTTTTCATTGTGGACATCAATAATGAAAAAGAGGATTTAGTGTCATTTGCGATGAAAGAGTTAGAAGCGATTGGCATTACTTATAAAATTTTAGGAAATTATACCGTTTATACTATTTCAGAACAGTAGATTGGAGCAATCATGGGTAAAAAATCAGATAATCTCAGCCACCATGAGCAGTTGAGACTGGACTATCTTTACAAAAATATCCATTATTTAAATGAACGCGAGAAAAAAGAATATCAATATCTTCTGAGAAAGCAAGAAGGAGACCAAAGAGTAGAATCAGCTCGTGAATCGAGAGGTACCTTTTCTGACCAACAAGTACCTGAGAATTTTGGTTACACCGAACAGGGACTCCCTCAATATCCAGAGAGAAGTCGCCGTAATAAACGAGCTAAATCAGAGCACATACCAACTAATGTGGCTGAAAGTGTTGTAGAAAATATACCCAAGCCTAAAAAGGAAAAACGGCATAGAAAAATACGTGTGAAGCGGATTCTAGCTTGGCTTGCTTTAATTTTGGTTCTCATTGTAGGGGGCATGTTGTTCATGTTTATAAAAGGCTTGAACACTTCAAAAAGCAATCCAAATGCCAAAGCTGCCCAAACAGAAGTCTTTAATGGGAAAGATACCAAAGATGGTGTGAATATTCTTATTTTGGGAACAGATGGACGAATTGGGCAATCTTCTTCTGAAACGCGGACAGATTCGATTATGGTCTTAAATGTCGGTGGAAAAAATAAAAAAATGAAACTCGTCAGTTTCATGAGAGACACGCTCGTTCACATTGATGGAGTCAGCCAAGGTTCTGGTTATGATCAAAAGTTAAATGTAGCATATGCCATTGGAGAGCAAAATAATAATCAAGGCGCTGAATTAGTACGTCAAGTGCTGAAAGACAATTTTGATATTGACATTAAGTATTATGCCTTGGTTGACTTTTCGACCTTTGCGACAGCTATCGATACCCTTTTCCCAAATGGTGTTGAAATGAATGCGAATTTTTCAACTATCAATGGTGAAAAAGTGAGTGAAGTACAGGTGCCGGACGACCTCAATATGAAAGACGGCGTGGTTCCAGAGCAGACGATTAAGGTTGGCAAACAGCGAATGGACGGTCGCACACTTTTGAATTATGCGCGTTTCCGTAAAGATGACGAAGGAGATTTCGGCCGAACACGTCGCCAACAAGAGGTGATGAGCGCGATTATTCAGCAAGTCAAAGACCCAACGAAGCTTTTTACAGGCTCTGAAGCGCTTGGAAAAGTATTTGCTTTAACCTCAACCAATGTTCCGTATAGTTTTTTACTAACGCACGGCTTGTCTTCTCTTACCAACGCTCGTAATGGTGTTGAAAAGGTGACCATTCCTGAAAATGGAGATTGGATAGATGCCTATGATATGTATGGCGGTCAAGGCTTACTAGTTGATTTTGAAGCCTATAAAGCAAAATTAGCACAATTAGGACTCAGATAAATGATAGAATAGAAAGTGATGATGCGGTCGCTTTCTTTTTTTGGGAAATGGCAGAGATGATAGAAAGAGAAATATATGTTAAAAAAGAATGATGTGATAGAAGTTGAAATTGTGGATTTGAGCCATGACGGTGCAGGAGTGGCTAAGGCAGAGGGGGTGGTTTTCTTTGTAGAGAATACTCTGCCTACGGAATGTATCCGTATGCGCATACTGAAAGTCAATAAAAAAATTGGTTTTGGCAAGGTAGAAGCCTATCTGACGAAATCCATTTATCGAAACGAAGATGTTGATGTGGCTTATCTGAGGACAGGTATTGCTGACCTTGGGCATCTAAAATATAGTGAGCAATTGAAATTTAAAACCAAGAAAGTTAGAGATAGTCTTTACAAGATTGCTGGAATTGCAGATATCGAAGTGGCACCAACCCTTGGTATGGAGCACCCACTACATTATCGAAACAAAGCGCAGGTTCCTGTTCGCCGTGTCAATGGACAGCTAGAAACGGGATTTTTCCGAAAAAATTCGCATGATTTAATGCCAATTGAGGATTTTTATATTCAGGATCCAGTTATTGACCAAGTCGTTTTGGCAGTGCGGGATTTGCTGCGTCGTTTTGGCCTAAAACCTTACGATGAGAAAGAGCAATCTGGTTTGATGCGCAATATTGTGGTTCGTCGGGGACATTACTCTGGTGAAATCATGGTTATTTTAGTGACAACTCGTCCTAAAATTTTCCGTATTGATCAGTTGATGGAGCGATTAATCGCGCAATTTCCGAATATTAAATCTATCATGCAGAATATTAACGACCAGTCAGGTAATGCGATTTTTGGGAAGGAATTTCATGTACTGTATGGACAAGATTATATTACTGACCGCATGCTGGATAATGACTTTCAAATTGCTGCCCCAGCATTTTACCAAGTCAATACAGAGATGGCAGAGAAACTGTATCAAACTGCGATTGATTTCGCTGAGTTAAGTACAGAGGATATTGTAGTAGATGCCTATTCGGGAATTGGCACCATTGGATTGTCAGTTGCGAAACACGTCAAAGAAGTCTATGGCGTGGAGGTTATCCCTCAAGCAGTTGAAAATAGCAAAAAGAATGCTGAGCTAAACAGTATTAGCAATGCCCATTATGTTTGTGATTCAGCAGAGAATGCTATCAAAAAATGGCTAAATCAAGGTATAAAACCTAGTGTCATCATGGTTGATCCGCCACGTAAAGGTTTGACTGAAAGTTTTATCAAATCAAGTGTCAGCATGAATCCAAAGAAAATCATCTATATATCTTGTAATGTAGCCACTATGGCGCGTGACATCAAGCTCTATCAAGAACTAGGCTATAAACTCACAAAAGTTCAGCCCGTGGATTTATTTCCAATGACACATCATGTGGAGTGCGTAGTGTTGCTACAACGAAGCAAAGAGTGAAAATCCTTTATTTTAAGCACTTCTTCAAGCATTTTGTCTTTATTGAAAAGAATGATTTTGACATAAAAAAGGTACAAAAAAAGTATATTGATGTGAACGTCTGTTTGGATGTCGACTGCGTAGACAAAAAATAGATACGTCGTAAAATATATTGGTTCAGCGAGAACATTTTATAAGTGTTCTCGCTTTTTTTATTTTCAGGAGGAAAATTATGGAAAAAGAAGAAAAGTCATCACGGTATGCTGTGATGCGTCATCTCATGGCTATCATGGGAATTGATGTTGATGAAGCAACACATTTAGTTGCTGAAATGGAGAAAGCAGAGTTGATTCAATTTGATGAACTGGGGAATGTTGGACTTTTATTGTTGGAGGGACAATCATGAAGCGTATTACCGCAAATCACTATCAAACGTCAGAGCGTTACTATAAGCTCCCAAAACTTTTGTTTGAGAGTGACCGCTATAAGGAGATGAAACTAGAGGTTAAAGTGGCTTATGCAGTCTTAAAAGATCGATTGGAATTATCTCTGAGTAAGGGATGGATTGATGAGGATGGGGCTATTTATTTGATTTACTCTAACTCCAAACTAATGGCACTCCTTGGTTGTTCCAAGTCTAAATTGCTGACGATTAAAAAGACATTGAGAGAATTTGGACTGATTGATGAAGTCCAACAGTCTTCCAGTGAAAAAGGGCGTTTGGCTAATAAGATTTATTTAGGGGAGTTAGAACATGACACCACCCCAGTCTTAAATTCAGACGGGGGTAGTGTTCAAAAAACACTAGGGGGGTCTCCAAATCAGCCGGGGCCGGTTTTAAATTCAGCCCCTAGTGAGACTGAAAGAAGTGAGACTGAATATAGTGAAACTGAAAAGAGTGATTTCCTTTTTGAGGATGAGGAGGAGAGACAAGTTGTAGTTGAAAAACAAGAAGATACCTTTTCTCCAAAAGTTGACTCAGTGACCAAGTACGATCGAGATTATATTTGGGGCTTGGTTCATGACCAGTTGAGACAAGTCGGTTTATCACAGGTAGCTAGTGATTACGCCATGATTTATTTTAGTGACCGTTATCAGTACGCTTTGGAACATATGAGATTTGCTCGGTCGGCAGAAGCGATTGCGGAATACGTGTTTAATGGTGTGCTGTCTGAATGGACCAAGCAGCTAAGGCGACAAGAAACGAAGGGAGGTGATTAAGATGATTTGGTGGATACTAGGTGGAGTCTATCTCATCTCCCTTATTATTTTATTGATTGAAATCATCCGTGCACCAGAGATGGATGACCATATTTAAGTAAGAGTTTTACAAATAGTAAGGCTCTTTTTATTTTGAAAGAGAGGAAAAATGAAGTTTTTAGATTTGTTTGCTGGAATTGGAGGCTTTCGACTGGGATTGGAGCGTCAAGGCCATGAGTGTGTTGGTTTTTGTGAGATTGATAAGTTTGCGAGGAAATCTTACAAAGCTATGTATGAGACTGAAGGAGAGATAGAATTTCATGACATTAGACAAGTCACAGACCAAGATTTTAGACAACTTAGAGGGCAAGTGGACATCATCTGTGGGGGATTCCCTTGCCAGGCATTTTCACTCGCAGGCCGACGATTGGGATTTGAGGATACTAGAGGTACTTTGTTCTTCGAAATTGCTCGAGCGGCCAAACAGATCCAACCACGTTTTTTATTCTTGGAAAACGTCAAGGGCTTACTCAGTCACGACAAGGGAGAGACATTTCGAACAATCCTCGCTACATTGGATGAGTTGGGGTATGATGTTGAATGGCAAATCCTTAACAGTAAAGATTTCCAAGTCCCACAAAACAGAGAAAGGGTCTTTATTATCGGACATTCTAGAAGATACCGTCCCCGATTCTTATTTCCTCTCCGAAGAGAAAGTAGCACAGCTGGTCTTGAGCGATTAGGCAATGTTAATCCATCAGGAAAAGGCATGAGTGGAGAGGTTTACTTGAGTCACGGATTATCCCCAACCCTAACCAGAGGAAAAGGGGAAGGAGCTAAAATTGCTATATCAGTTTTAACACCAGATAGACTGAAGAAACGCCAACATGGCAGACGCTTTAAGGACAATCAAGCCCCTATGTTTACCCTAACTGCTCAAGATAGGCATGGTGTCGTTGTCGCAGGAACCTTACCAACATCTTTTGTTCAAACGGGACGCATCTATGATATTTCAGGGGTATCCCCAACACTTACCACCATGCAGGGAGGCGATAAAGTTCCTAAGATTCTTTGTCGTGAAGAAGCTCCGCATTTAAAAATCAAAGAAGCTACTAAACTAGGTTATGCCAAGGCGACAATAGGGGATTCTGTCAACCTTGCTTATCCAGAGTCCACAAAACGAAGGGGACGAGTCGGTAAAGGGGTATCTAATACGATAACCACTTCTGACAATATGGGGGTAGTCGTGGCAGCTCTTGAATATCGCAAGGACAAGTGGTATGAGGTGACAGGGATTGTCATTGATGGGAAACTCTATCGTTTAAGAATCAGACGGCTGACTCCCAGAGAGTGTTTTAGACTTCAGGGTTTTCCTGACTGGGCCTATGAAAGAGCGGAAAGCGTCTCCAGTAAAAGCCAGCTGTATAAACAAGCAGGCAATAGTGTGACCGTGACAGTCATCGAAGCCATTGCTGGAGCATTTAGAAAGATTGAGGAAGAAGAACATGAAGTTGTTACATAATAAAAGTATTAGGGAATGTACAGAACTGGATGAAGCCATCCATCAAGCTGAAGTGGAGATGACAAGTCTGATTACGATTGAATGTTTCGGCGAAGGCAAGTCTCCGATTGATAGGAGTAAAGTTTTCACACCACTGACTCAAGAATTGCAGAAGGATTTATCTGTATAGGAGGGAGACATGTTAGAAATCTATTTAAGTCGAAATACCAGTCGTAATCAGAAACTCTTTAACTTTTGTAGGTCACATGACATTTCCTATACCTGTAAAGACGTTGGCCACTTGGCACATGAGGACTTACTGGGATTATTTGCCAAAACCAGTGATTGTTTTGAGTTATTAGCTCCCTCCTTTCAGCGCTTTAAACGTCAGGAACGGATGAAATTGAGTGAGTTGGTGACTTTAGTCTTAACAAGACCAGAACAAAATCTCCGTCTTCCACTGGTGGTCAGTCATCAGAAAGTTTATCCAGATATGAGTGTAGAAGAGGCACGAACCTTTCTTCCAAGAGACCATAAGGAAATGCTCTTTCGTGAACATCTTTTTAAGGACATGACAGAACAGGAGGCTCTATGAACGAACGCTTTTGGGAAAATTTAGAAATCCTCCTCATTGATAAGGGCATGTCTTGGGCAGATTTAGCACGGAACATTTTTAAAGGTCAATACGTCTATCCTAGTGAGTTTAATCGTCTCTATCAGACTTTCCGTCATTACAAGTCCAATCGCCTTATGCCTCAACTCAAATGGGTGGAGAGAATTGTAGCAGTATTAGAGATTGATTATGAAGATTTGTTTAGGAGGTAGAGATGGGACGAATATTACTGATGTACGGAGCCATTCATGCTAATGTGCTCTTAGTTAGTCTCTTCTTAATGGGATGGATTGATGGGATAGGCTTAATCGTCTTACAAGTTGCTTTTTTAAGTTTTTTGTTGTGGTTTTGGAAACACTATGGCATGCCCAAAAGAAACATGTCCTGGATAGAGAGAGGAGTTTGGCTTTTAGGGAGCCTTGGCGTGATGGTGAGTATAGCTCTTGCCATGAGTGTCACGCTTTCAGGAATTGAGACTAACCAACAAACGATGGTAACTGTTCAGGATCAAGTTCCCGTTCTGTCGTTTATTATTTTTCTACTTAATGCCAGTATAGTGGAGGAGGTCTTTTACCGAGAAGTTTTGTGGGATAGGCTGTCTAAGCCATTTGCTCAGCTTTTGTTGACGAGTTTCCTCTTTTCCTTAGCGCACCACCCTTCTAGCATGATGACTTGGTTCATTTATGGCAGCTTAGGAGTGACATTAGGACTGGTTCGTCTCAAAACGGATGTTTTAATGTCTACTCTGGTTCATCTCTCTTGGAATGGTGTGGTTTTTCTTCTATCATTTCTGTGATACCAAAATCAAGAAGGCTTTCGTATTATGAAGGCACCCTGATTTTTATGAGGGAATCATACAAAGGAGGGAGTTATGTCTTCAGAACAACAGGAACGCCAAGCTTTGCAATATGCGGAGAGAAGTAGCCTGTTTACGGTTCAAACGCTCTTAAAGCTCTTAGAGTGGTCGGCTAGGCAAGCCCTAGCTCAAGACTCAGCTTATAAGATTGGGGTTCAAAAGTTGGAAGAACTGCTTCAAAGTCCCTATGCCATTGAATCAGTAAACGTGACCAGGGATATGTTGGATAAACCGATTGATATGGAGAAATTCAAGGAACTGATGGAATCCGAGAACCTTCCGATTGCCATTAGCTGGCAAGGGAACTATCTTCATTTCTACGCCAAGGACAAGTCTCTTTTAGACAGACACCTAGATGAGTTACTGAAAAAGTTAGTCTCTAATCCAGAAAAACTTCAAGACTTAACATTCGATAAAACCCTTGATGAGGAAATTGAAAAGGCTAAGGAACAGATTGTGATGTCAAAACCTTCTGCCGTGAAGACCAAGGAGGTGACTCTCTAGTGTATTCAGGGAAAAAAGCCATCGTCTTTGGGAGCTTAGGGCTTGTATTTGGCTATTTCTGTCATCGTTTGGTTTTGCTGTACGAGAGTCTTCCCAATCAGCCACCCATTGAACGTCTTGCTTATCTCTTAGGAGAAGGACAAAAACAAGTGCTTCATCCCTTGTGGGATGTCAACTTCACTGGAAAATCCTTCTTAGGCTTTCTCTTTGGACTTATGACCATGGGGTTTGTCTATCTTTACATCTCAACAGGCAAAAAGGTCTACCGAGAAGGGGCTGAGTATGGCTCTGCTCGTTTTGGAAATAGTCGTGAGCGTAAAGCCTTTACCAGTAAGAATCCTTTGAACGATACCATCTTGTCTCGAAATGTCAGGTTGACTCTTTTAGAAAAGAAAACGCCACAGTTTGACCGAAATAAGAACCTGGTTGTTATTGGTGGGTCAGGAGCAGGGAAGACCTTTCGCTTTGTCAAACCAAATCTGATTCAGCTTAACTGTTCCAACATTGTGGTTGATCCCAAGGACCATTTGGCAGAAAAAACTGGGAAGCTCTTTCTAGAAAATGGCTATCAGGTCAAGGTCTTAGACATAGTGAATATGACTAATTCGGATGGTTTTAATCCCTTTCGTTATGTGGAAACTGAGAATGATTTGAACCGCATGCTGACGGTGTATTTTAACAACACGAAAGGTAGTGGTTCAAGAAGCGATCCCTTTTGGGATGAGGCCTCCATGACCTTGGTCAGAGCTATTTCATCTTACTTAGTGGATTTTTACAATCCTCCAGAAAGCTCCAAGGAAGAAGCTGAGAAGCGGCGCAAGCGTGGGCGTTATCCAGCTTTTTCAGAGATTGGAAAACTCATTAAACTCTTATCTAAAGGAGACAATCAAGATAAGAGTGTCCTTGAAGTCATGTTTGAAAATTATGCTAAGAAGTATGGCATGGAGAACTTTACCATGCGTAACTGGGCAGATTTTCAGAACTACAAGGACAAGACCCTTGATTCAGTCATTGCCGTGACGACGGCTAAGTTTGCACTCTTTAATATCCAATCAGTGATTGATTTGACGCAGCGGGACACCATGGACTTGAAGACATGGGGAACTCAGAAGACGATGGTCTATTTGGTCATTCCTGATAATGACACGACATTCAGATTCTTGTCTGCACTTTTTTTCTCAACAGTCTTTACAACCTTGACCAGACAGGCTGATGTGGACTTTAAGGGGCAACTACCTATTCATGTGAGAAGCTACCTGGACGAATTTGCCAATATCGGTGAAATCCCAGACTTTGCCGAACAAACTTCAACGGTTCGTTCCCGAAACATGAGTCTCGTACCCATTCTTCAAAATATCGCTCAGCTCCAAGGGCTTTATAAGGAAAAAGAGGCTTGGAAAACCATTCTTGGTAACTGTGACAGTCTGCTGTATCTGGGTGGGAATGACGAAGAGACCTTTAAGTTTATGAGTGGCCTTTTAGGCAAACAAACTATCGATGTGAGGAACACCAGTCGGTCTTATGGCCAAACAGGGTCTGGTTCTACTTCTCATCAAAAAATTGCAAGGGACCTGATGACCCCTGATGAAGTCGGAAACATGAAACGAGATGAATGTTTGGTAAGAATTGCAGGAGTTCCAGTCTTTAAGGAGAAGAAGTATCTCCCTCTGAAACACCAGAACTGGAAATACCTTGCGGATAAGGAGACGGATGACCGTTGGTGGCACTATCAGATTGATCCGCTAAGCAACAAGGAAGCACTTCTTGATTTATCGAACCACAAGGTCAGGGATTTAAGCAAAGAAACCACACTACACTAATAGAAATGAGGAATCATATGGATCAAAAATTTACAGGCTTTGTTTACGGAGTGGACGCCAGCTCCATGTTTGCACAAGCCATGTCTCTCTTACAAAAAGGCTTGATTGCCGTAGGGGCTTTTCTTGTTGTGATGGGCATTATCAACCTTTCGACCAATATCAAAGATGGAGGACCAGGTGTCCGTAATGCTATCTTAGAAATTGTGGGTGGGGTGATGGTCGGTGCTGCTGGCGCCTTTGTTACTCAGATTACAATTTAGGAGGGCAAGGTATGACATGATAATGAAACTAACCTCAGCTTTTGTCTTTCTAGCCTCAGAGAAAATTTCAAGCGACAGCCTTTTTGAAGGCTTTAATGTGGATTTAAAATCAACAGCTGATTTAATCAAATCCTTGGCAGAATACAATCCGACCGTCTGGTCTTATATGTCTGCTATCACCAAAGGGATTATGCAGCCTTTGGGAGTAGCGATTTTAGCGGTTGTTTTGATTCTGGAATTTTCTAAGATGGCAAAGAAAATTGCGGGCTCAGGAGGTGCCATGACTTTTGAAGCTGTTGCCCCAATGATTGTCAGCTACATCATGGTAGCAGTGGTGATTACTAACACCACTGTGATTGTGGAAGCTATCTTAGCTGTTGCTTCCCACATCATCGAACAGGTGGCAGGCGTGGTGTCACATGGGAGAACAGCCTATGACACCATCTCAGGTCTTAAAGGCTCAGGCATTGTTGGAAAAATGATTGTCGGACTCTTTGCCATCATGATTTGGTTGGTTCGTTTAGTTAGTGTGATGGTCGTGAATATTCTCATTACCATTCGCTTTATCCAACTTTATCTCATGATTCCTTTTGCGCCACTGACGATTCCAGCTTTCCTTAGTGATGATTGGCGTGGCATTGGGATTGGCTATCTTAAAAATATTATGGTCTATGCCCTGCAAGGAGTTTTAATTTTCCTCATCGTCTCTCTTGTACCTCTTTTTGAATCAGCTGGAAAAATCGCTGTTTCAAATGGGGCAGGGATTATGGAAAGCCTAGCCATTATGTTTGGTAGCTTAGTGCAGGCTATTTTGTTAATCATTGCCTTGGTGGGCAGTCAACGCACTGCCCGAAGTATTTTGGGCATGTGAGAGTAGGATAGCTTAAACAGTCCAGTGGACTGTTTAAGGTTGTTCCTTGGAAATCGAAGAGGAACAAGGTACTGCTTTACGGTCGATTTCGTTGTCCGACCTCCGCAAGGACGACTAGAACTGTCATAGCTAGGAACTAGCGTAGAGAGTTCAGACGCCTACTGTGTCAAAGTCACAAAACAATTTAAACTGGACTAAGATTTCCATCTTGGTCCTTTTATCAAAGAAGGAGTTACTATTTTATGAATACACGTGTTTTTAAGGACGTTACAAAGGTTCAACACAGGGCTTGGTTAGGTTTTACCACACGGCAAGTCATTTTTGTCTTGCCAGCTATTGCCATCACCATCCTTGTCTTAGGGTTAAATCTCTTTTATTGGCAATTTGGGGACTGGTTTGTCTATGGATTTGTTTTTACGTTTACCATCCCCCTCATGTTATTTGGGGTTTATCGTCCTAATGATCTCCCCTTTGAAACCTATTTAAAATACCGTTTTCATTACGAGATGACGGTACCAGACCGCACCCTAATCGAACAGAAAGGAATTCACCATGAAAAACTTAAAACACTTCATGAAACCAAAGACCTCTTCTAAGGTCAAAAAGACAACCCCAAAGAAACAGGAGGTTCTACCAACAACCGTTAATACTCTTTTTTATCAAGGTCTCTTTCCCAATGGCCTTATGCAGGTAAGACCAGATTATTTCTCTCAGTCCTATCTCTTAGGGGATGTCAATTACCAGACCGTGGGATTGGAGGATAAGGGGGCTATTGTTGAGAAGTATTCAGATTTAATCAATTCGCTGGACGATAAAACAAATTTCCAACTGACCATCTTTAACAAGAAGGTCAACTTGGAACAATTCCGAAAAAGTGTCCTTTATCCCTTACATGAAGATGGTTTTGATCCCTACCGTGAGGAATTCAACAGTATGATGGATTCTAACTTAGAAGCAGGAAAGAATAATTTTTCAGCTATCAAGTTGATTTCTTTTGGGAAAAGTGACCAAACGCCTAAACTGGCTTACCGCTCTCTGTCTCAAATTGGAGAATACTTCAAGAGTGGTCTTTCAGAAATCGAGGCTAGCTTTAACCTCTTGACAGGAGAAGAACGAGCCAATCACCTGGCCGATATGTTACGCGGAGAAAACCATCTGCCCTTTACTTATCAAGACCTCGTGCGTTCAGGACAAACCACCAAACATTTTATTGCACCACCAAGCTTATCTTTCAAACACAAAAATCATATTGAAATAGACAATCGACTCTTACAGATTGTCTATGTTCGGGATTACGGTATGGAGTTAGGGGACAAGTTTATTCGTGATTTAATACAGTCGGATTTGGAAGTGATGATGAGCCTGCATGCCAAAGGCTCAGCCAAGTCAGAGGCCATGAAGAAACTCCGAACCAAGAAAACCTTGATGGAATCACAAAAAATTGGCGAGCAACAAAAGATGGCACAATCTGGTGTTTATTTGGAAAAGGTTAGTCAGGTGCTTGAAAGTAACATTGATGAAGCTGATGAGCTGCTTAAAACTATGACACAGACTGGAGACAAGCTCTTTGACACCCTTTTTTTGATTGGGGTCTTTGCGGATAATGAGGATCAGCTGAACCAATCCTTAGACATTGTCAAACAAGTGGCCGGCTCAAATGATCTCATCATTGATAATCTGACTTATATGCAGGAAGCTGCCTTTAATAGTCTGTTACCCTTTGGGAAGAATTATGTTGAAGGTGTTTCTCGGTCTCTCTTAACCTCGAATATTGCCGTCAACTCACCTTGGACTTCTGTTGATATTCAGGACAAAGGTGGAAAATTTTACGGGATTAATCAGATTTCAAGTAACATCATTACCATTGACCGTGGGAAACTCAATACCCCATCAGGTCTAATTTTAGGGACATCAGGTTCAGGGAAAGGCATGGCCACAAAACATGAGATTATTTCGACTAAATTAAAAGAAGCGGATAATGATACCGAAATCATCATCGTCGATCCTGAAAATGAGTACAGCATCATCGGTCAAGCCTTTGGTGGGGAAAGCATTGACATTGCGCCTGACTCCACCACTTTCTTGAATGTCCTAGACTTGTCAGATGAGAATATGGATGAAGACCCTGTTAAGGTCAAGTCAGAATTTCTCCTGTCTTGGATTGGGAAATTGTTGGACCGCAAAATAGATGGTCGTGAGAAGTCACTAATCGACCGTGTGACACGCTTGACCTATAAGCATTTTCAAGAACCGTCTTTGGTGGAATGGGTCTTTGTCCTCTCCAAGCAACCTGAACTAGAAGCGAAGGACTTGGCTCTTGATATGGAACTGTATGTGGAAGGTTCTCTAGATATTTTCTCACACCGCACCAACATCAAAACCGATAGCCACTTCCTCATTTACAATGTCAAAAAGCTGGGCGATGAACTCAAACAAATTGCCCTCATGGTGATTTTTGACCAGATTTGGAATCGTGTGGTGAAGAATCAAAAACTAGGGAAGAGAACCTGGATTTACTTTGATGAAATGCAGCTGCTGTTATTGGATAAGTACGCTTCTGATTTCTTCTTCAAACTCTGGAGTCGGGTTCGGAAGTATGGGGCAACGCCAACAGGGATTACGCAGAATGTGGAAACGCTGCTTCTTGATGCCAATGGCAGACGCATTATCGCGAATAGCGAATTCATGATTCTCCTAAAACAGGCTAAGAATGACCGAGAAGAATTGGTTCACCTCTTAGGTTTATCCAAGGAGTTAGAGAAATACTTGGTTAATCCTGAAAAGGGAGCAGGTCTCATTAAGGCTGGCTCAACAGTTGTACCATTCAGGAATAAGATTCCACACCAAACCAAGCTCTTTGACATCATGAGTACCGATCCAGAAAAGATGAGGCTTGACAAATGATACTAGATAAGAAAACCCTTAAAGCTGCACGAAAAACCTTTCAAAGCAGTTTAAAGTCTAGCCGAATTCATTACCGTAGGGAGAAGAAAGCCATACAAATAGCTCTCCCTAAGAAACGCTTTCTCACCAGACGAGCTGAGAAAGCAGAAGCAAAAGAACAGAAGAAAACTCTCAAAGAAGCCTATCAAGATGAAAAAACAGCTGCGACAGAATCTTTTAAGGAGTCTATCGCCTATGTATCTCCCAGATGGTTAAAGGCAAAGGAAATAAGAAAGTACCGTCTCCCACAAGCAAGAAATCGTCTGAAGCTTGCCCAAAAACACTTGGCAGAGGTCAAGCTAGAAGAAAAAGAGAAAACTGTCAATCCTAAGTTTACCTATCTCAAAGAGTCAAAAGAAACGAAAACTTCACGGTTTCAGTTCCAAAAAGAGAAAAATTTTGACCGCCTTCAGGCAGAAAAAGAAGTCACTTCCGCCAAACGTGAGGTTCATCAGCTCAAAAAGGCTCATAAGGCCAAGAAAACCTCTACCAAAGTTAAACGAGGGTTGCGTTTTCTAGCGTCCGAATCGCTAGATGTAGTTGCTCAAGACGATGATTTAGATGGTCTTAGAACCCTAAAAGATACCAGTCTGAAAGGCAGACGCTATGCTAGATTTACCTATCAATCTGGAAAAGTCGTCGTGAAAGGTGGGCAGACTGGACATCGTTTTGTCAAAAACAAGATTGCTCATGGCAAGGAACGGTATCAGAACTTTAAAAAGGGGAAAGGCTGGAAACGCCAAAAACCTTTAAAGCCAAGAAGACGTTACCAAACTTTTCTTAAACAGGCTGGGAAGCAAGGTATTGCAGGCTTTTCAAAAATAATCCAAGCCATTAAGGGGAGCCTGACCTTCTTTTCAGCTCTTATCACAAATCCCATGACTTGGGTGGTATCAGGCCTGTTGTTTCTGTTTCTTCTCATGATGAGTTTTGTCATGGGGATTTCAGGAACCAGTCTCATCCAACAAGATGAGATAGAGTTGACCAAGAGTTATACCCATCTGACCTGGGAGGATGCGGAGCACACGAGAACCAATGATAAAGGCATTACCTACTACACTAAGATTGATGAGGTCATGGCCTTCATGAATCATAAGTATCAGGATTATGCCTTAGACGAAGTGATGGAAGAAAGTCCTCAAACCTATCAAGCTTATTTGAGTCAGCTTTGGCAGGACTTAAATGGTGGCTCATCTATTCAGTCCATGTCAGACTTAACTAAAAATCCTCTTTATAAACTCTCAGATGAAGAACGAGCAGACCTGAAGGAATTAAGCGAGGAAGGAACTTACCTTTCCCTTCAGGAATTGGAGAATCTCTTTCAAGGACAAACGGAAGATGACGCTCTAACCATGACCGTTCGCTATGGCTACGAGGTGATGGATGAGAAACCAATGCTTCATCATCACATCACTTTAGAGGCTAAAGAGAACCAAGTGATTGTGGCACCTATGGATGGGAAAGTCTCTCTTGATGGGGATAATATTATCCTCACATCAGGCAAAGGACTAAACAAAGCTCAACTCACTCTTTATAATGTTCATACTGGTCGAGTGACGGCTGGTCAGCGAGTCCAAGCAGGAGAGGTTATTGGCCAAACTAAAGATGGTACGGGGCTAAAAGTCACCTATCAAAAGGTGGATGATGACACGGACAAGTTGGTTTATGTCAATCCAGCCTTTTACTTTCCTAAAGTGATTCAGCTTCAAACCACTATTATACCAGCCATTGGTCAGTTTGGCGGGGATGAGTTTGCGAGAGCGAAAGCGATCTATGAGTACCTGAGAAGTCAAGGAGCGACCAATCAAGCCATCGCAGCTGTCCTAGGAAACTGGTCGGTAGAATCCTCTATCAATCCCAAACGAGCTGAAGGCGACTACCTATCTCCTCCAGTTGGGGCAAGAGAAAACTCTTGGGATGATGAGGGGTGGCTATCTCTGGGTGGTCCAGCCATTTATAACGGTCGTTACCCTAATATCTTGAGACGTGGACTAGGGCTAGGACAGTGGACAGATACTGCTGATGGGTCACGCCGTCACACACTTTTGTTAGAATATGCCAAACGAAAGAATCAGAAGTGGTATGACTTAGGCTTACAACTGGACTTCATGTTGCATGGGGATAGTCCCTATTACACCAACTGGTTAAAGGACTTTTTCAAACATTCAGGAAGTCCAGCAAACCTTGCTCAACTCTTTCTCATTTATTGGGAAGGAAATAGTGGAGATAAGCTCTTAGAGCGCCAAACCAGAGCAACCGAGTGGTATTACCAAATCGAAAAAGGGTTTAGCCAGCCGAATGGTGGGACTGCCCAAAGTGATCCCAAAGCTTTGGAAGCTGTTCGTGGTGACCTCTATGACAATTCTATCCCAGGTGGTGGTGATGGTATGGGCTATGCCTACGGTCAATGTACATGGGGAGTGGCTGCACGGATTAACCAATTAGGATTGAAACTCAAAGGCAGAAATGGTGAGAAAATTCCGATTATCAATACCATGGGCAATGGTCAAGATTGGGTACGAACTGCGGCTAGTCTCGGTGGTGAAACAGGAACCATCCCTAAAGCAGGAGCGATTGTCTCCTTTGCGGGTGGACAGTACGGGCATGTGGCATTTATTGAGAAAGTTTATCCAGATGGGTCATTTCTTATCTCAGAGACCAACTATAATGGCAATCCCAACTATACCTTCCGCAAGTTATCAGGAGTGGATAGTACCATCAGTTTTGCCTACACAACGAAATAAAAAGGATATGCTAACAAAGTATAAAAATGTTAGCATATTCTTTTTGTTTTTTTATGGCAAGGTCAGCTGCTAGCTTTAAAGTCTTTCAGTCACGACTTAAACGTTATGATTAGAATTGAGAGCTATCAAGAGGCTGATAATCTCATTAAGTATATCTGTGAATAGAATGTCTTTTGTATAGCTATATTTTTTTGAATAATTTTGCCATTGTTGCTGTTGAATAGAGTCAGATTTGAATCTCTCCAGTAGTTCAATGATTTTATTGAAATCGAGTTCAGTTTCACGATAGGAAAAGGTTCTTTCACAAGCAATTTTTAATTGTGAAAAATCAATGTCATCTTTCTTTAGCTTTGAAAGGATATAGACATCGTAAAAATCTTTGCTGCGACTGTTCAAGAAATTTCGTGAATAAATGGTTTGGAGTTTTTCAGCTAAGATTGTTTCAATCGTATAAGCAATGATTGGAAAATTGTCATCATCAAAAATGGCTTTGTAGTCATAGGTAGCAGGGTAAGGTGTGACAATGTCTCCAGTCGCAATATCTAAATGGATAATTTGTTTAATATTTTCGAGTTGACATAAAATGGTTGCTCGGTAACCACCATAATCATCGCTTTCCTTAATAGCTGTTATGGATTGAATTGAAAATTGAATACCATCTTTCGATTCAGTTAAAATTTCTTCAAGCTGTTGTTGAATATTTTCTTCTGATAAAGTTTGTTTATGAAACAGGAAGTCAATATCCGCCGTACTACGAGATTCGACCCCAATGACGTTTGAAAGTAGGAACCCACCTTTAAAAATATAGTGATTCGAATAAGAACTCTGACTTAATTTTTTCAGAATAGCTTCAAGAAAGTAATAGGTCATGACGGAATTAAAAGTTAATCCAGTATTCTTCGATATTTTATGGCAGAGTGCTGTTAATTTTGCTTTATTCATAGTAGTACCTCCAAGGTTCGTTTAACTTCATCTAAGATATTCAGTTTTTGAGCATATTCATAGAGCTTTGAGAGATTTTTTTTAGGGAAGTTGCTATAAGTTTGAAGTGTTTTAACAAATAGCTCAGCATCAATGCTATCTCGATTAAGGATAAAATCACACAGAACACGTTCAAAATTATAAACGTTAACGGTGTTTCCCATTGGAGTTTTTACACTGGTGACCCCGAGGTTGACAATGTCTTTAGAAACAGTGTGGATATTTAAATTTAATGGTGTATTCCTAAAACGGTAGTCCCTTGGGACTGTTACTTCAAAATATTGAGGAATTTCATCTGTAAGTCTCTGTAGATAAAGAGCAGAGATATGAGAAAAAACAGTTCTGGGGTAACGATACTGAAAGAAATAGTATTCATCATAATCTCCACTAGAGGACAGATAGATTCCTTTATCGACCCTAAAGATAACCCCTTCGTTTTCTAGTCTAGTTAGATAAATGGTTGGAATACCTAATTTTTTACAATCTCTATGAGTAATCATGCCATTGTGACTGTCTAAGTACTCAAGTAACAATTCTTTTTTAGACATATTCGACCCTTTCTTTGTTGCTTTTGTACCGCAATTTTAACATTTTTACGGCACAAAAGCAACATTTTTAGATGTTATACATACAGTTTACTATTCTCTTACTTGATGTGATACCAAAATCAAGGCTTCTTTTTTATGATGGGGAAAGAGTGACAGTTTGTTGCTACTTATCAAAAGAAAAGAAGGATTAGTTATGACAAAACAATGTCATCATCACTTTTTAGTGAATCAGGAAAAAGCAGAGAAGCATGTCTTTCGTAAAAGTAAGAAGTATCGTACGCTTTGTTCGGTAGCTATTGGAACAATGGTCACAGCTATTGTCGCATGGGGTGGTGCAGTGGCGCAGGCTGACGAAGTAACGACACCACAGGATAACATCATTCAACGAACGGAAAATCCTGCAACCAATTTGCCTCAAGCACAGCCAGCACCAGTTGTGGAACAGACGAAGCGTCTTGATTCAACTGGTCAAACAGACGGTGCTATCACGGTTACGGTTCCTCATGATACAGTAACCCAAGCTGTCAATCAAGCGAAAGCAGAAGGTGTCAAGACTGTTCAGGACCAATCGATGGATTTGGGCAACACGACATCAGCTAGTGAGACTAACCAACAATTAGCTAAAGCTGAAGCAGATGCTACCAAACAAGCTGAGGAGATTTCTACGGTCACAGAGAACTACAAATCTGCTAAAGCAACCTATGAGCAAGATAAAACACGTATTGAAAATGGGAATGCTGCGTTAGAGGCCAGTCACAAAGAAGCGACTCAAGCAGGAAATGGCTCAAACAGTTTGGTGGATAGCACAATTTCGAAGTTGAAAAGTAAAGATAAGTCTGCTGATGTGACCGTAACGACTCAAACGGTATCGTCAGGAGATGGCTCGACTGTTTCAGGCTATCAGGATTACATATCTTCAGTAGCTACTATTGATCAGAAAAATAAGGAGAATCTTGCAGAATATGTGACCAAGAAAAAAGCCGCAGACGTCCTTGTTGCGAAGAACTTTGCTACTCAAAAGGAAAATGAAACTGGTCTAGCTAAGGCCAAGGCTGATAATGAAGCGATTGACAAACGCAATCAAGCCGGACAAAAAGCGATTGATGACGAAAACAAAGCAGGTCAAGCTGCTGTTGATAAGTACAATAACAACCAACAGAAATTGGCCACAGATCGTGCGGATGAAATTGCAGCTATCACCAAACGCAACAAGGAAAAAGAAGAAGCCGCAAAGAAAGAAAATGAAGCCATTGACGCTTATAACGCAAAAGAACTGAACCGCTACAAGCGTGATTTAGCGGAGATTTCAAAAGGGGAAGAGGGATATATTTCAGAAGCCCTTGCTCAAGCTCTAAACTTGAATAATGGTGAGCCGCAGGCTAGACATGGCGCAACTACTCGCAATCCAGACCGTATTATTGCGAAAGGCGATGCAATGCTTGGAGGCTATTCTAACATTTTAGATTCCACAGGTTTCTTTGTATATGACTCTTTTAAGACAGGTGAAACCTTAAGCTTCACTTATCAAAACTTACAAAATGCCCGATTTGATGGGAAGAGAATTAGTCGTATCACTTATGATATTACTAATCTTGTTTCACCAACTGGCACCAATGCAGTACAGTTAGTCGTGCCAAACGATCCAACAGAAGGTTTTATTGCTTACCGAAATGATGGAACAGGAAATTGGCGAACCGATAAGATGGAGTTCCGTGTCAAAGCCAAGTATTTTTTGGAAGATGGAACGCAAGTAGCTTTCACCAAGGAAAAACCAGGTGTCTTTACCCATTCCTCACTGAATCATAATGATATCGGTCTGGAATATGTGAAGAATTCGTCTGGTAAATTTGTGCCTATCAATGGCTCAACGATTCAAGTGACAAATGAAGGCTTGGCTCGTTCACTAGGTTCAAACCGTGCCAGTGACTTGAAGTTGCCAGAGGAATGGGATACTACGTCTAGTCGTTATGCCTATAAAGGTGCGATTGTCTCAACCGTCACATCAGGGAATACCTATACAGTGACTTTTGGGCAGGGAGACATGCCAATGCAGGTGGGTGGAAAGACCTATTGGTTTGCTTTAAATACTTTGCCCGTCGCACGAACTGTTAAACCATATCGTCCCAAACCATATGTGACCCCAAAACTGGATCCCGTACCTGATCCGATTAAGGTGGTGCCAAAAACTTTCACACCAAAGACGTTTACGCCCGAACTACCTGTGACTTTTAAAGAGAAACCACTAGAGAAAGTGACACAACCTAGCTTGACCTTAACAAAGGTCACTTTGCCGAAAATTCCTACTTCAAAACCCTTGCCCAAAGCACCACAAGTGCCAATGGTTCACTACCATGACTACCGTCTGACAACAACGCCCGAAATTATGAAAAAAGTGGTGAATACAGACCAAACTAATCTTCATGGCAAAACAGTCGCAAAGGCTTCAACTGTTATTTACCCACTGACAGTAGACGCTTTTTCTTCCAATCGTGCCAAAACAACAAGCCTTACTTTCGAAGACTACCTGCCAGCAGGCTATGTGTTTGATAAGGAAAAAACACAAGTGGAGAACGGAAACTATGAGGTGACCTTTAATCAAGAAAAGAACTTTGTGACCTTAACTGCCAAGGAAAACTTGTTGCAGGAGGTTAATAAAGACTTAACCAAGGTTTATCAACTGACCGCCCCAAAACTTTATGGAACTGTTCAAAATGATGGGGCCACTTATTCCAACAGCTATAAGCTCTTGATGAACAAGGGAACACCAAATGCTTATACCGTCACTTCAAATGTTGTAACCATTCGGACACCAGGTGATGGAGATACGACCAGCCACATTGTACCTCAGAAACGCAATGAAAATGAGGACGGTGTCGTCATTAACGATACCGTGGTTGCTTTAGGAACCACCAATCACTACCGTTTGACTTGGGATTTAGACCAATACAAGGGAGATAGCTCTTCTAAAGAGACCATTGCACGTGGCTTCTTCTTTGTGGACGACTACCCTGAAGATGTGCTGGATTTAGTGGATCAGGGAACAGTCATCACCACTCGTGATGGCAAGTCTGTGTCAGGAATTTCTGTCAAAGCTTACGCTTCTATAAAGGATGCTCCTAAAGACCTTCAAGACAAACTGGCTCGTGCCAAGATCACACCAAAAGGGGCCTTTCAAGTTTTCATGCCTCACGATAATCAAGCCTTCTATGACCAGTACGTTAAAACAGGAACTTCATTGGAACTGCTAACCAAAATGACCGTTAAAGAGAGTCTTTATGGTCAAACTGTTAACTACAAGAATAAGGCTTATCAAGTCGATTTTGGCAATGGCTACGAAACCAAGGAAGTGACCAATACCCTCGTTTCTCCAGAGCCTAAGAAACAAAACCTGAATAAGGATAAGGTGGACATCAATGGGAAGCCCATGCTTGTGGGAACTAAAAACCATTATACGATGTCATGGGACTTGGACCAATACCGAGGCATTAAAGCAGATAAGGCTCAAATTGCACAAGGGTTTTACTTTGTAGATGATTATCCCGAAGAAGCCCTATTACCAAATGAAACAGCTATTCAGCTAACCACATCTGATGGTAAAGCAGTATCAGGTGTTACGGTGAAAACTTATTCTAGCTTATCAGAAGCGCCTAAAAATCTACAAGCAGCCCTTTCTAAACGAAAGTTTGAGCCTAGAGGAGCCTTCCAAGTCTTTATAGCAGAAGACCCTCAAGCCTTTTATGATACTTATGTGACTAAGGGACAAAACATTACTATTACACTGCCTATGACCGTTCGGGAATCCATGCTTCATTCAGGGAAGTCTTATGATAATGTGGCTTATCAAGTGGACTTTGGGCAAGCCTATAAGACCAACACGGTGACTAATCATGTACCCAAAGTTACTCCACACAAGTTTAATACTAATAAAGCAGGCAGCACAATTGATGGCAAGACCATTCTTCCTAATACCATCAATTACTATAAAATGGTTCTGGATTACAGTCAGTACAAGGACTTGGTAGTGACAGATGATACCCTTGCTAAAGGTTTCTATATGGTAGATGACTATCCCGAAGAAGCTCTGACTTTAAATCCAGATGGTGTTCACATCATGGATAAGTCAGGCAATCTTGTCAAAGGTGTCTCTGTTAAAACCTACGCCAACCTATCAGAAGCCCCCAAAGTCATTCAAGAAGCTATGGCCAAACGCCAGTTTACACCCAAAGGAGCCATTCAAGTCTTAAGTGCCGATAATCCTAAAGCCTTTTATGAGACTTATGTTAAAACAGGTCAAACCTTAGTCGTGACACTGCCGATGACCATTAAGAATGAGCTGACAAAGACTGGTGGCAAGTATGAAAATACGGCTTATCAGATTGATTTTGGCTTGGCTTACGTGACAGAAACCGTGGTCAATAATGTGCCAAAACTAGATCCACAAAAAGATGTGGTGGTTGATTTGTCTCAAAAGAAGAGCCTTGACGGCAAAAGTCTTGCTATGAATCAGGTCTTTAACTATCGCTTAGTAGGGGCACGCATTCCAGCTAATCGTGCGACACCGCTCATTGACTATCGTTTTAACGATGATTACGATGAAAGTCACGATGCCTATAACGGTGTCTATAAGGCTTATACTTTGGTGGATGTCACTCTAAAAGATGGAAGTGTTCTACCAAAAGGTACAGAAGTGACCAAGTACACGCTACAAGAGGTGGATACTTCAAAAGGCACAGTCACCATTCGCTTTGATAAAGATTTTTTAGAAGGTCTCGCAGAAAAATCTGAATTTCAAGCAGATGTTTACTTGCAGATGAAACGAATCGCTTCAGGTGAGGTGGAAAATACAGTGCTTCATACTGTTAATGGTTATACCATCAGTTCAAACACCGTTAAGACGCACACTCCTGAACCAGAACCACCAACTCCAAATCAGCCAACACCATCACAACCACCAGTTGAGACTCCTGAGCCGCCAGTTCCTGCTAGTGTTCTCCCAAATACAGGGGAGAGTCAGTCTCTCTTGACGCTTGTTGGTGGAGGACTTCTTCTCGGTCTAGCTTATGGCTTTTCAAAGCGGAAAATGGAGGACAACTAGATGAAACCAAAAACAATTTACAATACGGATTCTGACCAGGATGGCTTAACGGACGCTGTGGAACTAGATCGAGGAACCAATCCCTTGAGCAGTGACACGGATAGTGATGGCCTAACGGATCTTGAAGAAGTACAACAAGGTTTATGGCCAACTCAACATCAGCGTAAGGAGAGAAGCTATGACTTGGAACTATGAAACCATTTCTAAGACATTTTCAGAGATGGCACGCGAGAAAACTATGAAGATATGGTTAAAGCCTTTCTAGCCATGGAGTTAAGTGTTGATAATATGTCACTACTTGATACCCTCTATCGTGACTTTATGGCAATAGATGACTTGCCTTTGGTTAGTGATGATTTACGCCTAAAGGCAGAAGGATATCAGGAACAGCTTCAAGAAGAGCTGACCGATTTGTTAGATAAACTCTATCTAACAGGGGAGGGAGCTAGTTTCATCATGGAAGTGATAGCGTCCAACAACATTTCAGACACCCTTGCTCGGTATGAGGTTTTGGATGAGGACGATTATTCGTCTCTCACCTTAGAAACCTTGCAAGACATTATCCAAAAGGACTTGTCTCTAACTAGCCAAGATTATTTTGGAGATGTGACCTACATTGCCTTGCAGAAAGATTTGTTAGACCAGAGAAGCCATTTCTTACAACAGTATGTGACGACTTTAATGGATAAGTTGCCACAAGAAAAAGACCAAAGAGCCTTGGTCCTAGATTAAAGCAGTGGGCTGAGAACATTTCTCAGCCCATTTTCGATTGGAGAGAAGCATGAATCAAGAACACTTACTAGAGATGTTGCGGGCAAGATTGCCACGTGACCATATTCTTTTGGAATCCTTTTTATGTTATCAGGCAGCCCATTTTGATGAGGACTGGGACAGTCTGATCCAACACTTTACGACCCATAGGGGAGAGGTCAAACCACCTGTTCAAGTGGTTCAGTTTGAGACGGATGTCTCTGCCTTCGTGGCAGCTAGTCCATTTGAAGCAGCTCATGACTTACGTACCTATACGCAAACCTTTGGTCAGCCTGGACTAAATAAGTTGCCCCAATTATCAACCAATGAGAAAGCCTTGGTAATTGAGGTTGCCCTCTTTAACCTGGCGACTCGCTTTCAACTCTTAGACCAAGAAGGAGCTTATCAGTCCATTTCAGTATCCTCTCTGTTGGAAAAAGGCAGAGCCGCAAACTTAGTCAATGTGTACCGTGTGGCTAATAACCTGTCTGATCGTATCAGTCGTGATATTGAACAATTTCTTTTGAGCTATGAACCAGAAGCAGAGGCAGTGAAACCAAAAGCTATTGAAGAAGAGAAAGAAATCATGGGACCAGAACCACCTCAAGAGATTACTTTTCGAGAAGAAGGTTTTATCATGATTGCAAGCCTTGACGAAGACCTGTCACAACTGGATTTTCGAACGGGACAAACGGAACACTTACCAGCGTATGAGAAATTGAATCTGACTCAGAAATTTGAGATACTGAGCCATTTTGACCAGGTACGAAACGACCTTCCTAAACTTCCGAACCTTAGACGTGGGGATTTTGATCATGAGATGGAAATGATACCAGTCTATGAGGGAAAGCAACTGCTCACCTACTTAGAGGCTGATGGTAGTGCCTATGATCTGAAACGAACACTGACTAAAATCGAAGAAAAGGAATTAGAAAAGATTGGTCAAGCTATCAGGACTGAAAATCAAGAGATATTGAATCAGGTTGGGATTGATTTGTTTCAGTTTGAGCCAGACCAAGTCAGCGTTTTATTGGACGCAGCAGGTCGCTTCCGTTTGGAAAATGCGGACCTTGCATTATTAGGTGGCTATCCCAAAGCCACAGTAACTCAACTAGCTCTTGCGACAGAATTGCTTCAGATGGGACTTAGCCATGAAAAGGTTGAATTTTTCTTGACCAGTCAGCTGGATTTGGAAGATTTAAGACCAGTTGCTTATGGCTTTTTACACGAAGACTTATCTTTGGAAGAAGCTAGAACTTTTGAAGCAGAAAAACAGGAAACTCCAGACCTTGTCTTTAAAGACTGGAGGGACACCTTTATTCAAACTGAGGCTGACATGTCCATTCCTCAGCCAACCCCCAACAATCCTATCATACAAGAAGCTCTTGAACGTTTTCCCCTTGACTCTATGGTAACTTATAAGGGACAAGACTTTAAGGTGATAGCCATAGAAGAGTCAGGAGTTAATAACCTGATTCGGATTGAATTACAAAATGATTTCTCCTATCTCATTGAACAAAATCCAGTCCTTTTCTTCCAGACACTAGACGACATCACCCAGGCTCTCCATGTTCCTTCTGTCGAAGAAAAAGAAGAGATGGAGCAAACCAGTCAGGAATTAGACCTCTTTTCCTTTATGGATATGGAAGAACAAAAAGATCCAGTTTCTAAAGTGATGATGACAGCACAACCAGTCAATGCAATAGAAGAGAAAGTACCAGAAAGTATTGAGATGGAGACTGATTCAGAGGTAGCTGATGTCGTTGAAACCATTCCTGCTGTTGATTTTCACTTTCCAGAAGATCTGACAGAGTTTTACCCTAAGACAGCTAGAGATAAGGTGGAGACGAATATTGCTGCCATTCGTCTTGTGAAAACACTTGAAGCAGAACAACGACAAGCGACTCCGAGTGAACAAGAACTTTTGGCCAAATATGTGGGTTGGGGTGGACTTGCTAACGATTTCTTTGATGACTATAATCCTAAGTTCTCTAAAGAACGTGAAGAACTAAAAAATTTAGTATCCGATAAGGAATATTCGGATATGAAACAGTCCTCTCTAACAGCTTATTACACTAATCCTGCCCTTATTCGTCAGATATGGGATAAGTTGGAACGAGATGGCTTTAAAGGTGGTAAAATCCTAGATCCTTCCATGGGAACAGGGAATTTCTTTGCGGCTATGCCCAAACATTTGAGAGAAAAAAGTGAGTTATACGGTGTGGAGTTAGATACCATTACAGGAGCTATTGCCAAACACCTTCATCCAAATGCGCATATTGAAGTCAAAGGTTTTGAGACAGTTGCTTTTAATGATAATAGCTTTGATTTGGTAATTTCAAATGTACCGTTTGCTAATATTCGGATTGCAGATAACAAGTACGATAAGCCTTATATGATTCATGACTACTTTGTGAAGAAGTCGCTTGATTTGGTACATGATGGTGGGCAAGTGACCATTATCTCCTCCACAGGAACCATGGATAAACGGACGGAGAATATTCTTCAAGATATTCGTGAGACAACCGAGTTTCTTGGTGGTGTGCGTTTACCAGATACTGCTTTTAAGGCCATTGCAGGAACCAATGTTACAACAGATATGTTGTTCTTCCAGAAGCACTTGGACAAAGGATATGTGGCAGCTGACCTAGCCTTTTCAGGTTCCGTTCGTTATGACAAGGATGACCGCATTTGGCTCAATCCTTACTTTGATGGAGAATACAATCGCCAAGTTCTAGGAACCTATGAAGTCAGAAACTTTAACGGTGGAACTCTTTCTGTTAAGGGCAGTTCTGATAACCTGATAGGAGATGTTCAGACTGCTCTGGAACAGGTCAAGGCACCAAGAATGGTAGATGCTTCTGAAATCATCATCAACCCAGATGTACTGGCCAAACTAGTTATTGATACCTCCATTCCACCTGAAATGAGAGAGAATCTTGGTCAATACAGTTTTGGCTATCAGGATTCTACGGTTTACTATCGAGATAACAAAGGTATTCGAGTGGGAACCAAGACGGAAGAAATCAGCTATTATGTCGATGAAGATGGAAACTTTAAAGCCTGGGACAGCAAGCATTCCCAAAAGCAGATTGACCGCTTTAATGCTTTAGAGGTGACGGATAGTACGGCTCTTGATGTCTATGTGACCGAGGAAACAGCAAAACGAGGACAATTTAAGGGATATTTCAAAAAAACGGTCTTTTATGAAGCACCGCTATCAGATAAGGCAGTGGCACGGATTAAGGGAATGGTGGACATTCGTAATACTTATCAAGAAGTCATTGCCATTCAACGCTATTATGACTACGATAAGGAGAAATTTAATCAATTGTTAGGCAAACTCAATCATGTTTATGATAGCTTTGTCAAACGCTATGGTTATTTGAATAGTGCTGTAAACCGCAATCTTTTTGATAGTGATGATAAGTATTCGCTCCTTGCTAGTTTAGAAGATGAAAGTCTTGACCCAAATGGAAAAACGATTATCTATACTAAGTCGCTTGCCTTTGAAAAAGCTCTGGTTCGTCCTGAAAGAGAAGTGACAGAAGTTACCTCAGCACTTGATGCTCTCAATTCCAGCCTAGCAGATGGGCGTGGAGTGGATTTGGATTACATGATGTCTATTTATCACACAGATTCCAAAGCTACTTTGATTGAAGAACTGGGAGATGCCATTATTCCTGACCCAAAACGCTATCTCCAAAACGGAGAAGTGGTCTATGTGTCTCGTCAGGATTTCTTATCAGGGGATGTGGTGACTAAGTTAGAAATTGTGGACTTACTCATTAAGCAAGAAAATTCTGATTTTCCTTGGCAACACTATCAAGCTCTCTTAGAAGAGGTTAGACCACAACGTGTCACTCTAGCTGATATTGATTATCGGATTGGCTCACGTTGGATTCCTCTAGCCGTTTATGGAAAATTTGCCCAAGAAACCTTTATGGGCAAAGCCTATGAACTCTCTGGCCAAGAAGTAGCGACAGTCCTTGAAGTCAGTCCTCTTGATGGAACAATTTCCTACCAGTCTAAGTTTGCCTATACCTATTCTACGGCAACGGATAGAAGTCTGGGTGTTTCAGGTTCTCGTTATGATAGTGGTCGAAAAATCTTTGAAAACCTCCTTAATTCCAATCAACCGACCATCACAAAACAAATTGTTGAAGGAGACAAGAAAAAGAATGTGACAGATGTGGAGAAAACAACAGTTCTTCGTGCCAAGGAAAACCAAATTCAAGAGTTGTTTCAAGACTTTGTGGCAAGGTACCCAGAAGTGCAGCAGATGATTGAAGACACCTATAACGGCCTCTATAATCGAACAGTGTCCAAGGTCTATGATGGCAGTCATTTAGCCATCGATGGGCTTGCCCAGAATATCTCCTTACGTCCTCACCAAAAGAATGCCATTCAACGGATTGTGGAAGAAAAACGTGCCCTACTAGCTCACGAAGTCGGTTCTGGAAAGACCTTAACCATGCTGGGAGCAGGCTTTAAACTGAAAGAACTTGGTATGGTGCATAAACCTCTCTATGTGGTTCCTTCTAGTTTGACCGCCCAGTTTGGTCAAGAAATCATGAAGTTCTTTCCAACGAAAAAGGTCTATGTGACGACCAAGAAAGACTTTGCCAAAGCCAAACGCAAGCAGTTTGTCTCTCGCATTATCACAGGGGACTACGATGCTATTGTCATTGGGGATTCCCAGTTTGAAAAGATCCCCATGAGTCAGGAAAAACAGTTGACTTATATTCAGGATAAGTTAGAGCAGCTAAGAGAAATCAAACAAGGTAGTGACAATAACTATACAGTTAAAGAAGCAGAGCGTTCTATCAAGGGATTAGAGCACCAGTTGGAAGAACTCCAAAAACTGGAGCGAGATACCTTTATTGAATTTGAAAATCTAGGCATAGATTTTCTCTTTGTGGACGAGGCTCATCACTTCAAGAATATCCGTCCAATCACTGGACTTGGGAATGTAGCTGGAATCACCAATACCACTTCTAAAAAGAACGTGGATATGGAGATGAAGGTCAGACAGGTTCAGGCAGAGCATGGAGATAGAAATGTCGTTTTTGCGACAGGAACACCCGTATCCAATTCTATCAGCGAACTTTACACCATGATGAATTACATTCAACCAGATGTTTTAGAGCGATACCAAGTATCCAATTTTGATTCGTGGGTTGGAGCTTTTGGGAATATCGAGAACTCTATGGAATTAGCCCCAACAGGAGATAAGTACCAGCCTAAGAAACGGTTTAAAAAATTTGTCAATCTTCCTGAACTTATGCGAATCTACAAGGAGACTGCCGATATTCAAACTTCTGATATGTTGGATTTACCTGTACCAGAAGCTAAGATAATTGCGGTGGAAAGCGAGTTGACAGAAGCCCAGAAATACTATTTAGAAGAACTGGTAGAGCGTTCAGACGCTATCAAATCAGGTAGTGTAGATCCTAGCGTTGATAATATGTTAAAGATAACCGGCGAAGCCAGAAAACTAGCTATTGATATGCGTCTCATTGACCCTGCTTATACCTTAGCGGACAATCAGAAAATCCTTCAAGTGGTCGATAATGTCGAGCGAATTTACCGTGAAGGAGCAGAAGACAAAGCCACTCAGATGATTTTCTCTGATATTGGAACGCCAAAGAGTAAGGAAGAGGGCTTTGATGTTTACAATGAACTCAAAGACTTGCTTGTGGATCGAGGGATTCCAAAAGACCAGATTGCCTTTGTCCATGACGCCAATACTGATGAAAAGAAAAACTCACTGTCTAGAAAGGTCAATAGCGGAGAAGTACGGATTCTCATGGCTTCAACGGAAAAGGGCGGAACTGGTTTAAACGTGCAATCACGAATGAAAGCTGTCCACCATTTGGATGTTCCTTGGCGTCCCTCTGACATCCAGCAACGCAATGGACGTTTGATTAGACAAGGTAATCTGCACCAAAATGTAGAGATTTATCATTATATTACGAAAGGTTCTTTTGATAATTATTTGTGGGCAACACAGGAAAATAAGTTGCGTTATATTAAACAAATTATGACATCTAAAGAACCTATTCGAGCAGCAGAAGATATAGACGAACAAACCATGACGGCTTCTGACTTTAAGGCTTTAGCGACTGGTAATCCCTATCTCAAACTCAAAATGGAGTTGGAAAATGAACTGACAGTATTAGAAAATCAAAAACGAGCCTTTAACCGCTCCAAAGATGAATACCGCCATACCGTTTCCTATTGCGAGAAGTACCTCCCTATCATGGAAAAACGATTGAGTCAATATGATAAGGATATTGCTCAATCCCTCGCAACTAAGCACTTAGACTTTGTCATGCGATTTGACAATCAAGCAATGGACAATCGTGCTGAAGCAGGGGACTATCTCCGAAAACTCATTACCTATAACCGTTCAGAGACAAAGGAAGTCAGAACTCTTGCCACATTTAGAGGATTTGATTTAAAAATGACAACTCGAGGTCCTAGTGAGCCCTTACCAGAGACTATTTCTTTGATGATTGTAGGAGATAATCAATATACAGTCGCCCTTGATTTGAAATCAGACGTGGGAACTATTCAACGGATTAATAATGCCATTGACCATATTATTGATGACCAAGAAAAGACAGAAGAGATGGTAAAGAACCTAAAAGATAAGTTACAAGTAGCGAAAGTTGAAGTTGAGAAAGTCTTTCCAAAAGAAGAGGATTATCAGCTTGTAAAGGCTAAGTATGATGTTTTGGCACCCTTGGTAGAACAAGAAGCTGAAATCGAGGAAATTGATGTAGCACTGGCCAAGTTTAATGAAGGCACACAACATCAAAAACAGCAACAAATAGCTCTTGAGATTTAAGAAAAAGGCTGACAAATATTTTTGAACGCGGTAAAATGAAGTCAAGAAATCACAAAAGGAGAACAGACCATGACCCAAACAGTCGAAGAAATGCGTTATCAACTAGAAGAATGGTTAGCACAAGGATTTACAAGACCAGAAGATAGAGAAAACTACCAATCCTTAAAAGAACAGTATGAAGATGAGACCCTTGATTATAGCTTTTCAAAACAAGAAATCACTAGTCAATTAGAGGTCATCATCACAACTCGTGAGAATGACTTTCCAGACTTAGATGAGGTGACAAAAGCAGAATACCTTGATTTAGTTAGTCAATTAGATGAACTCGACAAGGAACAAGCTGATTATTACCGTAAGCAATTGACTTAGGAAGAGGTGCAAGACATGATGGAACAGATATTACAAAGCTCTCTTCTTATTACCGCATTAGGATTAATCTTTATTGTTTTATTTCAGATTGTAAAGGCTGCAACAGGGTTAGTTCTTATCGGCCTCATTGGAAGCTTGGCCTTTATGGAAATTTTTGGGATTTACCTCTTCTTCACAGAACGAAATCTCTATACAGAAGATTTAGCCACCAATGGTATTTGGAGTTTTACAGGATTTTATATTGCATCAAACTTTTTATTCTTCCTTACTCTGATGATTAGATTATGGAGAAAAAGGGTAGCTTAATACTTAGGATTACCAATTGGTAGTCCTTTTTCTTGTGATAAAATCTCCAAGTTAATCTTGATATGATGTGGCTATCACTTATAAAGGAGAAAGCCATGTTAAATAAAGTAAAGGCTAGATTTCTGATTGGAGTAGGAGGTTTAGTCGCAGTAAGTTTTATGGTCATGATTGGCTATACGATTGGCTCACAATCCGTTTCAAAGCAAACTGAGCACCAAATACGAGCAGAAGCAAATAAGCTAGTGACAAAGGAAAGGCAGGAAGAAAAAGCAACGATCTTATCAGATGAGCTTGTTAAAGAGTTTTTGACACGGTATTATACCAAAGTTCAGCTAGGTGAAAATAACACTCGTATTAAGCCCTACATGACTGATTCGGCATTTTCAGAAGAAGAAGCAAATCAGAAAGAAGCCATCAATCAAGTTTATAAAGATTACATGCTTGACTACCGATTTGAATCAGCTAGTATCTACGTCGATACAGAAGAAAATGAAGCACTTGCAGAAGTATCCTATCAAGTGACCTATGTATCTGATTTGAGTAAGCAGCAACAACGAACTACTCAGACAGAAACTAAGACGATTAAGTTGTCCTACTCCAAGGTTTCAGACAAGCTCCTGGTTAATCATCTAACCATTTGTAATGGAAAACTAGAGAACTTAAAAGAAGCTACCGATGGGGCTAACTCTAGTATTCCAAACATTCAAGGAGATACCACACATGAGACAAACTAGCAGGAGAGATTCTTCTGCTTTTTTGATAGGGAGATGAGATGACAATAATTAAAGCAGTAAAACAAAAGTCCATTTTAGATGTGGCTGAGAGTCTGGGTTATTCCTTTAGATGTTTATCAGGACAAGTTTATGAACACCCAGAACATGATTCCTTTCGGATTTTTGCCGATACCAATACTTTCAAATGGTTTTCAAGAGATATACAAGGAGATGTGATTGACTTTGTTCAGTTAGTGGCAGGTGTTTCTTTCAAAGAAGCCGTGTCCTATCTTGAAACTGGAGATTTTAAACAGGCTAAAACGATAGAAGAAACTTATCGACATTTTCGTTATTATTTGCCTGAAGAAACTTTTCAGCAAGCAAGAACTTACTTGACCCAGGTTCGTGGATTAAGTGATGATGTTATTAATGCCTTCGGTAGAAAAGGGATCTTGGCTCAAGCATGTTACCAGACAAAGACCTTTCAGGAATCTGTCCTTGTCTTTAAGAGCTACAACCACCATGGTCAGCTAGAAGGAGCAAGCCTTCAAGGTCTCGTCAAAAATGAACAAAGACATGATCGAGGATACTTGAAGAAAATCATGAAGGGGTCTCATGGTCATGTGGGTATTAGTTTTGATGTTGGCAAACCTAATCGACTCATCTTTTGTGAATCGGTTATTGATATGATGAGCTATTATCAGCTTCATCAAAAGCAGCTATCAGATGTTCGCCTGGTTTCAATGGAAGGCTTAAAACTTTCAGTGATTGCATACCAAGTCTTGCGTCTAGCAGCAGAGGAACAAGGGAAACTAGATTTTTTAGACACCGTCACACCTAATCGGTTAACCAACTACCTATATGCCATCAAAGATACGACACCCTATTTTAATGAACACCCTGAAATGATAACATTGGCAGTTGATAATGATGAAGCCGGGAGAGACTTTTGTCAGAAATTGTCAGAGAAAGGTATTCCAATCGTTCAAGAATTGCCACCATTACAGGGATTTGAAACCAAGTCAGACTGGAATGATTTGGTGAAACAACAAAGGGAAATTTCTTTAGGGGAAGTTATCCAATCAGTTCAAGCACAAGTCATTAGGAATCATCCTCCACCTAAACGAGAGACTGTTTTAGAATTGTGATAACAAAATCAAGAGTCTTGTCATAAGCTAGAGTGTGACAAGGAGGAATGTTTTATGAGTGTGATTGAACGTCTGGCTGAAAAAGTGGCTAGACAAGAAGAAAAAGTCTCGCGAGAGACGGAAAAATTGGAAAACTATCGTGACCAACTTCAAACAGTTATGTACAGTACCTTTATCAAACGGCAACAATCTAGTCATTTATCCTTTCATGAAGCTTTAGAACAGGCCTTTGGTAAAGAAGCCCCACTCCACCCAAATGATAGAAATGAGGATACAGAATGAGTAAATCATGGAATTTTGATCAGCCACTAGACGATGCGACACCAACATCTTCAAATGAAGAGCGAGCTAAAATCGCAGCACTCTTCCATAAAAAGGATGATCAGCCAAATGAAGAAGTGGATTATGTGGCTGCTTTTGAAAAGCAAAAAAAGAATCCAGAAGCTAAAGTAGAATCAAAGACTGAAGAAAAAGATAAGCAAAGTCAGTCGCTGAAAGTAAATATCACTAGTGACTACAAACAACATTTGGCGAATACAATTGCACAAAACAACAATGACATTTCAGCTTGTCAAAAGCAAATTGAAGAATTCCATCAGCTGATTGATGAAAAGAAGATTCAAAATAAAAAGCTACAGGCTATTTCCGTAGCTATTGATGAACTATAAGCGAGAGCAGTCCAGCTGGACTGCTTTTTATAAGGAGAAAAACTATGCGATTATTCAGAAAGAAAACTCATAACCAGAATAGCTTTAAACGTCTCATTCATCGCTTATCAGGGATGTCTGAAGCCGAATTATTTAAGGTAGACCAATTACTAGATGTTGTCTTTGATTCAAAAACTCAGACCACTAGAGCAGAAGAAACCATCTCAAAACCTATACCAAGGGAACTAACTTTAGATGAAACCATTACTGATGTCAAGAACAAACTGAACACCGAGCAACTGGCGAAACGGATTGAAGAATTTAAGCAGGCAAAGAAACCGAAGAACGGATAATGCACCAATTTTGGTGCGTTATCCGTTCTTTGTGGTATAATAAGAGTAAATACAAGGAGGAAACAGTATATGATTGGAGATAATATTAAGTCCTTACGCAGAACTCATGATCTAACCCAGCCAGAATTCGCAAAAATTGTTGGGATTTCACGCAATAGCTTAAGTCGATATGAAAATGGAACTAGCACGGTTTCAACAGAACTCATCGACCGAATTTGTCAGAAATTTAATGTTTCATACGTTGATATTGTAGGGGAGGACAAAATGTTAACACCTGTTGAAGATTACCAACTAACCTTAAAAGTAGAAGTGATTAAAGAACGTGGAGCAGCCATTCTATCCCAACTCTATCGCTACCAAGATAGTCAGGATATTGCTTTTGATGACGAAACTAATCCTTGGATTTTGATGAGCGACGATCTGGCTGAATTGATCCATACAAAGATTTACCTTGTTGATACTTTCGATGAAATAGAGCGTTATAATGGCTATTTAGACGGTATAGAGCGGATGTTAGACACGGTGTATCATCGGGTGGTGGCTTGATGAGACTGGAAGAATTTAGTGAGGATGAATTTCAGAAAGCCTTACAGCGAACGATTCGAGCTCTAACTCGTGGAAAGACGATTCCAGACCAACCTAAAGCCATCTTGCTTGGTGGTCAAAGTGGAGCAGGAAAGACGACTATTCATCGAATTAAACAAAAAGAATTTCAGGGAAATATCGTTATCATTGACGGTGATAGCTATCGTTCTCAGCACCCAAATTACTTAGCTCTGCAAGAAAAGTATGGTAAAGATAGTGTGGACTACACCAAGGGATTTACAGGAAAAATGGTAGAGCATCTGGTTGATGAACTCAGCATACAAGGCTATCATTTGTTAATTGAAGGAACTTTGAGAACGACGGAAGTCCCAAGAAAAACTACACAGCTATTAAAATCAAGGGGATACCAAGTCTCGTTAGCCTTGATAGCCACCAAGCCTGAATTGTCTTATCTCAGCACCTTAATCTGTTACGAAGAAGTCTATGCAGTAAATCCAAGCCAAACTAGAGCAACACCTAAAGAGTACCATGATGGTATTGTGGACCATTTGGTTGAGAATCTAAGAGAGTTAGAAAACGATAAACTCTTTGACCGCATTCAAATTTATCAAAGAGATAGGACTTGCATTTACGATTCTGAAACGGATGAGGGGGCAGCAGCAGAAGTTCTTCAAAAATCTCTCTTCGGTAAATGGAGTAAGGTTGAGAAAGAGATGATGAAGATGGGAAAAGAAAAATTAGCTAACTTAGTAGATAAGAATATGATTGGGAGTAAGAAATGACAACAATAAAAAAGGTAATCTATTTTGATGAATCGACAGCGATGGATTTTTTACAAATTGAATCAAAGGGGAAATTAACGAAAACAACTGAGCTAATGTCAACATTGGAAGGAGGTATTGATGCACAGATTACTGGGGAAGTCTCGCTAGGTAAAAATGGTGCATTAAAAACTATTTTTGAAAAAATGGCAGGTCTAAGTGGTGGGGTAAGTGTATCAAGTACTACTTCAGGTGCTATCCAAGGAAACAAAATAGCAAAAACAATTCTTGAAAATTCTCTATTATACGATTTCTTAGATACCGTAGAATTACGGAAGAAAAACTATCTTGTTGATATTACAGAAAACTATACTCTAGAAATTAGTGAAAATTCGATGTCTTATTTTGCTATGATTGCACCAATTTCAGAAATGATGGAGGGGAGTCAAAGTATAGAAGGCATGGAAAATGTATCTATGTCATTTTCGAAGTTGAATTCTGGAATAAGAGAGATAAAAGGTTATTTTGAGCTTCTAGGATATAATAAAGAGCATAAGATTGAAAGAATTTTCCGCTTTAATATCAATTCTTTCAAAAATAATTATCGAATTCACGATTTAACAAAAATGACCCTAAAACTTTATTCGATAAAAGTCGGGGAAACAACTATTGGTGATTTAGATTTTGAATCACAGTTTAATTTGCGACGTAATCATTTATCCTTTTCTGGGATTTCAGAAGATGAAAAGACTTATTCGAATATGGAATATCCAGTCTATGATGTTATACTTGCAGGGGTGAATTAAATGGATAGTATTGTACTTTTTAAAGGTTCTAAGAGAGATTTTAATGAATTATTAAAATCGAGAGATATTGAAGGATATACTCCATTCATGGAACTTATTCGTCAATACAATATCACTGTGAGAGCGAATGATGTAAATGCATCACAATATATTGCAGATGGCTTTGGCAAGGAACAAATTGAAAATGTTGTTATATATGCTGATGATTATGCTTCAGTAACTGACCATGTAATATCAAATTTTAATAATATTGTTCTTTTAGGACATGATATTCAAAATCTTTATATCCAAAACCCACCTAAAAGAATTGAAACCTCATTGAGAGTTCAGTTTGAAGATGTCATAGAAGAGATTTGTTCACAGTATAAGGGGATTGATAAAGAAGAAGTTGTTGATTTATATAATCATATGTTGTCTTCGAATGTTGTAGGTCAGCAGCAAGCTAAAAAAGACGTTTCAATTGGTCTATTAAAGAAAACCACCCTTACTGATAAATCTCCACTTGTCATGTTATTTTACGGAAATTCAGGTGTTGGCAAAACTGAGTTAGCTAAAACGCTTAGTGAATACTTTAAAGGAAGATTGACACGAATACAATTCTCGATGATGCAAACTGAAGAAGCATATAAATATATATTCGGGGATGCTCATAGTAAAAATTCGTTGGCAAAAGATTTATTGTCAAGAGAAACAAACATTGTCTTAATTGATGAATTTGACAAGGTAAATACTGGTTTATACAATGTTTTTTATCAAATGTTTGATGAAGGGGAGTTGGAAGATATAAATTACTCTGTAGATGTTTCTAACTGTATATTTGTTTTAACAACAAATTTTTGTAATGATAAAGAAATAGCAGAAAAACTTGGACTTCCTATATTCTCTAGGATTGATTTAAAAATAAAATTTCAAAACTTAACGGAGAGCGAGTTACTCCAGGTAATTGATAATATATTTGAAAATGTAACGTCAAGGCTATCAGAGGAAGATAAAAATATTATAGAAAATTGTGGTTTACGTGAAACTTATAGAAAACATGTAAGTTCTTTTGAAAATATAAGAATGCTAAGGAGTTTTATAGAGAAGGATATATTTCAAATTATTTTTGAAGAACTAGTTAATCACAATAGTAGTTTGACCTAAATATAGCATTGAGAGCTCAGGCTCTCTTTTTTCTTACCCACTTTTCAACGCTGTGATAACTTTTCCAAACCATCCTTGTTATCCTAATATCATTCCTAAGAAAATCAAATATTGATTTTCTACTGGGGGTTTAGGGGCGGAGCCACCAAGTTATCTTATCGTTAGCTGTCAAAACTGGTAGGTTTTGGACAGCTGGCGATATGATTTTTGGGATATTGTGGACACAATATCTGAGCTCGCAAAGACCTAACAAGAAACGAGTGAGAGCTTTAGAAATTCTCCGTATGTATTACGGGGGCGGGTTAAACCCGAGAAATGATAAAAATGAGGGAACTGAGATGGTTGAACAATATCGAGATGTCCGAAAAGAGGTCAATCTAACTGCGGAGGAGCTGGAGCAAATTGAAAAACTGATGAATCAATCAAATTATAGGCATTTTTCTCCTTTTGTAAGGGATAAATTATTGGCCTATGATGAAGAAAAGTTAGCTATAAAAGCTTGGTTTTCACTGTGGCAATTGCAAAAGCTAGAACAAATTAGCCGTGATGTTTATGAAGTATTGGTTATAGCCAAAGTAAGTAATCAAGTGACTCAAGACCATGTTTCACTTCTTTTAAATTGTGTTCAGGAACTGATTAAAGACGTGAGCCGAACTCATCAACTCAGTCCAGAGTTTTGTGACAAGTATTTAGGTTAGGAGGGTGCTGTGGAGCATCGTTATCGAACGAACTTGAAAAAAGTTTTTCTGACTGACTCGGAATTGAACCAACTAAATAATCATCTTTCTAAGAGTAGATGTAAAACTTTTTCTGAATATGCTAGAAAAGTTTTGCTTAACCCTAATATGAACTTCCTCACAATTGATACGGCAACTTATCAAGACTTGATTTTTGAACTCAAGCGTATTGGAAATAATGTCAATCAAATTGCGCATGCAGTTAATCAAAGTCACATTATTTCTTATGAACAGTTTCAAGAGTTGCGTCAAGGAATGGCAGAGCTTGTATCAGAGGTGGAAAAAGATTTTCAAATTAAGGTAGAGAAATTAAAGGAGTTTTATGGTAGTCACTAAACATTTTGCGACTCATGGAGAAAAATATCGCAGACGATTGATTAAATATATCCTCAATCCTGACAAGACAAACAATTTAAAGTTAGTATCTGATTTTGGTGTGAGCAATTACTTAGACTTTCCAACTTATGAAGAAACAGTGGAGATGTACAATACTAATTTTCTGAATAACGATGCTCTCTATAATTTCCGAAATGATCGTCAAGAAAAGCGCCAACAAAAGATTCATGCCCATCATTTGATACAGTCTTTTTCTCCTGATGATAACTTATCTCCAGAAGAAGTCAATCGCATAGGATATGAAACAATTCAAGAATTAACTGGTGGGCAGTTTCGATTTATTGTAGCAACTCACACTGATCACTCGCATCTTCATAACCATATAGTAATAAACTCTGTTGATATCAACTCATACAAGAAACTTAAGTGGGACTATGCTCAGGAAAGAAATTTTCGTATGATTTCTGATCGCATTTCTAAAATAGCTGGAGCAAAAATTATTGAGAATCGTTATTCACATCGTGATTATGAGGTCTATAAAAAATCGAACCACAAGTTTGAACTGAAACAACGCCTTTATTTTTTGATGCAGCAGTCTGATTCTTTTGAGGACTTTTTGAAAAAAGCAGAGCAGCTTCATGTTAAAATAGACTTTACTCGCAGGTATAGTCGTTTTTTGATGACAGATAGAGATATGAAGCGGATTATTCGTGGAAACAAACTTAGCAAACGGGATTTGTATGATGAAGAGTTCTTCAGAACCTATTTTGCCAAACAAGACATTGAAAACCGATTGGAATTTTTGCTTGAGAAAACAAATTCTATAGAAGAATTACTTTCAAAAGCTAGAGAACTAAATCTTACCATAGACTTCAAACGGAAAAATGTGAACTTTACCCTAGAAGAAGATGGACAAAGAATCAGTTTAAATCATAAAAAAATAAGTGATAAGAAACTCTATGATGTTCAATTTTTTCAAAGTTATTTTGAAGAGAGAAAAATAATAACGTTAGAAGAACAGGGGAATTTACAAGAACAATATCATAACTTTAAGGAAGAGCGGAAACAGGAAAAGGTTAATCTTGATGAGACTGAATCAGCTTATGAGAAATTTAAGAAGAATCGAGATGCTGTACATGAATTTGAGGTTGAATTAGCAGAAGATCAAATTGAGAAGTTGGTTGATGAAGGAATCTACATCAAAGTTTCTTTTGGAATAAGACAAAATGGTATCATCTTTATTCCTAACTACCAGCTAGATACCATAGAAGAAGAGGAGTTTAAAAAGTATAAAGTCTACATTCGAGAAACCACATCTTACTTTGTCTATAATAAAGAGAGTTCATACAAAGATCGCTACATCAAAGGGCGCACTCTGATAAGACAGCTAACACAGGATAGTCAAAAACTTCCCTATAGGAGACCAACTGTCGCTAATATCCAACAAAAAATTTCTGAGATCAATCTCTTGATTGAGCTGAATACTAGTGATAAGAGTTATCATGAAATTAAGGAAGAGTTTGTAACGGAAATAGCAAAACTAGATATTAGATTACATGAGACACAAGAAAAAATCGCTGCCTTAGATAAGATGGCAGAAGTTTTTATCAATCTAAAAAGTGGTAATCAAGAAAGCCGAAAACTAGCTAAATATGATTTTGCAAAATTTAATTTGTCAGAAACTCTCAGCTTGGAAAAAGTGAATCAAGATATCTTTAAACTTCAAAAACAATTAGATAATTATCTAGAAAATTATGAAGATGTAGCAAGGAGATTGGAAAACTTTGTAGAAATCTTGAATAAAGAATATACAGAAGCCTCCAAATTCAAGTATCAAGAATCATTAGATCAACCTGAAATATAGAAATTTTCAGAGGTACTAATGCAAGTCGAAAGTGTTTGAATTAAACATGAAATGTTGAAATGTTAAACAGAAAGAGTTATAATGAATACTAGAATCTTTCTGTATAAAATATCAGAATAAACAATGAACAATTGGTAACAATGTAGATAAGGGGATAAAGGATGAACAAACATCAACGACTGGATGAATTAGTCAAACTAGTTGATAGAGCGGGAACAGTCACTGTTTCTGAGATTATGGACAGTTTGAAAGTTTCAGATATGACGGTGCGGCGTGATTTAACAGAGTTAGAAAGTCAAGGAAAACTGACTCGAATTTTTGGTGGAGCCAAAAGTAATAAATCCCAATTCTATCGTGAACTCCCCCATGAAGAAAAGCTATTAAAGAATATAGAAGAAAAGAAGAAAGTAGCTAAGAAGGCTGTAGAATTAATTAAAGATGGAGATACCATTTTTCTTGGCCCAGGAACCTCTGTTGAGGTTCTTGCTGATGAGATTACGAATGAAAACCTTCGGGTGATTACTAATTGTTTACCAATCTTTAATGATCTACAGAAAAAGAAATCTGATACGTTTAAAGTATTTCTCTTAGGTGGAGAAATGAGAGATGCCACCCAGGCTTTTGTTGGAGAGATGACGAATGCCATTATGGATCGGATGTATTTCTCCAAGATGTTTTTTAGTGGGAATGGAATTAAGAATGGTCAGATTATGACTTCGTCTTTTGAAGAAGCTTACACTCAAAAGCTAGCCCTAGAACGATCTACTGAAAGCTATCTTTTGATAGATTCCTCTAAAATCGGGAAGGAAGATTTCACTTCTATCTGTTCCTTATCAGATATCACCGCTGTGATTACTGATCAGTCCTTAGATAAGGTACAAGAAAAGATAGAGGAGTATACAAAAGTGATTTTGTAACTTACTCTGATTATATTGTTTAAAAGCTCTTTTTAGGGCTTTTTTTGTTTGACTTAATCAGATTAATAAAATTATTGATTATTTTAAACAAAAAGTGTTGACAATAAACTTAGAAAGGAGTATATTGTGATTATACAAAACAGATTGTGTTGGTTGGTAACAACAATTTGTTCAAATAAATCAAAAAGGAGAATGCTCATGACAATTATTATTGGAGCAGATGCTGCAGGAAGCAAGCTGAAAGATGTGGTCAAAGATTATCTCGTTGGAGAAAGCTTTGAAGTAGTCGATGTGACAAAGGAAGGCCAGGATTTCATTGATGTGACACTAGCGGTTGCCACTGAAGTGAATGAGCAAGAAGATAATCTTGGTATTGTCATTGATGCATACGGAGCAGGTCCGTTCATGGTTGCGACAAAAATTAAGGGTATGGTTGCAGCAGAAGTTTCAGATGAACGCTCTGCTTATATGACTCGCGGTCACAACAACTCTCGTATGATTACGATGGGATCAGAAATTGTTGGTGAAGGCCTTGCTAAGAATATTGCAAAAGGATTCGTCAATGGGAAATATGACGGAGGTCGCCACCAAATCCGTGTTGATATGCTCAACAAGATGTGCTAAGGAGAGAGGAGAATTTAAATGAAAATTGCAATTGGATGTGACCATATCGTAACTAACGAAAAGATGGCTGTTGTTGATTTTTTGAAATCAAAAGGCTATGAAGTTCAAGACTACGGAACATACGACCATGTACGGACTCATTATCCAATCTATGGTAAAAAAGTCGGAGAAGCAGTGGCCAGCAGAAAAGCAGATCTAGGAATCTGTATCTGCGGTACAGGGGTCGGCATTAATAATGCGGTTAACAAGGTTCCGGGAATCCGTTCAGCCCTGGTCCGTGATATGACTTCAGCTCTCTACGCTAAAGAAGAATTAAATGCTAATGTTATCGGGTTTGGTGGCAAGATTACCGGAGAACTTCTCATGTGTGATATCATTGAAGCTTTCATTCATGCAGAATATAAACCAACGGAAGAAAACAAAAAGTTGATTGCAAAAATTGAGCATGTCGAAACTCACAACGCTCATCAAGCTGATGAGAACTTTTTCACAGAATTTTTGGAAAAGTGGAATCGCGGAGAATACCACGATTAGTGAGGTAACCAGATGATTCTTACAGTTACAATGAATCCTTCCATTGATATCTCTTATCCGTTGGAAGAGTTTAAGCTAGACACTGTTAATCGTGTTGCAGAAGTCAGTAAAACAGCTGGCGGAAAAGGTTTAAACGTAACAAGGGTTCTAGCAGAAATTGGCGATCATGTCGCCGCAACAGGATTAATTGGTGGAACAAATGGAAAATTCTTGCTTCAGAATCTCCATCAGAATGTGCAGCAGTCTTTTTATGAAATTTCTGGGGATACCAGGAATTGTATCGCCATTCTGCACGAGGGTAAGCAAACGGAAATCCTGGAAGCTGGGCCAAGAATTTCTGCATCAGAGGCAAATGGCTTCTTGCATCATTTTAAGCACTTGATGGAATCGGCTGATGTAGTCAGCATCTCAGGTAGTTTACCGGCGGGTCTACCAGTTGAGTATTATATTCAGCTTATTGAAATTGCCAATCAATTTGATAATAAAGTCGTCCTGGACTGTTCAGGTGCTGCCTTGGAAGCCGTTTTGAAATCGAATGTAAAGCCAACTGCAATCAAACCAAATAATGAGGAGTTATCCCAATTATTAGGTAGAGAAGTTTCAAAGGATATTGGCGAACTCAAATCTGTTTTGTCTGATCCTTTATTTGAAGGAGTCGAATGGATTATCGTATCACTTGGTGCAGATGGTGCCTTTGCCAAGCACTGGGATACTTTCTACAAGGTAGATATCCCTAAAATTGAAGTAGTCAATCCAGTTGGATCTGGGGACTCGACTGTTGCAGGAATTTCTTCAGCTCTGAGTCATCATGTAGATGATGTCTCTCTATTGAAAAAAGCAAATGTTCTTGGCATGTTAAATGCTCAAGAAAAGATGACTGGACATGTCAATGTTTATCATTATGACGGTCTTTATGAACAAATAAACGTAAAAGAGGTATAAACAATGGTATTAACTGAGCAAAAACGTAAATATATGGAAAAACTTTCTGATGAAAATGGTATCATCTCTGCCCTGGCCTTTGACCAACGTGGAGCCTTGAAACGATTGATGGCTCAATACCAAGAGGCAGAACCAACAGTTGCGCAAATGGAAGAACTGAAAGTTCTGGTAGCTGAAGAACTGACCCCATACGCTTCCTCCATGCTGCTGGATCCAGAATATGGCCTTCCAGCTACAAAAGCCCTGGACAAAAATGCCGGTTTGCTGCTGGCTTATGAAAAAACAGGTTATGACACCTCCAGCACTAAGCGTCTACCGGACTGTCTCGATGTCTGGTCTGCCAAACGTATCAAAGAACAAGGGGCAGATGCAGTCAAGTTCTTGCTTTACTATGACGTAGACAGCTCTGAAGAATTGAACCAGCAAAAACAAGCTTATATTGAACGTGTGGGTTCTGAGTGTGTTGCGGAAGACATTCCTTTCTTCCTTGAAATCTTAGCCTATGATGAAACCATTGCGGATGCTTCCAGTGCCGAGTATGCCAAGGTGAAGCCTCGCAAAGTTATTGAAGCCATGAAAGTTTTCTCTGATTCACGTTTCAATATTGATGTTTTGAAGGTTGAAGTACCAGTCAATGTGAAATATGTAGAAGGCTTTGGCGATGGTGAAGTGGTGCATACGAAGGAAGAAGCTGCAGCTTTCTTCAAAGAACAAGATGAAGCAACCAAGCTGCCTTATATCTATCTGAGCGCCGGTGTGTCCGCTAAACTCTTCCAAGAAACACTTGTTTTTGCTCATGAGTCTGGTGCGAATTTCAATGGTGTTCTTTGCGGCCGTGCCACTTGGGCAGGTAGTGTCAAAGACTATATTGAGCAAGGGGAAGAAGCTGCTCGTCAATGGCTTCGTACGACAGGCTTTAAAAACATTGATGAGCTTAATAAAGTTCTACAAAAAACAGCCACTTCTTGGAAAGAAAGAGTCTAATTCTGCTATTTTATAATGAAATTTTTAACAGCTCTGATTTAAAATAGAAGGGGGAAATAAAAATCCAACGTAAGCGTTTCTGCATAAAATAGAGCTTCTGGAAATTTCCTAAAATAGGATCAGTCATTGGTATCCATTTAGGGAGAGTTATCAATGACTGATTTTCGTTTAAAATCACCAAAAAAAGAAAAAAATGTTTAAAAAGCTCAAAGAAAGGGTTTACAAATTATTAACCTTATGATATACTATAGTCACAAGTTAATAAAAGGTGAATGTTAGTAACTAAGATTACGCATGATCACAGACGAATTAGAGGTAAAAAACTTTCTAAGGGTGTTTGTGGTCATTTTTTATTTTCACAATTCTTGAATATTCAAGTAAGGAGGTTACCATGTATCGGATTCTAAATCCAATGAACCACAATGTCGCTCTTGTCAGAAATGAAAAGGGGGAAGAGTTGGTCATTGTTGGGAAGGGAATCATTTTTGGTAAAAAGAAGGGTGATTTTATCCCAAAAGAAAAGGCTGAGAAAGTCTTTCGGATGAAAACGGAGGAATCGAGAGAAAACTTTGTGAGTCTTCTCAAAGATGTTCCGCTGGATTTCATCACTGTGACCTACGAAGTGATTGACAGTCTTTCAAGGAAGTACAGCTATCCGGTTCAAGATTATATCTATGTCACTTTGACGGACCATATCTACTGTTCTTATCAAGCAGTACAACAGGGACGCTACAAGGACAGCGCTCTTCCAGATGCTAGAGAGAAATATCCAGTTCCTTATAAAATCGCTCAAGAAGCTGTAGCGATTTATCGTGAACGCTTATTAGATACCTTTCCAGACGATGAAATCAATAGAATTGCCTATCACTTTATTAATGCAGAAGGAGATTCTAATTCAGAAGGACAGAACCATCTAGATAAGCGGAAAGAAATTCTAGGTGAGGTCGAAGCCGAGCTAATGAAAAATGGAATTAGAAGAACAACTGATAATAGTAACTTCTATGACCGTTTCATGATTCACCTTAATTACTTCTTAGACTATTTAGATAGGAGTCGGGATGATAATGTGTCACTCCTTGAAATGGAAAGTCAGATAAAGCTGACTTATCCAGAAGCCTATCAAATTGGAAGTACCATTTACGAGATTGTCGCTCAACAAACTGGAGTAGATGTATACAACAGTGAGCGAGTCTACCTTGTTTTACATATTCAACGATTACTTTAACTAAAAAAGGAGGTTCTGTCATGAACAGAGAAGAAGTAACATTACTTGGTTTTGAAATTGTAGCCTATGCAGGCGATGCCCGTTCCAAACTGTTGGAAGCCTTAAAGGCTGCAGAAGCGGGAGATTTTGCTAAGGCAGATGCCTTGGTGGAAGAAGCCAATGGCTGCATCGCTGAAGCTCATCATGCTCAGACCAGTCTCTTGACAAAAGAAGCTGCTGGCGAGGACTTGGCTTACAGTGTGACCATGATGCACGGCCAGGATCACCTAATGACTACTATCTTGCTAAAAGACATGATGCACCATTTGATTGAACTATACAAAAGAGGAGTAAAATAATGAACAAACTCATCGGACTTATTGAGAAAGGGAAGCCTTTCTTTGAGAAGATTTCTCGGAATATCTATCTCCGTGCTATTCGGGATGGCTTTATCGCTGGTATGCCAGTCATCCTCTTTTCATCTATCTTTATCTTGATTGCCTATGTGCCAAATGCTTGGGGCTTCCACTGGTCTAAGGACATTGAAACTTTCCTTATGACTCCTTATAGCTATTCGATGGGGATTCTGGCATTCTTTGTAGGCGGAACAACCGCTAAGGCTCTGACAGACTCTGTCAATCGTGATCTGCCAGCGACAAACCAGATTAACTTCTTGTCTACGATGCTGGCTTCCATGGTCGGCTTCCTCCTGATGGCTGCTGAACCTGCTAAGGAAGGTGGCTTCCTGACTGCCTTTATGGGAACCAAAGGTCTTTTGACAGCTTTCATCGCAGCCTTTGTAACGGTTAATGTCTACAAGGTTTGTGTGAAAAATAATGTCACCATTCGTATGCCAGAAGAAGTTCCACCAAATATTTCCCAAGTATTTAAGGACTTGATTCCATTCACTTTGTCAGTGGTTATCCTTTATGCCTTTGAACTGATTGTTAAAGCATCTCTTGGTGTAACTGTTGCAGAATCTATTGGTACGCTTCTGGCTCCTCTCTTCTCTGCAGCTGATGGTTATCTCGGAATTACCCTTATCTTTGGTGCTTATGCTTTCTTCTGGTTTGTGGGTATCCATGGTCCATCAATCGTTGAACCAGCTATTGCAGCCATTACTTATGCCAATATCGATGCCAACCTGCACTTGATTCAAGCTGGTCAACATGCGGATAAGGTCATCACCTCTGGTACACAAATGTTCATCGTTACCATGGGTGGTACTGGTGCAACCTTGATTGTTCCATTCCTCTTCATGTGGCTCTGTAAATCAGAACGAAACAGGGCTATCGGACGTGCCTCTGTTGTTCCTACCTTCTTTGGAGTTAACGAACCAATCCTCTTTGGAGCTCCTATCGTATTGAATCCAATCTTCTTCATTCCATTCATCTTTGCCCCAATTGCCAATGTCTGGATTTTCAAATTCTTTGTCGATACCTTGAACATGAACTCCTTCTCAGCTAACCTTCCATGGGTAACCCCTGGACCTCTGGGAATTGTTCTTGGTACCAACTTCCAACTCTTGTCATTCGTCCTTGCGGCTCTTCTGGTTGTAGTGGATATTATCATCTACTACCCATTCGTCAAGGTTTATGATGAACAAATTCTGGAAGAAGAACGTTCTGGTAAATCAAACGATGCTCTGAAAGAAAAGGTTGCGGCTAACTTCAATACAGCTAAAGCAGATGCGATTCTTGAAAAAGCAGGTGCTGCAGAAGAAGCTCCAGCTCAAAATAATATTACAGAAGAAACAAATGTCCTTGTTCTTTGTGCTGGTGGTGGGACCAGTGGTCTCTTGGCTAACGCTCTCAATAAAGCGGCAGCCGAGTACAATGTCCCTGTTAAAGCAGCAGCTGGTGGTTATGGTGCTCACCGTGAAATGCTTCCTGAATTTGACCTTGTTATTCTGGCTCCTCAAGTAGCTTCTAACTTTGAAGATATGAAAGCTGAAACAGATAAGTTAGGCATCAAATTAGCAAAAACAGAAGGTGCGCAATACATCAAGTTGACCCGTGACGGTCAAGGTGCTCTTCAATTTGTTCAGGAACAATTTGAAGATTAGTCCATTACTTGAGGTGAAGTAAAAATAATCTATTATTCCCTGTCCAGTTTGCTTCATCTCAAATGCTTTTGAAAGAGGAGAAAAAGATGACAAAAACACTCCCAAAAGATTTTGTTTTCGGTGGTGCTACAGCAGCTTATCAAGCTGAGGGCGCTACTCATACAGATGGAAAAGGTCCTGTTGCTTGGGACAAATATCTAGAAAATAACTACTGGTATACAGCAGAACCTGCCAGCGACTTTTACCACAAATATCCAGTAGACCTTGCGTTAGCTGAGGAATATGGAGTAAATGGTATCCGTATTTCGATTGCTTGGTCACGTATATTTCCAACTGGGTATGGCGAAGTAAATCTAAAAGGCGTGGAGTTTTACCACAAGCTTTTTGAAGAATGTCATAAACGGCATGTGGAACCATTTGTGACCCTTCATCACTTTGATACTCCGGAAGCCTTGCATTCAAATGGTGATTTTCTCAATCGTGAGAATATCGAACATTTTGTGGACTATGCAGCTTTCTGTTTTGAAGAATTCCCAGAAGTTCGCTATTGGACGACCTTTAATGAGATTGGGCCGATTGGAGACGGCCAGTATCTCGTTGGAAAATTTCCGCCGGGCATCCAATATGACCTAGCCAAGGTCTTCCAATCCCATCACAATATGATGGTCTCTCACGCTCGTGCAGTAAAGCTCTATAAGGATAAGGGCTACAAGGGTGAAATCGGAGTTGTTCATGCACTCCCTACCAAGTATCCTCTTGATCCGGAAAATCCGGATGATGTGGTTGCAGCAGAGTTGGAAGACATTATCCATAACAAATTTATCTTGGATGCGACTTATCTGGGATATTATTCCGAAAAAACCATGGCTGGAGTCAATCATATTCTGACTGCCAATGGTGGTACTTTGGATTTACGAGATGAAGATTTTGAAGCACTCGAAGCGGCTAAAGACCTCAATGACTTCCTCGGAATCAACTACTATATGAGTGACTGGATGCAAGCTTTTGATGGCGAGACTGAAATTATTCACAATGGTAAGGGCGAAAAAGGAAGTTCTAAATACCAAATAAAAGGTGTTGGTAGACGGGTTGCTCCAGACTATGTTCCAAGAACAGACTGGGATTGGATTATCTATCCGCAAGGACTCTATGACCAAATCATGCGGGTTAAGAAGGACTATCCAAACTACAAGAAAATCTACATTACGGAAAATGGTCTGGGCTACAAGGATGAGTTTGTAGATAATACTGTCTATGATGATGGACGGATTGACTATGTTAAACAACACTTAGAAGTCTTATCTGATGCTATTGCTGATGGAGCAAATGTCAAAGGTTACTTTATTTGGTCGCTGATGGATGTCTTTTCTTGGTCTAATGGTTATGAAAAACGTTATGGGCTTTTCTATGTGGATTTTGATACGCAAGAACGCTATCCAAAGAAGAGTGCTCACTGGTATAAACAAGTAGCTAAAACACAAATTATTGAGTAGGTTTTAAAGATACTTCTTTATTATAATTTCTAATATAAAACGAGAATGTGAGTCTTTGAACTGATATTCTCGTTTTCTTTTGTTTTGGAGGAAAAAATGGTTATTGAATTAAGAAATAATGAATTAACTGTACAGTTTAAGGAGTTTGGAGGTGCTTTATCATCAATTAAAGATGAAGATGGAATAGAATATCTTTGGCAAGGGAATCCACAATATTGGAGTGGCCAGGCCCCTGTTTTATTCCCCATTTGTGGAAGTGTTCGTGACGATAAAGTTAGTTTTGATTCTGACAACAAAGATATTCTAAGGATTATTCCTAGACACGGTTTAGTTAGAAAAGAAAATTTTTTATTTAGACAGATTGATGAGCAAACGATAGCTTTTACTTTTAAATCCACAGAAGTTACTTTGAAAAATTATCCTTTTAACTTTGGATTAAAAATTATTTATCGCTTACACGAGTCAACGATAACGACTCAATATCAAGTGACGAATACTGAAAATAATAGGATATTACCCTATTTTATTGGAGGACATCCAGGTTTTAATTGCCCGTTAATAGATAGCGATATTTACGAAGATTATTATTTGGAATTTTCTGAAGAAGAGACTTGTAGTATCCCTAAAAGTTTCCCAGAGACAGGGTTGCTTGATTTACAAAATCGTACACCATTTCTCATGAATGAAAGAAAGATTGATTTAGTACATTCACTGTTTTCTCATGACGCTATTACATTTGACAAACTTAAGTCTCGTAGTGTCAGTTTGAAATCTAAGAAAAGTAATAAAGGACTGAGAGTGGATTTTAAAGATTTTTCTAACTTAATTATTTGGTCAACAACTAATAATAGTCCGTTTATTGCTTTAGAACCATGGAGTGGTTTATCTACTTCACTTGAAGAAAGTGATATTTTTGAAGAGAAACGACAAGTGACATTTGTGGAACCAGGAGAAACAAGTATTAAATCATTCGATATTACAATTTTGTAATCACAAGAAGATCAATATGTCCAGAAAAGTTAAAAACTAGTTTCAAAAAACATGCATCTGTCTTATGAGAAAAGGAAAAATATTATACCATTTTTTGATAGCTAACAGCATTAGAAACCTCAACTGGCATTCAGATAAGGATGATATAAATTTTGCTGTCATAACATGACAATTTCCCAGCTTTTTTCTGAAAGTGACATATACTTTTCTTAGGAGAAAGCTAGATGTACCAACGTATAAGAGATTTGAGGGAAGATCATGATTTCACTCAAAGATATGTTGCAGAAGTGCTTTCCTTTTCTCATACTAACTATGCAAAAATTGAGAGAGGGGAGGTGGTTTTAACAGCCGATGTTCTTATAAAACTCTCTAAACTCTATAACGTTAGTACAGATTATATTTTAGGACTAACTGATCATCCTCATAAAATCAATTTTAAAAAATAGTCTCTCCTTGATTTGTTCTTTGACAATTGAATAAACCGAGGTGGGACTTTCTTATTTGTTGAGCAGCTTAGTATGATACGCTGGGATATGAGCGGTAATTGTCAGCTATAAAATAGAGTGGTCCTCTATATGCCAAGATTACAAATAAGGACAATGATACTTCTGAACGTTCAGGCTGCCAGCGTAAAAGGACAGCGGGTGAAATGCCCATGAGTGATCTAACCAATCATACCCACGGAGGATTTTATATAGTACAATTTACGAGGAGGGGAGAGTTTGAATCAATCAGCAGTAAAATATGGTATGCAATTATCAATGATTAACTTTTTATACTCAAAAAATATGCTATCGAAAAATGAGTATGAAAAGATAAAAAACAAACTGCGTATTAAGTACACAAAATAGCTGACCTTTTTGTTTGAACGCGGTAATATAGAATCAAAAAGGAGTAATTTCAGTTATGAAAAAAAATAATGTTGAAATAATAAAGGCTGATTCTTTAGTTAGACGAAGAGGTATCAATGTAGAAAGACATTTAAAAAGGGTTGCTGCGTATTGTCGAGTGAGTTCTGATAGTGAGGATCAAAAAAACAGTTATGAATCTCAAGTAAGACATTACAAAGATTATATCTCTCAGCGTTCAGATTGGGAACTTGCAGATATTTATGCAGATGAAGGAATTTCAGGAACACAAGCAGGAAAGAGACAAGATTTTCAACGTTTAATAACTGATTGTATGAATGGAGAAATCGATTATATTGTCACTAAAGCAATTGCTAGATTTGCAAGAAATACCTTAGATACTTTGAAGTATGTCAGAATGTTAAAGGATATGCAAATTGGAGTATATTTTGAAGAAGAAAATATAGATACCCTCACAATGGATGGAGAACTGCTTCTGACTATTCTGAGCTCCGTTGCACAGCAAGAAGTAGAGAATACTTCTGCCCATGTGAAAAAGGGATTGAAAATGAAGATGCAACGTGGTGAATTGATTGGTTTTCAAGGGTGCTTAGGCTATGACTATGATATAGAAACTAAGAAACTTTCTATAAATAAAGAAGAAGCAATAATAGTTCGTTATATTTTTGAAAGATACTTAGAAGGTATTGGAGGGAAAGTCATAGCAAGGGAACTTGATGAACTAGGTTACAAATCTCCAAGAGGATTAGATCATTGGAATGATACAACAGTCTTAGGAATCATAAAGAATGAAAAATATAAGGGTGATATTCTTATGGGAAAAACTTTTACAGTTGATCCAATAAGCAAGAGACGGTTGAGTAATTTGGGAGAAGAAGATAAGTACTATATCAAAGATAATCATGAAGCAATAATATCTAAAGAAGATTTTGAAAAAGCTCAGGAAATTAGATTGCGTCGAGCAGGAAATAAGAAGACTGCTGCAAATGTAAATGGCAAACGTGAACGCTATTCAAAAATGTATGCTTTTAGTAGCATGTTAGAATGTGGTTTTTGTGGTTCATTATTGTCTAGAAGAAGTTGGCACTGTCGTTCAGATTATCGAAAAGTTGTGTGGCACTGTGTTACTTCGATAAAAAAAGGGAAAAAATATTGTAAACATAGTAAAGGATTAGAGGAGGTAGCTATTGAGGGAGCTTTCATGGAAGCTTACAGACAACTATATCATTCAAACGAAAATATAATGACAGACTTACTTGAAACGATTGAATCTGAATTGAATGACAATAGTCTCAATAAGGAGCTAAAAAAAATTACTAATAAACTTCATGCATTGTTAAAAAAAGAGGAGAATCTTGTAAATTTAAGGCTAGAAGGGGAAATTAGTGATTCTATCTATACCGAAAAATACAATGAGATTTCATCAGAAAAAGAGTATCTTGCTGAAGAAAAAGTAAATATTGAAGTAACTTTAAAATCAGAAATCGATGTAAAGAAGAGACTTACTGAGTTTAAGCAATTACTATCTTCTCAGAAAATACTCACGGAGTTTGATCGTACAGTTTTTGAAAGCATTGTTGAGAAAATTATCGTAGGTGGTGTTAATAGTGATGGAAAAATTGATCCAGCAATGTTAACTATTATTTTCAAAACAGGAGAAACTCAAAATAAGAATGGAAAAAAATTTAAAAGTAAACGCAAAAATGCTAAACTAAAATCAGATAAATTGTGTTCTCAAAACAGTGACGAGAATAAAAAATTGTATTCCCAAGAGATAGACAACACATGTCGAGTGTGTAGTGTCGCTACAACGAAGCAAAGAGTGAAAATCCTTTATTTTAAGCCCTTTTTCAAGCATATCGTCTTGACGAGTGAGGGTGATAAAATCCGAATACAGACACGATAAATACATCGAGCATTACTATCTGGGATGATGTGTTCGTCTATACCTCGCAGGACGAAGAAAAAGGCGGGTTTTTGGAGCTGAAAGGAAAAGGCTATCGAACTGGTATTCAATGTTTGCGATGTCGAGGACGAGCTGTTAGAGCTGTTCAAGCGTATCATTGGAGCGTAGCAATCAATAAGCTTGCGGTTTACACAAACTTGCCATTCTCTATGAGAGTTTGGACATAGAGAGAATGAAAAAGGGGGACGTAATGGAATACAGATAAAAGATAGTCATGTTATGAATTTCATTGAATGGTTCACAAATATATGGCATAATATGTGAGTATGTGAATTGCTAAATTATAATTTAGAGGTGTAAAATGAAATACAAAGAGTATGGATTAAAAAATAAAGATATTATAATTTTATTACACGGTGGTGGTCTTTCTTGGTGGAATTATATAGATGAAATAGGCTTGCTTGAAGATGAATTTCATATTGTTATTCCTATACTAGATGGACACTCAGACAGTGATACAAATTTTATTTCTATTGAAAATAATGCTTCAGAAATAATAAATTTTATAAATGAAAATTATAATGGAAAAGTAAAATTGATTGGAGGATTATTATTAGGAGGACAAGTATTGTTAGAAATATTATCTAGGAATCCCAATATATGTGAATATGCTGTTATTGAAAGTGCTTTGGTGATTCCAATGAAGTTTACTTATAAAATGATAGGACCGATATTTAATTTAACATATGGTTTAACTAAAAAAAGCTGGTTTTCAAAATTACAGTTTAAAAATTTAAAGATAAAAAATAGTTTATATGATTTATATTATGAAGATACTTGTAAAATTTCAAAAAATAATTTAATTGCTTTTATGAAGTCAAATTCTAGTTATGAATTAAAAGATACTTTATCACGTACTAGAGCAAAGGTTCTAATACTAGTTGGGAGCAAAGAAAGATCTATTATGAAAAAATCGGCAGTTAAAATTGCTGAATTAATACCAAATAGTGAACTTGAAATATTACAAGGGTATTATCATGGAGATATTAGCATAAATCATGCAGATGATTATGTTGAAAGAGTAAAGAGATTAGTTCGTTAAATTCCAGTTTAGCAATTTCATATCCTACGCAAAAAGTGGTTACTCATTTGAAAAATCCCTAGTCAATTATCAAAATGATACTTGGACTAGAGAAGATATGGCTAAAGCAACAGAAAAAGTGGCTAAGAGAATTGTGGATTATATTTTTGAATTGTAAAATTTACTTTTCTAATGCTGAAGTGCTGGCATAAAATAAAAATATTTTGATTTATAGTGTTGAGAAGTTCTTGTTTCTCCTTTATGGAAATAGTAGAGAATGCCATGTGGGTATGGTATAATATGATTGTTGCGAGTCAGAGCTATTCTAACAGAAGGAACATTCAGAAAGTGAGAAGAATGGCAATATCAGCAGTTATTCCTTGTTATTATGAAGAAGAGACGATTCCACTGTTTTATGCAGAAATGGAAAAAATAGAATCACAGATGAACGAAGAGTTTGAATATATTTTTGTTAATGATGGTTCACAAGATAGACTTTATAAATTCTACGCGACCTAAATCAAGTAGATGAACATGTTCATTATCTTTCTTTTTCAAGGAATTTTGGAAAGGAAGCGGCTCTTTATGCAGGTCTCAAACGTGCAACTGGTGATTGGGTGACCGTCATGGATGCAGATTTGCAAGATCCTCCGGAACTTTTACTCACAATGAAATCCATGCTGGATAAGAACCCTGATTTGGATTGTGTGGGAACACGATGGACAACTCGTGATGGAGAGCCTCCGATTCGTAGCTTTTTTGCTAAGATGTTTTATCAATTAATCAATAAAATTAGTCAAGTTGAAATGGTGGATGGTGCGCGTGACCTTCGTCTCATGCGCCGACAAATGGTAGATGGCATTTTAGATGTTTCTGAGTACAATCGTTTTTCCAAGGGAATATTTGCTTAGGTTGGTTTTGATACAGAGTATTTTGAATATAAAAATGTCAAAATGATTGTAAGTAGCAAAAAAATTAAAAAACTGCAAGCGTTTTAAAGAAAAATCGGAAAAAGGATTGATAAAAACGAAAAGGTAGTATAGAATGGAATTATTGAGAAATAATATATTAAAAGGAGTCGTTATATGAACTACAAAGAAGTTTATGAACAATGGCTAAACAATGATTTCTTCGATGAAGAAACAAAAGCTGATTTGCTGTCTATTCAGGATGATGAAGCTGAGATCGAAGATCGATTCTACAAGGGTCTTGAGTTTGGGACAGCTGGTCTTCGTGGGAAATTGGGTGCTGGTACCAACCGCATGAATAAATACATGGTAGGAAAAGCAGCCCAAGCATTAGCTGAAACCTTGAAAGACCATGGTGAAGAAGCAATTAAAAGAGGTGTTGCAATCAGTTATGATGTCAGATATAAATCAAAAGAATTTGCTGAGTTGACCTGCTCTATCATGGCTGCTCACGGAATCAAAACCTATATTTACAATGGGATTCATCCTACGCCAATGTGCTCGTATGCAATTAGAAAATTGCACTGTAAAGCAGGAGTCATGGTGACAGCTAGCCATAATCCACAAGAATACAATGGCTATAAAGCGTATTGGGAAGAAGGTTCACAGATTTTAGATGATATTGCAGGACAAATTGCAGGTCATATGGATGAAATTGTGAATTTTGAAGACATTAAGTCCATTCCTTTTGAAGAAGCCTTGGAAAGCGGTCTTGCAAATTATATTGATGCATCTGTTGAAGAAGATTACTACCAAGAAGTTCTCAATTTAACGATCAATGAAGATGTTGATAAATCTATCAAAGTTGGCTACACTCCTTTGAATGGTACAGGAAACATTCCTGTCAGAGAAATTCTGAAAAGAAGAGGATTTGAAAATATTTTCGTCGTAAAGGAACAAGAATTTCCTGATCCAGATTTTACAACCGTTGGTTATCCCAATCCAGAATTTCCAAAAGCATTTGCCTATTCTGAAAAACTTGGAAAAGAAAATGATTGTGATATTTTGATTGCTAATGACCCAGACTGCGATCGTGTTGCGCTGGAAGTAAGAAATGCAAACGGTGATTATGTCTTTTTAAACGGAAATAAGATCGGTGCTTTGCTTTCTTATTATATTTTCTCACAACGTTCTGCTCTCAATAATTTACCTGAAAATCCTGTCATGGTGAAATCTATTGTTACAGGTGATTTATCTAGAGCGATTGCGAAGAAATATGGTATTGAAACAGTAGAAACCCTGACTGGATTTAAAAATATTTGTGGCAAAGCCAACGAATATGATCGTACTAAAGAAAAAACGTATGTGTTCGGTTACGAAGAAAGTATCGGTTTCTGTTATGGAACTTTTGTCAGAGACAAAGATGCTGTCAGTGCTTCTATGATGATCGTGGAGATGGCTGCTTACTTTAAGAAACAGGGTAAGACTTTGTTAGATGTTTTAAATGATATCTATGCAGAATTTGGTTTCTATAATGAAAGACAAGTTTCGCTTGAGTTAGAAGGTGTAGAAGGTCAGGAGCGAATTGGTCGCATGATGGAAGAATTTAGAGAACATCCTTTGACAACAATTGGAGCAATGGAACTTGAAAAAGTGATTGACTTTAAAGATGGCTACCTTGATTTTCCAAAACAAAACTGCTTGAAATATTACTTTAACGAAGGTTCATGGTATGCACTCAGACCGTCAGGGACCGAACCTAAAATCAAACTATACATCTATTCAATTGGTAAAGATGAAAAGGAAAGTGTTGAAAAACTTGACCTCATCGAAAAGGCTTGCCGAGAAAAAATGGATAGCGTGAAATAAGCACATATAAAAAACTTGAAGCGCTCTTTTGAGAACTTCAAGTTTTTTGCTTTTTAAAGACTGGTCGAATGTTTTGGCTGTATTTTTTGGTCGGGATAGATATAGTTCATAGCATTGTTGATAGCTGTAGGAGCTTCGCCTAGTCCTGTGGCTATCAAATCAATCTTTCCGTCATAGCTACAGCAATCGCCAGCAGCATAGATACCTGCAACAGAAGTTTCTTGTTTGCTATTGACGATAATCTTGTGGCGATTGAGTTCTAGTCCCCATTTTTTCAAGTTTCCAACAGATGATTTGAAGCCATAATTGACAAAAAGCTGATCAAGCGGCAAGAGCTCTGTTTCATTGCTTTTCACTTTAGTGATCTCAAGATGAGTAAGTTTGTTTCCATCGCCTATAAGTTGACTTGGGATAAATGGTGTTTTAATCGTGACAGTAGAAGCTTTTAGTTCATTGACACTGTGTTCTAAAGCACGGAAATTATCCCTGCGGTGAATGATGCTGGTCGGTGCAATCTTATCAAAAGCCAATGCCCAATCAACAGCAGAGTCACCACCGCCTAGAACAACAATGTTTTGCCCAGCGTATTGATTGATATTTGACACGTGATAGTGAATGTTTTCAAATTGGTCTACATTTTCTAGCTCCAGCGGGCGTGGTTTAAAAGCACCACCTCCCATAGCAATCAAAATGGCTCTTGAAATGTGCTTCCCATTGCTAGTTGTTAAGGTAAATAATTCATCATTTTTTTCAATATCTAATACAGTCTCATTGAGATGTATGCTTGTTTCAAATGTTTTTACTTGATCAATCAAACGCTCAATCAATTCCTCACCTGTTAGATTAGTAAAACCAGGAACATCCAGAATTTTCTTTTCAGGATAGAGAATAGCCGGCTGTCCACCGAGCTGAGGTAGCGAATCAATCAAATTCACTTTTGCTTGACGCATGTGAGCATAAAAAGCAGCAAAAAGACCCACAGGCCCCCCACCAACAATCGTAATATCAAAAATTTCAGACATGATTTCTCCTTAAAATAGTAACGTATTTCTATTTTATCACAAAATGAGGAAAACGATAGAGAAATTGTGTTAGGACACGTGAATTATGTTACAATAGTTACAGATTATATTATTAAGGAGACATACATGCAAGCAGTTGCACATTTTATTGAAACATTTGTTCCAGAACATTATGATATTTTTTTAGATTTGAATCGGGAGCAAAAAACGTTCACAGGTAAGGTCAGCATTAGCGGAGAAGCAAAAGGTGAAAAAATTTCTCTTCATCAGAAGGATTTGACAATCCAGTCCGTTGAGGTAGCTGGCGAAGCTCGTCCTTTCTCTGTAGATAATGAAAATGAAGCAGTTTACGTTGAGCTTGGTCAAGCAGGAGTTGTTGAAGTAATGCTGACTTATACAGGTAAAATTACAGATAATATGACGGGGATTTATCCTTCTTACTATACTGTTGATGGAGTCAAAAAAGAAGTTCTTTCTACTCAATTTGAAAGTCATTTTGCGCGTGAAGCTTTTCCAAGCGTAGATGAGCCAGAAGCAAAAGCTACATTTGACCTTTCTTTGAAATTTGACCAAGAAGCAGGAGAAATCGCACTTTCAAACATGCCAGAAGTTGATGTAGAAAATCGAAAAGCAACTGGCATCTGGAAGTTTGCAACGACTCCTCGCATGTCGTCTTATCTTTTGGCGTTCGCGGCTGGTGATTTACAGGGTGTTACAGCAAAAACGAAGAATGGTACCTTGGTCGGCGTGTACTCTACCAAAGCTCACCCTGCTTCAAATTTGGAATTTGCTTTAGATATTGCAGTTCGCTCTATTGATTTTTATGAAGAATACTACGGAGTAAAATATCCGATTCCTCAATCTCTGCATGTAGCTTTGCCAGACTTTTCTGCAGGGGCTATGGAAAATTGGGGCTTGGTCACTTATCGTGAAGTTTATCTTTTAGTAGATGAAAATTCAACTGTTACAAGCCGTCAGCAAGTAGCTCTTGTGATTGCTCACGAATTAGCTCACCAATGGTTTGGTAATTTGGTTACAATGAAATGGTGGGATGACCTTTGGCTCAATGAAAGTTTTGCCAATATGATGGAATATGTCTGTGTGAATGCTATTGAGCCGACTTGGAACATTTTTGAGGACTTCCAAACAAGTGGCGTTCCTCTGGCTCTAAAACGGGATGCAACTGACGGTGTTCAATCTGTCCATGTGGAAGTAAAACATCCAGACGAAATCAATACCTTGTTTGACCCAGCAATTGTCTATGCCAAAGGAAGTCGTCTCATGCACATGCTTCGTCGTTGGTTAGGAGATGAAGCCTTTGCAAAAGGTTTGAATGCTTATTTTGCCAAACACCAATACAGTAATACGATTGGTCGTGACTTGTGGAATGCTCTCGGTGCAGCTTCAGGACGTGATGTGGCAGCCTTTATGGATTCGTGGTTAGAACAACCAGGTTATCCAGTTTTAACAGCGGTTGTGGAAAATGATACTCTCAAAATTTCTCAAAAACAATTCTTTATTGGTGAAAAAGAAGAAAAAGGTCGTCTATGGGTTGTACCATTGAATAGTAATTGGACTGGTATTCCAGATACTTTAGAAACCGAAACGCTTGAAATTCCAAATTATGCAGCTCTGGCAGCGCAAAATGAAGGAGCACTTCGTTTCAATACAGAAAATACGGCGCATTACATTACTGATTATCAAGGGGAATTGTTGGATAATATTTTAGCAACTATTACGGACTTGGATAATACAAGTAAGTTGCAAGTGGTGCAAGAACGTCGTTTGTTGGCGGAAGCTGGTTTTGTTTCATTTGCAGATTTGATTCCAGTGGTTGAAAAGTTAACCAATGAAACATCTTATCTTGTAGTATCTGCTGTGAAGGCTGTTCTAAATGGTTTGAAGACTTTTGTGGACGAAGGGACAGAAACAGAGGCAGCCTTTAAAAAATTACTCGTTAAGCTGAATCAAGCTAACTTTGACCGACTTGGTTTTGAAGCTAAAGCAGGTGAAACAGATGAAGATGAATTGGTACGTCAAATCGTTGTGGCAAATATGATTGCAGCTGATGATGAACAAGCGAGCCAAAAAGCGAGCCAAATCTTTGAAACCTACCAAGAAAACATGGAAAAACTTCCAGCAGCCACTCGCTTGCAAATTTTGATTAACCAAATCAAACACCATGAGACAAAAGAATTGACCGATCAATATCTAGCAACCTACATTACAACGGTTGATGGCAACTTCCAACGTCAATTGGCTTCGGCTCTTTCTTATACGAAGAGTGAAGCAACATTGACACGTCTTTTAAAAGAATGGAAAAATAAGGATGTTGTAAAACCGCAGGATTTAGCAATGAGCTGGTACTTTACTTTCTTGCAACACGATTTCACACAAGGAACTGTCTGGACTTGGGCGCGTGAAAACTGGTATTGGATCAAGGTAGCTCTCGGTGGAGATATGAGCTTTGATAAATTTGTCATTTATCCAGCAAATGCTTTCAAGACGCATGAACGTTTGGCAGAATACAAAGCTTTCTTTGAACCGCAATTATCAGATCTAGCTATCAGCCGTAACATCAGCATGGGAATCAAAGAAATTTCCGCTCGTATTGATTTGATTGACAAAGAAAAAGCAGCTGTTGAAGCAGCAATCAAAGCGACAGTATAATAGTATAAAAAAGGTTGAATGATAATGTCAGCCTTTTCTTATTGCATTTTGCTATTTTATTAAAAAAGTGATAGTTTTTGAAAGAAAATGCTTGACTTTGAAATAAAATGGTGTATAATGAATCTGTAAACGATTGCAGGAAGGGGTGGAATTATTTTAAAATCAGAGCGCAAACAGGTGATTTTAGAAGAAATCAATCGTCATCAAGTTGTTTCTCTGGATAGCTTAGTTCGTTTGTTAAATACGTCTGAATCAACAGTGCGCAGAGATTTAGATGAATTGGAAGATGAAAGAAAACTGCGTCGGATTCACGGTGGAGCAGAAAGTATTCATTTTCTTCAAGAGGAAGAAAGCAATCAAGAAAAATCTATCAAAAACGTTCAAGATAAATTGCGAATTGCTCAAAAAGCAGCGGAATTGATACAAGAACAGGATGTCATTTTTATTGATGCTGGAACGACAAATGAATTGTTAATCAATGAGCTTTCAAGCAAACATATGACGGTTGTGACCAACTCCATTCACCATGCTACAAAATTAGTTGAGAAAAACATTCCAACGGTTATTATCGGAGGGGTTGTCAAAAGCTCAACAGATGCTAGTATCGGGGGGGTTGCTTTGAACCAAATCGGTCAGTTGAATTTCAATAAAGCTTTTATTGGTATGAATGGGATTGATGAAAATTTCTATACAACGCCTGATATGGAAGAAGGAGCAGTCAAGCGAGCGATTCTTGAAAACGCCAAACAGACTTATATCTTAGCTGACGCCTCAAAAATCGGTCAGACCTCTTTCGTGAAAGTCGCACCTATCAAACGTGCAAGCATTATTACTAGTGCTTGTGCCAATGAGCAATTGGAAAAGATAAAAGAAAAAACGGAGGTTATTGAAGTATGATTTATACTGTTACGCTTAATCCTTCTATTGACTATATTGTCCGTTTGGATAAGGTCAATGTTGGAAGCGTGAATCGTATGGAGAGCGATGATAAATTTGCCGGTGGCAAAGGTATCAACGTCAGTCGTGTGCTCAAACGTTTGGGAATTGACAATACAGCGACTGGCTTTATTGGTGGCTTTACTGGAAAATTTATTACTGATACCTTGGAAAATGAAGCGATTGCGACCAAATTTGTCCAAGTGTCAGAGGATACGCGTATCAACGTTAAGATAAAAGCAGACGCTGAGACAGAAATCAATGGAACGGGTCCGACTGTCTCACCAGAGCAATTGATAACATTAAAAGATATTCTTTTAGGGCTGTCAGAGAAAGATACAGTTGTCTTTGCAGGGTCAAGCAATAAAAATTTAGGCAATGTTGTCTACAAAGAGCTGATTAGCCTGACGAGACAAACTGGAGCACAAGTCGTTTGTGATTTCGAGGGACAAACACTTATTGATTCACTAGAGTTTCAACCATTATTGGTAAAACCAAATAATCATGAACTGGGTGATATTTTCGGAATGAAGCTGGAAAATTTGGATGAGATTGAGAAATACGCTCGTGAAATTCTAGCTAAAGGTGCGCAATATGTTATTATTTCTATGGCAGGAGACGGTGCGCTTTTGGTAACAAAGGACGGAGCTTATTTTGCAAAACCAATCAAGGGAATCGTAAAAAATTCTGTCGGAGCTGGTGACTCAATGGTTGCAGGCTTTACTGGCGAATTTGTTCGTTCAGGAAATGCTGTTGAAGCCTTCAAATGGGGAGTAGCTTGCGGAACGGCAACGACTTTCTCTGATGACTTGGCAACAGCCGCTTTTATTAACGAAACGTATGAAAAAGTAGAGGTAGAAAAAATATGAAGATTCAGGATTTACTGAGAAAAGATGTGATGTTGCTTGATTTACAAGCAACTGAAAAAACAGCTGCTATTGATGAAATGATTCATCGTTTAGTTGACCGTGGTTATGTGACGGATTTTGAAACATTCAAAGAAGGAATCTTGGCTCGTGAAGCTTTAACCTCAACAGGCTTAGGGGACGGAATTGCCATGCCACACAGTAAAAATGCGGCAGTCAAAGAAGCAACCGTTCTTTTTGCAAAATCAAACAAGGGTGTGGATTATGAAAGTTTAGACGGGCAACCGACAGATTTGTTCTTCATGATTGCTGCACCAGAAGGAGCGAATGATACTCACTTGGCTGCACTTGCAGAATTATCCCAATATCTGATGAAAGATGGATTTGCAGATAAACTTCGTCAAGTGACTTCACCAGACGAAGTGATTGCGTTATTTGACCAAGCGTCTGATAAAGCAGCAGAGCCCGCAACGGTAGCACCAGCAACCAAAGATGGTGATTTCCTTGTTGCGGTAACAGCATGTACAACAGGAATTGCACATACCTATATGGCGCAAGAAGCTCTTCAAAAGGTAGCTGCTGAAATGGGAGTTGGTATTAAGGTTGAAACCAACGGTGCTAGTGGTATCGGAAACAAACTGACCGCAGAAGATATTCAAAAAGCAAAAGCGGTTATTATTGCGTCTGATAAAGCTGTAGAAATGGATCGATTTGACGGTAAACCATTGATTAACCGCCCAGTTGCTGACGGTATTCGTAAGACAGAAGAGTTGATTAACTTAGCACTATCAGGAAAAGCAGAAGTGTATCATGCAGCCAATAAAAAAGCTGCCTCCTCTTCAACAAATGTAGCAGGTGGATTCTACAAACACTTGATGAGTGGTGTTAGCCAAATGCTTCCATTCGTTATCGGTGGTGGTATCATGATTGCGGTGGCATTCTTGATTGACCAAGCAATGGGAGTGCCAAAAGATCAATTAGCAAATCTCGGTACTTATCATGAGTTGGCAGCAATGTTTAAGAATATTGGTGGTTTGGCCTTTGGCTTTATGCTTCCTGTACTGGCTGGTTATATCGCTTATTCTATCGCTGAAAAGCCAGGTTTAGCACCAGGTTTTGTAGCAGGTAGTATGGCTTCAGCAGGTCTTGCTTTTGGTAAAATTCCATTTGCTGAAGGTGGGAAAGCAACTCTTGCACTTGCTGGTGTACCTTCTGGTTTCCTTGGAGCTCTAGTGGGTGGTTTCCTTGCAGGTTACGTTGTAAACTTCCTTAAAAAAGCCTTGAGTGGTCTTCCAAAATCACTTGAGGGTATCAAGTCCATTCTACTTTATCCACTTTTAGGTACATTGCTAACTGGTTTCTTGATGCTGTTGGTAAATATTCCAATGGCCGCTATCAATACTGGCTTGAATAGTTTCCTAGAAGGCTTATCTGGTAGTTCAGCTGTCCTCCTTGGACTCGTTGTAGGTGGTATGATGGCTATTGATATGGGCGGTCCTTTCAACAAAGCGGCTTATATCTTTGGTACAGGAACTCTTGCTGCAACTGTTTCAACAGGTGGTTCAGTTGTAATGGCAGCAGTTATGGCTGGTGGTATGGTTCCACCTCTTGCAGTCTTTGTCGCAACCCTTCTATTCAAAGATAAATTTACTGAAGAAGAACGCAATTCAGGTTTGACAAACATTGTTATGGGACTATCCTTCATCACTGAAGGTGCCATTCCATTTGGTGCTGCTGACCCTGCTCGTGCCATCCCAAGCTTTATGGTTGGTTCAGCTTTAGCAGGCGCACTTGTCGGCATGGCTGGTATTAAACTCATGGCACCGCACGGAGGTATCTTCGTTATTGCACTTACTTCAAATGCCCTTCTTTATATCGTATTTATCTTGATTGGAGCTATTGTAAGTGGCGTGTTATTCGGAGCACTTCGCAAACCATTGAATAAATAATGATGAGTTTCATCGTTCTAGGAGTTGGAGAATAATTCTCTAGCTCCTTTTTTAATCTAAAAGAAACATTGAAAGGAGATGATTTTCATACTGATTAAAATAGTCAGGCGCTGGAAAATATGTTATAATTTTAATAACGCATATTTTGAGGAGAAATGAAATGGAATTACAACGCGAAAAAGAATTTGTCAGTCAATATCACTATGATGCACGTAATTTAGAGTGGGAAAAAGAAAACGGAACCCCAGAAACAAAAGTGGATGTCAATTTTCAATTGTTAAATCAAGATCAAGAAGGACAAGTAACTTCTATCGTTGTAATTGTGAGCTTTATGATTGTCTTTGATGCTTTTGTAATTAGTGGAACAATCTCACAAGTCAACCATATCATGGGACAAATTGTCAATGAGCCAAGTGAATTTGAGCAGGACGAAGTGGAACAATTAGCTCGTCCAAGTTTGTCCGTCTTAAATCGTTTGACCTATGAAGTAACAGAAATCGCCTTGGATTTGCCAGGTATTAATTTGGAGTTTTAATGCATGAAATTAGCCGTAATTACTGATTCGTCAGCATATTTGGATAGCAAAGTCATCGAAAATGAGCATTTATTTGTCTTAGATATTCCCGTTAGTATCGACGGGGTTGAGTACATCGAAGGAAAGAATCTTTCTGCTAGCGAATTTTATCAAAAAATGGCAGCTTCTAGTGAATTGCCAAAGACTAGCCAACCGAGTATTGCCAGCTTAGTGAACACTCTGTCTTTAGTAGAAGGGCAAGGTTATACTTATGTCATTGGTCTGTTTTTATCGAGTGGCATTTCTGGCTTTTATCAAAATATCCAGTATTTGAAAGATGAATTTCCAAGTTTAGAAATTGCTTTTCCAGATTCAAAAATCACAAGTGCGCCGCTTGGAATGATGGTGGAGCATATTTTAAACTGGGCTGAACAAGGGTTAGCGTTTGAGCAAATTCTGAGCAATCTTGACGTTCAAATTAAGGGAATTGGTGCCTTCATCATGGTAGATGACTTAAATCATTTGGTGAAAGGCGGTCGTTTGTCGAATGGCGCTGCAATTCTGGGAAACTTGCTCAGTATCAAACCAATTCTTTACTTTAATGAAGAGGGCGTCATTGAGGTTTATGAAAAGATTCGTACCGAGAAAAAAGCTACGAAACGCCTGATTGAGATTGTCAAAGAGCAAACTGCACAAGGAAATTACCAAGTGATGATTATTCATGGAAATGCACTGGAAAAAGCAGAACATTTACATCAATTATTGTTAGAAGATGGTGTTTCCGGAGAGGTTCCGATTGCGACATTTGGTAGTGTGATTGGAACTCACTTGGGTGCTGGAAGTATTGCCTTAGCCTATATTCCGATTATTTAAGGAGAATTCCATGAGTATAAAGGTCATTATTGCTGGTTTCAAAGGAAAAATGGGACAAGCTGCTTATAACATGGTGACAGAAGATCCTGCATTAGAGCTCGTTGGATTGCTTGACCCACTTACTCCAGAAAAAGAAGTAGCTGGTGTTCCCGTTTTTAATCAGAAAGAAGATTTGAGTGGTGTAGAAGCGGATGTGTGGGTTGATTTTACAACTCCTAAAGTAGCGTATGAAAATACTCGTTTTGCATTAGAGCATGGTTTTGCACCTGTGGTCGGAACGACTGGATTTACATCAGATGAAATCAAAGAGTTAGTTGAGTTTTCTCGGCAAAAAGAGCTAGGAGGCTTGATTGCTCCTAATTTTGCTGTGGGAGCGGTTCTTTTGATGCAATTTGCAACGCAGGCAGCTAAATATTTTCCAGATGTGGAAATCATTGAATTACATCATGATCAGAAAAAGGATGCGCCGAGCGGCACAGCGATTAAAACAGCTGAATTGATCAGCAAGGTTCGCCCCAAGAAGCATCAAGGTGCAATGGACGAAAAAGAAATATTGGCAGGAGCACGTGGTGCAGAAATGGACGGCATGCGCATTCATTCGGTTCGTTTACCAGGATTGGTGGCTCATCAAGAAGTCATCTTTGGCGGTCAAGGTGAAGGACTGACACTTCGTCATGATTCGTACGATCGTAAGTCTTTCATGACGGGGGTGAATTTAGGTATTAAGGAAGTGGTCAAGAAAAAAGAGCTTGTCTACGGATTGGAATATTTGTTATGAGATTAAAAAATCTGCCTTCTGAATTTCAGGAGGCTTTACCAGTATTAAAGAAGATTAAGAATGCCGGTTTTGAGGCGTACTTTGTCGGTGGTTCAGTCCGCGATGCTTTATTGAATCGACCGATTCATGATGTGGATATTGCAAGTTCTAGTTATCCAGAAGAAACCAAACGTATTTTTGAGCGAACGATTGATGTCGGAATTGAGCATGGGACAGTTTTAGTCTTAGAGGACAATCATGAATATGAAGTGACGACTTTTCGGACAGAGGATATCTATGTAGACTATCGCAGACCTAGCCATGTCACGTTTGTTCGTTCTCTAAAAGAAGATTTAAAACGGCGCGATTTCACGATCAATGCTTTGGCTTTGGATGAAGCAAGGAATGTGATTGATTTATTTGAAGGGTTAGCTGATTTAGAAAATCAGATTTTACGTGCTGTAGGAATACCTTCGGAACGTTTCAACGAAGACGCCTTGCGCATTATGCGAGGATTTCGTTTTCAGGCAGCTTTAGGGTTTGATTTGGACACAGATACATTTCAGGCTATGAAACTGTGTGCACCACTATTAGAAAAAATTTCTGTAGAGCGGACTTTCATTGAATTTGACAAACTACTGACAGCGTCTTATTGGCGTAAAGGATTGAAAAGTCTGCTTGCCAGTGGTGCAACAGACTATTTGCCTGACATGCGCAGCAGCCAATCTCAGTTGGAAAAGATGTTTGATGTTAAAGCAGATTTTCAATTTACGAGTTCAGAGCAAGCTTGGGCTACTCTTTTAATGACTCTTCAAGTAAAAAATGTTAAAAAATTCCTCAAGCATTGGAAAACTTCAAATGAATTTCAAAAGCGCGTAGAGCAAATTGTCACGATTTATAATATTCGCCAAAGGCATTTTCTGAATAAGGAAGAATGCTATCGTTTTGAACTGGACCTGATGATGCAAGCAGAAGAAATTCGTCAAGCACAGGGATTAGCTGTTGATTTTGAAAAGATTCATTCTACTTATGATTCACTAACGATTCATGATAAACATGAAATTGTCGTCAATGGTGGTCTGTTAATCAAAGAATTTGGCTTTAAGCCGAGTCCTGCTTTAGGACAGCTCTTGACTGAGATTGAGACAGCTATTGTGAATGGTACCTTGGACAACCGTCTGGAGGCTATTTTAGCTTTTGTAGAGGAGAGAAGATGAGTGACTTTATTGTTGAAAAGTTGACTAAAACGGTGGGAGATAAGACTGTTTTTAAAAATATTTCCTTTATTATTCATGGTTTGGATCGGATTGGCTTGATTGGGGTTAATGGAACTGGAAAAACGACCCTTTTGAATGTTCTGTCTGGAAAATCTGGATTTGATGGGGATGTCAATCCCTTTTCTGCTCATTCAGACTATAAAATCGGTTACTTAACTCAAGAACCGCACTTTGATGACGATAAAACAGTGCTAGATACGGTTTTATCTAGCAATCTGCGAGAAATGCAGCTTATTCGTGAGTATGAGCTATTGCTGTCTAACTATGATGAAAGCAATCAATCTCGTTTAGAGAAGATTATGGCTGAAATGGATGCTCTTCAAGCATGGGAAATTGAAAGTCAAGTTAAGACTGTTTTGTCTAAACTGGGTTTAAATGACTTATCTGCTAAGGTCGGCGACCTGTCAGGTGGTTTGCGACGCCGAGTGCAATTGGCGCAAGTCTTGTTAGGAGACGATGACTTATTGCTCCTTGATGAGCCGACCAACCATTTGGATATTGATAGTATCGAATGGCTGACGAATTTTTTGAAGAATTCCAAAAAAACGGTTCTTTTCATTACTCATGACCGCTATTTTCTAGACCATGTTTCGACACGAATTTTTGAATTGGACAACGGGGATTTACTTGAATATCAAGGAAATTATCAAGATTACGTCCGTTTGAAGGCGGAACAAGACGAACGAGATGCTGCCCTTCTCCATAAAAAACAGCAGCTTTATAAACAGGAATTATCCTGGATGCGTCGCCAACCACAGGCTAGAGCAACCAAGCAACAAGCTCGAATCAATCGTTTTCAAGATTTGAAAAAGGATTTATCTGATCAAGCAACTCAGACAGACTTAGAAATGAATTTCGAGACCAGTCGTATTGGGAAGAAAGTGATTGAATTTAAAGATGTGGACTTTGCTTATGGTGACAAGAAGATTCTTTCTCATTTCAATTTGTTAGTTCAAAATAAAGATCGGATTGGGATTGTGGGGGATAATGGTGTTGGAAAATCTACCTTGCTCAATCTAATTGCTGGGAAATTAGCACCTCAATCTGGTCAATTGATCATTGGTGAGACGGTTCGTGTGGCTTATTTCTCACAGCAAATTGAAGGGTTGGACGAATCCAAACGCGTTATTAATTTCTTGCAGGAAGTCGCAGAAGAAGTTAAGACATCGGTGGGGACGACATCTATTGCTGAACTGCTAGAACAATTTCTCTTTCCTCGCTCCACTCATGGAACTTTGATTGAAAAATTGTCCGGAGGAGAGAAAAAACGGCTTTACCTTCTCAAGTTATTGTTGGAAAAGCCGAATGTTTTGCTGTTGGATGAGCCGACTAATGACTTAGATATTGCGACATTAACGGTGCTGGAAAATTTTTTGCAAAGCTTTGCCGGCCCAGTTATGACTGTTAGTCACGATCGGTATTTCCTTGATAAAGTAGCAGATAAGATTTTAGCCTTTGAAGAGGGAACTATCAGAGAATATTTCGGTAATTATACTGATTATCTGGATGAAAAGGCGTTTGAGCTAGAGAGATCTGCCATTTCCCAACAACCTGAAAAGGAAAAAGTAGCTAAAGTGCGAGAGGAAAAGAAGCGTTTAAGCTACTTTGAAAAACAGGAGTGGGAGTCTATTGAGGGAGATATAGAGAAGCTTGAGGAGGAAATTGTAGCTATTGAGCGGGAAATGCAGGAATATGCTTCGGACTTCAGTCGACTCGCTGAACTTCAAAAAGAACTGGATGGTAAAAACGATTTACTTTTGGAGAAATATGAGCGCTACGAATACTTGAGCGAGCTAGTATAGAATCGACTGCTGCCTGTAATGTATGTTGAGTACGATTACCTTTTTAAACAAGGTCTATTTACAAGTCCTATAAAATTTGGTATAATACCAATTAATTAAATAAGAATCCGCAAGACTAGTAGCTTAGGGGAAGTTTGACAGGGAGAAGAGCCAGAGACTGAGAGCTCTTTAGATGGAATCTAGGTGAATTCACTTGCAAAGGGATTTAGAATTAAGGTCTGGAAAACCAGATGAAAACGGATGGTACCGCGTGTCAACGCTCCGCTTATGGAGTTTGGCATGCGGTTTTTATATTTGGAGGAATTATATGTCAACCATTGAAGAACAATTAAATAAGCTTAGAGAAGAAACGCTGGCGTCGTTGAAAAAAATCTCGACTGAAAATGAAAAAGAAATGCAGAATCTACGAGTTTCTGTTCTTGGGAAAAAAGGCTCTTTAACAGAGATTTTAAAGGGCATGAAAGACGTCTCTGCTGATATGCGTCCGATTATTGGGAAGCATGTCAATGAAGCGCGAGATGTGTTGACCGCTGCTTTTGAAGAATCGTCAAAGTTACTGGAAGAGCAAAAAGTTGCCAATCAGTTGGCGAGTGAGTCTGTAGATGTCACCCTTCCTGGTCGGAAAATTCCTGCTGGGAATCGTCATGTTCTTAGCCAGACAAGTGAAGAAATTGAAGATATTTTTATTGGGATGGGTTATCAAGTTGTAGATGGTTTTGAAGTCGAAACAGACTATTACAACTTTGAGCGGATGAATTTACCAAAAGACCACCCAGCGCGTGATATGCAGGATACTTTCTATATTACAGAAGAAATTTTACTGCGGACTCACACTAGTCCGGTTCAAGCTCGAGCGATGGATGCACATGATTTTTCTAAAGGACCTTTGAAAATGATTTCGCCAGGGCGTGTGTTCCGACGGGATACGGATGATGCGACGCATTCTCATCAATTTCATCAAATTGAAGGTTTGGTTGTCGGGAAAAATATTTCTATGGCAGACCTTCAAGGAACATTGCAGCTCATTGTGCAAAAAATGTTTGGAGAAGACCGCAGTATTCGTCTGCGTCCGTCTTATTTCCCATTTACAGAGCCGTCTGTTGAAGTGGATGTTTCCTGCTTCAAATGCGGTGGTCAAGGGTGCAATGTTTGCAAAAAGACTGGCTGGATTGAAATTATGGGAGCTGGAATGGTGCACCCTCGTGTCCTTGAAATGAGTGGCATTGATGCTGATGTTTATTCTGGCTTTGCTTTTGGACTGGGTCAAGAACGGGTGGCTATGCTGCGCTACGGTATCAATGATATTCGTGGCTTCTATCAAGGTGATGTTCGTTTTTCAGAACAATTTAAATAAATGCTATGTTAGTAAAAGTAAAAGAAGGACAGGTTGAAGTTCTACGAGAACTGGAAGTGAAAACTTATCAAGAAACTTTCGGCCCTTATATTAAAGTGGAAGATATGCAAGATTATTTTACTCATGAACTCTCCCTTGAGCAGATTCAGAAGGATTTGGCGCAAATAGAGTCGGAGACCTATTTTGCACTAGATGAGAAAGAAAAGATTGTTGGCTTTCTCAAATTTAACTGGGGGCAAGCACAGACTGAGCCCGTAGAGGCAGAATACTTAATGGAGAATGCTTTTGAGGTTCATCGGATTTATGTTTTGAAACCTTATCAAGGACAGGGCTTTGGCAAGGAAATGTTTAATTTTGTCATGCAAGAAGCTACTAAACGAAAGTTTTCGTGGATTTGGTTAGGTGTTTGGGAAAAGAATTTCAAAGCGCAAAACTTTTACTTTAAATATGGTTTTGAACGTTTTAGTGAGCATGAATATGCGACTGGTGAAACGGTTGATATTGACTGGCTCATTCGGAAAGAATTAAATTAAGCGAAAAAGCACTTGGCTTGGGTACTTGTCCCAGCCTCAAAAAGAAAGGAAGTAATATGAGGCAAAATTTTTGAGCAGAAACAATAGTTCTCAAAGATTTCTATGCACTCATATAGATGAATTATGCTAGTAAGTTATAAATGGTTAAAAGAACTAGTTGACGTAACTGTTCTGAGTGAAGAATTAGCTGAAAAAATGTCAACGACAGGGATTGAAGTAGAAGGGGTCAGCTCTCCTGCTGAGGGATTGTCAAAAATTGTAGTTGGTGAAGTAGTCAGCTGTGAAGATGTAGCTGAAACACATCTCCATGTCTGTCAAGTGAATGTTGGAGAAGAAGCGCTTCGACAAATCGTTTGCGGCGCTCCAAATATACGAGCAGGAATCAAGGTTATGGTAGCTCTTCCAGGAGCTCGTATTGCAAATAATTATAAGATTAAAAAAGGAAAAATCCGTGGTTTAGAATCCCTTGGAATGATTTGTTCTCTTGGAGAATTAGGCATTTCAGACTCGGTTGTTCCAAAAGAATTTTCCGATGGCATTCAAATCCTGCCAGAAGAAGCTGTGCCGGGGGATTCTGTTTTTCCTTACCTTGACCTAGATGATGAAATTATTGAGCTTTCTATCACACCGAACCGTGCAGATGCGCTTTCAATGCGTGGAGTAGCGTATGAGGTAGCAGCTATCTACGACAAGTCAGTTCATTTTAAAGATTTTCCGTTGTTAGAAGCACAAGAGCAAGCTGCAGAACAACTCTCTGTTGCGATTGAAACGGACAAGGCGCCTTTTTATGCAGCACGTATTTTGGAAAATGTAACCATTGCTCCAAGTCCGCAATGGCTTCAAAATCTGCTGATGAATGCAGGAATTCGTCCTATCAATAATGTAGTAGATGTGACAAATTATATTTTGCTTTACTTTGGTCAACCAATGCACGCCTTTGATTTAGATACTTTTAAGGGCAATCAAATTGTGGTGCGCGAAGCGCATACGGGTGAAAAATTAGTAACTCTTGATGATGAAGAGCGCGAATTAGAAACGAGCGATCTTGTGATTGCAGTAGCAGATAAGCCAGTCGCTCTTGCTGGTGTCATGGGTGGAGCTGCAACGGAAATTTCTCCTCAATCAAGGCGTGTAGTGCTTGAAGCAGCAGTTTTTGACGGAACTTCTATTCGTAAGACAAGCGGGCGTCTCAATCTTCGTTCAGAATCATCTTCTCGTTTTGAAAAAGGAATTAACCTAGCGACAGTAACAGAAGCTCTAGATGCTGCGGCTAGTATGATTGCAGATCTTGCAGGTGCAACAGTACAAGCCGGTATCGTCTCAGCAGGTCAAGTGGACACATCAGATGTTGAAGTTGTTTCAACATTGGCAGATGTCAATCGTGTACTTGGAACGGAATTAACTTATACAGATATTGAAGATGTTTTCCGCCGTCTTGGTTTTGGTCTTACTGGCAATGCAGAGAAATTCACAGTCAGCGTACCACGCCGTCGTTGGGACATTCACATTGAAGCAGACCTTTATGAGGAGATTGCGCGTATCTATGGTTATGATAAATTACCAGCAACTCTTCCAAAAGGTGACGGGACAGCTGGTGAATTGACAGAAACCCAAAAACTCCGCCGCAAGGTTCGCACAGTAGCAGAAGGTGCTGGTCTGACAGAAGTTATCACCTATGCTTTGACCACTCCTGAAAAAGCTGTGCAATTCAGCACCAACCCAAGTAACTTGACAGAGTTAATGTGGCCTATGACAGTAGATCGTAGTGTCCTTCGTCAAAATATGGTAGCTGGCATTTTGGATACCGTTGCCTATAATGTAGCACGTAAAAATAAGGACTTGGCTCTGTATGAAATCGGAAAAGTCTTCGAGCAAACGAGGAATCCACAGGAAGAATTGCCGACTGAAATTAACAGCTTTGCCTTTGCTTTGACAGGTTTGGTTACTGAAAAGGATTTTCAAACTCCGGCTGTACCAGTTGATTTCTTTTATGCAAAAGGAATTTTAGAAGCACTTTTGGACCGTCTGGGTCTAAACGTAGAATACACAGCGACACAAGCATTCACTAGTATGCATCCAGGTCGTACAGCGACTATTTCACTAGACGGACAAGTCATTGGTTTTGTCGGTCAAGTTCATCCAGTAGTTGCTAAAGCCTATAATATTCCAGAAACTTATGTAGCAGAAGTCAGCTTGACAGCGGTTGAACAAGCAATTCAACCAGCAAAACCATTTGTAGAAGTTACTAAATTCCCAGCTGTAACACGTGATATTGCTTTGCTTCTTAAAGCAGAAATCAGTCACAAAGAAGTCGTTGAAGCTATTGAAGCTGCTCGTGTGAAGCGTTTGACAGATATTAAATTGTTTGATGTCTTCTCAGGTGAAAAACTTGGGCTTGGTATGAAGTCCATGGCTTACACTTTGACTTTCCAAAATCCAGAGGGTACGCTAGAAGATGAGGAAGTAGCTCGCTATATGGAAAAAATCCAAAAGTCTCTTGAAGAAACGCTTGGTGCAGAAGTGCGATAAGACGTGAAAAGTTCCTAAATTGAAGTTTAGGAGTTTTTTCTTGTAGCAATATAATGTATAATAAGGAAAAGTTTTATATCGGAGGAGAAAATGACAGTTTTTACACAACTTTGGAAAGCATTTTCCAATTTACCAGAAGTGACAGCGATTGCTTTAGGCGGATCTCGTAGCGGAGAAACTTATGATGAGACTTCGGACTATGATTTATATATTTACTGCACGAGCATTCCAGATGAAGACAGTCGGAAGTTGATTTTGACCCAATATTGTTCTTATATGGAAATAAGCAATCAATTTTGGGAATTGGAAGATGACTGTACCTTAAATAATGGTATTGATATTGATATTCTTTATCGAAACATTCGCGATTTTGCGCAAGATATTGAAAATGTTGTCGAAAAATACCAAGCAGGAAATGGCTACACCACCTGCTTTTGGCACAATTTAAAAACCTGCAAGATTCTTTATGATGCTAACGGAGAGTTCGGAAAATTGAAAAAACGGTTTGACGTTCCTTTTCCTCCGAAATTAAAAGACAACATCATTTCACGAAATTTTAGTTTGTTAACCGAGCATTTGCCATCCTATGATACGCAGATTTTAAAAGCAGCAAAACGAAAAGACTTTGTCAGTGTCAATCATCGTATAGCGGCCTTTTTAGAATCCTATTTTGACATCATTTTCGCAGTTAATGAATTGACCCACCCCGGCGAGAAGAGAATGATATCATATGCAGCAGCGCATGCGAACCTTCTTCCTAATCAATTTGAGCAATCTTTAAATACTTTACTAATGAGCATTACTGCTAGACCCGAAATTCTCGAAAAACAATTAAGGGAAATTATTGTAAATTTAGAGGGAATTTTATCATAAAATCGGCTGGAATTGAGTATAAAAAAACGGCTTAAACCGTTTTTCGTATTGCAGTTGTTTTCTCTCTTACTCATGCACTTTTCCTATTTCTTTAAAATTTTTTCCATGATTGTTTGTTGGGGCTTTAGAGCTAAACGTTCATAAAAGCGCAAGGCAGCGACATTATCATTCCATACATCAAGGGTTAAGTTGTAACAGTCAATTTCTTGGGCAAGTTCTTCTGCAAAATGGCAGAGCTGCTCACCAATTTTTTGACCACGAGCATTTTCATCAACGCAAAGTTCTTCAATAAAAAGCGTTTTGATAGGTGTTTGTGCGAGACTTTGTGGTTCTTTAATGATGCAAAAGAGATGACCTAAGATTTTTCCTTCTTCATTTTCAAAGACAAAGATTGGTGTATTTTCCTGAGACATCAGTGTTTTCAACTCTTCATCGTTGAATTTGCGACCACTCTCTTTGAAAATATCTGGTCGAACTTTATGATGAACAAGCAAGACTTGCTCTAAAAGATGATTGAGTACTGGAATATCGCTTGGGATTGCTTTTCTAATAGGCATAGTGAACTCCTTTTGTGACCACCGGTCATTTTTATATAAAATATTATATGACTATCAGTCATTTTTGTTAAGAACAAAATGCAAAAAGTTTTTGAGTCATATAAAAATAATGCTATGAGCGAGTTTTAAGACTGTTTGTACAATATTTATTTTATTAGCTTAAAGTAAGGATGGTTTTTTAAATTTTTAAAAATAGGAATAGTAACAAGACTAATTACGATGAGTTTTATGAAATCTGGTAGGATAAAAGGAATAATTCCAACAGTGATAGCTTTATCTAAGCTAAATCTTGCTAATAACATTAAACCAAGTACACCACCGACAAAAACAAAAGCATCTCCGAGTAGATTGGCTAAGAATATCGTCAAAAAGCTACTATTTTTGGAAGTTAGACTAGCTGTTACTAGGGCGTAGAACAAATAAAACCAGAGATAACCTGCATTTGGACCAACAAGTGCTTGAAATCCACCGTTTCCTCCTGCAAAGACAGGCAGACCGATAGCGCCTAAGAGAAGATAAAGAGCGACTGCTAATAGAGCTTCTTTTCGATGAAAAATAGTAGCCACTAAGCCAATTGCCATATTTTGCAGAGCAAAAGGTACCGGACCGATAGGAATGGTAATTTGAGCAAAAACGGCTATCAAAGCTGCGCCAATTGCTGGCAAAATGAGTGTAAATGATTTTTTCATAATTGTAACCCTTTGTTTTATAACATGGTAACTATTATAAAATAAATAAAAAAAATGTCAAGGGTTAAATAAAAAGGTGAAAGACTGAATTTACCTTTTTGTCAAAATGGTTACTTTTTCCGCGATATTGCTTTTCTTTTATTTTTACTGCGAAAGAATAATATCAAAAATGCAATTAGTCCAAAGACATTTAAGAAAATAAGTAGGACAGTTACAAGAATTGTTTTAGTTTTTTGTATAAAAGCACCTCCTCGTAAAATAGCTTTGAGATTATCATAACAAAATTTGCATCTTTATCAACTAAAAAATCACAGGAAAAAGGAGAGGCTAGGCAAAAAGTGTCCCAGCTTCTATCAGATTTAGTAATAAACGAATAACGCAGTAGGTGATTGAGCTCTTCATTCGTTTTTCAAGACCGGAAGAGTCCCACTTCCTAGCGGATAAAATGAAAGAATAAGTTATGGAATGAGAAGAAGTTATCGTGTAAACTAAAATAGTCAGAAGCGCTGGTTGCAATTCTGACTATTGAGATAAAGTTGGAAAAATTCGGGGAGTAAGATATTCATGACGCTCAGCGCATGGTGACAAACTCTTCTGAACCGGTTGGGTGAATGGCGACAGTCGCATCAAAATCTGCCTTGGTAGCTCCCATTTTAATAGCAACGGCAAAACCTTGAATCATTTCATCAACACCATAGCCAATAGCGTGGAGACCGATGACTTTCTCATCTGGCCCAGTTGTAATGAGCTTGAACTTAGCTTGTTGTCGGTGTTGGGTGACAGCTGAATACATGGAGGTGAAACTAGAGGTATAAATATGGAGATTTTCTGCTCCATATTGTTGGATTGCCTGTTCTTCAGTCAAGCCAACGGTTCCAATCGCTGGATGAGAGAAGACAACAGTTGGAATGTTAGAATAATCCATTTTAGCTTCAGTTTTTCCATTAAATAAGCGCTCGGCTAAGGTACGACCTGCTTTGATAGCAACAGGGGTTAATTCTTTTTCGCCTGTAACATCTCCTAGAGCATAAATCCCCGGTGTTGCTGTATTTTGAAATTCGTCAACTGCTATAAAGCCACGAGAATTTAGGGTAACACCAGCCGCCTCTAAATTCAACCCTTTGGTGTTTGCAGTTCGCCCAGTTGCCCAGATGACGTGTTGAGCGGTGTGGCTCGTTCCGTCCTCAAAGGTAATGCGAATCGATCCGTTTTCAAGTTTTTCAAGCTTTTCTGGTATTTTGTGAGTATGTAGAGTAGGACCTGATTTCTTCATTTCTTCCACAAGACCATCAATGATATAAGAATCAAAGTTGCGGAGAGGACGATCTCGACGAACGAAAAGGTCTGTTTTTACACCCAGAGCATGAAGAAGTCCAGCTAGTTCAACTGCAATATAGCCGGCACCAAGAATGGCAACGGATTGAGGGAGTTCTTCCCATGCAAAAACATCGTCAGAGGTTTCACCGAATTCTGCTCCGGATACTGCTGGAATATGAGGGTGAGCACCAGTTGCGATGACAATGTGCTTGGCTTGGATAAGCTCGCCGTTGACTTCAACCGTATGACGGTCTATGAATTTAGCGCGACCTTCAATCAGCTCGACGCCATTTCTATTGAAACTATTATTGTAAGAATTGCGGGCACGATCAATATAGGCTTCGCGATTTTTCCGAAGCATCTTAAAATCAAACTGCTGATTATCCGAAATAAAACCATAGTCTGGTCCGTAATCTTGAATGGCTTCAGCGATTTGGGCACCATACCACATGATTTTTTTAGGAACACAGCCGACGTTGACACAGGTGCCTCCTAATTTCTTTTCTTCAATAACGGCAGCTTTTGCACCGTGTTCTCCAGCACGATTCATGGTTGCAATTCCTCCGCTACCGCCCCCAATAGCAATGATGTCAAATATTCTCATACGAGTCTCCTTTTATCTATAGTATGAAATCATTGTAACGTTTTTGGAAAATGATTGCAAAAATCTGCTACAAAAATTGATAAAAGGCTTGATTATTCAATTGTATTATTGTATTATATATTTAATACAATATGAAATAACTAGAAAGAAGGTAGACGGATGTTAAAAGAGTAAAGGATTTCTTATAGATGCTATTTTATTTTTAATCGTATGTGTTATAATATAAAAAATAGACCGTTTTCATCAGGAGGAGAAAGAGATGAAAAAATTGAAAAAGTGGCAGTTGTACAGCTTGATTGGTGTAACTGTGGTTGTCGTTTTAGGAGCGATAGGTACGATGTTATTGTTTAATGGTAATAGTACTGCTGATAAAGATAAAGAAGAAACGATTCAAGTGCAGAAAGCAAAAGAAGGGTCAGTTGCTTCATCTGCTTTGCTGTCAGGAAATGTTGCGGCTAACAATGAGCAATATGTCTACTATGACGGGACAAAGGGCGATTTGGATAATGTTCTTGTAAATGTTGGAGATCAAGTTACAGCCGGACAAGCCTTAGTTCAATACAAGAGTGTTGAAGCACAAGCTACATATGATACTGCTGTTCGTGCTTTAAACAAGATTGATCGCCAAATTTATGATTTGAAAACGTATGGAACAACTGTTGATGTGACGGGTGATGCGGCTACAGATAATAAAACAACTGCGTCTGCACAACGTTCGGTGGATTCTCAATTAAACGATTTGCAGGACAGTCGCGCAGATGCTGTGGACAATGTCAATAAAGCACAGGCATTACTAGATGCAACGACTGTCACCAGTACAAATAATGGAACTGTAGTAGAAGTCAATCGTGATGTTTCTAAGTCTACGACAGGTACTAATCAAACACTCGTTCATATTGTCAATAACGGCAACCTTCAAGTAAAGGGAGAGCTATCAGAGTATAATCTAGCAAATCTTTCAGTTGGGCAAGAAGTGACGATTACGTCCAAGGTCTATCCAGATAAGAAATGGACTGGGAAAATCAGCTATATCTCAAATTATCCAAAAGACAGTCAAAATGCAGCGGCAGCTGGTGCAGGCACTGCAAATTCAGGAGCAAAATACCCCTATACAGTAGATATTACAAGTGAAATTGGTGATTTGAAGCAAGGATTTTCCGTCAATGTTGAAGTAAAAAACAATACAAGAGGGATTCTAGTGCCGGTCAGCAGCGTTGTTTCTGAAAACAATAAAAACTATGTTTGGACATTAGAAAAAGGAACTGCAAAAAAAGTGCAAGTGACACTAGGAAATGCAGATGCTAAAAATCAAGAAATCTCATCTGGTTTGACAAAAGATAGTAAAGTTATCACCAATCCAACAGATAGCTTGAAAGACGGTCAAGAGGTGAAATCGTATGAAGAAACTCATTGATTTAAAAAATGTTAGCAAAAGTTATCGCAATGGAGATCAGGAGCTTCAAGTTTTGAAAGATGTTCATTTAGAAGTTGAAGAAGGTGAATTTGTTGCGATTATGGGGCCTTCTGGCTCAGGAAAGTCAACCTTGATGAATATCATTGGTATGCTGGATCGCCCAACGAGTGGCGAATATTACTTGGAAGGTGAAGAAGTTGCCAAGCTCAGTGAGAAAAAGCTAGCCAAAGTGCGTAATCAGCAGATTGGCTTCGTTTTCCAACAATTCTTCCTCTTGTCAAAATTAAATGCTCTTCAAAATGTAGAACTTCCTTTGATTTATGCAGGGGTTTCTCAATCCAAACGGAAAGCTTTAGCAGAGCAATATCTTAAAAAAGTTGAGTTGGAAAAGCGGATGTACCATTTGCCGTCAGAACTTTCTGGTGGTCAAAAGCAACGAGTGGCTATTGCGCGTGCCTTGGTCAATCATCCCTCCATTATCTTAGCAGATGAGCCGACGGGAGCCTTGGATACCAAGACGGGTGAGCAAATTATGGAATTGCTGACGGAGTTAAATCGTGAAGGAAAAACCATTATCATGGTCACTCATGAGCTTGAGATTGCAGCCTTTGCAAAACGACAAATCGTTATTCGAGACGGTGTCATCTCGTCAGACAGTAAGAAAGGAGAAGCATGATGCAGAATTGGAAATTTGCAATCAACTCCATTATGGGGCATAAAATGCGCTCTTTCTTAACGATGTTGGGCATTATCATTGGTGTTATGTCTGTTGTGGTTATTGTGGCTCTAGGAAGTGGTATGTCAAATGCTTTCACAGATGTTCTAGGTGGTGCCCAGCAAGATGTTTCCTTATTTTACTCACACAAGAGAAGTAAAAACGGTGACGGTGTTATGACGTATCAAGAGATGCGTGATGATGCTGAAAGTGGAAATGGTGATGAGACAGTTTCGACAGAAGAAGAGCCTCAAATCCAAGAAGTTTGGGTCAAGCAAGCGGTTAATGATATTAACGGAATTGACAATTATTATGTTACAAATAACACAACCGCTACAGTAAATTATGGTAAGAAGAAGGCGGATAATATTCCTATAACGGGTATCAATTCCACTTACTTTACGGTAAAGAAATACCAAATCGTTGCAGGACGGACATTGAAATCAAATGATTATCAAACATTTGCAAGAGTTGTATTACTGGATACGAAACTAGCTGATATTCTTTTTGGAGGTGCAGATAAGGCGCTCAATCAGATTGTCCAGCTGGGATCTAATAATTACCGTGTGATTGGGGTTTATAAAGATCCGAATGAAACGCGAAATCGCTTAGCCAATATGAACAACGGAAATTTATTAATGGCTAACACTCAGTTAGCAGCTGAATACAATGTTGCTGAGATTATGAATGTCGTGGTACATGTTAAAAAATTAGATGATGTGTTGAAAGACGGAAGTGCAGCTGCGCGCTTGATGACAAAATTGTCTGGTGTGAGAGAAGGCGAGTACCAGATGTTTGATCAAGCCAGTCAATTGGCTGCTATCCAAAGTCAGGTTGCCATTGTGCAAGTGGTTTTTGGAGCGATTGCCGGGATAGCACTTCTCGTTGGTGGTATTGGTGTTATGAATATTATGCTTGTATCAGTGACAGAACGAACCCGTGAAATCGGTCTTCGAAAAGCCCTTGGAGCAACCCGTGGCAATATCTTGATGCAATTTGTCATTGAGTCAATGGTGTTGACAGCGATTGGCGGTTTGATTGGGCTTGCTTTAGCAGCTCTTATCGTGGCATCTATCGGTCATAGTTTGGATGCATTTTTCGGAGCTCCTCCAACCATTACGACGGTATCTGCTGTCGGAAGTGTGCTCTTTTCTGCAACTATCGGGATTGTTTTCGGTATTTTGCCAGCTAATAAGGCTTCTAAATTGGATCCGATTGAATCCTTGCGGTATGAATAAAAAACTGACCGTTGTAGTATGAGAAAAATGTTTTACAAAAAAACTCCAACAGATACTCATTTTTCTAGTGAGTTATCTATTGGAGTTTTTATATGAAATGAATGATTTTTAATGTGATACACGTTTGCGAGCTGCTTTTTTACGGTTTTCTTCGATGAAAGCTGCTTTCTTTTCTTCAGGTTCAATCACTTTTTTCTTGAATGTATAAACTGCACCTGCAACGGCAGCAACAGTACCAGCTACGCCAGTTACAACACCTTTAACAAATCCTTTAGCCATGAGATTTCTCCTTTTCTGAACTTTATTTATGTTATAATATATAGTAACGAAAAATTAAATTTTTTTCAAGGGAAAAGATGAAAACCAAGATAATTGTAATTGTAGGACCAACTGCTGTCGGAAAAACAGCTCTCAGTATAGACCTCGCAAAACGTTTCAACGGGGAGATTATTAGCGGTGATAGTCAGCAAGTGTATAGAAAACTGAACATCGGAACGGCTAAAGTCACTCCAGATGAGCAGGAGGGGATTCCTCATTATTTGATAGATGTTCGGGAAGTGACCGAGTTTTATTCGGCCTTTGACTTTGTAAAAGAAGCCGAGGCTGCTGTTGAGATGATTGTAGCAAAAGGAAAACTGCCGATTATTGCAGGCGGAACGGGGCTTTACATTCAAAGTTTGCTGGAGGGCTATCATCTGGGGGGGTCAGCTTCTCATGAGGATATTTTAGCCTATCGAGCTGAACTAGATACCTTGGCTGATGAGGAATTATTTGGCAAAATAGCAGAGCTGGGATTGGAAATTCCCCAGATTAACCGCAGGCGGGCTATGCGAGCGCTGGAAATTGCTCATTTGGGGAATGAACTTGAAAACAAACAGCCTGACTATGAAGCCCTGCTGATTTGTCTGGACGATGACCGAGAAGTTCTCTATGAGCGTATCAATCAGCGAGTAGATCTAATGCTGAAGGCTGGCCTTTTAGAAGAGGCAAAGTGGCTTTATGACAACTATCCACATGTCCAATCCAGCAAAGGAATTGGCTACAAGGAACTTTTCCCCTACTTTGCTGGGGAGTTGACCTTAGAGGAAGCTATCAATAAACTTAAACAAAATACTCGCCGCTTTGCTAAACGTCAGCTAACTTGGTTCAGAAATCGCATGAATGCTACTTTTTATCAGGTTTCAGAGCCGAATGTCAAAGAGCGGATTATGCAGGATATAGAGGAATTTTTGAATGATTGAAACAGAAAAACAGCAGGAACGAGTGATCCTCATCGGAGTAGAATTGCAGGGAATAGAAAACTTCTCTATGTCTATGGAAGAATTAGCCAGTTTAGCCAAGACTGCTGGCGCTCAGGTGGTTTCCTCTTACACTCAGAAACGAGAGAAGTATGACAGCAAGACTTTTGTTGGTGCTGGAAAATTAGAAGAAATCAAGCGTATGGTAGAAGCAGATGAGATTTCAACTGTCATTGTCAATAATCGTCTGACACCTCGCCAGAATATCAATTTGGAAGAAATTTTAAGGGTCAAGGTTATTGACCGCATGCAATTGGTTTTGGATATTTTTGCTATGCGGGCTAGAAGTCATGAAGGAAAACTTCAAGTTCACTTGGCTCAACTCAAATATCTCTTGCCTCGCTTGGTCGGGCAGGGGATTATGCTCAGCCGTCAGGCTGGGGGAATTGGTTCCCGTGGTCCTGGTGAAAGTCAGTTGGAACTCAATCGTCGTAGTGTTCGCAATCAGATTCATGATATTGAGCGCCAACTCAAAATTGTAGAGAAAAACCGCGCAACTGTGCGAGAGAAACGTCTGGATTCTAGTGTTTTTAAAATCGGTCTGATTGGTTACACTAATGCTGGAAAGTCTACGATTATGAATGCCTTGACCAACAAGAGTCAATATGAAGCGGACGAGCTTTTTGCCACTTTAGATGCGACAACAAAAAGCATCAATTTGACAGGTAGGCTGAATGTGACACTGACGGATACAGTCGGCTTTATTCAAGACTTACCGACCGAGCTAGTATCTAGCTTCAAATCCACTTTGGAAGAGAGTAAAAATGTGGACCTTTTAGTTCATGTGATTGACGCCAGCGACCCTAACCACGAAGAACATGAAAAAACAGTCTTGGCTATTATGAAGGACTTGGATATGCTAGATATTCCTCGCTTGACCCTCTATAATAAAGCAGACAAAGTAGAGAATTTTACTCTAACCTTAACTCCCTATGTCCTGATTTCGGCGAAAAATGAAAATAGCAGAGCAATTTTGCAGAATGCTCTGTTGAATAAGATGAGAGAACTCTTTGTCCCTTTTCGTATCAAGGTTAGTCCTAGCAAGGCTTATAAGTTACATGAATTGGAAAGTCTGGCAATCATTGACAAGAGAGAGTATCTGGAAGAAAGTGAAACAATTTCTGGCTATATAGCAGAAAAGAATAAATGGAGATTAGAAGAATTTTATGACTAATTATATCAATTTAGCACTTAAATATGGCGGTTTCACGAGCTTAGACCGTGTTTATCTAGGAAAGGTTTTGGACAAGTTGTCCGATTCGCAAAAAATGACTTTTATCACGCCACCGCCTAGCGTTATCAATGCGTATTTTTCGGAACTCTATCAAAAAAAGAGTCCGGAAGCTGCAATGGATTATTTTTTAGAATTAAGTAAAGAATTAGCCCTTTTTAATGACCACCCTAGTTTTGATGAGGAAAAACCTTTTATCCGCCTGAATCTTTCAGGTAAGTCTTATGGTTTCTGCTTTGAAAACGAAGATGGGATTGGTTTGATTTTTCCAGAATGTCCAGAGGTAATTCAGTCTGATCTGCTTTTTGAAATTGCTCAGATTTTTCCTCACTATTTGGTTTATGAAGAAGAAAATGTCATTCGGATGATGCCAGCTATTTCTGAAGAAGTAGTGCAAAAGCAGCCGCTCTCTGCTCTGACAGATCTTTATAAGCTAGCAGATGGTCGCCTGAAACTGGAAGGGTACAATCAGGAAGAGCTAAACCAGTTGGCTCAAGACTATTCTGGTCAGCTTTACTATCGCTCGCAGAATCGCTCTGCTATGATTTATATTAAGGAAAAATAGAGAGAATAATATGCAACTACAATTTTTAGGTACAGGAGCAGGTCAGCCGTCTAAGGCTCGCAATGTATCCAGTCTGGTTTTGAAATTATTGGATGAAATCAATGAAATCTGGATGTTTGATTGCGGTGAAGGAACCCAGAATCGCATTTTAGAGACGACGATTCGTCCTAGAAAGATTAGAAAGATTTTTATCACTCATTTGCATGGGGATCATATTTTTGGTCTACCGGGCTTTTTATCCACTCGATCATTTCAAGCTAATGAAGAGCAAACAGATATTGAAATATATGGACCGATTGGCATTAAAAATTTTGTCATGACGAGTCTGCGAGTGTCGGGTTCGCGCCTGCCTTATCGGATTCATTTTCACGAATTTGACGAAAAACACTTAGGAAAAATTTTAGAAACCGATAAATTTACAGTTTATGCAGAGAAACTAGATCATAGCATTTTTTGTGTGGGTTACCGCATTATGCAGAAAGACTTAGAGGGAACCTTGGATGCAGAGAAGTTAAAAGCTGCGGGGCTTCCTTTTGGTCCTCTCTTTGGTAAGGTAAAAAATGGGGAAGACGTAGTGCTAGAAGACGGGACGAAAATTATAGCAGCAGATTACATTTCAGCTCCGCGACCTGGCAAGATCATTACTATTCTGGGAGATACGCGTAAAACGCATGCCAGTGTGCGGCTTGCTGTTAATGCAGACGTCTTGGTACATGAGTCCACTTATGGTAAAGGTGACGAAAAAATCGCCAAGAATCACGGACACTCTACCAATATGCAAGCAGCAGAAATTGCTAGAGAAGCTGGTGTCAAGCGCCTCCTTCTCAATCATATTAGCGCACGCTTTCTATCAAAAGATATAGGTCAAATGCGCAGAGATGCCAGTTCCATTTTTAAAAATGTTCACTTAGTCAAGGATTTAGAAGAAGTAGAACTATGAAATTTTAGCGAGAATCAGCTAGAGGAAAGGAATTCATGAATCTATTATTTGTCAGACATGGGAAAGATTCTGATCAACACAGAGGTGGCTGGAGTCAGCTCGATTTGCTTCCTGAGGGAAAAAGGGAAGCAAAAATGTTAGCGGATTACTTAGAGCGACACAAAGAAGACTACCATTTTACGAAAATTATTACGAGTGATTTAAAAAGAGCTGAGACAACTGCAACAATTTTAGCAGAGACACTTCAACTGTCGTTGGAAAAAGAAAGCAACTTACGAGAAATGAATAATGGTGATTTAGCAGGAATGTTAAATAGTGAAGCTGATCAAAAATTTCCTCGTCTTTATTTTAGAAGTCTTGCGATGGACGAGCATTATCCAAATGGAGAAAGTCCGAGAGAATTTTATCAACGGATAAAAACTTGGTTTCAACGCTTCTTGCAGGAAAATGACGATTCAGATGAGACACAAATTGTGGTCACACACGGTGGAGTGATCAACATTATCTATCATTTAGTGAACCAGATAGAATGGACGAATAAAAGCAATCTATTCCACGTTAAACATTGCAGCATTAGTCTATTGAATACAAAAACGCTTGTTTTTGAGGTTGAAAATCAAACGGATTTTTTAGAAGAAAAATAAGGAGAACACATGCGAACAATCGTTATTACAGGGGCTAGTGGCGGTGTGGCTCAGGAAATGGTGAAGTTGTTGCCAAATGACCAGCTGATTTTAGTGGGACGCAGTCAAGAAAAATTAACAAAACTTTATTCAAATCATGCGCATTGCGAATTCGTTGAGTTGGATATTACGGATTACAAAGCTTTAGAAGCTTTTACTGAAGAAATTTACCAGAAGTATGCTCAGGTGGATGTTCTAGTCAACAATGCTGGTTATGGGATTTTTGAGGAATTTGACAAGATTAGCAACGAGGATATTCATGCCATGTTTGAGGTCAATACATTTGCTCTCATGAACTTGTCTCGTCTTTTCGGAGAGCGGATGAAGCAAGCGGGTCATGGGCATATTGTCAATCTTGTTAGTACAGCTGGGCTGATTGCCAGTGCCAAATCCAGTCTTTACTCAGCTACCAAGTTTGCTGGAATTGGCTTTTCTAATGCTTTGCGCTTAGAGCTCATGCCATACAATGTCTATGTGACCACCGTTAATCCGGGACCAATTAAGACGGCTTTCTTTGACAAAGCTGACCCTGACGGTAGTTATGTTAAGGCAGTTGATAAGTATATTTTAGAAGCGGATGTTGTTGCTAAGCAAATTGTGGATAATTTTGGAAAGAAGAAACGGGAGCTGACGATGCCTTTCGCTCTGAAAGCAGCCCACAAACTTTATACGCTTTTTCCAAATATTGGTGATAAACTAGCTAGTAAAATGTTTAATTATAAGTAGGAGAATTTTATGGATGTGACAGCTTACAAAGAATTTTTAAACCAACCTTGGGGTAAGCTTTATTATGATATTCTCTTTTCTCAGCTAGCACATATAAAAAACAAGGAAGTACTGGATTTCGGTAGTGGTTTTGGTCTGGTGGCGAATTTTTTAGCACAAAACAATCAGGTAACAGCCATAGAACCAAATGACGAGATGGTTGCAGAGCGGAAGAAGAATTTTCATTATCATCAACTACAAGGCAGTCTGGAATTGTTGAAGGAAATTCCAAGTGCTCGTTTTGACCTGATCATTTGCCACAATGTTCTGGAGTATGTGGATGAACCAGCTCTTTACCTAGCTGAATTTAGCAGATTGCTGAAAAAAGGCGGACAGATTTCTCTCATCAAGCACAATGAAGTGGGGCGAATCATGCAGACGGTTGTGTTTGCAAATGATACAAATTTAGCATTGGATTTATTATCAGGTAAGTCCTATCAATCACATACAATGGGGCAAGCAACCTATTATGAAATAGCAGACTTATTACAAAAAGCTGACACTGAACTGACTGTTCAGGACTATCAAGGAATCCGAATTTTCTATGGTCTGCAAGACAATGCAGTGAAGACTGCTAATGACTGGCGAGAAAAGATGCTGGAGGTAGAGCTTGTAGTTTGCCAACAGTCTCCTTATCGGGACATTGCGGCTTTTCAGCACATTTGGCTGCAAAAAGGAGACAAGAATGATTCGTTACTTTGCAAATAGACAAATTGCAATTGAAGACTTGCTTCCGCTTTATCAATCTGTTAGCTGGACCAACTATACAGAACGGTCAGATATGTTAGAACAAGCATTTCAGCACTCACTATTTACTGTATCAGCCTATGATGGAGAACAGCTAGTTGGTCTCCTTCGAGCAGTCGGAGACGGATTTTCTAGTGTTTTCATTCAGGATTTGTCAGTTTTACCGTCTTATTAGCGCCAAGGTATCGGTCGAGAATTGGTTCGACAAACGCTGGAGACGTTTGCAGATGTTTACCAGATTCAGCTAGCAACAGAGCAATCAGATAAAAATTTAGCTTTTTATCACTCTTTAGGATTTCGAGCATTGTCAGATTTGAATTGCACAGGTTTGATCTATATAGGTTAAAAGGCTATTAGGTAAATGTATGTGTATAAAATTGGAGGTTTGGGCTAGTGAAAGCTAGTCTTTTCGTGTTATAATAGATGTTATATTGCAACAGAAAGATAAAAGCATGATTACATCAAAATATGATTGGCAGATTGCCACAAATTTTTCAGATGAGGGTTTTATTAAAAAAGCTAAAAAACTTGGCTTGGAGGCTTCGGTAGCTAATCTGGTCTACCAGAGAGGGATCCAGACAGAAGAAGCGCTGCGAGATTTTCTAGAACCTAGTTTGGACCAGCTGTACGATCCTTATGAATTGCATGATATGGATAAGGCAGTGACGCGCATTCGTCAAGCGATTGAAAATGATGAACAAATCTTGATTTATGGAGATTACGATGCGGATGGAATGACTTCGGCTTCTATTGTTAAAGAAGCACTAGAACAACTTGGAGCAGAGTGTCAGGTCTATTTGCCCAATCGATTTACAGACGGTTACGGTCCTAATGCCAGTGTTTACAAGTATTTTATTGAAAATCAGGGAATTTCACTCATCGTTACAGTGGATAATGGCGTTGCAGGACATGAAGCAATCGAACTGGCTCAGTCTATGGGAGTGGATGTCATTGTGACGGATCACCATTCTATGCCAGAGGTACTTCCTGATGCTTATGCAATTATTCACCCAGAACATCCGGAAGCTGATTATCCTTTTCAGCATTTAGCTGGTTGCGGTGTAGCTTTTAAGCTAGCGACTGCTCTTTTAGAGGAAGTACAAGTAGAGTTGCTAGATTTAGTCGCTATTGGAACTATAGCAGATATGGTCAGCCTAACAGATGAAAATCGCATTCTGGTCAAATATGGCTTATCCATTTTGAAAAATACTCAACGAATCGGCTTGCAGGAGCTTTTTAAGATTGCAGGTATTCAGGAAAATGAAGTGGATGAAGAAACGGTTGGTTTTCAGATAGCCCCTAGGCTCAATGCTCTAGGTCGGCTTGATGATCCAAATCCTGCTATTGAACTTCTGACGGGCTTTGATGAAGAAGAAGCGCGTGACATTGCCCTGATGATTAACCAGAAAAATGAAGAGCGCAAAGAAATTGTTCAGAAGATCTATGATGAAGCAAAAACCATGGTTGATCCCAATAAACCTGTTCAGGTTCTAGCCGGCAAAGGTTGGAATCCAGGCGTTTTGGGAATTGTGGCAGGTCGGTTTTTGGAAGAATTACACCAGCCAGTTATTGTCTTGAATATTGAAAATGATTTGGCAAAAGGCAGCGCCCGCAGTATTGAAGCAGTTGATATTTTTGAAGCGTTAGATCCTCATCGAGATTTATTTGTGGCTTTTGGTGGGCATGCAGGAGCAGCTGGTATGACTCTAGAGGTCAGCAAGTTAGAAGCTCTCAGTCAGGTTTTGGTAGCATATATTGAGGACAACAAGCTGGATTTGTCTACTAAGAATGAGCTTTTTTTGGATGAGGAATTATCCTTGCCAGATTTGACACTAGAGACCCTCAAAAACTTTGAAAAGTTAGCTCCTTTTGGCATGGACAATAAAAAGCCTGTTTTTTATTTGAAAGATTTTAAGGTTGAAAATGCCCGCACCATGGGGGCGGGAAATACTCACCTTAAGCTGAAAGTTTCTCAGGATGACGCAGTTTTTGAGGTAGTGGCTTTTGGTCTGGGTGATCTTGCGACAGAATTTTCCCAAACTAAAAATTTAGAGCTGGCGGTTACTCTGTCAGTCAATAAATGGAATGGTCAAACTAGTCTCCAGCTTATGCTGGTGGATGCTAGGGTCAATGGGATTCAGCTCTTTAATATCCGAGGTAAAAATGCTCCTTTGCCTGAAAATGTGCCCGTCCTGCGTTTTTCAGAAGAAATGCCTAATTTGGAAAAGAGCAGAGCAATTGTCGTGTATGACTTGCCTGAACGCCTAAATCAGCTCAAAGCAATCATTCAGCAAGGACATTTTGAAGCAATTTACTTTAAAAATGAGATTGCTCAGCCTTATTATCTGACAGGTTTCGGAACGAGAGACCAGTTTGCAAAACTCTATAAAACAATTTATCAGTTTCCAGAGTTTGACATTCGTTATAAGCTCAAAGAACTAGCAGCTTATCTCAAGATTGACCCAATTCTACTCATCAAGATGATTCAGATATTTGAAGAGCTGAACTTTGTGACAATTCAAGATGGAGTGATGCAGGTAAACAAAAAAGCAGAAAAAAAGGCTATTGAAAACAGCCATATTTATCAAGAACTGAAGAAAACAGTCAAAGAGCAGGAGCTTATGGCTCTAGGAACGGTGCAGGAAATTTATGATTATCTGATAGAAAAAGATGAATTTTCAAACTAAATTTTAGATGAACTATTTATTTGTCTCGCACCGAAGGCTGCGAGACGGACTGAAAGTCGCATAATAAAAAAGTCATGAGTAAGATGGATCTCATGACTTTATTGTTTATATAAGTATTGCTATCAGCTTGTGTTACCTACTGCAAATTCACTTTGTTTTTAAGGATATAATATGTTCCGGCATAGTAGATAAGCCCTAAAAGAAGATAGGCTATGACTCCGCTCACACTACCTAAAGAAGTTGAAAGCGACGGGAAGGCTGAAACATATAGATTAGCAGCGATAATCAGAGCAAATTGAATTCCAAAATAGGCCAGAAAGGCTATAGCGGCGCGGTGGTCTTGGAAAAGTTGACCAATAGAGATAGAAAGATAAATCAATAGGATATTTGGAATAAGGGCTACAAGATAGTATCCAAGTGATTTCAATAGTTCACTAGCAATTTCCCAAAAGTGCTTGCCGAATAATTGTAGAACTGTTCCCATTTCAAATTGTGTATGAGAAGCTACCCCTACGATAAGAACAATGATTCCAAAGCTAAGAAATAATGCAAGTGTGCTAAGAATCGTCCATATAACAGCACCGAGTAATTTTGAGAGAATAATTTGATGCTCATTAACTGGTAAAGTGAGTGTTAGATATCCTTCTCTTTCATAAACACTATTTTTAAAGCGACGAATAATCAGAAAGAGTGTTGAAATTGCAAGTGCCACAAGGAGACCTGAGAAAATCAGCATTGTAAAACCGAAGAAAGTACTTGTCATACTCCCTGCTTCATTAGTAGAAGACTGCAAACTGTAGAAAAAGTTCCTTCCATTTGCAAAATGTCTTAGCCAAAGTCCAATACTAATAGATAGAAAGAGTACGATTCCATATAATCCTAAATACCACTTGTTCACATTTTTAAATTCGTATTTTAATAAATTCCAAAACATAGTCAATCTCCTTTGTTCTAAGCCTTAAATTCTTGGCGGAAGAGCTGGTCAATAGATTCACCAGACTCATAGCGAATATCATCTACATTCCCTTGTCGAACAATCTTGCCATTATCAATAAAGATGATTTCATCTAGGATTGGTTCAATATCTGAAATCAAATGTGTTGAAATGAGAACGGAAGCGCTAGGTGAGTAATTGTTGATAATCGTCTTTAGAATGTAGTCCCGCGCTGCTGGGTCAACCCCTCCAATAGGTTCATCCAGAACATACAGTTTGGCTTGGCGGCTCATGACTAAAATCAACTGAACTTTTTCCTTGTTTCCTTTAGACAATTTTTTGAATGTCAAATTTTCGTCAATATGAAGATCTTGCAAGAGTGCCTGTGCACGCTCTATCTCAAAGTCTGCATAGAAAGATTGAAAATACTGCAAAGCATCTTTGACTTTCATATTTTCATTTAGGTAAGTCGTATCTGGTAAATAAGATACGATTTTCTTGGTTTCTGAAGACGGTTGAAGTCCATTGATGAGGATTTTTCCGTCATTGGGTTGAAGCAGTCCATTGATTAGTTTTATCATGGTTGTTTTTCCAGAGCCATTTGGACCAAGTAAGCCGATAATTTTTCCAGCTTCAATTTCAAAATTGATGTGTTCTAAAGCAGGTGTGCTGCCGTATGATTTTGAGACATTTTCAAATGCAAGTAATACCATTTCCTAAACTCCTTTTATATAATCTTCAACAATTGTTGGTAATTCTTCTTTCTGATAACCAAAATGAATCATACCATTTACAAATTTCTCCACTTCCTCCTTAGAAAGTTTTTGTCGAGTTTTTAAAATCAAGTCGCGATTATCTGTGACGAAACGTCCTGATGTTCGTTGAGAATAGACAAATCCTTCTTTTTCCAAGTCAGATAAAGCACGCTGGATTGTATTGGGATTGACCCCCGCTTCAGCAGCCAATTCTCTGACGGCAGGTAGCCTTTCGCCAGCTTGCAGTTGATTGGAGATGATTTGTAATTTTATCCTGTCCATGATTTGTAAATAAATGGGCAGATTATTATCAAAAGTCCAACTCATGATTTCTCCTTTCTTTTGTATCTTTGTACTAATTAAATAATACAATGTTTTTAAAAAAATAGCAAGTTTTTAGAAAAAAATTCTGTATTTTTTCTTCAGCAAGCAAAATAGAAATTTAGTATAATAGAAAAGAGAAGAAACAAAGGAGAATGCCGTGGTTGCTCAATTAGATACCAAAACTGTTTATACATTTATGGATAGTTTGATTTCTATAAAAAAATATGTAGAAACAGCTAAAAATTTAGGCTATCAAACTCTAGGGATAATGGACATTGACAATCTCTATGGAGTTTATCATTTCATGGAAACGGCGACCGAGCAAGGAATTCAGCCGCTTTTAGGCGTGGAAATGACCTTGGATTACGCTGGACTTCCTCTTAATCTTCGCTTTCTAGCTCTTGACAGTCAAGGTTATCGCAATTTAATGAAACTTTCTACTTTAAAGATGATAGGAAAAAGCAAGTGGGAAGAATTTCAGCATTTATTGGAAGGAATAGCGGTTATTGTGCCTGTGTTTGAGGGCATTGAAGCCTTAGACTTGGGACGAGAGTTTTATATTGGCGTATTTTCTGACACTCCTAAGCAGGCGTTTCCTCATGCAACCTTGCCTTTGCAGACAGTTCGCTATTTTGATACAGGGGATTTAGACACCTTGCAAATGCTATGTGCCATTCGTGAAAATAGTAGCTTGCGGGAAGTTGGAAATTTGCCAAATCACGACTATCTCTTATCACCTGAGCAATTCACACAATCCTTTCAAGAAAATTATCCAGAAAGTCTGGATAATTTAAAGCAGCTAGTTGCAGGTATTCATTACGAAATCAATACAGAGTTGAAATTACCACGTTTTAATCCAGAACGACCAGCAGTAGAAGAATTACAAGACCGAGCAGAAGCAGGGCTAGAGGAAAAAAGGCTAAATAGTCTGGTTTATAAAGAGCGATTGCAGCAAGAGCTGTCTGTCATCCACCAAATGGGTTTTGACGACTACTTTTTGATTGTCTGGGATTTATTGCGCTTTGGTCGCAGTCAGGGATATTATATGGGCATGGGACGTGGTTCTGCCGTTGGAAGCCTAGTCGCCTATGCGCTAGAGATTACAGGGATTGATCCTGTCGAAAAGAACCTCCTTTTTGAGCGTTTTTTAAATGTGGAACGTTATACTATGCCCGATATTGATATTGACATTCCTGATGTCTATCGTCCAGAATTTATCCGCTATGTCCGCGATCGTTATGGAACCATGCATGCAGCTCAAATCGTGACCTATTCGACCTTTGGAGCTAAGCAAGCGATTCGTGATGTTTTTAAACGCTACGGTGTTCCAGAGTATGAATTGACCAATATTACCCGTAAAATCAGTTTCCGTGATAATCTGACATCTGCTTATGAAAAAAATATGTCTTTCCGCCAGATTATCAATAGTAAGCTGGAATATCAAAAAGCTTTTGAAATTGCGAAAAAAATCGAAGGAAATCCTCGTCAAACCTCTATCCATGCAGCAGGTGTTGTGATGAGTGACAATGATTTGACAGATTACATTCCACTTAAATACGGGGAAGATATGTATATCACGCAATACGATGCGCATGGTGTTGAGAGTAACGGTCTGCTCAAGATGGATTTCCTTGGCTTGCGCAATCTAACCTTTGTCCAACGAATGAAAGAAGCAGCTTTGGAGAAATACGGTGTCGCTATTGATATTGCAAAGATTAACTTAGAAGACACAGCAACCTTGCAGCTCTTTTCTGCTGGCAGAACCAAAGGGATTTTTCAATTTGAGCAAGCAGGTGCCATTAACCTTTTGAAACGAGTGCAGCCAACTCAATTTGAAGAAGTGGTTGCAACAACCTCACTCAATCGTCCAGGAGCTAGTGACTATATAGATAATTTTGTCAGAAGAAAGCATGGACAAGAAAAAGTAGAAATGCTGGACCCAAGTTTGGAAGACATCTTGGCGCCAACTTACGGCATTATGCTTTATCAAGAGCAAGTAATGCAAGTAGCGCAACGGTTTGGGGGCTTTTCACTCGGAAAAGCTGACATTTTACGTCGTGCTATGGGTAAGAAAAATGTTGTTGAAATGCATAAAATGGAAGCAGAGTTCGTCACAGGAGCTCTCGAACTTGGGCATTCTGAAACTAAAGCAAAAGAAGTATTTGCAGTTATGGAAAAGTTTGCAGGTTATGGCTTCAACCGTAGTCACGCTTATGCCTATTCTGCACTTGCTTTTCAGTTGGCTTATTTTAAGGCACATTATCCTGATATTTTCTTTGATATTATGCTGAATTATTCAAGCAGTGATTACATCACGGATGCGCTAGAATTCGACTTCCAAGTTGCTTCTTTAAATATCAATAACATTCCTTATAGAGATAAGTTTCAAGATAAGCAGATTTATTTAGGGCTGAAAAATATCAAAGGTTTACCACGTGATGTTGCTTATTGGATTATTGAAAATCGTCCTTTTTCAAATGTAGAAGACTTCGTTTTGAAGTTGCCAACGCAATATCATAAGGTTCAGTTGATAACCCCTTTGGTACAAGTCGGTTTGTTTGATGTATTTGAAAAGAATCGCCAAAAAATCCTACAAAATCTTCCGAACTTATTTGTCTTTGCAGATGAGCTGGGCAGTCTTTTTGCAGATACAAATTATAGCTGGACAGAAGCAGAGGATTATACAGAAGCAGAAAAATTTGAGTTAGAAAAAGAAATTATCGGTGTCGGTTTGAGCGAGCATCCCTTGGTAAAACTTGCAAAATCTGCTACTCAAGCCTTTACCCCTATTCAAGACTTGGTTGAAAACAATCATGCAACGATTTTAGTAGAGATTTTGTCCATTCGTGTTATCCGTACCAAAACGGGTGAAAATATGGCCTTCTTACAAGTGAGTGATGCTAAAAGAAAAATGGAGGTAACAGTCTTTCCAGATGCTTTTAAACAGTTCAGCAAAGGTTTGCATGAAAAAGGCTTTTATTATCTGACTGGTCGGGTTCAAAAACGCGAGGAGCGTTTGCAGCTGATTTTAAATGATTTGCAGGAAGCTGTTACAGAACGTTTTTGGATACAAGTAGAAGATCATAAAAGCGATGCAGCAATATCCGCTATTTTACGACAATTTCGAGGAGATATCCCGGTTGTTCTTCGATATGAAAAAGAAAGAAAAACAGTAGCAATTACTCAATATCGTGTTCAAAAATCAGAGAAATTACAAGAAGAATTGAAAAAAATAACCATGAAAACGATTTATCAATAAAAAATTAGGAAAAAAGAAGAATTTTGGTTTTGATTGTGGTATAATCAAGGGTGAATGTAAAAAGAAAAAGGAGCACAAACGAATGAAACGTATTGCTGTTTTGACTAGTGGTGGTGATGCCCCTGGTATGAATGCTGCTATCCGTGCAGTTGTTCGTAAAGCAATTTCAGAAGGAATGGAAGTTTACGGTATCTATGACGGTTATGCCGGCATGGTTGCTGGTGAAATTTATCCGCTTGATGCCGCATCAGTTGGAGATATTATTTCACGTGGTGGTACTTTCCTTCACTCAGCTCGTTATCCAGAATTTGCCCAATTAGAAGGACAATTAAAAGGGATTGAGCAACTTAAAAAACATGGTATTGAAGGAGTCGTAGTTATCGGTGGTGACGGTTCTTACCATGGTGCTATGCGATTGACAGAACATGGCTTCCCAGCTGTCGGACTTCCTGGCACGATTGACAATGATATCGTTGGTACAGACTTCACAATCGGCTTTGATACTGCTGTAACAACTGCAATGGACGCCATTGATAAGATTCGTGACACATCATCTAGTCACCGTCGTACTTTTGTTGTTGAAGTAATGGGACGCAATGCTGGAGACATCGCTCTCTGGGCTGGTATTGCTACAGGTGCTGATGAAATCATCGTTCCCGAAGAAGGCTTCAAGATTGAAGATATCGTAGCTAGTATCAAACGTGGCTATGAAGAAGGAAAGAAACATAACATTATCGTTCTGGCAGAAGGTGTTATGTCGGCCGATGAATTTGGTAAGAAGTTGAAAGAAGCTGGTGATGTGAGCGATCTTCGTGTGACCGAACTTGGACATATTCAACGTGGTGGTTCACCAACTGCACGTGACCGTGTTCTTGCTTCACGTATGGGTGCTCATGCTGTCAGCCTTCTTAAAAAGGGCATTGGTGGTGTTGCAGTTGGTATTCGCAACGAACAAATGGTTGAAAATCCAATCCTCGGTACAGCAGAAGAAGGTGCTTTGTTTAGTTTAACTGAAGACGGCAAGATTATTGTTAATAATCCACACAAAGCTGATCTTGATCTTGCTAAATTAAACCGTAGCATTTCAATGTAATTTTAATTTGTTATCCTGGTCATAAAGACCATTAAATAAAAAGGAGTTTTCATATATCATGAATAAACGTGTAAAAATCGTTGCAACTTTAGGTCCTGCGGTAGAAATCCGTGGTGGTAAAAGATTCGGTGAAGACGGATATTGGGGCGAAAAACTTGACGTTGAAGCTTCAGCGCAAAATATCGCTAAATTGATCGAAGCTGGAGCTAACACTTTCCGTTTCAACTTCTCACATGGTGACCACGCAGAGCAAGGTGACCGTATGGCTACTGTTCATCGTGCTGAAGAAATTGCTGGTCAAAAAGTTGGTTACCTTCTTGACACTAAAGGTCCTGAAATTCGTACAGAATTATTTGAAGGCGATGCTAAAGAATATTCTTACAAAACAGGTGAAAAAATCCGTGTTGCAACTAAACAAGGTATCAAATCAACTCGTGAAGTTATCGCATTGAATGTTGCTGGTGCACTTGATATCTATGACGATGTTGAAGTTGGAAAACAAGTTCTTGTTGATGACGGTAAACTTGGTCTTCGCGTTATTGCAAAAGATCCTGCTACACGTGAATTTGAAGTAGAAGTTGAAAACGACGGTATTATCGCTAAACAAAAAGGTGTTAATATTCCAAATACAAAAATTCCTTTCCCAGCACTTGCTGAACGTGACAACGACGATATTCGTTTTGGTCTTGAACAAGGAATCAACTTTATCGCTATTTCATTCGTACGTACTGCAAAAGACGTCAACGAAGTTCGCGCAATCTGTGAAGAAACTGGTAATGGACATGTGAAATTGTTCGCTAAAATCGAAAACCAACAAGGTATCGAAAACTTGGATGAAATCCTTGAAGTAGCGGACGGTATCATGATTGCTCGTGGTGATATGGGTATTGAAGTACCATTTGAAATGGTTCCAGTTTACCAAAAAATGATTATCACAAAAGTCAATGCAGCTGGTAAAATTGCGATCACAGCAACAAACATGCTTGAAACAATGACTGAAAAACCACGTGCGACTCGTTCAGAAGTATCAGACGTATTTAACGCTGTTATTGATGGAACAGATGCGACAATGCTTTCAGGTGAATCTGCAAATGGTAAATACCCACTTGAATCTGTAACAACAATGGCTACAATTGATAAAAACGCTCAAACTCTATTGAACGAGTATGGACGCTTGTCATCAGTTGACTACGCACGTAGTTCTAAGACAGAAGTTGTGGCTTCAGCTGTTAAAGATGCTACAAACTCAATGGACATCAAATTGGTCGTAACAATGACTGAATCAGGAAATACAGCTCGTTTGATTTCTAAGTATCGTCCAGATGCTGACATCTTGGCAATTACATTTGATGAATTAACGCAACGTTCATTGATGTTGAACTGGGGTGTTATTCCAGTAGTAACTGAAAAACCTGCATCTACTGATGATATGTTTGAAGTTGCTGAAAAAGTTGCTCTTGAAAGTGGTCTTGTGGAATCTGGTGACAATATTGTGATTGTAGCTGGTGTTCCAGTCGGAACTGGTGGAACAAATACAATGCGTATCCGTACAGTCCGTTAATCTATCTCATTCAGAAAACTAGCCTATCAATCCAACGATTATCTGATTGATAGGCTTTTTAGTTGCAAATGGGAGCAGAGATAACAGTTAACTTTCCTACCTTTGTTTATTTTATGAAAACATGATATAATGAGTAGAAGAAGAGGAGAGACTATGGTTAAAAGAGATTTAATTAGGAATGTTATTTTTTTATCTATTGTTGTGGTAATCATTGCTTGTTTGCGAATGTTCATTTTTACACCATACAGGATTACTGTAAAAGATGCGAATCATTTTTTGCAAGATAAAGATGTTGTTGTTGCCAATAGAAATGAAGAAATTAAAAGAGATGATTTTGTCTTGTACGAGGTGAAGGGAAAAGAGTATGTCGGACGTGTCATTGGTCTAGGAAATGACTCCGTTGTTTATATGGATGATGTTCTTTACTTAAATAATAAAATCAAGTCAGAAGATTATTTAACGAAGGCTAAGGAAGAATACTTAGCAAAAGCTACTAGTACAGGTTATTTCACTCATGATTTCACCATTCAGACATTAACTAAATCGAATGCAAATAAAATTCCAGCGCAGTCATATCTGATTCTGAATGATAATCGGCAAGATATGGAAGATAGTCGGAAGTTTGGCTTGATTACAGAAAAACAAATTAAAGGAGTTATCTCATTTAGAGTACTCCCGTTTAATCAATTTGGATTTATTAAAACAAAGTAGTTCAACTATTTTGTTTTTTTATTCTTTGGAAAATGAAGTTTTTGCGATATTTAGTAAAAATCCATGGATATATTTGTAAAAAGATGTTGAAAATATAAAAATTTTTGATATAATGATAAATATTTATTTAGGAGGTGTACGCATGAACTATATTTTTGAAGTTTTGCCAAGCTTATTGAATGGCGCATTGGTGACTTTACAAGTATTTGTTTTAGTCTTAGTTTTATCCATACCACTTGGAATTGTGATTTCCTTTTTAATGCAAATCCACTTTAAGCTGCTTCATTGGCTTATAAATATTTATATTTGGATTATGCGCGGTACACCTCTCTTGCTACAACTGATTTTTATTTATTATGTTTTGCCAAGCATTGGTGTGCGTTTGGATCGGCTTCCAGCGGCTATCATAGCATTCACGCTAAATTATGCTGCTTATTTCGCCGAAATTTTCCGTGGTGGGATTTTATCTATTTCAGCAGGGCAATATGAGGCGGCTAAGGTTTTGAAGTTTACACCATTTCAAACGATACGGTTTATTATTTTACCGCAAGTTGTCAAAGTGGTGCTTCCGAGTGTCTTTAATGAAGTGATGACGTTGGTAAAAGATACATCCCTTGTTTATGCGCTTGGTGTTTCCGACTTAATCTTGGCTAGTCGGACTGCAGCCAATCGTGATGCGAGTTTAGCACCGATGTTTATAGCAGGGGCTATTTACCTTGTCTTGATTGGTCTTGTGACGATTGTATCGAAGCAAGTTGAAAAGAGATATAGTTACTATAAGTAGGAGGCGCTTATGTTAGAATTAAAGAATATTAGCAAACGTTTTGGCGAAAAGCAAATTATTTCCGACTTGAATTTAAAGGTGCCAGAAAAGCAAATCCTTGCCATTGTAGGACCGTCTGGCGGCGGGAAAACGACATTATTGCGGATGTTGGCTGGCTTGGAAACAATTGATTCGGGTGACATTATTTATAATGGAGAAGAGTTGCCCTTGGATGAACTTGAAAAACGTAATTTATTGGGATTTGTGTTTCAAGATTTTCAGCTATTTCCACATTTAACGGTTCTTGAGAATTTAACTTTATCACCCATTAAAATAAAAAATGTTGCAAAAGAGGATGCGGAAAAGAAAGCAATTAGCTTATTGACCCGATTGGGGTTAGCAGAACATGTAAATGCTTATCCTTATTCTTTATCAGGTGGTCAAAAACAACGTGTAGCATTAGCTCGTGCGATGATGATTGACCCAGAAATTATCGGTTATGATGAGCCAACTTCCGCATTGGATCCGGAATTGCGTCTTGAAGTTGAAAAGTTGATTCTTCAGAATCGTGAGCTAGGAATGACGCAAATTGTAGTGACCCATGATTTGCAGTTTGCGGAAAATATCGCAGATACGATTCTTAAAGTTCAGCCTAAATAGGAGGAGAATATGAAGATAAAACGTTATGTTCTTGCGATCTGTGGTTTGATTCTTTTTTTGCTCCTTACAGCTTGTAGCAATGTTAGCAACCCTAAAGTAGATAATTGGTCAAAATACCAACAAAAAAAGAGCATTACTATTGGTTTTGACAATACATTTGTTCCTATGGGATTTGAGCGAAAAAATGGTCAATATGCTGGTTTTGATATTGATTTGGCAAATGCTGTTTTTAAAGAATATGGGATAAAAGTGAATTGGCAGCCGATTGATTGGGACATGAAAGAAACTGAGCTCACAAATGGAACGATTGATCTTATCTGGAATGGGTATTCGGCAACTGATGAGCGACGAAAGAAAGTACAGTTCACCATTCCTTATATGAAAAATGAACAAGTACTGGTTACTAAAAAATCATTGAACATTGCAAAAACAGCTGACATGAAGGATAAAATTCTTGGTGCTCAGACGGGTTCTTCGGGTTACGATGAGTTTGAAGCTCATCCGGAGCTTTTGAAGAATCTAGTTAAAAATCACAAAGCTGCTCAATATCAAAGTTTTACAGAGGCGTTGATTGATTTGCAAAATAGCCGGATTGATGGATTGTTGATTGACCGAGTTTATGCCAATTATTATTTAAAAGAAGAGGGGATTTTGCAGGATTATTATGTTTTCCCAGCCGGATTTGATAGCGAATCCTTTGCAGTAGGTGCTAGAAAAACGGATAAGCAGCTCGTTGAAAATATAAACCAAGCATTTAAAAAATTATATCAAACAGGTCAATTTCAAAAAATAGCAGACAAGTGGTTTGGTGAGGATATTGCGGCAGATGAAGTCAAAAAATGAGAGAACATCTGATTGTTGCCCCAATCACCCACAGAAGAAGTAAAGACAAAACCCAAAGTTTTCGCTAGGAGTATCATCTTAGTGAGGGCTTGGGGTTTGATGATTTATTGATTGTGAGAAACGGGGGACAAATTAGATTGCTTTACTGATAAATTCCTAAAAAATATAGGCTGAGAATACTTTTATCTCAGCCTTATTTTTATAGCAAAATTCCTTATTAGCCTTGTGGGAGCGAGATAAGAAAGTCGATTTCTATGGCATTACGACTATTGTTCGCTCTCGTTTTTTCGTGTTTCCTGATGGAAAATATTCTGCCATGTTTCGTGACGACGCCAAAGGCTGGTATGAATAATCCCATCTTCTTCGTAGCAAATTAGTTTGGTTTTTTGGCTGATAGAAGTTAATTGGAAATTTTTGATAGGAGATTGTTTTCCTTTTTCGATTTGAAATTTCTCTTTGTTCATTTGGCAGCCATCCTGAGAAATGTACACAAATTCAGGTGCTAGTAAATCCTCTAATTGGCTTCCCTGATCAACCAATTGCTCTCTCATAAAGAGCTTTCGATAAACATTGTCCAATATTTCATCTTCGGGGATAGGAGCAGGCTCAATGTGGATGTCAATATCAAAGACACCAAAGCGCTCTTTGAGCATATTTTCAACCTGATCGGCAATTTCGTGGCTTTCATAGACAGACAAGTCGGGATTCATTTCTAAAATGAGGTCAAGATAGATGTTGCTACCGTAGGTTCGCCCTCTTTGAGATTTAACACGGGAAATTTTAGGAATTTCTAAAATGGCTTCTTTGTATTCTTTTAAAAGATTTTCATCAAAGCCGTCTGATAGACTAAAAGAAGATTCCATGAAAATTTCATAAGCCGTTTTAAGGATGAAAAAGGTAATGACGATAGCGACCAGTTTATCTACAATCGGGAAATTGAAGGCGCTTGCGATGATTGCAATGGTTGTACCAAGCGAAGTAATAGCATCAGATAAATTGTCTTTGGCAGCTGCGTCGAGTGCTTTAGACTGCGCTTTTTTTGCTAAGGCTTTATTGTAAAAATACACTCCTGTCATGACCAAAGCGGAAATAATCCCGACGATGGCGCCTAAGGGATCGATAGTCGTTTCTTGGTTAGAGATGATTTTTTGAACGGTATCAATTAAAACATCAAATCCGACAAAAAACATGATAAGAGAAGTGATAAGGCTGGCTAAGTCCTCAATTTTCCAGTGACCAAATTTGTGATCTGTATCGGCAGGCTTACGTGCCATGCGAAGTCCAATCAAGACGGCAATATTAGCAACAATATCCGAAACATTGTTAAAACCGTCGGCTGTCAAACTAGAGGACTGTAAGACAGAACCGGCAATCATTTTAGCAATGGATAAAACGATATAGGCTAGAATGGCTAAAATAGCACCACGCTCTGCGAGCTTCAGATTTTTTGCTGGATTATTCATGCTTTTTTCCTTTCAGAATGTTTATTATAACGCTTTTTAAATGATTTTTCAAACTTTTATGAGGAAGAACTAAAGCAAAGATTTTCTTTTCTAGTTTAGCTTATGAGTGATTTTTGTTATAATAGAATCACTGACTTTGAAAGAGGAAAAAAGATGAATCCCTTATTAACTGGTATGAATGACCGTCAGGCGGAGGCAGTTCAAACAACGGAAGGACCTTTACTGATTATGGCAGGAGCTGGGTCTGGGAAAACCCGTGTTTTAACTCACCGTATTGCTTATTTGATTGATGAAAAGTTAGTCAATCCTTGGAATATCTTAGCGATTACCTTTACCAATAAAGCAGCTCGTGAGATGAAGGAGCGTGCTTACACTCTCAATCCAGCAACAGAGGATTGCTTGATTGCGACTTTTCACTCAATGTGCGTGCGGATTTTGCGTCGGGAAGCTGACCATATCGGCTATAACCGTAATTTTACGATTGTCGATCCTGGCGAGCAGCGAACTTTGATGAAACGAATACTTAAAACGCTCAATTTAGATCCTAAAAAGTGGAATGAACGAGCTATTTTAGGGACGATTTCTAATGCGAAAAATGATTTGATTGATGAAGTGGCCTATGCAGCTTTAGCAGGAGACATGTACGCAGAGATTGTAGCGAAATGCTATGAAATGTATCAGAAGGAACTCCGCCAGTCAGAAGCGATGGATTTTGATGATTTAATCATGCTGACCTTGCGCCTTTTTGATAAAAATCCAGATGTGTTGACTTATTACCAGCAGCGCTATCAATACATCCATGTGGACGAGTATCAAGATACGAACCACGCTCAGTACCAACTGGTCAAACTGTTGGCTTCACGTTTTAAAAATATTTGTGTGGTAGGAGATGCCGACCAGTCTATTTATGGCTGGCGAGGTGCTGATATGCAGAATATCTTGGACTTTGAAAAGGATTATCCTGAAGCTAAAGTTGTTCTTCTGGAGGAAAATTATCGCTCAACTAAGACCATTCTGCAAGCTGCTAATGATGTTATCAAAAACAACCGCAACCGCCGTCCAAAGAATCTCTGGACACAAAATGCTGATGGTGAAAATATTGTTTATTATCGGGCTAATGATGAGCAAGACGAAGCTCTCTTTGTAGCTAAAACCATTGATGAGCTATCTAACACATCTGACTATGTCTATCGGGATTTTGCTGTTCTTTATCGAACTAACGCCCAATCTCGGAATATTGAGGAAGCTCTCCTAAAGGCTAATATTCCTTACACCATGGTGGGGGGGACTAAGTTTTATAGTCGTAAGGAAATTCGAGATGTCATCAGCTATCTCAATCTCATCGCTAATACTAGCGACAACATCAGTTTTGAGCGTGTTGTGAATGAGCCTAAACGGGGTGTCGGACCGGGTACAGTGGAGAAAATTCGTAATTTTGCAGCTGGTCAAGAGATGTCTCTTTTGGATGCTTCTTCGCAGATTATGCTCTCACCTGTTAAGGGGAAAGCTGCTCAGGCTGTTTTTGACTTTGCCAATCTCATTTTGAATCTGCGCGAGCAATTGGACGAGTTGACCGTGACAGAAGTGGTAGAGCTGGTGCTTGAAAAGACTGGTTACACCGAGCAATTAGCAGCTCAAGCTACGCTGGAAAGTCAGGCTCGGATTGAAAATATCGAAGAATTTCTTTCTGTTACTAAGAATTTTGACGAAAATCCAGAAAATGATACTGAGGAAACTGGTTTGGACAGACTTAGCCGTTTTCTCAATGATTTGGCTTTGATTGCAGATACAGATGATGGCGATCAGGAAAGCTCAGAAGTGACACTTATGACGCTACATGCTGCCAAGGGATTAGAGTTTCCGGTGGTTTTCATTATCGGTATGGAAGAAAATGTCTTCCCACTTAGTCGTGCGGCAGAAGATGAAGATGAGCTAGAGGAAGAGCGCCGATTAGCCTATGTCGGAATTACTCGTGCTGAAAAAGTCTTGTTCCTAACCAATGCAAACTCGCGCCTGCTATATGGGAAAACTAATTACAATCGTCCAACTCGTTTTCTAAATGAAATTAGCTCAAGCTTGCTAGATTATCAAGGCTTGGCTCGACCTGCTAATACATCCTTTAAAGCTTCCTATGTGAATGGCAAAACTGTTCAGTTTGGTCAAGGAATGAGTCTCGCTCAAGCATTGCAGGAACGCAAGTGGCAAGCTGCACCGAGCAGCATTTCTTCAAGCCAGTTGCCATTTGGTAAGAATGCAGCTGCTAATCAGCCGACTATTGATTGGGCTATCGGTGATATTGCTCACCATAAAAAATGGGGGGACGGAACGGTATTGGAAGTGTCAGGCAGTGGCAGTAGCCAAGAATTGAAAATCAATTTCCCAGAGGTTGGATTAAAGAAACTGTTGGCAAGTGTTGCACCAATTGAGAAAAAGTGAAATCTAAGGGACTACTGCGATGAAATATTCCATTGAAGCCTGGATTTATGACCCGATTGCTAAGGAAATTTTGCTCTTAAAAGTTAAAACTGGACAATGTTCTTTCTGGCAACCGATTACTGGTGGTATTGAAAGTGATGAAAGTCCTGAAGCAGCCTGCATTCGTGAGATTTTTGAAGAGACTGGACTGGAAATCGAGCTAACAAAGCTTTTGAAAATCAGTCATCACACAGTTGTTGTTGATGAAGACTTGACTATTTTTAAAACACTTTTTCTTGTGAAAACACAGAAAAAAGATATTCATCTTTCTGATGAGCACATTGATTTTATGTGGACAGAAGTTAAAAATGTGCCTGATATATTGTACTGGCAGAGCAATCAAGAGACTTTTCAAAAGATTTTAGAGAAATTGAGATAAGGTATTCATGGAAAGGCACGGTCTATGACAGAGAGTAGATTATTTAGAATAGTGTATGTTCTTTTAGAAAGGGATAATGTTACAGCGAGGGAGCTGGCAGAACAATTTGAAGTATCTGTTAGAACGATTTATCGAGATGTTGACCGACTTAGCAGTGCGGGCATTCCAATCTACACCATGCAAGGCAGAGACGGAGGCATTCGACTGGCGGAGGATTTTGTACTAAATAGTTCTTTGCTTAATCAATCAGAAAAAGAGCAACTGTTGGTTGCTTTACAAGGATTAGGGGTTACGGGTCTTCTGCATGAAAACGAGCTTTTGACCAAACTATCGGCTTTATTTAAATTGAACCAACCAAACTGGATAGAAGTAGATTTTACCAGTTGGTCCAATAGCAAGAAATATGAAGAGCTATTTCAGAATTTGAAAAATGCAATCATCAGTAAGCAAGTGATTTCCTTTTCGTATGTTAGCAACAAAGAAGAGTGCACCCAGCGTCAAGTAAAACCAGTTCGCCTGCTTTTTAAAGGACAATCATGGTATCTTCATGCATTTTGCTTAGTCCGAAATGATTTTCGTTATTTTAAACTTTCTCGCATAAGCCAGCTAAAGCTTTTACCACAACATTTTGCAGATAACTTTGACAATGTGAGCTTGGAAAAAGAAGCGCGATTAGAAGAGGTCGTACGAGTCAAGCTGAAATTTAATAAAAAAGCCGCTTTCAGAGTATATGATGAACTGGATTGTCCAGTCAAAGAAGATGAGCAAGGAAACTTGTATGCAGAGATAGAAATTCCGAATGACTATAGTCTGTACTGCTATATTCTTTCTTTTGGAGACAATGTGGAAGTGCTAGAGCCAACAAAGATTCGTGAGCAAATAACAGAAATGATTGAACGTATGGCACAAAAATATAAAAACTGATAGCAGTGTCTATTTTTTCAAGCTACAATGAAGTTGGGGCAAAAGTGCTCAGCTTCCTTTGTTTATATAGTCAAAATTATAAGACGCAGTAGTTTGGAGAAGCTCTATTGACTTTCGTCAATGTAGAGTTTCTCATGCATAATCAATCACTACCGAGTGGACTCAAATATGTTGATAACTCAACTTTTACAGCCCTTTTAACGCCAAGCTTCACTTAACTTTATTTCCAACCTCGAAAGGTTTCCCAAACCTTTCGAGTTGTGCGGAGGTGGGAGAGAAATCAGGTTTCTACGAAACTACTGATTTCTGTCTCGCTCTTTTATTTTTGTTTGACATTAGAATTGTCAGAATTTATAATATAAGTATAAATTAAATAACAGCATTGTCAGCATATCATGAATTGTTTGACTAGAGTTCTTTATTTGTTTTTTAGGAGAAAGAAGGGATTTGTATGAAGAAAAAGTCGGTTGTATCTTGGATACTGGAATTTGTTTCTCTTCACAAATTTTATTTTATTGTTAGTCTTGTTTTTGCCTTTTTATCTGTTTTATGCGGATTTTTGCCTTATTTTTTTGTAGGAAATATCATCAATCAGCTCTTACAAGGCAATCGAGATTGGAATTTTTATGCCCTTCAGTCCATTTGGATAGGACTGGCATGGATAGCGCATTGGGGATTTCACGGGATTTCTACGCTCTTGTCTCACACAGCAACCTTTAAAATTTTAGCAGAAATGCGCTATCGTCTGACAGAGAAATTGGTCAAATTGCCTCTGGGAACGGTTTTAAGTCAATCTTCTGGAATTTACAAAAATATCATTGTTGAGCGAGTGGATGCCACAGAAGTAACCTTGGCGCACTTAATTCCTGAGTTTACATCTGGGCTATTTGGTCCCTTTATTATCTTAATTGCCATGTTGGTGATTGATTGGCGCTTAACTTTGCTTTCGCTACTGACAATCCCGATTGTTATCTTAGCTTATGGGAATATGCTACGCAAGAGCGAAGATGATTTTGAAAATACAGTAGAGAAAACGAAGAAGCTCAATGATACAGCAGTAGAATACATCAATGGGATTGAAGTCATCAAGGTTTTTGGAAAAGAGAAATTTTCTTACGATAAATTTGTCAAGGCTGTCAAAGAAGGAGCTGATTGCTTTATTGAATGGATGCGCAAGTGCGTAGTTGAAATGGGCATTGTTACAGCTTTCTTACCGTCCGGCTTGCTTTTCTTACTCCCTTTTGGAACTCTCTTTTACCTTCAAGGTAGCCTAACAGCTAGCAACTTTATTTTACTGATCATTCTGTCTCTTAGTCTTTTGACGCCGTTTATTTTAGTGGCTTCCTATATGGATGATCTACGGAAAATTGCGACAATCTTTGGTGAAGTGATTGCTATTTTGGAAAAGCCTGATTTGCCTCGTCCGACAGAATTAACGGACATTCCAAAGGGAACAGAACTTCAAATGACAGATGTTAGCTTTGGTTATTCAGATGAGGAAGAAGTATTGCATAGTATTTCCTTAACGATTGAGCCTGATACAGTGACTGCTCTTGTCGGTCCCTCTGGCTCAGGGAAATCTACGATTGCTAAACTTCTAGCTTCTTTCTGGGATGTTAGTTCTGGTAGTATTACCTTTGGTGGCGTGGACATTCGAAACCTACCTCTTGATTATTACAGTCGTCAGATTGCCTATGTCACACAGGATAATTACCTTTTTGATGAAACGATTATGGAAAATATTCGTATGGGGAATTCTGCCGCTTCAGACGAAGACGTGATAGAGATTGCTCGCAAGTGTGGCTGTTATGATTTCATTATGAAATTGGAAAATGGGTTTGAAACGCGCGTTGGTACTGGCGGCGGTCATTTATCTGGTGGAGAACGGCAGCGAATTGCGATTGCACGAGCTATGCTGAAAAACGCACCAGTCATTATTTTGGATGAAGCAACGGCTTATACTGACCCCGAAAATGAAGCTCTCATTCAGTCTAGTTTAGCTCGTTTGATAGAAGGTCGTACGCTTCTGGTCATTGCTCACCGTCTTTCAACGATTGCAAGTGCAGATCAGATTGTCGTAGTTAATGACGGACGTATTGAGGCAAAAGGAAAACATGCAGATTTGCAGAAGACTTGTCCGCTTTATGCTTCTATGTGGCAAGCTCATCTTGCAGTAAAGGATAGCGATCAAATGACAGAAGGAGGATTGGCAGATGCTTAGTACATTGAAAAAATTCTTTGATTTTTGTACAGAAGAAGATCGCAAGAAATTCTACACTTCTGTTTGTTTAGGGCTTCTAAAAGCTTTCATTATTGCTTTTCGGATTCCAGCTATTGGGCTGATTGTTATGGCTATCATTCATGATACTGTTTCTATGCAGACTGTATGGCTCTCTCTTGGAATTATGCTCTTGTCTGTTATTCTTAACATTTTGATTAGCTTGAAAATTACAATGTTGCAGACAGAAGCGGGCTATCATACATGTACTCATAAGCGGATTGAAATTGCTGAACACATGCGCTACCTGCCAATGGGGTATTTCAATCAAAATAGTCTGGGACAAATCACCAGCGTCACAACCAATACGCTTGAAAGTCTAGCAGATGTTGCTACTCGAGTTGTTATGATGACGTTGGAAGGATTTCTAACGGCAGGAACTATTACGGTTTTTGTATTTATCTATGATTGGAGAATTGGTTTGATTTTGTTGGCAGGATTGATACTGTTTCTCTTGCCAAATGGATTGATGCGTTGGCAAGCTGGAAATGTGTCAGAAGCTAAACAACAAGCTGATACAGATTTGGTAGCAGTTGTGCTAGAATACAGTCAAGGGATTGCGGAAGTAAAGAACTATAATATTGTTCAATCATCGGCTAAAAAACTATCGCGTGCTATTGAGAATAAAAGGCATTTAGATACAAAGCTGACTTGGGTTACCTTGCCTTATATCGCTCTGCAAGGGATGATTACCAAGCTGACTGGAACGATTATAGGGCTGCTCTCCATTTACTTTTACCTGCAAGGAAGTATGAGCCTTTTGATTTGCATCATGATGCTCATCAGTGCTTTTATGATTTACGAAAGTCTGGACGGAGTTGGTAGTTTTTCTTCTCTTCTTCGCATTGTTGATTTATCGGTTGATATGATCAACAAAGTTTTGTCCATTAAACCAATGGATATTAGCGGAAAAGATTTACAGCCAAAAACCAGCAATATCAAGTTGGATCATGTCAGTTTCTCCTATGAAAGTAAGAAAATTATTGATGATGTATCGTTGGATATTCCAGAAAAGACAACGACAGCTCTGGTAGGGCCTTCTGGTTCTGGAAAGACAACTCTTTGCAATCTCATTGCCCGTTTCTGGGATGTAGAGAGTGGCAGCATCAGCTTAGATGGTCATGATGTAAAAGAATACAGCTATGACAGCCTTATTCGTAATTTTAGTTTTGTTTTTCAAACGGTCTATTTGTTTGAGGATACCATTGAAAATAACATTAAATTTGGAAAGCCAGACGCTAGTCATGAAGAAGTTGTAGCTGCTGCGAAAAAAGCTGCTTGTCATGACTTTATCCTGTCTTTTCCAGAGGGTTATCAGACCAAGATTGGTGAAGGCGGAGCCAGTCTTTCTGGTGTAGAACGGCAGCGGATTTCCATTGCTCGTGCCATTATCAAGGACGCTCCTATTATCATTCTGGACGAAGCAACTGCTAATATTGACCCAGAAAACGAAGAAGCGCTTATGCAAGCCATTTATTCTTTAACAAAGAATAAAACCATTATTATGATTGCTCATCGGCTAAAAACAGTAGAGCATGCCGATCAAATTATTGTTCTTGCTCAAGGTCGTATAGTTGAGCAAGGCAAACACCAAGAACTGCTTGCCAAACAAGGCTTGTACAACCGATTTATTCAGGAAAGACGCAGTGCCTCCAGCTGGCGAATAGAGGCCTAATTTTAAAAAAGATCGTTGTTCAAATGCAACGGTCTTTTTGTATTTAAGCTGTTGATTTAAAATAACCATAAGAAATGGTATAATAAGATGTTATAGAGAACAATCAATGAAGAGGTATCCATGAACGAAATCAAATGCCCCAACTGTGGGGAAGTCTTTACAGTCAACGAAAGCCAGTACAGCGAGCTCTTGGCTCAGGTACGGACGACAGAATTTGACAAGGAAATTCATGCTCGAATTGAGCAAGCGTTAGCTTTAGAAAAACAAAAGGCACAGAATGAGCAGCAACAGACCTTAAGTCAGAAAGAATCTGAAATTCAAGAGCTCAAGGCGACTATTTCCAATTTTGAATCCCAAAAAGAGCTAATCAAAAAGGATACAGAGCAGGCTTTGTCTGGAAAACTATCGGATAAAGAAAAAGAATTGGTAGAGCTACAAGCCCAACTAGACCGTCTTCGACTGGAACACCAAAATGAGCTGCAAGCTTCGTTGACAAATATTGAAAAAGAACGCGACCAAATCCAAAATCAGCTTTTATTGCAAGAGAAAGAAAATGAATTATCCCTTGCATCTGTTAAACAAAATTACGAAGCTCAGCTAAAGGCGGCCAATGAACAAGTAGAATTTTACAAGAACTTTAAAGCACAACAATCTACTAAAGCGATTGGAGAGAGTTTAGAGCATTACGCTGAAAGCGAATTCAACAAGGTTCGCAGTTTTGCCTTTCCTAATGCTTATTTTGGCAAGGATAATGAGGTGTCATCTGCTTCTGGTTCCAAGGGGGACTTTATCTTTCGTGAAGCTGATGAGAATGGGGTTGAGATTCTTTCCATCATGTTTGAAATGAAAAACGAGGCTGACACGACTAAAACCAAGCATAAAAACAGTGACTTTTATAAGGAATTGGACAAGGACCGCAGGGAGAAGAAGTGCGAATATGCTGTTTTGGTGACCATGTTAGAGGCTGATAATGATTACTTTAATACAGGCATTGTTGATGTTAGCCATGAGTATGAGAAAATGTATGTGGTGCGGCCGCAGTTCTTTATTCAGTTGATTGGACTTTTGCGCAATGCTGCGCTCAATTCGCTCAAGTACAAGCAGGAGTTGGCTTTGGTCCGTGAACAAAACATTGATATTACGCACTTTGAAGATGATTTGGAAACCTTTAAAAATGCTTTTGCCAAAAACTACAATTCAGCTAGTAAAAATTTCCAAAAGGCCATTGATGAAATTGATAAGGCTATTAAGCGAATGGAAGCGGTCAAGCAGGCACTTCAGACATCAGACAATCAACTGCGCTTGGCCAACAACAAACTGGATGACGTCTCCGTCAAAAAACTGACCCGCAAAAATCCAACTATGAAAGCTAAGTTTGAGGCGTTGAAGAACGACTAGTAGGACACTATGCAGATGCGACAAGCAACCTTGAAAGACATAGAAGCCTTGCTCCCCCTCTATGAAGATTTAGGCTATCCGACGACTGCTTCTAGTCTAGCTGAGCGTCTAGAGATCATTCTCTCCCAGCCTTATTATGGCTGTCTTTTAGCTGAAAAAACAATGAAATCGTAGGTTTTTTAGGTTATGCAAAACTCTTCTTTTTCGAAGCAGATGGATCTTACTATCGTATTTTGGCTTTGTCTGTTTCAAAAAAAGTAAGACGGCAAGGAGTTGCTAGTAGGCTAATAGATGAATTGAAAAAACAAGCGGTAAAAGAAGGAGCTAAGGCACTGGCTCTAAATAGTGGATTAACCGCTGAACGAAATGCTGCACATCAGTTTTATCAGGCAGTTGGATTTGAAAAAGTGACTGCCGGATTTGCCTTGTATTTGGAGAGTGAATAAAATTAGAGGAAAGGAACAGAGAAGCTAAAAGATGTCTACAGCAAAGGGTCGAACCTTATATTTAAATGGAAAAAGCATGGATTATGCTACTTTTGGGAAAGGTCAAGAACCTCTGATTGTCATACCAGGCTTAGGAGACGGATTAGATACAGTTAAGTCCATGGCTAAAAGTTTATCTCTTGTGTATAAACGCTTAGGGAAAAAGTATCACGTATATGTATTTAGTCGCATCAATGAATTACCAGATGAATATTCCACTAAAGATATGGCTGCAGATATAGCCGAAGCTATGAATGTTTTGAACATTGAATCTGCTTTTGTACTAGGTGTCTCACAAGGGGGAATGATTGCTCAGTATCTGACTTTGGATTTTCCGGAAAAGGTAAAAAAATTGGTACTAGCAGTTACGACAGGACATTGTACTAATTTACTTGAAAAACGGATTAAGCGTTGGCTATTATTAGCGCAAGAAGGGACTTATTCTGAGTTGATGTTGGATATGGCGCATGTTTCTTATACAAGAAAAAGTTATTCCTATCTTCGTTATCTTTATTGGTTTTTAGGTCAATTTGGCAAAGTCAAAAACCAGCATCGTTTGGTAGTGCAAGCGCAGTCTTGTTTACATCATCAAGCAGATTTGTTAGAAAAGATAGTATGTCCAACACTCATTGTTGGTGCGGTAGATGACCAAGTTATCGGACTAGAGGCCTCGTATGAGTTAGAGAAAAGGATACCAAATAATCGCTTGGAAATCTTAGCAGACTGTGGTCATGCTCTTTATGAAAAAAACAAGGAATTTAATCAACTACTAATAGAATTTTTAGCAGAATAAGGAATCAATGAACGGAATTATCAATTTAAAAAAAGAAGCGGGAATGACCTCGCATGATGCGGTTTTTAAACTGCGTAAAATTTTAGGAATGAAAAAAATCGGTCATGGTGGGACTTTAGACCCAGATGTGGTGGGTGTCTTGCCCATTGCAGTCGGGAAGGCCACGCGATTGGTAGAATTTATGCAAGACGAAGGTAAAGTGTATGAAGGAGAGGTCACTTTAGGTTTTTCGACAACGACAGAGGATGCCAGTGGAGAACAGGTGGCTTTCAGCCCTGTGACAGAAGCGCTAGATGAAAAATTAGTGGATCAAGTCATTGCCAGTATGGTTGGAGAACAGACTCAAGTGCCACCTATGTACTCGGCTGTCAAGGTCAATGGACGAAAACTCTATGAGTATGCTCGAGCTGGGGAGGTAGTAGAGCGACCAAAGCGTCAGGTAATAATTTACAACTTTGAGCGGACAGGAGCTATTGTCTATGAAAGTAACTTGGCACGTTTTCCTTTTCGAGTTAAATGCAGCAAGGGGACCTATGTGCGAACATTGGCAGTTGATTTAGGAGCGAAGTTGGGTTATGATTCCCATATGTCTAAACTGACTCGCACTGCTGCGGCTGGTATGGATTTGGAAGAAGCTTTGACTTTAGCAGAAATTGACGAGAAGGTGAACAAAGGCGACTTTTCATTTTTGCAGCCCATTGAATTTGGCATAGGAGATTTACCTAAGGTAAACCTTACGGAAGAGCAGGTTGAAGAAGTGCGATTTGGACGCTTTATTCGTATAAATACCAAGGCAGAACAGGTGGCTGGCTTTTATCAAGGGAAATTGCAGGCCATTTTAGAAAAGCGCGATAAAGAATATAAACCTAGAAAAGTATTTCTTTAAAATTTTGTGATAAAATAGTTAAGTGATGAAAACGATTAGAATAAAAAATGAAAAAGACATTCAGCAAATTGAACACACAGTCCTAGTGCTAGGGTATTTTGACGGACTGCATAAAGGACATCAAGCATTGTTTGCTGAAGCGAGAAAAATGGCAGCAGAGAAGCATCTGAAGATTGCAGTGCTGACATTTCCAGAATCTCCCAAATTAGCTTTTGTACGCTACCAGCCTTCATTGATGCTTCATTTGACTAGTCCAGAAGATCGCTTGCAGCAAATGGAAAATCTTGGTGTAGACTACCTTTATTTGATTGATTTTACCAGTCAGTTTGCTCGTAATACTGCGGAACAATTTTTTGAAAAATACATCTCGCATTTGAAAGCAAAAGTTGTCATTGCAGGCTTTGATTATCATTTTGGTTCAGATCGAGGCAATGCAGAGGATTTGGAGAAACTATTTGACGGACAAGTTATCGTAGTTCCTTCTGTAAATTTCAATGGAGAAAAAGTTAGTTCAACCCGTATTCGAGAAACAGTACTAGCAGGAAATGTCGCCGAAAGCAATCAATTGCTAGGCTATTCGTTATCCACTAGAGGAATTGTCGTTCATGGCAATGCAAGAGGACGAACGATTGGCTATCCAACGGCAAATCTTGCTCCGCTGGATCGGGTTATTTTACCAGCCGATGGTGTCTATGTGGTTGATGTAGAACACGAAGGAAAGGTGTATCGCGGGATGGCTAGCGTCGGCAAAAATGTCACTTTTGAAGGAGATGAACTTCGTTTTGAAGCCAATATTTTTGAGTTTTCACAAGATATTTACGGTGATACTATTCGCATTTTTTGGTTGGATAAAATCCGAGATATGGTAAAATTCGATAATGTGGACAGACTAGTCAAACAATTGCAAGCAGATGAGGAAATCGCAAGATATTGGACACCTAAAAACGCAAACCACTAAATCATGTAGTAAGCTTCTTATTTTTCCTAAAAAAATAGGAGAAAATTTATAAAAATACCTAGTAATCTTACATAAAATTTAGTATAATGATAACAGTTACAAATAATAAGAAGAGAAATGCATGGTTACACTATTTTTATCACCGAGTTGTACAAGTTGTCGCAAGGCGCGTGCATGGCTATCCAATCATGAAGTTCCTTTTGAGGAGCACAATATCATGACGAGCCCTTTATCTGCACCCGAATTACAACATATTCTTTCTCTGACGGAGAATGGAACAGACGACATTATTTCAACTCGTTCAAAAATTTTTCAAAAATTAAATTTGGATGTTGAAAATTTATCAATTTCTGAATTGCTTCGTTTAATCGAGGAAAATCCAAGCCTTTTGCGTCGCCCGATTATTCTGGAAGACAAGCGAATGCAAATTGGATTTAACGAAGATGAAATCCGTGCGTTTTTGCCTCGCGGATATCGAAAACAGGAATTGCGCGATGCAACTCTAAGAGCTGAGATTGAATAATATGAATAAAAACTATCGTTACCCACTAGACATATCGTGGAGCACTGAAGAGCTTGCTTCAGTGCTTTCTTTTTTGAATGATGTTGAGCAGGCTTATGAAGCGAAAATAGCAGCCGAAAAGATATTGGCTTCTTATCAACTATTCAAAAAAATTGTTCCAAGCAAAGCTGAAGAAAAGCGGATCGGACGTGAATTTGAAGCAGCAAGTGGCTATTCTCTCTATCGAGCTGTTCAAGCTGCAAAACTAAAGGAGAAAGGAACGTTTTCTCTTGGAAAAGAAATTTAATTTTGCCAAGCAAATTGTACTGAATGTGGCTTCTTATATTAAAGAACATTTGAATGATCAGTTGCAAATTGAGACCAAGTCCAGTCCGACTGATTTGGTAACTCAAATGGACAAAGAAGTTCAAGATAATTTAGTAACCTGGATTTTAGAAGCTTATCCTGCAGATCACATTTTAGCTGAGGAAAATGGCTTACGACATTCTATTTCAGATGGCAATGTTTGGGTCATTGATCCTATTGATGGCACGAATAACTTTGTAGCACAAAAAGCAGATTTTGCTGTTGTTCTGGCTTATTTTGAAAATGGCATTGGTCAATTTGGTGTCATTTATGATGTGATAGGAGATAAATTGTATCACGGCGGTGGTCAATTTGATGTCTATTGCAATGAGCAGAAATTGCTTCCCTACCAAGATCGCCCTTTAAATCAGTTTTTAATGGCATCAAATGCTGGTATTTTTGAGCGCAATGATTGGGGAATTGCGGATTTGGCAAAAGAAACCTTGGGCGTTCGAGTGTACGGAAGTGCTGCGATTAGTTTTAGCAAGGTTTTATCAGGACAACTGTTAACCTATATTTCCTATATTTGGCCTTGGGATTATGCTGCAGCTTCCATTATGGGAGATAAGCTAGGCTATACGACATTGACATTTGAGGGTGAGGAACCTGATTTTGAAAGCCACCAAGGTATTATGATGATTCCAACTATGAAATTGAACGAAATTAAAAAATACATATATCGAAAGCGAGAGGATTAGATGCATTTTCCAAAAGGATTTGAAGAAAAGTACAACAATCTTTTGGGAGAGGAAGCTCCCTCTTTTTTTCTAACTTTCGATGAGGAGTCAGTTTCCGCTTTCCGGGTCAATCCATTAAAAGAGCAGCAAAAAACTTTTCCAAATCCTATTCCTGATACGAACTGGGGTTTTTATGGCAAAGTTTCTGGAAAATCAATAGAGCATGTCACAGGATTAGTCTATTCACAAGAACCTGCTGCACAAATGGTTGCCCAAGCTGCAACGCCACAACAGAATATGAAAGTACTTGATTTGGCAGCAGCGCCGGGTGGAAAATCCACTCACCTATTGTCATACTTGAATAATACAGGTATTCTTGTTTCCAATGAAATCAATCCGAAACGTTCTAAGGTTTTAGTAGAAAATATTGAGCGATTTGGAGCAAGAAATGTTGTAGTGACAAATGAATCGGCTGACAGATTAAGCCAGATCTTTCAGGGCTATTTTGATATGATTGTCTTAGATGCACCATGTTCTGGTGAAGGAATGTTTAGAAAGCAGCCAGAAGCAACGGAGTATTGGAGCGAGACTTATCCTGCTCAATGCGCACAGCTTCAACGTGAGATACTAGCGGATGCTTTGAAAATGTTGACAACTGGTGGTGAACTGATTTACTCTACTTGCACTTGGGCACCAGAAGAAAACGAGGAAATCGTTGACTGGTTGTTAGAAAATTATCCGCTTGAATTAGTCGAAATTCCTAAAATCAATGGGATGATTGCAGGTATTAACTTTCCAGAAACTGCACGTATGTATCCTCACCATTTCAAAGGTGAAGGTCAATTTGTTGCAAAATTTCGCCTTTGTAGTAAGCAGTCAGCAAAAAAATTAAAAGTAAAAAAGAGCCATCTGACATCTGAGCAGAAGATGTTGTGGCAGAAGTTTCAAAGAGAACATCTAGCTATAGATCTGACTGGAGAATTACAGACTTTTGGAGATCATTTATATCTATTGCCACTAGGTCTTCCAGATCTATCGAAACTCAAAATTGCCAGAAATGGCTTGCACCTAGGTGTTTTTAAGAAAAAACGATTTGAACCGAGTTTTGCTTTGGGACTGGCTTTAAAACCAAGTGAAGTAAAGCACATAATTGAAATTGATGAAGAGCAGTTTAAAAAGTACGTTGCTGGGGAGACAGTCAATCTCAATCAGAACCCTGCAAATGGTTGGTATCAAGTTGTTGTCCAAGGTAATGGTTTAGGGTTTGCAAAAGTGACTGGAAATATTCTGAAAAATTATTTTCCAAAAGGCCTGAGATTTCAATAAAGAATCTTTCCAAATATCTAAAGATATGTTATAGTGAGATTAGATGTGAAAAGATTAGGGAAATCTTAGAATGAAAATGTTTTCACATCTGAAAAGGAGTTTCATGTGATTAAACACAAAAAAATACTTTGGGCAGTCACTCTCGTGATTTGCAGCATCGGTCTTTCAGCTTGTTCTTCCTGGATTAACCGCGGTGAGGCGATAACAGCAGTTGGCTCAACAGCTCTACAACCGTTGGTTGAAGCAGTCGTGGACAAATACACCGAAGAAAATCCGAAAAAAATTGTAAATGTGCAAGGTGGAGGATCGGGAACAGGATTATCACAAGTCCAATCTGGTGCAGTAGATATTGGAAATAGCGATTTATTTGCAGAAGAAAAAAGTGGTATCAATGCGAAGGCTTTAGTTGATCATCAGGTCGCTGTTGCAGGTACCGCTATCATAGCAAATAAAGGCATTAAAGTAAACAACTTAACCACAGAGCAGCTACGTAAAATTTTTACCGGAGAATACACCAATTGGAAGCAAGTTGGTGGTCAAGATTTGGAAATTACCATCATCAACCGTGCCGTTGGTTCTGGTAGTCGAGCAGTTTTTGATAGTGTTATTATGAATGGCAAAGAAGCTAAGCAAGCGCAAGAGCAAGATTCTAACGGAATGGTCAAAACGATTGTTTCGCAAACTCCAGGTGCCATTTCTTATTTAGCTTTTTCTTATGTTGATACTAGTGTGAAAAGTTTAAACTTGAATGGCTACAAGCCAACGAAGAAGAATGTGACGACGAACAACTGGCCTATTTGGTCTTATGAGCACATGTATACTAAGGGAGAACCTAACAAATTAGCTAAAAAATTTCTAGAGTACATGATGACAGCAGAAGTCCAAAATAATATTGTTGGTAAAATGGGCTACATTCCGATTAACGATATGAAGGTTACTCGTAGTCTTGACGGAACTATCAGCTCAAAGTAAAAGAAAGAATTTAGGAATAACATGAACGAAGTAGCAAAAAAAATGCTGACAAAGTCAAAAAACTCTCGTTTAGAAACATTTGGAAAAACCATTACTTTTCTTTGCATGAGTTTAATTGTTTTTGTCGTCGCAATGATTTTATTATTTGTAGCGGAGAAAGGACTTTCGACTTTCTTTGTTAATAAAGTAAACATCTTCAGTTTTCTTTTTGGAGCAAGGTGGAATCCATCCGGTAAGGAATTCGGTGCTTTACCAATGATTCTGGGCTCTTTCCTCGTAACTCTCCTATCAGCTTTATTGGCAACACCATTTGCAATTGGAGCAGCTGTTTTTATGACGGAGGTTTCCCCTAAAGGCTCAAAAATTCTGCAACCAGCGATTGAACTTCTAGTCGGAATTCCATCAGTTGTGTATGGATTTATTGGATTACAGGTAGTTGTTCCCTTTGTTCGCAGTATCTTTGGTGGAACAGGTTTTGGAATCTTGTCAGGGATTTTTGTTCTCTTTGTCATGATTTTACCAACGGTGACCTTTATGACAACAGATAGCCTACGTGCTGTACCGCGGCATTATCGAGAAGCTAGTATGGCAATGGGAGCGACTCGTTGGCAAACGATTTGGCGTGTGACGCTAAAAGCAGCTCGCTCAGGTATTTTTACAGCTATTGTCTTTGGAATGGCTCGTGCCTTTGGTGAAGCTTTGGCGATTCAAATGGTTGTCGGAAATTCAGCGGTTATCCCAACTTCTCTGACAACACCTGCTGCAACCTTGACTTCTATTTTAACAATGGGAATTGGAAATACCGTTATGGGAACTGTTAATAATAACGTTCTGTGGTCGCTTGCTCTGGTTCTGCTTTTGATGAGTTTAGCCTTCAATACTGTGATTAAATTGATTACAAAGGAAAGAGGTAAGAAGAACTATGCACGCTAAAAAAATGGATAAATTAGCAACAGGCGCCCTCTATACCATTGCAGGAATCATTGTTGCTATTCTTGCTTCCTTGATTTTGTATATCTTAGTAAGGGGCTTACCTCATGTTTCGTGGAAATTCTTGACTGGTCAATCGTCTTCATATCAAGCAGGCGGCGGAATTGGAATTCAGCTCTATAATTCATTGTTTCTGTTAGTTATCACCTTAATCATTTCCATTCCTTTATCAATGGGAGCAGGGATTTACTTATCTGAGTATGCCCAAAAAGGTCCGGTAACAGATTTTGTCAGAACCTGTATTGAAATTTTATCATCCCTGCCGTCCGTTGTTGTCGGTCTCTTTGGATATTTGATTTTTGTTATTCAATTTCAATATGGTTTTTCAATCATTTCTGGTGCTTTGGCTTTGACTGTATTTAATCTGCCACAAATGACACGTAGTGTCGAAGACAGCTTACAGCATGTGCATCATACACAGCGTGAGGCTGGACTTGCTCTTGGCATCTCTCGCTGGGAAACGATTGTCCATGTCGTTGTTCCAGAAGCGTTACCAAGTATTGTGACGGGGATTGTCCTAGCTTCTGGTCGTATTTTTGGGGAAGCTGCTGCGCTTATCTATACAGCAGGTCAGTCTGCCCCAGCACTTGACTGGTCAAATTGGAATATTTTCAGTGTAACTAGTCCAATTTCTGTTTTCCGTCAAGCTGAAACTTTGGCTGTTCATATTTGGAAAGTCAATAGTGAAGGAACGATTCCTGATGCAGTAGAAGTGTCAGCTGGGTCAGCAGCAGTACTTCTTATCTTTATTTTGATCTTTAACCTTGGAGCTCGTAAGCTCGGAGGTTATCTGCATAAGAAATTAACATCTGCCTAAAAGGAGAAGAAATGACAGAATATAACTGGAATGAAAAACATATTGTTACTTTTCCTGAGGAAGAGGTTGTTTTATCAACGAAGGATTTGCACGTTTACTATGGTAAAAACGAATCCATTAAAGGGGTTGATATGCAGTTCAAGAAAAATAAAATTACAGCTCTTATCGGGCCTTCAGGTTCTGGTAAGTCAACCTATCTTCGCAGCTTGAATCGGATGAATGATACGATTGACATTGCTAAGGTTACTGGTGAGATCTGGTATGAAGGTATTGACATTAACCGCCCAGATATCAATGTCTATGAAATGCGGAAGCATATCGGAATGGTCTTTCAAAGACCAAATCCTTTTGCCAAATCTGTTTACCGCAATATCACCTTTGCGCATGAACGTGCCGGTGTTAAGGATAAGAAAATCTTAGATGAAATTGTAGAAACATCTCTAAAACAAGCGGCTCTGTGGGAACAAGTAAAGGATGACCTTCATAAATCTGCTTTGATGTTATCAGGCGGTCAGCAGCAACGTCTCTGCATTGCCAGAGCCATTTCCGTGAAGCCAGAAATACTTCTAATGGATGAACCTGCTTCTGCACTTGATCCAATCGCAACAGCACAGTTAGAAGAAACGATGTTAGAATTGAAGAAGAACTATACAATTATCATCGTGACCCACAGCATGCAGCAAGCGGCGCGTGCAAGCGATTATACTGGTTTCTTCTATCTTGGTGATTTAATCGAATATGATGAAACAGCCAATATTTTCCAAAATGCTAAGTTGCAGTCTACGAATGACTATGTTTCTGGTCATTTTGGCTAAGAAAATTGCTGATTAATTAGAATTTATTAAAGGACTATCAGAATGACAGAACCTATTTTACAAATCAAGGACTTGTCGGTTTATTATAATAAAAAGAAAGCTCTCAATAGTGTATCATTAGATATACTACCGCAGGAGATTACCGCTTTGATTGGTCCTTCTGGGTCAGGAAAATCAACCCTTTTAAAGGCAATCAATCGCATGGGAGATTTAAATCCAGAGGTGACAACGACAGGTACTGTAATTTATAACGGGCACAATATTTACAGCCCACGGACAGATACGGTAGAGCTTCGCAAAGAAATTGGAATGGTTTTTCAACAGCCCAATCCATTTCCAATGACGATTTATGAAAATGTTGTTTATGGTTTGCGGATCAATGGTGTCAAGGACAAAGAAGTGTTAGATGAAGTTGTTGAAACTTCACTAAAGGGAGCATCCATTTGGGATGAAGTAAAAGATCGTTTACATGACTCAGCGATTGGCTTGTCAGGCGGTCAGCAACAACGTGTTTGTGTGGCTCGCGTTTTAGCAACGAGTCCGAAAATCATTCTTTTAGATGAGCCAACGTCGGCACTTGATCCCATTTCTGCAGGAAAAATTGAAGAAACACTTCATGGGCTGAAAGATCAATATACAATGTTACTCGTGACCCGCTCAATGCAACAGGCTAGTCGTATTTCGGACAAGACTGTTTTCTTCCTAAATGGCGATTTAATTGAGTTTAATGCCACGAAAGAGATGTTCCTCAGTCCGATTCATAAGGAAACGGAAGATTATATCACAGGCAAGTTTGGTTAGAGATTGTAATTGCTCACTACAATATTGTGGCTATTCCAATGTTTTGGCGACTACTGATCCTCTATATATTTATATATAAAATGAACATATACTTGTAGACAAGAATTATGTAAAAAGATGGATTTTCGTATAAAATTCTTTAGATCTTAGGAAAGGAAAATTTATGCTTAGAGTACAATTTGAAGAAGACTTAGCAAAACTCCATAACCAATTTTATGCAATGGGAAATGAAGTTTTGTCACAGATTAATCGCACAGTTCGTGCATTTGTGACCCACGACCGTGAATTAGCAAAAGAAGTAATCGAAGAAGATGCAGAAGTGAATGAATATGAAGTAAAGTTGGAGAAAAAATCTCTGGAAATCATTGCTTTGCAGCAGCCTGTTTCGCAAGACTTACGAACCGTTATTACAGTTTTGAAGGCTAGTAGTGATGTGGAAAGAATGGGCGACCACGCTGTTTCCATTGCACAGGCAACGATTCGCATGAAAGGAGAAGTTCGCATCCAGTCTGTTGAGGAAGAAATCAGCAAAATGGGACGCGATGTCAAAAATTTTGTGGAAGCAGCACTTGATCTTTACCTTAATGGCGATGTGGACAAGGCTTACGAAATAGCAGCTATGGATGAGAAAATCAATCAGTATTTTGATGATATTCGCGATTTAGCTACACAAGAAATTAAGGCTAATCCTGATTTGATCGTCACGGGTCGTGATTACTTCCAAGTAATTTCGTTTTTAGAACGTATTGGTGATTATGCCAAAAATATTTGTGAATGGGTTGTTTATTTTGAAACAGGCAAAATTGTTGAAATGTAAATACTAACTTAAAAAATTTGAGAATCATTTCTCAGATTTTTTATTTTCCTCTTCTTTTTCCGAATAAGGATATGAGGAGGTTTTTTATGTATAGTATTTCATTTCAGGAAGATTCTTTGTTGCCAAGGGAACGTTTAGTCGCAGAAGGTGCAGAACAATTGAGCAATCAAGAATTGTTATCCATTCTTATCCGCACAGGCAATAAAAAAGAAACTGTTTTTCAAGTTTCTCAACGGATTTTATCAACTATTTCTAGTTTGAATGACTTGCGCAATATGACGCTACAATAATTGCAATCAATCTCTGGAATTGGTCGTATCAAAGCTATTGAATTGCAAGCCATGATTGAATTAGGCCAGCGAGTCAGTAAGGCAGAATTGATTATGCAAGAGCAAATTTTAGGTAGTCAAAAGTTAGCGAAAAAAATGCAACAGGAATTGGGGCATAAGAAGCAGGAACACCTTGTAACTTTATATTTGAATACTCAAAACAAAATCATTCATCAACAGACGATTTTTATTGGTAGTGTATCACGCAGTATTGCAGAACCACGAGAAATTCTGCATTATGCTGTGAAACACATGGCGACATCCATTATTTTGGTGCATAATCATCCATCAGGAGCTGTACTGCCAAGCAAAAATGACGATGAAGTGACCAAACATGTAAAAGAAGCGTGTAAGCTAATGGGCTTCATCTTACTGGATCATCTCATCGTCGCAGAGAAAGATTATTATAGTTATCGCGAAGAAACAGACTTGATTTAAAGTCTATTGACAACATAGTCAAATAGCATTCGATCTTTAGGGCGTGTTTCAAATAAGAATTCTGGATGCCACTGGACTCCCAGATAAGCGATTTCATCAGTTGTTGTAATGGCTTCAATGGTGTTGTCTTTCGGATCACGGGCAATGACTTCGACATTTTCTGCTAAATCTTTGATACTCTGATGATGGAAAGAGTTGATATGAGATACTTCGCCGTAAATTTTTTCCAAAACAGAACCGGATTTAGTGACTAGTTTTTGAGTAGTATATTCAGCAGAACTGTCTTGCCAATGGTGCTCAATATCTTGATAAAGAGTTCCGCCCATTGCAACATTAAACAATTGCGTACCGCGGCAAACGGTAAAAATTGGTTTTTGTTGCTGGATAGCTTCATGGATTAAGGCTAATTCAAACAAATCACGCTCCAAATGGTAATCATCACTGTCAATTGTTTTTTCTTCGCCATAGAATTGTGGTGATACATTTTGCCCACCCGTTAGGATAAGTTTGTCAATCATCTGGATGTAGCGCTGTGCCATATCTGCATCTCCAATCGGCAATATGATGGGAGTTCCACCAACTTCTTTTACGCCTTCCACAAATCCTTTAGCAGCATAACTCATGATGGCAAATTCATCTTCAGGGTTTGATCTTTCATTTCCAGTAATGCCGATAATAGGTTTCTTCATAAATAAATGTCTGCTCTTTCTAATTGCTTAATGCTCTTTTTTCATAAAATAAAGGAGTGTTTGTAGCTCACTTGTCAAATCAACATATTGAACGACAACATCTTTTGGAACGGTTAAGTGAACAGGAGAAAAACTGAGAATACCTTTTACACCAGCTTCCACAAGAACAGTTGCAACTTCTTGCGCTTTTGCACTAGGAACTGTTAAAATAGCTGTTTTAACATCCACACCTTTTAATTTGTTATTGATTTGTGAAATGCCATAAATAGGAATTCCGTCATTTGTAGTAGTCCCAACTTCAGGATGATCATCTGTATCAAATGCCATAACAATCTTCATTTTGTTCCGTTCGTGGAAACGGTAGTGGAGCAAAGCATGTCCCATGTTACCGATACCAACTAACATCACATTGGTAATGGAATTGTCATGAAGTAAGTCAGCAAAAAAATTCATGAGTTTTTTTACATCGTAACCATATCCACGACGACCTAATTCGCCAAAATAAGAAAAATCTCGACGGACAGTTGCAGAATCAATCTCGATCGCATCTGCGATTTGTTTTGAATTGGCTTTATCAATTTTTTCGGAATTAAATCGTTTGAAAATCCGATAATACAGAGAGAGCCTTTTAGCAGTTGCTCGTGGAATGGTTGTATTTTTTTCAGATTTCACAAAATCACATCCTTTCAAAGACTATTTTATAGAAAGTTTGTGAAAAAATCAACTTATTTGACAAAAATAGAAAAGGAGTAGAACAAAATCAAAGATTTTTGGTTTGTTTCCTACTCTTTATTGTTTTACTGATGATTTAAAAATGAGTTTTTAAGCTATTTGTTTATTGTTCTTGTTCAGTGAAAATACCACGTTCTACCAAGCTATCCATTAAGAAATAAAACTTTTCTTGAATGATGTGATTGTCTTCTGATTTAAAAATATTCACTAACCGAAGGCCAGATTTGTCTGTGATGTTGATTTTTGCACCTGAAAGGTTTTTGTTGATAATGATTTTCAACAAAAAGCCGTTTTCACTATTGGGAACATTTTCTAATAAGCGTGTCAATTCGTAATTTCCGACTTTTGTTTCGGCAAATGTGTTATCACGCAAAGTAAATTTTTTTACATTTTCTCCAAGAGAGTAACTGTAGGGGCAGTCTTTTAAGTGAATAGTGGTCTGAAAAGCCATCTATTTTATCCTCCTAAGATTTCTTTTTAATATCGTAGTAAATTGTCGAACTTCTTCTGAAGTATTTTGTTCTGAAAAGCTAATGCGAATAGATTCTCTTAAACGCTTTGAGTCGCTACCATAAAAAGCTTTAAGCACATGACTTGGCTCAACCGTTCCTGCTGTACAAGCAGAGCCAGTTGAGATAGAAATTCCAGCCAAGTCTAAACGCATGAGCAGTAAATCATTTGCTTGTCTAGGAAAGCCGAGATTTATTACATAGGGGAGTGTATGAGAATCATTATTTATATAGTAATGGATTCCGTCAAGTTCAGAGAGAAGTTGCTGTTTCAAACTTTCAACATGTTCCATGTTTTCTTGGTAGCAATTGAGGCTCTCTTTTAGAGCCGCAACCATACCGGCAATAGCCGCTAAATTCTCAGTTCCTGCACGTCTTTTATCCTCTTGATCTCCACCGTGTAAAAATTTGTCAAATTTTACATGATTGAAGTACAAGAAGCCGACGCCTTTTGGACCATGAAATTTATGAGCTGACGCACTCATAAAGTCAATTCCTAGCTCGTCAGGATAGACAGGTAATTTGCCTATAACTTGCACAGCATCCACATGATAAGCAGCGGGATGATGTTTCACAACGTCAGCAATTTCTTTGACTGGAAGCATATAGCCTGTTTCATTATTGGCGTACATGGTTGAGACAAGTATTGTATCTTCTCGAAGGGCTTCTTTTATCTGTTGAGCCGTAATCTCTCCATTTTTAGGTTGGATATAAGTAGCTTCAAAGCCAAATTTATCCACCAGATATTCAATCGTTTCAAGAACCGAATGATGCTCAATAGCAGTAGTAATAATGTGTTTTCCTTGATCTTGATGGGCTAAGGCATATCCTTTTATGGCTGTATTGTTACTTTCTGTCCCACCAGATGTAAAGATGATATGTTGACTATTAGTATGAAGCAGTTCAGCAAGCTCTTGTCGGGCTTCACGAAGAATTTTGCTAGCAGCTCTTCCATGACTATGAATGCTAGATGGATTGCCGAAGGTATTTTCCATAACCTGTGTCATAGCAGTAATAGCAGCTTTTGACATAGGAGTTGTTGCTGCATTATCGAAATAAATCAAGATTTCTCCTTATTTCTTTTTATTGTAAGCAAAGAGAGGACTAACTGGTTTTCTTTTATGAATACGAACGATTGCATCTCCGATTAGCTCACTTGCAGTAATGTATTGAACATTTTTCGGAGTTTTTTCTTTGGTTGCCACTGAGTCGGTTACTAGAATTTCTTTGATTGGGGCATTGTCTAACTTTTCAGCAGCTCCCTCAACAAATAAACCATGACTAGAAACTGCATAAATCTCTGTTGCACCTTCACGTTCAACGATTTTTGAAGCTTCCGCAAAGGTACGTCCGGTATTTAAAATATCATCAATGAGAATAGCTTTTTTGCCAGCAACATCTCCGATAATATATCCTTCGTTACGATGAGAATCGTCTTGTGCATAGTCAATAATCGCAATTGGAGCATCTAAATGTTCTGCTAAGCTTCTAGCACGTTTAACACCAGAGTTTTTGGGACTGACCACAACTATATCCTCGCCAGACAAGCCTTTTTCGCAGTAATGTTTGGCAAAAAGAGGAACGGTGTAAAGATTATCAACAGGGATATCAAAGAAGCCTTGAACTTGGACGGCATGTAAATCTAGGGTTAGAACACGATCAACTCCTGCCTTTACTAGCATATTCGCTACGAGCTTGGCTGTAATTGGTTCGCGAGGAGCGGCTGTACGGTCTTGACGAGCATAGCCAAAATATGGCATCACAACATTGACAGAATTAGCGCTGGCACGATTGCAAGCATCCACCATGATGAGAAGTTCCATCAAATGATTATTGACAGGAAAACTTGTTGATTGAATGATAAATACATCAAAGCCACGCACACTTTCCTCGATGTTTACTTGGATTTCTCCGTCTGAAAATTGACGTGATGAAAGTTTCCCAAGAGGCACACCAGCAGCTTTAGCGATTTTTTTGGCAATATCGTGATTGGAATTTAGTGCAAACAACTTCATCTGTGATTTATCCGTCAGTATATCCATCATAACTTATTAAGACTCCTTTTGATTTCTACACTTCATTTTATCAAAAAATAAGTAAAATTTCAGCTTTTTATTCATAAGTTTTGAGCAAATCTTGCAACTTTAGGTTTTGCATATTTATAATGGATATGATGAGCTTGTAAAAAGTAGTCAAATTGTTCTTTACCCATTTCAGCATCTGTCACTTCTAGCTCTAATTCGTAGTCTGTTTTGTCAAAATAATGATTCTCATCAAGTGCCATTAAGCCAATAGTGGTTTCTTTTTCATAGCGAATAGTTGTTAAGCTCCCCAGCACCTTTAGTTCATCGAGATTGATAGCAGCGTGAGTCAGCAGTATGCGTATTTCTCCTTTAGGTAGCACACATGTATTGATGAGTGTGTGACACTCTTCTAAAGTGAGAGATTGATTGTATTCCATATTACCGACCTGCTGCGGAATTTTTAAAGTTAATTCGGCACGAGTTTCAAAAGTACGAATCCGAAGTGCCATTTTTGCATCTCGAATTGAAAAGTCGGCTGTGTCAATATAGTAGTTTATCTGCTTGGTAGCTTTTATCTTTGAAAACAGTGGTAACAGCTGTTGGTACTCATTTTTTGTCAGAAGCGTTTTGTATTCAATTTCCAAATGATCCATTTTCCAATCCTTTTCTTTTGTTTGAAAGCGATTTATGTTATAATAAGTATTGTGTTTATTTTATAAAAAATTAAGTAAAATGACAAGGTGAGTGTATGCAATTAGAGTGGGAAGAGTTTCTGGATCCTTATATTCAAGCGGTTGGTGAATTAAAGATCAAACTGCGTGGGATTCGTAAACAGTATCGAAAACAAAAAAAACATTCTCCGATTGAATTTGTAACGGGGCGTGTAAAACCGATAGAAAGCATCAAAGAAAAAATGGCTTTGCGTGGGATTAAAGAAGAAAATCTGGCGCAAGATATGCAAGATATAGCTGGTTTGCGCGTAATGGTCCAATTTGTGGATGATGTAGAAGAAGTTTTGGATGTTTTGCGAAAACGTCATGATATGCGGATTATTCAAGAGAGAGACTATATTAAAAATCGTAAAGCTAGTGGTTATCGCAGTTACCATGTTATTATTGAATACCCCGTTGATACCATCAATGGGAGCAAAACGATTTTAGCAGAAATTCAAATTCGTACTCTGTCCATGAATTTTTGGGCAACAATTGAACATTCTCTGAATTATAAGTATAAAGGAGAATTTCCAGATGAGATTAAGAAACGTTTGGAAATTACAGCAAAAATCGCCTATCAATTGGACGAAGAAATGGGGAAGATTCGTGATGATATTCAAGAAGCGCAAGCTTTATTTGACCCAATCAGTCGCAAATTGAATGATGGCGTAGGAAATAGTGACGATACAGATGAAGAATACAGGTAAAAGAATAGGGATTATCAGTAATCGCAGACGGCAAAGTCAAGAAATTTGTCGCCAATTGAAACAGAAACTAAAACAAAATCACTTTATTTTGAATGATAATAATCCTGATATTGTCATTTCCATTGGTGGCGACGGTATGCTTTTGTCAGCATTTCACAAATATGAAGATCAGCTAGACAAAGTTCGCTTTGTTGGTGTTCACACAGGACATTTGGGCTTTTATACAGATTATCGAGATTTTGAGTTGGACAAACTAATTGATAATTTAAAATTAGATACAGGCGCAAAGGTGTCTTATCCGATTTTGAATGTGAAAATTTTCCACGGAAATAATGAGATTTGTATAAAACGTGCGTTGAACGAGGCGACGGTCAAGCGTTCTGGACGAACAATGGTCGCTGATATCATTATCAATCAAGTGCATTTTGAGCGCTTTCGTGGTGATGGTATTTCAGTATCAACTCCAACAGGAAGTACAGCTTACAATAAATCGTTAGGCGGAGCTGTTCTGCATCCAACCATTGAAGCTCTTCAGATTGCAGAAGTTGCAAGCTTGAACAATCGTGTGTTTCGGACCTTGGGCTCCTCAATTATCGTTCCTAAGAAAGATAAAATTGAAATCGTGCCGACTTGGAATGACCGACATGCAATTTCGATTGATAATCAAAATTTTATGATAAACAATATTTCTAAAATTGAATTTCAAATTGATCAACATAAGATTAACTTTCTTGCTACACCGAGTCATACTAGTTTTTGGAATCGTGTCAAAGATGCCTTTATTGGCGAGGTGGAGGAATGAGGTTTGAATTTACTGCAGATGAGCATGTGAAAGTCAAAACATTTCTAAAAAAACATGAAATTTCCAAAAGTTTGCTTGCAAAAATAAAGTTTTCTGGTGGGGATATTCAGGTGAATGGCAAAAAGCAAAATGCCATTTATTTGTTAGATATTGGTGACAAAGTTGCCGTTGATATTCCTGCAGAAGAAGGTTTTGGCAGCTTGCAAGCTGTAGAGAAAGATTTAGAAATTGTCTACGAAGATGAACATTTTCTGATTTTGAACAAGCCGGCAGGCGTAGCCAGTATTCCTAGCATGAATCATTCCAATACAATGGCTAATTTTGTGAAGGCTTATTACATTGCAAATCATTATGAAAATCAGCAGATTCATATTGTGACTCGTTTAGACCGTGATACGAGTGGTCTGATGTTGTTTGCAAAGCACGGTTATGCTCATGCAAGATTGGACAAGCAGTTGCAAAAGAAAGTCATTGAGAAGCATTATTATGCTTTGGTCAAGGGTTCGCCACCGTTAAAGCCAGAAGGAGATATTATTGCTCCCATAGCGCGTGAAGATAGTAGTATCATTACTCGCTGTGTGGCAAGAAATGGAAAATATGCTCATACGAGTTATAAAGTTTTAGCGCAGTATGATGACATTTATCTCGTGGATATTCACCTTCATACAGGACGGACACACCAGATTAGGGTTCATTTTTCTTATATTGGTTTTCCGCTCTTGGGAGATGATTTATATGGTGGGAGCATGACTGACGGAATAACGCGGCAAGCGCTTCATTGTCATTCATTGCGTTTTTACAATCCATTCCATGAGGAAGTTGTGAATAAATCAAGTCCTCTTCCGAAAGATTTTCAAACAGTCATTCAAAAATTAAGCAATAAGTAAGGAGTAAAACATGAAAATTTTTGAAACAATTCGTGAAACATTGCAAGGCAAAGAAGTGAAGATTGTCTTACCAGAAGGTGAAGAACCACGTATTCTTCAAGCTACTAAACGTTTGGTAAGGGAAACAAGTATCACACCTGTTTTATTGGGGAATCCTGAAAAAATTCGTATTTATCTTGAAATTGAAGGTGTGACAGAAGGTTATGAAGTCATTGATCCTCAAAATTATTCATGCTTTGAAGAAATGGTTGCAGCTTTTGTAGAACGCCGTAAAGGAAAAATCACAGAAGACGAAGCGCGTAAATTATTGAAAGAGGACGTTAATTATTTTGGTGTCATGCTTGTTTATCTTGGTAAAGTACAAGGTATGGTTTCTGGTGCGATTCATTCTACAGCAAGCACGGTTCGTCCAGCTCTTCAAATTATCAAAACACTTCCTTGGGTTTCTCGCACATCTGGTGCCTTTCTCATGGTTCGCGGTGATGAACGCTATGTTTTCAGTGATTGTGCAATCAATATTGACCCAGATGCTAAAACATTAGCAGAAATTGCTATTAACTCTGCCTTGACCGCGCAAATCTTTGACATTGACCCTAAAGTGGCGATGCTGAGTTATTCAACTAAAGGTTCTGGATTTGGTGAAAAGGTTGATAAAGTCGTCGAAGCAACGAAACTTGCGCAAGAAATGCGACCAGATTTAGCTATTGACGGAGAGTTACAGTTTGATGCAGCTTTTGTGCCTAAAACGGCAGAATTAAAAGCTCCAGGCAGCAATGTAGCTGGTCAAGCGACTGTCTTTGTATTTCCTGGTATTGAAGCTGGAAACATCAGCTATAAAATGGCAGAGCGTCTCGGTGGCTTTTCAGCAGTCGGTCCTATTTTGCAAGGATTGAATCATCCAGTAAACGACCTTTCACGTGGATGCAATGCTGATGATGTCTATAAATTGACATTGATTACTGCCAGCCAAGCAGTTGGTCATTATTAGAAAGCCAAGACAGAATCCAGAATTCAAGTTCTGGGTTCTCTTTTTATTTTGTGATATACTAAAGTTATGTTAGATTTGAAAAAATATGGAATTGAGATGTGGGAGGATGAAAAAATTGCCTCCTTTCGTCAAAAATTATTAGCTTGGTATGATGAGAATAAACGTGATTTGCCTTGGCGGAGAAGCAGTAATCCTTATCATATCTGGATTTCAGAAATTATGCTTCAGCAAACACGGGTAGATACGGTTATTCCTTACTATGAGCGCTTTTTAGCCTGGTTTCCGACAATCAAAGATTTAGCAATGGCTTCAGAAGAACGTTTGCTTAAAGCTTGGGAGGGGCTAGGTTACTACTCGCGAGTACGCAATATGCAACAGGCTGCTCAGCAGATTATGACAGATTTTAGTGGCGAGTTTCCTCACACTTACGAGGAGATTTCTAGTCTGAAAGGAATTGGTCCTTATACAGCAGGAGCTATTGCAAGTATTGCTTTTGGCTTGCCTGAGCCAGCGGTTGATGGGAATGTTATGCGGGTCCTGAGCCGTTTATTTGAGGTGAATTTGGATATTGGTGTCCCTGCTAACCGAAAGGTTTTTCAAGCGATGATGGAAATTCTGATTGACCCCCAAAGACCGGGAGATTTCAACCAAGCTTTGATGGATTTGGGCTCAGATATTGAAGCACCTATCAACCCTAGACCTGATGACAGTCCAGTAAGGGAATTTAGCGCTGCTTACTTACATGGAACAATGGATAGATACCCTATCAAAGCTCCTAAGAAAAAACCAGTTCCAGTTTATTTGTATGGTTTGATTATCCAGAATAATCAAGGAGAATTTCTTTTAGAGAAAAAAGAAACAAGCAGTCTTTTGTCAGGATTTTGGCACTTTCCTTTGATTGAAGTGGAAGAATTTCCGGACGGTGAACAGTTATCCTTTTTTGAAGTGGCAGAAAATCAAGTTGCATTTGAATTATCTCCGCAAGAAAGCTTTGAGCAGGATTATGATGTGGTAGTGAATTGGCAGGAGCAAGCTTTTCCGACAATTCAACATGTGTTCAGTCATCGCAAGTGGCAGATTCGTTTGCTTTACGGTCGAGTAGCAAATGTGACAAAAAATCAAAAAGAGGAACAAGTTCTGTGGCTGGATCCTGAAGACTTTACCGACTATCCGTTTGCGAAACCTCAGCAGAAAATGTGGCAAACTTTTCAAGAAGGCAAATTAAAAGGAAATTAATGCTAAGAGGCAGGGATAATCTGTTCCCTGCCTCGCTTTGTGATTGTAAAAGCCACTGCCTAGTTGGTTTATAATATGCTGTGAAGTTGGTGATTCTATCTCAGCTTCATTTTTTTATAAGTTAGCGAATGACTTGATTTCCTCAGCTGTCATAGAAGAGTCACAACGGACAGCTACTTGGCCATTCTCTATGTGTAGGAAACCTGGTACAGTTGGGATTCCGTATTCGGAACGGAAAGCTTGGAGCTCTTCCAGTTCACTAGGTTCCTCACTATTGATAAAGAAAATATGTGCTTGGGTTTCAGCGACAACACTAGCTAGCGTAGTGGCGAATTTACGACAGTAAGGGCACGTTTTACGCCCAATGAAAAAAGTTGCGTTTTCTTTATTTGCAATGGCTTGTCGAGCACGTTCTGCAGTCGTGACTTCTAAATCTTTGATATCTTGCGTAAAATTATCCATAAAAAAACCTCATTTCTTTTGCTCATTCTAGTATGCCACAAATAGGAAAATAATGCAGAGATTTGAAATGAAATGTAAAATATTGAAAGAGAAGTAAAACAGAACTAGAAACTGAAAATTTTAATTGTCATCCTTTTATCTCAAGACTCCGGTATAAGATGTTCCCCAGCTATTTTGTATAGTCTCCCCTGTAACGTTGAGCAAATGTTAAAAAGCGAAAAGACCTTGAGACCTACTTCGAAAGCTCTGTCTGCCATCTTAAAGCAGCATTTGAGCAATTATCTGTCATTTGTTACAAGACAATTTCGAGTCTGAGACACTCTTGTCCCAGACTCGAAGTTTGAATATTGTAGAAGTTAGACTGAGAAATCAAAGCCTTCTTACTTTTTGCTTATTTTACAAAATCATTGATTTCTGCTTCAATTTTTGCAATTTTTGCTTGAGCATCTTGGCTAGAATTTCCGACAACAGCAATGTAGAATTTGATTTTTGGTTCAGTTCCTGAAGGACGTACAGCAATCCATGAACCATCAGTAAGTGTGTATTTTAATACATCGCTTGGTGGAGTTGTTAATTTCGTTACATTGCCGTCAGAATCGATAGCGGTTTGTGCTTTGAAATCTTCTGTGACGGCAATAGCAGTAGCGTTAAATTCTTTTGGTGCATTGTCACGAAACTTGCTCATAATAGCTTTGATTTGTTCAGCGCCATCAACACCAGACAAAGTAACTGAAATCGTCTTTTCAGCATAATAACCATATTCTTTGTAGATTTCTTCAATTCCGTCTGCAAGAGTTAAGCCGCGAGAACGGTAGTAGGCAGCTAATTCTGCAACAACTAATACAGCTTGGATAGCATCTTTGTCACGTACAAATGGTTTAATCAAGTAGCCAAAGCTTTCTTCAAAGCCCATCATGTAAGTGTGATTGTGTTTTTCTTCAAATTCTTGAATCTTTTCGGCGATAAATTTGAAACCAGTTAAGACATTGAACATGGTTGCGCCGTAGCTTTCAGCAATCTTGGTCACAAGATCGGTAGACACAATGGATTTGCAAAGTGCTGCATTGGCAGGAAGTGTTCCAGCAGTCTTGTGCGCTTCAAGGATATACTTAGCCATAATCGCACCGATTTGATTTCCTGAAAGATTGCGGTAGCTACCGTCTTTTTGGAGAACTTCAACACCCACACGGTCAGCATCTGGGTCCGTTGCGACAAGAACATCCGCACCAACTTTACGTCCCAATTCTTCAGCAAGAGCGAAAGCAGCTTGGTTTTCTGGATTTGGTGATTTGACAGTGGAGAAGTCTGGATCTGGCACGCATTGAGCTTCAACAACCTGAACAGAATCAAAACCAGCTTGGGCAAATGCTCGACGTGCTAACATTTCACCTGTACCGTGAAGCGGAGTGTAGACGATTTTCATGTCTTTTCCATATTCATCAATCAATTGTTGATTGATATTCACGTCTTTTACTTCTTTAAGGTATTCAGTATCAATGTTTTCACCGATGATTTCAATCAATCCAGATGCTTTTTCGGCTTCAACATCAGCTACTTCAATAGTAAATGGATTTTCAATGGCACGAATATAAGCTGTTAGAGCATCAGCATCATGAGGCGGCATTTGACCACCATCTTCGCCATAAACTTTATAGCCATTAAATGGAGCAGGGTTGTGGCTAGCAGTAATCATAATTCCAGCAAAAGTTCCTAAATGGCGAACTGCAAATGAAAGTTCTGGTGTTGGACGGAGACTTTCAAATACATAAGATTTAATGCCATGTTTTGCTAAAACAGCAGCAGATTCAAAGGCGAATTCTGGTGAGAAGTGGCGAGAGTCGTAAGCGATAGCGACACCGCGTTTTTTGAAATCTTCGCCTTTTTCGTCAATCAAACGTGCTAAACCTTCAGTTGCCTGACGAACAACATAAATATTGATACGATTCGTACCAGCACCTATCAGACCACGCATACCAGCAGTACCAAATTCAAGATTAGTATAAAATGCATCTTCTTTTGTTTTTTCATCCATTGAATCCAATTCTTTACGAAGATAGTCTGGAAGTTCTGCAAAATCAAGCCATTTTTTGAAATTTTCTTGGTAAGTCATTACGAAATCTCCTTTTTAAAATAGGAAAGCTTATGAAAAATCAGTGAAAACAGGAGATATCATTGCTTATTTAATAAAGGAACGAGCATATCCATTTTTCTCAATTTTTCAGCTTTCTGCATTTGTTTAACCGTTTTCATTATAGCATTTTTTCATAAAAAAATCACGTTTTCACGTGATTATTTTCTAACTTTTTCAAGTGCTGGGATAATGGTAACTGTCAAAACCGCAGAAATAATCATTTCAGCAATAGAATTGGTTGAAATGACAGAGGCAAGCAGCAACTGAATGTTTCCGTTATACACTTTGGAGAATAGCAGGAAAATCCCTCCTAAAACAAATATGGTATTTGTCAACGAACCGACTGTTCCAGCTAAGATAAGTCCGGTCTTATTTTGAAGATATTTATAAACAAAATAAGGAGTGACTCCGATTAAGATTCGCGGAACGAGGGCAATGAGGAGCGAATAAATATTCCCATTAGGTACAAACGGGCTAAACAAGTAACTGGTTGGCAAGAGAACAAGTGTGTTCGTAACCAGACTAATAATACCCATTAGCGCCCCTAAAATAGCACCTACCTTTGGTCCATATAAAATACTTGCAATAATAACGGGAATGTGGACAATCGTTGGTTTGATCGGAACAGGGAATAGGTTAAATATTACTGAACTCAATAGATGAATGACGAGCATAATCGCAAAAAAGATAGCAATTTGAGCAATATTAGATTGTTTCTTCATAAATCATTTCCTTTACTTTTTTTATAATTGTTTCTATATCAGCAAGTGCGCCGATTCCTTTGTCACCACAGGCGAGGACGGTTTCTCTAGGCTGAATGATTTGCCAGCCATATTTTTCTAATTTAGATAGATTTTCTTGAGTGATTGGATTTTCATACATTTTTGTATTCATAGCGGGAGCCAGCACTTTTTTAGCTATTGATGGCAGAGCAAGTGCGGTACTGGTTATCATATTGTCTGCAAAGCCATTGGCTAATTTAGCGATTGTATTGGCAGAAGCAGGTGCAACTAAGAAAAGATCCGTTTGCTTGGCAATTTCAATATGATTGACCTTGTTTGGCGCAGGCTCGTCCATGACGTCTGTATGTACTAAATTTTTCGACAATACTTGCAAAGTCAGTGGTGTAATGAAATTTATAGCTGCTTGAGACATGAGAACAGTTACATTTAGATCGTCTTTTGTCAATTGACTGACCAAGTCGGCAGCTTTATATGCAGCGATACTTCCTGTAACAGCTAGTGTAATATGTTTCATAGATTGTCCTTTGTGTGAATGTGTGTTACGAGTTGTTGAGCGATTTCCTCTTTGGTGCTGGCTTCTATGACAGAATTTTCTTTGACTAAGTAAGCATGATGTTGATTATTGGAAATATCATACAAGTCATTTGCCACAATTATTTCTGCTTTGTTTTTTATGAAACTAGCACGAGCAACTGACAGTAGTTCTTCCTTAGAAACATCAACTAAGAGTTTAAAACCAATTAGACGGATATCGGGATTCCATTTTTTTACTTGGCTGATAATTTTTGGAGTTTGCTTGAGAAAGAGTACTTGATATTCATCTTTTGATGAAATCTTGCCTTGATGATTGGTCTTGTTTAAAAATTCTGTTAAATCCTGTGAAGCAGTAATTTGATCAAAACCTGTCATGTAAATAGGCGTATAGTCAGAGACGGCCATTGAATGAATCAAAACATCATGAGTCTTGACCAAAGACTGCATTGTTTCTAGCAAATCCTGAACATTTTCAATGATTTGAATGGTTAAATTCGGATGAGCAGTAGGTTTGACAGCACTCTGTGTAGTGATTAAGGTGACCTGATCACCTTGTGTTAAAAAACTCTCTACAATAAGAGCACCAAGTCTTCCTGTTGAGTGATTCGTAATAGAACGAACTTGATCAATTTTTTCGCTTGTTCCGCCAGAAGTAATCAATAGTTTCATAACTAAATTTTACACAAAAAAACTTAATTCGTAAATAGGAAAGACTTTCCCGAACGTTTTTGAGAAGTTTAGCTTTGAAAGTGTTTGTTTTCTTTATTTTTTGGTATAATAATCCTATCAAAACTGGAGGATTCCAAATGAAAACGGATATAGAAATTGCTCAGAGTGTTGACTTGCAGCCGATTGCTGATGTAGTGAAGAAAGTTGAAATTGATTACGACGATTTGGAGCTTTACGGTAAATACAAGGCTAAATTGTCTTTTAATAAGATTCAGGAATTACAAAAGAATCCAGTTGGTAAGCTGATTCTGGTAACAGCCATCAACCCAACACCGGCCGGCGAAGGAAAATCGACTATTACCATTGGTTTAGCAGACGCTCTCAACAAAATAGGCAAGAAAACCATGATTGCGATTCGTGAACCATCTCTTGGACCAGTAATGGGAATCAAAGGCGGAGCCGCTGGAGGTGGTTATGCACAGGTTCTACCAATGGAAGACATCAATTTGCATTTCACGGGAGATATGCATGCGATTACCACTGCCAACAATGCCCTTTCTGCTTTAATTGATAATCATTTACATCAAGGAAATGCTCTAGGAATTGACCAACGTCGCATTATCTGGAAGCGCGTGGTAGATCTGAATGACCGTGCTTTGCGGCATGTGACCGTCGGTCTGGGCAGTCCGGTTAATGGAATTCCGCGGGAAGATGGTTTTGATATTACGGTTGCATCTGAAATCATGGCTATTCTCTGTTTAGCGACAAGTATTGAAGACTTGAAAGAACGTCTAGCTAATATCGTTATTGGTTATCGTTATGATCGGACGCCTGTTTATGTTCGAGATTTGGAAGTAGAAGGGGCTCTTGCTCTCATCTTGAAAGACGCTATAAAGCCCAATCTAGTACAGACTATTTATGGAACCCCTGCCTTTGTTCACGGTGGACCGTTTGCCAATATTGCTCACGGCTGTAATTCCGTTTTGGCAACGACAACAGCTTTGCATTTGGCGGACTACACGGTGACTGAAGCTGGATTTGGTGCGGATCTAGGGGCTGAAAAATTCCTAGATATCAAAACACCCAATCTTCCGACTGCTCCAGATGTAGTGGTTATTGTTGCAACTCTCAGAGCATTGAAAATGAACGGTGGTGTAGCCAAGGATGCCTTGACCGAAGAAAATGTAGAAGCAGTGCGGGCTGGATTTGCCAACCTCAAACGTCATGTGGAAAATATCCGTAAATTTGGCATTCCAGCTGTTGTAGCAATTAATGAGTTTGTTTCTGATACAGAAGCTGAAATTGCTGAGCTGAAAGTACTTTGTGCTCAAATTGATGTACCTGTGGAATTAGCTAGTGTCTGGGCAGATGGTGCTGACGGTGGATTAGCTCTTGCGGAAGTTGTGGTCAAAACGATTGAAACGAGACCTGCCAAATACACTCGACTCTATGATAATAATCTGACAGTTGAAGAAAAAATTGAGAAAATTGTCAAGGAAATCTATCGTGGAACAAAAGTCAATTTTGAAAAGAAAGCCAAAACTCAAATTTCTCAAATTGTCAAGAATGGCTGGGATAAGTTGCCAATTTGTATGGCCAAGACCCAATACAGTTTTTCAGATAATCCAACGCTTCTGGGAGCGCCAGAAGATTTTGAAATCACTATCCGTGAAGTCGTTCCAAAACTAGGTGCAAGCTTTATTGTAGCCTTGACCGGTGATGTTATGACTATGCCCGGTCTGCCAAAACGCCCAGCAGCCCTCAATATGGACGTAGCAGCAGACGGAACTGCTATTGGACTATTTTAAAACGAAAAAGGTTCAAGAGAGCCTTTTCTTTTTGAATTTGGTAAAATATACATGGTGATATACTTCATTTTTATGAAAGTAATAAGAAGAAAGGAACGTTCGGATGAACATCAGATTAGCAGATAAAAACGACGCCGCTGCTCTTGTAGCTATTTACGCGCCTTATGTGGAGAAAACAGCCATTACTTTTGAGTATGATGTTCCATCGGTGGAGGAATTTTCTGGTCGGATTGAGAAGACCTTGGAAAGGTATCCTTATCTGGTGGCTGAAGAAGAGGGAGTCATTCTGGGTTATGCTTATGTTTCGACTTATTATGGTCGAGAGGCATACAACTGGGCTGTTGAACTATCGGTCTATGTAGCTGATGAGAATCGTGGCAGAGGGATTGGGAAGCAGCTTTATGACAAATTGGAAGAAATTCTTGAACAGCAAGGTTTTGTTCATTTACTAGCTTGTATTGCTCTGCCGAATGATGCCAGTATTTCTTTTCATAAAAAACGTGGTTATCAGCAAGTGGCTCATTTCCCAAAAATCGGTTATAAGTTTGGTCAGTGGCATGATACAGTTTGGTTGCAGAAGAGTTTATATAAACCAGCAAGGCCAATCAAATTAGTCAAAAATATAGGTGTTGAAAATGAATGATGATATGAATGCAGAAGATATTTTTCAGAATTTAAAAGAAGTAGCTAACTCCGATGACGCTGTTCATATGAGAGCATATATGAAAAATCAATTTGAATTTTTAGGAGTTAAAACACCTATTAGACGAAAGCTTTCCAAGGTATTTTTTAAGAAAAATAGCAGCCCTGCAATTTATTGGAAATTTATCCATCAGGCTTGGGAGAACCCCTATCGTGAAATGCAATATGTGGTGCTGGATTATTTACAACTAAAACAAAAATTTTTGACCTCAAACGATTTGCCAAAGATAAAGAAATTAGCGCAGACAAAACCTTGGTGGGACACAATTGACTTTTTGTGTCGCACGGTAGGCTATATTAGTTTGCATTATCCTGAGACAAAGAAATTTGTGTTGGAGTGGAGCAGGGATGAAGATTTTTGGCTGCGGCGCCTTGCCATTGAACACCAATTGCTTCAAAAAGAAGAAACGGATGTCCAGCTGCTGGAGCAAATCTTGGTTAATAATCTTGATCAGACCGAGTTTTTCATCAATAAAGCTATTGGCTGGGCTCTGCGAGATTACTCCAAGACCAATCCCGACTGGGTGCTGGAGTTTATTGAAAAATACAAAGACAGGCTGAGCAAACTCAGTATTAAAGAAGGAAGTAGGTATTTGTGAGATCGATAGGCGATAGGGTTTTCTCGTTTATCTTTTCCCTCCGCATCCATTAACAATTGAAATTATTTTTGAGTCAAAAGATAAAACATATCAGACAAATATCAATCAATAAACAAAAAAACTGAACCAATCCTCTAGGATAACTCTCCTAAGGGGAATTGATTCAGTTTTTTTATTTTTCATCAAGAAGATTGGTGGTATAGTCAAAGAAGTTGAGAACGTCCTCATTTAAAATCGTTGATTTTAGGCTGGCAAGATAGACGTAAAATATGATCTTATCCCCCTTAGACAGAGGAATTTTAACCAATTTTTCCTCATCATTTGGAAAAGCAAAATCAGCCAAGAGACTGATGCCGATATTTTTTCTCAACATTTGCTTCAGCAAATCAACATCATCCGTCTGAAAAAAGATTTCAGCTTTATTATGATGCTTTTGGTTTAACTCACGAAAAGCTTTCAGGTGAATGAAATGCTGGTCCAAGACGATAAAAGATTCATCAATCAATTCTGAAAAAGAGAGAATTTCTTTATTAGCTAACGGATGGGATTTAGACATGACGACAAATACTTCACTTGAAAACAACCTCTGCAAGTTTAAGCCATTGTGTGAGAGAGGGCCAAGCGTTGCAACAAAGCTGGCATCTAAATCTCCATTTTCCAAAAGGCGAAGCAGTTCGACAGAGCCTCCGCGAATAGGGCGGATTTTTTGGAAAAGGGCAGCCTTGTCATCATTTTCAGGAATAAATGACAGTAAATAATTCATAATCATCGGCGGAAAGCCAACAGTCGAATAATGCGCTAAGGAACGATTGATTTCTTTATGGGCAGAAGAAAGCTCGGGCAGTATACGCTTGAGATGGCTTAGGAGAATCTCTCCTTGCTCTGTCAAAGAAAAAGTACGATGAGAAGGATCTGCTGCAATGAGCTTACAATTAAATTCCTCCTCTAAGCGCTTGACAGCGTAAGAAACAGACGGCTGACTAATATCAAATTTATTGGCAACAGCAGTATAAGACTGGAGCTGCGTGAGAGAATAAAAATACTCAAAATCTTTTATGTTCATGCTTTAAGTGTAACACAAAGAGGTGAAATAAGGGCAAAAGAAAATTGATATAAGTAAATTTTATCTGTACTGTCGCTTTTGACTATACGCACAGCAAAAGATTAGAATAAAATACTGAAGCGACTACTGGTCAAGGTTATCAAGAATGTCTTCAAAAATGCCAACGAATACTTCTTGTTTTTCCTTTGGTAGTTGTTTTATTTTCATATTTAAGCGTTTAAGGGAGAAAGGATGGTTTGAATCTCTATTTCCTTCCAGACTTCTAAAGTCAAAAAATTCTTCCGGTGTCATATCTAAAGCTAAGATGACTTTTTCCAGAGTTTGAATGCTGAGATTGCTGCTTAGGTTTTCTAGTTGATTGATATATTTCAAGCCTAAACCAGCTTTTTCAGATAATTCTTCTTGACTTAAATCCTTTGCTTTTCTATGAAAGCGGACCTTATTAGCAATAAAACGCTGTAAAAAAGTTGTTTTGTTCATATACCTATCATACAAGTTTCACATTATCTTTTTAACCCTGTGTATAAAACTTTGTATGATTTATAGCACAATTCGTGCTATAATAAATATAAAAGAAGGTGAATTTTTTATAGTCGGCTATGTTGATTTTAAAAATCAATTGTCATTATAGTCATTTAGTTTATCTTTTATTACTGTGTTAACTCGCTTTGCCTAACTTCAGTTATACCTGCAGCTCGTTGCCTTGTACTAAAAGCAAACTAAACGACTATATTCTTAAAATGCAAGGAGAAAGCTCATGAAAGCACATGACATTTTAAATAATCCTTTTTTGAATAAAGGAACGGCCTTTACAAATGAAGAACGTCAAGAATTAGGATTGGTAGGACTTTTGCCTCCGTATGTCCAAACTTTGGAAGAGCAGGCTGCTCAGACCTATCACCACTATCAGCAAAAGCCAAGCAACCTTGAAAAGCGTTTGTTTTTAATGGAAATTTTTAATACCAATCGGACTTTATTTTACTATCTGTTCAGCCAACATATTAAAGAGTTCAATCCTATCGTGTACGATCCGACAATTGCAGATACGATTGAAGGATACAGCGATCTTTTTGTAGACCCTCAATATGCTGGTTATCTTGATATTAACCACCCTGAAAATATTGAAGCAACTTTGAAAAATGCAGCAGGAGACCGTGAGATTCGCTTGATTGTGGTGACGGATGCAGAAGGAATCCTAGGAATTGGTGACTGGGGAACCAACGGAGTAGATATCTCAGTCGGCAAGCTTATGGTCTATACAGCCGCAGCAGGAATTGATCCAAAATCTGTTTTACCTCTGGTTATTGACGCAGGAACCAATCGCAAGGAATTATTAGACAATCCAAATTATCTTGGAAATCGGCATGAAAGAGTTCGCGGAGAGCGTTATTATGATTTTGTTGATCAATTTGTCCAAACAGCTGAACGTCTTTTCCCTAAGCTCTATCTGCACTGGGAAGATTTTGGCCGCTTAAATGCTGCAACGATTTTAAACGAATACAAGGATAGAATCCCAACATTTAATGATGATATTCAGGGAACAGGGATTGTGACCTTAGGCGGAATTTTTGCTTCACTTGACATCACCGGAGAAAAACTAACGGATCAAGTCTATCTCTGCTATGGCGGGGGTACAGCAGGTGCAGGAATTGCTGCGCGTGTCCACAGAGAAATGGTTGTGGATGGTTTATCTGAAGAGGAAGCCTATAAACGCTTTTTCATGGTTGATAAGCAAGGTCTCCTCTTTGATGATATGGATGACTTAACTCCTGAGCAAAAACCGTTTGCGAAGAAGCGCTCTGATTACCCAAATGCAGATAAGCTGACTAATTTGTTTGAAGTTGTGAAAACCGTCAAACCGACGATTTTAGTTGGAACTTCTACACAGCCAAATACATTTACAAAGGAAATCGTAGAAGCGATGTGTGAAAACACGGCCCGTCCGATTATTTTCCCGCTCAGCAATCCTACAAAATTAGCTGAAGCAACTGCGGAAGATTTGATTAAATGGTCAGACGGGAAAGCATTTGTCGCAACAGGAATCCCGGCAGATGATGTAGAGTATAAAGGTGTTACTTATCAAATCGGCCAAGCAAACAATGCCCTTATTTACCCTGGCTTGGGACTTGGGGTCATGGGAGCTGAAGCTAAATTATTGACAGATGAAATGATTGGCGCTGCGGCTCACTCTTTGAGCGGTATTGTGGACATTACCCAGCCCGGAGCTCCCGTTCTTCCGCCTTTCAAATATGTGACAGAAGTGTCTATCAAGGTAGCAGAAGCAGTTGCTAAAAAAGCCCAAGAGCAAGGCCTTGCTCAAGCAGACGAAAAAGACATGGCTAAAGCAGTACGTGATTTGAAATGGTATCCAAAATACTAGATAGGAGGTTTTTATGAATATCTTTTTAACCTCTATTCAAAGTATCATCCCGATTATTGCAATCATTGTACTGGGCTATATCTTACAAGTAAGGGGCTGGTTCGGAGAAGATTTCGGTCCCAATCTGTCCCGCCTCATTATGAATGTAGCGTTGCCGGTTTCAATCTTTGTCTCTGTCTTGAAGTACCTGACTTTGAGTAAGTTAATTTCGTTATCAAGTTCTCTTGTTTGGGTTTTGGTAGCTTTTGCTATTGGATACATTTTTGCTTTTGTTGCCGTTAAGCTCTTTAAAGTACGGCCAGGCCGTCGGGCAACGATGATTAATACCTTTGTCAATGCCAATACAATCTTTATAGGGCTTCCTTTGAATGTTGCTCTCTTTGGAGACGAGGCACTTCCATATTTCTTGGTTTACTATATTGCGAACACCATCTCGACATGGACAATCGGGGTCTATCTCATGACAACCGACAGCAAGTCTGGCGAGAAAAAAGCAGGAAAATTTGACTGGAAGAAACTCCTGCCTGCTCCTTTGATTGGTTTTCTCGTTGCCTTAGTCTTTCTTATTTTAGGTTGGGAAGTACCTAACTTTGCCAGCAGCACTCTTACCTATATCGGGAACTTGGTAACTCCTCTGTCTCTTATTTATATTGGAATCATTTTAGCTAAAGCAGGTCTGAGCACAATTCGCTTCGATAAGGATTCTGTTGTGACCTTGGTCGGTAAATTTATTTTAGCGCCATTAACAATGGTTGTTCTTTTGAATTTAGTAGCAAGCGGATTGCCTGCAATGGAATACAAAACCTTCGTCGTTCAATCTGCTGCACCAGCCCTTGCAGTTCTTCCAATCCTTGCAAGCCAAGGAGACGGCGATGTGGAATTTACCACGAATGTTGTGACACTAAGCACGGTCTTATTTGTAGTCGTTGTTCCAGTTGTTGTGACACTACTGGGATAAACCATTCTTAAAAATAATAGCAAAACGCCCTAATTGCTTCTGTCAGGGCGTTTATTGAGTGTTAGATATTTTTTTGCTCTAAGTGATGTATATGATTATATCTAGTATAATGGACGATAATAATGGTTAAAATAGCAGTAACTGTCCAGATAGCATATTGATGAATGAAGCGTGTGAGAAAACCAGTAAAAACAGCACCGCCGATGAAACTGGCAACAATCATAGAGTAATTAACAGCCTGTCTTTGAATAATATGTCTACGCTCTTTAAAACGAACATACTCGTACCAAGCAGTGACCATTTTCCGATAATTTCCTGAGGTCATCATAATCATGTAGGGGTGAGACTCGACTTTTGAGCCTGTATAAGTTAACATGACCATTCCGGTAGAGGTTGCAAATAATATCACCCAGATAAAATAATGAGAGTGAAAGAACGGAAAGAGGAAAGTGATGAGAGTTAACGGTAAGATTCCCCAAGTACGCCAATGTGAACTTTGAGCCTGTTCTTTAAGTAGAATACCAAGGATAAAACCAAAAGTAAAGAAGACAAGTGAAAGAATGCGATAAGCCGTCTTTACGCTTGGACCATCCCAGTCGGCTACAATTAAAAGAATATTCCCTGTTTGGGTTGCGATTAGCGTACTAAATTGCATATGCGAGAAAACATCAAGGCAACCACCTACAGCACCAAGTAAGAGAGCCATTATTCTTGTATCCTGAGGCATGGGGACAGGCTGTTTCATAGTATCCATAACTTCATCCTCCTAAAGACTATTTTACTCTTTTAAGACACCAATTTCAAATATGGATAAGCTAGAAAATCTCTCATAAAAAATAGTTTGACTTTTAGGATTTTCTATAGTAGAATGCTAGATATGCGATGAGTCGATAAGTGGCGCAAGCCACATATTGAGCATGGGAGGTCATATACGCAGGAGCGGACCTTGATGAGTTGTGTGAACCTGCTCATCACACGAAAGTGCCCTCAATCCCTACTTTTTAGTGGGGATTTTTTTCTTATAAGTCTTTTCAATTCTTTAGAAAAGTAGTATAATACCAGCAATACACAAATTTTTTGAAAATTCAGAGAGGTATGTTATGGGATATACAGTTGCTGTGGTTGGTGCTACAGGTGCCGTTGGAGCTCAAATGATTAAAATGCTGGAAGAATCAAGTCTTCCAATTGAGAAAGTACGCTACTTGGCTTCAGCTCGTTCTGCTGGGAAAGTTTTGAAATTCAAAGACCAAGACATCACAATTGAAGAAACAACGGAAACTGCCTTTGAAGGTGTAGATATCGCTCTCTTTTCAGCAGGTGGCTCAACGTCTGCCAAGTATGCTCCTTACGCTGTCAAGGCAGGAGCTGTTGTCGTTGACAATACCTCTCATTTTCGTCAGAATCCTGATGTGCCTCTGGTAGTACCGGAAGTGAATGCTCATGCACTTGATGCTCATAACGGGATTATTGCCTGTCCTAACTGTTCCACCATTCAGATGATGGTGGCGCTGGAGCCGATTCGTCAGAAATGGGGCTTAGAGCGCATCATCGTATCGACCTATCAAGCTGTGTCCGGAGCTGGTATGGGAGCTATTCTTGAGACTCAGCGTGAACTGCGTGAGGTCTTAAATGACGGAGTCGATCCGCGTGATGTCAAGGCTGAGATTTTGCCTTCCGGCGACGACAAGAAGCACTATCCGATTGCTTTTAATGCTCTTCCTCAAATCGATGTCTTTACGGACAATGACTACACCTACGAAGAGATGAAGATGACCAATGAAACCAAGAAGATCATGGAAGATGATACGATTGCGGTTTCTGCTACTTGTGTTCGTATCCCTGTTCTTTCAGCACACTCAGAGTCTGTCTACATCGAGACAAAAGAAGTAGCACCCATCGCAGAGGTCAAAGCAGCTATTGCGAACTTCCCAGGAGCAGTATTAGAGGATGATGTTGCTCATCAAATCTACCCTCAGGCTGTCGATGCTGTCGGTAAAAAAGAAACATTTGTTGGTCGTATCCGCAAAGATCTGGACGCTGAAAAAGGCATCCATATGTGGGTGGTTTCAGACAATCTGCTTAAAGGTGCTGCTTGGAATTCTGTTCAAATTGCTGAAACTTTGCATGAGCGTGGCTTGGTGCATCCAACAGCAGAGGTCATTTTCGAATTGAAGTAAAATGTGAGATAATATTCGTATAGTTGTATTTTGCATGCTAGGAGGACGAGGTTTATGTCTATAGAAGATTTAAAAAAAGCAAGAATCATAACAGCACTTGTAACACCGTTTAAAGAGGACGGTGGTATTAACTTTGAAGCTCTTTCTAAGCTGATTGAACATCTTTTAGCGCATCATACAGAAGGATTGATTATCGCAGGAACGACAGGCGAAAGCCCAACTCTGACGCATGAAGAGGAGCTGGAATTATTTGCAGCAGTTCAAAAGATTGTAAAAGGGCGAGTTCCGCTGATAGCCGGAATTGGTACAAATGATACTCGAGATTCAGTTGAATTCGCGCGTGAAGTTGACAAATTTGGTGGTTTTGCTGCCGGACTTGCAGTGACTCCTTATTATAACAAACCGACTCAAGAAGGTCTATATCAGCATTATAAAGCGATTGCGGAGGCTTCAAATCTGCCAATTATTATTTATAATGTTCCAAGCCGAACGGTTGCTGGTTTGACAGTAGAAACTTCCTTGCGCTTGGCGCAGTTGCCAAATGTTATTGCTATCAAAGACTGTACGGGTATAGATACTCTTACACATTTGGTTGAAAACGCGCCACAGGACTTTCTAATTTATACTGGGGAAGACGGACAAGCTTTTCATGCAAAGGCAATCGGAGCACAGGGTGTTATATCTGTTGCGGCTCATACCAATGGTGATGATTTTTATGAAATGTTTTCAGCCTTAGATGAGGGCAATCTGAAAAAAGCTGCTCAGATTCAACGTCAGCTGTTACCAAAAATAGAAGCTCTCTTTTCTGTGACAAGCCCAGCACCACTTAAAACTGTGCTAAATTATCAAGGTTTTGAAGTCGGATCACTCCGCCTCCCACTGGTTGCTTGTACAGAGCAAGAAAAAGCCGTTATTCTTTCAGTTTTTGAAGATTGAAATCAGCATTTTAGATTTGTAAAAAGTCGTAAAGATGTTGTTAAAATTGAATGCCGAGAAAAAAGAAAACGTTGGTAAATTATATTTCAATGATGAAACACTTTATTCAGTAACAAAAGAGATTGTTAAAAAGTTAGAGGCTGAAAATCAGATGCGCTCCTCAGGGTATTTAGCATTGGGTCTGAGTGGTAATAATGGTTAGAAAAATTGTAAAATTGCAAAGTAAAAGTTTAGATTTCAATGTCTTCAGAAAACAGTTTCATTTTTTAAAAAGCTCCTTTTGATTTACGATAAAATGTGTGAAGTTTCCTTCTCCACCTTAACCCCATAAACTCTGTACAAATTTGATGGGGCGGTAAAATTTTCTACCTTCTATACTATAGAAAAGGAGGTAGGAAGATGAATTTATACTTTGGTGATATTCCGATTTGCTATTCTCATTCGACAGCTATGGTCTTACAGGCTGCGGGCTATGATTTTCGCTCGGACTACCTAGAAGCGATCATGGTCATGGGTAATGGAGCTACCCTTGTGAAAAAAGATGACAGACATCCTTTGGTTTTCTTTGATACTGGCATGCCAGATGAGTCCATTAGTCATTGTTTACAAATTCTTGGATTTGACTATGAGGAGTTTTTCTGTGATTCTTCAGAGCCAGTCAATGTGATAGAACTAAAAGAAAAACTCAAGAAATATCTAGACCATGGCTCTGTTATTGTAGGTCCTTTGGATATGGGATATCTGACTTATAATCTCAATTATAACCATCTACAAGGTGTGGATCATTTTGTTTCAGTTTATGACATGGATGAGCATTGGATTTATTTCCATGATCCGGCAGGCTATCCTTGTGTGAAAATGGGTTTTCGTGATTTTTGCAAAGCATGGAAAGCAGAAGCGATTGACTATAAAAGAGGGGCTTATTCTATGTGGGGAAGCTTGCAAAGAAATAAGCTTCCGGCTAGTCAGGAGATTTATCACAATGTCTCTGCTATCATGAAACAACGATATGAAACTGGCGAGGTTGGTATAATTGAGGAATATGCTAAAACCATTCGAGCAAATGGCTTAAATGCAGAACAAAAACAGCTCCATCAATTTTTTTCATTTCGTTTAGCAGCAGCTAGAAGTCTTTACTTGAGTCAGTTTTTGAAAGACTACGATCCTATCAGGGCAGCCTTGAAGGAAAAAATTGCTCTGCTTTTTAGCCAAGCCTATCTGGACAGCGGTCATGATGACTATAATGTTTTAGCAGATACCCTGATGGAGATTGCTCAATTGGACGAGCGGTTTAGGGATTTGTGTCTTCGATGTATCAAGGGATAAAATTTTGAAAAATCATTGTACTAGGTATAAGGCAAAGAAGTTAGAGATTCCGGTATCTCCATATAAGATAGAAAATCATGAATAGAGGTAAAATATGCTGATGATTCAATTTTTTAATGAAACCATTAACTACATTGAAAGTGTGTTGGACAACGAAATAGATGAAGATGAAATTACCCGTTTATCCACCTATTCTTATCCTATGTTTAGTAGACTCTTTTCTATATTAACAGATATAACATTATCGGAGTATATTAGAAGTCGAAAGCTGACAGAAGCAGCTGTTTTACTGAGAGATACCGATATCAAGGTCATTGATATAGCGATGAAGTATGGATATGAATCATCTGATTCATTTGGGACTGCATTCAAAAAATTTCATGGATTTACACCTTCAGAGGTAAGAAATGGAAAACCATTCAAAATAGTTTCACGAGTGCAGCTAGTACTAAGTGTAAGAGGAGGAAGAAGTATGAACATCACAATTCAAAAGAAAAATTCATTTACAGTTGCAGGTAGGAATGAACAAAATATCAATTCATCATTATGTCCGAGTATTTGGGAGAAGCTATATGAAAAATATAGCCATGATGAGCTTGCAAGTTTGGGAGAAGGACAAAGTGTAGGCGTTTGTCATGATGTAGAAAATCCAAGTATCATAAACTATATAGCAGGTTATATCGTTACCGATGTAGACAAAGTAAAAAGTATGGGCTTAGATATTCTAGAAATTAAAGAAGCAGAATATGCTATTGTAGAGTTAACAGGAAGTGTTCCAGAGTGTATTCGTAATGGTTGGAAATATGCAATGGAAGTATTTTTTCCAGAGCATGGTTATGTTCATTCAGGAAGTCCTGACTTTGAATATTACTATGAAGGGGATGTGGATAGCAAAGACTACAAAATGGAACTTTGGATTCCAATTGTAAAAGCATAATATAAGATATTTAGGGCAGGTCTTTATGGTCTGCTTTTTTTCTTTTGAAAAATTTAATAAATCTACTAAGCAAAAAGGATAGATTTTCGCTCTAGCTATAAAAATTATCAAAAACTCTTGCAATCTTTTTTTTCTTATGTTACAATAATTCTTGGTTTGAAAAAACTGCCTAAGACAGTAGGGGAGCTCGACTCATAAAAATCCTACCGAGGACAAAACGGATCATGTAAAAGAAACGTATTGTACTTTCGTGTCTAGGTTTGGGCGCGTTTTTCTTTTGGAAAAATTCCCCAAGCAAAATAATTACGGAGGTGAAACACTAAATGAGTGAAGCAAGTATTGCAAAAAAAGCGGAACTAGTTGATGTAGTTGCTGAAAAAATGAAAGCAGCTGCAAGTATCGTTGTTGTTGATGCTCGTGGTCTTACAGTTGAACAAGACACAGTTCTTCGTCGTAATCTTCGTGGAAGCGAAGTTGAGTATAAAGTCATTAAAAACTCAATCTTACGTCGTGCAGCTGAAAAAGCTGGACTTGAAGGTCTTGCTGATGCATTTGTTGGACCATCTGCTGTTGCATTTTCAAATGAAGATGTTGTAGCACCAGCAAAAATCATCAATGATTTTACTAAAGAAGTTGATGCACTTGAAATTAAAGGTGGAGCTATTGAAGGTGCTGTTGCATCTAAAGAAGAAATCGTTGCTCTTGCAACTCTTCCAAATCGCGAAGGACTTCTATCTATGCTACTATCTGTGCTTCAAGCACCAGTTCGCAATGTTGCTCTTGCAGTCAAAGCGGTTGCAGACAACAAAGAAGAAGCAGCTTAATTTTAAGTTGCGCGTAGCCTATGCTACAAACTAATAATAAATAACGAAAATATATTTGGAGGAAATAACAATGGCATTGAACATTGAAAATATTATTGCTGAAATTAAAGAAGCTTCAATCCTTGAATTGAACGACCTTGTAAAAGCTATCGAAGAAGAATTTGGTGTAACTGCAGCTGCTCCTGTAGCTGTAGCTGCTGCTGGTGCTGGTGAAGCTGCCGCTGCAAAAGATTCATTTGACGTTGAATTGACTGCAGCAGGCGACAAGAAAGTCGGCGTTATCAAAGCTGTTCGTGAAATCACGGGTCTTGGTCTTAAAGAAGCTAAAGAACTTGTTGACGGAGCACCAACTGTTGTTAAAGAAGGTGTTGCAACTGCAGAAGCTGAAGAAATCAAAACTAAATTGGAAGAAGCTGGAGCTTCAGTTACTCTTAAATAATAGAGCGACTACATTAGTAGCTTAAAAACATGATTAAACCGCTATTCGTAAGAGTAGTGGTTTTTTCTGTTCTAAATAGGTAAATCTACCTGGAAATTATAGTCTAATACGAAAGATCTAGTACGTCATTTTTCTAAAAGTTACTAGAATTTTGATATAAATTCAATTTTCTTCTTGACTCTGACCTTAGGTAAGGGATTATACTAATAGTAGATAAGAAAGGAGATTACTATGAAAATTAATATGATTCGTTCAGATAAAGTTTATCAAGAGATGCTCGAACTTCCTTTAGAAAAGAGAGAAGGTTGCTTTCGAGCTAAAATATTAGCACCTTTTGCAACCAAATACCAAACTCAACATATTCCTCTGAAAGCCAAGTATCCCGGAGGATTTGATGCTCTATTCCTACTTGGTTTTATGAATCAGCTACCCGGAACTCTGTCAGAGAAGGATAGACCAGCTATCAACGCTCTGAGCTCTGATCAACTCTGGCAGGATTGTCAAGATACCATCAAGAGGAGTATTGGTCTTTTTGAGCAGGCTGGCTATGACTTAGATGTTGAGGATTACTATTTTACTATTTTATTGGGAAACCCTGAAAAGCCCATGTTACAGCTCAATAAGGGTTATAGCGGAGATGGCGGAATTCCAGGCTACCTCATGCTTAGTCTGCTACCAAATGACTATACTTTACCACGTGTGCAGGCGGCGTTGGCTCACGAGTGCAACCATAATGTCCACTTCCAATTTATCAAATGGAATCAGCAGACGACACTAGCAGACTGGGTAGTTAGTGAAGGTCTGGCAGAGTCTTTTGCAGCTGAGCTCTATGGCAAAGAGCTCATTGGACCTTGGGTCACTTCAACCAGTCCAGAGCAGTTAGAAGAGATCAAGCCCATCATCTCAAGTCAGCTTCAGCTAACAGGGATGGCGGAAATGGCTCCTTATCTTTACGGTGATGAAATAGCTGAGATTCAAGGTCAAATACCAGTCGGTATGCCCTATGCTGCGGGCTATGCTTATGGCTATCATTTGATACAAGCCTATCTCAAAAAGACTGGCAAGAGCATTATTGAAGCGACAGTAACACCGACAGAAGAGATTTTAGAGGCGACTAAAGACTTTTGGAAATGACACTTTTGCTTGAAAATCTACCAAAACTTGATATAATGTAGGTGATTTCTGGAGGTATCAGTATGCATTATAAAAGAATTGAATTAAAAGTCACAAATCAGGGTATCCATGAACGAAAGATTTTTCAAGGGGTTAAGATTTTCAGCCGCAGCAAGTTATCCAAAGATCAGAAAAGCATTTTGATACAGAAGATTTACCTGACACCGAAGCAAAATATTGTTTACTATCAACGAACAGATATCAATTATGAGCAGAATTGGCAACATCATAAGGACTATTACGAACTAGCTTATGACCAGTTGGATAGAGAAACTGTCTTTAAGGTTTGTCAAGATTTTGACGAACTAGGTCCTTTTCTGGAGAATGAGCTACTGGAGAAGCTAAAAGAAAAGCAGTCAACAAGCAAATTTTTTGAAAAATTAGATATATAAAAATCCGGCTGCTTTTATAAGCAGTCGGATTTCTTTGAGTTATAGTTTGATAATCTTTTACCCGTGGTGCTAGTTAAGTTCAAAATAGCTCAAATTATAAGCCAATAGGATTTGTTCAATCCTCAGTTGTAGTCCAGTTACTCCTCTGGCGAAGGTGTGTTCCATATCAAAGAGAGCACATAACTCAGAAAAGCGAGTTTCAATGGTTCGCCTCATAGCCAGTAATCTCCCATTGTTATGCTGGCTCGCGCTTCCCATATTCTGACGCAAGGGCGTCCATAAATGATACCCTCTCTGTTTCAACCGATCTTTAAGAGCCTGGCTGAGATAACCTAAATCTGCTAAAATCACAGATTGTTGGCAGCCTTCCAATAAATCCTCCACCACTTTGATATCATGAACAGAAGCTGAGGTGACAATATAGTTCAGAATATAGCCAGATAAGGTAACGAGCATGTGAACTTTGAAACCGTAAAACCACTGGTGTTTTGACGCATTGTAGCCAATGTCTGCCACTCCTTCGAAAATACTTGCTCTATGGTTGCGAACAGACTGACAAAGTGGTAGGGGAAAACTGTCTACGATGGCAATCGTATCGGAGGACACTTGGTCATTCATCGCTTGTCGAATGAGTTGTAGCAACCAAATCAACTGTCTTGAACGACGATTGAAGCGACTTCTTTCAAGCAGTCGGCCACAGGGAAATAGTCGACAGATTCGGTGAAAATGACGTTGCGATTTGATTCCTAGTTCAGCTTGCAATAACAGTAGGACTAATAGAAATTCATCCGAAACTTTTGACAAGCTGACATTACGGCGATGCTTCAATGAATCGGGGCAATAATCCCGATAAAGCTGATGACAAATTTTGGATAATTGCTTCATATTCCATTGTAAATGATGGGATTTAGCGGTATACTGTAAGTGGCTCATTTGGATAACCTCCTGTTTGTTTCATCACTTACAGTATAGTCCTTTTGGGCTTTTTATTGTTGTTTTGACGTTAACTAGCACCACGGGTAATCTTTTATAAAAAAATATAGAGCTATTGAGCAAGCAATCTTTTTATTTATCAAGATACTGAAATTCGATTCATTTTTATTATGAACATCTAACTTAGTTAGATGTTGTGGGAACAGTATAGTTGACATCTTTGAAGAATAAGCATATAATCAAAAAAATAATTGAGCACTCACTCAATACGTGAAAGGCAAAGGAGTTCATAAAATGGTTGTTCAAGCAATACAATATAGTCGTTTCGGTGATGAAGAAGTGTTAGATTTGGTGAATATTAAATCTGATTCTTTAGAAGCGAATCAAGTTAGGGTAGAAGTTCATGCTGTTGGTTTAAATCCTATTGATTATAAAACTTTTGAGGGTGCAAAGCCACTTAGATTTTTATCTTTTATGGCGAAACTAAGGAATCCCAGTCGTTGGTTTGAGTCGAAATCATCTCTTTTTCCAAGAGGTGTTGGTAGGGATTTCGCTGGAGTCATCACAGAAATTGGTGAAGGAGTAAATACGTTTTCAGTAGGGGATAAGGTTTTTGGATCAATGATCAGTGACCCTGGATTGGGGACCAAGAGGGGAGCTTTGGCAACAGAAATTTGTGTCAATGTATCGGAAATTGTATTAAAACCAAAGATGATTGATATGAACCACGCAGCTACTATGGGTGTAGCCTCTCTAACTGTGGGTGGTGCTTTTAGAAAAATTGAGTTAAATTCTAAAGATGTTGTAGTTATTTCAGCAGCGACAGGTGGTATTGGAAGTATTGCAGTACAGTATGCAGTTGCTAAGGGTACAACGGTTATCGGAATTGCAAGTAAGAAGAATTCAGAATATCTGAGGTCCTTAGGCGCCATACCAGTAGCTTACGAAGAGAACATCCAAAATGCTCTTCTATCAGCAACTCCAAAGCCGATTACAAAATTCTTGGATTGCTATGGAAGTGATTACGTTAAGTTAGCTTTTAGTCTAGGTTTGAAGGGGAGTGAGATCGGAACTCTAGTACCTTCTCCATATGTTACAATAAGAGGAGCTCAGTTCACGGGTCCGAGACACTCTACATATGATGATTTTAAGGCTCTAGCGGAGATGGTCTCAGATGGGAAGGTTCAGCTAAATATTGATCAAGTATATGACTTTTCTCTAAAGTCAGTTAGAGAAGCATATCGTAGTCTAAAATTGGGACACACTCGAGGTAAGAAAGTCGTAAAAGTAAGAGAGTAGCAGGGAGGTGCTAGTGATGGAAAGTTTAGAATAAAAGTATGCCCAGACATTAGAAAATAGCAATTTGAGTTTAAAACAACGTCAAGTGCTGTTATCAAGTCTAAAGTTATTTTCAGAAATTGGTTTTGAAAACACAACATCCAATCTTATCGCCAAGGAAGCTGGAGTTTCAGTTACTTTGAAATAAGAATCACATAGCAATTTGGGAGTGGGATCCCGATTTACCAGTCTTTGATTGCGATAAGCAAATGAAAAAACAGGTGAAATCATTTGATTCCTTGTTAAAAATCCCTGTCAAAATTTGTTTGGCAGGGATTTTTGTTTTTTTAAAGAATTATTTATCTCAAGTGAGAACTATTTTCATAATTCTCGCTTTTTTGTATTTAAGGAGGAAGCATGCAGAAGGAAATACAATTGTCATGGTACATCGTGATTTTCTATCTAGTCCGACAAAAGGGATACTAAACTTATAAGGAACTCAAAGAACATTACGAGGAAGCGACTGGGGGACTCTTCTCGAAGAGAGAAATCACTAGTCAACTAGAAATCGCCCTCCAAGAGCACCGTGAAGTAGAGTTTGAAGGCCATGAAAAAGAAGATTATCTGATTCTTCCTCTCATTCTCATGGCTGTGAGAGTGATTGTCTTGATTCTTTGGTGACTCCTAATCCTAGACAGTGGTGTGTTTTTTATAGGACTGGCTTGTGCTATTCTTTTTACAGAGGTTTATGGATTCTATCTTCTCTTTACAGAACCTGAACTTTATACAGCAGACCTGATACAAAATGGATTTCTGAGTTTTACTTGAATCATTATTTTAATGGATGTATAATGCATTTAAAGAAAAACAAAGAACTTCCTAAGAGATCAGAAACTGTAACCAATACCTGTAATATTTGCAGTTAGTAGATTAGAAATGATAATATGGAGAGGAGTGCTAGCCTCTCTATTTTTCCAGGAGGACATTATGAATAAAATTTTTCACTATCTGGATAAGAAAACGAAATTTTATACTGTCATCGGGGCACTGGCAAATGGAGGATTGGCTCTTGCTCAACCTTTAGTAGTATCTCGAGCTTTGTCCTTAAACCAAGGAGAACTGACCTATTTTAAGATCGTGCAATTTGCTATTTTGGGTTTTACAGTCTACTTTGTCTTGTATAGCTTGATGCTCTTTTGCAATCACACACATAACGTATTTCGGCGAGAAATTCAGATGAATATGAGAGCAGATTTATTTGGTAAGTTAATGACAAATAAAGATTATAGCGAAGATGAAAAAATCACCATGCTCACACAAGATATGGAGTATTTGGGGGATAATTATTTAGAAAAGTACATTAACATAATTTGCTGGGGATTTGTTGCTTTACTAACAGCTATTTATATTATTACGCAAAATCTGTTACTGGGGAGTATTTTTGTATTTTTTACTATCTTACGCCCTATTCCTCAATATTTAATGAACAAAAGGCTCAAACATACTGGTGACGATATGGCTCAAGGCAGAGTGGAGGTTCATAATCAGGTATCTGACAGCATCCGAGGGGCGCAGACTCTGCTCATGAATCAAGCGATTCTGGAAAATAGACAAAAATTGTGGAATGTGAATTGGAAATATCAACGAGCTATCCAAAAATTTTGTTTCACCCATAATATCGTCTTCTTTTGCAATGGCTTTATGGTATTTCTGAGTCAGGTTTTACCGCTTGTGTTAGGTTTCTTCTTTGCTATGAATGGTCATAGGGTATCTGTCGCTAGTCTTGTCGCCATGTACATCGCAGCTGGTCAGCTGGTGAGTCCTTATCCAGACAATTATGTATGATGCAGTAGATATCCAAGGGGCAAAAACGACTGCGGACAAGATTTATGGAGTATTAGACAGTAAAGATGATAAACAACTGGCGAAAGATGATATGCAAGAACTTCGTGCTCTACACATCCAACATCTAAGTAAGTCCTATGGTAACAGACAGCTTTTTTCCCATCTGAACTTGGACATCCAAACTGGTTAGAAAATTTTAATCAAGGGACCGAGTGGCTGTGGGAAATCGACATTGTTTCGGATAATTATTGGTGAGGAGCAGGCTGATGAAGGTCAGATTACTGGTGTGACAACAACTAATAAATATACATCTCATTTTGTATCTAGTGTTGGTATCATTAGCCAGCATCCATTCCTTTTTAATGACACGGTTCGATATAATTTGACTTTGGGACAAGTCTTTTCTGATGAAGATTTGTGGTCTGTTTTAAAACAAGTCAAGCTCGACAATGAATTAACAGAAGGGTTGGACTTTGTTGTCAGTAACAATGGTGACAATATTTCGGGTGGTCAGAGGGTTCGGATTGAACTGGCAAGATTTCTTCTGCGTAAAAAGGATGTTTTACTAGTAGATGAGGTAACTGCTGCCTTGGACGAGGAAAACAGCCAGATGGTGCGTGAGCTACTGTTTTCTCTATCTGTTATGATGCTAGAAATTGCTCACCATATTGAGGATGAAAGTAGATATAATCAAATTTTAGACTTAGGAAAATATTGAGCTATTTTTGATAGCTCTTTTTTGTGATAGAAGCTCCAAGCTGTATATAATACGCTTGAGCTAATTTATAGAAAGTATAGGAAAACTCCCCTTATAGTTTTAGTGAATTTTTGTTTTTTCATTGTCCACTATAAGGGGAGTATATCACATCATAGCGTGGGTGGGTCTTTGTTTTCTTGAGAATTCCCTTTATTCATGATAGAATAAATAGGAGAATGCTAGTATTTGGAGAGAAAATGAACTATTATAATGTTGGAAAAATTGTAAATACGCAAGGTTTGCAAGGTGAAATGCGTGTACTATCGGTGACGGATTTTGCAGAGGAACGTTTTAAAAAGGGAAGTATGTTGGGCCTTTTTGATAAGAAAGATAATTTTGTCATGAATGTGGAAATTGCTAGTCATCGTAAGATGAAAAATTTTGATATTATCAAATTCAAAGGAATATACCATATCAATGACATTGAGAAATATCGTGATTTTACTTTGAAAGTGGCTGAAGAAGATTTATCGGATTTAGATGAGGGCGAATTTTATTATCATGAAATTATTGGCTTAAATGTTTATGAACAGGATATTTTGATTGGAACTATTAAAGAAATTTTGCAGCCGGGTGCCAATGATGTCTGGGTGGTAAAGCGTAAAGGTAAGCGCGATTTACTCTTGCCTTATATTCCACCTGTTGTGCTGAATATTGATCTTGAAAATAATCGAGTAGATGTGGAAATTCCGGAAGGGCTGGATGATGAAGATTGATATTTTAACATTATTTCCGGAGATGTTTGCCCCGCTGGAGCATTCAATAGTTGGTAAGGCGCGCGAAAAAGGATTACTAGAGATTCACTATCATAATTTTCGAGAAAATGCAGAGAAATCACGGCATGTTGATGACGAGCCTTATGGGGGCGGTCAGGGAATGCTGCTCAGAGCGCAACCAATTTTTGATGCTTATGATGCGATTGAAAAAAATCAGCCACGAGTCGTTTTGTTGGATCCTGCTGGTCGAACATTTAATCAAGCCTATGCGGAAGAACTTTCTCAAGAAGAGGAATTAATCTTTATCTGCGGGCATTATGAAGGTTATGATGAGCGGATTAAAAGTTTGGTGACAGACGAGGTCTCTCTTGGAGATTATGTTTTGACCGGTGGAGAGTTGGCTGCTATGACGATGATTGATGCGACGGTACGACTGATTCCTGAAGTTCTTGGTAAGGAAGTTAGTCATACTGATGACAGTTTTTCATCAGGTCTTTTAGAATATCCTCAATATACGCGCCCTTATGATTTTCGTGGAATGATTGTGCCAGATATTTTGATGAGTGGTCATCATGAAAATATCCGAAAATGGCGTCTGTATGAGAGTTTGAAAAAGACTTACGAGCGTCGTCCAGATTTGCTAGAAAAATATGAGTTCACAGCAGAAGAAACTGAAATGCTGGAAGAGATTCGTAAAGAAAAAAGCGATTGGTAAGAGTAAAAGTTTTCTAATATTATTTAGAAAGCTTTTTTATTATTGCCTAAATTGTCAAATTAAGTTAGACTTTTCAAGTAACTCAGAAAAACTTGGTATGGTATTTGATAATTCAAAGACTTTCTAGGAATTCTATTTCTTTTATCAGCTATAACTGATAAATAATTTTGAGAAATATTCGTAAAATCCATTTGTTTCGGTAGTCCATTTCGTCTTAATAAGCCATTAGAATGTTCATTGAGACCTCGTTGCCCAGGACATCCTGGATCCGCAAAGAAAATATCAATGTCATGTACATTAGAAATAGATTTCCAATTAGAAAATTCTTTCCCACAATCAAAAGTGATCGACTTAAAGAGATGGCTGGGGATTTGAGACAACCATTGATTGATGGAGGCCTCAATATCGCTTGCTTTCCGTCCATTGGTTTTCAGTGTGATGATGGCTTTTGAGCAGCGTTCTACTAAGGTAATGACTGCACTTTTGTGTTTTTCTCCCACAATTGTATCCCCTTCTAGATGACCGAATTCCGTCTTAAAATTAGGATAACTGTCTGCTCTCTCACGTAAATCTCTGCGAAACGATTGTTTTCCTCGTTTTTCGCTATGACCATTTGGTTTTCTTTTGCCTTTCCAAGGGAGATCCTCTTTCTTTAAAATACCACGGTCTGCTAGTCGATAGAGAGTTCTCATAGAACAAGAAACCCTATCTGGATAAGTTCCTTTAATGACATCAAGGCTCCAATTTTGTTCTAAATGAGTTTGGATAAAATCTTTTTCTGATTGCGTAAGACTTGTTTTATTCCTGCCACAACGTTTCTTATTGACTTTATAACGGTTATAATAATCATATGCAGAGTGCCCCTCTTTCAGATAGTTGATGACATTGTAGATTGTCTGTTTTGATCTGCCAAGTGAAGTCACAATATCTGAAACTTTTGTGTTTTCCTGATAGTAAGCCTCTATCATTACGAGCTCGTTTGTGGTAAGATGAGTATAGGTCATTTATGTTAGTTCCTTTCAGACAAATGTGGTGTTTATCTGAGCCTAACATAGATGGCTTTTTCTGTCTAGCTTAATTTTACAAATTGGGATTGTTAAAAAAACAGATAAAAAATTCTTGACAGCTAATTTCTATCATGGTATCATATTAACCAGTTAATGAACTGGTTAAATACTAGTTAAGGAGTGATATATGAAATTAAGGAAATATTTATTTTCTATTTTTGTGGCGGAACTGGTTTTGCTTTTAACAGCGTGCGGTGCAGGTAGCAAAAAGCAGAGCAAGGGAATGAAAATTGTAACAAGTTTTTACCCGATTTATGCCATGGTCAAAGAAGTGTCTGGGGATTTGAATGATGTTCGGATGATTCAGTCAAGCACGGGAATTCATTCTTTTGAGCCATCGGCGAATGATGTAGCTGCTATCTATGATGCGGATGTCTTTGTTTACCATTCTCATACACTAGAGTCATGGGCAGGAAAATTGAATCCAAATCTAAAAAAATCCAAAGTGAAGGTGCTTGAAGCGTCAGAAGGTATGAAGCTGGAGCGCGTACCGGGATTAGAAGATGTAGCTGCTGGTGAGGGAGTGGATGAAAAGACTCTTTACGATCCACATACATGGTTAGACCCAGAAAAAGTAGCAGAAGAAGCGCAGATTATCGCTGATAAACTTTCGAAGATTGATGGTAAAAATAAAGAAACCTATCAAAAAAACGCGAAAGAGCTGGCAGATAAGGCAAAAGAATTGACTAAAAAATATCAGCCGATTTTCAAAGTGGCGAAACAAAAAACGTTTGTGACGCAGCATACGGCCTTTTCTTATTTGGCAAAGCGATTTGGATTGACTCAGTTGGGGATTGCTGGGATTTCACCAGAGCAAGAGCCTAGTCCGCGTCAGCTGACGGAAATCGAAGAGTTTGTGAAACAATACAAGGTCAAAACAATTTTCGTGGAAAGCAATGCGTCATCAAAAGTTGCTAAAACCTTGGTTAAATCCACAGGGGTGAAATTAAAAGAATTGAATCCTTTGGAAGCTGACCCACAAAATAATAAAACTTATCTTGAAAATCTAGACGCCAATCTAGCGGTATTGGCAAAAGAATTGAAAAAATGAGGAGAAAAATGAAGAAAAAATATATTGTTGGATCTATTGCAGCTCTTGCATTGAGTATTTGTGCGTATGAGCTAGGGCGTTATCAAAGTGTTTCTAGCAAAGCAGACAATCGTGTAGCTTATGTTAATAGTAAGTCCAAGGTCAAAGCGAAAAAGGCTGAGAATTTGACTCCTGATGAAGTGAGTGCGAAAGAAGGAATCAACGCAGAGCAGATTGTTGTTAAAATCACAGATCAAGGCTATGTAACATCTCATGGGGATCATTATCACTATTATAATGGAAAAGTTCCTTATGATGCCATTATCAGTGAAGAGCTAATCATGCGCGATCCAAACTACACTTTGCAGCAGTCTGATATTGTCAACGAAGTAAAAGACGGCTACATTATTAAGGTGAATGGCAAGTATTATCTTTATCTGAAAGATCCAAATCATACCAGCAATGTTCGGACAAAAGAAGAAATTGCTCGCCAAAGGGCAGAATACAGTGGAAAAGGGCATAAAGGCGCAAAAGGAACTGTAACAACAGCTGTCAAAGAAGCTCGTGCGCAAGGTCGTTATACGACGGATGACGGCTATGTCTTCAATCCAACTGATGTCATTGAGGATACAGGTGATGCCTTTATCGTTCCGCATGGCAATCATTTCCATTATATTCCAAAGAGTGATTTATCGCCTAGTGAATTGGCAGCGGCTCAAAACTATTGGGATAATAAAACTGGGAAAAATCGTCCACAATATCCGTCTAATTCAGGTCAAATTCCTCAGTCAAACGGAGGAATGAACCATCCGTCGTTGGACCATCGTCCTGCTAATCCGAGAACGTCTAATCATACAGGAAATCAGCAAACTCAGCTTTCTCAACCAGCTCCAAAACAAACTGAACCGAGGCGCGGAAGTAAAGCTGAAATCATTAAATTGCTGCGGCAATTGTATGCGACTCCTTTGAGTCAACGGCATGTAGAATCCGACGGTCTGGTATTTGACCCAGCACAGATTGCAAACCGGACTTCTAATGGAGTGGCTGTTCCGCACGGTAATCATTATCATTTTATTTATTACAATGAAATGTCTGATCTGGAACGAAAGATTGCGCAGATGATAACGCTGGGTGAGGATTATTCGGAAGCTAAGCAATCGGATCAAGCGCAACAAGATCATCAAGCAACACCAGATAAAAATCAGCAAGATACTGGCAAAACTTCTGATAAAAACGAGAAGAAAGAGGAACCTGCTGAAACAGAAGTTAGTGATGAGCAGATTAAAACCTTTATTAGTAAGGCAGAAGCTTTGTTAGAGAGGGTTTCAGATGCACGTCAAAAAGCAAACTTTGAAGAACAAATAAATGGTCTCAACTCAAATCTGTTATTAGGTATAGAGGAGAAAGAGAGCCTGCTTGCGAAAGCAAAAGCCTTGTTAGCCGAAATGGTGAAAGCAACTGGTTCAGATAATGATTCTGCTAGTCAAAACACAGAATTTGCAAAGAAAGCGAAAGTTGTGTTGATGTCTATTCGAAAAGCACTGGAAGAAAAAGGAAATGCAAGTGACAAACTGGCTCAAGTGAATGATTTGCTCCAAAAAGTGGCAGACAAGAATGCGGATAAATTGGCTTTGCTAGATCAAGTCTTGAAACTCTCCGCCGAAGTGCACCCTGATCGTGCAGGCAAAGCAAATTCGCAAATTGCTTATACGGCTGATGAAGTTGCGCTAGCTAAAACTGCAGGTCGTTATGCGACATCAGATGGTTATATCTTTGATCCGCATGATGTGATTAAGGATGAGGGAGATGGCTACACTGCGCCACACATGACACACAGTCATTATATCCCTAAGAAAGATTTGTCAGAATCTGAGCGTAAGGCGACAGAAGAATATCTGAAAACCAAAGCGCCGAATGAAAAGAAAGAATACAAGCCTAAAACTGATCCAAAGCAACCTCAAAAAGAAAGTGCGCAATCAATCTATGAACGTGTGACACCAGCTAAAAAAGTGCCGGTTGAGGCAATGCCATATCATACAGCTTATGTTGTGGATTACAAGAATGGGCAATTGATTATTCCGCACCATGATCACTATCACAATATTTCTCTCTCTTGGTTTGACGAAGGTCTTTACAACGCGCCAGAGGGTTATAGCATGGAAGATTTCCTTGCTACGGTGAAATATTATGTGCAAAATCCAAACGATCGTCCTCACTCTGATGATGGTTTTGGTAATGACAGCGACCATGGCAAGCAAAACCAATCAGATGATAGCAAGAATTATGCACCAAATGAAGAGCCAGAAGATAAGAAAGACGACTCTGCAAGTAAAGAGGCAGATGATGAAAAGGAAAATTCAGAAGGGACTGAAAAACCAACAGTTAATGCTGAAGAAGAAGCTGAAAAGGCACGCGCAGCAAGCTATGGATTGTCTCTGCAAGATTTCCGAGCAAAAATGATTAATATTGCTTTTAAATATGGTTTGAGCTTAGAAAACTTTACCTATCATCCTGAAAACAAGACAGTCAGCTATACTGATTCGACAGGAACTGTCAAGTCTATCAATGTACTCACAGGAGAATTGGTTTCTTAATAATGCACCCCTCAAGAGTTGGAAATTTATTTTCCAGCTCTTTTGTTATTCTATGTTTATAGAGGGAGATTTTATCTTGTCCGCTGAGCGGATAAGACAAACTAAAAGCAATTTACTCTGTCCGCCGGGCGGATAGAACAAACCAAAACTAATTTACCCTGTCCGAGGGTCGGCTTGCCTTAATAAAAATTGATTGGCTTCATCCGAGGGTCGGATTGCTTCAACAAAAAGAGATTTGCTCCGTCTGAGGGTCAGTTAGCCTTAATCACAATTGATTTGCTCCGTCCGAGGGTCAGATTGCTTTAATAAAAATTGATTTGCTTCGTCCGAGGGTCGGCTTGTCTCAACCAAAATTGATTCACTTCGTCCGACCCTCGAACGACTTTTTATAAACTAACAAATCTATCATTTTTGAGGAATGACTTTATTGGTGGTATAATAGGTTATGAAAAAGAGGGAAGGGAAACATATCATGCGGGATAGACCGGATTTTACAACGATAAAGACTTATCAAGAGTTTTCTCAATATTATTGGTATCGTGCAGAATTGGCAGACATTTGCAAACGATTGGGGAAGGAGCGTTCAGGGGTCAAAAAAGAACTAGAAGCACAAATCAAACAATATTTTGCAGGGAATGTTGCTCAAAAGAAAGTCCGTTTAAAGACTAAGAAAGAGAAAGATGTAGAGCTTACTTTAGACACGCCCTTACTTACTTGTGGTTTTGCCTTTAATACCCGATTTCGGGAGTTTTTCGCTCAGCAGACGGGTAGCAGTTCATTCAAGTTTACAGCGGACATGGCGGCAGCTTGGCGAAAGGTAAAAGCTGAGGGAAATGACCGATTTACTCTGCGAGACATGTTAGCCATTTATCAGGGACAATCAACTTACGCAAAATACGATAATGCTAGTTGCCAATGGAATCAATTTCTCAAAGACTTTTGTGCTGATGAGAATAATGCTGCTTTCCAGCCAAAACTAAAAGTTGCTGCTATTCTTTGGCAGAAAGTGAAACATTCAACCGCTCCTAAAGTCTATCACCAGCAGCTAGTAAAGAACTTTTGGGATGATATTTCTATGTATTGGAAAGGGAAATAAGAAGAATGATTTGTCCACTTGCGAAAAAACAGTCACGAGGCTGTTTTTTTGATATAATAGAAAGTATGAATCAATCAGAAAAAATTTCAAATTATCAATTACTTTTAGCGCAGCTTGAAGCATTACTAGAGGGCGAAAGCAATGCGTTGGCGAATCTCTCAAACAGCTCTGCTCTGCTAAACCAAGCCTTGCCTCATTCTGTCTTTACTGGCTTTTATCTTTATGACGGAAACGAGTTGGTGTTAGGACCTTTTCAAGGGGGCGTTTCCTGCGTGCACATTGCTTTAGGAAAAGGGGTCTGCGGTGAAGCAGCAGCCAAACGGCAGACGATGATTGTAGAAGATGTGACCCAACATGGCAATTACATTTCCTGTGATAGTAGAGCTCGCAGCGAGATTGTAGTACCAATGGTCAAAAACGACAGCCTAGTAGGGGTGTTGGATTTGGATTCTCATCTGGTGGCAGATTATGATGAGATTGACCGAGAATATCTGGAAAATTTTGTGGCTCTCTTACTAGAGAAAACAAGTTGGAATTTTGAAATGTTTGGAGACAAAGCCTAATGTATCAAGCTTTATATCGAAAATACAGAAGCCAAACCTTCGGTCAGCTAGTTGGGCAGGAGGTTGTGGCGACAACCTTGCGGCAGGCAGTTGAACAGGATAAAATCAGTCATGCCTATCTCTTTTCAGGTCCCAGAGGGACAGGAAAGACCAGCGTAGCCAAGATTTTTGCTAAGGCGATGAATTGCCCTAACCAAAAGGGTGGCGAGCCTTGCAATGAGTGCTATATTTGCCAAGCCATTACCGAAGGAAGCCTAGAAGATGTCATCGAGATTGACGCGGCTTCCAATAATGGTGTGGACGAAATCCGAGATATTCGTGATAAATCTACTTACGCTCCCAGTCTAGCGAAGCACAAGGTTTATATTATTGATGAGGTTCACATGCTCTCAACGGGCGCTTTTAATGCGCTTCTTAAGACTTTGGAAGAGCCGACAGAAAATGTCGTCTTTATTTTAGCAACGACAGAACTGCATAAAATACCAGCAACCATTCTTTCGCGTGTTCAGCGCTTTGAGTTCAAGTCGATTAAAACCAAAGATATTGTAGAGCACATTGAGTGGATTTTGCAGCAAGAAAATATTGACTTTGAAAATGAAGCGGTGCAGATTATCGCAAGACGAGCAGAAGGCGGTATGCGAGACGCTCTATCTATCTTGGATCAAGCTCTCAGCCTAACCCAAGACAATCAGCTGACAACGGCTATTTCTGAAGAAATCACGGGTTCTATCAGTTTAGGAGCATTAGACGCGTATGTAGCAGCTGTATTAGCGCATGATACGTCAGTGGCATTAAAAAATCTTGATGTCATATTCGACAGCGGCAAAAATATGGCTCGCTTTGTCACAGACCTGCTGCAATATTTTAGAGATTTGCTCATCGTTAAAACGGGTGGAGAAAATACGCATACGAGTGAAAGCTTTTTAGAAAACCTCAAGACTCCGCAGGAAAGATTGTTTGAGTTGATTGAGATTGCAACGAAGAGCCTTGCGGAAATCAAGAACAGCTTGCAACCCAAAATTTATACAGAAATGATGACCATTCGACTGGCAGAAGGGCAAGATAAAGCAGAATTACCCTCCAATATAGCAGGCGAGATAGAAACGCTCAAAGAAGAAATCAACCAGCTTAAGAATCAATTGGCAAGTTTGCAGTCAAGTTCTGCACCTAGTAAGCCAGTACATACAACACACCCAGCCAAAACAAGCAAGGGTTATCGAGTAGACCGCCATAAAGTGAATGCCATTCTGCAAGAAGCAGTTGAAAATCCTAGCCTGGCTCGCAGTAATTTAACCAAGTTGCAGAATGCTTGGGGAGAAATTATTGAAAGTTTAGCCGGAGCAGATAAGGCACTTTTAGTCGGCTCACAACCCGTCGCAGCTAACGAAAACCACGCTATTCTGGCATTTGAGTCGAGCTTTAATGCAGAACAGACCATGAAACGGGAAAATCTCAACACCATGTTTGGGAATTTATTAAGCAATGCTGCTGGATTTTCACCAGACATCTTGGCGGTTTCTATGACAGATTGGACAGAGATTCGGGCTGAATTTTCGGCTAAAGCGCGTGGAGAAAATGCACCACAAACTGAAGAAAAAGAGAATACGGTCATTCCAGAAGGATTTGATTTCTTAGCGGAAAAAATTACCGTTCAAGAGGACTGAATTTAGATTTTTCTGCTGTTTCGTGCTATAATAGAATCATGACAAGACAACAATTTCTTACAACAGCTTTTTTCACAGCAATTGAAACGTATTTTTTTAACGAAGCAATGATGTCAGGACACTATTTATTTGCCGTTTTCTGGGCGCTTCTAGTGATTCGCAATTTACAGGTGAGCTATGTCATGGGTAAAATAGTGGACGAAATTGACAAACATATCAAACGTAAAAAATAACAAGAAAGGTTGGGGCGAAAATCCTCAATCTTTTCTTTTCAATTTGAAAAAATATTCTGCTTGCTGTAAAATAAAAGTGCAAAGATAAAAACACAGTTTCGGTTGGTAGTCCGAACATATTCGTGACAGGCTAGATTTGTTTTTCTAATGACAATTGAAGTAGGTCACGACTATCAGTAACCCTCCTCCTTGGTTGTCCCTTCTTTGTAATGTATTTAAGGAGGATGCTGTATGGAACATGTTTCACTAGAATTGACCATATACTTTGAAAATGGCTTTTATTATGGCTTATTTGAGCAAGAAAATGCTCAAGGTTTGTCTGTTTGTCGGGTGACATTTGGAGTTGAACCCCAGATGAACGAGGTTTTAGAATTTGTCAATCGGAGGTTTTCGCAATTACAATTTAGCCCAGCTGTTGCAGTAAAGAAAAAAAGACATTGCGCAAATCCTAAACGTTTGCAACGATTAGCAAAAAAAGAAATGAAGCGTGAAAAACGCTCAACGAAATCACAAGACGCACTAAAACTGCAACAAGAGTTAGATAAACAAGCTAAACGTTCCAGATTGAAAGCTCAAAAAGAATATGTACAAAATAGAAAATTCCAATTAAAACAGCAAAAACGCAAAGAAAAGCACAAAGGTCATTGATTTTGTGCTGAAAAAGAAGGAGACAAGTTGATGTTTACTCAATTTATCTCCTTTTTTTATTTACCAACTTGTTAAAGAAATTTCACCGCTATTTAGCCACATTTCTTGTCCAGTATCTAATTGAACCAATAGCTGACCGCTATCTGATATTTCCTTGGCAACTCCTTTGTAGTCTTTGTCATTTTGACAAAAAGTGACCGTCCGACCTAAGACAAGGGAGTGTTGTTTGTAAAGGTAAATCAGCTCGTCTGGCTCACATTCATAGAAATCTTTCCAAATCTCAGCAATGAGTTCACTGCGTGTGATAGGTTGCTTTTCGTGGAAGAGAGAGTCAGCCTTATTTTTTAACTCTTTCGGAAAATCGGAGATTGCGAAATTGATGCCCACTCCAATAATCACATCAGTGACTAAGCCCGTCTCGACAGAAGTAATAGCTTCGGTTAAGATGCCAGCTATTTTCTTGCCCTTGTAGTAAATGTCATTGACCCATTTAATGTCCATTTCCATTAAAGTGAGGTCTTTAATAGCCTTGTAAATGGCTCCGGCAGTCAGGATAGTATAGGCGGGAATTTGTTGAAAAGGGAGATTGGGTTTCAGATGAAGCGACATATAAATCCCGCCTTGATCTGGAGCAAAATAATTTCTGCCAAAGCGCCCACGACCGGCTGATTGAGAGGAAGCCAGATAGAGCGTGTTGGCAGGATTGCCAGCTTCGATTCCTGCTTTGGCGTCAAGTTGAGTGGATTTGCAGTTTGGATTGAAAGAAACTTGAATGGGAGCAGTTTCTTCAATTTTTTTAGCAATCAATAAATCGCCTGAAAGGAGCTTATAGCCTTTATTTTTTATCGATGCAACATGAACGCCTTCTTTTTCCAAATGTTGAATAGCTTTCCAGATAGAAGTGCGTGAAATTCCTAAGTCTTGCGCCAATTTTTCACCGCTGATATAATCAGATTCTCGACTTAAAATGTCAAATAAAATTTCGTATGTTTTCATTTCTATAAGCTGCTCTTTCTAAGGGTTAGGGTGGTAGCAAGTGTTACCATACGCGGAATGGTTGGTTCAGCACGTTGAAATTCCTCGTGCAGCAGTTGCAAGCCTTGTCGACCCATTTTTTCTGTACAGACAGTAACCGTGCTGAGTGGTGGATAGACGTACTTGGCGATAGATGTATCGTTAAAAGCAATCAAACTAACACGATCTGGCACAGGAATATCCGCTTCTTGAAGCGCTCGAAGAGCACCAACAGCTAAGGCGTCGCTTGCCATGAAAAATGCAGTTGGAAGTTGTTCATCTAAATTTTCAACCAATTCTTTCATCATAGAATAACCTGATTCAGATGAAAAGTTTCCTATTTTGACGTATTTTTCCTGATAGAGTTGTTTTTCAGTTAGATAATTTTTAAAGGTTACTAAGCGTGGGTCAGATAAGGTAGTGGTTTTGTCAGAAGTTTGTTCTTGCCCCACTAGCAGTCCAATTTGCCGGTGCCCATTTTCTAAAAAGTGATTAAGAACAGCTATAACAGAATTTTCAAAGTCTGTTGTGACGCAGCTATGGCCATAGGCAAGCGTATTGCTATCAATAAAAACAAGCTGCTCTGTGTGGAGTTCCAACTCCTTTATCTTTTGAGGGCTGAATTTTCCAATCGCAACGATACCGTCAACTTGGACGAGCTGTTCTAATTCTTCATTATTGAAAAAGCGCATAACATCATAACCCAACTCTTGGGCTTTTTTCTCTACGCCGATTCGGATAGCATAGTAGTAGAGGTCGTCTAGTTCCTCCTCTTCTGTGTACCATTCCACAATCGCAATTCTGCGGTTTTGAGAATTGCGATTGCTTCCTCTTTTTGTTTTTTTGTATTCTAATTCTTCTGCAATGTCAAATATTTTTTGGCGAGTCTCATCGCTGACAGACATGGATTTGTCATGATTTAAAACGCGCGATACAGTTGCTGGAGAGACACCTGCACTTTTTGCAATATCTTTAATCGTTGCCATGATTGTTTCCTAATTTCTTTAAAGAATATGTCTATTATATCTTAAAAATTAGTAAAATACAAAAATATTTAGTAAATTTCCTAAACTTTACTATGAAAGGTTGGTGAGTAATACTTCTTACAACTTGATTGATAAAATTTTGGTAAAAATTTACTAAAATACTTGAAATTTTACTAATGATATTTTATAATAAAGATAATAAAACGGTTACAAGGCCTAACAAAACAAAAGGAGACTTTTTATGTCAACAACTCTTTCAACTCAACAATTGCGTTCAAACTTTGCAACAATTTTTGGAACAGAAGCAGATCATACATTCTTCTCACCGGGACGCATTAACCTGATTGGTGAGCATACAGACTACAATGGTGGTCATGTCTTTCCGGCAGCTATTTCATTAGGAACTTACGGAGCGGCGCGCAAGCGTAACGATAACTTACTTCGTTTTTACTCAGCAAACTTTGAAGGCAAGGGAATTATTGAGGTGCCGCTAGAAGATCTTCGCTTTGAAAAAGCGCATAATTGGACGAATTATCCAAAAGGTGTGCTTCATTTCTTGCAAAAAGCAGGACATGTTATTGATAAAGGGATGGATGTCTATGTTTTTGGAAATATCCCAAATGGTTCGGGTCTCTCTTCATCTGCTTCTTTAGAGCTACTGACAGGAATTATTGCAGAGAAACTGTTTGATTTAAAATTAGACCGTTTAGATTTAGTAAAAATCGGTAAACAAACAGAGAACGAATTTATCGGTGTTAATTCTGGAATCATGGATCAGTTTGCCATTGGCATGGGAGCAGATCAACGGGCAATTTACTTAGATACGAACACGCTCGAATACGAGTTAGTGCCGCTTGATCTTAAAGACAATGTGGTTGTCATCATGAATACAAACAAGCGTCGTGAACTAGCAGACTCCAAATACAATGAACGCCGTGCAGAGTGTGAAAAAGCAGTAGAGGAATTAAAGCAAAAACTCTCTATTGCAACCTTGGGTGAATTAAATGAGTGGGATTTTGATGAATACAGCTACTTAATTCAAGATGAAAATCGACTCAAACGCGCTCGTCACGCTGTGTTGGAAAATCAACGGACACTTCAAGCTCAAGCCGCATTGCAAGCTGGCGATTTGGAAAAATTCGGACGCTTAATGAACGCCTCTCATGTCTCACTTGAACATGATTATGAAGTCACAGGATTAGAGTTGGATACATTGGCTCATACTGCATGGAAGCAAGAAGGAGTGCTGGGCGCTCGCATGACAGGAGCAGGATTTGGCGGTTGTGCCATTGCTTTGGTTCGTAAAGACGCAGTGGAAACTTTTCAAAAAAATGTTGGTCAAAAATATGAAGAAGTCGTAGGTTATGCACCGAGCTTCTATATTGCTGAAATTGCTGGTGGCAGTCGCGTATTGGATTAAGCAAGCGTTTTACATAATAGTAATGAGGGCTGACGAGGATTTCAGCCCTTTCTATAAAAGAAAGGAAAATCAATGGCACGAAATTTACTGAATGCCTTTGTAACGGAGGTCATAGCAAATAGCTCTTTTACAGAAATCGACCGGATTTATCTAGTAAATCGCGTCATGAGTCTGGTTGGAGAAGAAGCTGCAAAGCAAGAGACAGCAGCAACCGGCTTAATTGATCTCAAAGATGATTTACTAGAAGTTGCTTTAGCAGTTGGAAAAATCGGCTCAACTCTTGCAGAACAGGATATTCTTGGGGCAGAGTTGATGAATTTAGTCACGCCAGCACCCGGTCAGCTCAATCAGCAATTTTGGCAGACTTATGAACAAGATCCCAAGCGGGCTATTGCTGATTTTTATGAGCTTAGTAAGCGTAATGATTATATCAAGGTCAAAGCCATTTCTAAAAACATTGCCTATCAAACGCCGACTGAATATGGTGATTTGGAGATTACGATCAATCTTTCTAAGCCGGAAAAAGATCCCAAGGAAATTGCAGCAGCTAAGAAAGCCAAGACGAGCCACTATCCAGCTTGCCAGCTTTGTTTTGAAAATGAAGGATATCAAGGGCGACTAGATCATCCAGCGCGAGTGAATCATCGAATTATCCGCTTTGATTTAGCCGGACGAGAATGGGGCTTTCAGTATTCGCCCTATGCATATTTTAATGAGCATTGTATCTTTTTAGATAGCAAGCATACTCCTATGGCTATCAGTCGTGCTACTTTTGAACGTCTTTTGGACATTGTAGAGACTTTTCCGGGTTATTTTGCAGGCTCCAATGCGGATCTTCCTATCGTAGGAGGATCCATTCTCACTCACGACCATTATCAAGGTGGACGACATACTTTTCCTATGGAAAAGGCAGAGCTGGACAAAACTTTCATCTTTGCAGGTTTTGAAAATGTAGAAGCCGGTATTGTCAATTGGCCTATGTCGGTTTTAAGGTTGCAATCAACTGATAAATCCACATTGATAGATTTGGCGGATAAAATTTTACAGAAATGGCGCAGTTACTCCGATCCGACTGTTCAGATTGTAGCTGAGTCAAATGGTGAACTACATCATACGGTTACTCCAATAGCACGTCAAAAAAATGGTCAGTTTGAATTAGATTTGGTTCTTCGGGACAATCAAACGTCAAAAGAATATCCAGATGGTATTTATCATCCGCATAAAGATGTTCAGCACATCAAGAAAGAAAATATCGGCTTGATTGAGGTCATGGGTTTGGCGATTCTCCCACCTCGTTTGAAAAATGAGCTAAAAGAAGTTGAAGAACTTCTTTTGGGGCAAAGAAAAGAAGTGGCTCCTTATCATCAAGCGTGGGCTGAGCAGTTAAAAGCTAGCCATTCAGATATAACAGCAGAATCAGTCCAGACAATCGTGCGTGCTTCGGTTGGTCAGATTTTCAAACGTGTCTTGGAAGATGCAGGTGTTTACAAGCGCACAAAAGAAGGTCAAATCGCCTTTATGCGCTTCGTTGAATCAGTTGGTCTTAAGGAATAGTGTCCTTTTTATGATATAATCTAAAAAATAGGAAGGAATGGTTATGGCAATTTTAGTATTAGGAGGAGCTGGTTATATCGGCTCCCACATGGTTGATCGATTGGTTGAAGCAGCACGAAAGGTGACAGGACACCCCATTCCACTTGAAATCGCAGGTCGTCGCCCAGGTGATCCGGACACACTTATTGCATCGTCTGATAAGGCGCGTCAGGTCTTGGGTTGGCAACCGAAATTTGACAATATTGAGATGATTATCGAAACAGCTTGGAAATGGCATTCGACACATCCAAACGGTTACGCTGATTGACATTGAAATCCAGCAGGAAGCCTGTTGGATTTTTACTTTGTAGTAATTTTCAGTTGTAATCTTTTTATTTCAGCTATCATTTGAAAAACTCTCACCTTCATGTTACAATTAAGAGAACAAATTAAATATATAGAGGTAGTATCGTGGCTTTTGGTGATAATGGACAACGGAAAAAAACAGGATTTGAAAAATTGACTTTGATTGTCGTTGTTATCATGTTATTGGTAACAGTTGGAGCAATCTTTGCAAGTGCACTTGGTGCTTTGAGCAATTTCTAATCCTCGAACGCTTGAAAGAGCGTTTTTTTAGAGTGGAAAACGAGAAAAGAGAAAAATATGAGTATGTTTTTAGATACAGCTAAGATTAAAGTCAAGGCTGGTAATGGCGGTGATGGCATAGTAGCTTTCCGCCGTGAAAAGTATGTCCCAAATGGCGGACCTTGGGGCGGTGACGGTGGTCGTGGCGGCAATGTTGTTTTTGTCGTAGATGAAGGACTTCGTACCCTGATGGATTTTCGTTACAATCGTCATTTTAAGGCTCAGTCTGGTGAGAAGGGAATGACTAAGGGAATGCACGGTCGTGGAGCAGAAGATTTGATTGTTCATGTACCGCAAGGAACGACAGTCCGTGATGCTAAAACAGGGAAAATCTTGACAGATTTGATTGAAAATGGACAAAAGTTCGTCGTAGCTCGCGGCGGTCGCGGCGGTCGTGGCAATATCCGCTTTGCGACGCCTAAAAATCCAGCACCAGAAATTTCTGAAAACGGTGAACCGGGACAAGAACGTGAACTCCAGTTGGAGCTTAAAATTTTGGCAGATGTTGGTTTGGTTGGATTTCCGTCTGTTGGAAAATCCACTCTTTTGAGTGTTATCACTTCTGCTAAGCCGAAAATTGGCGCTTATCATTTCACGACCATTGTACCTAATCTTGGAATGGTTCGGACGCAGTCCGGTGAATCTTTTGCTGTGGCAGACCTGCCTGGCTTGATTGAAGGAGCCAGCCAAGGTGTAGGACTTGGAACACAATTTCTTCGCCATATTGAGCGAACTCGTGTCATCTTGCATGTCATTGATATGTCAGCTAGCGAAGGACGTGATCCTTACGAAGATTATCTTGCTATCAATAAGGAATTGGAATCCTACAATCTTCGCTTAATGGAACGTCCGCAGGTTATTGTTGCTAATAAAATGGACATGCCTGAAAGTGCAGAGAATCTAAAAGTCTTTAAAGAAAAATTAGCAGCAAATTATGATGGATTTGATGAGCTGCCACAGATTTTTCCAATTTCAAGTTTGACGAAACAAGGCTTGTCAACGCTTTTGGATGCAACTGCAGAATTGCTTGATAAAACACCTGAATTTCTGCTTTATGATGAATCCGAGATGGAAGAAGAAGCCTACTATGGCTTTGATGAAGATGCTCCAGCCTTTGAAATTTCACGCGATGATGACGCTGTCTGGGTTCTAACTGGTGATAAGTTGGAAAAACTCTTTACCATGACGAACTTTGACCGTGAGGAGGCTGTTATGAAATTTGCCCGGCAACTACGTGGTATGGGGGTGGACGAAGCCTTGCGGGCGCGTGGTGCTAAGGATGGTGACTTAGTTCGCATCGGCAAGTTTGAATTTGAATTTGTAGACTAAAAAGGGGTGATATCATGGGTGATAAACCAATATCCTTTCGCGATGAAAATGGCAATTTCGTTTCCGCAGCTGACGTTTGGAATGAAAAAAAGCTTGAAAAACTTTTTAACAAACTCAATCCGAACCGAAAACTTCGCTTGGAACGGGAGAAATTGGCACAAAAGAAAAAAGAATAGGACTTGCTCGTTTTTGAGCTAAGTCCTATTTTTCAGTTTGTAGCAATTTCATTTAATAAATCTTGTGCAGTCGTGGTTGGATTGACACGGATACGGTTGAGGGTTAAAAGTCCGTCATTAAGGGAAGCTAGTCCATTGTTGGTGGTCAGTCCCATTTTATAGCCGAGGCTTTCAGCAATCTGTGTCGTCGTTTCACTATAACGTCCAGAAGGATAAGCAACCGTCGTTGTATTTTGGGAGAGGTTGTTATCTAGATATTGCTTAGAAGCTTGCAATTCTGTCGTTTGTGTTTCAGCACTGGCAAGGGATAAATCTGGATGATTAACGGTATGATCTTCAAAAGACATTCCCTTTTGCTTCATTTCCTTGATTTGCTCAAGTGTCAGCATATCCTCGCGTCCATTTTCGACAAAGCCAGTAATGACATTATTGGTTGCCTGCATTTGGTATCTTTGAAGAAGTGGAAAAGCATTAGTGTAGAAATCTCTCAAACTATCATCAAAGGTCAACCATACGACTTTTTTATTTTCTGGAAGAACATTTTCGGTTAAGACTTTATAGGCTTCTTCTGGTGTGAGAGTATAATAACCAGCGTCTTTCAAGGCTTTCAAATGACTTTCAAATGTTTCTGGTGAGACAATCAAACCAGCATTTGCCGCTTCGGAAGGATCCATATTATGAATCGCATGGTACATCAAAATAGGGAATTTAACAGGTTGTTCCTGTTTCACCCATTTGATTTTACTTGTTTTCTGGCTAGAATTATCTGTTTCTTTTGTCGTTGACTGAGAGGTAGAAGATTTCTTTACTGTTGAAGTGGCAGTTCTTGTATGGTTATTAGCCAGATTTGTTCCAGAACGTCTCCACATGAATGTCCCTGCAATCACCAGAACAACCAATAAGATGAGACTAATAATAGCGCGTCGTTGTCTTCTTTTACGAATGCGATTCCGGGTAGAACGATTACCAGAATGTTTCCCCATTGTGTAGAACTCCTTTTACTTTTAAATCACTATGTTTATTTTACCATATTTCTGACTAACCGTTCACAATTTTTTAAAATAGATTTCTATTATTTTTATAAAAATAATAGAAATCTGCTTACTAGAAAAAAACAAGTTTATTTGCTATAATAAAAAGCATAAAAATCTCAAGGAGTAGTCATGTCTATTAAAATTGCTTTACTTGGTTTTGGGACAGTTGCTAGCGGTGTTCCATTTTTATTGAAAGAAAATAGTGAAAAGATTGTGCAAGCAGCTCATTCAGAAATTGAAATTGCGAAAGTATTGGTAAAAGATGATGCTGAAAAAGAACGCTTATTAGCAGCAGGAAATCATTTTAATTTTGTCACAACAATTGACGAAATTGTAAATGATAAAGAAGTAACGATTGTTGTTGAGTTGATGGGGCGTATTGAACCTGCAAAAACTTTCATCACTCAAGCGCTAGAGGCGGGTAAGCATGTTGTCACTGCAAATAAAGACTTGCTGGCAGTTCATGGCGCTGAGTTGCTTGAGATTGCTGCAAAACATAAAGTAGCTCTTTACTATGAAGCGGCAGTAGCGGGAGGAATTCCGATTTTACGCACGCTTGTTAATTCCCTAGCTTCTGATAAAATTACACGTATTCTCGGTGTGGTCAATGGGACATCCAACTTCATGATGACCAAAATGGTAGAAGAGGGCTGGTCTTATGAAGCGGCACTTGCTGAAGCACAACGACTTGGATTTGCAGAAAGCGACCCAACCAATGATGTGGACGGAATTGATGCTGCATATAAAATGGTTATTTTAAGTCAATTTGCCTTTGGAATGACGGTTAAATTTGAAGATGTCGCCCACCAAGGCATTCGCAATATTACACCAGAAGATGTAGCAGTTGCGCAGCAATTAGGCTATGTTGTCAAATTAGTTGGTTCCATTGAAGAAACGGAATCAGGTCTTGCTGCAGAAGTCACACCGACCTTTTTACCAAAATCTCATCCTCTTGCTAGTGTGAATGGCGTGATGAATGCAGTCTTTGTAGAATCTATCGGTATTGGTGAGTCAATGTATTACGGTCCAGGTGCGGGACAAAAACCTACCGCAACAAGTGTTGTTGCAGATATTATTCGGATTGTTCGATGGATAGACGAAGGAACCGTTGGAAAAGCCTTTAATGAGTTTCAGCGTGAATTAGTTCTGGCTAAACCAGAAGATCGTAAGAGCCTGTACTACTTTTCGATATTAGCACCTGATGCGAAAGGACAAGTTTTACGCTTAGCAGAAATTTTTAATGCTGAAAATATCTCCTTTAAGCAAATCCTGCAACAAGGAACAGACGGAAATACCGCACGTGTTGTGATTATTACCCATGCTGTCAACAAAACGCAGCTAGAAAATGTCACTCGAAAATTGCAGGCAACTTCTGATTTTAAATTATTAAACACCTTCAAAGTATTAGGAGAATAAAATGAAAATTATTGTACCTGCAACGAGTGCGAATATTGGTCCGGGATTTGACTCGGTTGGTGTAGCTGTCAGTAAATATCTAACCATTGAAGTTTTGGGAGAAAGCGACCATTGGCTGATTGAGCATGATTTGGAGCGGCGTATTCCTTCTAACGAACGGAATTTATTGATTAAAGTGGCGCGCAGAATTGCTCCAGCTATTCAACCTCATCATTTAAAAATGACAAGTGATATTCCTTTAGCGCATGGTTTGGGTTCTTCTAGTTCCGTTATTGTTGCAGGGATTGAACTTGCAAATCAATTGGCAAATTTGCAGTTGTCAAATGCTGAAAAATTGAATTTTGCGACGAAAATTGAGGGACATCCAGATAATGTAGCACCTGCTATTTATGGTAATTTGACGATTTCTAGTTATTTAAACGAGAAAGTTTCAACTGTAGTGACGGAATTTCCAGAAGTAAGCTTTATTGCCTATGTTCCAAATTATGAATTGCGTACTAAAGACAGCCGTGGCGTTCTTCCAAAAGGTTTATCTTATCGTGAAGCTGTCACTGCAAGCTCTGTAGCGAATGTGGCTATTGCCGCTTTAATGAAGGGCGATATGGTAATAGCGGGGCGTGCTATTGAGTCCGACCGTTTTCATGAGCGTTTTCGCCAAGGTTTGATTAAGGAATTTCCAAAAATCAAGATGTTGGCAAGGAAAAATGGTGCGTATGCGACTTATCTATCAGGAGCAGGACCTACTGTGATGGTTCTAGCACCAAAAGAGCAGTCGAATATGATAAAAGAGAAAATAGAAGAGCAACAATTTAAAGGACAAGTTTTTGAACTTCAGGTTGATGGTCAAGGCGTCCGAGTAGAAAAATGAGAAGAGTGAAGAGGAGGAGAACAGAACTAAATGAAACAAAAATTTAGTTCGTAATCTTACCCTTACAAGGTTGCTCAATAGTCTAAGCAACTATTGAGGTGGCAGATAAGGAAAACGAAGTTTTCGCCAAAAGTGGCTCTTCCGAGCTTGAAAAGTGAACTGCTTTGAAAGCTCTATCTGCCACCTCAAGGCAGTACTTTGAGCAATCAGTCGCTGCGTCGTTGATTTATTACATAGTATACTTTTTAGGTTGGGAATTTTTGTCCTAACCTCTTTTAATATTCTTACAAAAAATCTCCTCTTGTCTATTTATTCAAATGTATGCTATAATAAATAAAGAATATATAAAGGAGCACGGTTATGAATAAACTTGATTTGCAGGCACTTGCGGATGAGTTAGGGTTGCAGTTTGATGAGACTTCATCTGTTATTTTTGGTCAAAAAGATGGTTATACTTTCTATATTGAACAAACGAATCAAAAAAATCAATACTGTATTTGTTGTTCGGTAAAAAATGGTGAAGCATTACCGTCTTTGGAAGAATTTAAAGAATTGACGAAATCTTCTAAGGCTTTGAAAACTTATCAGGTTAATTTATATAAAGCAACTTTTTATATTAAAACTGGTATGACTAAAGGAAAAACACGTGAACATATTCGTCAAGGATTACAAGACATTATCGTGTTCTTGAAAGAAAAAAATCTTACGAATGTTTGTGAGCAGACCGGAAAAACAGGTCAAGTAGATCTTTATCAAGTCGGAGGGAACCTTTTACTGCTTTCACCAGAAGCATTTCAAGAATTAAGCTCAAACTTGTCAATTGAAAACCAAGTTTATGACCACCAAAAGGAAAGTATCTTAGCAGGGACGGTAGGAGCCTTTCTAGGGAGCTTGATAGGGGGAATTGTTACCTTGGTGATTGCTCAACTTGGATATGTAGCTGTTGTTGCAGGGATTGTCATGGGAGTTTGTACGATTAAAGGATATGAACTGTTAGGCAAAAAGTTATCCAAAGTTGGAATTGCAATTAGTGTGCTTTTCATGCTGGTGATGATGTTGGTTGCACATCAGTTTGACTATGCTATTCAGCTTGCAAAAGCAGAAGGAGTGGATGTTTTTACAGCCTTTACTTATCTAACAGAGTATATTTTTAATGGCAATGAAGTGCATATCTCTTATTGGACAAATCTTGGTTTGCTATTATTATTCACAGGTGCCGGTGCTGTGGGAACGATTATTAGCGTTTTGTCTGCACAGTCACAAAAATATGTTACAAGAAAATTAGGGTAAAAGAATTCAAAGGTTTAGATTTTTATCTGAGCCTTTTTAGGTCTGATTAAAAAACATTGAATAATAAATATTCAAAACGTTTAGCATTTAATTTTAAAGAAGCTAATTGAATTGTCATCTCAACTATGCTACAATCAAGCTATGATATTCAATAAATTAACCAGAAAAAGTCGTATAGATCAATACTTAATAAAAAAAATGATTGCTTTTCGGCAAATGAGCTTTATTAAAATTACACAAGAAACATTGGTATCGCTCTTTCCGTTTTTCTTACTGACGACGATAACAATGGTTTTTTCTGAATCCATTTTTGGTATAAATGGCTATATCAACAATCTTTTTGCGATTCGGCATTGGTTTCCTCATTTTTCAACTATTAGCTTAGTTACGACAAATTTCACCTATCTGATAGGAGGATTGGCAGGACCATTAGCAACTCATTTTAGTGCAAAGTACACAGCTGGTTATTATGGTCGTAGTACGGGGACAGCTGGGATTACAGCCTTTATTTTTAGCTTATTAGTCAATTCACGCGAATTATTTTCGGTGGTTTTAAATGACGGCGCTTTGACGAGAATCAATCTTCCTGTCAATATCAATCTAATTGTTGCAATATTGATTGGTTATGTGGTGGGACAAATTTTTCGATTTTCAAGTCCGAATGATGATCACATTGTAGATGAGCATTTTATTTATTACCCTAAAACGTTGCGCCCTATCTTCTGCTCGTTTGCTCTGGCTGTCTTGGTTAGTTTTCTCATTAATCTGGGCAATCGATACAATGTTTTCTCAACAATTGCAAATTTTTTGTCAGGCTTAATTGTCAATCGAAACAATATCTTTGTCATTGAAATGAATACTGCCTTACGGACTTTTAGTGCTTGGATTGGAAATAATAATCCATTTAATGACCTGTCGTTTGTCAATGACTCCTCTGCCTTGGATAATCTCAATTATGCTTTGAAACATCATACTACGACAGGGGTACCTTATCTCTTTTCAACGACCAATCTGTATGATGCTTATGGAACGTTTTCAGGTCTGGGCGGAGTTTTAGCTCTTCTCGTAGCTATTCTCTGGAAATCCCGTAGCGACAAAGATCGTGATGTGAGTTTGAAGAGTATCTTTCCTTCCTTATTTAACCACGGCGTAGCCTTTATGGTTGGGATTCCTATATTTTTCAATTTTCTATTTTTAATCCCTTTTATCCTCATACCAATGCTGAATGTCTTTGTAGCTAGTATTTTTCTATATTTTAGAATAATGCCTCCGGCTGTCTATCCAGTTCCTAGCGGAGCGCCAAGTGTACTCTATGCTTTTATTGGGACAGGCGGAAGTTTGCGAGCATTAGCAGTAGGAATTTTTATTTTTATTATCGATGTTCTCATTTATATCCCCTTTGTGAGATTTAATGACCGGATTCATGAGGAACTCAGACAAATGGATCGGAAAGGAGGCGAACATGACTAAAAAGATAAAAATAGTGCTACTAATTGTTCTAATTTTTTTGATAGGACTAGCAATTCCCTCTTATAGTTGGACAAGAAAAAACATTGATCAAATTGCTAAATTTTATAATGCTCGGATGTCGCCAATCATTATGATACCAGGTAGTTCTGCTACGGAGAGCCGCTTTGACGGCTTGGTTCAAAAGCTCAATCAAAGACGTCGTGGCGTGAAGCATAGCTTGCTCAAAGTTAAGGTCTGGAATGACGGACGAATTACATATAATGGCTCTATCGCAGCGAATGATAACGAGCCAATCATTGTAATTGGTTTTGAAAATAATAAAGATGGCTATAGTAACATCAAAAAACAGGCCAAAATGGTTGACGCTGCCTTTGAAAATCTCCAAGGAAAATACAATTTCAATAATTTTAAGGGCTTGGGTCACTCAAACGGTGGTTTAATTTACACAGCTTTTATTGAAACTTACCTCGGCAGCTATGATGTGGAATTGAAGAAATTGATGACAATCGGAACGCCTTATAACTTTACTGAAACCAATATCAACAACAAAACTGAGATGTTAGCTGATTTCATTAAAAATCGCGAAAATATTCCGACAACTTTAGCGATGTATTCCGTAGCAGGGACTATTACTTATGATTCAGACGAATTAGTACCAGATGCGAGCGTGAGTGCAGGGAAATATATTTATCAGGGGCAAGCAGCGCACTATACTGAAACCACAGTCACAGGTGCGGATGCCCAGCACTCGGACTTGCCAACCAATGATGAGGTTGTCTCCTTAGTCCAAGAGCGCCTTGTAGATAGACAAAACCAGCGAAATCAAAGAAATTGAGAAGGAGTAGGACAGACGACTAGGGCTGCTGACACAATCATGGTCATCTATCCTAATCTCCTCTTTTTGTTGTTATAAATTATGAATCGGACGATAATTGCTATTCATTTTTTGCATACTACTCTGCAATTTTGCTATTGTACTTTTTCTGAAAAGAGCGTTATACTTATGATAAAAATTGCGAAAAGAGGGAATCACATGCAAAATATAACCTTAAACAACGGTGTCGAAATTCCAATTTTAGGTTTTGGAGTGTACCAAATTGCTCCCAAAGATACCAAGAGTGCTGTACTAAATGCTATCAAGGCAGGTTATCGTCATTTTGATACTGCTCAAGCCTATGCCAATGAACAGGAAGTAGGCGAGGCGATTCGAGAGTCTGGGAGTGACCGCAAAGAGTTTTTCATCACTAGTAAAGTCTGGCTATCCAACTATGGCTACGACAAGGCTTATGCCTCGGTTTTAGAATCTCTTGACAAAATGAAGTTAGATTATCTGGATCTTATGTTGCTCCACCAACCTTTTGGTGACTATTATGGTGCCTACCGTGCTTTGGAAAAACTTTACAAAGAAGGAAAACTTCGAGCGATTGGTGTGTCTAATTTCTATCCAGATCGTCTCAGCGACATTGTAGCCTTCAATGAGATTACACCACAAGTCAATCAAGTGGAAACTCACCCACTGAATCAACAGATATTCGCACAAGAAAATATGATAAAAAATAAGGTGCAAATTGAATCTTGGGCTACTTTTGCAGAAGGTCGTGGTGACATTTTCAACAATCCAATTCTCAAAAATATTGCTGATAAACATGGTAAATCCACTGCACAAGTCATGGTTCGCTGGCAAGTTCAACGGGGAATTGTTTGCTTGACTAAGTCTTCACGTTTTGAGCGAATGAAGGAAAATATTGATGTTTTTGACTTTGAACTCAGTGCAGAGGACATGGTAAAGATTGCAAGCATGGACACCCAAACCAGCCTTTTCTTTAATCATCAAGAAGCTAGCACAATAGATCTCTTTTTAGGATTTCTGGGGAGAAAATGAAAACAGGATTTTCGTTTGATTTCAGAAACTAACTATGTTAGTTTTCATTCAGATAACATTTTAATAACAATTGGGTATAATTAGTTGATTTTCGTTTGAAAAATATTATTATATATGTAAGTAATCTGATGTAAAGAATGCTTTATTATAATTTTTGAAAGGTTATCTAATGTTAACTCCCAAATTTAGTCTGTTTGTTCTTGCTAGCTATTTTATCTTACCAATTATTGCATTGTTATTTCCAAACAAATATGTTAAATTAATCGTATTTGTGATATTTCTATTAGAAAATATTTTGGTGATAAGTCTGTATATAAAGGGCAAGTATTTTAACTAATCATCTTATTTTACAATACATATAGTAACAATAGTACCAAGAAAAAGCCTAACTTTTTATTTTGATTGAGTTGGGCTTTTTCATCTTATTCAGTTTTAATACTAGAACAGTATTTAGTTGTTTAATAATCTTATTTTATAGTGAATATATCATGTTTTTTCATGAACATAGATCATTTAGTTTTCACCAACTCCTGTAAAATAGCTTTATTCTTCTTCAAAACGGAAATGTAGAAAGTCTTGGTAGTTTCTTTGTCCGAGATAGGAATCTGGATACGTTGGCTATTCACAGTGGATTCTTCAGTGTTTTGTTGAGTAATATTGGTAGAAAAAGTTGGTAATTCAGAAGCATTTACCAAATCAACAAAGGCTGCCCAATCTTTTTGAACAATAAACTTTGTTTGCGTCAGTTGATTGACTAATGGCTGTCAAATGCCTAGATCTGAGCGCAGCAGCATAGTCAAATTTGCAATTCTGCAAGTTTTATCTCTTTTCGTGTGGCATACGGGTGAGTCAAAGGAACGGATAAGTAAAGTTGCTCCATGAAAAGCTCCATGGAAAGAATATGCTCTTTTTGATAGGATAGTCTGTTACAATGAAGTGAACGTTTTCGTCATCCAGAGCTTTTTCCAATTCGTCATTCGTCTTTTGCTCAATTTGAATGTGTTGCTCCAAGCCCTTTTCTTTTATACGACTTTCCAGTTCAAAGATGGCTCCCGGTGCATTAACACCACCAAAAATAGTACTTTCTTTTAATGCAAAATGTTGTACATCATCGAGAAATTTTTGTTTTTGTTTCAGAAATTTTTTGGTTAGTTTAACTGTTTGATGACCGGTTTCCGTGAAACTTAATTTATTTTTTCTTCGCTCAAAAAGAGTAACTCCCAATTCATCTTCCAGCATTTGCATATTTCGAGTTAAGGACGGCTGAGAGATAAGTAGGACTTCGGCTGCTTTAGACAAGGTTCCCTCCTGTGAGAAAACAATAAGTTGCTCCAAGTGTTGTAAATTCAGCATGATGTCCCCTTTTTGATCAATGAATTGGACAGTTTTAACTATCGTTAAAATGAATACTAATATTATCTATCGTTATTCTACAATTTTTTATTTGTCTTGTAAAATGAAAGTAGAGAGTAGCACAAGTCATTCAAAACTATTTTTTTAAAATCTCTTGACAAATCTTTGGTAGTGTAAAATAAGTTGTGTAAACACAAAAAGGAATAAATCCGTTATAGTAGAGTTGCGAAACATTACTAGAAAGAGATTTATTCCTATGACTCAGTTTACCACAGAACTACTTAATTTCCTAGCCCAAAAGCAAGATATTGATGAATTTTTCCGTACTTCTCTTGAAACAGCTATGAACGACCTGCTTAAAGCAGAGTTATCAGCATTTTTAGGGTATGAACCTTACGAAAAAGTAGGCTATAATTCTGGTAATAGTCGTAACGGAACCTATTCACGGAAATTTGAAACCAAATATGGGACTGTTCAGTTAACTATTCCAAGAGATCGTAATGGGTACTTTAGTCCAGCTTTGATCCCCGCTTATGGACGTCGAGATGACCACTTGGAAGAGATGGTGATTAAACTCTATCAAACCGGTGTAACGACTCGAGAAATTAGTGATATCATCGAGCGTATGTACGGTCATCACTATAGTCCTGCCACAATTTCTAATATCTCAAAAGCAACTCAGGAGAATGTCGCTGCTTTTCATGAGCGAAGCTTAGAAGCCAATTACTCTATTTTATTTCTTGACGGAACCTATCTTCCATTAAGACGGGGGACCGTTAGTAAAGAATGTATTCATATCGCACTTGGCATTACGCCAGAAGCACAGAAGGCTGTTCTTGGATATGAAATCGCCCCAAATGAAAACAATGCTTCTTGGTCGACTCTGCTAGACAAGCTTCAAAACCAAGGAATCCAACAGGTTTCTCTTGTAGTGACTGATGGCTTCAAGTGGCTTGATCAGATTATCAGTCAGGCTTACCCATTAGCCAAGCAACAACGTTGCTTCATTCATATTAGTCGAAATCTGGCTAGTAAGGTGAAACGATCTGATCGAGCGGTTATTCTGGAGCAATTTAAAACGATTTATCGTGCCGAAAATTTAGAAATAGCAGTACAAGCTTTAGAGGACTTTATCGCTGAATGGAAATCAAAGTATAGGAAAGTCATGGAAAGTCTGGAGAATACGGATAATCTTTTAACTTTTTATCAGTTTCCCTACCAGATTTGGCACAGCATTTATTCGACAAACCTCATTGAGTCTCTCAACAAAGAAATCAAACGTCAAACGAAAAAGAAGGTTCTTTTTCCTAACGAGGAGGCTCTGGAACGTTATTTAGTTACTTTGTTTGAAGATTATAATTTCAAGCAAAGTCAACTAATCCATAAAGGGTTTGGCCAATGTTATGACACACTTGAAAGCTTATTTGATTAACACTCAATAACTCTACTTGAGTGTTTACACAAAATTATTGACAGTATCAAATCTTTCAATCTATTTTATACTTAATGCAATTAAATACAACTTTAATCATGTCCCGTGAGGCATAAAAGTAATCGTTAAAATGGATTAGTGCGCTAATCTACTATTTTACTGTAAACTTTTGGCTCAGGACTTCCTGAGCTTTTTGATTTATAGGCTGTATTCGATTAATAAATGTAGTCTGTGAGCTACAATTAAGGAGGATGTGCATGTCTTTAGACAAAAATAATAAGCGAGCACTGGTTGCTGCGATTGTTGCATCAGGAACGGACGACTTAAACGTCATGTTCTTAGCTTTTTCGATGTCATCTATTATTTCAGAATTAGGTGTTACTGGAGCGCAAGGAGGCTGGATTGCAACAATTACCAATCTGGGAATGTTGGTTGGAGGTTTGCTTTTTGGCTTATTGGCTGATCGCTATCACAAGTTCAAAGTCTTTAAATGGACGATTGTTATCTTTTCCTTGGCGACAGGACTGATTTACTTTACCCAAAATATTTATTATCTCTATCTCATGCGTTTTATTGCTGGGATAGGCGTTGGCGGCGAGTATGGAGTTGCTATTGCGATTATGGCAGGGATTGTCCCTGTTGGAAAAATGGGACGTATTTCCTCTCTGAACGGAATCGCAGGTCAAATCGGTTCTATCACTTCAGCGCTTTTAGCAGGTTGGTTAGCGCCGGCACTTGGCTGGAAAGGGCTTTTCCTCTTTGGACTTGCGCCTATTGCCTTGGTTTTGTGGATGATATTAGCAATTGATGATGACCATATTCGAGATAATGGCAATGTGAAATCAATGGCAAAAGAACGTCAGTCTGTTAAAATGAGCGAATTGTTTAAAACACCAGCTCTAACAGCTCAGACGGTAGCATTAATGGTCATGACGACGGTACAAATTGCTGGGTATTTTGGGATGATGAACTGGCTTCCAACCATTATCCAAACAAGCCTGCATATTTCTGTAAAAGATTCCTCACTTTGGATGGTCTCAACGATTTTGGGAATGTGTCTGGGGATGCTCACCTTCGGTCAAATCCTCGATAAATGGGGACCAAGATTTGTTTATTCAATCTTTCTTTTAGCTTCTTCTATGTGTGTTTACCTCTTCCAATTTGCTAATTCAATGCCAGCCATGATTATCGGCGGTGCGATTGTCGGTTTCTTTGTAAATGGTATGTTTGCGGGTTATGGCGCGATGATTACGAGATTGTATCCAGCTCACATTCGCTCTACAGCTAATAATGTCATCTTAAATGTCGGGCGAGCAATTGGAGGCTTTTCATCTGTGATTATTGGGAAAATTTTAGATGTTTCAAGTGTCTCAATGGTCATGATTTTCCTAGCAAGTCTTTATTTGATTAGCTTTGCTGCCTTGTGGACGATTAGGAACTTAAAAGCAGAACGTTACTCACAATTAGGAGAAGAATTAGTCGCAGAAGAAGCGTAGTGTATTAAGTTTTAATGAAAGTCTGTTCATTTGAATGACAGGCTTTTTGTATTTCATGATATAATGAAATCAGGCAAGTATAGGAGGAAATGGGATGAATTTTAAACAGCTGTCTTATTTTCAGGATATTGTTCGTACAGGGAGTTTTACAGAAGCAGCAGAAGAAAATTTTATTTCGCAATCGGCCATGTCCCAACAGATGAAGTCGCTGGAAGAGGAGCTTGGTGTGACCCTTTTTGAACGAAAAAATCGCGGATTTCATTTAACGAGAGCTGGGAAATTTTTTTATCAAAAAAGTCAACGGTTGCTAGAAGATTATAACGGTTTGGTAGCTGATACACAAGTTTTGACAGGGACACAACCAGTTTCCATGCGGATAGGTCTATTGTGGGGAATGACGGAAAGCGTACTGCCTCAGATTTTAGTCAAATTCAAAGAGCATTTTCCAAGTGTTCAGTTGGAAATCATGGTAGGAAGTCATGAGGAGATTGGCACAGCACTGCGCCAGCAAAAGTTGGATATGACCATTAGCGACCAGCGAAAAGCATTTTCTGGCAATTATGCGAATATTTGCTTAACTTCTTTCCCGCTTTATATCAGAATTGGGCAAACTCACCCCTTATCCCAATCAAAATCTGTTCAGATGAAAGACTTGCAGGCTTATTCAGCTTTGTTATTAGCCGTGAAAGGACAGGAAAAGATAGAATCTGATTATTATCGTGACAATCTTGGTTTTCAGTCGGAATTTAATTTTGCTTATTCTCCAGAAGAAGCAGCATTGCAACTCATGGTTTCTACTGCTTATTTTCCTTTTGAAAAAATGACTACTAAGGCAACTTCAAACCTTTATTGCGAATTTCCTCTTTTGCAGAATCAGCAACCGATAGAGCGAGACTATTTTCTTTTTTATCATTTTGAGCATACTCATCCTTACACAGAAGATTTTTTAGAAATTGCTAAACGTTATTTCAGATAAGTTTTTCTTATCTGATTTTTCTTGTAATTCAAATTGATTTGTCAAAATCAAAGCCGTACAATAAGAAATGTGAAGAAGAAAGTGAGGAAATGTCATGGATATTGATAATAAAGTCTCTTTTCCGGATTTGCTAGGCTTATCTGAAACAGATCCAGAATTTGTTGTACTCTTTAAACAATTCGCTTTTCAGGAAGTGCCGAAAGACCTCCCCTTCTCATTAGATGAAAGAAGATATTACTTAGCCACTTTAGCTGTTTTAGTTGGCAGTCAAGGGCTTGAAGCTTATAAAGAGATTCTTCCCGTTGCTTTGGACAATGAGGTGAAAGCCGTAGAAGTCAAAGAATTGCTGTATCAAGCGGTTGCTTATTTAGGACTTAGTCGTGTTTATGCTTTTTTCGCACCAACGAATACGATTTTTACTAATCAAGGAACTTCTCTTCCTTTGGCTAGTCAAAAAAATACGAAAAATCAAACTCGCTTAGAAGCTGGAGAAGAAGCTCAGATTGCAATTTTTGGCGACCAGATGAAGGGTTTTGCGACAAAGGGCGAGCCGGATGTACGCCATATCAACAAATGGTTAGTCGATAATTGCTTCGGTGATTATTATACTCGCTCTAGCCTTGATTATTCTGAGCGTGAATTATTGACATTCTGTTATCTTTATTCTCAAGGGGGCTGTGAACCGCAGTTGAAGGGACATATTGCAGCCAATCTTTGCTTGGGAAATGATAAAACGTTGTTAATTGCAGTCATCTCTGCCTGTATCCCTTATATCGGTTATCCGCGTACTCTCAATGCACTTAGCTGTATCAACGAAGTTGCAAATGCACAACAATAAATTTATCACAAAGGAAGTAGAAAAATGAAATATCAAACAAAAGAAGCCTTTGATAAGGCAAATCATTTCGGACTTGGTGCATCAAATGATGCTTATGCTCAATACTTTATCGGTCAATCGTATCTAAATGCCCTCGGTGCAACAAAAGATGGTGTAATCGCCCTTCATAATGTTACTTTTGAGCCTGGCTGTCGAAATAATTGGCATATTCACCATGCTAGCAGGGGCGGTGGACAAATTTTGATTTGTACGGCTGGTGAAGGTTGGTACCAAGAAGAAGGAAAAGAAGCCGTTAGTTTATCTGAAGGCTCTGTGGTTGTTATTCCAGCTAATGTAAAACATTGGCATGGTGCGAAAAAAGATTCTTGGTTCAGTCATATAGCGCTTGGTGTTCATGGGGAAGATTTGTCGAATGAATGGTGTGAAGCCGTTTCAGACGAGGAATATAATCAATTAAAAGATTAGAAAGTTACTGTTAGCATGAAAAAAGTTCTTATTTTAGGAGCCAATGGGCAAATTGCTCGTTTGGTGATTCCAAGATTATTACAGGAAACAGATGTACATTTGACGCTTTATTTGCGAAAAAGTGCTCGTTTATAGTCACTTGCAGGTGAACGAGTGGATGTTCTTGAAGGGGATGTCAATGATTTTGCAGCCTTGACAAAAGTTATGAAAGGTCAAGATATGTCTACGCCAATCTTGGTGGACAGTTTGAGCCTATGGTAGCAAATATTGTTAAAGCAATGGAAGAAAATCAAGTTTCTCGTTTGATTTATGTAACAGGCCTTGGTTTGTATCACGAAGTTCCAGGAGAGTTTGGTCGTTGGGTGGAAGAAAGTATTGGTTCGGATATTATGGACGATACTCGTCGCGCAGCGAAAATCATTGAAGAGTCTACTGTTAATTATACGATTTTACGCGCCGCATACATGACAAATAATCCTGAAATTGACTATGAATTAACAGAAAAAGGGGAGTTTTACAAGGGAACAATCATTTCAAGAGTAAGTATTGCGGATTTGATTGTTCGTATCATAAAAGAACCGTCTTTACACAGTTATGCTAGTCTAGGCATTTCAAAGCCAAGAACAGACGGCGATAGACCTATGTATTAAAGAAAATAGCACAAACCTATGGTAAGAAAGTTTGTGCTGTTTTTATTTGTGAGCTTTCAGATCATTCTATCTATGGAATATAGTCCGCCCGCTGGGTAGAAAGACGAGAATTGTAGAAAAAACTCCCACCGCAGTACAATAAAAGGATTCAAGCCTATTGTAAAGCGACAGGAGAAAATATAGCATAAAAATTTCATTGTTTATCACATATAAGAGTGGAACAGATGGTTATGATTTACTTATCAAATTGAACTTCTTCTAACAGGTACTCAATGAATTTATCCCCCATTTTAGACAAACTAGCTTTTTCGTGTTTGATATAAACTAGCTCAATAGGGTCATCAATATCTAGCGGAATGGAAACAATATTGTCACCGTTGAGGTTGCTGTTGAGAATACCAGTTGCGATAGTGTAACCGTCAAGACCAATCAAAAGATTGAAAAGGGTTGCTCGGTCGCTGACGACAATCGATTTTTTATGGTGTTCTTGGGATAGGATTTCTTCTGAAAAGTAGAAAGAGTTGTGAGTTCCTTGGTCATAGCTCAGATAAGGAAAATCTTCTAGATCAGCTAGTTGAACCAGTTTTTTCTTTGCTAGAGGATTGCTCTTGCTGACAAAGATATGGGGCTGTGCGGTAAAGAGATGAGTGGCAAGCAAGTGATTGTCATCTAGCATTTTGGAGAGGACATCGCGGTTATAGCTGTTGAGAAACAGAACACCAATTTCACTACGGAAATTTTTGACGTCATCAATGATTTCCCAAGTTCGGGTTTCCCGCAGGAAGAGCTCGTACTTTTCCATGTCACTTTTTTTGAGCAGAGATACGAAAGCATTGACCACAAAGGCATAGTGTTGGGAGGAAACGCTGAAAAGCTCTCGGTTAGCAACGGGATTTTTATAACGTTCTTCCAGTAGCTGGGTTTGCTCCACCACCTGACGAGCATAGGAGAGGAATTCCATCCCGTCCTTGGTCAGGGTAATGCCCTTGGGGTTGCGGATGAAAATCTCGATGCCCATCTCATTTTCCAGGTCACGGACGGCATTGGACAGGCTGGGCTGGGTGATAAAGAGCTGTTTGGAAGCCTCGTTCATGCTACCAGTTTCGACGATTTTAATAATATAATGTAATTGCTGAATTCTCATGAATCTATTTTATCACATTAGCATTGACAAAACACTTGTTAAGTTGTAAAATATATTAAATTTAACCTTTAAGAAAGTCCAGCGAGGCTTCCAAGGTTTCAGGTGAAAGAAGAGTGAGAAAATCTGCTCTCCATTTTCGTGAAGCCTTGCGTGTATATGCAGGGTCTTTTTTAATAAAGAAATGAGGTAGAAATGGTAAATAGCTCGTGTAAGGCAAGATTTGGAAAAATCATGTTGGAGAAGATGAGCATTGTGCATCAAGAGGAAATTGCTCCGCGAATTTTTGCTATGGATTTACAAGGGCAAATGGTTAGCCAGATGAAGGCTGGTCAGTTTCTACATATTCGAGTCCCAGATGATACGAAGCTTCTACGGCGACCTATTTCAATTTCAGAGATTGACAGAGAACAGAAAATCTGTCGGATTATTTACAGGATAGAAGGAGCGGGCACGGAAATTTTCTCTCAGCTGCAAAATGGTTTTCAGTTGGATGTCATGGGTCCTCAAGGAAATGGGTTTGATTTATCTGGTTTGGGCATTGAAGATACAGCCTTAATCATAGGAGGCGGTATTGGTGTTCCGCCCTTGCTGCAAGTAGCAAAAGAATTACATATCAAAGGGGTCAAGGTCACTTCAGTTCTTGGGTTTGCAACAAAAGCCGCCGTTATTTTGGAAGAAGAGATGAAAAAATACGGTCGTGTCATCGTAACAACAGATGACGGTTCTTATGGTCGCAAAGGCTACGTTTCCTCTGTTGTGAATGAATTGCCAGAAAGTTTTACAGCGGTTTATGCTTGCGGAGCTCCCGGCATGCTCAAATATGTTGATGAAACATTTCGTAGTCATCCGCGAGCTTACATTTCTATGGAGTCACGAATGGCTTGTGGAATGGGGGCCTGCTATGCTTGCGTACTTCATGTGGCTGGTGAGGATCAATCAGTCAATAAGCGTGTCTGTGAAGACGGTCCAGTTTTTGAGACTGGTACAGTTTTGGTGTAGGAGGTGAACATGTCGAAAAATCGTTTAGCAGTTTCTCTTCCGGGATTGGAACTGAAAAATCCAATTATTCCAGCTTCGGGTTGTTTTGGTTTTGGTCAGGAATATGCCAAATATTATGATCTGGATGTGCTTGGCTCAATCATGATTAAAGCAAGCACGCAGAATCCTCGTTTTGGCAATCCGACACCGCGTGTGGCGGAAACACCAGCTGGTATGCTCAATGCTATTGGTTTGCAAAATCCTGGTGTAGATGTGGTGTTAGCAGAAAAGCTCCCTTGGCTGAATCAACATTATCCTAATCTACCGATTATTGCTAATGTTGCTGGATTTTCCAATGAAGAATATGCTTTTGTCGCAGGAAAAATTTCTCAAGCACCAAACGTTAAAGCAATTGAACTCAATATTTCCTGTCCTAATGTGGATCATGGCAATGGAGGATTATTGATTGGGCAGGTGCCGGATTTGGCTTACAATGCTACAAAAGCAGCAGTTGAAGCTTCTAGTGTGCCGGTATATGTCAAATTAACGCCAAGTGTAGCAGATATTACCGAAATTTCTAAAGCTATAGAAGCTGCAGGAGCAACAGGTTTTACCATGATTAACACCTTAGTTGGTATGCGATTTGATTTAAAAAGCAGAAAACCCATTATTGCAAATGGAACAGGCGGGATGTCAGGGCCAGCCGTTTTTCCAGTTGCCTTGAAGTTAATTCGTCAGGTAGCTCAATCTAGTAGTTTGCCAATCATTGGCATGGGTGGAGTAGATTCAGCAGAAGCAGCTATTGAAATGTTTATTGCTGGAGCATCAGCTATTGGTGTCGGCACAGCAAATTTCACAGACCCTTATGCTTGTCCTAATATTATTGAGAACCTACCTAAAGTTATGGATAAGTATGGCATTGAAAGTTTGGAAAGTCTGCGAGCAGAAGTTAGAGAAAATTTTCTTGCTTAATTAATGTTTTACTTGACAAGAAATAAAGTAAATTATAAAATAATTGAAATAAAACCTTTAAAGAAGTCCAGAGAGGCTCCAAGGTACATACGGTTTAAAATGGCAATAAAATGCTGATTTTCGTGCAACCTTGCTCTCAGGCAAGGTTTTTCTTTATGATTATTACCAGTAAAAATAAGGAGATTATCCCCCATGCGTGAAGAACGTCCTATTATTGCCCTTGATTTTCCGTCATTTGATGATGTCAAGGAGTTTTTGGAGCATTTTCCAGAAGACGAAAAGTTATATGTCAAAATTGGTATGGAATTTTTCTATGCCATTGGTCCGGAAATTGTGCATTATCTGAAAGGTTTGGGACACAGCATTTTCCTAGATTTGAAATTGCACGACATTCCAAATACAGTGCGCTCTGCCATGTCAGTTTTGAGAACCTTTGGGATTGATATGGTGACGGTTCATGCGGCAGGTGGCGTGGAAATGATGCGAGAAGCCAAGAAGGTTTTAGGTGATCAGGCAAAGCTCGTAGCAGTGACCCAGCTGACTTCTACCAGTGAGGAAGATATGCGGGATTGCCAAAATATCCAAACAACTGTTTCAGAATCTGTTGTCAACTATGCCTGCAAAGCTAAGGAAGCTGGACTGGACGGAGTTGTTTGTTCGGCTCAGGAGGTTAAGCTGATTAAATCCGCAACATCAGAAGATTTTCTGTGCGTCACTCCAGGTATTCGACCAGCTGGTTCTGAAATCGGAGATCAAAAACGGGTTATGACGCCGCAAGAAGCTCATCAAATTGGTAGTGATTACATTGTGGTTGGGCGTCCAATCACACGAGCAACTGATCCAGTAGCTGCTTACCGAGCTATAAAGGCGGAATGGGTGAATGGTTAGAAAAATCTATCGAGCAATCATTGACAGACCAATAGGTTACAAAGACAACTTGGCAATTGTTATCCTATCAACTATGGTTATATTCCGGATTTATTTGCTGGAGACGGCGAAGAACAAGATGTTTATATCATTTCGGAAAAAATACGAGAACCTTTGGAATCTTTTGAAGGAGAATTGATTGCTGTTATTCACCGACAAGATGATGTGGAGGATAAGTGGGTACTGACCTCTACAAATGAGAATATTACCATAGAAGATATTAAAGAAAAGACATATTTTTTGGAACAATATTTTGCTTCCACTATTGAATTATTGTAAAGGAGAAATCATGACTTTAGCAAAAGATATTGCCCGTGACTTACTGAAAATTGAGGCTGTTTACTTGAAACCGGAAGAACCGTTCACTTGGGCAAGCGGCATTAAGTCTCCAATCTACACAGACAATCGTGTGACCTTAGCCTATCCGGAAACGCGGACGTTGATCGAAAATGGTTTTGTGGAGAAAATCAAGACTGAATTTCCAGAAGTAGAAGTCATTGCTGGAACAGCGACAGCAGGTATTCCTCACGGTGCAATTATTGCAGATAAGATGAACTTACCGTTTGCCTATATCCGTAGCAAACCAAAAGACCACGGTGCTGGAAATCAGATTGAAGGCCGGGTAAAATCAGATCAAAAAATGGTCGTGGTTGAGGATTTAATTTCAACTGGTGGTTCCGTTTTGGATGCTGTTGCAGCAGCGAAGCGAGAAGGTGCAGACGTCATTGGAGTAGTGGCTATTTTCACTTACGAATTGCCTCGGGCAGAAAAGAATTTTTCAGATGCAGGTGTGAAACTAGTGACCTTATCTAACTATACTGAATTGATCAATCTGGCGGAACAAGAAGGCTATGTTTCAGCAGAAGGATTGGCACTACTTGAGAAATTTAAGCATGATCAAGAAAATTGGGAGGGATAAGGAAAATAAATCTAGTAGAACTAAGTAGGAAGTATCCTCAGGCAGAAGTTTGGGCACATCCGGATGAATTTCCAGACTTATATGATTTGACATTGAGAGGAACTAAGCAAGCAACAAGTTCTTGGTTTGAAGAGTATGAAAAAGACAAGGTATCGTTACCTAAAGTTGGAGAAGTCTCCATCATGCTAGATAGAATGGAGAATCCTAGTCGAGCCTTGGTTATGGTGACAAACAAAGTTCTTGTCCGTCCCTTTCATCAAGTGACAGCAGAAGAAGCTTTTTTAGAAGGGGAAGGCAATCGTAGTTTAAGAGATTGGCAGACTATTTTTGGGGATTATTGGCGTAAAACCTTGCCAGAAGAAGGATTAGAATTTTCAGAGTCTGGTTTGGTTGTTACAGAAATTTTTACTGTTTTAGAAGATTATCTTTTAGACAATGAAGAAAACGGACGTAGCAAGTAATTAGACGTTAAGCAGCAATCTGACGATTGTTGTTTTTTTAAATAGCGAAACACTGTAGATTTTGTTATAATATCCCTATGCTAAAAATGTACTCTTTTTTCTTTGGAATCTTGCAAAAAATCATGTTAATTGTGGGCTTGCATTGGTTTTTTACTGCGATTATTCATCTAGGGACAATTTCTAGTCTGGCTTTGATTGGAGTGACGATACTAGCGTTTCTGGCTTATCGTTATCTAGAAAATTTTAAAAAATGCTACCACTACCTGATGAAGCACAAAGTTGCTATTATGATAGCGGTGATTATATTTCAGTTAGCAATGCTTTTGTCTGCTCAATTGTTGATTCGGCGAGATGCAGCAGTTGTTTTTAACGGCGCTTTTAAGTACTTAAAAGAATCTTCTATTTCCAGCTATTTGACACGCAATCCGAATAATCTGTTTCTCTTTTTGTATGAGCGCTTTTTTTATAATATCTTTGGAAGTTCAGCTTTATGGATTTTGCAAGGGTTAAATATATTTTATGCCGATATAACGGCTCTCATTTTGTATAAGGGAATGAAAAAATATGTGAGAGAGTCTGCTGCTGATGTGACATTTAGTTTGTATATCTTGCTAGTTGGTTTTTCACCTTATTTTTATTCGATGTACACGGATATATGGCCTCTTCCGCTCATCGCTTTACAAATATTCTTACTTTTTGATTTATTTGGGCTTCAATGGCAGGATAAAAGGGTACTCTTCATAAAGACAATCGGATTGGGCTTGATAAGCGGACTTGCATTTCTGATTCGACCAACTGTGTTGATTGTCATTATGGCAGGTTTTATGTTGCTGTTTTTCAAAAAGGAATGGAAGAAATTTATCCTAATCTTTTTCACCTTTCTCTTATCGTTTAGCATGATTTCTCTCGGCGGGAACTATTTGAAAGCGACACAAACAGAAGTGACATTGATACATGGGAAAGGATTGGCAAAAAGTCCTCTGCTCTTTATTGACTTAGGGTTGACTTTTATTGGACACGACCAAGAAGACATGAAAGAGGGCTTGCTTCAATACATTGATGTGGATGAGCAAGATCAGTATAATAATGGAATGTTCAAGCAAGAAAATGTCAAAAAAGAAATCAAGCGGCGTTTAAAAGAATATTCGTTTTTTGGATTTCTCAGTCATCTTTACTATAAGCATTCATTAACTGTTTCAGAGGGAACTCTGGGGTGGTTGTATCGAGATGTGGAATATGAGAAAACGCCCTATATCTCACCGCTTTATCCTTATACAAAAAAGAATCCTATGGCGCGGTTTATCAGAACTTATTTTCTGAGTGTCGATAAGAGTGAGTATCGGTATTATGAGATTGTGAAGCAAGTTGTTTGGATTGTGACGAGTCTGGGGCTTGTTTTTGCCTTGTGGAAATATCGTGCAAATGATAAATTGAATTGTATCAGCCTTGCAGTTTTTGGAGGTTTGTTGTTTTTACTCATTTTTGAAGGTGGAAAGACGCGGTATTTGATACAATTTTTACCGCAAATCATCATATTATCTGCATTAGGTTTGACTGAATATTTACCAGATTGGTTAAAAAGTAAGAAAGGAGAAAAGATAAAATGAGAAAATCGTTTTACACTTGGTTGATGACGGAGCGCAATCCCAAAAGCAAAGCACCGAAGGCGATTTTAGCAGACTTGGTGTTTCATGAAACAAATTTCCCTAAGCACACGGATGATTTTGATGAAGTCAGCCGCTATTTGGAAGAACATGCTGACTTTTCCTTTAATCTTAGCGATTTTGATGCGATTTGGGAAGAATATCAGGCTCATTAGTTTAGGAAAATATAGAATTTTTCAAGTTACTTTGCTATAATATAGTAAATAATGTGAAGAAAGAGGTTCTTTGTTTGCAAGAACATTCAGTAGAAATTACCTTACAGCATCCGGATGATGCTTTTCATCTTTTTGGTTCCAATGAACGTCACTTGCGTTTAATGGAACAGGAGTTACAGGTAACCATTCATGCAAGGACGGAGGTTGTCCAGATTATCGGTAGCGAAGCAGCTTGTGAGGAGACTCGCCAGGTGCTTCAAGCTCTGCTAGTTTTGGTGAATCGCGGGATGACGATTGGGACGCCAGATGTAGTGACGGCTATTACCATGGTTAAAAATGGTGAAATTGATAAGTTTGTGGCTCTGTATGAGGAAGAAATTATCAAAGATTCTTATGGCAAGCCCATTCGTGTCAAGACCCTAGGGCAGAAAGTGTATGTCGATAGCATTAAGAATCATGATGTTGTCTTTGGGATTGGACCAGCAGGGACAGGGAAGACCTTTCTTGCGGTGACCTTGGCGGTGACAGCTCTCAAACGCGGTCAGGTCAAGCGGATTATTTTGACCCGTCCGGCGGTTGAAGCGGGGGAAAGTCTTGGTTTCTTGCCAGGAGATCTAAAAGAAAAAGTAGATCCTTATCTGAGACCCGTTTACGATGCACTCTTCCAAATTCTTGGGAAAGAACAGACTACGCGCCTTATGGAGCGAGAAATCATTGAGATAGCCCCTTTAGCTTATATGCGTGGACGAACATTGGATGATGCCTTTGTCATCTTAGATGAAGCGCAAAATACGACCATTATGCAGATGAAGATGTTTTTGACACGACTTGGTTTTAATTCTAAGATGATTGTCAATGGGGACATTAGCCAGATTGACTTGCCGAAGAACAGTAAATCAGGTCTCATTGATGCGACAGAGAAATTGAAAAATATCAAGCAGATTGATTTTGTTTATTTATCTGCAAAAGATGTTGTCCGCCATCCTGTAGTAGCTGAAATTATCAAGGCTTATGAACATTCTACTGAAATGGCGCATCATCATTTTTCTAAATAAGAACATTCAAATTTAACCAGTTATGAAATTGTCAATAAGGTAATCAAAGAGAAGGAATCAGAAGATGATGAAGGAATATCTCTTGACTAATCTGAACAAGTAGCACACGACTAATTTTGGGGAAGTACGCTTGCAAAAGAATCTGCTACGTGACTGATGGCTATCAATGCATCTTCCTATGTCATAATCACAGGGCACAAGCAAGGGGAGATGCCCCTCTTAGTCACGAACGGTTTCGTAAGCAATTCCTATTGTCTTGCTAATCGTCATAGCATCAGCTAATTCAGGTGCAGCAGCCATGTGCAAGTAAGTGAAAAGCAAGAGATCATCACGTAAGAAGCCGTATTCAGCAGCTAAGGGTTCTTTCACTTTGACAACTAGATCAGCTGTCCAAGCTTCGGCTGCAGTTGTAACAATTGTCGCTCCCTGTGCTTTGTAGTCAGCGTCTGTAAATCCAGAACCAAGACCAGCTATAGTTTCAACCAAAACCTGATGACCTTTTTGGACGAGACTGTGAATGCCAGCTGGTGTTAAAGCAACACGATTCTCATTGTTTTTAATTTCTTTTGGAATACCGATTAACATAGATTTACTCCTTTTTTGAGATGTTTTTATTGTATATGAAAACGCTTTAAAAATCAAGATGAAATCAAAAAACATTGGTTTCGGTGAGTATTTGTGTTATGCTATGAGGCAAATAGGAGGTTCGTGCAAAATGGAAAATATTTATCTAAAGCTAGCTGAAAACCGAACTTTGGAAACAGAGCGCCTGCTTTTGCGGCCTGTGACCTTAGATGACGCTGAGGATATGTTTGAATATTCCTCTGATGAAGAAAATACTCGCTACACTTTTTTACCTAATAAAGATTTGGAAGAAACTAAAAATATTATTGCTCGTTTATTTATTGGTCGACCGCTCGGAAATTGGGGAATTGAACTGAAGGAGAGTGGCAAACTGATTGGTAGCATTGACCTGCACAAATTGGATCCCGTTCTCAAAAAGGCAGCTATCGGCTATGTGGTTCATAAGAATTACTGGAATCAAGGATTGGCAACGGAAGCATTGAAAGAAATAATCCATCTGGCTTTTGAACGTTTGGATATGAATATGTTGGTGGCTCTCCATGATGTGGAAAATCCAGCTTCAGGACGAGTTATGGAAAAGGTTGGTATGAACTTTTCTCACATAGATCCGTATGCTGCCTTGAATTTACATAAAGAAGGTCGAATTTCTCAGAGAGCTTATTATCGTTTGACAAAGGAAGATTATTTTGAAAAACACTGATGTGAATGTGATATTTATAGGAAATTTTAATGGTGATTAGGTTCTTTTTGGAACGTTTTAGCAAAAAGTTCTTTCTCTTATGATGAAAACATTTTTCAAATCTATTGACAAGAATCTGTCTGCATGATATAGTAGATAGGTACTGCTGATTTAGCTCAGTTGGCAGAGCGCATCCATGGTAAGGATGAGGTCGCCGGTTCGATCCCGGCAATTAGCATGAAGAATAGGAAAAAGCCTAATTTTAATGGGCTTTTTTGCATTGGTGACGATATTAAGACATCAAATTCACCAGCTATTATAGGTGATGGTATTCTCTTGAGTCAAAGCGTTGGTACAGACCTAGTCGGCTTGAACTTTTATCAAATAATACTGGTATTTGACCCGATTACAGGCGCCTCCGGCTAACTTCATCATGGTCAATACTTAAGGAAAACGTTTTGTAGATGAGTATGGTAGTTGGGATAAATGAGTTCAGGCAGCAATTGACAATGGTGGTTTTTTCTATCTGATTGTAGACGATAATATGAAAGAAATAGCTAGTCAAGAAAAGATTGATGCACAAGTAGCACATGGAATGATTTACCGATCAGATAGTTTGGAAGAGTTGGCTTAACAGCTACAAATGGATCCACAGGTTTTTATCAAGACGATCACAGCTTATAATATTTATGTTGATGCAGGCTATAATCCTGAATTTGAAAAGGGAGCTTTCGACCTTAAGGTTGAAAAGGCGCCGTTTTATGCTACTCCTCGGAAACCAGCTGTTCACCACACTATGGGCGGTCTTAAGATTGATACGGAAACGCATGTTATCAATAAACAAGGACAAGTTATCCGAGGTCTCTATGTAGCTGGAGAAGTAGCTGGCGGACTGTATGCCGGAAACCGTTTAGGTGGCAATTCCCTTACTGATATTTCAACTTTTGGACGTATCGTAGCCGAAACTGCTATTGCAAAGAATTGCTAATCTTGATTTTAAGGCAGAAAATTCATTCAGTTTTGGGAGGATTTTTTGTAAATATTCTTGACAAGCATTTCTTTTAATGTTAAAGTATTAACTAATTAAAAGTAGAAAGGAGAATGTATCATGAATAATGTAAAACAAAACAATACTCAGGTATATCATACGACAGAACTCCTTTCTAGCACAGCACTGTAATTTATTTTTGATGAAAAAATAAATAAAACAAGTAAGCTCAGGACAGGTCTATTCTGTCTTGGGCTTTTTTGTGCGTTTCGGAAAGGATTAGGATGATTAAAAGTTTATTTGGATATATAAAAGAGCATAAATGGTTATATTTATCCATTGCTCTGGTTTTACTATTGTATGATTTTACCATGTTGATTCCAACACAGGTGATTCAGCGTTTGGTAGATCATCTGTCGCATCATACTTTGACACAGCAGAATTTAATTAGAGACGTTGGTTTGTTAGCTTTGGTGACAATTTGCAACTATCTGTCGGCTTACTATTGGCATTTAAAAATATTTCAGTCGTCTATTGACTATAAGTTTCTCATGCAAAGAAGAGCTTTTGAGAAATTGGTAGCTATGAGAACGCCTTTCTACGAAAAATTTCGTTCTGGCGATATTCTAACGCGTTTTTCAACAGATGTTGAGGGAATGATGGAGATGGCTGGCTATGGGATTGTCATTCTCTTATACGCAGGAGGCATGATTGCCTTTGTCGTTCCGACCATGTTTTTTATCTCATGGGAAATTAGCTTACTGGCTATGCTTCCGCTTATGATATTGATGATATGGATTTATGTTCTTGGGAAAAAACAAGATAAATTAGTTGAAAATAATCGTGAAGCAGTGGCATCTTTGAATGATGAGGTATTGGAAACGATAGAGGGAGTCCGAGTTGCGCGTGCTTATAGCAAGAAAGCAACTCAGAAAGAACAGTTCCAATTGCGCACGAAAGCTTTATCTAAGGTCGGCGATCAAATTGCTGGCATTCAATATCTTTACGCACCGCTCTCCTCGGTCTTTATCGCTTTATCAACGATTATTGTACTTCTTATTGGTGCTGCTTTTATAAAAACGGGACAGTTGACAATTGGGCAAGTGATTGCTCTTCAATTGTATATGATTAGCCTGATTGAACCTTTTTGGATGCTGTCGGATTTTATCTTGGTCTATCAAACGGGGAAGACGTCTTTTAAAAAGGTAACAGAACTGATTGAAACGACAGATGATATGGAAATGAGTGGAAAAGAGGAGTTGCAACATCTTATCTCTATTCGTTTTCAGGATTATTATTTTACTTACCCACAAGCAGAAAACCCCAGTTTGCGTAACATAGCTTGGCAAATCGAAGCAGGAAAAACGTATGGTATTGTTGGAAAAACTGGCTCTGGTAAAACAACCTTAGTTCGTCAGCTTCTTCAGCAATATCCTATTGGACAAGGTGAATTTCAGATAAATGGAAAATCTGTCGGTCACTATTCACGTCAGTCGATTGAAGCGATGATTGGCTATGTCCCACAGGAACATATTTTATTTTCAAAATCCGTCAAAGACAATATTGCCTTTGGCAAGAGGAATGCGACATTAAGTGATATTGAGCGGGCTATTGAAACAGCGGCATTTTCAGAAGATTTAAAACGAATGCCAGACGGGCTGGAAACTCTTATTGGTGAGAGGGGAGTGTCAATATCTGGCGGTCAAAAACAAAGAATTTCTTTGGCACGCGCTTTTATTAGACAGCCAGAAGTCCTTATTTTGGATGATTCTTTGTCTGCAGTTGACGCTCAGACAGAACGCCGAATTATCCAAAATATCCAGAAGGTACGAGCGAATCAGACAACAATCATTGTGACGCACCGTTTGTCAGCTATCCAGCAGGCAGACTGGGTTCTTGTCTTAGAAGACGGACAAATTGTAGAAGAAGGGACACCGAACCAGTTGCTAAATAAAGGAGGCTGGTATGCCGAACAATATCAGCGGCAGCAACATCAGAAAGGAGGGAGCAAATGAGTATCATTAGTCGTTTGTTAAAAGAACTAAGAGTTGTTCGAACTGCATTCTTTTTTGCGGTTGGAATTGCTGTTTTAGCAACGGTGATTAGCCAACTGTCTCCTCTCTGTTTGAGGAATATGATAGACGGACCGCTTACACAGATTGGAAGCGGAAAAGATCGTCAGGTTCAGCTTTTGCAATTAGCTGGATTATACATAATTGTTGTAGTTTTGGGGAGCATACTGACTTACTTAGGTGATCGCCTTTTAGCGCATTGTGGAAACAAAGTAGCAGAACATCTGAGGAATGAAGCTTATCAGGTGATGCAAAATTTGCCGATTTCTTACTTTGATGATAAGCCGGCAGGTAAGATTGCAACCAGAATTGTAAATGATACGGAAACCTTACGAAGACAATTTTATGCTAGTTTAGTTAGTGTTTTGATTCAAGTTCTTCGGATTGTTTTTACCTACGCTTTATTGTTTTACCTTAGTCCGCTTGCTGCCTCGGTACTTTTGCTATTGCTTCCTGCTTTTTATGGGATACAAGTATTTTATAAAAAACTAACGGACAAGCCGATGAAAGACTTTTATGATTCACGGAGTGACATCAATAATCAAGTGAATGAATTGATGCATGGAGCTAGCTTGATACAGTTATATCATCAGGAAAAAACAGTTCTTTCAGAATTTAATGCAACTGCTCGAAAAATGAGCCAAGCAGATAAACAAATTGTATGGGTAAGTGCTCTTTCGTCTTGGCCATTAACGGAATTTTTAAAAAATACAGTGCTTGCTGTTATTTTGACAATAGTTGGTCAGCAATTTTTAGGCGGTCATAGCGTTATTACCGCAGGTGTACTGTTTGTCTATCTCAATTATATTATTGATTTATTTGAGATGATGGGTTTTCTGGTTCGGCTTTTTCCGAATGTACAACGATCATTGGAAACAGGAAAACGAGTTTTAGAATTGCTAGATCAACCTCAGGAAGCGGATGAGAAAACGCAGTTAACAGTCAATAAAGGTGAGGTTGTGTTTGAACATGTGAGCTTTGCGTATGAGAAAGGCAAGACTATTCTGCATGATATTAGCTTTAAGGCAAAGCAAGGGGAGACGATTGCTTTGGTGGGACATACTGGCTCTGGAAAATCTTCTATCATGAACCTACTTTATCGTTTCTACGATCCTCAAAAAGGGAGAATATATATTGATCAACAAGACATTCAACAATATTCTCGTGAAAGTCTTCGTAGTCACATGGGAATTGTCTTGCAAGATCCTTATCTATTCACGGGAACGCTAGCAAGCAATGTAGCTATGAGTCATTCAGGCATCAATCGTGAAAAAGTTCTGGAAGCTTTAGAAAAGGTTGGTGCAGGGGACTTGCTGGCTCGTTGTAAAAAAGGAATTGATGAACCTGTAAAGGATAAAGGGACAGCATTTTCGAGCGGTGAACGGCAATTGATTTCATTTGCACGAACTCTCTACGCTAATCCCAAAATTTTAATATTGGACGAAGCAACTTCTCATATTGATACAGAAACCGAAGAAATGATTCAAAAAGCAATGGCTGTTGTAAAGGAGGGGAGGACAACTTTTATCATTGCTCACCGTTTGTCCACCATTCAAGATGCAGACCAAATTTTGGTTATTTCTGAAGGAAAGATTGTAGAACGTGGGCAACATGATACATTGGTAAAACAAAATGGCATTTATGCTCAAATGAGCCATCTCCAGCAACAAGTATAAGTTTTGAAAGAAAAAATGTGAAGTAAAGAGCAGAACGAAATAGTAAATGATTAATAAATCAGGCACCCCTATCTGAAATATGGTATAATGAAGTGATACTAATAAAGTGGGTGTAATATGTATATAGAAATGGTCGATGAGACAGGACAAGTTTCGGAAGAAATCATCAAGCAAACACATGATATACTGGAATTTGCTGCTAAAAAGATTGGCAAGGAAGAAAAAGAAATGGCGGTGACATTTGTTACCAACGAGCGCAGCCATGAGCTGAATTTGGAATATCGAAATACAGATCGTCCGACAGATGTTATCAGCTTGGAGTACAAGCCTGAGCTGGACATTGCCATTGACGAGGAGGATTTACTAGAAAATCCTGAGCTGGCGGAAATGTTAGAGGATTTTAATGCCTATATCGGAGAACTCTTTATTTCCATAGATAAGGCGCGTGAACAAGCAGAAGAATATGGTCACAGCTTTGAGCGGGAAATGGGCTTTCTTGCAGTACATGGTTTTCTGCATATCAATGGATACGATCACTATACGCCAGAAGAAGAGGCGGAAATGTTTGGCTTACAGGAAGAAATTTTGACTGCTTATGGACTTACAAGACAATAATACAAACAAACGCAAATGGAAAAATCGAGATGTGATTTCGAGTTTAGAATTTGCTCTGACAGGGATTTTTACAGCAATAAAAGAAGAGCGCAATATGCGCAACCATGCTGTTTCAGGAGTTGCGGTTGTGCTTGCAGGCGTCCTTTTTCAGGTATCTGCGATAGAGTGGCTCTTTCTCTTTTTGAGTATTTTTCTAGTCATTTCTTTTGAGATTATGAATTCAGCTATTGAAAATGTGGTGGATTTAGCTAGTGATTATCACTTTTCTATGAGAGCTAAAAATGCCAAGGATATGGCAGCTGGAGCTGTTTTGGTTGTTTCCGGTTTTGCGGTTATAACAGGAGTGATTATTTTCGTTCCAAAAATTTGGAATTTGCTTTTTTAACGTGAAAATCGGAGAATCCTTTCCGATTTTCTTATATTAGACTAATAAGGAATAAACGAGGTGAAAAATGACCTTTAAATCAGGATTTGTTGCTATTTTAGGACGTCCAAATGTTGGAAAGTCTACTTTCTTAAATCACGTTATGGGGCAAAAGATTGCTATTATGAGTGATAAGGCTCAGACGACTCGTAACAAGATTATGGGGATTTACACGACAGATCAGGAGCAGATTGTCTTTATTGATACGCCAGGGATTCATAAGCCCAAGACTGCCTTGGGCGACTTTATGGTGGAAGCCGCTTACAGCACGTTGCGTGAAGTGGATACGGTCCTCTTTATGATATCTGCTGATGAAGCTCGTGGTAAGGGAGATGACATGATCATGGAGCGCTTAAAAGCAGCTAAGGTTCCTGTCATCTTGGTGGTCAATAAGATTGACAAGGTGCATCCTAATCAGCTGCTGAGTCAGATTGATGATTACCGCAAGCAGATGGACTTTAAGGAAGTTGTGCCGATTTCTGCTCTTCAAGGCAATAATGTTTCGCATCTGGTTGATATTTTAAGTGAAAATTTAGAGGAAGGCTTCCAGTACTTCCCAGCTGACCAGATTACTGACCACCCTGAGCGTTTTTTGGTTTCTGAGATGATTCGGGAAAAGGTTTTATTGCTGACACGTGAAGAAATTCCGCATTCGGTGGCGGTGATCATTGACAGTATGAAGCGTGATGAGGAGACTGACAAGATTCATATCCGCGCTACCATTATGGTGGAAAGAGACAGTCAAAAGGGCATTATTATTGGCAAAGGCGGCTCTATGCTTAAGAAAATTGGCTCCATGGCTAGGCGGGATATTGAACTCATGCTAGGTGATAAGGTCTTTCTTGAAACTTGGGTTAAAGTCAAGAAAAACTGGCGGGACAAAAAGCTAGACTTGGCAGATTTTGGGTATAATGAGAAGGAATATTAGAGGCTGAGGAAGATAAGGTCATTATTTGTTGTAGAAAAAGGACAGCAAAATGATAAGAGTATTGTCCTTTTGCATGCGTCTGGTTCTAGCAGTCAGATGTGGGCACATCATATCACTGAGTTAAAAAATGATTTTCACTGTATAGCTGTTGATTTGCCTGGACATTGTTCTAGCCGCGACATTGGGTGGACAAATTTTAATGATGTTACAGAAATGATTGCTGATATCATCAAAAACAGGGCTCACGGCAAGCCACACCTTGTTGGATTATCGTTGGGAGGCAGTCTCGTTCTTAAATTGTTGGAAAAACATGCTGATTTATTTGATAGAGCGATTGTTGATGGTGTTAGTCACCACCCTATAAAAGGCTACCGCAAAGTCATAGCTGGTGTTTACATCATGTCGCTGTTTAAAAACACGAAAATAGTTGCTAATTTGATGACCAAGATGATGCAGGATGATGGGGTCACTGAAGAGAGCTATCGTCGTTTTATAATGGATTTGCAAAGGGATTCTGCTAAATCATTTCGCCGAGCAATGTCACAGGCAAATCTGCTGAGGATTACTGCAAATTTCGACAATCCTGTTTTCTTTGTTTCGGGCGGTAAAGAATTTGAGACTATTCATGAATCTCATAAAGAATTTGCAAGAAAAAACAGACTGAGTGATTGTGCCTATTATCCAAATAAAGGGCATGCTTGGTTGTTTAGTGATATTGACACGCATATACAATTACTCCGTTACTTTTTTCAAGACGGATTATTTCCAGATAAATTGAAAGGTTTCTAAATATGGACTACATTTCTTATATTCGATCAAAGGTTGGGCATGACAAGGTTATTCTGACCTTTGCTGGCGGCATTTTAGCAGATGACGAGGGACGCGTGCTGTTACAACTACGCGGTGATAAGAAAACATGGGCTATTCCAGGCGGAGCAATGGAACTTGGTGAGTCCACTCTTGATACTGCTAAGCGTGAGTTTTTTGAAGAAACAGGCATTGAGGTAGAAGCTACTCGTTTTCTCAATGTTTACAGTAATTTCGAGGAAGTTTATCCGAATGGTGATGCGGTGCAGACGGTTGTCTTCATCTATGAGCTGGTGGCGGTTTCATCAGTGAATATTGCAGATTTTCACAATGAAGAAACTCTACGCCTGCGTTTCTTTTCTAAGGAAGAAATTGAGAATTTAGAATCTGTGAGTAGTAAGCATCGCCTGATGTTAGCTGAGTATTTTGATGACAACTTTGCTATGGGACATTGAGTTGAGATTGACATATAATCCGTGATTGGTTTATTTTTTAAGGAGGTAGGGCAATGGAATTTGTAAATCTTTTAGTAGAAAACGTGGAACGAGTCGAGGAGCGTTTTTTATCGGTGCTGGATAATTTATCTGTGGAAGAAGTAAATGCTTTTCCGGTTGCAAATACAGTTCCGTCCATTAAGTCTGTGACTTGGTTGACTTGGCATACGGCGCGGGAGCTGGATTTTCAGATTGCTGATTTAGCTAAGACCGAGCCAGTCTGGTTCTCTAAAGGTTGGAAGAAAAAGTTTGCCTTGGATTTGCTAGATGATACGGAAGATTGGCACCATACTCCTCAAGAAGCGCATAAAGTTGTGGTGACAGATATTGAGTTGCTCAAAGGCTATCTGTCTGATGCGGTTGCGGCAACAATTGCTTATTTATCAGAGGTGAATGAAGACAGTTTGGACGATGTTGTTGATGAGAATTGGACTCCAGCAGTTAAGCGTGGGAATCGTTTAGTATCTATCATCGACGATGCTGCTATGCATTCAGGTCAGGCAATCTATGCTCGCCGCCTGCTAGGAAGAGAAGATTGAAAAAGGTAATGGTAGGGGAAGTTCGAGCGGTCGAAAAATCTCATCTAGCTGACTGGGCTTACTTTGCTCATTTAGTTTGGAAAACAGAGAAAAAGAAATTACTAGCAGCATTTTCTGAAGGAAAATTTCCTAATGAATTTTTGTACTACATAGAAGGAGAAGCCGTTGCTTGGGTCAGCTTATCTATGCGTTCGGAGTATGTGGAAGGAGCAGAGCAACTTCCTGTCGCATATATTGAAGGCATAGCGGTAGCACCTGTTTTTCAAAGACATGGTATTGCTACTCAGCTTCTTGACTTTGCTCAGTCGTGGGCGACAGAAAAAGGAGCATCTCAGCTAGCTTCAGATTGTGATATAGACAATGCAGTCAGTCAAGCTTTTCACAAGAAGACAGGATTTGAAGAAATAAGTCGAACGGTGCATTATATGTTACATTTGGATAAGAAAGGATAAAGATTTCATGCCCGAACTGCCAGAAGTAGAAACGGTACGCCGTGGTTTAGAGCGACTGGTTAAAGGAAAAGAGATTGAAAAGGTAGATGTCCGTTACGCCAAGATGATTGGAACAGGGGCAGATGCTTTTGTCTTGGATTTACCGGGACAAAGCATCAATGCTGTTGGGCGGCGGGGTAAGTATCTAATTTTTTATTTGACGAATTGGGTGCTGATTTCGCATTTGCGCATGGAAGGAAAGTATCTTTTCTACCCTGAAGAGGTCCAGTTGACGAAGCATTCTCATGTAATTTTTCATTTTACAGATGGTAGTAGGCTCGTTTATCAGGATGTTCGGAAATTTGGCACGATGGAGTTGTTAAGAAAAGAGAGATTAGCATCCTATTTTACTGAGCGAAGGCTGGGATCAGAACCGACTGAATCAGATTTTCATTTACCACCATTTAAAGCTGCTCTGAAAAAATCTAAGAAATTGATTAAACCTTACCTGTTGGATCAAACTTTAGTAGCTGGTCTTGGCAATATCTATGTAGATGAAGTATTATGGCGGGCGCAGATTCATCCGGCAAGAGCAGCTCAAAGTTTGACCGCTGGAGAAGCAGAGGAATTGCGCAAGCAGATTATTGCAGTCTTGCAGCTAGGTATTGAAAAAGGCGGTTCAACCATTCGCACCTACCGCAATGCTTTGGGAGAAGACGGAACCATGCAGGATTTCTTGCAAGTCTATGGAAAAACAGGCCAACCTTGTACTAGATGTGGTCACGAAATTGAAAAAATCAAACTAGCTGGTCGTGGAACTCACCTTTGTCCACATTGTCAAAAAATGAGGTAGGACATGGCAAAAATAATCGGAATTACAGGCGGTATTGCTTCTGGCAAATCAACGGTCACAGATTATCTCATGCAAAAGGGCTATCAGGTTATTGATGCGGATCAGGTGGTTCATGAATTGCAGGCGAAAGGCGGTAAACTCTATCAAGCATTGGTCAGATGGCTAGGATCTGCTATCTTGAACGAAGCAGGTGAGCTTGATCGTCCTAAACTGTCTCAGCTCATTTTTTCCAGCCAAGAAAATTTAGCGAAATCTTCCCAGCTACAAAATGCTATCATTCGGCAAGAGCTAGCCGATCGACGCGACCAACTAGCTAAGACTGAGGAGACTTTCTTTATGGATATTCCGCTCTTATTTGAGCAGGATTATGCAGACTGGTTTGATGAGGTTTGGCTGGTTTACGTGAATCCAGAGACACAAATCAAGCGGCTGAAGGCACGAAATGGTTATTCACAAGGAGAAGCGTTGCAGCGCCTTGCCAGTCAGATGAAGCTGGAGAATAAAGTTCCTTATGCAGATTTTGTAATCAAAAATGATGGCAATTTAGAAGAGCTGATAGAACAGATTGATAAGAATCTTAGGAAATTAAGAAATGATGAAAGCAATGGTTTATAGAGGAGGCGATTTGGGGAATGCTTTTGAAGTACAAGAGAGAAAACGCCCAATTCCTAAGGAACACCAGATTCTAGTGAAAGTAAACTATTCTTCTCTCAATAATGTTGATTATGAGCGCTTTAAAAGGGAAAAACTGTCTCTGTTTGCTCGAGCAACCCTTCTTTTTGGAGGTAAAGGAAAAATTTTGGGAGGTGAAGTTTCAGGGCAGGTCGAAGCAGTTGGAGAACAAGTTCAAAACTTTAAAAAAGGAGATGAGGTCTTTGGTCAAACATTAGGTTTCATGGCTTTCGGAGCTTGGGCTGAATATGCTTTACTGGAAGAAAAGCAGACTGTACTTAAACCAAGCTACCTCTCATATGAAGAAGCAGCTGTTTTAGCTAGTGCCTCTAAGACAGCCATAGGCGCTTTATGTACAGGGCAATTGCAGTCTGGTCAGAGTGTCTTAATTTATGGTGCTTCGGGTGGTGTAGGGCACCTTTTAGTGTATTACGCCAAAGTTTTAGGAGCATCTGTCACAGGTGTATGCAGCCAGCGCAATTTGAAGATGGCAACTGATTTGGGATGTGATAGAGTCATTGATTATCAACATGATGACTTTGAGAAAGCGGCGGGAAAGTATGATCTCATTTTAGCTGTTAATGGACATGTTGATTTGAAGATACTAAAGGCACATTTGAAGAAAGAGGGTATTCTAGTAGGTGTAGGAGCGAGCTATCTGCCTGCTTCATTCTTGCAATCTTTCTTTTCAAAAAGAGTTCGTTATTTTAGTTACTTTCTAAAACCAAGAGCAGCTTATTATAATGAAATGCAGATGTTAGTGATGAAGGAAGAAATCAAACCTTTCATTGATAAGACCTATCCCATTACTGAGGTTTCACAAGCTATCCAATATGTGATGAACGAACACCCCCAAGGAAAGATTGCTTTAAGAATGCATTTTTAGTATAGATAACATCATATTAGATAGGCTATCATTCAGATGATGCTCAAAGTATTCTAATAGATTGATTAATTGTGTCAATTGAACATTGATTATAAAAAAATTTTTAAAGATTGGCTGAGAAAATAATTATTAAAAGTGCACAACTAGGATTTTTAGAAGAATTAAAAAGGCAGAGTGATGTTTATTATTCTGTGTTATAAACAAGTTGGAAAGAAGATGATTTTATTAAGAATCAAGTGAATTGGAAACGGAATTTATGGATTGCTTGGCTAGGGAACTTTTTTGTAGGTGCTAGCCTGTCACTGGTGGTTCCCTTTATGTCTTTGTATGTGGAAGAATTAGGTGCTAGAGGCTCCATGGTTGAATTTTATTCAGGTTTGGCGGTTTCGAGCACAGCTTTGACAGCCGCTCTTTTATCTCCTGTCTGGGGAAGTTTAGCTGATAAATATGGCCGCAAGCCCATGATGATTCGAGCTGCTTTTGCAATGACTTTTACCATGGGAGGCTTGGCGTTTGTGCCAAATGTATTTTGGCTCATTGTATTGAGACTGTTAAATGGGGTGTTTTCTGGTTATGTACCAAATAGCACGGCATTGATTGCTAGTCAAGCGCCTAAAAAGCACTCTGGATATGCTTTGGGAACATTGTCAACAGGTGTCGTAGCGGGGACGCTGATGGGACCTCTTTTAGGAGGAATGATTGCTCAGAGTTTGGGAATGAGAAATGTCTTCCTTTTGGTTGGATTTTTCTTGTTTGTTGTTACTTTGTGGACCATTTTTGGGATAAAAGAAGATTTTCATCCTGTCTCTAAGGAAAAAGAAGTTTCGACCAAGCAACTATTTCAACGAATTCCTCAAAAATCAATCCTTTTTGGTTTGTTCATTACTAGCATGGTGATTCAGATGATTGGGCAGTCCATTTCCCCTATTTTGACACTTTATATTCGCTCTTTAGGGCAAAAAGAAAATCTGCTGCTAGTATCTGGTGCAATCGTTTCAGCTATGGGAGTTTCAAGTATATTTTCTTCTAGTTGGCTGGGAAAACTAGGAGATAAAATGGGAAATCACCGTTTGCTCTTGCTGGCTCTCTTATATAGTTTTGTAATTTATATTTTCTGTGCGAGGGCTGGTACGCCGCTTGAATTGGGAATTTATCGTTTCCTGTTTGGTCTGGGAACGGGGGCGCTTTTGCCTGGAGTTAGCTCTCTGCTAAATAAAATCACTCCCAAAGAAGGTATTTCCAGAATTTTTAGTTACAATCAAACATTCTTCTATATTGGAGGTGTTATTGGTCCTCTAATGGGCTCAATGATTTCTGTCCATTTTGGCTATCATTGGGTTTTCTATAGTACAGCAGGCTTAGCATTATTGGATTTTTTCTTTTTATTATTTAGTTTTAGAAAGTATTTAGGAGTGAGAGAAGTCAGTGCGGGTAAAGATTAATTTAAAATGTTCAAGTTGTGGTAGTCAGAATTATTTAACAAGCAAAAATATGAAGACTCATCCAGAGAAAGTTGAAGTCTTAAAGTATTGCCCTAAAGAGAGAAAAGTGACCTTACATCTTGAATCAAAATAAATTTTATGGTAAAATAGATGAGATTTTAAGGAGTTTGATATGTATAATTTATTATTAACCATTTTATTGATTTTATCAGTATTTATTTTAATCGCAATTTTTATGCAACCTACAAAAAATCAATCAAGTAATGTATTTGACGCAAGTGCAGGAGATTTGTTTGAACGACCAAAAGCAAGAGGCTTTGAAGCAGTTATGCAGCGTTTGACGGGAGTGATGGTTTTCTTTTGGTTGTTGATTGCACTAATGCTGACAATCTTATCTAGTAAATAAAATGGGCTCTGACTTTGTCTTTGCCTATTTTTTCTGCAGTAGATGAGAAAAGGCAACTTAAAGTTTAGAAAACATAAGAGAAAAGGAAATAATGAAAGAAGAAATTTTAAGCTATTTAAGAGAGAAAAAAGAAGCTAGCATAGATGAACTGGCACAAAAATTAGGAAAAGAAAAAGCAAAAGACTTTAGAAACCTAGTTAAAACGATTTCTGAAATGGAACGAAAGCGTCAGCTGAGCTTTAGTAATGCAGGCAAAATCCAGCTTCACAAAGAAAAGCAAATGCTTACTTTGAAAGGGACCTTTCACGCCCATAAAAATGGCTTTGGTTTTGTTACCTTAAATGAAGAAGAGGATGATCTTTTTATTGGTCGCAATGATGTCAACTATGCGATTGATGGTGATACGGTAGAAGTTTCAATCACTAAGATTGCAGATCGCAGCAAGGGAACATCTGCTGAAGCGAAGGTTATTGATGTTTTGGAACACAGCTTGAAAACAGCAGTGGGTCAGCTTATCTTAGACGAAGAGAAGCCTAAGTATGCTGGCTATATTCGATCAAAAAATCAGAAAATCAGTCAACCTATTTATATCAAGAAACCAGCTTTGGTTTTGGATGGAACAGAGATTTTAAAAGTAGAGATTGATAAATATCCAACTAAAAAGCATGACTTTTTTGTTGCTACTGTTTTAGATGTGGTCGGTCATAAGGACGATCCGGGGATTGATGTTCTGGAAGTTTTGGAGTCCATGGACATTGTGTCTGAGTTTCCAGAAAGAGTTTTGAAGGAAGCATCAACGATTCCAGAGATGTTGTCTGAAAAGGATTTAGAAGGTCGTTTAGATCTGCGTAATGAAATTACCTTTACCATTGATGGGGCAGATGCGAAAGATTTGGACGATGCAGTTCATATCAAGAAGCTGAAAAATGGACATTTTGAACTGGGAGTTCATATTGCAGATGTTTCTTACTATGTCAAAGAAGGATCTGAGTTGGACAAGGAAGCCCTCAGCCGAGCGACATCGGTTTATGTCACCGACCGTGTAGTACCAATGCTACCTGAGCGCCTGTCAAATGGCGTCTGCTCGCTCAATCCTAATGTAGATCGACTGACGCAATCAGCTATCATGGAGATTGATCAAAAAGGTCGAGTTGTCAAGCATACCATTACACAAACAATCATTAAAACTACTTTTCGTATGACTTATAGCGATGTGAATGACATGATTGCTAGAGACGAAGAAAAGCGAGCGGCTTTTAAAGCAATTGTTCCAAGCGTTGAAGCAATGGCAGAACTTCATACTATTTTAGAAACGATGCGGTTTAAGCGTGGAGCCCTCAATTTTGATACGAAAGAAGCTAAAATTTTGGTCAATAAGACTGGACGTCCAGTAGATATTATTTTACGCCAGCGTGGACTTGCGGAGCGTATGATTGAGTCCTTTATGCTAGTCGCCAATGAAACAGTAGCAGAGCATTTTGCTACGTTAAACCTGCCCTTTATCTATCGGATTCATGAAGAACCTAAAGCTGAGAAAGTGCAGAAGTTTATTGATTATGCTTCTACTTTTGGCGTTCGAGTTTACGGAACTGCTAACTCTATGAGCCAATCTGCCCTTCAGGATATTATGAAAGCAGTCCACGGTCAGCCTTATGAAGAAGTGCTGTCTATGATGCTTTTGCGCTCCATGCAGCAGGCTCGTTACTCAGAGCACAATCACGGTCATTATGGCCTAGCTGCCGAGTTTTATACCCACTTTACTAGTCCAATTCGCCGTTATCCAGACCTTTTGGTTCACCGTATGGTGCGCGATTATGGGCATTCTAAAGAAATAGCAGAGCATTTTGAACAAGTCATCCCAGATATTGCTAGTCAGTCATCCAGTCGGGAGCGGCGAGCTATTGAGGCTGAACGAGAAGTAGAAGCTATGAAAAAAGCTGAGTTTATGGAAGAGTTTGTCGGAGAAGAATTTGACGGTATCGTGTCTAGTGTTGTTAAATTTGGTCTTTTTGTTGAACTCCCCAATACAGTTGAAGGCTTGATTCATGTAACCAACTTGCCAGAATTTTTTCACTACAATGAACGTAATCTAACTTTGCAGGGCGAAAAGTCAGGTGTTGTTTTCCGTGTCGGTCAACAGATTCACATTAAGCTAGTTCGGGCTGATAAGGCTACGGGAGAGATTGACTTCGAATACCTACCTAGTGAATATGATGTGATTGAAAGGAGAAAGCAATCCAATCGTGATAGGCGTCAACAGTCGCATCAAGATAACAGAGGACGAAGAGACAAGTCTCCGAAAGAAAAAGTTTCTAGGGATAAGAAATCAAAGAAAAACAAGGGCAAGAAACCCTTTTATAAAGAAGTGGTAAAGAAAGGAAGCAAGAATGGCAAAGGGAGAAGGAAAGGTCGTAGCGCAAAATAAAAAAGCACGACACGACTATACCATTGTTGATACGATTGAAACGGGCATGGTTCTGACCGGAACTGAAATCAAAAGTGTGCGGGCTGCACGAATTAACCTGAAAGACGGCTTTGCTCAAGTCAAAAACGGAGAGGTCTGGCTTAGTAATGTTCACATCGCTCCCTATGAAGAGGGCAATATCTGGAATCAAGATCCTGAACGTAGGAGAAAATTGCTATTGCATAAAAAGCAAATCCAGAAATTAGAGCAGAAAACCAAAGGAACTGGAATGACTTTGGTTCCCCTCAAAGTTTATCTTAAGGACGGTTATGCCAAGTTACTTTTAGGATTGGCTAAAGGGAAACATGACTATGATAAGCGTGAATCCATTAAACGTCGTGAGCAAAATAGAGACATTGCTCGGACGATGAAGGCTTATAATGTGAGATAATGTACGAGATATAAAAATCGGAAGTTGTTTCCGATTTTTTAGTAGTTCGAGGTAGTTGATTGGTCAATCTTTCTCAAAAACCCTTTTCTAACATGGCAAAAGCTGAGAAATTTTTTCGGCTTTTTTATTTGTTTTACGAATAAATAGATAAAGCAAATTTTCATTCAACTGAGGAGGAAAGATGTTAGAGACAATCATTGAAAAGATGAAAGAGTATAAAATTTTGATTGGTTTAAGTTTGATTGGTTTGATAATAGCAGGATTTTTTATGATAAATGGTCAATCTAGTAGACAATCAAATGTAGCAGAGCTCGCACAGGAAACAGTTGCTAGTTCTAAAACAGAATCAGAAGAAATTTCAACTGGAACGAAGAAAAACTCACAGAAAGAAAAAGCAGAGACTCAAACGAGTTCAAGTGAAGAATCAGAATTTTTAACCGTAGATGTCAAGGGTGCAGTCAAAAATCCAGGTATTTATCAACTGAAAAAGACTAGCCGTATCAATGATGCAATTCAAAAAGCGGGTGGTTTAACGACAGATGCTGACAGCAAGTCTATCAATTTGGCGCAAAAACTAACAGATGAAGCTGTTGTTTATGTGGCAACTGTTGGTGAGAATGCGACAAGTGTTGCAAGTGGAACAGGACAATCTTCAACGTTAGGAACTAGTGAAGTCGCATCGCAAAAAGGGAATAAGGTCAATCTAAATACAGCTGATTTATCTGAGCTGCAGACCATTTCTGGTATTGGTCAAAAACGTGCACAAGATATTTTAGATTATCGTGAGGCAAACGGGAAATTTAATTCCGTTGATGACCTGAAAAATGTATCAGGAGTAGGTGCTAAAACACTAGAGAAATTGAAGGAATATGTCACAGTGGATTAAAAGATTTCCGATTAAGCCAATTTACATAGCTTTTTTGCTTGTCTGGTTGTATTTTGCAATCTACCAAAGTAGTTGGTTAGCTTGTCTTGGTTTTATCTTTCTGGTGATTCGTCTTTTTCGCTTTTATTCACCGAAAGAATGTTTCATGACCTTCATGATCCTCTCTTGTTTTGCTGGTTTTTTCTTTGTTCGTAGGGAAATGGTAGAGCAGAAGACGAAAGTAGAACCTTCTCCCGTAAGACAAGTAGCAGTTCTACCCGACACGATTAAGGTAAATGGAGATTCACTTTCTTTCCGTGGTAAAACAAATGGGCAGACTTATCAAGTTTACTACAAATTGAAATCAAAGGAAGAACAGTTGGCTTTTCAAAATCTCTCTAGTCTGGTTATATTGACCGTTGAAGGGGAATTTGAAATCCCTGAGAAGAAGCGTAATTTTGCTGGTTTTGATTACCAATCCTATTTAAAAACGCAAGGGATTTATCGAATTTTAAAAGTGGATACCATTTTATCGAGCCAAGATAGAATCAGCTTGCACCCTTTTGAGTGGCTTTCTAGCTGGCGAAGAAAAGTACTGGTATTTATCAAGAAGCATTTTCCAAATCCGATGAGTAATTACATGACAGGACTCTTATTTGGTGCCTTGGATACAGACTTCGATGAAATGAACAATCTTTACTCTAGCTTGGGGATTATTCATTTATTTGCGCTGTCTGGCATGCAAGTTGGCTTTTTTATGGAGGGTTTTCGTAAGTTGCTGTTAAGGCTGGGTCTTACACAGGAAATGGTCCATAAATGCCAATATCCATTTTCTTTCTTCTATGCGGGAATGACTGGATTTTCAGTATCCGTTGTACGGAGCTTAGTTCAGAAATTATTGTCGCAACATGGTATCACTAAGTTAGATAATTTTGCTTTAACAATAATGGTGTTGTCCTTGCTTATGCCATCTTTTCTTTTAACGGCAGGAGGAGTTCTCTCCTGTGCCTATGCTTTTGTTATTAGTGTGATAGATTTTGAAAGTCTGACTTTTTGGCGAAAGATTGTTGTAGAGAGCAGTGTCATTTCGCTTGGTGTTTTACCGATTCTAATCTTTTACTTTGGTGAATTTCAACCTTGGTCTATTTTGTTGACATTTGTTTTTTCACTGATTTTCGATACAATGATGCTGCCAGGCTTGACGTTGATTTTTATTTCTTCGCCTTTGATAAAGCTAACTCAGGTCAATTTTCTATTTGAAGGGTTAGAAAATAGCATTCGTTGGATAGCAAGTGTCTTTAGCAGACCAATCGTTTTTGGGCAACCCAGTCCGCTTTTGCTGATTGTTATGCTACTTGTACTGGCTATTTTGTATGATATTAGAAAAAATAAAAAATGGGTAATATTTCTTAGTTTGTTTCTTTCATTGCTCTTTTTCATAAATAAATTTCCTTTGCAAAATGAGATCACAATGGTGGATGTTGGGCAGGGAGATAGTATTTTTCTGAGAGACTGGAAAGGACGAAATGTATTGATTGATGTTGGTGGACGTGAGGAAATTAGAACAAAAGAAGCTTGGCAAAAACGAGCGACTAGCTCAAATGCAGAGAAAACTTTGATTCCTTACTTAAAAAGTCGTGGTGTAGATACGATTGATACTTTAGTCTTAACAAATCCTAATCCAGATTATGCAGGAGATGTATTAGAAGTTGCTAAAAAATTTGCAATAAAGAAAATTTATATTTCCAGAAGTAGTCTAAGCAATGCAGATTTTCTAGAGAAATTAAGGAAAATAAACACATTCATTCATGTTGTAAAACAAGGCGACAAACTTCCTATTTTTGATCATCATTTGAAAGTTCTTTCGAGTGCTAGCAAGAACGACCATTCGATCGTTTTATATGGTCAGTTTTTCCGTACAAGATTTTTATTTGCGAGCGACTTGAAAGAAGAGGGCGAAGCAAAGTTAATGCAGCATTATCCAAAGTTGAAAACAGATGTTTTGAAAGTCGGACAGCATGGAGCCAAAAATTCATCACATTCAAAGTTTTTACAGCAAATAGAGCCCGCAGTTGCGCTCATTTCTGTTGGGAAAAATAATCAATCTAAGCAACCAAGTCAAGATACAATAGAGCGATTTGCACAATTGCCTGCTAAGGTCTATCGGACAGATGAACAAGGGGCAGTTAAATTTTCAGGGTGGACAAACTGGCGATTAGAGATGATCAAGTAATTGTTCTCTAAAAATTAATTTCCGTTGATTTATTAGGAAAAGTATGATATTCTATTAGAAATTAAAATGTTAGGAGATTTATGATGTTTACAGCTTATAAAAAGTTTTGGACTCACTATGCTGATTTTGAAGGAAAATCAACTAGATCTGACTATTGGTGGTCTGTTTTATGCAATGCTTTAATTACCCTTCCATTTGTGATAATAGCTTTTGGAGCGATTATGACAGCAATTTTCAGTGCTATTCAACAAGCAGCTTACTATGAAGGAGGGAGTGGTTTTGATCCAAGCGTCTTTATAGCTGGATTAGGTTCTACACTTTTCGTCTTTGTTTTATTGAGTTTATTTGGGATAGCAACTTTAATCCCAAATTTGGCGATTATTGTGCGTCGTTTGCGGGATGCTGGCTATCATTGGGCATTTATCTTTTTATATGCAGCTCCTATACTTTTGATGTGGGTTCCAATTTTAAATATTTTGGCTGCTGTTGCTATGTTACCATGTTCTATCGCTCTAATTGTCCTACTTTGTATGCCAACTAAAGTACAACCTATGGTTTACCAAGGACAATTTACAACGCAACAAGCACAACCTCAGCAACAACCTGTTCAAGCACAACAATTTACTCAACCACAAGAACAAGCAGTTGAACCCGAAACAACACCAACTCAATCTCAACAAGAATCTGCGATTACAACTGAAACTCCAGAACAAGTTGTTCAATCAGATGAGAAAGAGTTGGACTCAGCTATCTCTGAAGATAACTAAACTAGAAACGCTCCAATAATGCATTGGGGTGTTTTTTAGAAATGACGATTTTTTTTAATATCATTTTTATGAATTTACTCCTGAATAAGCCAATCTTATATCTCATTTATCCCATTAGAAAAATGACTTACTTAAGCCAATTTTTAGTCTTTATTTGGATCGTTTTGAAAATCAATGATAAGGCAAATGATAGCAATCGCAAAAATAAATAATCCAAATCCGATAATAGTTTTTATTATGATATTTGAAAGGTAAAATAAAGCAATAATCAAAAGTAAAAATACAATAAACCAAGACCACATAATAAACTTCCTTTCTGTCTTCATTATAACACAGGTGAATCTTTTTATATGATAAATTGCAATAAAAAGTGCAACGTTTACTCGTACTCATCCACTAGAGCTTCACAAGCAGTTCTGTAAGCTAAACATTTTCGTTGTCGGTGATTGATATCATATAAGGCCTTGTTCAAAGCCTCATCAGAGATAGCGGCTAAATCTGTTTTCTTTGGAAAATATTCTCTTAGTAAGCCATTTGCGTTTTCATTGCTTCCTCTCTGCCAGGATGAATAGGCATCCGCAAAGAAAAAGGAAATTCCTAAGTTCTCTACCAGAGGATAGCAGGCAAACTCTTTTCCCCTGTCTGAAGTGAAGGTTTTAAGAGCCTCTTTTGGAAGTAGCCTACAAAGTTGTTCGATGGCTGAAAACATGGATTTGGCTGTTCTATCTGGTATCTTGAAAGCTAAGTAAAAACGCGTTTTTCGCTCTAGAAAGGTCGCTAAACACCCCTTACTTTTGCCTCTGGAAGACACCACAGTATCGAGCTCCCAGTGACCAAAGGTCTCACGATTCCTGACCTCTTTAGGACGTTTGGCAATCGACGTGCCAATCCTAAATCTTCCACGTGTTTCTATGGGTTGTCGAGTCTTTCCTTTACGACGAAGGACGCTTAAATCCAGATCAATCAAACCAGCATAGAGCCCCAGTTATAGATAGTTTTAAAAGCAACCATTGGCTTTTGTTCAAGCTGATAGCGGCCGCAAATCTGTTCAGGTGACCAAGAGGATTTTAAACCGGTCTCAATTTCCTTTTTCAACTTTGGTGTCAAACAAGACTTCCGACCCTTTTGTTTAGCCCTGCGGTCGTACTGTTCCTGTGCTAAGGTAGCGGAATAACCATTTTGACATCGTCTTAACTCTCTTGAAATAGTAGACTTATGGATTCCAAGTTTATTTGCAATTTGGCAAGCTTTCAAACCTAATTCTAAGTAGGTTTCTATCTTTATTCGGTCGGTTATGGTAAGATGGGAGTAGCTCATAGTTTTTCCTCGGGTTCTGTTTGTGTGGTTACTTACAGTTTACACCAATGAAACGCTATGAGTTTTTTTGTTGCACTATATTTTACAATTTATCATATTATTTGAGATAATGTATGTCGTCTGTAGAGAGTTATGCTAGCATTGCTTTTGAATGTTGTTGAAATGTTTAAAAGAAGTGCTACTTTTTCTTCACTAAAGCAATTGATTTCTACACAAAAAGTCAGCTAAATGAAGGAAAATTTGGTATGATAAAAGTAATCATGTAGCTAGGAGAAAGACTATGGAAAACAAAGTGCGCTACAATTGGGCGACTTTAGGTACGGGTGTGATTGCTAATGAATTGGCACAGGCTTTGCAGCAGCTAGGTGGAAAGCTCTATTCTGTTGCTAATCGAACACATCAGAAAGGCTTGGACTTTGCACAAAAATACGGTATTGAAAAAGTTTATGATCAGATTGATGACGTATTTAAGGACGAAAATGTGGATATTATTTACATTTCCACGCCACATAATACGCATATTGATTTTTTACGAAAAGCATTAAAAAACGGAAAACATGTTTTATGTGAGAAGTCCATTACGTTAAATTCAGAAGAATTGGAAGAAGCAGTTTTGTTAGCCGAGCAAGGACACGTCGTTTTGGCAGAAGCGATGACGATTTACCACATGCCAATCTATCGACAATTGAACAACATCATTTCCAGTGGTCAATTGGGTGATTTAAAAATGATTCAAATGAACTTTGGTAGCTACAAAGAATACAATATGACCAATCGTTTCTTTAATCGTCAGCTTGCTGGCGGTGCACTGTTAGATATTGGCGTGTATGCCTTGTCATTTGTTCGGTGGTTTATGACATCTAGCCCTAACCAAGTCCTTTCGCAAGTGAAATTTGCACCAACGGGTGTCGATGAGCAAGCAGGGATTCTTCTAACGAATGCCCAAGGAGAAATGGCGACTTTGACCTTGAGCCTCCATGCTAAACAGCCCAAGCGTGGAACAATTGCTTATGATAAGGGCTACATTGAAATGTATGAATATCCTAGAGGACAAAAGGCGGTTATTACTTATACTGAAGATGGGCATCAAGAAATCATTGAAACGGGAAAGACGAGCGAAGCTTTAATGTATGAAGTTCTTGATATGGAAGCAACAGTAGCTGGCGACAAAAATGAGATGCATTTGGATTACAGCTGTGATGTCATGAAAATCATGACAGATTTGCGAAAAGAGTGGGGTATGACTTATCCAGAGGAAGAAAAATAACGATACAGAACAGGAGAAACAATGGAACATTCAGCTTGGCATAGTTTGATTAAGCAGCAATTGCCTGAAGGGTATTTTGGTAAAATCAATTACTTTTTAAATCAAGTTTATTCATCAGGGACAATCTATCCACCACGTGAAAAAGTTTTTAATGCGATTCAAACGACGGATTTAGCAGATGTAAAAGTAGTGATTTTGGGGCAAGATCCCTATCATGGTCCGCGTCAAGCGCAGGGGCTGAGCTTTTCAGTACCAGATGATATTCCAGCACCGCCTTCTCTTCAAAATATTTTGAAAGAGTTAGCAGATGATATTGGCATCAAAGAATCTCATGATTTGACACCTTGGGCACAGCAAGGAGTCTTGCTGTTGAATGCCAGTTTGACCGTTCCTGCTGGGCAAGCAAACGGGCATGCTGGTCAAATCTGGGAACCGTTTACGGATGCTGTGATTAAGATTGTCAATGAAAAAGATACACCTGTTGTCTTTATACTCTGGGGCTCTTATGCACGCAAGAAAAAAGCCTTGATCACTAATCCTAGACATCTCATTTTAGAATCTCCTCATCCAAGCCCTCTCTCAGCTCATCGTGGATTTTTTGGTAGCAAACCTTTTTCTAAAACAAATGCCTTTCTAACGTCTCAAGGGATAGAACCGATAAATTGGTTATTGTAAGTAGTTTTATATAGTAGTATTTTTTAAAGGAGAAAAATGGTTAAATTAGCAACGATTTGCTACATTGACAACGGCAAAGAATTTTTATTGCTACATCGAAATAAAAAGCCTAATGATGTCCATGCTGGTAAGTGGATTGGTGTTGGGGGTAAGTTAGAGAAAGGTGAAACGCCGCAGGAGTGCGCTGTAAGAGAAATCTTAGAAGAAACAGGCTTGCGAGTCAATAAGCCAGTATTAAAAGGTATTATCACGTTTCCAGATTTTACACCTGATAATGATTGGTACACGTACGTATTTAAAGCGACAGAATTTGAGGGAGAATTGATTGACTGCGATGAAGGGACTTTGGAATGGGTGCCTTATGAACAAGTTTTGTCCAAACCGACTTGGGAAGGAGATCATACGTTTCTATCTTGGATTTTAGAAGATAAACCATTCTTCTCGGCTAAATTTTCCTATAAAGGGGATAAATTAGTGGAGAGTCATGTTGATTTTTATGGAGAATAAGGAGAAAAGTGCATGTTGTTAATTAAAAATGGTCGCGTTATGGATCCAAAATCTGGTTTTGATAAGGTTTGTGATGTCCTAGTTCAGGATAAAAAAATTCTTCAAATTGGTCAGGATTTGAAGGCAGAAAATACTCAGGTGGTTGATGCGACTGGATTGGTGGTGGCGCCAGGACTGATTGATATTCATGTTCATTTTCGTGAACCTGGTCAGACGCATAAAGAAGACATTCATACGGGTGCTTTAGCTGCGGCAGCGGGTGGATTTACAACGGTTGTCATGATGGCAAATACCACTCCAACGATTTCAACAGTAGAGACGTTGAAAGAAGTAATAGAATCTGCCCACCGTGAAAACATTCATATTAAGTCTGTCGCGACCATTACAAAGAATTTTGATGGACAGCATTTGACAGATTTCAAAGCGCTTTTGGAAGCGGGAGCTATTGGTTTTTCAGATGACGGAATTCCATTAAAAAGTACAAAAGTGGTACGCGAAGCTTTGGAAGAAGCTGACAAAAATGGTACATTTATCTGCCTTCACGAAGAGGATCCAGAACTCAATGGTATCCTTGGATTTAATGAACAGATTGCCAAAGAACATTTTGGATTTTGCGGTGCGACTGGGGTCGCTGAATATAGTATGATTGCGCGTGACGTGATGATTGCTCATGCAACTAATACTCATATTCATATCCAGCATTTATCAAAAGCAGAAAGTGTGAAAGTCGTGGAATTCGCTCAGCGATTGGGCACTCACGTAACGGCAGAAGCAGCGCCCCAGCATTTTTCTAAGACAGAAGAGCTATTGTTGTTAAAAGGCAACAATGCCAAAATGAACCCGCCACTTCGTTTGGAATCAGATCGTTTAGCTGTCATTGAAGGACTTAAGTCTGGAGTGATTTCAGTCATTGCGACAGACCATGCACCTCACCACGCTGATGAAAAGAATGTAGAAGACATCACCAAAGCACCGTCTGGCATGACAGGTCTAGAGACATCACTTTCGCTTGGCTTGACGTATTTGGTGGAAGCAGGTCATTTGACACTCATGCAGTTGCTGGAAAAAATGACGATTAACCCAGCGCAACTCTATGGTTTTGAAGCGGGTTATCTTGCTGAGAATGGCCCAGCAGATCTCACCATTTTCGATGCAAATGCTGAACGCATGATAACAGAAGATTTTGCCTCAAAAGCAGCTAATTCACCATTTATCGGCGAAAAATTAAAAGGCGTTGTTCACTATACGATCTGTGATGGGCAAATTGTCTATGGAAGCAAATCATCATAACAAGCATAAGGTTGGAAGTGTTTTTCAACCTTATTGTATTTTAAATTTCTTATAATTTTTAGAAAATTTTCTGTTTATTTTAATAAAAAATGATACAATAGAGAAGTTAAAAGAGTCCCGAAAAGGTAGTCAAAGGTTAAATATTGACCGTAGAGACTAGTGCTTTGTAACTTTTTAACGTAAGTCTGTTTACAGATTTTCAAGTAACTTCCTAGCAATAATAGAATTTCTAGGGACAATATTTCATTAAAAGGGGGACATGAATATGTCAGAGCGTAAACTTTTCACGTCTGAATCTGTATCTGAAGGACATCCAGATAAGATTGCAGACCAAATTTCAGATGCTATTTTAGATGCTATTTTGGAGCAGGATCCAGAAGCTCATGTAGCTGCTGAGACAGCTGTCTATACAGGTTCCGTCCATGTTTTTGGAGAAATCTCTACAAATGCTTATGTGGATATTAACCGCATAGTTCGCGATACAATTGCAGAGATTGGTTATACAAAAGCTGAATATGGTTTTTCAGCAGAAACGGTGGGGGTACATCCATCGCTTGCTGAGCAATCACCAGATATCGCTCAAGGGGTGAATGAAGCCCTTGAAATTCGTGGAAATGCTGAACAAGATCCGCTTGATTTGATTGGTGCCGGTGATCAGGGGCTGATGTTTGGTTTTGCTGTAGATGAAACACCTGAACTAATGCCGTTGCCTATTTCTCTCAGTCACAAATTAGTCCGTCGTTTAGCAGAGCTTCGCAAATCTGGAGAAATTTCCTATCTTCGTCCGGATGCAAAATCTCAAGTAACGGTTGAATACGATGAAAACGACAAACCTATACGTGTGGATACTGTTGTTATTTCCACTCAACATGACCCAGAAGTAAGCAATGAGCAGATTCATCAAGATGTGATTGAAAAGGTCATTAAAGAAGTGGTTCCAGCAGAGTATTTAGATGAAAAAAGTAAGTTTTTCATCAATCCGACTGGTCGCTTTGTTATTGGCGGGCCTCAAGGAGATTCTGGTTTAACTGGACGTAAAATTATCGTTGATACATATGGGGGGTATGCACGTCATGGCGGTGGAGCCTTCTCTGGGAAAGATGCTACGAAAGTCGATCGTTCAGCGTCTTATGCTGCGCGTTATATTGCTAAGAATATTGTTGCAGCAGGATTAGCTAAGAAAGCAGAAGTTCAGCTAGCCTATGCCATCGGAGTCGCACATCCAGTATCAGTCCGCATTGATACTTTTGGCACAGGTACAGTTTCAGAAAGCAAGATTCAAGAAGCAGTTCGACAAATCTTTGATCTTCGTCCAGCGGGTATTATTCAAATGCTTGATTTGAAACGACCAATTTACCGTCAGACTGCTGCCTATGGGCACATGGGACGTACAGATATTGACCTGCCGTGGGAAAAACTTGATAAAGTAGATGCTTTGAAAGCAGTTGTTGCAAAATAAAGAAGAAGTTAGGATACAAGTCTCTTGTTTATAAATTTTTTATGAGGCATTTTATAATCAGTCGCAGTTGCAATCTGACTTAAAACGTATTTATTTGTGCCGATTATATTAGTGTTATCTGCAAACTCCAGCAGTTCCCTAGATTGTCGGATCTAGTTATCATTTTGAGGAAGCTGAGACAAAAGTGCTCGGCTTCCTTTGTTTATTAAGACGCAGTGGTTGAGTAGGACTCTAATACGTTGATAAATCAACTTTCACAGCCCTACTCAACCGTGCAGAGGTGGGACGATGAAATCAAGTTTCTACGAAACTACTGATTTCTGTCCCACTCTCTTTTTAGAATACCACCAAAATAAAAGAGTTTTGTAATCGTTATATAACAAGAATGACAAGTTAAAAGAGATTTCTTTAAAAGGATAGGATTTTCACAGAAACTGTGTTATAATAAAGTGCAGTATATTTGATTATAAATTCCTTGAAAGAGCTAAAAATGAAAAAAATTGTAATTAATGGTGGTCGCCCCTTAAAAGGAGAGGTGACTATTAGTGGTGCTAAAAATAGCGTAGTCGCTTTAATTCCGGCGACAATTTTATCTGATGAAATCGTGACATTGGACTGTGTGCCAGATATTTCCGATGTTGTGAGTTTGATTGACATTATGGAAGCTATGGGAGCTACTGTTGAGCGCCAAGATGATACACTGAGAATTGATCCTTGTGGTATAAAAAATATGCCCATGCCTTATGGTAAAATCAATAGCTTGCGTGCTTCTTATTACTTTTATGGTAGCTTGCTGGGCCGCTATGGCGAAGCAACAGTTGGTTTGCCTGGTGGCTGTGATTTGGGTCCGCGACCTATTGACTTGCATTTGAAAGCATTTGAAGCCATGGGGGCTACTATGTCTTACGAGGGGAGTTCCATGAACCTTTCGACAGGCGGTAAACATCTCCACGGAGCTAGTATATACATGGATACAGTCAGTGTTGGAGCGACCATTAACACCATGCTTGCAGCAGTAAAAGCAAAAGGGCGCACCGTTATTGAAAATGCGGCTCGTGAGCCTGAAATCATTGATGTAGCGACACTTTTGAATAATATGGGAGCACACATTCGAGGAGCGGGTACGGATATTATTGTCATTGAAGGTGTTGACAAACTTCATGGTACTCGTCATCAAGTCATTCCAGATCGAATTGAAGCAGGAACTTATATCTCAATGGCTGCTGCAATTGGTGAAGGTGTGCAAATCAACAATGTCCTTTATGAACACTTAGAAGGCTTTATTGCGAAATTAGAAGAAATGGGAGTTCACATGACCGTTTCTGAAGATAGTGTGTATGTCGAAAAGCAGCATAATTTGAAAGCAATCAATATTAAGACGGCTCCTTATCCAGGCTTTGCTACAGACTTGCAACAGCCTATTACGCCACTTTTGTTAACTGCTGAAGGACGTGGCTTAATTATTGATACGATTTATGAAAAGCGAGTAAATCATGTCCCTGAGTTAGCAAAAATGGCAGGAAAGATTTCAACGAGTACCAATCATATTGTTTATGAAGGGCCTAATCAATTGCAAGGTGCAGCGGTCAAAGCGACTGATTTGCGGGCAGGAGCAGCTCTTGTAATTGCAGGCTTGCTAGCTCATGGAAAAACCGAAATTACAAATGTAGAATTTATTTTACGAGGTTATTCAAATATTATTGAAAAGTTGACGAGTTTAGGAGCAGACATTCAGCTTGTCGAAGGATAGATTCGAAACAGCGTTGACATGATGAGGTGAAATAGCCCAGTTGGCGTACCAACTGGGTCTTATCTTTAGAGGTAAGATATGAATTTGTGGACAAAATTGGCAGAATTTGCCTTTATAGAAACAGAACATTTAGTATTGCGTCCCTTTTCCTTTATGGATAGTGAAGATTTTTATAAAATTGCTTCCAATCCTGAAAATTTGCGTTTCATTTTCCCTGTGCAGGCTAATTTACAAGAAAGCCAACATGTATTGGCTAATTATTTCATGAAATATCCTCTTGGCATTTGGGCGATCTGTGATAAAGATTCTGAGAAAATGATTGGTTCTGTTAAATTTGAAAAGATAGACGAAATCAAGGGTGAAGCAGAGCTTGGTTATTTTCTTCGGCATGATTATTGGGGACATGGTCTGATGACTGAGTGCGTCAAAAATATTGTTTATTTGGCATTTACACAGTTTGATTTGAAGCGACTTTATATTGTAACTCATCTGGAAAACAAAGCTAGCCAAAGGGTTGCCGAGAAGACAGGCTTTTCTTGTAGGCGGCAGTTCAAGGGGAGCGACCGTTATACACGTAAAATGCGGGATTATTTAGAGTTTTGCTATGAAAAAGGAGACTTTCATGAGTAAACATCAAGAAATTATCGCTTATTTGGAAGAATTACCAGTAGGAAAGCGTGTTAGTGTACGCAGTATTTCCAATTATTTAGGAGTAAGCGAGGGGACTGCTTATCGTGCGATTAAAGAAGCCGAAAATCGTGGATTGGTAGAAACACGTCCTCGTAGCGGCACGATTCGCGTGAAATCTCCTAAAGTAGAGCTGGAGCACTTAACATTTAAAGAAATTGCTGAAATTACGAGATCAGAAGTATTAGCTGGTCAAGACGGACTTGAAAAGGAATTCAGTAAATTCTCAATCGGGGCAATGACCGAGAAGAATCTCTTACGTTACTTAACAGAAGGAGGTCTCTTGATTATTGGAGACCGCACCCGTATTCAGTTATTGGCTTTGAAACATGAAAATGCAGTTTTAGTGACAGGTGGCTTAGAAGTGAGTCCTGATGTTTTAAAATTAGCGAACCGCTTAAGTATTCCTGTTCTAAGATCCCAACATGATACCTTTACAGTTGCGACAATCATCAATCGCGCATTGTCCAACATGCAGATCAAAACAGATATTTTAACCGTGGAACAGGTTTATCGTGGTAGTCATGAGTATGGTTTCTTAAAAGATACAGATACCGTTCGTGATTTTATGGATTTGGTTCGGAAAAACCGTAGCAGTCGTTTTCCTGTTGTTAATCAGCATAATATGGTTGTTGGCGTGGTGACTATGCGTGATACTGGTGACAAGTCTCCTCACACTATTTTGGACAAAGTTATGACAAAAAATATCTATGCCGTTACTTTAAACACCAGTATTGCCAATGTTAGCCAGCGCATGATTACAGAAGACTTTGAAATGGTGCCAGTCATTCGGAGCAATCAAACTCTTCTTGGAGTCATTACGCGTCGCGATGTCATGGAAAAAATGAGTCGGGAACAAATCTCCAGCCTACCGACTTTTAGTGACCAAGTCTCTCAAAAACTTCGTCATATCAACAATGAATTTTCTTTTGTTGTGGAACCTTTTATGTTAGAAAGTAACGGTGTTTTATCTAACGGGATTCTAACAGAGATTTTAACGACGGCAACACATCAATACATGACATCTGGCAAGAAAAATATTATTATTGAGCAGATGATGATTTATTTCTTGCAAGCTGTTCAGATTGATGAAACTTTGACGCTGCGACCAAGAATTGTCCGACAAACACGGCATTCTGCTATTTTGGATTACGATATTTACCTAAAACTTCAACTGGTTGCAAAAGCAACAATTACAGTAAAAATAAATTAATACCTCAGATATTAAGGAGAAAGAATGATAACTTTAAAATCACAACGTGAAATTGATTTAATGGAAAAAAGCGGTGCATTTCTCGCCAGTATTCATATCGGTTTAAGGGATTTGATTAAGCCAGGTATTGACATGTGGGAAATTGAAGAGTACGTCCGCAGACGTTGTAAGGAGGATAATGCTCTTCCGCTTCAGATTGGTGTGGAAGGCAGCATCATGGACTACCCTTATGCCACTTGCTGCTCATTGAATGACGAAGTGGCACATGCTTTTCCACGCCACCAAAAATTAGTTGAAGGTGACTTAATTAAAGTCGATATGGTTGTTGGCTTGGTTGATAAATCAGAATTGGATGTTTCTAAGCTGGATTTCAACAATGTAGAGCAGATGAAATACTATACAGAAAATTTCCGTGGAGGTGTGGCGGATTCTTGCTGGGCTTATGCAGTTGGTCAAGTAAGTGAAAAAGTGCAACAACTGATGGACGTCACAAAAGAATGCCTTTATCGTGGAATTGAAGCTGCTCAAGTTGGTAATCGAATCGGTGACATTGGTGCAGCGATTCAAGAATATGCGGAAAGTCATGGTTATGGTGTTGTTCGTGACTTAGTAGGACATGGTGTTGGACCAACTATGCACGAAGAGCCAATGGTGCCTCATTACGGACGTGCTGGACGTGGTTTACGTCTTCGTGAAGGCATGGTCTTGACAATTGAGCCGATGATTTCAACAGGCACTTGGGAGATTGACACAGATTTTGAAACGGGTTGGGCTCACAAAACGCTGGATGGTGGACTTTCATGTCAATACGAACATCAATTTGTGATTACCAAAGATGGTCCTGTTATCTTAACCAGCCAAGGAGAAGAAGGAACTTATTAAAAATAAGAATGGAAAGGGGCTTTTTGCTCTGTATTCTAGTAGGAGACGAGATGAAAAAGTTTGTTTCTAAGATTGGACAGAACCCGTTTTTACAATCCTTTTTTAAATTTTATCAAGCATCAGAGATTGATTTGACAAGCATTGCAGTGGCTTATTATTTGCTGATTTCGATTTTTCCGTTGCTATTGATTGTTGTGAATATATTGCCTTATTTTCAAATTCCGATAGCAGAATTTTTGGAAGCAATGGAAGATGTTCTGCCTGAATCGCTGTATGAAGTCGTTGCAAAGGTTACCCGAAATTTGCTAACTCAGCCTTCTTCTGGCTTGTTGAGTTTTTCCATCCTTTCGGCTCTATGGGCATTTTCACAATCAATGTCATTTTTACAAAAAGCATTTAATAAAGCTTATGGTGTTGCAAAAGATAGAGGTCTGATATCACATAGATTATTTAGTTTAGTCATTAGCTTGGGGTTGCAATTTCTCTTTGCCTTGTCTCTTTTACTGACAATGTTTGGGAGAATGTCGCTTCGCTTGCTTCATAGCTTTTGGGAGTTTGACGATCAACTATATGCCAGTTTGCAAAGAATGACCCAGCCGACTATTTACACCTTGCTGTTTCTTTCTTTACTGATGCTTTATTACTTTTTACCCAATGTAAAAATCAGGAAAATCCGCTATGTTCTGCCAGGAACGATTTTTGTAGTTTTTACGATTGGAGTATTGTTAAATTTATTTTCCGTTTATTTGGATACTTATGTAAATCACTTAATGGATGTTCGATTTTTTAGTTCCATTTTTGTTGTCGTCGTCATGATTTGGTTTACCCTCATTGCCCAAATTATGATTATTGGGGCAATCTTAAATGCAAGTTATCAAGGTTGTCACGAAAAAGAATTTGAAACGAGACATAAACAACTGACAACGAGACTTATAAAAAATAAAGAGAAGTTCAAATGAAACTTCTTTTTTTGCGTTATTTTTGTTGCATTTGCAATAAAATGTAGTATAATATTGTTTAAGGAGGCAATATGACGATTTTGCGAGAGATTGGTATTATCGCCCGAGCGCTGGATTCAATGGCGAATATTGAATTTCGCCATGTTGATTTGGCCAAAGGGCAGTATCTTTATTTGGTTCGTATCGTAGAAAATCCCGGTATTATTCAAGAAGAGCTTTCGGATTTGCTGAAAGTTGATCGGTCAACCGTTGCTCGCTCCGTCAAAAAATTAGAGAGTAAAGGTTGGATTGAAAGAAGAAGTGCAGCTGGAAATTTAAAAAATAAAGAGCTTTTTGCGACAGATACAGGAAAAAAACTTTATCCGTTTATCTTAGCAGAGCACACTTATTCTGAGCAGCAGGCTTTGACAGGATTTTCAAAAGAAGATGCTCAATTGTTAGAAGACATGTTAGCAAAGGTGCGACAGAATATTACTGATGATTGGGAATTGGTTAAAAAAGGACAAAAAAGAAATTATTGAGAGGTGTAAAATGAAAGTCACAGTTGAAAATGAATTTTGGGAATTATTCCCTCAAGCGCAAATTAGCATTATGGTTGTTAAAGGTTTGGATAATAGCGTTGACGAAAGCAAAGACCCTTATTTTAAATCTTTGTTAGACAAGGGAAGCAAGCGTGCAGAAGATTTTATCGTAGATGAAACCTTTACGCAAAATGACGTGATTCAAGAATGGCGTAGTGCTTTTAGTAAGTTTAAAACTAAAAAAGGTGCGCGTTCTTCTATTGAAGCTCTTTTAAAAAGGGTAAGTCAAGGTCGTGAGTTCAATCCAATCAATCCATTGGTAGATATTTATAATAGTGTGTCACTTTCCTATGCCGTTCCTTGTGGTGGTGAAGATATAGCTAAGATTCAAGGAGGGTTGCATCTTGGAAAAGCGCAAGGAGGCGAACCCTTCTTTCCACTTGGTGCAGAGACAGACGCACCAGCTCTTCCAGAGGAAATTATTTATTATGATGATGAAGGAGCTGTTTGTCGTTGTTTTAACTGGAGGGAAGCGCAACGGACAATGCTGACTGAAGGCACAACGGATGCAGTATTAGTCATCGAAGCAATCAATGAAGACCAAGTTAAACGTGCGCAAGCAGCTATGCAGGAATTGCAAAGTTTAGTTGAAGATTATTTTGGAGTCAAAGGAGAAATCACTCATCTAACAATTGACAATCCAAGTGTAGACATTTAAGAAAAAAGAGCCTTAAAGCTCTTTGAGATTGCAGACAAACCACCATTTGAGGTAGGTTTGTCTTTTTAATTAGTTGATTTATTTTTAAATACAAAGACTTTACTAAAAACATAATTGAGCACAATAATAACGATTTGGGCAAATAAAGTTTCAATGGTATTAACTGCTTTGATGTCATTGTGGACAAATTGACCAATAATGTTAGGAAATGTTGTGACAAAAATGAATGTGAGCCCCATGTCCAGCAGAAAAGTAGAAAGTCGCGCAAGAGCAAATTTGACAAAACGAGCGCCCCAGCCTTTTCTTTGTTGCTTAAAAACAATCGTGTCATTTGTCGCAAAAGCAAAAAGGATTCCAGCGATATTGCCTATTGCTGTAGAAAGTAATTCATTACTCGTCAAAGCATAACAAAGCATACGTGTAAGAACTGCAACAGCAGTTGTAGCAACACCGAAAAACAAATAAGATAAAATTTCGTTGTCAAAAAAGTGTTTAACATATTTTTTCATAGATTTAGTCTATCATATTTGCAAAAAATGTGCTATACTTGAAAAGCTGTATTCGTTTTGTCAATACAGCCCTTGGCGCTTAGTTCCCTTTCGTCAAGCATATTACACGCGGTTTAGTCGCTAAAGGAGAAAACATGAAAAAAATTACTGTTCGTGATATGGCTCAGATTGCTCTTGTTGCTGCGATTTACGTTGCTCTGACAATGACACCGCCCCTGAATGCTATTAGCTACGGTGCCTACCAATTTCGGATTTCTGAAATGATGAACTTTATGGCTTTTTATAAACCAAAGTACATCATCGGAGTCACGTTGGGGTGTATGATTGCAAATTTATTTAGTTTTGGAATCATCGATGTCTTTGTCGGTGGTGGTTCAACCTTGGTCTTTTTGAGCTTAGGTGTGTATTTCTTTAGAAAATACATGAATGAATACTTGTTTAATGGACTAATCAATAAAGCTTTCTTTTATTTTGCGATTTTCTTTTCACTTTCTATGGTGACCATTGCAGCTGAATTATACATTGTTGCTAAAGCACCGTTTTTCTTGACCTGGTTTACGACAGCAGTAGGAGAGTTTGCTTCACTCATCATTGGTGGAATTTTAATGGATAAGCTAAATAAGCGGATTGATTTAGGAAAATAATTTTCGTTAATATTAGATTCAATAAAAAATATGCCCAAAAATTCTTCGGCATATTTTTGTTTATCTGGAAATTAAAAAATATAAGACCATATAGTTTTAATATTTTTGTAAAAACAATGAATTTTCTAGCTAAGTTTATTTTGCACCTAATAATTGTTCTTTACAATGGACGAGTTCAGTTATAAGGGCACAGTATGGCGTGTCTACACCATATTGTTGTCCCTTTCGTGCAATAGCTCCGTTGATATAATCAATTTCTGTCAAACGATTGTGCTCGTTCAAATCTTGATACATTGACGGATAATGCAAGCCAATTGTATCGCGATTATAACAATTCTTTTCAATGTAGTCCACGGTTTCTGTGACATTCAAGTCTACATTTTCGTGTTTTGCAACTGTTGCAAACTCGCTAACAATTTTCACAACAATATTATGTGCAGGAGTAGTGTCTCCAAAGTCCGCCATATTAGCAAGCAAAAGGGTACACAAACTATTCATCGTTCCGTTGACACAAGCTTTTTTATAAATGGCATATAAGATATTTTCTGTATATTGCGCATTTAATCCGGCAGAATTCAAGGTTTCAATGACTTTATAAGCTGCTTGTTCGGCTTTTGGATCTGCGACTAAATTCTTCAAAGCGATTGAGCCGTTTCCGAATAATTTTGCACGTCCGGGTTCTTCCATACCAGCAGTCCACATGGTATTTCCAATCATAATTTGATTTCTTGGGACGTATTTTTCAATGACTTCTTCGTGACCAATCCCATTTAATAGGCAGAGAACAGCTGTATCATCATGTATTAAAGGTTGAATATCTGCTAACATCGCTTCTAGCTGCATAGCTTTTGTAAACAGAATAATTAAGTCATTAGATAAAGTTGGATCTACTTGACTTTGAAAGTAGATTGGTAACTTAGCAACAACTTCTTCGCCGTTTAAGTTAGCTCGTAAGCCATCTTTTTGGATAGCTGTGACATGTTCTTTCCAACCATCTACTAAAGTCACTTTATGTCCTGCTCGATGCAACATCAGAGCAAAGCGGCTACCCATGGCACCGACACCTGCAATTGTAATATTCATACTAACAATTCTCCTAGCTTTTTTATTTATAGTATATTTTACTTCTTTTATGTATTTTAATCAATTAAATTTTGGAAATTTATCATATTTGATGTGATGATGATTATTTTTCTGCTATTTTACATTTTTGTCTAATTTTTTGTAAAGAATATAGGTAAGAATGCTGTAGAAACGCATGAATTATGATAAAATAGAAATATGAAAGACAGAATGTTAGAACTGGTGAAGTTGCTCAATCAGTATGCTCATGAATATTATACGACTGATAATCCAAGCGTATCGGATAGTGAATATGATAAGTTGTATCATGAATTATTAGATTTAGAAAAGCAGTATCCAGAGTTCGTTCAGCCTGATAGCCCAACTCATCGTGTGGGAGGTAAGGTTTTAGAAGGTTTTGAAAAATACCAACACCAGTATCCGCTCTATAGTTTGCAGGATGCTTTTTCACGTGAAGAGTTAGATGCATTTGATGCACGGATTCGGAAAGATTTTCCAGATGTTAGCTATCTATGTGAACTAAAAATTGACGGCCTCTCTATTTCTCTCATGTATGAAAAGGGGATTTTAGTTGCAGGAGCGACTCGCGGAGACGGTTCTGTCGGGGAAAATATCACAGAAAATTTGAAAAGAGTGAAAGATATTCCTTTAAAGTTGCCAAGCGAAGTTGATATGACTGTTCGTGGTGAGTGTTATATGCCACGCAGCTCTTTTGATGCGGTAAATCAGCTACGTCAGGAAAACGGAGAACCAGAATTTGCTAATCCGAGAAATGCAGCGGCAGGAACGTTACGCCAGTTGGATACGGCAATTGTAGCCAAACGTAACCTTGCAACCTTTCTCTATCAAGAAGCCAGTCCGACAAGTGCGACGAGCCAAGAAGCTGTTTTAAATCAGTTATCTAAAAATGGCTTCAGTGTGAATGAGCGGCATATTTTGGCACATTCGATGGATGAAGTGTGGCAGTTTATTGGACAAATCACTCAAGAACGCGACCAGTTACCGTATGATATTGACGGTGTTGTAATCAAGGTAAATGATTTGGTTATGCAGGAAGAACTCGGTTTTACTGTAAAAGCACCAAAATGGGCGATTGCTTACAAATTTCCCGCCGAGGAAAAAGAAGCGCAGCTTTTATCAGTTGACTGGACAGTTGGACGGACTGGGGTTGTTACGCCAACCGCCAACTTGACGCCTGTGCAATTAGCGGGGACAACGGTCAGCAGAGCCACTTTGCACAATGTGGATTACATTGCTGAAAAGGATATTCGCAAAGGCGATACGGTCATCGTTTACAAAGCAGGTGACATCATTCCAGCTGTTTTGCAAGTGGTTGAAAACAAGCGCCAATCAGAAGAGAAATTGGAGATTCCAAAGAATTGTCCAAGTTGCAACAGCGAGTTGATTCACTTTGAAGATGAGGTTGCTTTACGCTGTATCAATCCACGTTGTCCTGCACAAATCAAAGAAGGCTTGATTCATTTTGCTAGTCGCGATGCCATGAATATCATAGGTCTTGGTCCTGCTGTTGTAGAAAAGTTATTTGATCAGCAGTTGGTAAATGATGTGGCTGGCATTTATCGCTTGACTGTTGAAGATTTGCTACAATTGGAAAATTTTAAGGAAAAATCAGCTAGTAAGTTGTATACTGCTATTCAGACTTCTAAGGAAAATTCTGCCGAGAAATTATTATTTGGCTTGGGCATTCGCCATGTTGGAAGTAAAGTCAGTCAGATTTTGCTAGAGCATTTTCATGATTTGGAGCAATTAGCAAAAGCAAAAAGAGAAGAAATTGCTGCGCTGGATAGTCTAGGAATGGTGATTGCTGAGAGTCTTTCTAGCTATTTCGCACAAGAAGGAACTCATATTTTATTGTCGGAATTAAAAGAAGCGGGGTTAAATTTCACTTACCTTGGCGAAAAAGTGGCAGCAGATGCAGCGCTTTCTGGATTGACCGTTGTTTTAACAGGAAAATTGGAGCGTCTCAATCGTTCAGAGGCGAAAAAGAAATTAGAAAGTTTAGGTGCAAAGGTGACGAACTCGGTCTCTAAGAAAACAAGTCTAGTCGTTGCCGGAGCAGACGCAGGAAGTAAATTAACAAAAGCTCAAGAGTTAGGAATTGACATTCGTGATGAAGCTTGGCTTGAGAGCTTGTAGAGGTTTGTATGGAAACAGCTAGAAAAAGAGCACGATTGATTTATAATCCGACCTCTGGTCAAGAAATTATTAAAAAAAATATCGCAGAAGTTTTAGACGTTTTAGAGGATGTAGGCTATGAAACAAGTGCCTATCAGACGACGCCTGCTCCTTTGTCAGCTCAAAATGAAGCAGAGAGAGCAGCTAAAGCAGGATTTGATTTAATTGTTGCGGCTGGTGGAGATGGGACAATCAATGAAGTGGTCAATGGGGTAGCACCGTTGGAAAATCGACCTAAGTTAGCCTTTATTCCAACTGGTACGACCAATGATTATGCACGCGCTCTCAAGATTCCAATGGGGGATCCGGTGGCAGCTGCGCGGATTATTGAAAAAAATCAAACCATAAAAATGGATATTGGTCAGGCTTATGGGAAAAAATATTTTATTAACATTGCTGCAGCGGGAACTTTGACAGAATTGACCTATAGTGTTCCAAGTGAAGTCAAGTCACGTCTAGGCTACCTTGCCTATGTCGCAAAAGGAGCAGAAATGCTGCCAAAATCTAAATTACGCAAGGTACACATTGAACATGACCACGGTGTGTTTGAAGGTAAAGTTTCTTTAATCTTTGTTGCCTTGACAAATTCAATCGGCGGTTTTGAAAAATTAGCGCCAGATACAGTGCTAGATGATGGTAATTTTACCTTGATTTTGGTGAAAACTGCTCGGTTGTTTGATATGTTGGCGTTGATGATTCAAGCAATCAATGGTGGTCAACATGTGACAGATGTGAATGTAGAATATTTAAAAACAAGTAAGTTAAAGTTAGAAGTTTTAGACAAAAAGGCCCCATTCATGTTAAATCTGGATGGCGAATATGGTGGAGATACTCCTGTTGAATTGGAAGTTCTTCATAACCATTTAGAATTTTTTGCAAATATTGATGAGATTAGCGATAGTGCTTTGTCATTGGAGAATAAAGAATAATCAGGAGAATGTGATGTTAGACTATCGTGTCTTAATCCATTACCATAATCAATTAGGAAATTATGCAGCCTATAATATGTGGAAATGGCAAATGAATAAATGGGGAGAAGAGAGTGCTTTTTTCCAGTATGATGATTTTGGGATTCAAGGAACCTTGTCCTATACAAGTGAACAAGCTTTGAGTAATGTCCATGTCATTGTAAAAACAACCGATTGGTCTCACCAGTCGGTTGACTATTCCATTCAGTTGTTACCGCCTCATTTAGTGACTGAGGTTTGGATTATCGAAGGAGACAGTCAAGTTTATTATTCTAGGCAGGCTGCTATGACTAGTCCGTATTACGCAAAGTGTGATCCTCACGCCTTTGATATGGCATTGGACAGCAAACATTTTGACCAGCACTGGGGGTATCAAGGTTGGTTGGGATGCCAGTATAATGGTGAGCAAGCAGAATTCAAACTCTGGGCACCGACTGCAAAAAAAGTTCAGTTAGTAGTCTATAAGAATAGCACTAACAAAGCGAAAATCTGGAAGGTCTACGACTTACAAAGAGGAAAAGACTTTTCCAAAGATCATGCTAAAAATACAATCGGAGTCTGGTCTCGGGTGATTTCGGATGACTTGGCAAATAAAGCCTATCAGTATCAGCTAGAGTTTGAACATCACAAAACAGTAACACGCGATCCGTATGCGGAAGCCGTAACGGAAGATGGAAAGCGTTCTGTCATTTTATCGCCTGCGGAGCGAAATCCAAAACATTTCCAAGTGAAACAAGGGCAACAAGCAATTTGGCGTCTAGAGAATCCTTGTCAAGCTGTTATTTATGAGATGCATGTACGAGATTTGACGAAGTCTAACAGTTCTGGCGTGTCTAAAAAACACCGAGGAACCTTTTTAGGGGCTTGTCAAAAAGGAACAAAAAATAGAACAGGTCAAGCGACAGGATTTGATTATATTCAATCATTAGGTGTCAATGTCGTACAATTGCAGCCCATCTCTGATCGACACAAAGAGTATGACCAAGATGGAAATGTAATGTATAATTGGGGCTATGACCCTCAAAATTACAATGCTCCTGAAACGAGTTTTTCAACAGATCCAGCAAGCCCGTCTCAAGGAATGCGGGATTTAAAAACGATGATTCAAGCCTATCATGATGTGGGCATTTCCGTAGTGATAGATGTTGTATACAACCATATTTATTCGACTCATGATTCACCGTTTCAACAAGCAGTGCCTGATTATTACTATCGGATGAATCCAGACGGATCTTTCCAAAATGGAACAGGCGTGGGGAGCGAGACAGCTAGTGAGCATGAAATGTTTCGTAAATATATGATTGATTCTATCCTTTATTGGGCAAAAGAGTATAATATTGATGGTTTTCGTTTCGACTTAATGGGCATTCATGATATTGAAACGATGCGTCAAATTCGGGAAGCGTTAGATGAGATTGACCCTAGAATCTTGACTTATGGTGAAGGTTGGGATATGGGGACAGGATTGCTTCCGCTTGACAAAGCCAAAAAAGACAATGCCTTTGAATTACCTAATATCGGATTTTTCAACGATACTGAACGTGATGCGATCAAAGGAGCAGAAGTCTACGGCGGCTTAAAAGCCGGCTTTGTAAGTGGTCAAGCGACAGAATCAATTGTTGCCAAGGCAATTCTAGGAAGCAGTGAGTTAGGAACCTATCTAGAGCCAAAACAAGTCGTTAATTATGTAGAAGCACATGATAATTACAATTTGCACGATTTGTTAGCCGAACTTCATCCAAATGATGATGAATTGACTCGTACTAAGCGGATTGAATTAGCGACTGCGATGAATCTCCTCTTGCAAGGTATGAGTTTTATGGAGCTGGGACAGGAATTTTCACGTAGCAAACTAGTGGCAACTGGAGCAAATGGGAATACCATTCAGGCAGATCATAAGCGTGCTATGAACAGTTATAACGCTCCCGACGCTGTCAATCAAGTAGACTGGGATTTATTAGCTCATCATCAAGAAAGTATCAACTATATCAAACAGATGATTCATTTAAAAACGATAACAAAAGAATTTTCTTACCAGCATTATGATGACATTTACCAGCATGCCTTTGTACATTCGGCGTATTCCGGAAGTGGAATTGTCATTTTTGAAGTGAAAGATGATAATTATTACCTCGTAATTTTTAATGCAAGTGGTGATAGATACAATATTGAAGATATTGGAAATTTGAAACTTGTAGCTGGAAATAGTCGTCAAGTTAGCGATTCTTTTGTTGAAGATCTGACAGCTACAGTCTTTGAAGTCTTAGAATGGTAATATCAAAAGATGTCAAGATTTTTTCTTGACACCTTTTCTTTCTTGTGATAAGATAGAGTATGTCGGGAATAGCTCTGCTATCCCTAAAAATAAAAAAGAGAAAAGAGAAATTTTTAAAATGGCAGTTAAAATCCGTTTAACTCGTATGGGTTCTAAGAAAAAACCTTTCTACCGTATCAATGTAGCAGACTCACGTTCACCACGTGACGGACGTTTTATCGAAACAGTTGGAACTTACAATCCACTTGTCGCTGAAAACCAAGTAACTTTAAAAGAAGATCGTATTCTTGACTGGTTGTCAAAAGGTGCTCAACCTTCTGATACTGTTCGTAACATTCTTTCAAAAGCTGGTGTGATGAAGAAATTCCACGATTCTAAATACTCTAAATAATAGAAGTGCAGGTTGACTATGGACACGATTGAAAATCTTATTATTGCGATAGTGAAACCTTTGATTTCACAACCAGATGCTTTAACTATCAAGATTGAAGATACACCAGAATTTTTGGAATATCATTTAGATCTTGACCCTAGTGATGTTGGACGTGTAATCGGTCGTAAAGGTCGCACGATCTCTGCGATAAGAACGATTGTTTATTCTGTCCCAACCGAAGATAAAAAAGTCAGAATTGTTATTGATGAGAAATAAAAATGGAGCCATTCAGGCTCTATTTTTTTGCAATCTATATAGAAAGCATGTTTGCATTTTACAATAAAAATCCTAATTCTTCTAATGCTTTTTCGACATAGTCCAAATCTTGTTGCGAATCAGCTTCTACTAGATGATAATGGACACCGTCTGTCAATTCAGATAAACCGCGGAAATTGGTCTCGTGAATTTGTTGGATGAAATGCCGAACATCTCTGCGACAAGTTAATTTCAGATAGGTTTGAATTTCCCCATAAACGGGATGCTCTACCATAATATTTTGAACTCGTCCACCGTTATCTACAATTGCCAGTAATTCCGCTTCAATATCTTCAATCGTATGCTTAACTTTAAAAAGCTGGTGATAATATTTAGCACTATCATTCGTTTTGTAAATATAGCCTCGATTTGTACTAATAATAGGGGCACCATCTGCTCGTAAAACGGCAATGTCTTGTACAATGATTTGCCGAGTAACATGGAATTTCTCAGCTAAAATTTGTCCATTTAAGGGAGTTTCTGCAGTTTTTAAAAGCTGTAATAAATCTGTTCTTCTTTGTTTTATCATAAATTCATTGTAGAATAAATCTGTTAAATATTCAAGATTTAGCGGATTTTTTGTAGAGCTTTATAGATAAATTGTGCAATGATAAAATCAACGATACTATGAATGATAGTTCCAACTCCTACGAGTATGAAAAGAAGATAAAACATATTTGCTGGAAAAGAGGTTGAGGCGTAAAAGATGAGACAAGCAAGGACTTCAGCAATCGCATGAACAAAAGCAAGGACAATATTAAGAATCCAAGTCTGGATTGGCTTATCTAAAGTTTTAGGATATTTTTTTAGATAAAGAGCGCCTACCAAGCCGAAGAATAGGTGTGACAGGGCGCGAAGAACGATAACAATGGGATAACCAGCTACTAAAAAACCAAAAGTAGAACCTAAAATAACAATCAAAGTCATTAACGGCGAGATAAACATGGCTAAGAAAATAGGAACGTGGCTTGCTAAAGTATAAGAAGCAGGTGGAATAATAATTTTTGCAGGCATAACCATTGGAATAACAATAGCTAGTGCAGTCAAGAGAGCTGTAAGAGTTATAAATTGATTTTTTGTTTTAGGTTTCATAATTTTATCCTTTTAACTGTATATACACAAGTATAGTATACTGTTTTTTCAGATAATGTCAAGAGAAAATTTTGATAGAATAGGACAGAATTTCTAAATAATCTGTGTAATTTCTGTAAAAATGTTAGTAGTAGGAGAATATTATGATAGATGTAAAGAAACAACCAGAGTATATTTTCATTGATTCTTCCTTACGTTTGCGAAAGTATGATGGACAAGCTCATCTTGCCTTTTCTTGGTATCAAGACCCTGAGGTAATCCGTTTGATTGATGGTAGTCGAGAGCCTTACACACTTCAACGAATCAAGAAAATGTATGACTATTTTACTTATCATGGAGAAGTGTATTTTATTGAAGTTTTGATAAATGCTGGTTGGCAGCCGATTGGTGATGTGGGTTTTTGGCAAGAGGACATGTCGATTGTGATTGGAGACTCAGCTTATCGTGGTCAGGGAATCGGGAGGACAGTTGTTCAGGTATTGGTTGAACGTGGACGCAAGTTGGGCTATAAGCGCTTGTATGTTCAAGAAATCTATGATGACAATGAAGCTTCTAAGAAGATGTTTGAGTCAGTAGGATTTTATCCTTTGGAAAAGACTGAAAATGGGCATCGCTATGCTTTGGATTTGATGCTTCCTTTGTCAGCTATTCAACCAAGTCAATTTTATCTTTCTGAAAAGAAATTAGAGCAGGTACAGATATGGTTCGATACAAAGGACATAAACGCCTTAAATCCTTTACCAATTAAGCGATTGAAAGGTAAAATCTTTTTCACTGATGGCCACAGCAGAGCATTTATAGCCTATCAATCTGGTTTTGAAGAGATTCCAGTTTATGCAGAAGAGGACGATTTGAATTGGGATTTCTATTACTATTGTCTTCAAACTTGTGAAGAAAAAGGAATTTTGACGATAAAAGATTTAGAAAATCGTATCTTGCCTGAGTCGGATTATAGGAAAAAATGGTTGGATTGGTGCCAGCGGTCGCGAAAGATTTTGAAGAATAAATAGTGATTATATTATAATAAACAAGAAAAAACTTTCACATAGAAGAGGTCAAAAATGATTTATGAATTTTGTGCAGAAAATGTGACTAATTTGGGAAAAGCCATGCAGGCTGGTGCTCGACGAATTGAACTTTGCGATAATCTAGCAGTTGGCGGAACAACGCCTAGTTACGGTGTCATACAAGCAGCTGTTGAGTTAGCAAAAACTTACAATGCGACCATTATGACGATGATTCGTCCACGCGGGGGAGACTTTGTATACAATGACTTGGAAATGGAAATCATGCTAGAAGACATTCAAATGGCGCGCAGCGCTGGGACACACGGACTTGTTTTTGGTGTTTTGACAACTGCTAATAAAATTGATTATCCAAAAATGGAAAAATTATTAAAAGCCTCGCAAGGGCTGGAAGTCGTCTTTCACATGGCTTTTGACGCCATTCCAAGAGAATATCAATTTAGTGAAATGGACTGGCTAATGGAACATAGCGTGAAACGGATTCTAACTCACGGTGGACTGGCAGAAGAGCCGATTCAAGAGCATTTTTCTTGGTTATATGAATTGATAAATCATGCAGCTGGTCGGATTGATATTTTACCAGGAGGCGGTATTACGGTTGATAATCGTGATAAAATTGTTGCAAAGCTCGGCGTCAATCAACTTCATGGTATCAAAATTGTATTTTAGAAAGTGAAGATCATGTTAGACTTATTTGAGAAATATCAAGCAAATCCAGAAAAATTACAGGTATTTGGTTTTGAAAAAATAGGAGAAGAGTTTGTTTATTCTCAGGAAATAATGAATGGTGATTTTCTGTTACAGCTAAAATTGCAGGGTGATAAGCTGGACTATCAAGTGTTTGACCAAGAGACTGATGATGAATATGTGCAAGTCAAAATGGAGGCTATGACGGGTGAGTTTGTCGGTCAAGTCCGTGAAGCCTGTCAGGAGATTTTTTTGATGATCCGAGCTAATTGTTTTGAGGAAGTTGGCTTTCTTTATGAACAGAGCAGCCGCTTGCAGGATTATGTAGCGAAGACCTATGGCGGACGACTGGAATATCTCTGGGAGAATTCTTCAAAAAATGGCAATCTTCATGCTGGTGTTTTTCGACATCAGGATACTAAAAAATGGTATGGTATTTTTATGACGATAGACTGGTCGAAGTTTGAAAATGGCAAAACTGGTCAAATAGAAGTGCTGAATGTCAAAAACAATCAAGTAGCTGATTTGCTTAAGAAAGCAGGAATTTACCCAGAATTTCACATGAATAAAAAATATTGGCTGAGCCTGCCCTTGGATGATACTTTGACGGATACAGAACTTTTTTCCCTTTTGGATAAGAGCTTTGAATTGACCCAAAAGAAATGAGGAACACAGTTAGTTTATGCTAGCTGCGTTTTATCTTTACAGATAATGCAACAAAATAGTGTATAATGGTAATCAGTAATAGCAGAGGAGAGAGTATGAATCTTATCAGAAAATTGGGCTGGTTTTTCAAACTGGAGAAAAAACGTTATATTATCGGAATTCTAGCCTTGTCTTTGGTTAGTGTTTTTAATTTAATTCCTCCTAGAGTAATTGGTGTGGTGATTGACCGTATTGCTAGCCGAAATCTAACGTCAGACCAGTTGCTTTTAAATCTTTTACTTTTGGTTGCTTCGGCCTTTATTATGTATGGTCTGCGATATCTTTGGAGGCTGTACATTTTTGGAACGGCAAATCATTTGGGACGACTTTTGCGTTCTCAACTCTTTGAGCACTTTACCCAAATGGCACCGTCTTTTTACCAAAAATATCGAACAGGAGATTTGATGGCGCATGCAACGAATGACATTAATGCAGTTGTAAGTGTAGCAGGTGGGGGTGTCATGTCGGCGGTAGACGCATCAATCACAGCACTGGTAACGCTGCTGACCATGTTTTTTGTTTTAGACTGGCGCTTGACTTTGATTGCTATTCTGCCATTGCCATTTCTTTCTTGGGGAACCAGTTTAATTGGACGAAAAAATCACGAGAGCTTTAAAGCGGCTCAGGAGGCTTTTTCTGACTTGAATAACAAGGTACAGGAAAGCGTTTCGGGGATTAAAGTGACGAAGTCTTTTGGCTATCAAAAAGCAGAAAGTTACTCTTTTGCTAGAACAAATCAGGATGTCTATGAGAAGAATATTTTAGCTGCTAAATACAATTCCCTCTTCGATCCTATGGTTCTGATTTTCATTGGCTTATCTTATGTGTTAACCTTGATTTTTGGGGGAATGTTCATCTCTAGAGGACAATTTACAGTTGGAGAGTTAGTGACATTTATTACTTATCTAGATATGCTGGTATGGCCTTTGCAGGCGATGGGCTATCTCTTCAACATCAGCCAAAGAGGAATGGTTTCTTATGAACGGATTGAGCGACTATTGGTAGAAAAATCGGATGTCGAAGAGACCAAAAACCCCGTTTTCCCTATAAAAAATGGCCGTTTGGTCTATGATATTCAGCGTTTTTCTTATGAAGAAACAACCACTTTATCCAATATTCATTTTGCATTAGAAAAGGGGCAGACGCTAGGAATTGTCGGACAAACAGGTTCTGGTAAAACAACACTATTACGCCTGCTCATGCGAGAACAGGATATTCAAGAAGGTGCTGTTTATCTGAATGATTACGATATTCGAGATTATAGCTTAAACGATTTGCGGAGTTTGATTGGTTACGTGCCGCAAGAACAGATTCTTTTTGCAATGTCGATTGCGAACAATATTCGTTTTGCAAATCCAGACTTGTCAGATGACGAAGTGATTCAAGCTAGTAAACTTTGTGGTCTTTATGAGGATATTATTGCCATGCCAGAAGGCTTTCAGACAATTGTCGGCGAGAGAGGAGTATCGCTTTCAGGAGGTCAAAAGCAACGTTTAGCCATGAGTCGAGCGCTCGTTCTGAAACCAGATATTTTAATCTTGGATGATTCTTTGTCTGCTGTTGATGCTAAAACAGAGCATTTGATTTTGGAAAATCTCAAGGAAGAACGAGACGGCAAGACGACGATTATTACTGCTCACCGATTATCAGCAGTTGTTCATGCAGATTTGATTTTGGTGATGGAGAATGGACGCATTAAAGAGCGTGGCACTCACCAAGAATTGCTGGCACAAAACGGTTGGTATGCGCATACTTATCACAACCAGCAACTGGCAGAAAGTCTGAAGGAGGAGTGATTATGAAAAAACAAACAACTTTTCATCGCCTTCTGACTTATATGTGGCGTTATAAATGGGTGAGCATTTTGGCACTTACTTTTATCTTTGCGACAACTTTGGTGACGACAGCTTTGCCGCTTTTGGCCCAGTATTTTATTGACCATTTTATCAGTCGTCGTCAGATTATGGCGGGATTTTATATTTTGATTCTCTATTATGCTCTCTTTCTTTTGAGGGTACTATTTACTTTCTTGGGACAGTATTCTTTTGCCCGTGTGGCATATAGCATTGTTCGCGATCTGCGTCAGGAGAGTTTTGAAAATATTGAGCGGCTACGTATGGCTTATTTTGATCAAACGGCTGCAGGAGCGATTGTTTCCCGTTTGACGAATGATACACAAGCGGTAGCAGATATGTTTAGTAGCATATTTTCAAGTTTTCTAAGTTCCATTTTTATTCTTGTTGTAACAGTAGTGACGATGTGCACCTTGAATTGGCGCTTGACAGGACTTATTGTACTCTTTTTACCAGTCATGCTGGGCTCCATTTTACTTTATCAACGCTTATCTAATCGTCTGCTAAAACTCGTCCGAAGCAAACTGAGCGATTTGAATGTCAAACTTTCTGAAAGTATTGAGGGGATGCGAATTATTCAGGCGTTTGGTCAGGAAAAACGCCTAATAAATGAATTTGAAACGATTAACGGCGAGCATTTGGAGTATACAGTTCGCTACCTCAATATCAATAGCCTTTTTCTGCGTCCAGCTATGTCTTTGCTGAAAATTTTAGCTTATGCGGTTATTTTAGCCTACTTTGGCTTTACTTGGCAGGTTGCAGGAGTGACAGCAGGAGTCATGTATGCTTTTATCCAATATGTCAATCAACTTTTCAATCCTCTGATTGATTTGATGCAAAATTACTCTATTTTGCAGACATCTATGGTGGCTGCAGACCGTGTTTTTGCAATCATAGACCGTAGAGACTATGAGCCCAATCAAGCTAATCTTCCATTGGAAATTACAGCTGGGAATATTGTATTTCGTCATGTTTCCTTTTCATACGACGGCAAGCGTGATGTTCTGAAAGATATTTCATTTTCAGTCAAGCAGGGGGAAACAATCGCCTTTGTCGGTTCGACTGGCTCAGGCAAGTCTTCAATCATCAATCTTTTTCTGCGATTTTATGAATTTGAAAGAGGAGAAATTTTAATTGATGATAAAAATATTAAGAATTACAGCCAAGCTGAACTGCGCCGGAATATTGGTTTAGTTCTTCAAGATCCTTTCCTCTATCACGGTACCATTGCTTCTAATATCCAAATGTATCAAGAAAATATGAGTCGAGAGGATATTGTAGAAGCTGCGAAGTTTGTGGATGCTCACGATTTTATTAATCAGCTTCCTGCAGGTTATGACAGTTCCGTAACTGAGCGAGGTGCGACTTTTTCAAGTGGACAAAGGCAATTGCTAGCTTTTGCCCGAACAATCGCTACCAAGCCTAAAATCTTGATTTTAGACGAAGCAACTGCTAATATTGATTCGGAGACTGAAGAACTTATCCAAACTTCACTGAAAAAAATGCGCCAAGGACGAACAACGATTGCCATTGCTCACCGGCTGTCTACCATTCAGGACGCTAACTGCATTTATGTCATGGAGCAGGGGCGTATTGTCGAATCCGGCACACATGAAGAGCTTCTAGCGCTTAAGGGAACCTATTATAAAATGTATCAGTTGCAAGCTGGAATGATGAAAGAAGAGTGATATGTTAAAGAAGAGGCTGTGCAAAAAGTGTCACAGCTTCTATCAGATTTAGTAATAAACGAAGAACGCAGTAGGTGATTGGACTCTTCATTCGCTTTTCAAGCTCAGAAGAGGACCTAATCACCCTTGCGGGGGTAGAACTACGAACTAAAAATTTTCGATTTTTAGTTCTGTCCCACTCCCTTATAAATATTCATTTAAGTGTTCTAAGGTTTTTTCTAGATCCTCGTATTTAATTTTTGCGTATTGATAAGGACAATCCTGTATATAGCTTGCTTCAAAAAAATCCAATGGCAGATTGCTATGTTTGAGGGAGCTGACAGATTTAAGTCCACGTAAATCTAGTAAGATACCATCCCTATTGATAAAGTGGGAAAGTTTGAGCTGATTTTGGCTTAAAAGTTTTCTAGCTCTCGTCAATTCTTTTTCTTGTTGATTGAGAAGAGAGAGACGATTTTTTTCAAACATGAGATTGTCAATATAAAGGGATAGAGCTTTCTGCATGATGAGATTGCTGTCGTAGTCTACTGCTTTTTTGTAGGTAATAAAAGTAGACTGAATAGCTGGAGGAAATAGCAAAGCTGTTATCCGAAGGGCAGGGAAGAGGCTGGTAGAAAAAGATTTGATATAGATAACATGCTGGCTATCGTCCAAGTAATGGAAGGTCAGTCCGCGTTTGCTGTCAAAGTCAGCCAAATAATCATCTTCTATGATATAAACATCATAAAGCCGAGCAAGACGAATGATTTCTTCCTTCTCCTTTCGACTGTAAGAATGCCCCAAGGGATAATGAAAGCGCGGGATAGTATAGAAGAATTTGATACGACCAGATTGAAAAATCCGCTCCAATTCTTCTAAATCAATCCCTTCTGGAGTTCGCTCAATTGTTTGATAAGGAAGTTGTTGCGCAGTTAGCAAATCGTTTATCCGATGGTAGGTCGGCTGCTCAACTAGAATTTCATATTTTTTATTTGGAAAGACAATTTGCGAAAGAATATAAAGAGCTTGCTGGGTACCAGATGTCAGAACGAGCCTGTCAGCAGAGGTGTAGATAGCTGAATCCAGAAGCAGCTGCTGGACAGATTGTCGTAAGTCTTCCAGCCCTTCTTGCTGAGAAAAGTAGTTAAAAAGATAATTCTCACGTCCAATCAACGTTTCATTGAGACAAAGTCGAAAGTCTTCATAAATTTGGTAGTGGTCATCTCTGACGGTTAATTCTATGTCCTGCTGGTCTTCCAGACTATTTTCCAGTACATAGTAGCCACTTTTAGGAACCGCATAGATATACTTCTGATATTTCAACTCTATCAGTGCCTTCTGGGATGTGTCTTTGCTACAGCGATAGTCGTCTGCCAGCTGACGGACAGAAGGAATCTTTTGTCCCTTGGACAATTTCCCACTTTTAATATCTTGGCTAATCTGATCTATGATACATTGATACTTAGTTTTTATCATCTTAACTGTCCCCATACAGAAGAATTTTTTCTCTATTGTAACGTATTTTGAAATCTTTTACAATCAGGAAATGATGTATGGTATTTGTTATTGACGGTAGCGATTGAAATATTTTTAAATTTTAAAACATTTTGCTTATTATTATGTTATAATGTGTATGATAGCGCTTTAAATATGATTTGTAGCAAAATTTTTATAAAAGGAGAGCATCATGAACGGTTTGGTTTTAGGATTGGATATCGGTATTGCATCTGTCGGAGTAGGAATTTTAAATAAAGAAACAGGTGAAATTATTCACGCTAATTCGAGAATTTTTCCTGCTGCAACTGCCGATAGCAATGTAGAACGTCGTGGATTTAGACAAGGCAGAAGACTTGGTCGAAGGAAGAAACATCGCAGCGTTCGCTTAAACGACCTTTTTGAAGAATTCGGTTTTGTAACAGATTTTTCTGATGTCCCTTTAAACTTAAATCCTTATATTCTGCGTGTGAAAGGTTTGAGTGAGGAATTAACAATTGAAGAGTTGTTTATTGCGCTTAAAAATATTATTAAACGGCGTGGTATCAGCTATTTGGATGATGCTAGTGAAGATGGAGAAACAGCTTCCAGTGAATATGGAAAAGCAGTTGAAGAAAATAGAAAATTACTTACCGATAAGACTCCTGGACAAATTCAATTAGAACGCTTTGAAAAATATGGACGGGTTCGCGGTGATTTCACTGTAGTTGAGAATGGCGAAAATCATCGCCTCATTAATGTTTTTTCAACCTCTTCTTATAAAAAAGAAGCTGAAAGGATTTTGAAAAAACAACAGGAATATAATCAAGATATTTCAGATGAATTTATTCAAGACTATTTAACAATTTTGACCGGTAAACGCAAGTATTATCATGGTCCTGGAAATGAAAATTCAAGAACGGACTACGGACGCTTTAGAAAAGATGGAACAACTTTAGAAAATATTTTCGGTATTTTAATTGGAAAATGTACTTTTTATCCTGATGAATATCGAGCAGCAAAGGCGTCATATACCGCGCAGGAATTTAATTTGCTCAACGACCTCAATAATTTAACAGTTCCAACTGAAACGAAAAAATTAAGACCAGAACAAAAGCGGCAGATTGTCGAGTATGCTCGAACTGCAAAAACTTTAGGAACTCCAACTTTACTGAAATATATTGCTAAGTTAGTAGATGGTTCTATTGATGACATAAAAGGATATCGGATTGATAAATCTGATAAACCGGAGATGCATACTTTTGACGCCTATCGTAAAATGAGAACACTAGAACTGGTGGATGTCGATATATTATCAAGAGAAACCTTGGATGATTTAGCGCACATTCTAACCTTGAACACAGAAAGTGAAGGTATTTTAGAAGCTCTTAACAGTAAAATGCCTGGTACATTTACCAAAGAGCAGATTGATGAGTTAATTCAGTTTAGGAAGAAAAACAGTGCGGTATTTGGAAAAGGTTGGCATAATTTTTCTCTTAAGTTAATGAATGAATTGATTCCGGAGCTTTATGAGACTTCAGAGGAGCAAATGACTATTTTGAATCGTCTAGGTAAACAAAGAAGTAGAGAAATTTCAAAACGAACTAAATACATAGATGAAAAAGAATTAACAGATGAAATTTATAACCCTGTTGTTGCCAAATCTGTCCGTCAGGCTATTAAAATCATCAACTTAGCGACCAAAAAATATGGCATTTTTGATAATATTGTCATTGAAATGGCGCGTGAAAGCAATGAAGATGATGAGAAAAAAGCAATTCAAAACGCCCAAAAAGCCAATGAAGATGAAAAGAAAGCAGCAATGGAAAAAGCTGCTGATCTATACAATGGTAAAAAAGAGTTACCAGACAGTATTTTTCATGGACACAAAGAGTTAGCAACCAAAATTCGCCTTTGGCATCAACAGGGAGAACGCTGCCTTTATACAGGAAAGAACATCTCTATTCATGATTTAATTCATAATCCACATCAGTATGAAATTGATCATATTCTGCCGCTTTCACTTTCTTTTGATGATGGCTTAGCCAATAAGGTTCTGGTGCTAGCAACAGCTAATCAGGAAAAGGGACAGAGAACACCATTCCAGGCTTTAGATAGTATGGATGATGCGTGGTCTTACATAGAGTTCAAACAATATGTCAGGAATTCTAAAAGCTTAAGTAATAAGAAAAAAGACTATCTGCTGACCGAAGAAGATATCAGCAAGATTGAAGTAAAACAAAAATTCATTGAGCGCAATCTCGTGGACACACGTTACTCATCACGGGTAGTCCTAAATACTTTGCAGGAATTTTACAAAACAAATGATTTCGATACAAAAATTTCGGTTGTTCGTGGTCAATTTACATCACAACTGAGAAGAAAGTGGAAAATTGAAAAAAGTCGTGATACCTATCACCACCACGCAGTAGATGCTCTCATCATCGCGACCTCCAGTCAGTTGAGACTCTGGAAAAAGCAGAATAATCCTTTGATTTCTTATAAAGAAGGGCAGCTTGTAGATCCTGAAACGGGAGAGATTCTTTCACTGACAGATGACGAATATAAGGAACTTGTTTTCAGACCACCATATGATTATCTTGTAGATACATTGAAGAGCAAATCGTTTGAAGACAGTATCTTGTTTTCTTATCAAGTGGATTCTAAATATAACCGAAAAATATCAGATGCTACAATCTATGGAACTAGAAAAGCTCAGTTGGGGAAAGATAAGCAGGAGGAAACTTATGTACTTGGAAAAATTAAGGATATCTATTCTCAAAAGGGCTATGAAGATTTTATCAAGAGATATAAGAAAGATAAAACTCAATTCTTGATGTATCACAAAGATCCACAGACCTTTGAAAAAGTTATTGAAGAAATTCTTAAAACCTATCCTGACAAAGAGTTAAACGAAAAGGGTAAAGAAATTCCCTGCAATCCTTTTGAAAAGTACAGACAAGAAAATGGACCTATTCGAAAATACAGCAAAAAAGGCAAAGGCCCAGAGATTAAAAGCCTTAAGTATTATGATAATAAACTTGGCAATCACATTGATATTACTCCTGTAAACAGTCAGAACCAGGTTGTTTTGCAGTCCTTGAAGCCTTGGCGGACAGATGTTTATTTTAATCCCCAGACTTCCAAATATGAATTGATGGGATTGAAATACTCAGATTTAAGATTTGAAAAAGGGAGTGGAAGCTACGGTATTTCACCTGAAAAATATAATAAAGTCAAAGCAAAAGAAGGGGTGGACGAGGATTCAGAATTTAAATTTACTTTATATAAGAACGATTTGATTTTGATAAAAGACACCGAAATTGGAGAGCAGCAGTTGTTTAGATATCTTTCAAGAAATGATGGAGGTTCAAACAAAGCTCAGATTAAACCGTATAAAAAGGCGGAATTTGAACCTAAAGAGAAACTGATGAGTATTTTAGGTAATGTTCCAAACAGTACCTCTCAATGCGTAAAAGCACTTAATAAAACTAACATCTCCATCTATAAAGTTAAAACAGATGTTCTTGGTAATAAATATTTTATTAAAAAAGAGGGTGATCAACCACAGCTCGATTTCAAGAAAAAAATTTAAAAAAAGAGTTGCAAACGCTTTTGCAATGTATTATAATAGTGACTGTAAGGGACGCCTTACACAGTTACTTAAATCTTGCAGAAGCTACAAAGATAAGGCTTCATGCCGAAATCAACACCCTGTCTATGACGGGGTGTTTTCGTGTTGTAAAGGAGTTTTTATGACGTGGAGAATTGTACATATCTGTCAAAGTGAAAAGATGAGACTAAAATTAGACAATTTGTTAATAAAGAAAATGGGGGAAGAGTATACAATCCCTTTAAGCGATATTTCAATCATAGTAGCTGAAGGTGGTGATACTGTCGTTACTCTTCGGTTGTTGAGTGCTTTAAGTAAGTATAATATCGCCTTAATTGTATGTGACAATGAACACTTACCAACGGGAATTTATCATTCTCAAAATGGGCATTTTCGGGCCTATAAACGACTGCAAGAACAGTTGCTCTGGTCTCAGGAACAAAAAGATAAGCTCTGGCAACTTGTTACCTATTTTAAAATCAATAATCAGCAGGATGTTTTGGCAATGTTTGAAAAGAATCTTGATTGTATCCAATTGTTAGCGGATTATAAGGATCATATTGAACTAGGAGATAAGACAAATCGAGAAGGACATGCCGCTAAGGTCTATTTCAATGAATTATTTGGCAAGAAGTTTATCCGTGTAACTCAGCGAGAATCAGATGTCATTAATGCGGGGTTGAATTACGGATACGCCATTATGCGAGCACAGATGGCAAGAATCGTTGCTGGATATGGACTAAATGCTTTAATTGGAATTTTTCATAAAAATGAATACAACCAGTTCAATCTGGTGGATGATTTAATGGAACCTTTCCGCCAAATTATTGATGTTTGGGTTTATGAACATTTGAGAGATGAAGAATATTTAAAATATGAATTCCGCTTGGCTTTAACAAATCTACTGAACGCAAAAATTAAATATGGCAAAGAAACCTGCTCGGTCACAGTTGCAATGGACAAATATGTAAAAGGTTTTATCAAATGTATTGCTGATAAGGATACAACAAAGTTTTACTGTCCAATAGTTTCTAGTTTGGAATGGAGTATGTAATGAGGTATGAAGCGATGAGATTATTATGTTTCTTTGACTTGCCAATGGAAACCAATCAGGAAAAACGAACCTATCGTAATTTTCGCAAAGAATTGATTGCCAATGGGTTTGAAATGCTGCAGTTTTCTGTATATTATCGAACTTGCCCAAACAGAAGTTTTGCCAGTAAATTTTATAAAAAGCTGAAACAAAGCAATTTACCAAGTGGCAATGTCCGTTTACTAGCTGTTACAGAAAAACAATTTTCAGAAATGGTCTTGATTATCGGAGGGAAGACCAAGCAAGAAGAAGTAATAAGTGATAATAAGCTGGTGATTATATGAAAATGAATTTTACACATCCTTATAGAGAGAATTTATCTATTAATTTTGGCCCGTTTACTCAAATAGTGGGAGATAATCAGCAATTAAAATACTATATGTGGCAGCTCTTAATTTGGTATTTCAACGGTAAAAAGTATAATGTAGAAGACTTGAACCTTTTTGGACAAATGGAACCAGAAATTACCGAAGAGAATACGATTTTTAAAAGAACAGATTACAAGATTATTTCTATTTCAGATATCCAAGATTTAATCGAGCAAATGGATTATAAAAAAGGGACTGTAGCGTTTGATTTTTTGAAGTCAAAACTAGATAATCTTGAAATAATGGAACAGATAGATTATATCAATGATAAGCTGGATCAAATTTCAATGATTGTAAATAAACGTTTGAATTTTCAAATTGAAGATATACATTACCATACAGAAAGTCAGTATTTTACAACTGAGCAGCTGATTCTTAAGAATTTTTTACCTTATTTTGGGTTCAAAGATAAGAATATATCGTTTGAATTTGTCGAAAATGAAACGAAATTTATTATTTTTATGCAAATGCTAGAACAGTTGATTCAAGGCCAGACCAATCGTATTTTGCTCGTCCTTAGAAATATGGACGATTACTTAAGTTATTCCTCATTTGTAAAATGTTGTGAGCAATTACAGAGAATGGCCGACAATTACAGTAATTTTAGTGTCATTATTTTCCCGTCAAATGAAGGCTATCTTTATTTGAATCGCGAGAATATGGAATACGTCAATGTTGTTTCTGATTTGGTTGAACATTTTTATGAATTTTCTTTTATGTATGAAAGGTTTAGTGGTCAATATCCTACTAACGACGTACCTACAGAAGATGATTTCATCGTCTCTTTGCAAAAGATTTCACCATATTTATTTAGTAAAGACGTGACACATATGAGTTTATCTATCCAAGATATAGTAACCTTGAAAATTATGAACAGTTTATACCATTATAACAAGAAAATTCATTTTGCTTATAATCCACCTACTCAATTATTAATTAATTTTTTAAAAAATTAAGATTGACAAGCTCATCAAAGGACTTTATAATCAATGTAAGGGTACAAAAATCAAAAAATTTTTTAATTTGAGGTTTTTGTACTCTCAAGATTTAAGTAACTGTACAACAATGGAGCCGGTGGGAGAATCTGAAAGGCTGTTTTTGTACTCTCAAGATTTAAGTAACTGTACAACTTTGGTGACGGAATTTTCCAAGAAACCACGTTTTTGTACTCTCAAGATTTAAGTAACTGTACAACTTCGCAAGGAGTTTGTCACCATTTTCTGCCGTTTTTGTACTCTCAAGATTTAAGTAACTGTACAACATATTTGGCAGAAATATTCAACGGCAATGGGTTTTTGTACTCTCAAGATTTAAGTAACTGTACAACGGAAGTTGTTCCAGCTGACTTGCCAGAACCGTTTTTGTACTCTCAAGATTTAAGTAACTGTACAACCCAAATGATTTATAGGTCTATTGACCGTGTGTTTTTGTACTCTCAAGATTTAAGTAACTGTACAACGTCATTAAAGATTTTAAGCCGTGGGCAATCGTTTTTGTACTCTCAAGATTTAAGTAACTGTACAACTGATTGATTTTGTGACCGGCACATTAGCCGGTTTTTGTACTCTCAAGATTTAAGTAACTGTACAACAATTTTGTTTTACGGATTGAACCGAATGCTGTTTTTGTACTCTCAAGATTTAAGTAACTGTACAACTTCAGCATAATCTCATAGTTATCCTTATCCGTTTTTGTACTCTCAAGATTTAAGTAACTGTACAACAGTTAGCATAAGAGCACAATGAAGAAGCAAGTTTTTGTACTCTCAAGATTTAAGTAACTGTACAACTGCTTTTGAAAAAAATAAAAAGATTATTCTGTTTTTGTACTCTCAAGATTTAAGTAACTGTACAACTACATTAGGAATTGTTTGATGTAAAAGAATTGTAATCTAATAGTTATCTGAGTAATACATTAGCGGAATTGTAATTTAGGCTGAAATGGTTTATAATGAAAAGTAGCAAGTATATTAGGAGACCGTCTAATGGAGAGAAAAATTAAAAAATCGGTAGTTGCGACCGGTTTAGCTGCAACCACTATTATTTCAGGCAGTTTATCACATCAAGTAAATGCCGAAGAAGTAAAAACACAATCTACTAAGCCAAAGACATCTGAAAAAATCACCAAACCAGTTACAGAAACAGATGTTCAATCAGCAAAGTTGCAAGCCGATGCTACAAAGGTTCAGACAGATGCTCAGCAAAAAGTTGTAGAGCAAGTTAAAGGGGATGTAAATACTTCAAAGGACGCGGTAGCAGATAGCGAAAAAGCTGTTGCAAATGCTAAGGCAGAAAAGAAAGAAGCAACTCCAGAAGTTATTGAAACCGCAAAAGAAGAAGTGGCGACATCAGAGAAGGCGGTTACAACAGAGGAAAATAAGGTTCAAGAAGCAGAACAGTCTGAAACAAAGGCAAAAGAAGCTGTTAAAAATCAAGAAAATGTTGTTGCAGGGCAACAATCACTTGTTGATGTAGCACAACGTGAATTAGATACAGCAAAAGCTCCGGTCGCAAATGAGCAGCAAGAGCTCAACCAAGCACAAGATTCAGAAAAACAAGCAGAAAAAGATTTAGCAGAAAAGCAAAATAATCTTGCTAAAGTGAAGGAAGAAGTTGCTAATCTTCCTAAAGAAATCAATTCAGCTACCGAACAAGTCAAGAAAAGTGAGCAAAAAGTTGCAGAAAATCAAGCAGCTATTGATCAAAAAGCCACTGAAGTAGCTCGTGCCGAACAGTCAGCTGATAATAGAAGAAATGTTGATTTAAGCAAAGCAACCTACGGTGAATTTTTACAACACGCTAAAACAAATGGAGCCAACCAAGCGATTCGTAATGCAGCTGCTGAAGCTCTAACAACTTATGAAAGAGCTAAACGTGAAGACGGTATTACAGTTGGTTCTGACACAACAAGCCCAGCAACTTTAGAAAATAATTTAAAAGCAATTGAGTTAGTTAGAGCGATCAATGCTTATCGTAGACAAGCTGGATTAAAAGAATTATTAATTGATCCTTACAAAAATCCAGCCAGCCAAGTCCAAACTCTTTATTTTGAAAGAGCAGATTGGCATATGGGCAAATATTTGAGAAATGAAAATGTAGCGATTAGTTTTACTCCGAAAGGAGCCGTTGACTTCTGGCATAAGGAAAAATCTATCTATATGGCTGAGGCAGCTAAGTATGGCTTAACAACCAATGAGCGAGACATTGATTCCAATCAAATTTATACCACCTTACGTAATCGTGGTCAACTTACTTTCTTCTATAGAGTTGGTCACTATCTTCAAATGATGGATAAAAACTTTAATACCATTTCAGCTGCATATGATCAAGTTCCAAATCAATACAGCAATGTATATGGAACGTCTGAAGTTGGATTCTATAACGATCATAATTTTAATGCGCGTGTTAATAATGGCACTCTTCTTAGCGCAGATGCGTATGAGCAAGCAATCCGTAATTTTGCTGGTGCTGCAAAAGCTGCAAATGCACAAGCAACAGCAGCGAAAAAACAATTAGGCGTGTTGCGAGCTCAAAGAACGGGTTATGTATCTACTTTAAATATTCAAAAAGCAAAATTAGCAGACCTTCAAAAGTTGGCTGCGAATCGTTCAGCTGCCCTTGCTACTGCGAATGCTGGAGTGATTACAGCAGAAGCTGCTTTGACAAAAGCAAAGCAAAATGTCGCGGTAAAACAAGCAACTTTGGAGCGCGCTACTGCAGCTATTGCGTCCAAGTTAACACCAAAACAAGTAGCTTTAGAAAAAGCTCAAAAAGTGCTAGATAGTGCTAAAAATAAATTAGCAGAACTCAAGAAAGTCTTAATTACAGCAGAATTAAACGTTGCCAAGACAAAAGCTGCTTTGCAAGCTAGTCAAACCAAGCTAAAAGAAGCACAAGATAACTTGGAAAAATTACAAAATGCACCACAAGCACTTGAAGCAGCTCAAAAGGCTCTTCAAGCTGCACAAGTCGACTATGCTGCTAAGGTTAAAACGTTAAAAGATGAAGAAGCAAAACTAGAGATTTCTCGCTCAATTTATACCAAGTTACAAGAAAACTATGAGCAATTGAGAAGTCAACTTCCTCCGAAGGCTCAAAAAGAAACATATGGAGAAGTACAAAAGTTACACTTATCTAGAACTTACCAACCAAAACCATTGTTAGTTAGACAACAAAATACTGGTCAAAAAGTTCTGCATGCTACAGGTACTAAAGCAGATCAGGTTGCTGCATTAGGTTTGCTACTTGGTTTAGGAACTCTAGCTAGTGCTCGCCGTCGTAAAAGAAATAACGAAGATTAAATAATTGAAGATTTTAGAAAAAATCTAATCTTTCTTCCCAAAGACAAACAACTCTGTTTTTGAGTGTTTGTCTTTTTTTAATCAAGACAATCAAAAGCAAGCATTGAAAACCGCAGCTTTTGTCTACCAACTCTCCCACAGTATCTATCATTTTGAGAATCAGCACAAAAATAGTATAATAAATTGTATTCTCTTAATGAAACGAATAAAACTAAAGGAGTTTTCTATGCAAGTCATCAAACGTAATGGAGAAGTTACTGATTTTAATCCAGATAAAATTTATCAAGCTATTTTGAAAGCAGCACAAACGGTTTATGTCTTGACAGATGATCTACGTCAAAATTTAGCGCTTGTAACTAAAAAAGTAGTGTTGGATCTAGAGGAAGCTGGTGTTGAACGAGCTACTATCAGTATGATTCAATCTATGGTAGAAAATCGTCTGCTAGGTGCTGGTTATATCACTATTGCCGAGCATTATATTTCCTACCGCTTGCAACGAGATTTGGAGCGCAATGGTTATGGCAATCATATTGCAGTCCATTTACATTTTGAACAAATTCGCTAAAATTCAACTCTCTTTTAAGTTAATAATATTGCTTGTTCTACAAAAGATTACACATTTCCTTAATTTCTGGGACTTGACAAGTGTATTTTTATATGATAGAATTTAAAAGATTTTAAGCTTGAAGGGAGTGAAAAAAATGTCAAAAACAGTAGTACGTAAAAATGAATCCCTTGACGATGCTCTTCGTCGTTTCAAACGTGCGGTTACTAAAGCTGGTACTCTTCAAGAAACACGCAAACGTGAATTCTATGAAAAACCTTCTGTAAAACGGAAACGTAAATCAGAAGCAGCTCGTAAACGTAAAAAATTCTAATTGAGCAAAATGACAGACTTCGGTCTGTTTTTTGTTTCTGTTTAGATAAAATTGAACTCGTACTCAATAAAAATCAATAGTTTTAGCAGGTTTACCGTATGGACGTTATCTGCCATCTCAAAACTCCACCGCAAGTTTAATAGAAGTAGCAGCTAGAGGGGCAGGTTAAGGCAAACAGAATATCAAGAAACCGTGAGAATAAACAAAAAACACTGATTTTCATCAGTGAATTTTTTCATAATTATTTGCTTTCGAGCAATGCTTTGATTTCTTGGAGAACTTCTAATTCAGTTGGTCCTGCAGTTTCTTCAGTAGTGTCTTCTTCTTTTTTAGTAAGGCTTTGCGCTTTTTCAACAGACTTGACGATGAAGAAGAGAACTGTTCCGATGACGAGGAAATTGATAACAGCGCTTAAGAAACTACCATATGCAATACCATTCCATTTTAAACCAGCAATTTGTTCTACACCAGCAGCTTTTAAAGCTGGATTGAGAAAGAGTGGAGTAATAACATCTCCGATAAGTGAAGTCACAATAGCTCCAAAAGCATTGGCAATGATAACACCGACTGCTAAATCAATTACATTGCCGCGAAGCAAAAACTCTTTAAGATCTTTTAACATTTTCTTTTTCCTTTCAAAATACTAAAACATATTATATCTTAAAAAAGTGAAAAGTTCAATAAAATGTCTAAAAAGCATAGTGAATATTTTACTTTTTGACAAATTTGTTATAAAATGTAAGTTGTCATTCTATGATAAATTGGGGGTATTGTCTATTGATTGATAAAGAAATCATTTCTGATATTAAAAATAGTGTCAATATCGTCGAAATCATAGGAGAAGTCGTTGCTCTAACGAAAGCTGGAAGAAATTATCTAGGGCTTTGTCCTTTTCATGGTGAAAAAACTCCATCATTCAACGTGGTAGAAGAAAAGCAATTTTATCACTGTTTTGGCTGTGGAAAGTCAGGTGATGTCTTTAAATTTATTGAAGATTATCGTGGTGTTTCTTTTATGGACGCTGTACAAATTGTTGCAGATCGTGCAGGGATTCCATTAGAAATAGAGCATAACAGAAAAGAACAGTCAATGCGTACGCATCCTCATCAAGCGCTTTATGACATTCATACGGAAGCTGCAAGATTTTACCATGCAGTATTGATGACAACAAAGATAGGAGAAGAAGCACGTTCTTATCTTTATGAACGTGGCTTAACAGATGAAGTTATCAAGCATTTTCAAATTGGTTTAGCGCCCAATGAAAATAACTATCTTTATAAAAGTGTTAGTGGGAAATTTGACGAGCAAGTCATTATGAATTCTGGTTTGTTCAACTTAGCTGATAACAATTTGGTTTATGACGCCTTTCAAAATCGGATTATGTTTCCATTGACAAATGATAAAGGCCAAGTCATTGCTTTTTCAGGTCGTATTTGGCAAGCAAGCGATATAGAGCAGAAAGTTGCTAAGTATAAGAATAGCCGCAGTACACCGATTTTCAATAAAAGTTATGAGTTGTATCATCTGGATAAAGCCAAACCGACTATTAAGAAAAGTCACGAAATTTACTTAATGGAAGGCTTTATGGATGTTATAGCCGCTTATCGTGCTGGAATTGAAAATGCTGTAGCATCTATGGGGACAGCATTGACGCATGAGCATGTGGATCATCTTCGTAAATTCGCAAAGAAAGTCATTTTAACGTACGATGGTGATAAAGCAGGACAAGCAGCGACAGCAAAAGCTCTGAATGAATTGCACGATTTATCAGTTGAAATTGTCAGGATTCCTGATAATATGGATCCGGATGAATTTATCAAAAAAAATTCTGCTGATGATTTACAAAATTTACTGACTAAAACACGAATTAGTGATATAGAGTTTCTTTTGAACTATTTGAAACCAGATAATATCGAAAACTTGCAAGCTCAAATTGAATTTGTTGAACAAATGTCTCCTTTGATTGCGCAGGTTCAATCAATCACTGCACAAAATTCCTATATTTATATGTTAGCTGAATTGTTACCTGATTTTGACTACCAGCAGGTGGAGCAAGCTGTTAATAATCATCGTTTAGTAAATAGAAGAGAGCAACAACAGCAATCTCATCAACAAGTGTCAAGACTTGACATTCCGGTAACGCAGCAAGTATCGCGGCTAATTAAGGCAGAGAGTCATCTTCTGCAGCGGATGATTGATAATCCTGTGATTTTAAATGATTATCGTTTGAGGAAAGATTTTCATTTCGCAACAGTAGAATTGCAGACTTTGTACGATATTTTAAAAACAAATGGCGAGGTAACGCCACAAGATTTGTCTGAGCAAAATGATTCGGTACAGCAAGCTTGGTATCGGGTCTTAGAAGAAAATCTACCAGAGGAAGTTTCTGAGCAGGAACTGATTGAAGTGGAGCAAACGCGAGATAAGGAATTGCTTCGCAAAGAAAATCAATTGATTGGTAAAAAAGTCCGTGAAGCATCTCATAGTGGGGATGCAGATACGGCATTAGAAGAGCTAGAGCGATTTATTGCTCAAAAAAGGAGAATGGAGTAGGAATGGCTACAAAACAAAAAGAAGTAACAACTTTTGATGTTCAAGTTGCAGAATTTATTCGCAACCATAAAAAAACTGGTACAGCAACCGATGATGAAATCAATGATCAGCTAGTCATTCCATTTACTTTGGAAGCTGATGGCATTGAAAATCTTCTTCAACGGATTCAGGACGCAGGGATTGCTATTACGGATAAAGAGGGCAACCCAAGTGAACGGGTTTTAAATACAGAGGAAGAAGAAGCTGAATTAACAGATGAGGAGTTGCTTGGTAGCAATTCTGCTAAAGTGAACGACCCTGTCCGTATGTATTTAAAGGAAATTGGTGTTGTTCCGTTATTGACCAATGAAGAAGAGCAAGAATTAGCTGTTCTTGTGGAGCAAGGCGACTTAGAAGCGAAACAACGTTTGGCAGAAGCTAATTTGCGGTTGGTTGTCTCTATTGCTAAGCGCTATGTTGGACGCGGCATGCAGTTTCTTGACTTGATTCAAGAAGGCAATATGGGATTGATGAAAGCCGTTGACAAGTTTGACTATACCAAAGGTTTCAAATTTTCAACCTATGCTACTTGGTGGATTCGTCAAGCAATTACTCGTGCGATTGCTGACCAAGCTCGTACGATTCGGATTCCGGTTCACATGGTTGAGACAATCAATAAATTAGTGCGGGAACAACGAAATCTTTTGCAAGAATTGGGGCAAGATCCAACGCCAGAGCAAATTGCGGAGCGCATGGATATGACACCAGACAAAGTTCGTGAAATTTTGAAGATTGCTCAAGAGCCGGTCTCTCTTGAAACCCCAATTGGAGAAGAAGATGATAGTCATCTTGGCGATTTCATCGAGGATGAAGTGATTGAAAATCCAGTTGATTACACAACACGTATCGTTCTGCGTGAACAATTAGATGAGGTTCTTGACACATTAACAGACCGTGAAGAAAATGTACTACGTCTGCGTTTCGGTCTAGATGATGGGAAAATGCGTACGCTGGAAGATGTTGGAAAAGTCTTTAACGTAACTCGTGAACGGATTCGACAAATTGAGGCCAAAGCCCTACGCAAATTGCGTCATCCAAGTCGTAGCAAGCCACTTCGTGACTTTATTGAGGATTAGTAGACAAAAGGAGGCACCATGGCATACACAAACGAACAAATTGATGATATTAAAAATCGTATCTTAGAAAGTTTAGAGCAAGTTATTGACCCTGAATTAGGAATTGATATTGTAAACCTTGGTTTGATTTATGAGATTCGATTCAATGGTGAAAACGGCGAGACACAAATTGATATGACTTTAACAACAATGGGTTGTCCACTGGCTGACTTATTAACTGATCAGATTCATGATGCGATGTCAGATGTACCTGAAGTGAGCAAAGTGGAAGTGAGATTGGTGTGGTATCCTGCCTGGACTGTTGATAAAATGAGTCGCTACGCTCGTATTGCTCTAGGGATTAAATAAGAATATAGCAGCATGACTTGATTATGCTGCTTTTGTTTTGCTCAAACATTCAGAATTTGTGCAATATTTTAACTTTATACTTTATATCACTTGAAGTATTGTAAGAATCTATTATAATGGTTGAACATACTAAATTTTAGAAAAGGGAGAGAAGATGTTTAAAAAGGGAGCACTGACGGGATTACTCTTGTTTGGAATATTTTTCGGCGCAGGGAATTTAATCTTTCCGCCAACTTTAGGAGCTTTGTCTGGCGAACACTTCTGGTCAGCAATTGCAGGCTTCGTACTTTCAGGAGTTGGAATTGCTATTTTAACATTGATTATCGGTACTTTAAATCAAAGGCTATGTTTACGAAATTTCTAAAAAGGTTTCTCCTTGGTTTGCGACCAGTTACTTGGTAGTTCTATATCTAGCGATTGGTCCATTTTTTGCCATTCCTCGGACGGCAACGACTTCTTATGAAGTTGGAATTGTACCATTGCTTTCGAGTAATATGACTGGATTAGGACTTATTATTTTTACAATCTTGTATTTTGTGGCTGCTTACTTGATTTCATTAAATCCTTCCAAAATTTTGGATCGGATTGGTCGGATTTTGACTCCTGTGTTTGCCATTTTGATTGTCATTCTAGTCATTTTAGGGGCGATAAAATATGGAGCAGCTGCACCGCAAGCTGCTAGCACGGAATACGCAAAAGCAGCTTTTGGAACTGGCTTTCTTGAAGGGTATAATACACTTGATGCACTTGCCTCTGTTGCTTTTAGCGTTATCGCTGTGCAAACATTGAACCAACTCGGCTTTTAAAAAAGAATATATCTCAACGATTTGGATTGTTGGAATTGTTGTTGCATTGGGATTTAGTGCGCTTTATATTGGATTAGGATTTCTTGGAAATCATTTCCCAATTCCGGCTGATGTAATATCTTCTGATGCCAATAAAGGAGTTTATGTCTTATCTCAAGCTACACAAGCTATTTTTGGTCCGACAGCACAGATTTTCCTTGCAGCCATGGTAACAGTGACCTGCTTCACGACTACGGTTGGTTTGATTGTTTCAACATCAGAATTTTTCAATAAAACCTTTCCTAAAATCAGCTACAAAACTTATGCAACAGTCTTTACATTGATTGGATTTGCAATTGCAAATCTTGGTTTGGGAGCGATTATTCAGTATTCAGTTCCTGTCTTGCAAATTTTGTACCCGATTACCATTGCGATTGTAATGATTGTGATTGTCAATAAGTTTATTGCCTTATCTAAGATTGGAATGCAGCTAACGGTCGCAGTTGTAACAATTATTGCCTTTGCGAATATCATTGGCTCGCAATTTAAATTGACTAGTGTGAGCAATTTAATCAATGCTTTGCCATTTGCGCAAGCTTCAATTCCTTGGCTGGTACCAACGATTGTCGGGATTGTGTTGTCTTTGTTTTTGCCAAATAAACAAAAGAGTGACACATTTGAAATGGAATGATAAAAAAGAAGCTGAGACAAAAGTGCTCAGCTTCTATTAGATTTAGTAATAAACGAATAACGCAGTAGGTGATTGGACTCTTCATTCGCTTTTCAATCTCAGAAGAGCACCTAATCACCCTTGCGGGGGTGGGACTACGAACTAAAAATTTTCAATTTTTAGTTCTGTCCCACTCCCTTTTTTATGACCATATCAAATTCAAGTTTTTACAAATCGTATCCTCTATTTTTAGATAGTGAACCAGTGTATACTTTTCCTAGAAAGAAAATGAGGAGGAAAAGATAATGATATCTATTGTGTTTTTGATTTCTGTATTTCTAGCGGGAATTTTATCATTTTTCTCGCCTTGTATATTGCCATTGCTTCCTATATATGTTGGTATTTTATTGGATACAGATGAACCAAGAGCAATCATTATTTTTGGAAAGAAGATTGCTTGGTATGGAATTATAAAAACACTATTTTTCATTGCAGGATTATCAGTAGTCTTTTTAATTCTTGGATATGGCGCTGGCTTTTTGGGAAAAGTTCTCTATACAGAGTGGTTCCGCTATGTATTAGGAGCAATTGTTATTTTGCTCGGTGTTCATCAAATGGAACTGATCAATTTTAAGTTACTACAACGACAGAAAAGTGTTCAATTAAAAAAAGATAAAAATAGAAATGATTTTTACAATGCTTTCTTGCTAGGTGTGACCTTTAGCCTTGGTTGGACACCTTGTGTAGGTCCTGTTTTGAGTTCTGTTCTCGCAATTGCAGCTTCTGGTGGTAATGGAGCAGTACAAGGTGGCTTCCTCATGTTAGTTTATACCCTTGGTCTTGCTATCCCATTTCTCATTTTGGCACTTGCCTCTTCTATTGTTTTACGCCATTTTGGGAAAATAAAACCTTATATGGGACTACTAAAGAAAATTGGCGGGTTACTTATCATCTTGATGGGAATTTTACTTATGCTGGGAAATCTTAATGTTCTAGCTTCAATATTTGGTGGATAAAAGGAGGAATCTCATGAAAAAAACAATGTTAGTCATCACAGGTCTTGTTTGTGTTGCTCTGTTGGGTGCCTGTGGAAATCAAAAATCAGCTAGTGAAACTAAGTCTGGACACGGACAATTTACAAATAAAACGACAGCTACAAAGTTGAATCAAGGTGAAGCAGCTCCTGATTTTGAACTAAAAGGAGTTGACGGGAAAACTTATAAATTGTCAGATTTCAAAGGAAAGAAAGTTTATCTCAAATTTTGGGCATCTTGGTGTTCTATCTGCTTATCTACATTAAAGGATACTGATGAGTTAGCTAAAAATGCTGGGAAAGACTATGTAGTTTTGACGGTTGTTTCACCGGGGCATGTTGGTGAAAAATCTGAAGCAGATTTTAAAAATTGGTATGAGAAATTAAATTATAAACATTTACCTGTTTTACTAGATCCTAGTGGTAAATTATTGGAGCAATATGGTGTTCGTTCCTATCCGACAGCTGCATTTATTGGAAGTGATGGAAAATTGGTAAAAACTCGTCCTGGACTTATTAAAAAAGCAGAAATTGAATCAACTCTTAAAAGCATTAAATAGGAGGGGAGGATGATGGATCATAAAATGAAATGGTTATTATTGGGTGGAGCAGTCCTGCTGGTTTTAGGTTTATTTGTGCTGGGAAGTCGCATGATACCAACCCTTAAAAATCAGTCTGCTATTAATCAGATTAAGGAAGCAGCTGTTAGCCAGGTTGAACCGGTTAAGCAAAAGAAAGCGGACTTGAAAAATGCAAATTTAAAGCATATCTATTTGGCAGGAGGTTGCTTCTGGGGGGTAGAAGAATATTTCTCACGAGTAGATGGGGTGGTTGATGCAGTCTCTGGTTATGCTAATGGCACTAGCGAAACCACGAAATACGAACTAATCTCGCAGACAAAACATGCAGAAACGGTTCATGTAACCTATGATGCCAATAAAATCTCTTTAAGAGAAGTCTTGCTACATTATTTTAGAATCATTGATCCGCTCAGCAAAAATAAGCAAGGCAATGATCGTGGAGTGCAATATCGGACAGGTGTGTATTATAAAGATCAGGCTGATGTAGAAACAATTAATAAAGTCTTTGACGAGCAGAAAGAAAAATTTAAAGAGCCGTTGGCGGTTGAAAAACAACCATTAAAACATTTTATTAAGGCTGAAGAGTACCACCAAGATTATTTAAAGAGAAATCCAAATGGGTATTGCCATATCAATGTTAAGCAGGCTTCTTATCCAGTTATTGATGCTTCTAAATATAAAAAGCCTAGTGATGCAGAGATTAAAAAGAAACTATCCGATGAAGAATATGCTGTAACACAAAAAAATGATACAGAGCGTGCTTTTTCTAATCGCTATTGGGATAAGTTTGATGCAGGTATTTATGTAGATGTTGTAACAGGTGAGCCACTTTTCTCTTCCAAAGATAAATTTGAGTCTGGTTGTGGTTGGCCTAGCTTCACACGTCCAATCAGTCCAGATGTAGCGACTTATAAAGAAGATAAGAGCTTTAATATGACACGGACGGAAGTTAGAAGCCGTATTGGAAATTCACATCTTGGTCATGTCTTTACGGACGGACCAAAAGATAAGGGCGGACTTCGCTACTGTATTAACAGTTTAGCCATTCGTTTTATTCCGAAAGACCAAATGGAAAGTAAAGGTTATGGATATTTATTAGACTATGTGTAACAGCAATTTTCACAGAAATTTGCTATAATGAGTTTAATAAATAATAGGGGTGCGCTAGTGTATTCAATTATGATTGTAGAAGATGAATACCTTGTTCGGCAAGGTATTTCGTCTTTAGTAGATTTTGAAACATTTGATATGGAAGTCATGGATGAGGCTGAAAATGGCTTGGATGCTTGGGAAAAGATACAGCTTGCACAGCCCGATATTGTCTTGACAGATATCAATATGCCACATATAAGCGGGATTAAACTAGCTCAATTGGTCAAAGAACAATATCCTTCTGTTCATATTATCTTTTTAACGGGTTATGACGACTTTGACTACGCTTTGTCAGCAGTAAAATTAGGTGCTGATGATTATTTACTAAAGCCGTTTTCGCGGGAAGATGTGGAAACGATGTTGTTGAAAGTCAAAGAGAAATTGGACAAGGAGCGAAAGCAGCAGCAAGTTCATGAACTGGTTGAGCAAGCAGAATTTTCTGATTTAGAACAAACAATTCATGATCGTTTGACCGATACAGAATTGTCTCTTAAATCACTCGCTTTTCAACTAGGGTTTAGTCCGTCTTATTTGAGTGTTCTCATCAAAAAAGAGCTGGGCTTGCCATTTCAGGATTACTTAATTCAAGAACGGATGAAGAAAGCAAAATTACTGCTTTTGACAACTGACTTGAAGGTTTATGAAATTGCAGAGCAGGTAGGCTTTGAAGATATGAACTATTTTTCTCAACGCTTCAAACAAGTCGTTGGAGTGACACCGCGGCAATTTAAACGAGGAGAAGGGTAATGAAACGTTATTCGCTTCTGATTCAGTTAGTGATTTATGTTTTTATCATGATATTAGCTCTTTTGGGAATTGTCGGTGGGATTTATTATCAGACTAGTTCGGTTGCTATTCGCCAGACAACTGAGCAAAACACACGCAAGACCATTCAGCAAAGTGGTCAGTTTATCATTCTTATTTACAAAAAGTTAAACAGACAACGAGTAGTTTGGCTGAAAATGAGAAAATAAAGACATACGCACAAACACCAAGCCAAGAAAACGCTGAACAACTTCGGCAATTATTCGCAACGATTTTAAAAACAGATTCGGATTTGGTATCTGCTATTTTGGTAACAAAAGACGGAAATCTCATATCAACGGATCCTGAATTAACCATGAAGATATCCGCTGATATGATGAAAGAAAAATGGTATCAGGATGCTATCCATAAAGGTGCTATGCCGATTTTGACACCAGCACGAAGAACCGTCAGCCATACAATTGGTCAAAAATGGGTGATTTCAATCATGCAGGAAGTTGTAGATAAAGACGGTAAAAATTTGGGAGTTGTTCGCTTAGATATTGGATACAAGACGTTGGAAGCTTACTTAGATCAACTGCAGTTAGGAAAAGAAGGATTTACCTTTATCGTCAATGCCAATCATGACTTTGTCTATCATCCTAAAAAAGCAGTTTATTCTTCTAACGCTGAAATGAAAGCGATGGCGCCCTATCTTTCTGTCAAAAATGGCTATGTCAAATCAAAACAAGCTTATGTATCTCAATATCAAATTCCAAATAGTGGTTGGACATTGATTGGGGTTTCTTCAATGGAACAATTGCATGCAGTTCAAACGCAGATTTTGTGGTCTTTTATTGGAACAGGTCTGTTTGCTTTGGGTATTTGTCTAATAGGGATCTGGTTTGTGCTTCGGCTTTGGATTAGGCCATTGCGAGATTTGCAAGCAACCATTTTAAAGGTTGGAAGTGGGCATTCAGATTTGAAATGAAACCGCAGTTTATTCTTCTAACGCTGAAATGAAAGCGATGGCGCCCTATCTTTCTGTCAAAAATGGCTATGTCAAATCAAAACAAGCTTATGTATCTCAATATCAAATTCCAAATAGTGGTTGGACATTGATTGGGGTTTCTTCAATGGAACAATTGCATGCAGTTCAAACGCAGATTTTGTGGTCTTTTATTGGAACAGGTCTGTTTGCTTTGGGTATTTGTCTAATAGGGATCTGGTTTGTGCTTCGGCTTTGGATTAGGCCATTGCGAGATTTGCAAGCAACCATTTTAAAGGTTGGAAGTGGGCATTCAGATTTGAGGGCTAATGAAACCGGCTCTCCTGAATTAGTTGATTTGGCAAGACAATTTAATATTATGTTAGACCGGATTGATCAATTGATGATTGCAGTCAAAGAAGAGGAACAGAATGTCAGAAAATATGAATTGCAGGCGCTTTCCAGCCAAATCAACCCGCATTTTTTGTACAATACGTTGGATACAATTGTATGGATGGCAGAATTTAATGACAGCAAGCGTGTGGTAGAAGTAACAAAATCACTAGCTAAGTATTTCCGTTTAGCTTTGAACCAAGGACATGAACAAATTTCTCTTAAAGATGAAATTGACCATGTGCGTCAGTATCTCTTTATTCAAAAACAGCGCTATGGTGAGAAATCGCAATATGAGATTAAAGAGTTGAAGCAATATGATGACTACAAAATTCCAAAGTTGATTTTGCAGCCTTTGGTTGAGAACGCCATTTACCACGGTATCAAAGAAATGAATCGTCAAGGGATGATTCGAGTTAGCGTTTCTGAAAATGACACGCAGCTCATCGTTTCAATTTATGACAATGGTCGTGGCTTTGTCGCCAGCGAAACTACAAATGCTACACTCGTTCGCTTGGGTGGTGTCGGTTTGAAGAATGTTAATCAGCGTTTGCAATTACAATTTGGTAAATCCTATCACATGGAAATTAAATCTGAAGAAAATACTTATACGGAGATTCGTCTCTATTTTCCAAAGGCAAATAAAACCAACTGATGAAAGATTTCAGTTGGTTTTTAATATTTAATTCCCAACACTGGAGAATTTTTTCATGCCGTATTTGAATAAAGCGTAGTTGATAGTAAAAATAACAAGTAGGACTAAAGGAAGTAGCAAACCAATCCAGCTTAGATTTAAAAAATAAAGAGCTGGAAAAAAAGAAGTAAAAGCATAAGGAAATACAAAAATTAGTATCAATTGGATAAAGGTTGGGTAAATTTTGATAGGGTATTGTGCCATTTGATTGAGGGAGAAAATCCCCATTGTGATAGGGAAAGATTCGACAATCCAAAAAGCAAGAGCAGTAGGTCCTAATTGAATAGCGGCATAGAGTAAACCAATACAAATACAGATAAAGACAAAGAGAAGTAGATGAAAAATGTTCCAATGCAGTCCGAGTAAATGATAGGATTGATAAGTTGCAATAGCTCCCATCAGTGTTGTGCCAAATCCTTGTAGCTGCACGCGTTCACAAATTAGCTGAAAAAGAGGATTGATGGGCATGATAAGCAGGCGTTCAAACTCACCTTTGCGAATATAGCGGCTTCCAAACATCCAAAGATTGTCAAAGAAAATCAGGTGAACTGAACGTCCGATAGTTGCCATTCCATAAATAAATAGCATTTGTCCATAGTTGAATCCGGCAATTTCCTTGATATTTGCAAATAATACATTTAAAAAGATTAAATAAACAATCTGTTCAATCAAAGAAGAAATAAGTCCGATGAAGAAGTCCATTCGATAAGACATGCTAGCAATCAAGTAAGCTTTGAGATTATAAAAATAAATATTGATGTATTTCATCTTCAACCTCCTAAAATGACTAAACGACGTTTAGCTTGATACCAAAGAAAAGCAATGAAAGCTGAAAGTATCGGAATCCAAGCTAATTGAATCCAGAAGAGTTCAAAATTAACCTGTCTTTTCAAAAGGATATTGACCGGAAAATTAACAGCAAAGCTATAAGGTAATAGTTTCAAAATGTTTGCAATATTTTCTGGATAAAAACTTAGTGGCAAAAGTGCTCCTGAAGCGAGTGAAAAAAGCCCGTTTCTGAGAATCAAAATTCCCCAAGTATTTGCCGTGAAGAAGGCTGTTAAGCTAAATCCTAAATCTAACAGGAGGATGATAAACATTCCTAATAAACTAGAAAATAGAAAAAGCAATCCTGTCTGCCAATTTGGAAGATAGAGCTGCCCTTGAATGAAAGGAATCACCAGTAAAATTGGAATGAATTTAACAATTTCAACAATTTTGACAGCAAAGTCTTGGAAAAAGAGCGAAGTAATTAAAGAGTAAGGATAAAGTAGCTCGCCAGTAATATTCCCATCTACAATCATCAGAGATAGATCCCGTCCAATACTAAAACTATTTAGATTTCCTAGTAGATTTGCGAAGATAATATAGGTAGTGAACGTTTCTAAAGTATAACCATTAACGTGAGATTGGGTGAAAAAAATGGTTTTCCAAACAAAAATGGATACAAAAACTTGTATGAAAGTACGAATCAGGGTTGCAACAAAGAAAGATTTATATTGAAGTTGCGTAATAAGAGCTAATCGTGTGATATGGATATATTTACTCATCAAGCCCCTCCTCATAAATTTGTTTGACGATATTTTCAATTGTCAATTCTTTGATAGCTAGGTCTTCGATTGAATAATGATCAAAAATCTGATTAATAACTTGGGCGTTAGTATAAATATCTGTCTGATAATGAATATTGAAATGATAAGAGTCAATTTTCTCAAAACGAAAACCATTGATTTGGAATAGCTCTTCTATTGGCGTTTGCGTTTTGAAAGAAATGGTTTTAACTGTCGAAAACTTTTCTCTTAATTTCGTCAGACTTCCATCATAAACCTTTTTGCCCTTATCAATGATAAAAATTCGTCCACAGAGTGATTCAATATCTTGCATATCATGAGACGTAATGAGAAAAGTTGTCTGATGTTCCATATTCATAAAACGAATAAAAGAGCGGATGGTTTCTTTTACACTGGCATCAAGGCCAATTGTAGGCTCATCTAAGAAAACAACGGCAGGCTGATGAATGAAAATAGCAGCAAATTCGCAGCGAACTCGTTGCCCGAGCGAAAGATTACGAACAGGCTGGTGAATAAAATCTCCTAGCTGCAACAGGTCAATTAATTGCTCCAAGCGTTCCTCAAAAACTTTATCAGGAACGTCATAGATTTTCGCATGCAAAATAAAAGATTCCAGCACAGGAATATCCCAACGTAAATGTGATTTTTGTCCGAACAAAACGCCAATTTGCTTATTGACTGCTGTACGATGTTTCTGTGGGGTAAGTCCATTAATTTTAACACTACCTCGATCTGGATAAAGAACACCTGTCAGCATTTTAATAGTCGTGGATTTTCCGCTTCCATTTGAACCAATATAACCAATAATTTCACCTTTTTGAACCGTTAATGAAATATTCTGTACAGCGTGAATTTGTTTTTTCTTAGGGCGAAAAAAGGCTTTGATAGAACCTTTAAGACCTAATTCTTTCTCGACAATACTATATGTCTTATATAATTGATTTGCTTCAATCATCATCATTATCTCCTTATGATAGAAAACGTTTGCAGACAACAATCATTATAACAGGTGCACGGTTTATATGCAAGAGGATTTTCTGAAAATACTTTTTATTTCATATAGAAAAAGACTAAGATAAAGTTCTCAATCTTTCAAAGTTCTTTTATCAACGACTGGAAGCGCCAGAAGTGGCATCTGCTTCGCCTGTGCTATTGTCGCTGTGACTGCCTGCATCAGAAGCACCGGAAGTAGCATCAGCTTTAGCCTGTCCTCCTGCAGGAGCGAATGGACCGCTTCCACCAACTAGCTGCTGACCAGTTGTTTCCAAGTACCATTCCAGCCATGGTCTGAAATTAAAGACAATTTCATTGATCCCAGCGTAAGAGCCGTCTGGATAGTACATGGGCTGATAATTGTGTGTATTTAAAACTGGTGAATGCGGATTTGGAATCAGGGTGCGGACATATTCTTGATTGCCGTTACGCAAGGTTCCGACCACCCACTCTACATTTTTCATTCTGCCAGCCGGAAGTGAATTGTGAACCGTTGATAGGCGGTTTCCTGACTGAGATGGTACACGTTTTGCCAGCATGGTATCAGGGTCTTGATGTGCATTGTTGTAGTAGAGGAATTGGTTGTTGTCATCGGCGTAAGTCAGTTCAAAAGGCATGGATTTCAAGAACATGTTGATCTGATCCACCGTTAAAATACCGTGGTCTAGTTTTACATAGGTATCTCCTGAGACAGCGCCCACCATGGCAGCAGCCTTTTCAACCCATTCGGGATTATCTGGGTCAATGCCTTGAATCGTTGTTGCGATAGGTTTGGTCACATCTAAATCTTCTGGTTCAATTGGTTTTGGTTTTTTCAATTTTGAAACGACCTCTACATATTTCATAAAATTATCTAAGCAGGTTTCAAGGAATTTGACGGTTCCTTCATTGATAATATTGCCCTCATCGTCGAAGGCTTCTTTGGCTTTTCCAAGCAGAAATTCATTCCCGGGAAGAGTATAAGCATTGACACCTGGTGCGTCAAGAATTTTGCGTAAATGGACCTGTGCGCGTGAAGTTCCTTGATCGTAGTAAGAAGCGCCCACAATCATGACAGGCTTGTTTTCAAATGGATGAACTTCAAATGACAGCCACTCAAGCACGCTTTTCAGAGCGGCGGTAATGGTATGGTTGTGCTCAGGTGTTGCGATAATGACTCCGTCTGCACGGGTAATTTTGTTGTATAGGAGGCGAAGCTGGAAAGATTCGTCCCATTTTTCGTCTTGATTAAACATCGGAACTTCATCGATTTCCAAGACTTCCAATTCAAATTTTAGTTTAAAATGCCTTCTGATAAATTCCAGTAATTCACGATTATACGATTGCTCTGCATTTGAGCCTACAATTCCTACAAATTTCATTGCATCATTTCTCCTTTACTTACAAGTTTTCCCAGTCGAAGTTTTCAGCTTCTTTGTGCAATAATTCCTGCGCGCTGGATAGTTTCTCGGTAATTTTCACAAAAAGACGGAAATCATCAAAGAGTGCATCTAATTTTTGAATGGTTTCAAGGTCGATGAGATTGCCATCTTTATCAAATGCCTGCAGAGAGTGCGACAGCAAAAATTCAGAGCCAGGCATGACGGAAGCTTTCAACTCAGGGGCATCCAAAATCTGGCGAAGCTGTAACTGTGCACGAGATGACCCCAATGTTCCATAAGAGGCGCCTGTAATCATCACTGGTTTATTGAGCAGTGGGTAAATGCCGTAAGATAACCAAGCCAGAGCACTCATGAGCGAAGCTGGAATAGAGTGGTCGTATTCAGGCGTTCCGATAATGACCCCGTCAGCGGCTTCTATTTTTCCAGCGATTTCCGTTACAATAGCCGGAAGTTTTTTGTCTGCGGGTTTATTGAAAATGGGAATATCTTTGATTTCCACCAGTTCAATTTCTGCTTTATCCGCAAAATGTTTTTGCATATATTGTAATAGTTGGCGATTGGTGGAACGTTTTGAATTTGTACCAACTAAACCGATGAGTTTTAACATAATTATTTCCTTTCCGATATTAAAATAGCAGTTCTGGCTTTAAACCAGAAGAATAGAATAATTGACCATCTTTTGTAATCCCTAACGCTTCAATCTGTTCTTCTTTTTCAACTTGTTCTAGAATAGACGATGGGCTTTCACCAAATAATCGGGTTGTCCAAATTTCACCGTCTACAGAGCGATTAGACACAATCGTTAAACTAGCGACATCTGTCTCCACAGGATAGCCTGTCTTGCTATCAAGAATATGGTGATAGGAATGTCCTTGTTTTTCAAGGGTTCGCTCATAAATTCCTGAAGTCACAACAGATTGATTTATGATAGGAAGAATAGCCAGATTATTTCCGCGTGTTAATTTTGGATGTTGAATTCCAATCCGCCAAGGATGCTTAGAAACTTGGTTGATTCCTAGGGTCAATACATTCCCACCTAGGTTGATGAGAGCAGAAGTTACTCCTTTATTTTTTAAGAACTCCATCACTTTATCAGCAATATAACCTTTTGCAAGTGCTCCAAGGTCAATTTTCATTCCTTCTTTTGCCAAAAAAACACTAGAAGAAGCAGAATCGAGTTTAATAAAAGTAGGGTCTATTAAAGAGAGGCAATATTTGATTTCTTCCGACTGAGGCACTTTGGCGTCTGAAAAGCCAATTCGCCATGTTTGTACAAGTGGTCCGATAGTAATGTTTAAGTGACTATTTTGAGCTAAACTATGTTGTTTTCCTAGCTCAATCAGCTCAAATAAGTCAGGATGCACCTGAACCCATTGTTTTCCAGCTTGATGGTTGACTTTCATCAACTCCGAAGCATCATCATTTGCACTAAAGCGTTTCTCATACAGAAAAAGTAGTTGAATGACCTCGTCAAGTAGCAGACCTGCTTGTGGATGCAGAATTGAAATCGTAATCGTCGTTCCCATTAATTGAATGGAACGAGATCTGAAGTCCACCATATCACATCCTTTCTACAAATAAAAAATACATATCTATTATAACAGATAGATAACGTTTTCACAAACTTTTTCTATAATTTTCTGACAATTTCAACAAAGCTGTCTGTCTACAAGATGAGATAAAAACTACATTGAGATTAGAAATGAAAGCATTCATGAAAAGTTCTCTTAAATTGATAGAAAATGTAATATTTTTCAGTTTTATGAGCAAATATATTGTAAACGCTAACACGTAATGTTATAATGTTTTAGTAAATTAAAAATTAAGGTAGGAATTGCTCTATGAGTAAAATTGTTGTTATCGGTGCCAACCATGCTGGTACAGCTTGTATCAATACGATGTTAGACAACTTCGAAAATGAAAACGAAGTTGTGGTATTTGACCAAAATTCAAACATTTCTTTTTTAGGATGCGGAATGGCGCTTTGGATTGGTAAGCAAATTGACGGTCCAGAAGGATTGTTCTATTCAGATAAGGAAAAACTTGAAGCAAAAGGTGCTAAAGTTTACATGGAAAGCCCTGTTTTATCAGTTGACTATGATAAAAAAGAAGTGACCGCACTTGTAAACGGTCAAGAACATCTTGAATCTTATGACAAATTGATTTTTGCGACTGGTTCACAACCAATCATTCCGCCGATTAAAGGTGTTGAAATTGTAGAAGGGAATCGCGAATTTAAAGCGACTCTGGAAAACGTTCAATTTGTAAAATTGTATCAAAACTCAGCTGAAGTGATTGAAAAACTAAAAAACAATAAAGGAATCAATCGAGTTGCTGTTGTTGGAGCTGGCTACATTGGTGTTGAACTCGCAGAAGCTTTTGAACGCCTTGGAAAAGAAGTAATCTTGATTGACATTGCAGATACTTGCCTTGCTGGTTACTACGACCGTGAATTGTCTGACTTGATGAGTAAAAACTTGGCAGATCATGGCATCAAACTTGCTTATGGTCAAACTGTGAAAGCAGTTGAAGGGGAAGGCAAAGTTGAACGTATTGTAACAGATAAAGAAACATTTGACGTAGATATGGTCATTATGGCTGTTGGCTTCCGACCAAACACAGCTCTCGGCGCTGGCAAGATTGAACTTTTCCGTAATGGCGCCTTCCTTGTTGATAAAAAACAAGAAACAAGCATTCCAGGTGTTTATGCAGTTGGTGACTGTGCAACGATTTATGACAATTCCCTTGGTAAAATGAGCTACATTGCCCTTGCTTCAAACGCTGTTCGTTCAGGTATCGTCGGAGCTTACAACGCAACTGGTCATGAGTTAGAAGGCATTGGTGTGCAAGGTTCAAACGGTATCAACATTTACGACCTTAAAATGGTTTCAACTGGTTTGACATTGGAAAAAGCAAAAGCTGCTGGCTACAATGCGGTTGAAACAGGATTTAATGACCTTCAAAAGCCAGAATTTATCAAACACAACAACCATGAAGTAGCTATTCGTATCGTATTTGATAAAGATACACGCGTCATCCTTGGCGCACAAATGGCTTCACACGAAGATATTTCAATGGGAATTCATCTTTTCTCACTTGCAATCCAAGAAAAAGTAACCATTGATAAACTAGCTTTGACAGATATTTTCTTCCTGCCACACTTTAATAAGCCTTATAACTACATTACAATGGCAGCATTGACGGCTGAAAAATAAAGATAAGATATTGAGTTTATAAAGCGTTTTTAGTGTAATTCGTATCTAGTTGTTGACAAAACATTTTAACAGTAAAAGAGTGCAACTTTATTTGTTCACTCTTTTTTTGCGTATAACAGAAAAATTTTTGATAAATAGAATAGTATTGTTACTTATTTATCAAAAATTTACGATGATTAGACGAAAGAATATTTTGCCCCAAAAATAGCATTTAGAAATATTTAGAAGATAAATAATGTGTTGCGATGCTCCAAATGGTTAGTTTTCTGAGTGTAAGCTTGTTCTTAGGTAGGTCATCAGTCCTTTACTAAAGGTAAAGAAATGATGACTTTTAAGCCTGGCTGATTGTCTAAAAAAACAATTTCACCTTGATGTAATTTAATAATTTGTTTAGTGATAACCGTTCCCATACCATGTGATTCATAATTAGTTGATTTTTGATTTAGCTCAGTAATTTTTTGAGCTGTAATATCTCCTTGATCCGCAATGATGATGAGCACTTTATTATCAGATAATTGATAAGTCAGATCAATCTGGTTAGAACCGCTGTGTATGATACTATTAAGCAAGAGATTTCTAAAAGCTCTTTCTAGTAAAGTTACCTCTCCTTTTACCAACACTGCCTCGGTAGGCAAATCAAAATGAAGTGTAATTGTTTCATAATTATTCAATATATCGGCAATTACTGTTCGTAGGACTGCAACCAAATCAAGACTCGAAAATTCGGAGTGATGCTTTTGATTATCCAATAAGTAGCTCATATTGAGATTAGAAATCATTTCTTTCATAGTTTGAATCTGATTTTCAATTTCCTCCGTCTGCTTTCCTTTACCATATTGCTGCTCTAGCTGACTGTTATAACCTGATATGAGCATAAGAGGATTGCGTAAATCATGACTGACCCCTCTAATCCATTGCTCTTTCATCGTGTTGCTTTCTTCCAAAATATGAGATGTTTCATTAAGGGCTGTCTTAATTTCTGAGAAATTTCCCTTTTCATTAAGAGCAATATTTTGACCCTGAGACAAAGAAGTGACAGCAGTAATAATCGGATCCATTTCCTTTTTAATGCGTAGCTTTGATCGGCTCAAAAGAATAAAAATAAGTAAAAGAATAATACCCAAGAAAACAAGTCCCAAACTGAGAAAATTCCTAATAAATTGTGTATTAGCATAGAAATTAAATTTTGCTAAGGAATGCTTTTTAGGATAGCCCAAAACTAAAATTTGCTGACCTCGTACATAGGAGAAAACAGGGTAATCTTCTAAATACCAACGTGAAAATTTAACCATATCAGCATTGGTATAATGTCTTTTGAGCTGTTGAGGTAAATGATAAGATTGGACAATATTGCCATCTTGATTCAGTACCATAGCCCAAGTATTTTGTTTATCCATTTCAATTTTGCTGCTTTTATCAAAATTAAAATTATTCTGTTGACTCGATTGAGCGATTTTAGTGTAAAGTAGTTCCGGTTTTTCCTTTCCATAGAAACTAAAATAGGATGAGAAAACCAAACCATAAACAAAAACAAGTCCTATGATTAAAGCCAAGAGTAATAGAACATACCTGGTTAATAACTTAGTAAAAAATTTAACGGTATCCATTTAATTCACCTTTAGTTTGTAACCCAAACCTTTAACCGTTATTAAGCTTTCTGGTTTAGATGGATTGGCTTCGATCTTTTGTCGAATCTTACGAATATGAGCCATTAGGGTATTATCATAGCCTTGGTATTGTAAGCCCCAGACTTTTTCTAAGAGTTGGTCAAAAGTAACAATGCGATTCTTATTATCATATAAGACCTTAAGAATACTGTATTCCTTAGCTGTCAGCTGAATCTCTAGTTTTCCTTTGGTAATCAAGGCTTGGCTAAAATGCACCTGGCAAGTAGGCAAAACAAGGGTATCTTCCTTTTCGGGATAGGCTCTTTTTAAGATGGAAAGAATACGCAACTCCAAATCTCTTGGGCGGAAAGGCTTGATAATATAGTCATCTGCCCCTAACTCAAAGCCCTGATATTGTTTTTCTATATCGGAGATTGCCGACAAAAACAAAACAGGAACCGTTGAAGTCTTACGGATACCTTTTAAAACTTCAAATCCTGATCCTTCAGGCAGCATAATGTCTAAAATAACTAAATCAAAAGATTTTTCTTCAAATTGCTCCAAAGCTTCTTTTTGTGATTGTACACTTGTTAGATTGCTAAAACCAGCAATGTTCAATGATTCTTGCACCATTTCTAAAATTTCTGGATTATCGTCTAAAATTAAGATCTTCTTTTCTTTATAATTCATACTATTACCTCAATAAGACTAGTATAACACATTGCTTCCTTGGTCAAGGACTTTAAAGTAAAAATTAAGGAAGAATTAAGGTAATGAATAGGTTAAAATAAAGGAGTTTCATTATAATAAAAATAGCGAAAGGATATAACATCACTCTAAGATTTTTAAAGGAGAAAACAAATGAACAATTATATCGTTGAAACCAACCAATTAAGTAAGGATTTTTCAGGTGAAGTAGCCGTTAATCAGCTCTCTATTCATATTAGAAAAAATGAAATTTATGGTTTTTTAGGACCAAATGGTGCTGGTAAGAGCACTGCTATGAAAATGCTTTTGGGATTGTTGCAACCAACCCATGGTTCCATTAAGCTCTTTGGCAAAACCTTTAATAGCAATCAAATATCACTCCTCTCAAATGTAGGTTCCCTTATTGAGGAGCCCTCTTACTATGCTAATTTGACCGGCTATGAAAATCTTGAAATTATCCAAAAATTACTTAAATTACCAAAAAGAAATATTGATGAAGTCTTAAAGATTGTCAAACTTTTCGATCAAAAAGACAAGCTAGTTAAAAACTATTCACTAGGCATGAAACAACGTCTAGGAATTGCGCTAGCCATTGTTAAATTTCCTAAATTACTGATTCTGGATGAGCCAACTAATGGTTTAGATCCTGCTGGTATTCAAGAAATTCGTGAGCTCATCAAGTCATTACCACAAAAATACGATATGACTATCATCGTTTCTAGCCATATTCTTTCAGAAATTGAACAGATGGCTACGACTGTCGGTATTATTAATCATGGTCAATTACTTTTTGAAGGTCACCTATCTGACCTTGAAGAAGATGAAAAATATCTGTTTGAGACCAGTGATGATGTAACTGCTAAAAGAATACTAATGTTCAATGGTTTTAATTTGGATGATGACAAAAAATTGATTGTCAACGATAACGATAAAGTTAATATAGCCACTGCTATTCGACTCTTAGTTGAAAATGATGTTGATATTTATCAAGTTCGTATGATTCGTCGATCGCTGGAAGATGTTTTCCTTGATATGACAGGACGGGAAGGAAGTGTTTTGTAATGCTAAATTTACAATTAGAATTTATCAAATTAAAAAGACGTTCTTTCTTGCTATCTTTGATTGCTATTGTAGCAGTGGGCTTGATTTGGAGTGGCGTTGTTATCAAATATGAATTACCTAAAACACATGAGGCCTATAATGCCATTTATACCATGACTTACTTGAATGATTGTATTTTGCCACTTTTCATTGCAGTTTTAGCGTCTAGACTACTGGAATTGGAACATCTAGGCAAAACTTTTAAACTCTTGCAAACCAGTAACGAAAGTCCTTGGCAACTTTTTAAGGCTAAATTGACTGTGATGGCTATTTTTGCCTTTGTTGTCAGTTTGATTCAAACGCTTTTTCTGAAATTTATTATTCAAGGCATGCAGGTCAGTGTGACACCTGTTTCATTGAGTCTCTTTTTGTTCACAACTTTTTTGGTTTGTCTCTTTCTGTCTTGTTTACATCTTTGCTTAGCTTTTATCTATCCAAAGCCAAGTGTGACAGTGGTAACAGGCTTAATTGGTTCCTTCCTGTCATTTGTAGGTATCGGTGCGTTACCATTTCCTATTCGTATTTTCATTCCTTGGCAATATTTCTCTATGATGGGAATCGCTAAACGGGTGGCTGGAACTAACACTTATCTTTTTCAATATGATAATGCTTATCCCTTTAAATTAGTCACATTATTGCTTATCATTTTTTTAAGCATCTTTGTCAGTAAAAAACTCATTGGAAAGGCGGATCTATTATGATTATTTTTGAATTTAAAAAAATCAAAAAAAGTGCTATTCCGATAACGCTAATCTTCTTTAACCTTGTTGGGTCCTTATTGGGAGCAATGATTTACGCTCTCAATCGAAAGGTGCTCCTAGATGGTACACAAGCTCGCGTCCTTTGGGGACAAACAGTTTTCTATTCCTCGCAGATATTTACTCCTATTCTGATCGGGATTATCTGTTCCATCAGTTGTCAATTCGAGGAAAGTAATAAAAACTGGCAGCGCTTATTAAGTATTCCGGTTAAAGCCAATCGTATCATTTTATCAAAAATCACCAGCTTATCACTAGTCATGGCTATTAGTCAACTGATAGTTCTTCTCTTTTATATTATCAGCGCTTTGGTTTTGAAGGTACCTTTTGCAAATTATCTACTGGACTTTTTGCTTTGGTCTATCACAGGTTGGATAGCAACCATTACTATTATCACCATTCAAATTTTTCTTAGTATTCGCTTAAAAAATTTCGCAGTGCCTATTATTATATCAGCTATTTTGGCTATAGCAGGGCTTATGACCCTATTTATTGGACAAGGTCTTTTTAGCATTTTCCCTTATGCTCAGATTGCTGTTGGTGATCGAGCTCGTTCTTTAGTCCCTTTTACCTTATCTGAATTTATCCTTTTCTTAGTTGTCAATGGTGCTTATATTTTTGTCTTCTATACCTTAGCAGTTAGACAGCTTAAAAAGAGATTTATTTAATCTCATTTATAGTAAAAAACAAGAAGAAAGCGAAGATTTATCGTAATTGTTATACAATTAATGATCAGCAAATAAACAGTGTAGAGATTTAATAAGGATATTATCATAAACCAGTTTCGCATGAAGCTGGTTTGATTTTTTCTCTAGACTTCATTTTCTAAAATAATTTCTATAAGCAATAAGAAAAATTATGCTAAAATAGAAGGAGAACATATTGGGAGGTAATGATGTCTGTTCAGACAGAAAAGAGAATATCAAATACTAAGAAAGAATTTTCATTTACATCTAGTTCGATTATTCTGCAAGTTTCAAGAGGAATTTTAGTCGGGATTATCGTGGGTGCAATTGTTGGTTCTTTTCGTTTTTTGATTGAAAAGGGATTTCATATCATTCAACATTTCTATCAGCAAGGTCATGATAGTATGATTTGGTTTGCTTTATTTTGTTATTTTATGCTTGCGTGATTTGGATAAGTGCAAAGTTAACGCTCTCGGAAAAGGATATTAAAGGTTCTGGAATTCCGCAAGTAGAAGCAGAGCTGAAAGGTCTGATGAGCTTATCATGGTGGAGTGTCCTTTGGAAAAAGTACATTCTTGGTGTTTTAGCCATTGCAAGCGGCTTGATGCTAGGACGTGAAGGACCCAGTATTCAACTTGGAGCAATGGGTGGAAAGGGAATCGCCAAACATCTTCATTTAAGCCCTGTGGAAGAGCGTTCTTTGATTGCTAGTGGAGCGGCAGCAGGATTGGCAGCAGCTTTTAATGCTCCGATTGCGGGTTTACTGTTTGTGATTGAGGAAGTCTATCATCATTTTTCGCGTTTCTTTTGGGTCTCGTCTTTGGCGGCAAGTTTAACAGCGAATTTTGTTTCGCTTATGATTTTTGGAATGACCCCTGTATTAAATATGCCAGATAATATTCCTCTGATGGGGCTAGGGCAATACTGGCTTTATTTGTTGTTAGGAATCTTTCTTGGTTTTTCAGGATTTTTATATGAAAAAGTTGTTCTAGCCATGCCTCGTATTTATGATATGATTGGTAAAATTTTGCATCTTTCTCCGCAATATTATCCTATTATAGCCTTTATTTTCATTTTACCAGTAGGATATTTCCTTCCACAGCTTTTAGGCGGTGGCAATCAACTGGTTCTCTCTTTAACCAGTCAACACTATCTGCTATTAACATTAGTGATGTTTTTTGTTATTCGCTTTATCTGGAGTATGATTAGTTATGGTAGTGGGCTTCCTGGTGGTATTTTTCTCCCCATTTTAGCTCTTGGCTCTCTTTTGGGAGCAATTGTTGGTGTCGTTTGTGTGCAATTAGGCTTTGCAACTCAAGAGCAATTTCCCATTTTTATTATTTTAGGTATGAGTGGCTACTTTGGTGCCATTTCAAAGGCTCCGCTAACTGGCATCATTTTGGTGACTGAAATGGTTGGTGATATACGAAACCTCATGCCTCTTGGTTTAGTGACTTTAGTGGCATACGTTGTAATGGATTTATTGGGCGGAGCCCCCGTGTATGAAGCTATGCTAGAGCGCATGTTACCAGATAACGTGGTAGATGAGGGCGAGACAACCCTTATCGAAATTCCAGTCTCTGAAAAAATAGCGGGTAAGCAAGTTCATGAATTGGAACTACCAAAAGATATTCTAATTACCATGCAACACCACAACGGAAGAAATCAAACAGTGAATGGTAGCACGCGCCTGTATCTAGGAGATATGATTTATGTAGTCTTGAAAAAATCAGATATTGGACGCATTAAAGATTTGCTATTGTAAAAGAGGGAAACCTCTTTTTTAGAACCTAAAAGAACAATCCGTAATTTCCGAACGATAAAAAATATTATACGTCATTATATTGTAATTTCTGTATCTTATGTTATAATACTAAAGAAAATGTCAGGAAAGACATAGCGATGTGAAAGCATAGGTAGGTTATTTTTGCATACAATTTACAATTTAAGGAGAGTGACATGCTGAACGAATTTCCTATTTTTGATTATGAAGACATTCAATTGATTCCTAATAAATGTATCCTCAAAAGTCGGTCAGAAGCTGATACGACCGTTACTTTTGGAAATCACACCTTCAAACTTCCTGTTGTTCCAGCTAATATGCAAACAATTCTGGATGAAGATGTAGCAGAAAAATTGGCGAAAAGTGGCTATTTCTACATCATGCACCGTTTTGACGAATCTGACCGTATTCCTTTCATCAAGCGCATGCATGAGCAAGGACTGATTGCTTCCATTTCGGTTGGTGTGAAAGATTATGAATATAATTTCGTTAGCCAGTTGAAAGAAGATGCACCAGAATATATCACGATTGATATTGCGCATGGACATTCAGATAGTGTGATTGATATGATTCAGCACATCAAAAAAGAACTCCCTGATACTTTTGTGATTGCAGGAAATGTCGGGACACCAGAAGCTGTTCGTGAGCTGGAAAATGCTGGAGCAGATGCAACAAAAGTTGGCATTGGACCAGGAAAAGTTTGTATCACAAAAGTAAAAACTGGCTTTGGTACAGGAGGTTGGCAATTAGCGGCTCTTCGTTGGTGTGCAAAAGCTGCTCGCAAACCAATTATTGCGGACGGTGGTATTCGTACGCATGGCGACATTGCCAAATCTATTCGCTTTGGTGCTACCATGGTGATGATTGGTTCCCTATTCGCAGGTCATATCGAAAGCCCAGGTCAAACGGTCGAAGTAGACGGTGAACAATTCAAAGAGTATTATGGTTCGGCTTCAGAGTACCAAAAGGGTATGTATAAGAATGTGGAAGGAAAGAAAATTCTTTTACCGGTTAAAGGACATTTAGCTGACACTTTGGTTGAAATGGAGCAAGATTTGCAAAGTGCCATTTCCTATGCCGGCGGAAGAGATCTAGCTGGTCTTAAGCACGTAGATTACGTCATTGTGAAAAATTCCATTTGGAATGGTGACGCTCATTAACAATAAAATAATTACTTATTTATATTACGAATTTGGCGTAATGTTTCTACAAGGCACCTAATGTCTAACAATAAGTAAGTCTTCAACTTTCCTGCTGTGTTTTAGTAAGGGATTTTGTATTCAGTTGGTTAACCAATTGTTTTAGGCTTGCTTTTGGCAAGTCTTTTGTTTTTTCTAAAAGGAGATTTTATGAAATTATTAGAAGAACGCATCCTAAAAGACGGAAATGTTTTAGGAGAAAATATTTTAAAAGTGGATTCATTTCTGACTCACCAAGTCGATTTCAACTTGATGAAAGAAATTGGTAAAGTGTTTGCAACCTATTTTCGCTCGGCTGGTATTACAAAAGTTGTGACAATTGAGGCATCTGGAATAGCACCTGCTATCTATACAGCAGAAGCATTGGGCGTTCCGATGATTTTTGCGAAAAAATCAAAAAACATCACTATGACAGAAGGTATTTTGACGACCGAGGTCTATTCTTTTACCAAGCAAGTGACAAGTACGGTCTCAATTGCAGGGAAATTTTTAAATCATCATGATAAAGTGCTTATTGTCGATGATTTTCTAGCAAATGGGCAAGCAGCTAAAGGGCTGGTTAATATCATTGAACAATCAGGTGCCCATGTGGAAGCGATTGGCATTGTGATTGAAAAATCATTTCAAGAAGGAAGAAAGTTGCTAGAAGAAGATAGGCGAAAAGTCGTTTCTTTGGCTCGTATTCAAAAATTTGAAAATGGAAAAGTTGTATTTATGGAGGCTGATGCATAATGGAACTGAAAGAAGAAAAACATTCACAGGCGGCTGTCTTAGGTTTGCAGCACTTATTAGCAATGTACTCAGGGTCAATCCTTGTACCCATTATGATTGCTGGTGCGCTAGGTTATTCGAGCCAACAGCTGACCTATCTCATCTCTACAGATATTTTTATGTGTGGTGTGGCAACATTTTTGCAATTGCAACTCAATAAATATTTCGGAATTGGCTTGCCAGTCGTACTTGGCGTTGCTTTCCAATCGGTTGCACCTCTGATTATGATTGGTCAAAAACATGGAAGCGGAGCCATGTTTGGAGCGCTCATCGTTTCCGGTATCTACGTTCTTTTGATTGCAGGCATTTTTTCTAAAATTGCTAATTTCTTTCCACCAATTGTGACGGGCTCAGTGATTACAACTATTGGTTTGACACTTATTCCTGTTGCGATTGGCAATATGGGAAATAATAGTGAAAAACCAACTGCACAAAGTTTGCTGTTGGCTGCTGTCACGATTTTAATTATACTGTTAGTAAATATCTTTGCGAAAGGCTTTCTAAAATCCATTTCCATTCTGATTGGCTTAATTATTGGAACGATTATTGCCAGCTTTATGGGCTTAGTAGATTTTGCGCCAGTAACTCAAGCTCCTCTTGTACATGTTCCGACACCGTTTTATTTTGGAATACCTAAGTTTGAACTTTCATCCATCGTCATGATGTGTATTATCGCAACAGTTTCTTTGGTAGAATCAACAGGTGTTTATTTTGCGCTTTCAGATATTACGAATGAAAAGTTAGACAGCATTCGTCTGCGAAATGGTTATCGTGCAGAAGGACTTGCAGTGCTTCTTGGCGGTATTTTTAACACTTTCCCTTATACAGGATTTTCACAAAATGTTGGTTTGGTCAAACTTTCTGGAATTAAAACACGGCTCCCAATCTATTATGCAGCAGGATTCTTAGTCTTGTTAGGATTGGTACCGAAATTCGGCGCTTTGGCACAAATTATTCCAAGTCCTGTACTCGGTGGTGCCATGCTTGTCATGTTTGGTTTTGTTTCTGCCCAAGGAATGCAAATGCTAGCACGAGTTGATTTTGAACACAATGAACATCATTTCTTGATTGCCGCTGTGTCTATTTCTGCAGGAGTCGGCTTAAATGGAAGCAATCTTTTTAATAGTTTGCCAACTGGCTTACAAATGTTTTTCTCAAACGGGATTGTTATGGCGAGCGTCATTGCGATTGTATTGAATCTTATTTTAAATTGTGAGAAGAGATAAAGCTCGACAAGAGGCTGGGAGGATTTCCTCCTAGCTTTTTTGACTATTCTAAGTGCTTATAGTATAGTTAAGAGAGAAGGAATAATTTGAGGAGATTTTATGTACCAAGCTCGCAATTTAAAAGAACGAATGACCTTATTTGTCTCGATTTTTTTGCCAATTTTGATTTATCAACTGGCTAATTTTTCGGCTTCTTTTGTGGATACAACTATGACGGGGCAATACCATACGTTGCATTTGGCAGGAGTTTCAATGGCGAATAGCTTATGGAGTCCGTTTTTTACCTTTCTGACTGGTATTGTTTCAGCCTTGGTTCCGATTATTGGACACCATCTGGGACAAAAACAAGAAGAAAAAATCGCTTCTGATTTTTATCAGTTTATTTATTTATCTCTCGGCTTGTCTCTTCTCTTGTTTGGACTCGTTTTTTTAGGTGCACCGCTTGTCTTGTACAATATTGGCTTAGAACCACTAGTAGCAGAAGTTGCTATACATTATCTCTGGTATTTGGCATTTGGTATTATCCCTTTGCTTTTATTTAGTGTTGTACGCTCTTTATTAGACGCATTAGGATTGACAAGATTATCCATGTACCTTATGTTGCTCTTACTACCGTTGAATGCCAGCTTTAATTACATTTTAATTTATGGGGCATTTGGTTTCCCAGAAATGGGCGGAGCAGGAGCGGGGCTGGGGACTTCGTTGGCTTACTGGGTGCTGTTAATCCTTTCGGTAGTAGTTGCCAAAAGACATCCTAGAATTAAAAAATATCAATTATACCCGTGGTGCTAGTTAAGTTCAAAATAGCTCAAATTATAAGCCAATAGGATTTGTTCAATCCTCAGTTGTAGTCCAGTTACTCCTCTGGCGAAGGTGTGTTCCATATCAAAGAGAGCACATAACTCAGAAAAGCGAGTTTCAATGGTTCGCCTCATAGCCAGTAATCTCCCATTGTTATGCTGGCTCGCGCTTCCCATATTCTGACGCAAGGGCGTCCATAAATGATACCCTCTCTGTTTCAACCGATCTTTAAGAGCCTGGCTGAGATAACCTAAATCTGCTAAAATCACAGATTGTTGGCAGCCTTCCAATAAATCCTCCACCACTTTGATATCATGAACAGAAGCTGAGGTGACAATATAGTTCAGAATATAGCCAGATAAGGTAACGAGCATGTGAACTTTGAAACCGTAAAACCACTGGTGTTTTGACGCATTGTAGCCAATGTCTGCCACTCCTTCGAAAATACTTGCTCTATGGTTGCGAACAGACTGACAAAGTGGTAGGGGAAAACTGTCTACGATGGCAATCGTATCGGAGGACACTTGGTCATTCATCGCTTGTCGAATGAGTTGTAGCAACCAAATCAACTGTCTTGAACGACGATTGAAGCGACTTCTTTCAAGCAGTCGGCCACAGGGAAATAGTCGACAGATTCGGTGAAAATGACGTTGCGATTTGATTCCTAGTTCAGCTTGCAATAACAGTAGGACTAATAGAAATTCATCCGAAACTTTTGACAAGCTGACATTACGGCGATGCTTCAATGAATCGGGGCAATAATCCCGATAAAGCTGATGACAAATTTTGGATAATTGCTTCATATTCCATTGTAAATGATGGGATTTAGCGGTATACTGTAAGTGGCTCATTTGGATAACCTCCTGTTTGTTTCATCACTTACAGTATAGTCCTTTTGGGCTTTTTATTGTTGTTTTGACGTTAACTAGCACCACGGGTCAATTATGGAAAATTCGACCTTTGGACAAAGAAGGATTGCAGGAAGGGATTCGTCTCGGTTTTCCTATTGGTGGGACTGTCTTTGCAGAAGTTGTGATATTTTCAGTCGTAGGTTTGCTCATGGCTAAGTTTTCTTCGTTAATCATTGCCAGTCACCAATCAGCTATCAGCTTTTCCAATCTTATGTATGCTTTCCCTATGAGCATTTCTAATGCTATGGCGATTATCGTTTCTTACGAAATCGGTGCAAAGCGTCTAGACTATGTCAGAAAATATTGTGTTTTAGGAAGATTGACTGCGCTTGGGTTCGCTGTTTTCACGCTGACATTTTTATATCTTTTCCGTTATCAAGTCGCTTCGTTGTATGGAACCAACAAGGAATTTATACGTTTGACGTCCATTTTCTTAACTTACAGTTTATTTTTTCAATTAGCAGATACTTTCGCAGCGCCACTTCAAGGGATTTTACGCGGATACAAGGATACAAAAGTTCCATTTTATTTGGGCTTAATTGGCTATTGGGGTGTGTCGCTACCAGTTGGGTTACTATTGGATTACACGACAAATTTAGGTCCCTTTGCTTATTGGATTGGTTTAATCTCTAGTCTGGTCGTTAGTGGCATTTTATACCAACTTCGTCTTAATCATATTCAAAAAAAGAAATTAGCTTAAATGTTGCATCTACATCATTTATCATTCTGAATTAAAAAAGAATCTCAGATTTTTATCCAAGATTCTTTTTTTGTTATTTTGTACGCATTTCACCTTGTGGGAAATAAGTCCCTTCTGGCATGTCGTTTATGATGACATGAACAGCAGATTGTGGTGCGCCAGTATTTTTCACGACAGCAGCAGTAATTTCTTTTGCAAGAGCTTTCTTTTGCTCTAAAGTGCGTCCTTCAAATAAATCAATTCTGACAAATGGCATAGTGTTTCTCCTTTTTATCTTTGATATTTTTATTTTATCATAAATTAGGTTTTAAAGCGTGTCAGATTATGGTAAAATAAGAAGTATTAAAAATTGGAGAATTTGAAACGAATTAAAGAAAATGGCTCAGTTGTATTATAAATATGGCACGATGAACTCGGGCAAAACAATCGAAATTTTAAAAGTAGCACACAACTACGAAGAACAAGGCAAAGGTGTTGTCATTATGACGAGCGCCCTTGATACACGTGACGGTTTCGGCGTTGTTTCTAGTCGTATCGGAATGAAGCGAAAAGCAATTGCAATAGCAGAAGATACTGATATTTTCCGCTTTATTCAAGAAATGCCCGAAAAACCTTATTGTGTATTGATTGATGAAGCGCAGTTTCTATCTCGTCATCATGTCTATGATTTGGCAAGAGTAGTTGATGAATTAAATGTACCAGTTATGGCTTTTGGTTTGAAAAATGATTTTCGCAATGAGTTATTTGAAGGCTCCAAATATCTCCTGCTTCTAGCAGATAAAATTGATGAGATTAAAACGATTTGTCAGTTTTGCTCCAAAAAAGCAACCATGGTATTAAGAACAACGAATGGTAAGCCGGTCTATGAAGGGGAGCAGATTCAAATCGGTGGGAATGAAACATATATTCCTGTCTGTCGGAAGCATTATTTTCAGCCAGAAATTGACGAAATGAAGAGTTAAGGAGAGGTGTAGCAAACGATGAATATTTATGAACAACTACAAGCCGTTGAAGATCGTTACGAAGAGCTGGGGGAACTTCTGAGTGACCCAGATGTTGTCAGTGACACCAAGCGTTTTATGGAATTGTCCAAAGAAGAAGCGAGTACACGCGATACGGTAGCAACTTATCGTGAATATAAAAAAGTTCTCCAAAACATCACAGACGCTGAAGAAATGATTAAAGACGCTTCAGGCGATGTTGATTTGGAAGAAATGGCAAAGCAAGAGCTCAAAGATGCAAAAGCTGAAAAAGAAGAATACGAGGAAAAATTGAAAATCCTTCTTTTACCAAAAGATCCAAATGATGATAAAAACATCATCTTAGAAATCCGTGGTGCAGCAGGAGGTGATGAAGCCTCGCTCTTTGCCGGTGATCTTCTGACAATGTATCAAAAATACGCTGAATCGCAAGGTTGGAAATTCGAGGTTATGGAAGCTTCTATGAATGGAGTCGGTGGCTTCAAAGAAGTAGTAGCTATGGTTTCTGGTCAATCCGTGTATTCTAAATTAAAATACGAATCAGGTGCTCATCGCGTACAACGTGTCCCAGTAACAGAAAGTCAAGGACGAGTTCACACTTCGACAGCAACCGTCTTAGTTATGCCTGAAGTTGAAGAAGTGGAATACGATATTGATCCAAAAGATCTTCGGATTGACATTTATCACGCTTCTGGTGCTGGCGGTCAGAATGTCAACAAAGTTGCAACAGCCGTTCGGATTGTTCACTTGCCGACAAATATTAAGGTTGAAATGCAGGAAGAACGAACCCAGCAAAAGAATCGCGACAAAGCTATGAAGATTATCCGTGCGCGCGTAGCGGACCATTTTGCACAAATTGCGCAAGACGAGCAAGATGCCGAGCGGAAATCAACTATTGGCACTGGAGACCGATCGGAGCGGATTCGTACCTATAATTTTCCACAAAATCGTGTGACAGATCATCGTATCGGTTTAACGCTGCAAAAGCTAGATACGATTTTAGCTGGGAAATTAGATGAAATCGTGGACGCCTTGGTATTGTATGACCAAACACAAAAACTAGAAGAATTGAATAAATAATGAAATTAGCTCAAATTCTTGCTGAAATGGAAAAACAGCTTGAAGCAATTGGCGAAGAAGCTGAAAGTCTCTCCTTTACTTTTCGAATGTCGAAAAACTTATCTTTTACCCAATTTGTGTTGAAAATGCAGGCAGAAGCAACAGCAGATGATATAGAATTACTGAAAAAGATTCAATCTCAATTATTAGTTCATAGACCTGCCCAATACATTATTGGGAACGCAGAATTTCATGGACATTCGTTCAAAGTAGATGAACGAGTGCTGATTCCCCGACCAGAAACCGAGGAATTAGTTGACCTAATCTTGTCTGAAAATCCCAATACTAGTATAAAGGTTTTAGATATTGGAACTGGAAGCGGAGCAATTGCTCTCTCTTTGGCTACCGAGCGTTCGAAATGGCAGGTCACGGCTTCCGACATTTCCCAAGATGCTCTGGATTTGGCGCAAGAAAATGCAGAAGCAATTGATGTAGCGATTGATTTTGTTCAGTCTGATTGTTTTCAGGCAATTACAGGAAAGTATGATATTATTGTATCCAATCCGCCCTATATTTCAGAAACGGACAGAGAAGAAGTAGGACTAAATGTCCTTGCTTCAGAACCTCATCTTGCTCTTTTTGCTGAAGAAGACGGGTATGCTGTGTATCGAAAAATTGCTGAGAACGCCCAAAAATATTTGACAGAAAAAGGTAAAATCTATCTCGAAATTGGCTACAAACAAGGGGAACATGTAAAAGAACTATTTCAGTCTGCATTTCCAAAAATGAGAATTCGCGTCTTGCAAGATCAATTCGGAAAAGATAGAATGGTAGTGGTAGATAATGGATAAAATTGAAGAAATGCTGAGCAGCGGAGGAGCAGTCGTGCTGCCAACGGAGACTGTATATGGTTTATTTTGTAAGGCACTGGATGAACAGGCTGTCAGTCATGTCTATGACTTAAAAGGCAGACCTCGCGAAAAGGCCTTGAATTTAAATGTTTCAAGTTTAGAAGAGATTTATCAATTTTCCAAACATCAGCCTCAGTATTTAAAAAAACTTTATCAAGCCTTTCTACCAGGTCCTTTGACCATTATTTTACAAGCTAATGAACAAGTCCCAGTTTGGGTAAATTCAGGTATGAAAACAATTGGTTTTCGTGTCCCTAGTCATCCTAAAACATTAGACTTGATTAGAAAATTTGGACCTCTCATTGGTCCGTCCGCAAATTTATCTGGAAAGAGTAGCGGAGTAAACTTCCAGCAAATTATGACCGATTTCAATCACGAAGTTCTTGGTATAGAAGATGATGCTTTTCTAACAGGACAGGATTCAACTATTTTGGATTTATCTGGTGAAACAGCCTATATTCTACGCCAAGGTGCTGTCACTTGCGAAGAAATTCTCGCTAAAATTCCAGAAATTCACTTCTAAACCTTGACTAAATAGGTTTTAGCCCCGCTTTAAGAGAAGGGAGACTCTTATGATTTTTGACCATAAAGACTATAAAGAATATGACGCTGAGCTTTGGGAAGCCATTGCTGCAGAAGAAAAACGTCAGCAAAACAATATTGAATTGATTGCTTCAGAAAATGTTGTTTCAAAAGCTGTTATGGCAGCACAAGGTTCTATTTTAACCAATAAATATGCCGAAGGTTATCCAGGCCGTCGCTATTATGGTGGTACGGACGTTGTGGATGTGATTGAAACTTTAGCGATTGAACGTGCTAAAGAAATCTTTGGAGCAAAATTTGCTAATGTTCAACCCCACTCAGGCAGTCAGGCGAATTGTGCGGCTTATATGGCCTTAATTGAGCCAGGCGACACAGTAATGGGAATGGATCTTGCAGCAGGCGGACATTTGACACATGGTGCAGCTGTTAGCTTCTCTGGAAAAACCTACAACTTTGTACCTTATAATGTCGATCCTGAAACGGAACTTTTAGATTTTGATGCTATTTTGGCGCAGGCTAAAGAAGTCAAACCTAAATTGATTGTTGCAGGTGCTTCTGCCTATTCTCATATTATTGATTTTGCTAAATTCCGTGAAATTGCAGATACTGTCGGAGCCAAACTCATGGTAGACATGGCTCATATTGCCGGTTTGGTTGCCGCTGGTTTGCATCCAAGTCCAGCACCGTATGCACATATTACGACAACTACTACTCATAAAACCCTTCGAGGACCTCGTGGTGGCTTAATTTTGACCAATGATGAAGAGTTGGCGAAAAAGATCAATTCCGCAATCTTCCCAGGAATCCAAGGAGGACCGCTAGAGCATGTCGTGGCGGCTAAAGCAGCTGCTTTTAAAGAAGTGTTGGATCCAGATTTCAAAGTTTATGCTCAGCAGATTTTGGATAACGCTAAGGCAATGGTTCAAGTATTCCAACAACATGGTAATTTCCGTGTTATTTCAGGTGGTACGGAGAATCATCTTTTCCTTGTGGATGTGACCAAAGTCGTTGAAAATGGAAAAGTCGCTCAAAATCTTTTGGATGATGTCCATATCACTCTCAACAAAAACTCTATCCCTTACGAAACCTTATCACCATTTAAAACAAGTGGCATTCGTATTGGAACTGCAGCTATTGCAGCTCGTGGCTTTGGGGTAGCTGAAAGTACTAAAGTAGCAGAATTGATCATCAAGACTTTAGAGAATGCAAACAACGAAGCTGTTTTAGAGCAGGTCCGTGCAGAAGTTAAAGAATTGACCGATGCCTTTCCACTATATGAGGACTGAAATGGACATTTACGTAAAAAAAGCTATTATTCATCAATTTGGTCCATCAGACACCGACCTTCTTTTAGCAGATAAATATCTTAATATTACTCCAAAAATTGAAGAATATCTTCGCAAGAAGATTGAACGTGTCTATTCAGATGAGGCCAAAACGGGTATTTTTACCGAAGATAATGTCTTTTTATCACATATTACAAAAGACCTTTTAGAAACCTCTGTCAGTATTGCCAACCTCTGGAAAGAGGAGTTTTCGGTGAGCGAAAATCAGAAAACCAACGATTTGATTTTTGTTCAATTTGACAAGGAAGGCGTGGAGCATTTTGCTTTTTTGCGGATTGCTCTGCGAGAAACACTCACTCACTTGGGTGGAGAAGTAGACAATCCCATCAAGATTACCCAGAACAATTTGCCGGGATTTGGTACAGGTGCCGATGAAGCCTTGATTATCAATCTTCAATCACGTAAATACCATTTGATTGAAAAACGGATTAAATACAATGGTGCTTTTCTCAATTATTTTTCTGATAATCTGTTACAAGTCAATCCTAAAATTTCTCCTAAAAAATCTATCAAAGCCTTAGAAAAAACGGCTCAAAAAGTTGCAGAAAGTTTTAATCAAGATGATTTTCAATTTCAATCCAAGGTTAAATCGTCTATTTTCAAAAATTTAGAAGAAAATGATGAATTATCACCAGAAAAATTAGCAGATGACTTGTTCGATAACAATCTGACAGCTCGTTTGACTTTTATTGATCAGGTTAAGGAAACAATTCCAGAAACTGTTAAATTTGATGAAATTGATAGTAGTCGGCAGAAGAAAAAATTTGAAAATCAAAAGCTCTCTCTTTCAAATGGAATTGAGCTTATTGTCCCCAATAACATCTATCAAGATGCGGAATCCGTAGAATTCATACAAAACGAGAATGGGACCTATTCCATTCTCATCAAAAACATAGAAGATATCCAAAGTAAATAATGTTTAAAATTCTTAGAAAATTGATCCTTCTCATTCTTTTAATCTTTGTTGGTTACAAGCTTGTTCAAGTTCATCATGATGTCAAGCAAGTGATGAACTACCGTAGCTTAGTAAGAGAAGTGCTAGACGAGCAAGATACTGCGGCCAATGAGGAACTAGTCCTTGCTATGATTTACACAGAAACAAAAGGAAAAGTTTCTGATGTCATGCAATCTAGTGAAAGTGCGACGGGTCAGAAAAACTCTATTTTAGATAATAAAGAAAGCATTCGTCAAGGTGTTCAGACTTTATCTGCGAATCTAAATGTAGCTCAAGAAAAGAAAGTAGATGTTTGGACCGCTGTACAAGCCTATAACTTTGGTCGAGCTTACATCGATTATATTGCAAAACACGGTGGCGAAAATACCCTTGATTTGGCAAAAAAATACTCCAAAAATGTCGTCGCACCAAGTTTAGGAAATGTGACCGGCAAAACCTATCCTTATTACCATCCCATCGCCCTCCTTCATGGCTCTAAGCTCTATATCAATGGTGGGAATTATTATTACTCCCGACAAGTTCAGATGAATATGCACATCATGAAAGTGATGAATTGGTTTTAATAACATCACACCCCTAGTAGCTTATTCCTACTAGGGATTTTCAAACAAATCAATTGTTATTTAGATTGTTGCATGTTATACTTAAAAATATATCTCACAGAAAGAAGCGATAAAAATGACGAAAAAAGCGGTCCTAACTACAGGACTTTTAACAGTTCTGATTGCTATTTCTGCTTTTTTATTTTACAACGTTGAAGCAGACGGTAAATTAGACAAAAAAAATTATGTGCAATCCACTACGCCAACCCTTTTCTTTCATGGTTATGGAAGTAGTGCCAATGTGGAGCGGCATATGACGAATGCAGCAAAAAAAGCAGGAGTAACAAAAACAGTTATTCGAGCAAATGTTGATAGAAATGGTGCAGTTACGTTGAGGGGAGACATTCCCAAAGGCGCTATCAATCCAATCGTAGAAGTGAATTACGAAGATAATCGCAATCCTATTGATGTTGGACGATATGCAAAAGCTGTCGTCAGCAAGCTACAGGAAAAGTATGGCTTTACAAAAATGAATATGGTAGGTCATTCTTTAGGAAATATGTCGATTTTGTATTATCTTTTAGAACATGCTCAAGATGAGAATTTGCCACAGCTGCAAAAACAAGTGAATATTGCGAATTTTGCTGCCGGTTTAGAAGCTATGGGCTTACCAGCTGATGTAAAAGTAGATAAAACGACAGGGAAACCAAATCAAGTCACACAAACTTTCCAAAGATTATTACCATTACGTGAAGTATTCCCACAAAATCAAATTGATGTTTTGAATATCTACGGTGATTACAAAAATGGCTCAGACGGTTCTGTTTTAAATGCTTCATCTCGCAGCTTGAAATATTTGGTTGCTGATAATGCCAAATCTTATCAAGAAAAGAAAATTACCGGCAAACTAGCACAACATAGCCAATTACATGAAAATCAAGAAGTAGATAAAATACTAATTCAATTTTTGTGGGGAAAATAAGCTGATAAATTTAAAAGCCAAACTTCTTATTTCTTGAGGTTTGGCTTTTTTGTTTTTATTCCCACTCGACCGTTGCTGGTGGTTTGCTAGTGATATCGTAGACAATGCGGTTGACATGGTCTACTTCATTGACGATACGAACAGAGATTTTTTGTAGTACTTTCCAAGGGACTTTAGCAAAATCTGCTGTCATTCCATCGATAGAAGTAATAGCACGAATGGCAATGGTATAATCATAAGTTCGACCATCACCCATAACACCGACTGAGCGAACACCAGTATTCACAGTGAAGTATTGCCAAATATCACGATCGAGTCCAGCTTTCACGATTTCTTCACGAAGAATGGCGTCGGATTCACGTACAGTTGTAAGTTTTTCTTCTGTAATTTCCCCCATGACACGTATAGCAAGTCCTGGACCTGGGAATGGCTGACGCCAAACAATTTCATCCGGCATACCAAGTTCTGTACCAAGCGCACGAACTTCATCTTTGTAGAGGGTGTTCAGAGGTTCAATCAGCTTGAACTGCATGTCTTCAGGAAGTCCACCGACGTTGTGGTGCGATTTGATTGTTTGAGCAGTATCTGTACCAGATTCAATCACATCAGTATAAAGTGTTCCTTGTGCGAGGAATTTTACATCTTTCAACTTACTTGCTTCATCATCAAAGACGTAGACAAATTCATTGCCGATGATTTTACGCTTTTGCTCTGGATCAGAAACACCAGCTAATTTATCAAGGAAACGTTTGGCAGCGTCTGCTTTGATGATATTCAGACCAAATTTTCCTCCAAGGGAATCCATGACTTGATCTGCTTCGCCCTTACGGAGCAATCCATGATCTACAAAGATACAGATAAGCTGGTCTCCGATAGCTTTTTGAAGGAGAACGCCAACAACGGATGAATCAACGCCGCCTGAGAGCCCAAGAAGAACACGTTTATCGCCAACCGTTTCTCGAATTCGCTTGATTTGCATTTCAATAAAGTTATCCATTGACCAGTCGCCTTTGGCGCCACAAATATTCAAAGCAAAATTGCATAGAATGTCATACCCATAAACAGAATGACGTACTTCAGGGTGGAATTGGATACCATAGATTTTCTTAGCTGGATTTTCAATAGCTGCAAATGGACAATCAGCAGAAGTTCCAGTTCGTACGAATCCTTGAGGAATTTCGGTAACAGCATCTCCGTGACTCATAAGAACGATTTGTTTTTCAGGAGTGCTTGCAAAAAGCTGTGAATCAGTATGAATAAGCTCTGATTGCCCATACTCACGGTTTCCGGCATTTCCAGCAGGTACAACTTTCCCACCTAATTTGTGAGTCAAAAGCTGCATTCCATAACAAATCCCTAGAATTGGAATACCCAATTCTAAAATTTCAGGGTCAAGATCAAATGAGCCTTCTTCATAGACAGAATTTGGTCCACCAGACAGGATAATTCCGACCGGATTTATCTCACGAACTTCAGCGGCTGTGATTTTATTGCTTTTTAGCTCAGAAAAAACACCAATCTCCCGAATACGGCGTGAGATGAGCTGATTATATTGGCTGCCATAATCCAATACAATGATTCTTTCAATATCTTGCAATTCAGTTGTAGTTGCCATTTCTTTCCTTTCTCAAATGAAACTTCTTTGTTTATTCTAACACAAAATAGAGACTTTTTCCAACAACATTAAGTAGCGATTGACTTTTATTTCAATTGATAATACAATGAAGAGAGGAAACTATTCTTGAAAGGGGTTACTATGCTTCCAGCCTATATTAAAATTCACGATCAAATAAAAAAAGAAATTGACGAGGAAATTTGGAAAATCGGGCAACGTCTGCCAAGCGAGCGCGATTTAGCTGAACAATTTGAAGTTAGTCGCATGACACTTCGTCAGGCAATCACTCTTTTAGTAGAAGAAGGAGTGCTGGAACGTCGTATGGGAAGTGGTACATTTGTAGCCAGTACGCGAGTTCAAGAAAAGATGCGCGGCACAACCAGCTTTACAGAAATCATCAAATCCCAAGGCAAGACACCTTCAAGCCAACTGATTTCTTACCGTCGAACACTGCCAAGTAAAGAAGAGGTCGAAAAATTAGGAATTGAAAAGACGGAAAATGTTGTCCGAATGGAGCGGGTACGATATGCGGATAATATTCCCGTAGTTTATGAAGTCGCTTCCATTCCAGAGAAATTCATCAAAAACTTTAATAAAGAAGAAATTACGAAGCATTTTTTCCAAACCTTGCAAGAGCACGGCTATAAAATTGGAAAATCTCAACAGACCATTTATGCTCGTCTTGCCAAAGAAAAGATTGCACATTATCTAGAAATCCCTAGAGGACATGCCATTCTTGGTTTGACACAGATTTCTTATTTTGATAACGGTACCGCTTTTGAATATGTTAAAAGTCAATATGTGGGAGAACGATTTGAATTTTATTTGGAAAACAATTGATTTGTTTTACATAATTTTATATACGTAAACACCCTTGCTGATTTAAGAGTGTTTTTTAGTGAGTAAAACTCTTCGCTAGTAGAGTTTATCTGTATTTTTTGATATAATGTTTTTTATGGAAATTGAAAAAACCAATCGAATGAATGCTCTTTTTGAGTTTTATGCAGCGCTTTTAACAGATAAGCAAATGAATTATATCGAGCTTTACTATGCGGATGATTACAGTTTGGCTGAGATTGCTGAGGAATTTCAAGTTAGTCGTCAGGCTGTTTATGACAATATCAAACGAACAGAAAAGATTCTCGAAGACTATGAAAAGAAGCTCCACATGTATTCAGACTATATCGTCAGAAGTCAGATTTTCGATCAAATAACGGAAAAATATGCTAATGATGCCTATTTACAAGAGCAAATCGCAATTTTATCTAGTATTGACAATCGAGAATAGTGAATTGTCGACTCAAAAATACCAAAACATCATCAATAACAATAACTAGGAGAAATAAAATTTATGGCATTTGAAAGTTTAACTGAACGTTTACAGAACGTTTTTAAAAATCTGCGTCGCAAGGGCAAAATTTCAGAGAGTGATGTTCAAGAAGCGACCAAAGAGATTCGTTTGGCACTCTTGGAAGCCGATGTAGCTTTGCCAGTTGTTAAAGACTTCATCAAGAAAGTTCGTGAGCGCGCTGTCGGACACGAAGTCATTGATACACTAAATCCTGCTCAACAAATCATCAAGATTGTTGATGAAGAATTGACCGCTGTATTAGGCTCTGATACGGCAGAAATTATCAAATCTCCAAAAATCCCGACTATTATCATGATGGTCGGTCTTCAAGGTGCTGGTAAGACTACGTTTGCCGGAAAGTTGGCCAATAAACTCAAGAAGGAAGAAGGCGCTCGTCCTTTGATGATAGCTGCTGATATTTATCGTCCGGCGGCCATTGACCAGCTTACAACTCTTGGTCAGCAAATCGATGTACCAGTCTTTTCACTAGGCACAGAAGTACCAGCAGTAGAGATTGTTCGTCAAGGTCTGGAGCAAGCCAAGGCTAATCACAATGACTATGTCTTGATTGATACGGCAGGTCGTTTACAAATTGATGAAAAGCTCATGAATGAGCTGCGCGATGTCAAAGCACTGGCTCAACCAAATGAAATCCTCTTGGTCGTAGATGCTATGATTGGTCAAGAAGCCGCCAATGTAGCTCGCGAATTCAACGCTCAGTTGGAAGTGACTGGGGTTATTCTGACTAAGATTGATGGCGATACACGTGGCGGTGCAGCTTTATCTGTCCGTCAAATTACTGGTAAACCAATCAAGTTCACTGGTACTGGTGAAAAGATTACCGATATTGAAACTTTCCACCCAGATCGGATGTCTAGCCGTATTTTGGGCATGGGAGATATGTTGACCTTGATTGAAAAAGCTTCTCAGGAGTATGATGAGCAAAAATCGCTTGAGATGGCTGAAAAAATGCGAGAAAACACCTTTGATTTCAACGATTTCATTGACCAGCTGGATCAAGTACAAAATATGGGACCAATGGAAGATTTGTTAAAGATGATTCCTGGCATGGCTAACAATCCTGCTATGAAGAATTTTAAGGTAGATGAAAACGAAATCGCCCGCAAACGTGCCATTGTTTCATCTATGACACCTACCGAACGGGAAAATCCCGACCTCCTTAATCCAAGTCGTCGCCGTCGGATTGCTGCAGGATCTGGTAATAGCTTTGTCGAAGTCAACAAATTTATCAAAGACTTTAACCAAGCGAAACAAGTCATGCAAGGTGTCATGTCTGGTGATATGAATAAAATGATGAAGCAAATGGGCCTCAATCCTAACAATTTACCGAAAAATATGCCAAATATGAACGGTATGGATATGTCAGCCCTTCAAAATATGGACATGTCCGCTTTAGGAGGAGCTGGGAATCCTGATATGAGCCAGATGTTTGGTGGCGGACTTAAAGGAAAAATTGGTGAATTTGCAACCAAACAAGCCATGAAACGCATGGCAAATAAAATGAAAAAAGCTAAGAAAAAACGGAAATAAACAAACGCAAAAAACAAGTCGCTTAATTTAAAGGAACGGCTTGTTTTTTTGTATAATTGCAATCATTGAATAGGAGATATTGTATAAAACTTCCTCTAGCATCTTTCCGAAAAACTATAATTTTCTTGAAAAAAATACAGGAGTGTGCTATACTTCTATTTATAGAAAACGATGGAGAATATCTTAATGAAACGCGAAATATTGTTAGAAAGAATTGAAAAACTAAAGGCCATCATGCCTTGGTACGTTTTGGAATACTATCAGTCTAAATTGACTGTTCCATACAGTTTTACAACCTTATATGAATATCTCAAAGAATATGATCGCTTTTTTCATTGGATTTTAGACTCTGGAATTGCTGATGGGTCGCAGATTGCAGAAATTCCTCTGTCAGTGTTGGAAAATATGACTAAAAAAGACATGGAAGCGTTTATTCTTTACTTACGGGAGCGCCCATTGCTGAATGCTAATACTACGCAAAACGGAGTATCACAAACCACCATTAACCGTACTCTTTCTGCTCTCTCTAGCCTTTATAAATATTTAACTGAAGAGGTGGAAAACGAGAATGGGGAACCTTATTTCTATCGTAATGTCATGAAAAAAGTGTCTACTAAGAAAAAGAGAGAGACTTTAGCTGCGCGCGCTGAAAACATCAAACAAAAACTATTTTTGGGTGAAGAAACTGAGCAATTTTTGAATTATATAGATGAAGAATATCCTAAAAAGTTATCAAATCGTGCTCTCTCCTCTTTTGACAAAAATAAAGAGAGAGATTTAGCCATCATAGCACTGCTTCTTGCGTCTGGCGTTCGTCTATCCGAAGCAGTAAATCTTGATTTGAAAGATCTGAACCTCAAAATGATGGTCATCGAAGTTACTCGTAAGGGCGGAAAAAGAGATTCTGTCAATGTTGCAGCCTTTGCCAAAGCTTATTTAGAAAGGTATCTGGAGGTTCGCTCTAAACGTTATAAAGCTGAAAATTCAGACACTGCCCTCTTTTTGACAGAATATAGAGGTGTTCCTAACCGGATTGATGCTTCTAGCGTAGAAAAGATGGTTGCTAAGTATTCTGAAGATTTCAAAGTTCGAGTGACACCTCACAAACTCCGCCATACACTGGCTACTCGACTTTATGATGCTACTAAATCTCAAGTTTTGGTCAGTCATCAGCTAGGACATGCCAGTACCCAAGTTACAGACCTCTACACCCATATTGTTAATGACGAACAAAAAAATGCATTGGATAACTTATGATTTTTACATATTTAAACTTATGTAAAATCTTCTCCTTGAAATTAAACCAAAAACAACTGACTCTCTTACATTATTAATTAGAGTCAGTTGTTTTTTTATTCCACAATCGCTTCTGCAATTTCTTCTTGGCTAATTCCAGCGAAATAGCGAGCAATTTCCAGGTTTTCAAGAGCTTTTAAAACGTCCTCGCGCTCATACTTGACGCCTTTCAAAGCTTCTTCTACTGCTACTACGTCCTCGATACCAAAGAAGTCGCCGTAAATTTTAATATTTTCAATCTTCGACTCAACAACATTGGCAAAGATTTCGACCTTACCACTAGTAAACTTGGTACCACGATGAACATTGTACTCTGGCGATTTGCCATAATTCCAATCCCAAGTAGCAAATTTAGTTTCCTTGATATGGTTGATTTCATCTAGTTCATCATCGGAGAAGACATATTCTGTCATTTCTGGATATTCTTTCTTCATATAGTCTAGCAGGAGGTCGCGAAATTGCTCGACAGTAATCTTTTCAGGCAATTCATCAACGATATTGGTTACACGAGCGCGAACAGATTTGACTCCTTTGGACTCAAACTTATCTTTGGAAACTTTTAAGGCATTCGCCAAGACAGATAACTCTACGTCAAACAGCAAGCAACCGTGATGCATGATTCGACCATTAATATAAGCCTGAGCATTGCCACAGAATTTTTTTCCGTCAATTTCCAAATCGTTGCGCCCTGTAAATTCTGCTTTTACACCTAATTCTTCCAAAGTCTTGATGACCGGAATAGAGAAGCTCTTAAAATCAAAGGCTTTGTTCTCAGTTTCTTTGGAAATGATGGTGTAGTTGAGATTGTTATAGTCATGATAGACAGCTCCGCCTCCACTGATACGACGAACAACCTCAATGCCATGCTCTCGGACATAGTCACGATTGATTTCTTCAATGGTATTCTGATGACGTCCGACAATGATAGACGGTTTATTGACCCAAAGCAAGAAAATCATATCTTCATCAAGGAGATGCTTGAAGGCATACTCCTCAAGAGCAATGTTGAAAGCTGTATCGTTACTATTATTGATAATGTATTTCATAGTGCCTCTTATCTTTTCTTAAGGGCATGAATAGCCATGCCGAGTACATCTGCAAATGCTTCATACATCACTTCTGAATAAGTTGGGTGGCCGTGGATGGTCTTGAGCATTTCTTCAACAGTGATTTCCATTTCGATGATGCTTGATGCTTCGTTGATTAATTCTGCAGCTGCAGGACCAATGATGTGAACTCCAAGGATTTCTCCGTATTTCTTATCAGCTATAACTTTAACGAAGCCTTGAGCCGCATCAGAAGCGATCGCACGGCCATTAGCCGCGAAGTTGAATTTACCGATAGCAACATCGTATTTCTCACGAGCTTGTTCTTCAGTCAGACCGACTGCCGCAACTTCTGGCAAAGTGTAGATGGCTGCTGGAGTTAGATTTAATTTAGCAACTACGTGATTGCCTTTGAGAGCATTCTCTGCAGCTACTTCCCCCATACGAAAAGCTGCATGCGCCAACATCTTGGTACCGTTAATGTCTCCGGGCGCGTAAATTCCTGAAACAGAAGTTTCCATATATTCATTGACCTTGATACGACCGCGGTCTAGTTCAAAGTCAACCTCGCCAATTCCCTCCAAATCAGGTACGCGTCCAATAGAAAGCAAAGCTTTATCAGCTATGATATCTTCTTTTCCTGCAACTTTGATGCGGAGCTTGCCATTTTCTTCGACAATTTCTTCCAGCTTGGTCTCTGTCAAAATGGTCATGCCCTTGCGCTCAAGAATGAGCCGAAGGTTTTTAGAGACTTCTGCATCCATAGCTGGAACAATCCGATTCATCATTTCGACAACCGTCACCTTGCTACCAAAGGTCATGAAAGCCTGTCCTAGCTCAATACCAACAACGCCACCACCAATGATTACTAAACTTTCTGGAACTTCCTTCATATCCAGGATATCATCGCTAGTCATAACAAGTGGTGATTCCATACCTGGAACGTTAATCTTGCTGACTTTTGATCCACCAGCTAAGATAATCTTCTTGGTCTCAAGAAGTTCAGCACCATTCACCAAGACATTCTTATCTTTGGTAATGGTACCAATTCCTTTGTGAACATCAACACCGTAGCTGCGAAGCAGACCTGCAACGCCTCCGACAAGTGTATTGACAACCTTGTTTTTGGTTTCCAGGACTTTATCCATATTGACGGTAAAGTTTGGATTTTCAATGATAATACCGCGGTTTGCTGCATGGTCTAGGCTTTCAATAATTTCCGCATTGTGAAGATAGGTCTTGGTTGGAATACAGCCACGATTGAGGCAAGTTCCACCTAGTTCAGATTTTTCAACAAGAGCAATCTTGCCTCCTAATTGAGCTGCTTTAATAGCTGCCACATAGCCAGCTGGTCCGCCACCAATAACAACAATATCATAAGCGTCATCACTCTTATTATCGTCGTTAGAAGTTGTGGCTGCAGTTGGTGTTGAACTAGCATCTGAAGCAGCCACAGCAGTCGGAATATTTTCTCCTTCTTCGCCCAGATAACCGATAACTTCCGTTACAGGAACAGTCTCGCCATCCCCTTTCAAGATAGCAATTAGATAGCCGTCTTCTTCTGCTTCTAATTCCATACTGACTTTATCTGTCATGATTTCCAGAAGGATTTCTCCTTCTTTTACAAATTCGCCAACTTTTTTATTCCATTGAACAATCTGTCCTTCTGTCATATCAACGCCGGCTTTTGGCATAATTACTTCTAAGGCCATGTTTTTATTTTCCTCTCATTTAAACTTTTTCTTACACCAACATTGAAATCGGGTCTTCAATTAGTGTTTTCAGGTCTTTCATGAATTTAGCACCTGCCATGCCGTCCACGATTCGGTGGTCAATGGTTAATCCAAGACTCATGATTGGTCGAATCACAATTTCTCCGTTTACTACGACTGGTTTTTCAATGGTTGAGCTAACTCCCAAAATTGCAGAATTGGGCTGATTGATAATTGGTCCGAAAGATTGAACACCAAACATTCCTAGATTGCTAATCGTAAAAGTTGAGTTTTGCAATTCGCTTGGCGCTAATTTCCCGTCTAAAGTCCGACCAATCACATCCTTGAAGGCAACGACTAACTCAGACAGACTCATTTTTTCGGCATTGTAAACCACCGGTGTCATAAGCCCGTTGTCCATACCAACAGCCATAGCCAGATTGACATAATTGTGCATGATAATGGTTTGCCCATCTTCTGTCAGAGACGAATTGAGATAAGGGTGCTTCATCAAAGTTTTGACAACAGCCATAGAAAGTAAATCCGTGACCGTGATTTTCTTTCCTGTCGCTTCCATGATTGGCTCTAAAACCTTTTTGCGTAGCGCCAACAGTTCTGTCATATCTACATCATAGTTGAGAGTAAAAGTTGGCGCTGTCAGATAAGAATCCACCATTCGTTTTGCAATGACCTTCCGCATTGGCGTCATTGGAAGGCGTTCAATTTCTCCATAAGGAATGATGTTGTCAGGTATTTCTTCCGCTTTCTCAATCTGAGCAGGTGACTTGATGCTGTCTGAGTCAACATTTTCAGGAAGCAAAGTCAGAACGTCCTTCTTCATAATCTTGCCGCGAATACCTGTCCCTTGGATTTCCTGCCAAGCGATATTATTTTCTTCTGCAATACGTTTTGCAAGGGGCGTAATTTTCACAATATTGAATTCTCGATAACTTTCGATATCTTCTTTATGAACTCGTCCCTTTGCGCCAGTACCAGATACGTCATAGAGATTGATACCCAAGTCATCTGCTAATTTTCTAGCAGCAGGGGTCGCTCTTAACTTATCATCAATCATAGCTTCTCCTATTTCTTTTTTTATTGATTGTTCTTTAATCTTGAGCTATTTTTGTTTTTGCATAATTTTAGTTATGTGAAATATTGTAATCAATATCAATTTCAGTTTTATTCTTTATTGTAAGTCTTATGAATAGCATCTTTGATACTTTCAACTGTCGGAATCATGGCGTTTTCAAGATTCTGGGCGTAAGGCATGGGTACATCTTCACCAGCACAGCGGCGAATTGGTGCATCCAAATAGTCAAATGCCTCTGATTCGGAAATGATAGCAGAAATTTCACCGATATAACCACTAGTTTTGTGGGCATCATTAACCAGAACGACTTTTCCTGTTTTCTTGACTGAGTTGATAATGATATCCTTGTCCAGAGGCACCAAAGTACGTGGATCCACCACTTCTACCGAAATGCCTTCTTCTGTCAATTCTTCAGCTGCTTGCATAACCCTGCGGAGCATTTTTCCATAGGTCACAACTGTCACATCCGTCCCCTCTTTTTTGATGTCACCAACACCGAGAGGGATTGTATAATCAGGATCAAGCGGAACTTCGCCTTTTTGGTTGAATTCTGACTTGTACTCAAGAATAATAACAGGATTGTTGTCGCGGATTGAGGATTTCAACAAGCCTTTCATATCTGCAGGAGTTCCAGGTGCAACAACCTTTAAACCCGGAATGTGTGTGAACCAAGATTCCAAAGATTGTGAGTGTTGAGCAGCTGATCCGACACCATTTCCAGCTGCGCAGCGAATTGTCATCGAAACTTGACCTTTGCCACCAAACATATAACGAGTCTTAGCGGCTTGGTTGACAATTGCATCCATGGCAATGACAGAAAAATCCATAAAAGTCATATCTACAATTGGGCGTAGCCCAGTCATGGCCGCTCCTGCTGCAGCTCCTGAAATAGCTGCTTCAGAAATTGGACAATCACGTACTCGTTCTGGACCGAATTCTTCTAACATTCCGACGGATGTTCCGAAATCTCCTCCGAAAATACCGACATCTTCTCCCATTAACAACACATTTTCATCAAGACGCATTTCCTCAGACATGGCAAGGATAATGGTGTCACGGAAGGACATTGTTTTTGTTTCCATTATTGTTCAATCTCCTCTCTTAGTCCGCGTAAATATCTTCAAAAGCTGATTCAAGCGGTGGAAATGGACTTTCCTCTGCAAATTTTACAGATGCTTCCACTGCTTCTTTAACCTCTGCTTGGATAGCTTCTAACTCTTCATTGCTTGCAATCTGATTTGCGAGTAAATATTTACGAAGATTTTCAATTGGGTCTTTTTTCTTCCACTCCTCAACTTCTTCACGTGTTCGATATTTACCTGGGTCAGAAGATGAATGTCCCAACCAGCGATAAGTAACACTTTCAATCAAAACAGGTCCTTTACCACTTCGAACATATTTAATAGCTTTTTGAAAGCCCTCATAGACCTCAATGACGTTATTCCCGTCTGGGATAAACATGCCAGGAATACCATAAGCGGCACTCCGCTCGTGAATGTGCTCTATATTGGTCATTTTCTTAATATCCGCAGAAATACCATAGCCATTATTGATACAATAAAAAATCACTGGTAACTTCCAAATAGAAGCCATATTAACCGCTTCATGAAAAACACCTTCGTTCGTTGCTCCGTCACCAAAGAAACAGGCAACAATCTTTCCCGTATGATGCATTTGCTGAGTAAGGGCGGCACCTACCGCAATCCCCATGCCTCCGCCAACGATACCATTTGCTCCTAAGTTTCCAGCATCCAAATCAGCAATGTGCATGGAGCCACCTTTTCCTTTGCAGGTGCCGTTGTATTTGCCCATGATTTCTGCCATCATGCCGTTCAGGTCAATTCCTTTGGCAATCGCCTGACCATGACCACGGTGGTTAGAAGTAATCAAATCATCAGGATTGAGGGCCAGCATAGCTCCAACGCTAGCTGCTTCTTCTCCGACAGAAAAGTGAGTCATGCCTGGCACTTTCCCCTTTTTTACGAGTTGAGCAATTTTTAAGTCCATCCGACGGATCTCTTCCATCTTACGAAACATCTCTAGTAAAAGATTTTTATCTAAAGTTGTCATAGTCAAGCCTTTCTATGAGTGTAATTCTATAATTTCATTCTATCCAAACTAAAAAATACTGTCAAAATTTATGCTTGAACAATTTCACAAAGAAAAATCAGCTAACCTTGCTGGCAAGCTGATTTGAATTGACTAAATAAAAATTTCACAAATGGGTATTTCTACTTTTTCCCAAAATCCTCTATCATTTGATCGATTTCCGAACGACTTGATGTTGTCAAAATATAATGAACATCTCCTTGTAACTCTGCAAATGCCTTTGGCATGATTTTGACTGCTTTTAATTTATCGCCGTACTTTGCACGCAATTCTTCTTCTGAATACACATAATTTGATGTTGAACGGCGTGAAGTAACCAAGCCATATTGTGCTTCGACTTGAGGTTGTGGGAAGGGGTCCCCATTCACAATATCTGCATATCCACTATAAAGGTCAATGGAGTGAGCAAAGTTATACAAATCAATCGTAAAAGCACCTGCTGGACGATTATTGTATTCTATGGCAATATAATCATCTCCGTCACGGAATAATTCAATATGGAAGAAACGTTCTTTCATGCCAAATGCTTTAATAATAGCTTCCCCATATTGACGTAATTTTGGATCCATATCTTTTATAATATAATATGAGTTTTCATAATGATTCAAAACTAAGTCTAAAGGAGTATAAGCATAGTCAAAAGTCGTTGAAAACACAATATTTCCTTTTGAATCGAGTAATCCGTCAAACGTGCAAATTTGTCCAGAGTCAACGAATTTTTCAAAGAAATAAACGGTTTGCTTATCCCATTCTTGTTTAAATTGTTCAACATCTTCAGTGGTTTCCAATTTATAAGTTCCAGCTGCGCCAACTCCATTGTCTGGCTTCGCAATCATCGGAAGTCCAATTTTACTGACAGCCATGTCAACTGCCTGCAAGGTTTTTACAATTTGACCAGGAACGACAGGAACACCAGCTTTTTTAAAGAGCTTCTTCATTTCAGACTTAAACTTTGTCTTTTTCAAGTCTTTTGGTTTTGGTCCGGTAACATTAAACTGTTCACGCAATTTTGCATCTTGGTTCAACCAATATTCATTGTGTGACTCAATGCGGTCAATTGGTCCGTGCTTGTAAAAAAGGAAAGCTACAGCACGTTTAACTTCATCGAGATTTTCTAGATTTTCCACACGAAAATATTCTGTTAAAGCATTCTTCAAAGGTTGATCTAATTGATCATAAGGCTCTTGCCCAATCCCCAAAACAGTAATTCCTTTGTTAGCAAGTTCAACGGTAAATTGTTGAAAATTTTGTGGATAATAAGGTGAAATAACGATATAGTTCATAATATTGTTTCCTTTCTAATCATAGATTTAATTGACTTAGAAAATAAGGCATTTGCTTGCGCCACCAAATCCAGTCATGCGAAACATCATATCCCCATTCAGCAAACCATGCAGGAATGTTCTTATGCTCGAAGGCTTCTTTTAAGGTGTAGAAAGAAGGTAGTCCATCCTGCTCCCATGCACCAAGTCCTGTACAGACAATGATATCAGCATTGCGATAGTGGTCAATAAACCAGCCATCGTTTTGATTCCAAATATAATCTGCTGGTGAATTTTGATAAATTGCTTCATCATCCAAACAATCACCAACAAAGAAGCGGGCATCGTAAACCCCGCTCAGTGCAATGACTTTATTGAAGACATCGGGGTGCTGGAGAAAGAAATTAACAGCGTGATAGGCTCCCATAGAGCAACCTGTTGTCATCATCGGATCAAACCAACCTGTTTTATGCTTGATAAAAGGAATAGCTTCCTCAATGACATAGTGCTCATAAGCTCGGAGCATTTCTGCGCGGTCGTGAGGAGCTTTCCAATCAGCCAACCAGCTTTCACTATCTACACTACTCAAAGTGAAAAATTGGATTTTTCCTGTTTCGATAAACCATGAACAAGCCTCAATCATACCAAAATCTGCATATTCATTGTGACTGCCACCAGACGAAGCAAAAACGACTACAGGCATTCCAGCGTGCCCATAACGATTCACATACATTTCACAGTTTAAATGACTGCTCCAATGACTTAAAAACTCAACATGCATATAAATTCTCTCCTCATATTCTTAATTAATTTATTTACCATTTTTCGCTAAAGAAGCGAAGACAATCAGGTAAATGCTCAGCCCAGACTACTTCATTGTGCTCTGCTCCAGCTTGGATATGAAACAACAGATTTTCCAAATCTAAACCGCCCGCTATTAACTGACGGAAGTAGGTTAATGACGAATCAATATAAGCTTGCTTGATATTGCCAGCCATTAAGGTTTTATCGGTGTCATCTGCCTCTTCTGTTCCAACATAAATATAAATCCGCTGATCTGCTAATAAGTTATTGCGTTCTATATAACGATTGAACGCTTCCTGATGCAGCCAGTTTGCAGATGAGAAAACACCCAAACAGCCAATTTGCTCTTGGTATTCAATTCCCATAAACTGAGTAATGTTTCCGCCTAAAGAAGAACCAACCATAGCCGTGTGCGCTCGGTCTGACTTTGTACGATAATGCTCATCAACAAAGGGTTTAACAACTTCCATGACAAACTCCGCATACTCTGTCCCCTTGCCGCCAAATTGCATACCTGGAATAGTTGATTCTTGATATTTCCATGCAGAATACTCATTCATTCGATTAAAACCGTCATTGTCAATCGCCACCACAATCATTTTTTCAATGTCGGGATTTCTCTTAATCGTTGGAATGATTTTCCAAGAATGTCCACTAAAAGACTCTTTACTATAAAGGACATTTTGACCGTCGTGAAAATAAACTACAGGATAGGATTTCTGAGTATCTTGCTCATAATTTCTAGGAAGTAGTACTCGAACACGACGCTTTTGTTTGCTATAAGGCACTTCTAATGCATGTTCCCTTACTTCAAGGTAAAAATAGGATTGATTCATTGTCAGAAAACTTTCTATTTTCAAAATTTTTATTTATTATATCATAAAATATGCAAAAAAGTTAGGGAATTCCTAACTTTTTTAATACTTTTATAACAAATCATCATTATTTCTATCTTTTTCAAAAGAAAACTAGAGATTTTGATAATTTTTGATAGCTTGTAGCGCTCGTTTTGCTATTTTTTCATAGCGTTCTTTTTTGTCTCGAATACGTGGACCGTCCAACTCCTTGATAATTCCAAAATTGACATTCATTGGCTGGAAATGTTTGCTATCAGCATGCGTGATATAATGAGGTAAGCTTCCAATAGCAGTTGTTTCTGGAAAGACTAGAGCTTCTTCTCCATTGAAAAGTCTAGTTGCATTGATACCGGCTACCAGCCCAGATGCAGCGGATTCCACATACCCTTCTACACCGGTCATCTGACCTGCAAAGAAGATATTCTCTTGTTTTTTAGACTGGAACGTCTGTGTCAGGAGATTTGGTGAATCCATGTAAGAATTGCGGTGCATCACGCCATAGCGGACAAATTCTGCATTTTCTAATCCCGGAATCATCCGAAAAACGCGCTTCTGTTCTCCCCATTTGAGATGAGTTTGAAAACCAACGATATTATAAAGGCTTCCAGCTGCATTGTCTTGACGAAGCTGAACGACTGCATAGGGTGTCTTAAATTCACCGTCACGAGGTCCTTTATAGTCATCTGGGTATTCCAAACCAACTGGCTTCATAGGACCGTAGAGCATGGTTTTTATTCCTCTTTTTGCCATCACCTCAATCGGCATACAGCCTTCAAAGTATTTTTCTTTTTCAAAGCTATTTAACGGTGCTTCCTCGGCATTTACCAAAGCGTCATGAAAAGCCATAAACTCATTCTTAGTCATAGGAGCATTGAGATAAGCAGCCTCTCCCTTGTCATAGCGAGATTTGAGGTAAACTTTCTCCATGTCAATTGTATTGACATCTACGATCGGTGCCGCCGCATCATAAAAATAGAATCCAGCTCCACCATTTAGCGCGTGAATCTTTTCAGCAAGTGTATCACTTGTCAAAGGTCCCGTCGCAATAACAGTAATCGTATCATCAGGAATTTTGGTGATTTCCTCACGAATAACTTCGATTAAAGGGTGGTTTGTCACCTCATCAGTCACCATTTGTGAAAAACCGTCACGGTCAACTGCTAATGCTCCTCCAGCAGGAATACGCGTAGCTTCTGCTGATCTCATAATGATAGAATCCAAACGTCGCATTTCTTCTTTTAAGAGACCAACCGCATTCGTTAGCGAATCCCCCCGTAGAGAGTTAGAACAGACTAGCTCTGCAAAATCACTAGTCTTATGTTGCGGAGTAGATTTCACTCCTCGCATTTCATACAGCTTAACAGGAATACCGCGTTTAGCAATTTGATAAGCTGCTTCGCTACCTGCAAGACCAGCTCCTATGACATTGATGTAAGATTGAGACATGAAACAAATACCTCTTTGGGAGGAGACTCCCACAAATCTTTCTAATTATTCTTAACCATTATAACAGAAAAAGCCCCTACTGACGAGTGAGACTTTCTAGAATGCAAATACACTAACTTATTAGTATCCATCCTCAAACATTGGTGTAAAGAATATAATGATTGGTCATGTATCTATTTCTTTAACATTTTTTCCAGATAAGCAATTTTAACAAAATCCTTATCATTATTTTGGTCATTTCGATAGGAATCTTGCGAAGATGCTGTGTAAATCTTAAGATATTGTTCAGCATCAGGAAGAAAATAAATTACCCCTGCTGTTTCATGTTTTACCAATTCATCTAAAGGAATCCCAGCAAAGTTTTCCAAAGTATTCATGCTACCAAATTCAACCGATAGATTTCCTTTTTGAAATTCGTGCTCGTGCAAATCTACTAATTGGTAGCCAATCCGGTTCATAATCATTTCAATCTTTTCAAAATCATAAATTCGCTCCTCATCAGGAGCCCCCCAACCTCTTGGGTCTCCCGGCACATGAATATCAATATCTCGCGCTTGCCAATCTCGACCAGTTACCTGTTCAAGTCCTAATGAGCCCATAAGAAGAGGAGTGATTTCGATTTTGTTCAACTCTCTTGTAATTTTAAAAAATTCATCAAATTTCTCTTTCATACAGTTCCCTTTGCTATATGTAAAGAAAGTTTACATAAAATAAATTATGCAAACATCTTTAATTTATTTTACTTTTTCTTCTTCATAGTCGCCATTACTGCAGACAACTTGTTTGCCACCACCACGAACCTTCTTTTCTACAAGATACTGACCACATTTCGGACAAGAGCGACCGACTGGTTTATCCCAGGAAGTAAAGTCACAATCTGGGTAGCGATTGCAGCCATAGAAAAGGCGATTGCGTTTGGTTTTGCGTTCAATGATTTGCCCTTTGTGACACTTAGGACACTCTACACCGATTTCTTTGACAATCGCTTGAGTATGACGACAGTCAGGAAAATTGCTACATGCATAGAATTTACCATAGCGGCCCAATTTGATAACCATAGGACTTCCACAGACTTCACAGTCAAATCCAGCAGGTTCATCTTTGATTTGAATTTTTTCCATTTCAGTTTCTGCTTTTGCAACTTCTTTTCCAAACGGCTTATAAAATTCATCAATGACCTTTTGCCATTGCTCTTTTCCTACTTCTACATCATCTAGCTTAGCTTCCATATCAGCGGTAAATTTCACATTGACAATATCTGGGAAAAATTCAACAATCAGAGAGTTCACGATTTCTCCCAGTTCAGTTGGCTCAAAGCGCTTAGAAACTAATTTGACATAGTAGCGTTTTTGAATAGTTTCGATTGTTGGTGCATAAGTTGATGGACGTCCGACACCATTTTCTTCCAATGTCTTAATCAAGGTCGCTTCAGAATAACGAGCAGGTGGTTGTGTGAAATGCTGTTCAGGATTGGTATTGACCCGTTTCACTATGTCACCCTTTTCCATATCAGGCAACATTTTATTCTTATCAGAATCGTTGTAAATAGCTAGATAACCGTCAAATTTAACTTGACTACCATTTGCAGCAAATTGAACACCGTTTTGCTCCAATTTCACACTCATAGTGTCAAATACTGCTGCAGTCATTTGACTAGCTACAAAACGATTCCAAATCAGCGTGTATAGCTTTAATTGATCTTTATCTAGATATTTCGCGATATTTTCAGGTGTGTTGAACACACTTGACGGACGAATCGCTTCATGGGCGTCTTGTGCGCCAAAAGCATTTCGGATTCTACTGCCGTGTTTAGAATATTTCTCACCAAAACGATCTGTAATGAAGGTTGCAGCTTCGTTTTGAGCTACCGGACTAATACGAGTGGAGTCTGTACGCATATAGGTAATCAAACCTTGCACACCAGATCCGATATTAATTCCTTCGTAGAGCTGCTGAGCAACCATCATCGTCTTACGAGTTCGGAAATTAATTTTATTGGCAGCATCCTGCTGCATAGATGATGTGGTATAAGGTAGCGGAGCGTTGCGCTTGCGTTCCTTTTTCTCAACGCTTTCGACAGTAAATTCATCGCCTTTGATATGAGAAAGAACGTTTTTTACATCATCGTTGGTAGCAAGCTTCATTTTCTTGCCATTCATGCCGTAAAAGCTTGCTTGAAATTGACGAGGTCCTTTTTTGAAAGTTCCATCAATCGTCCAATACTCTTCTGGTTTAAAAGCATTGATTTCATTTTCACGGTCAATGATGAGCTTCAAGGCAACAGATTGCACACGTCCAGCTGACAATCCCTTTTTGACTTTTTTCCAGAGAATTGGAGAGATAGAGTACCCCACAATACGGTCAAGGACACGACGCGCTTGTTGAGCATCTACCAAATCCATGTCAATCTGGCGCGGTTCTTTAAAAGCATTTTTAACTGCATCTTTCGTGATTTCGTTGAAAACAACACGGTTTTTATCTGTCTCGTCCAAATTTAGAATATGTGCCAAATGCCAAGAAATGGCTTCTCCTTCACGGTCCGGGTCACTTGCAAGATAGACTTGTTTCGCTTTTTTAGCTTCTTTTTTCAAATCATTGATAAGAGGCCCTTTTCCGCGAATATTGATATATTCTGGCTCATAGTTGTTTTCAAAATCGATGGACATGGTAGACTTTTTCAAATCGCGAATATGTCCAACGCTGGCTAAAACCTTGTAGTTCCGCCCTAAATATTTTTCGATTGTTTTTGCTTTAGCTGGCGACTCTACAATCACCAAATTTTTTTTCATTGCTGTTTTTTTCTTTGTTTTTGTTACCAATGTAAACACCTTCTAAAAGTAATAAACCTCATAGAGTTTAAACTATTTTTTTTAAGATGTCAACTAGTAACATTCTCTTATAGGAGAACTTGTTTTAAAATTGGAATTCAGAAAGTACGTCAGCGCCTGATGTGACGCACTTTGCACCCTCTTGAATCAAATGATGACAGCCATCACTTCTGCCGTCTAAAATTGACCCTGGAATAGCAAACACATCTCGTCCTTCTTCCATTGCGCGCTCACAAGTAATTAGACTTCCTGAGCGCATTTTGGCTTCAGCGACAATAACGCCCCTACACAAACCTGCAATAATGCGATTCCGTTCTGGAAAATGAAATTTCAATGGTTCTGCTTCGGGACCATATTCACTAAGCACAAGGTGATGTTCTCCCAAATACGATTGGAGTTTTTTATTTGCTCTTGGATAAAAAACATCTAAACCGGTTCCAATAACGGCAATCGTTCGACCGCCATTTTGCAACGCTGCCATGTGAGCTGACGTATCAATTCCGCGCGCTAAGCCGCTTACGATAACTAGCTCATTGTTTAGCTCTTTAACAATTTTTTGAACAGATTGACTGCCTGTTCGGCTACTATTGCGACTTCCCACAACAGCTACTTTCGGTAATTTTAACAAATCCAAGTTTCCTTTGTAGAAAAGGAGAACGGGTGGATTGTAAATTTCACTCAAATCCCAAGGATACACATCATCCAAGATAGAAAAAGACGGAAATTTTTTAAATTCTTGACATAATAAATCACCATCTAGCTGCAGATATTTTTCAATGAAAAGAGCTGGATTACGGCATTCCGACACAACTGCCATATCTTTTACTGATAATTCTTTTTCTTGTATCTCAGCATACGAAAGAACATTGATGACCTGTTGGTTGGTCAAGCCGGCTTCTTTTAATTTATAAATATCAAAATTATCCATTTTATCATTCCTTTTACTTTCATTAATATCTTTCAAAGATACTATTCGTAAAAGAAATGAAAAAACGAGAAATTCTCGTTTTTTACATTTTATCTAATTCTTTAATAATCCGAGCTGGGTTGCCAGCCAAAACAATATTATCACCATAAGATTTGGTAACAACCGAGCCTGCTCCAACGACGACATTGTCTCCTAATGTTACTCCAGGTAAAATCGTTACACCGCCACCCGCCCAGAAATTATCGCCAATGATAATTGGTGCACCGTATTCTATACCTGATATGCGTTCTTGTGCATCTAAAGGGTGGAGAGGGGTCAGAAGTTGACAATTTGGTCCAAACAATGCATTTTTTCCAATAGTAATTGGACAAACATCAAGCATGGTCAAATTCCAATTAGAATAGAAATTATCTCCTAAGTGAATGTTGATACCATAATCGCAGACAAAGTTTGGTTTCATCGAAATGTTCTCACCAGTTGAACCGAACCATTCTTTTACGAGTTTACTTCTTTTTTTACCGTCCTGTTCTGCATTAAATGCGTATTGAAATTGACGAGAACGTGTTACCAATTTTCGTAATTCGGAATCTTGCGGATTGTATAATTCTCCCGCAATCATTTTTTCATATTCAGTTTTCATTGACTTTCCTTTTCATTCTTGATAAGTGAATGGTTAGATACATTTGTTCGTCATCAGACATCTGATAATTGCGCGTTTGCTTAAGATATTGGGTAATCTTTGTTGTCGTTTCATAAGCTGACGGATACTTAATTTTTAGTAAATCAAACATATCGTTGTCGTCTAACTCCTGATGTCCGGTGTCCGTTAAAACACGTTCGCAAAAAAATTTCAGATGCGTAATAAAGCGCTGAACATAAATATCCTCGTCATCTAATGAGATCTCTAAGCTGTATTTGACGATTGTCATGATTTCTTCTATTAGCTGTGTCAAATCTTGAGCGGCTACATTACCATTATCTAATTCAGCATTGACAATGGTCAAAGCCATAAAACCTGCTTCATCTAAAGGTAAATCTTGTCCTAAATAGCCACCCAACAATTGATTGGCATACTTGCCAACTTCAAATTCGTCAGGGAAAAATCGCTTAATATCCCACATGAGGAAATTTTTCATAAAGAAATGATCTTGGACACGTAAAACTACACCATACAGGTGATCAGCCATTGCTAAAAAGGCACCATCTTGCAATTTTTTATTTATTTTTGCATGTGCGTAAGTGATAATTTTATCAGCCATTTCTATGATGTCAGCAGGTAATTCCAACAATAATTCACGCTTGTTTTCTGACAAAACATACTTTTTCTCAATCAGATTATCCCGAATATCATCTCCTGCTTTACATCCAAAAGCCAGTCCGCATCCCATCAACACTACTTCTTGGTGATTTTCTTCAGAAATGACCACATTATTATTTAAAACTTTAGTAATAATCATCCCTTGTCCTCGACTTCTTCAAGCATGGATTTAATTGGTTCAAAAGTTTTGCGATGAATAGGAGTGATTCCTTTTCGTTTCAATCCATCTAAATGATGCTGGGTTCCATAACCAACATTATGTGCAAAGTCATAACCTGGATAAGTTAGCTCATAATCAGTCATCATGCGATCTCTAGTTACCTTGGCTACGATCGAAGCGGCCGCAATAGACAGTGAATTGGCATCTCCTTTGATGATAGACAGTTGCGGTATTGGAATATCTAGCTGCATGGCATCAATCAAGAGATGTTGCGGAGAGATTTCAAGATTTCCCACAGCTTCTAACATAGCTAATTTCGTCGCTTCATAGATATTCACCTTATCAATCACTTGATTATCCTTGACACCAATACCAACTGCAACGGCTTGTTTTAGCACTTCTTGATAGATTTCTTCATGCTTTTTCTTGGGAATTTTCTTGCTATCGTTGAGACCTTTGATTTTACAGTTTTTAGGTAAAATAACTGCGGCTGCCACAACAGGACCTGCTAAGGGACCACGACCAACCTCATCAATCCCAGCGATATATTGGCAACCAGTAGCATAAAGCTCTTTTTCGTATCGTAGCATTTGCTCCAAACGACAGTCTTCGTCCAATTCAGCTTGGATTTGTTTTTTACGCTTCATAATGAGCTTGTGGACACCAGCCCGACTATCATCTCGAAATTGCTCAAAAACAGGACTCTCTATGTCTGTTATTTCAGATAAGATTTCTTGAATCTCTTTAATTGTCGCCATGTATCTCACCTAAAGTATCCAAAGTATAACGTCCTAACTTGCCATCGCGAATATCTTTTATGAAAAGACGATAAAAGCGGTCATAGTCATCTCGAAATCCTAATTTTTGTGTCATATCCATAATGATTTCAGGTGCTTCTTCTTCCAAGTCCATTTGCTTGAACCGTTCTTGAAGCTCCTTTGGATAATGTTCTTTGAAATAATTGATTCCAAAAATAGTAACCTCATCCATTGGAAGCAAATCGTCTTTAATTGCTCCTGTTAAAGCGAGTTTCAAAGCAACTTTTTCATCTTCAAACTTAGGCCAGAGAATTCCTGGCGTATCTAAAATTTCCAAATCCTTATTTGACTTGAGCCACTGTTGCCCTTTGGTAACACCTGGTTTATTTCCAGTCACAGCAATTTTTTTTCCGGCTAAACGATTCATCAGTGTAGATTTTCCGGCATTAGGAATCCCGATAATCATGGTTCGCAATGTTTCAATTTGGATTCCGCGCTCTTTTTGCCGAGCGATTTTCTCTTTCATCAAAGACTGAGCTGCTTCCGTGACTTTTTTAACAGTTGATTGTTCTTTAGAATTGATTGCCAAGGTCTTGATACCTTGACTTTCAAAATATCTTCGCCACTCTTTCGTCAGATCAGAATCAGCTAAATCCGCCTTATTTAAAATAAGAAGCTTGGGCTTATCGCCCACGATTTTAGTTAGCATAGGATTTTGACTAGATAATGGTAAACGCGCGTCTACTAAAATTGTCACAAAATCCACAAATTTGATATTTTCTTGTACTTGTCTCCGAGCCTTGGACATGTGTCCCGGAAACCATTGAATAGTAGCCATGAAAACCTCTTTCTTACACTAGTTTAACATCTTCATTATACCAGAATTTTAGCTAATCCGCATTGATAAATCATGCAACAAAAAATCACCTTTCAAAAACAAAAGGCAATTTTTGAATCTTAATGATACAAAACAGGCTTTCTATCTTGCTTATCGGTAAACGGAAGTCTTGGTTCGCGAATCCGTTTCACATAGTCAACAATTTCTTTCCCTTCATGGTCAAATTCCACAACAGCAAAAAATTGATCGTGGTAAAAGAAAAATTTATAATGATTTTCAAATGCTTCCTTGAGCCATTTTTCTTTTGCAATAACGGAACACATGGGGTAATCATCTACAGCAGCACCCCATACAGGCTTGCGATGCGCGTGAGTTAAGAGCAAGTCTGCCATATGAATCATGGTTTCATTTCCTTGTTTCAGCAAAATGATACTATGACCATTGCTATGACCACCAGTATGAACCATTTGAATTTCTGGTATGACATTTAAGTATTCCGTAAATGTCTCAACTTGATGTTGAATAGGTTCCCAATTTTCTCTGAGATAAGTCCCTTTAGTCCGATTATTTGGGTTCATCATCTCGTACCATTCAATATCATTTACAAAAATCTTAGCATTGGGAAAAGTTGAAACCAACTGATAATTTTCATTTAATTTCGTCAATCCACCAGAGTGATCGTGATGCATGTGAGTCATTAACACATAAGAAATATCTTCAGGAGTCAAACCTAAAAGTTCCAAGCTCTCTTCAATTCTGCTTTCAGATAAAATCCCTAAATTTCGTCTTTGTTTATCAGATAGTTTCGCAGTGTTAAAACTTGCATCAATTAAATAATTTTTATTTTTGTATTGAATCAATATTTGATCGGTTAATTCAACCATCATATTTTCTTCAGTTGTTGGATAATAGCGTGACCAAACAACTTTTGGTACAGGACCAAATAAAGTGCCTGCATCTGTCATTTTGTCAACTCCACGTAACCAAATTAATTTCATGTCTCCAAATTGATACTCTTGTAGAGCGAGTTCTGTCATTTCTTACTCCTTTAGCCACCTTTCGGCAATTTCTCTTCTGATAGAATTTCCAGATCTTCCATAGTTTTCAATAGTTTCTGCATCCTTTAAATAACGTTTGATATTAACCTTGTCGAATTTTTGTAAGGGACCAATTAGTCGAAGGATTTCATCGGATATCTCAATGGCAACTTTCGTCGTGTACAGTTTTATTCGAGAAACAAATTTTGCATCTTCTTCAATTTGACTAGGATAAGAATCAAAATAAGCTTCTGCAGAGCATAATTTATTGTATAAATCAGCAAATTTATTTTGATAAATTTCCACATCAATCAAACGCTTTCCAAATCCTCTCTTCACCTTTGCAAATTCAATACCTTTATTGAAAGCCCCCTCAGCAACACCTAATGCAATAGCACTTAAGCCAAGTTGCATATTTTTAATGATGTTAGCAAATTGGACATCCCCAGCTAATTCGTCTCCCAATAAGGCGTTTTCCGGGAGCAAGACATTTTTTAGCGTGACTGAGACCTATCAAGCCCGGTTTTTCAATCTGTTCACCAATTAGCACATCCGAATCTTTTGGATCAACAATAAAGAGTCCGTACTTCTCCATCTTACCTTGTTCTTTTACTTTCGCCAAAACCAGTAGTATATCTGCAACGCTGCTATTGGAAATCATCGCCTTTTTCCCTGAGAGACACCATCCTTGCTCAGTATTTGTTGACGCTTACATTTTATATCAGATATGGTCTTGTGTCTACTTAAGAAAAATTAATCGTCCCATAAGTTTCTATTATACATATTGATTTTACTGACTTTTCAAAGGATAAAGACAATATTTTACAAATAAAATTTTTGCAAAATCTAAAAATTTATTTGTAAAAATAATTGAATTTCTAAAAATATTTTCTCTAATTTCAAAGAAATTCTTTTCCCCAATCCTCCAGAGCAAAATGCAAGCATTTGCAAAATGAATATGTTACAATGCTTATAAAAACGGAGGAAAAATCATGTTAACATACGATTTAATTGTTATTGGTTTTGGTAAAGCTGGAAAAACATTGGCAGCAAAAATGGCAACACAAGGAAAAAATGTTGCCTTAATTGAACGTAGCAAAGCCATGTACGGTGGAACTTGTATCAATATCGCTTGTATTCCAACCAAAACTTTATTAGTCGCCGCAGAAAAAGGACTATCATTTGAAGAAGTAATGGCTGAGAAAAATGAGGTTACTAGCAGACTTAATGGGAAAAATTACGCAGCCATTAGTAGTGCTGGAGTAGATATTATTGATGCAGAAGCTCATTTTCTGTCTAACAAAATAATTGAAATTGTAGCAGGCGACGAAAAGCAAGAGCTAACAGCCGAAAATATCGTCATCAATACGGGCGCTATCTCAAATATTTTACCAATTTCAGGACTTACTACAACAAAAAATGTTTATGATTCAACAGGCATTCAAAATCTTTCTACATTACCTAAACGTCTTGGCATCCTTGGTGGTGGAAATATCGGCCTTGAATTTGCAGGACTTTTCAATAAGCTAGGAAGCAAGGTTACTGTCCTTGACGCTGCTGATACTTTTTTGCCACGCGTAGAGCCTTCAATTGCCACTTTGGCTAAACAATATATGACGGAAGATAGCATTGAAATTCTTCAAAATATTTACACTCAAGAAGTGAAAAATGAAGGTGAAGAGGTGCTTGTCATTGCTAAAAACGAAATATTTCGCTTTGACGCTTTGCTTTATGCTACCGGTCGTAAACCAAATATCGAACCATTAAAACTTGAAAATACAGACATCCAAGTTACAGACCGCGGTGCTATCCAAGTGGATAAGCATTGCCAAACAACTGTTCCTGGTGTCTTTGCTGTTGGTGATGTCAACGGTGGACTACAATTTACTTATGTTTCACTAGATGATTTTCGTGTCGTTTTCAATTACTTAGCTGGTGATGGCTCCTACACACTTGAAAATCGCAAACACGTACCAACTGCTATGTTCATCACTCCTCCACTAGCTCAAATTGGTTTGACTGAAGCCCAAGTTAAAGAACAAGGACTGCCTTATGCTACCAAAGAAATTCCAGTTGCAGCCATGCCACGTGGACATGTCAATGCAGATCTTAGGGGAGCGTTTAAAGCTGTTGTTAATACAGAAACTAAGGAAATTTTAGGGGCTACTATCTTCTCGCAAGGTGCTCAAGAAATCATTAACATTCTAACTGTAGCTATGGACAATAAGATTCCTTATACTTATTTCACAAAACAAATCTTTACTCATCCAACTTTGGCTGAAAATCTTAATGATTTGTTTGCGATTTAGTCACGACTTCTGCACTTCGACAAACATGTTGTCATAAACCACTTTGATTTCATTCGACAAAAAAGCAAAAGTGGGATAAGGCTGAGAACTAAAAATTTTTAGTCCGTTCTCTCACTCTTACAAAGCTTGCTCAAGTATCGCGTGACTATTTATTTCCATCATAAAAACGAGGCTGAGATATTATCGTCCCAACCTCGTTTTTATTATAGCTGCATTTGATTATACGTTTTGCTAAATGCATTTAAAATTTCTTTTGGCGCGTCTTTATAAGAAGTTTCTCCTTCTAGCGTTCCTTTAACAATCGTTCGTGACGTAGCTGCAGCATCTTCACAAGTCACCAAAGTCACTTCATTGACACCTTCGTGATCATTAATCACATCTACTCTATCAGGTGCCACATTCTCAACTGAAGTAATGGAATAAGTATAAATTTTTTCCTTATCTGTCAGATAAATTTTCATTCCGGCTTTAGCACGATCTAAAGGAGAAAAGAGCATATTGCTTGCACCTGTAATCCCAAATACATGGTGACTAGCCAATGCATAATTCCCTTTCCCCATTTGCTGTGTTTCTTTCATCGTACCTGCGCCATAATAAAGACCCACATTGTCCAAGCCTTTAAAAATTGGCAAATTCATCGAAAGTTCAGGAATAGCAATTCCACCAATAACTGGTAATTGTTGTGCTTTCCATTGCGCATTAATCACATCTTCGGTAGACAGCGATTTAACTTTATCGAAATTAAAGCTAGTTTTGGCTTTTTTATTTTGAGTGATTTTATCTTTTGAAACATTGCTCACTTGATATCGATTGGTATGCCAAACCATGATCATATTCCGAATAGAAGAGTTGAAAATAAGTGCAAGTGCAACAATGATTAACAATGTCGCAATAATATTAATTAGAATATTTTTTCTTTTATTATGTTTTTTTCTTGTTGATGACATAACATTTCCTTTTATTTAGTTTATTCTTCATCCACTTCTTTTTCATTCTCTGCTGCAACGCTTGTAAAAGTAACAATCTGCGCTCCCTTATCTAGTCGCATTACTTTAACACCCAAAGTTGCACGTCCTGTTTGAGAAATATTAGCAACATTTGTCCGAATAATAACCCCCGTATTTGTGATAATCATCAAATCTTCATCACCATTCACAGCCATAAGCCCCGCTAATGGACCATTTTTCTCAGTAATATTAGCTGTTTTCATTCCTTTTCCGCCACGACCTTTCGTAGCGTATTCACTAGCTAAAGTACGCTTGCCATATCCTTTTTCAGTGATAACTAACACTTCTTGATCATTCGAAATGACACTTGCTCCTACAACATGGTCATCCGCACGCAAATTCACTCCGCGCACACCGGTCGCAGCCCGTCCCATGTTTCGGACTTGGTTTTCGTTAAAACGTACAGCGTAGCCCATTTTTGTTCCGATAATGATATCCGCTTGCCCATTTGTCAAAAAGACGTTAATCAGCTCATCCTCTTCTTTTAAATTCAGAGCTTTTAGCCCATTCTGACGAATATTAGCAAACTCTGTTACGCTTGTCCGCTTCACAACGCCATAGCGCGTTGTGAAGAAAAGATAGGAATGATCATCATGCTCGGCTTGAACATTGATAATCGTCTGAATTGTTTCACCTTCGTCTAATTTCAACAAATTAACAATCGGCAAACCTTTCGCTGTACGGCCGTATTCAGGAATTTCATAACCTTTCAAGCGATAAACGCGACCTTTATTGGTAAAGAAGAGTAAGCGATCATGTGTGCTGGTAGAAACTAATTCACGGACAAAATCGTCATCCTTTACACCTGTTCCTTGAATACCACGACCACCACGTCTTTGCGCAGTGAATTCATCTTGGTTCAACCGTTTGATATAGCCTTTATTGGAAAGTGTAATCAAAACATCTGCTTCTTCGATGAGATCTTCATCTTCCAAAGACAGTACTTCACCAACCATTAGTTCTGTACGACGTTCGTCAGAAAACTTACGTTTAATCTCTTCTAATTCTTCCTTGATAATCGCAACAACTCGTTCTGGTTTAGCTAAAATATCTGCTAAATCTGCTATCAATTTCATCAAGTCGTCATATTCAGATTGAATCTTATCCCGTTCCAATCCCGTTAAACGACGAAGACGCATATCCAGAATCGCCTGACTTTGACGTTCGGATAATTCATAGCGTGCCATCAACTCTGCTTGCGCTTCTGCATCTGTCTCACTGTTTCGGATGATGCGAATCACTTCATCAATGTGATCAAGTGCAATCAGCAAACCAGCTAAAATATGTGCACGAGCTTCCGCCTTTTCCTTATCAAAAACCGTCCGACGTGTCACCACTTCTTTTTGGTGTTCAATATAAGCAAGCAAAATCTCGCGTAAAGACAGAATCTTTGGCACTCCATTTTGGATCGCCAGCATATTGAAACTAAAATTCGTCTGCATTTGCGTTAATTTAAATAAATTGTTCAAAATAACATGCGCACTTGCATCCCGCTTCACATCAATGATAAAACGAACCCCTTCACGGTTAGATTCGTCACGAACCGCTGTAATCCCGTCAATACGTTTTTCTTGAACCAGTCGCACAATATGCTCATGAACTTTGGTTTTATTGACCATATACGGAAATTCAGTGACGACAATTCGTTCACGACCAGATTTAGTTTCTTCGATTTCTGTCCGAGCACGTAAAACAATGGAACCCTTCCCGGTTTCATAAGCGCGATGAATGCCTGATTTCCCCATAACCAAAGCGCCTGTCGGGAAGTCTGGACCAGGCAACACTTCCATAAGGTCACGTGTGGTCACATCTGGATTATCCATGACTGATTTTACAGCATCAATGGTCTCACCAAGATTGTGAGGAGGAATGTTTGTTGCCATTCCCACAGCAATACCTGTCGCCCCATTGACCAGCAAATTAGGAAAACGTGACGGTAAAACTAATGGCTCACGCTCACTGCTATCATAGTTATCTGCAAAATCAACTGTATTTTTGTTAATATCACGTAACATTTCAAGCGATATTTTGCTCATCCGAGCTTCTGTATACCGTTGTGCCGCAGGACCGTCTCCGTCCATAGAACCAAAGTTTCCGTGACCATCTACTAACATGTGACGGTAAGACCACCATTGCGCCATCCGCACCATTGCTTCATAGATAGAAGAATCTCCATGTGGGTGGTATTTACCCATGACATCGCCCGTGATACGAGCAGATTTCTTATGTGGTTTGTCAGGAGTCACCCCCAGCTCATTCATCCCATACAATATTCTACGATGAACAGGCTTTAAACCGTCTCGAACATCCGGAAGAGCACGAGCAACAATGACACTCATGGCATAATCGATGAAACTCGTCTTCATTTCGCTCGTTAAATTCACGTTTACTAAATTATTATCCTGCATTAAAAAATGCCTCTCTTCAATTTATATGACCATATCATTATAACATAAATTGGGATTTTTTTCAGTAAACACCCTTTATTGTAAAAACGTTTACATAAGATGATATGTATTATATTCGTGACAAAATGTTACAAAAGTGATAGAATGGACGTGTAAAGGGAAAACGTTCCCCAATAAAATAAAGGAGATGTTTAGCAAAATGACTCTTACTAAACAACATAAAAAAGTCATCCTTGTTGGTGACGGTGCTGTAGGTTCTTCTTACGCATTTGCTCTTGTCAACCAAGGAATCGCCCAAGAACTTGGTATTGTTGATATTTTCAAAGAAAAAACAGAAGGGGATGCTGAAGACCTTAGCCATGCCCTGGCTTTCACTTCACCTAAGAAAATTTATTCAGCAGAATATGCTGATGCACACGATGCAGATCTTGTCGTTTTGACTGCTGGTGCACCACAAAAACCAGGTGAAACTCGTCTTCAATTGGTTGAAAAAAACCTTCGTATCAACAAAGATGTTGTTACTAAAATTGTTGCTTCAGGATTCAACGGTATCTTCCTCGTAGCTGCTAACCCTGTTGACATTTTGACTTACTCAACTTGGAAATTCTCTGGATTCCCTAAAGAACGTGTCATTGGTTCAGGTACTTCTCTTGACTCAGCACGTTTCCGTCAAGCACTTGCTGAAAAATTAGATGTAGATGCTCGTTCTGTCCATGCTTACATCATGGGAGAACATGGTGATTCAGAATTCGCTGTTTGGTCACATGCCAACGTTGCAGGTGTCAACCTTGAAAATTATCTTCAAGACGTAGAAAACTTCAATGCTGCTGAATTAGTTGACCTGTTTGAAGGTGTCCGTGATGCTGCATACTCAATCATCAATAAAAAAGGTGCAACTTTCTATGGTATCGCAGTTGCCTTAGCTCGTATCACAAAAGCTATCCTTGATGACGAAAATTCAGTTCTTCCACTTTCAGTATTTCAAGAAGGTCAATATCCTGGCGTTACAGATTGCTACATTGGTCAACCAGCTATTGTCGGCGCACATGGTATCGTACGTCCAGTAAACATCCCGTTGAATGATGCTGAAAAACAAAAAATGCAAGCTTCTGCTAAACAATTAAAAGACATCATCAATGATGCCTTCTCCAAAGAAGAATTTGCTTCGGCAGCTAAAAACTAAAGAATTTCCTTTCTTACTCCTTGTTTTATCAAGGAGTTTTTTCATATCTAAAATGGATACGATAAAGTTGATTTGCACGGCATCATGACTTTATCGTATCCATTTATTTTATATAATCTCACCTTATCAATTTATTTCAATATATCTTTTAAATAAGGAACAGTCTTCTCATCCTTCATATCTGACAAGGTCCGAATCCAGCGAAACGCTGTATACTCTTCCAAATCAAGTTTAATCTCTCTATATTCCAGCAATTTTGCCTTATACACTAGACGCGTAAAAACGATGCCCTTTGTATCATCATAACAGCTATCCTCATGAAGAATCGAACTTAATTGTACTTTTTGGTTGACTTCTTCCATCGCTTCTCGTACAGCACCTTCTCGCGGCAATTCGTCTTCTTCCACACTACCTCCTGGAATATCCCAATATTCGGGATACATGTTTGGAGAACCACGTTTTATTTTACTTCGTTTAATAAGCAAATATTTTCCATCTTTTTCAATTAAAGCATGAGCAATCAATTTCACAGGCATTCGCAATCTCCTTTGTAAAAATAAAAAATCTTGCATAAAACAAGACTTTCAAGTAATAAATACAATCCACCCTGAGAGAATCGAACTCCCATCTCAAGAACCGGAATCTTACGTGATATCCATTACACTAAGGGTGGCAACTATTTTATTATATAAAAATTTTATAAAAATAACAAGTAAAAAAGGACTGAAATAATAAATTCCAATCCTTTTATTTGATTATAATTCAATATCACCAAACAAGTCAGCCATTGAAAATCCAGTTTGAGTTTCTGGAAGTTCAAAGTCACGTTTTTCTTGACGTTTTTGACGACGAGGACGTGATTGACGTTTTTCTTTTTGATCATCTTCTTGTACTGGACGTTCTTCAAGAGCCTTGATAGAAAGTGATACACGTTCTGCATCAGCATTTACATCAAGAACTTTCACAGTTACTTCCTGACCGACTTTAAGCACATCTTTTGGATTTTCAACACGTTTATGTGAAATTTGTGAAATATGGATAAGCCCGTCAATACCTGGTAATACTTCTACAAAAGCACCGAAATCTGTTAAACGTTTAACTGTACCTTCAATCACATCACCAGCAGCTAATTTTTGTTCAACACCGTCCCATGGTCCAGGTGTTGTAGCTTTAAGAGAAAGTGATACGCGTCCTTCTTCTTCGTTCAAATCAAGAACTTTTACTTCAATTTCATCGCCAACTGATACAACAGATTTTGGTGAAACGTTGCGTTCGTGTGACAATTCAGTTAAGTGAACAAGTCCGTCAACACCACCAAGGTCAATAAAGGCACCAAAGCTTGTGATACGTGCAACTTTACCAGTCACGATGTCACCAACAGCTAATTTACTAAATACTTCAGCACGTGCTGCTGCAGCTTTTTCTTCTACTACTTCACGGCGTGAAAGAATGAAACGATTTTCTTTTGGATCCACTTCTTTAATTTTTGCTTCAAATTCTTGACCTACAAAACGTTCAGTATTACGAACGAAACGAGTATCTAGCATTGAAGCAGGAATAAATCCACGAAGTCCTTCAAATTCTACTGAAAGGCCACCTTTAACTGCACGAGTACCTTTTACAGTAACAACTTCTTCTTCACGTCCAACCAACTTGTCCCATGCCTTGCGAGCTTCTAAACGTTTTTTAGATACAAGGTAAGTAACTGTATCAGTATCTTTACCAACTACTTGACGAAGAACAAGCAATTCAAGTGTTTCACCTGGTTTTACAAGGTCGTTAATGTCAGCTTCACGATCGTTTGTCAATTCACGAAGGGTCAAAACACCTTCCACACCAGTTCCAGCGATTGCAACATTAGCTTGGTTCGCATCAACAGTCAATACTTCAGCAGTAACGACATCGCCTGGCTCAACTTGGCTAACACTATTTAGCAAATCTTCAAATTCATTCATCTAAAAAAATCCTCCAACAATCAAGCATTTCTTGCTTGACATACTTATAATATTTTTCCTAAGCACCGCAATGACATGAACTATCTTTAACGTTTCCCACCCTATAAAGAAATAAAATACCCTAAGATATTTTACCATTTATCTGATATATTACCTAAGAACTGGGGTAGCTGGATTCGAACCAACGCATGAGGGAGTCAAAGTCCCTTGCCTTACCGCTTGGCTATACCCCAAAAAGAACGCGGACAAAATCCTTTAAACGCTGAGTACGCTCATGGAGAGGGAGGGATTCGAACCCCCGAACCCGAAGGAGCGGATTTACAGTCCGCCGCGTTTAGCCTCTTCGCTACCTCTCCTGTATAATTAACAGTATTTATTATACCATTGATGAAAAGAAAACACAAGCATTTATTTCCCCAAATTATAGGTTTCAATCAATTTTTCCACGGCATTTTCAAGTTTTTTATAAAAACTATCAATATTTTCATTTTTTATGATAGCAAATTGCCCGTCTAACTCAGCAATTTGACCAATAACTTTTTTACCAATAGATAAAGCATAACCTTCGTATTGTTCAGACCCTACTTTTACTTGGCTATCTGCTAATTGGATTTCAATCTTTTTGTCTTTTTTACTCATCATATACCTCTTTCAAGTCTCTATTTTACAAAAAAATAGAAAAACTAGCAAGCAATATGCGAAATTTAAAGCTACCTCAGCAGAGAGATAGCTTCAAAAATTTCTAAACTTTGACAATCCAGCCTTCTGGTGCTTCAACATCACCAAATTGAATACCGGTTAATTCATCATAAAGTTTTCGAGTGACAGGTCCAACTTCTGTTTCACTGTAAAAGACATGGAAATCGTCACCGTGTTGAATACCACCAATTGGAGAGATGACCGCTGCTGTACCGCAAGCCCCTGCTTCAGCAAAACGATCTAAATCATCAATTGGTACATCTCCTTCGATAGCTTTCAAGCCCAAACGATGTTCTGCTAGGTATAGAAGAGAATATTTTGTGATAGAAGGCAGGATTGATGGGCTATATGGCGTTACAAATTCATTGTCTTTGGTAATTCCAAAGAAGTTTGCCGACCCCACTTCTTCAATCTTCGTATGAGTGGCAGGGTCTAGATAAATGACATCAGAGAATTTCTTTTCGTGCGCCATTTGTCCTGGAAGCAAGCTTGCTGCGTAGTTACCGCCGACTTTAGCAGCACCTGTTCCATAAGGAGCGGCACGGTCATACTTGTCAGAAACGATAAAGTTTGTTGGAGTCAAGCCCCCTTTAAAGTAATTTCCAACAGGCATGGCAAACACGGTGAAAATGTATTCATCTGCTGGTTTAACACCGATGATGTCACCAACACCTAACAATAGCGGACGAATATAAAGGGTTCCTCCCGTTCCGTACGGCGGAACGTATTCTTCATTTGCACGAACCACTTGCTTCACAGCATCTACAAACATATCAGTCGGAACTTGCGGCATCAAGAGACGGTCTGAGGTGCGTTGCAGACGTTTTGCATTTTGATCTGGACGAAATAGCTGTACACTGCCGTCTTTCGTGCGATAGGCTTTCATTCCCTCAAAGGCTTGTTGCCCATAATGAAGGCAAGGAGAAGATTCGGACATATGCAAAGTAGCATCTTCGGTCAATTCTCCTTTTTCCCATTGACCATTTTTATAATAGGCAAGATAGCGATAAGGCAATTTCATATAGGAAAAGCCAAGATTTTCCCAATCAAGATTTACTGACATAACATTCTCCTTTTTAATTTTATGATTTTTATTTTACACTATTTTTAGATATTTTCAATAGTTTTTTGCAAAATTCTGAAAATTTTTTAATTTCAGTTTATACCTGAACAAAAAATCAGCCGCTTGGACTGATTTTCAATTATTTAATATTCGCAGAGAACACTTCTTCATCAGAAATAGTATCAGAGATAAAGCTACCGTTACTGGTTCTTTCAGACAAACCGAGGTCAGCAAGATTCACTTGGTAAGTCGTTCCTTTGTTAGAAACAATAGAAAGAATCTGCTCTTCTTCTGCTGTTGGATGATCTGAACTAAAGAGGTCTAGTTCTGCAGGTTGCTCTCCGAAGACAGGACCTGCTTGGAAAATACGATGTGGCTTGGACTTCAGCTCGCGCAACACTTGCAAACCACGATTTGCTCGGCTCGTCACAGGAATATCTGCAACTGCCATTCGCTTGAGCGCTCCGCGCTGGGTCAAGATATAAAGTGAATCAGTATTGGCAATAAAAGCCGCTGCTAAGACATCATCTTTTTTGAGATTGATAGCTTTGACACCTGCTGCTTTAGCACCCACAACTGGCACTTCTTCAATATTAAACCGCAAGGCATAACCGTTCTTGGTCACTAGCATAACATCATCTAGCTTGATTGGAGAAAGTGTGATAATTTGGTCGTCTTCATTTTTTAATTTAGCAAATTTAACAGACTTGGACTTATAGGTGCGCCAAGGACTGAATTCTTTTCGCTCTACACGCTTGATTTGCCCTAGTTTTGTTACCGCAAAATAAGTGCCTTCGTCAAAATTATCTACTAACTCAGTGTAGATGACTTCTTCGTTGGTCTCAAAATTGGTAATGGTCTGGCTGAGGTGTTCCCCGATTTCTTTCCAGCGAATGTCTGCCAATTCATGTACCGGCCGATAGATGACATTTCCAAGATTGGTAAAAATCAAAAGGTGCTGAGTGGTTTTCGCCGAACTGACAAAAATCAGACGGTCATCATCCCGCTTGCCGACCTCATCAACCGTTGATGAATTGAAAGAACGTGGACTGGTGCGTTTGAGGTAGCCACCACGAGTGACGCTGACAAAGGTTTCTTCTTCCACAATCAGACTAGCCGTATCAATCTCAATGGCGTTAGCCGTATCTTGCAATTCACTAAGACGGGGATTGCCGAATTTCTTTTTGACCTCGCGGAGTTCGCGCTTCATGAGATTGTACATGGTCCGCTCATCGCCGATAATGGCAGAAAGCATAGCAATTTTTTCGCGTAATTCCGCCTGCTCTTCTTCCAAAATCACCACATCTGTATTGGTCAAGCGATAAAGTTGGAGAGTGACAATGGCCTCCGCCTGCTCCTCAGTGAAATCATAGCTGACTTTGAGATTTTCCTTGGCATCCGATTTATTTTCCGACGCACGAATAAGCGCAATCACTTCATCCAAGATAGAAATCACTCGAATCAAGCCTTCTACGATATGCAGACGCTTCTCTGCTTTCGCTTTGTCAAAACGACTACGCGCCAGAATAATCTCTTTTCGGTGGGCGATGTAACTAGTCAGAATCGGCACGATCCCTACCAAACGCGGTGTAAAATGATCAATCGCCACCATGTTAAAGTTGTAATTGACCTGCAAATCCGTATATTTAAAGAGATAATTCAAAATCAGCTCGGTATTGGCATCCTTTTTCAGCTCAATGGCAATACGAAGCCCGTCACGGTCAGACTCATCCCGTACTTCCGCAATACCAGCTACCTTATTATTGACCCGAACATCATCAATCTTCTTGACCAGAACAGCTTTGTTAATGTCATAAGGAATTTCAGTGACAACAATCTGCTCTTTGCCACCCTTGAGCTTTTCAATCTCCGTCCGAGAACGCACGACAACGCGACCTTTCCCAGTTTCATAGGCTTTCTTAATCTCATCACGCCCTTGCACAATGGCTCCCGTTGGGAAGTCAGGCCCTGGCAGAAACTCCATGAGTTTGTCAACCTTGGCTTTGGGGTGGTCAATCATATACACCACCGCATCGATGACTTCAGCCAGATTGTGAGGCGGAATGTCCGTCGCATACCCAGCAGAAATCCCCGTCGCCCCATTTACCAAAAGATTTGGAAAAGCAGCAGGCAATACGGTCGGTTCTTTTTCCGTATCGTCAAAGTTCCAAGCAAAAGGTACGGTGTCCTTTTCGATGTCTTGGAGCAAGTAGCCCGCAATCTCAGACAGGCGAGCCTCGGTGTACCGCATAGCGGCTGGCGGATCACCGTCCATAGAACCGTTATTTCCGTGCATTTCCACTAAAATTTCACGGTTCTTCCAATCCTGAGACATACGCACCATAGCGTCGTAAATGGAGCTGTCACCATGCGGGTGGAAATTCCCCATGATATTTCCGACAGACTTTGCCGACTTGCGGTAGCCCTTGTCAAAGGTATTGCCGTCCTTGTTCATCGAATAAAGAATCCGACGCTGCACGGGCTTCAGTCCGTCACGAATATCGGGTAAAGCCCGCTCTTGAATGATGTATTTGGAGTAGCGCCCAAAACGCTCTCCCATGATGTCCTCTAAGGACATGTTTTGAATGTTACTCATAAGATACAAAGGGACGTTTCGGCTTGCCGAAAATTTCTGTAGAAAAATAGGAAATCGATGCAGGGTTCGATGAACTCCAATCGATTTATCTTTTTTTCTAAGTCTTAGTCCCGTGTTCAGTTGCTATACAACCAAACTATCCTTTCTGTAATTTTCTTTTTTAATGCTTCCTGATGTAAGAGGCATCTCTTATGAATGAGCAAAGTGGATTATCACTTTCTTAGATTCAGTTTTTCTTTAGTGTACTGAATCATTTTTTCTGCAGTTTCTTTATCATAAGGAAAACCAGTCTTGAGAGAGAAAACCTGAGCTTCTTTGTGGAAAAATTGCTGCGTAGACAGTAAAGACTGGATGAGGCTTTCTTTGTTGGAAAAATCAAGCAAAGCGGCAAATTCTTCTTCCTTCTCAGCGGGCAAATACTCAAACAGGTACTTGTAGTTTTTGCCGACATCAATGACTCCTCTATCTGCTGCCACTTGCCAAGCCAATAATTTCAGCAATTCTTTCTGACAGATACCATAGAGATGATCCACCGCATACACAAATTGCTGACGCTGAATCCCCTTGACAACATAGGCTGAAACCCACCAGAATTCATTGCACGATTTTGCAAAATCATCTGCACTCGCTGGTTTTGTCCAATAACGTTTGGGAGTAGGTGTATAGGGCTGAAAGAGTCCCTGGGGGTCATCCAGCACCGTGAAATCTGCTTCGCTATCCACCCATTCTTTGATATGCTCCTTGGGGCAAAGGGTCAGATCTATCCGATTGCCATCTTCAAAGAGCATGAGATAGAGGCGGCGATGGTCAAGTATATTATGTTGCTCGATGATGCGCTTGCCAAACGCTTCTAACCAAGCAAGGTCGGTTACTATAGCAGCCAAATCATCCACAATGTAAACCACATCATAGTCTTGAAACTCATCCTTGGGAGCATTCGGATTTGTCCGCGAGCCAGATAGAGCGACTGAATCCGCTTGTATGACTTTTGCAGTTCGTAAAATCAAATCCAACATTTCACTTTCAGTTCTCATGGCAGTACCTACCTTTTTGTTAGATCGCTTCTTTCACTTTCTTAACCGCTTTGCGTTTTTTGTAACGGCTACGAATAGCATTGAGTTGGTCGCGAAGATCTGCGTAATGCGTTCTTTCTGGGTAAGCGTAGGTCATGATAGCGGTGAAATCCAGCAGGAAATCGTAGATTTCTTGTAGCTGCATGCGGAGTTGCTTGCTTTGGCTAGGCACTTTGCCTTTCAACTCGGTCAAGCGCTCCTTGTATGCTTCTTCAAATTGCTTTTGCGCATTTACCAAACTCTCCACATGTTCTTCCAAGTGCAGTTTTGCCAGCGCCGTTTGATAGGTCGATTTCTTCAGCTCTTGGAGCAGGTGGTTGATGCCCTCTGTCTCTTTTTCATAGTTAGCAGCCGCAATCCCTGCGTAATTTTTCAGCAAGCCCGCCAAGGTGTCGTAGGCTTCTTTGGTCGCAGTCTCCTTGACCCGTGAAAATGCCCGCACCAAAGCAGTCAGCGTCCCAAAAGCATCGTCTCGCTCGCGGTCGGCTTGGTCTAAACTAGTCACCAAGCGACTAGCTTTCGTCTGATGAAGCCCCTCCTGAAACTTAGCCAAATGCTGGCTCATCTCTTCCAGCTTACTCGTATAAATACTTTCAACCTTGTGCGCCTTGTTAAAAGCAGCAATCGCCTCTTTCGACTCGGTCATGAGCTGGGAAAATTCACTTTTATCCAGAGTTTTCGTGTCCAATGTAGTGATTCCGTATGTCAATTTCATTATTTTCTCCTAATTCTTTTAAATTCTAATCTATTTCATATCATTTTTACATTATTCAGTTTCGGAAAAGGCTTTTTACTCAAAAACCGTTCGTCCGAAATTGGAATGTTCGTCTTTTTCTCCAAAAACTCTTGTCCGAAAACAGAACAATCGGGATTTACTAAAAAGTCGCTTGTCCGAAAGTTGAACGACTTTACTTTTGCTCTAGCGAGCTTGTCCGAATTTTTATTTCTAGTTTGAAAGTTTTAGTTTATTAAATCTTGATAAAATTCTAGCTTCATCTAAGCTAAGAATAACAAATAAAGTTGAAGTATAAATATCATCATACCATTGTTCGAGCTCTTCGTCAGAACAACCATCATTATATTGTCTTTCTGGATGCCGTACATCAAGTTTATTATACATTTCAAAGAGTTTATCAACCGCAATAATTTTCTTATTATTCACTTTCATAACTTCTTTTAATTCTTCAGAAGCATTCAATTCTTTTTCTAACGGCTCAAGATATTTTGCTAAAGAGAATAAGATTTCTTCTTTACGTTTAGTATTCCCTTTGTTAGTAAAATGATTGTATTCCAGAACTTTCATCGCTTCCTGAATATTAGTTTCAGATACAATTTGATAAACTTCTGAAGCATAAACATTTTTTTCAACAATAATCCGATTTCCACTGTCTAATTCAATCAGTTCGTGATTTGTTTTATCTAGAGAATAGTTTATTCTATCCTCAATCTCTCTAAAACTATTTGATATTAAGTAATAATTATAACGGTCTGAGTTGTTCATTTTTCCCGTATTCTTTTTCAAAAAAGAATATAAATCAATAATGAACTCTATATAAGAAAATAGCCGCTCAGTACCATTCATATTATTCTTAAAATATTTGTTTACCTCATCATAAGAAGTAAACTGAATTTTTCTATATTTAAGATATAATATGAAATTTACATTAAATACATTTTGCAGTGATATAAGTGATAAAGTTATTGAAGATGGTGACCTTTTTTCCGATATAAGTTTTGAAATTATTTCAAACTCCTTATCTGCATTAAATTCCATATCCTGAATAAGCTCAAAATAATTTTTTCTCGTCATAAATTCCTCCTAAAACACTCCACTCTCCTCCAGCGTAAACTTGACATTATCTTCAATCCATTTACGGCGGGGTGGGACTTTGTCGCCCATGAGGACATTGACGCGGCGCTCGGCACGGGCCAAGTCGTCAATGGTAACGCGAATGAGGGTGCGGTTTTCAGGGTTCATGGTGGTTTCCCAGAGCTGGTCGGCGTTCATTTCTCCAAGCCCTTTGTAACGCTGCAGCATGGCACCTTTGCCAAATTTCTTGCGCAGGTCTTCTAGCTCGCCGTCCGTCCAAGCATACTCGACAACCTCGTTCTTGCCTTTGCCTTTGGACATTTTATAGAGCGGAGGCAGGGCGATATAGACATGCCCCGCTTCTACGAGTGGGCGCATGTAGCGGTAAAAGAAGGTCAGCAAGAGCGTCTGGATATGGGCACCGTCCGTATCCGCATCGGTCATGATGATAATCTTGTCGTAGTTGGCATCTTCTAGGGAGAAGTCCGATCCGACACCTGCACCAATGGTGTAAATCATAGTGTTGATTTCTTCGTTTTTGAGAATGTCTGCCATTTTAGCTTTGGCGGTATTGATAACCTTACCGCGCAGGGGCAGAATCGCCTGAAACTTGCGGTCGCGTCCTTGCTTGGCAGAGCCACCCGCTGAATCTCCTTCGACCAGATAGAGTTCGTTTTTGGCTGGATTTTTGGATTGAGCTGGCGTTAGTTTTCCAGATAAAAGCCCCTTGTCTTTCTTGTTCTTCTTGCCACTTCGACTTTCATCTCTCGCCTTGCGGGCTGCCTCGCGCGCATCTCTCGCCTTAATCGCCTTGCGGATGAGATTAGATGCCAATTCTCCATTTTCCAAGAGGAAGAAAGTCAACTTGTCTGACACAATCGAATCCACCGCAGGACGAGCAAGCGGACTGCCCAACTTGTCCTTGGTCTGCCCTTCAAACTGCAAATGCTCTTCTGGCACTAAGATAGAAAGAACAGCCGCTAAGCCCTCGCGGTAGTCAGAACCTTCCAGATTTTTATCCTTTTCTTTCAGCAAACCAGTCTTTCTTGCATAGTCATTCATGACCTTGGTAATGGCTGATTTAAGCCCTGTCTCGTGCGTTCCACCGTCCTTAGTGCGGACGTTATTGACAAAAGAAAGGATATTGTCTGAGTAACCGTCATTGTACTGGAGAGCCACTTCCACTTGAAATCCGCCCTCTTCTCCTTCAAAATAAAGAACTGGTGTCAAGGTTTCCTTGTCTTCGTTCAGATAGCTAACAAAATCCTGCACCCCATTTTCATAATGAAAATCAACAGACTCGCCCGTTCGCTCATCCGTCAGAGAAAGGTGAACATTTTTCAAGAGAAAGGCTGACTCATTGAGCCGCTCCAAAATAGTATTGTACTTGAAATCTGTCGTCGAGAAAATCGTGTCGTCAGGCATAAAGGTCACTTTTGTGCCTGTTTTTGATTTAGGAGCTTTGCCAATCTTTTCCAGACTGGTAACAGGTTTCCCACCCTTCTCAAATCGTTGCCGATAAACCGTTCCGTCACGTGTGATTTCAACTTCCAGCCAGCTAGACAGCGCATTGACCACAGAAGAACCGACACCGTGCAGCCCCCCAGAGGTCTTGTAACCACCCTGACCGAATTTACCTCCGGCGTGGAGCACCGTAAAGATAACTTCTACTGTCGGGATTCCCATAGCGTGCATACCGACTGGCATTCCCCGACCGTGGTCTGCTACAGTCAAACTCCCGTCTTTATGAATGGTCACGTCAATCTTATCACCAAAGCCAGACAGAGCCTCGTCAACTGCATTGTCCACAATTTCCCAGACCAAATGGTGAAGCCCAGTTGCATCTGTTGATCCGATATACATACCAGGACGTTTACGAACCGCGTCCAATCCTTCTAATACTTGAATGGCATCATCATTGTAATTGTTAATATTGATTTCCTTTTTTGCCACAAGGAACCTCCTGAATCATTCATCCTTTCTATCTTACAAGTTTTTAGTGAATTTTGCAAAGATTTTTAGAAAATAGTGTATTCTTTCTGCTTCTCACCGCTATTTTTTCAGCCTAGACAAATTTTATAAAATATTTCTGGTCGTTCAACTATCAAAATCAAAATTCATGGTATAATAAAAACATGATAAAGATAGTTTTTACATTGATAGTAGCTTATTTGATTGGTTCAATCCCTGCCGGGCTTTGGATTGGACAAGTATTTTACAAGAAAAATCTCCGCGAATACGGCAGCGGAAATACAGGGACGACCAATACCTTTCGTGTCCTTGGGAAAAAAGCAGGCATGATCACCTTTATTTTCGACTTTTTTAAAGGAACATTTGCGACACTATTGCCATTTTTTCTTCATATCAACGGTATTTCTCCTCTTGTTTTTGGACTTTTAGCCGTGCTTGGGCATACCTTCCCCATTTTCGCAGAATTTAAGGGCGGTAAAGCCGTGGCAACCAGTGCAGGTGTCATTCTGGGCTTTTCACCGACTTTCTTCACTTATTTAGCTGTCATCTTTTTCAGCTGCTTGTATTTGACTAGTATGATTTCTTTTTCAAGTGTGACAGCCGCTGCCTCTGCTATTCTGGGAGTCTTAATTTTCCCGTTATTTAGTTTTCTTTTGCCACGTTACGATGTGCTTTTTACCGTAATTGTGCTGGCATTAGCGCTCATCATTATCGTTCGACACAAAGATAATATTCAGCGGATTCGGACGAAGCAAGAAAATCTCATTCCCTTCGGATTGAATATCACAAAACAACAACCTAAACAGAAATAAAAGAAGCTAGGATAAAAAATCTTAGCTTCCTTTTATTTTATTCTTTGTGAGCTTTTTTAAATCTAGATAATCCTAAAAGTCCAACAACAAAGCCAAGTAAACTGATAAAGGTAGTATCTGTTGTACCTGTTTCTGGCAAGTTCTTTTGACCTGAAGGCACAAATTGTTTGTGTACATTAACTGGAATCGTTGCCGTTCTTTGATGTGTATTTGTTTGAACCGCTGGCACAAGTTCTTTTTGTCCAGTTTCATTTGGCTTCACTTGATTAGCAGCTTGATTTTGAAGTTTCTTGTATTGTGCAGTCGAGATTGAAATAGTCCGTGAATTAGGATTGACAACCGCATAAGCTGTTAAGTCTGTTTTTGCTAAATAGTCCGCAAAAGCAACATCCATTGAAGGACCTTCTTCGCGAGCTCCGCTCAACATACTATAACCATCACCACCTGCAGCCAAGAAATCATTGGTTGTCAGATAGTAGATTTTCTTAAGGTTTAATTTTTCATATTTTCCCGTTTCAGGATTTTTAATTTCAATGCCAAGAATACGTTTATCGGCTGGCAAGGTAGTGTCATAATAAACTTTTGCTCCAGAAACTTGCAGGAAACCACCACTTGGTTCAAGTAACGGTTGACCATTTTCATCTAGGACTGGTTTGCCGTCTTTTTCTTGTAAAATAGAACCTAAAGACTTAGCAAACATGTCTGCGATGTTTTGCCCAGTTACTTTTATTTGAGTAATGGTATTACCAAATGGTAAAACAGCAATAATATCTCCTTTGGTGATTGGTTTTCCTTTCGCAATTGTTTCACGAAGTCCGCCGCCGTTAGTTACAGCAAGGTCTGTCTTATGGCTGAATCCTGTTTGCCCGTACTCATAGAGCGCATCTGCTACGACATTTCCAAGATTGGTTTCCCGCACACGGACATTTTCTCGATTACCATTTAACTCAACTGGGCTATTAGCAACGACCACTTTTGCGTTTTCTTGGTCATATTTCTCTTTGATTTTGTTTACTAATTGCTGAATAGCTGGATCTGGAGTAACGCCTTTTACTGAATCAGCTGAGATTTGTTGAGGATTTCCTAGAAGTTGACCAGATTTGTATGTTACCTTTCCAATATTATGCAAGTAACTACCTGTTTGATTATAAGTAACATTGTCGCCGTAGGTTACTGATTCTACAGTATGTGAATGCCCGTCAATCACTGTCACACGTTTTCCTTTTAGCAAAGGATTTTTTGATAATGCTTCTGCCAAGGTAGAACCGCGCCATTCAACTGGTGTCGTCGTATCTACACCCAAATGCGCTAAAACAACATAATGTTTGTAAGTTTTACCTTCTGCTTTCGCACGAGATTCCACTTCTTCAATGACTTTATTGACTTCTGAAATTGGATCTGTAAACGTAACCCCCTGAACATTGCGTGGGTGTGTTTTTGTTGCAGTTTCTGGCGTTGTCACCCCAATAACCACAAATTCATCTCCCACAACATTCTTATCTTTATCAACAATCGTAGAAGCTTCAAAGAGACGTGCTCCATTGACATAAGTATTGGCACTAAGAAGAGGGAATTTCAAAATTTCTTTGTATTTTTTCACCTCATCCAAACCAAAGTCAAATTCATGATTTCCGACCGCCATTGCGTCATAGCCAATCTTATTTAAAATATTCGCGCGCTCTTCTCCTTTTGAGCTATTGGAAATCGGAAGACCTTGAAAAGCATCGCCTGCATCCACAACAAGTGTTGTTTGATTGGTCTTTGCACGTTCTTGCTCAATGACAGCTGCTAATTTAGCATCGCCAATGACTCCTTTTTCTTCCACAATACGACCGTGCACATCATTTGTATGAAGAATAACTGTATCTTTTTCAGATTGAGCTGTGGGCGCAACCACAGCTTGAGCGACTGGAGTTATAGAATCTGCTGGAGTTACAGAAGTTTCAACTTGTTTGTTCTCGCTCTTTTCTGTTACTTTCTCTGTGGAAGCTTCAGTAGCAGGTGAAGCTGCTGAATCTCCTTGAGCGGTCGTAGGTGCAACCGACTGATTTTCTTTAGGAGCTTCTACTTGCTCTACAGGTGCTGTTGAAGTAGCTGGATCTACAGCATCAGCAGAAACCTGATGTGCTAAAATTGCTGGAGCAATTAGCAATGTTGACAAAATAGGAACAATGAATTTGTTCTTCTTCATAATCAATCCTCTTTTATTATTTTTTGATTCTATTATACAAGATTGTCTGGTAAAATAAAACCTTATTTAGCAAGCTTTATCTCATCGTTCGCTAAAATTATCATAAAAAGAAAAATATTCTAACTTTTACATTAGAATATCTTATTTCACAAACATTATCTACAACCTTCTATCTTGTGAGTTTATCTGTGTCATTAAGTCCTTCAGTCCTGCTGCTCCAACGGTATCACCTGCTTTTTCAAAACACGCCAGTGCTTTTTGAGCATAAGATTTAGCCATTTTTATATCTCCCTTAGCTAGCATTACCTCAGCCAAGCCACGATAAGCACAAGCATGATTGACGAAGTCATCTGTCTGCAATGCTAAATTTAGTGTTTCTTGCAAAAGTTCCTCTGCAAGGTGAATATTTCCAAGTTTGAATTGTAAATACCCCTGTTCGTACAAATTGACTGAAGTCTTTAAAACATCATCAGGGAAATGTTTTGCAATAATTGCAGCTTCTGTCATTATCAAGTCATAGGCTTTTTGAAAATGTTCTTCTTCTCGTTCGACCATCGCTAATTGATGCAAGCCTATATGTTGTTCTTCTAGATTCTTTTCAGACACAGCCTGAGCATAGTAGTCTTTTAAAAACTGACGTGCCAACTGAAAATCCTTTTCTTCCAAAGCAATATAAGCTTTTAAGTTCAGTGTACTATAACTATCTTGGTCTATTTGATAAACGAATTGCTTGGCAAGCTGATATTGCCCGTCAAACAATGCTTGCCAGGCTTTTTGAAGTTGTTCTTCTATCATAATTTCTTTCCTTTTATTCATAGAAAACAAAAGTCACACTTTAAAAGTTATATCAAATCAGTCTCCGAGATTGCCTCTTTTACTTTTTCGATTGGCAGATGTACTAGCTCAACTTCCTTTTCGCTATATAAATAACGCGCATAATCATCCATACGGTATTGATTGATATAAACCACTCGCTTGCAACCAACTTGTAAAAGCTGTTTTGTACAATTGAGACAAGGAAAATGCGTGACATAAACAGTAAATCCTTTCGGGATCCCGCGCTCTGCACCTTGCAAAATCGCATTTACTTCTGCATGTAACGTCCTCACACAATGCCCATCGACTATCAGGCTTCGTGATCGATGCAGTGCTCCGTTCCTGAAACGGATCCATTATATCCTGTTGAAATAACTTTATTATCCTTTACAATAACCGCACCAACGCTTGCTCGTTTGCAGGTTGAGCGATTTGCAATCAAGAGCGCTTGTGCTGCAAAATATTCGTCCCAAGCCAATCTTTTTGTCACCATATTGTCACCTTCTTTTTTATTTATCACTCAGTTTATCATTTTTTCGATGTGGAAAAAGCGGAAGTCCGAGCGATGCGATCTTTTCTGCCGGAACCCTCATGCCGTCTTTTGTCCATTTGATTAAGACAGAAACCACCGCCGAACTCCAAAAGGAATTCATGTAAGTCGAAGCCTCTTTTCTAGAGCTATTTTGTTTTTCCAAGAAATCAAACACAGCACTTGTCAACAGTTTTTCTAAATTGTAATCCACTGCTAAACTAAGGATTCGTGCCTCTTTTTTGACTTCTTTAAACAAAAACAACCACACTTGATAGAGCTCTGTTCTCATATTGAATTGTTCCAATTTATCAGTAATCTTTTGTACTGTTCGTTGGAAAATCTCTTGTAAAATTTCTTCTTTTGAATCATAATTTCGATAAAAAGCTGCACGTGAAACGCCTGCCCTCTCTACTAATTCAGAAATAGTAATTTTGGTCAACTCTTTCTTTTCCAATAATTGCAATAGCGAAATTTCTAAGGATTCTTTTGTAATGCGATTGGATTCCTGATTTGATATTTTTAGATTTTCTAAAGATTTTTTCGATATTTTACGTTCCGACATAACATTTTCTTTCTACATGTAACAACCGACTGTAAAGGCTTTCTAAAGCGGTATTTTCATGATATAATTGTAAAAAAAGACAAACTTTTTGTCAATGTCTAATTAACGGACTATCCCACCAAAGGAGAAATTGAATGACTTGGAAGATCGTAGCTGATTCAGGCTGTGATTATAGAACTATCGAAAACCTTGCTGTTGACATCTTATTTGAAAGTGTTCCTTTGACTATTCAAGTAGGCGATGAAATCTTTATAGATAATGCTCAGCTCAATATTGATGATATGATGGAAAAAATGTATGCCACTTCTTCGGCTTCAAAGTCTGCTTGTCCTAGTCCAGATGATTATATGAAAGCTTTTGATGGAGCTTCAAACATTTTTGTCGTTACTATTACAGGAACCTTGTCAGGAAGCCATAATAGCGCACAAGTGGCTAAAAAACTCTATCTTGAAGAACATCCCAACGTGAATATTCATGTTATTGATACTCTTTCTGCTGGCGGTGAAAATGATTTGATTATCAAAAAGCTTAATCTTCTCATCGGTCAAGGGCTAAGTTATGAAGAGGTTGTAACAGAAATTACAGCCTATCAAGCAAAGACGAAGTTACTTTTCGTTCTTGCAAAAGTTGATAACCTAGTTAAAAATGGACGACTGAGCAAATTACTTGGAGCTGTTGTAGGATTATTGAATATCCGTATGGTCGGCGAAGCCAGTCAAGACGGTAAACTAGAGTTGCTTCAAAAGGCGCGTGGTGCTAAAAAATCACTAGTCGCAGCTTTTGATGAACTCATCAAAGCGGGCTATGCCGGTGGACAAATCATTATTGCTCATCGACATAATCCTAAGTTTTGCCAGCAATTTTCCGAAATGGTTCGTGAAAGATTCCCACAAGCTGTTATTGAAGTCATCCCGACTTCTGGACTTTGTAGCTTTTATGCTGAAGAAAATGGTCTCCTCATGGGCTATGAAATTCAATAATATAACGAAACTGTAGTCAATCACTAAACTACAGTTTTTATATTACAAATATAGCAAACCAAAAACAACTAGCACACTAATCATGCTAAAAAGTGAGCCAATGAGATAGTATTCTGCAAAGGACTGACTTTCAGAAATTTTGTTATATCGTGCGATTGACTTAGCAGTAAAGACTAAGCCAACGGAAGCAAACTGCCCAAATATAAGAGACAAAGCCATAATAAAACGCTCTAAAATCCCAATCATCGCCCCTGCACCTGCTATAGTGTCTTGGTTATCTCCCTTTGACTGATACCTACTGAAGAAAAGCTTAAATAAAATATTAACAGGCTTGCCAACGATTGCCAAGAAAAGAAGGGTTTGAGCAACTGATGCTCCATTTTTCAGCCATTGTGGATTGATTTTGCTGGCCAATAAAGCATAAAATAGAAAAATGCAAATCAAATGAAGGACTTGGTCAATGATGAAAGCTTGTTTTGTGAGTCTCTTTCTTTCTATAAACGTGTTGAGCCTGTATTTCAGGAAATCAATAACTACATGACTAATCCAAACAGCAGCAAAATAAATAATATTTTTTGGGAAAAAGATACTCAAAATCAGCAACGGCAGAAAAACAATGGCTAAATGCAACAATAAATAAGGCAACTTTCGACATTTTAAATCTGCCATTTTTTGACTTTGCCATTGGAAATCAGCTAAAACATGCGCCAATAAGACTAACAACAAGATTGGATGTTGGACAAAATAGTCTGAAAATCCCCACAAATTAGACATGTTTCGCCTCCTTCTCTATCGCGTTTAACATCAAGTTCATCGCAACTCGTTTATTTCTGAGATAAATTTTTAACCCACTCGCCTTGATACGTTTGTTGAAAGCACTCGGAGTGATACCAAGTAGTTTTGCCATTTCTTTATGCGAAAATGTTTCATCGTATATATTTTCAGCTAGTAATTGTTTGAGGACATCATATTGGATATCTGTCCACTTGGACTGAATAAAAGAGCACGCAGCTAAAATAGCATTGATTGTCTGGGTGGCTTTCTCATCTGCCAAAAAAACTGAAATGTGATTGATGCCATAATCATTCTTATCGTGGATATGGTTAATGGCTTCTCTCGCCAACCAATATGCAGGACCATCAGAACCTATACTTTGTTCTTTATTTATCTCTGTAATCATATCTCCAACACCAATACCGAATCGAATTTCATAAGGAGCAAATGCAACAGAAAGCTGATCTATGATTTGAAATATATAAGAATTTGGTGAAAATAAGGCTTGAAATTCATCTCCAGTTGTGACTGTAAAGGGAGAAACTAAATATTTCTGATATTGCTGATTCAACTCTTTCATCAATTGCAACAATTTCTGTTGCGCCTGCGCTCGATCTTGTATTTTTTTTGATTCAATAACATCTCCAATAAGAGCAATGTACATCATCTTCTCACCTCTTTTTGTCTATTATAATGGAAATTTTGGAAAATTTCCATTATAAAGGACATTTCCCAAAATTTCCGTCATGGAGGACATTTTTTAATCTACTATCTCTAAAAAATACAACTAAGCACATGATTGAAACCATCATTTGATCTGATAATGACTATCCTTTTACTTTCCATACCTTACCCAGCACTTCTCCAATCTTGCCCTTGATAACTAAGTCAGCTTGACTATCTTGTAGTACATTGTTTTTATTGATAACAACTAAGTGCCGTCCTTGAAAATAATGAACCAAATTAGCAGCTGGATAAACAACTAGCGATGTTCCGCCAATGATGAGTAGGTCAGCATGACTGATAGTCTGAATAGCTTGAGAAAAAACTTCCATATTTAACGGTTCCTCATAAAGAGTCACATCTGGCTTAACTACACAACCACAAGTCTCGCAATAAGAAATGGTTCCTGGCAATTTCAAAAAATTCTCTAAGTCATAAAAACGATGACAATTGGTACAAAAATTTCGGTCCACACTACCATGAATTTTTAATACGTTCTTGCTTCCTGCCATCTCGTGTAAACTATCAATATTCTGTGTAACAATTGCTTTTAATTTCCCTAGCTTTTCTAGATAAACTAAATATTTATGGGCTACATTTGGCTTAGCATTAGGATAAATAAGATATTTCTTGTAAAAGTCAAAAAACTGTTCTGGATAACGTTCAAACATCGTATGTGAAACTAATTGCTCTGCTGTAAAATGCTGGTTTAACTCAATATTGTAAATACCATTTGAGCTGCGAAAATCCGGAATACCAGATTCAGTTGAAACACCTGCACCACCGAAGAATACAATATTTTGGCTACTTTGAATGATCTGAGCCAGTTCTTCAATCTTGTCCATATCGCCCTCCTAAAAGTCACCAATATTATTAAAGAAAAAATCGGCTAGCAGAACTAGCCGATTCATATTATAACTGAATTATTTTGACAAGTTATAGAAAGATTTCAAACCACGGTATTCAGCTACTTCACCAAGTTGATCTTCGATGCGAAGTAATTGGTTGTATTTAGCAATACGGTCAGTACGTGACAATGAACCAGTCTTAATTTGTCCAGCGTTAGTTGCAACTGCGATGTCAGCAATTGTTGAATCTTCAGTTTCACCAGAACGGTGTGATACAACGGCAGTGTAACCAGCTTCTTTTGCCATTTCAATAGCATCAAATGTTTCAGTAAGAGTACCGATTTGGTTAACTTTAATAAGGATTGAGTTAGCACATCCTTCGTTAATACCTCTTTCAAGATAAGAAGTGTTTGTTACGAAGAAGTCATCACCAACAAGTTGTACTTTCTTACCAAGGCGTTCAGTAAGTTTCTTCCAACCTTCCCAGTCATTTTCATCCATACCATCTTCGATAGTGATGATTGGGTATTTATCAACTAATTGTTCAAGGTATTCGATTTGTTCGTCAGCTGTACGAACTGCAGCTCCTTCACCTTCGAATTTAGTGTAATCATAAACTTTGCGTTCTTTGTCGTAGAATTCTGATGATGCACAGTCAAATCCAAGGAATACATCTTTGCCAGGAACATAACCAGCAGCTTCGATAGCAGCAAGGATAGTTTCTACACCGTCTTCAGTTCCGTCAAAACGAGGAGCAAATCCACCTTCGTCACCAACAGCTGTTTCAAGACCACGAGATTTAAGGATTTTCTTAAGAGCGTGGAAAATTTCAGCACCCCAACGAAGAGCTTCTTTGAATGTAGGTGCACCAGCAGGCACAATCATAAATTCTTGGAAAGCGATTGGAGCATCTGAGTGAGAACCACCGTTGACGATGTTCATCATTGGAGTTGGAAGAACTTTAGTATTGAATCCACCAAGGTAGCTGTAAAGTGGGATTTCAAGGTAATCAGCAGCAGCACGTGCTACAGCAATAGATACACCAAGAATTGCATTTGCACCCAATTTACCTTTATTTGGAGTACCGTCAAGTGCAATCATTGCACGGTCAATAGCTTGTTGATCGCGAACGTCATAACCAATAACTGCTTCAGCAATGATATTGTTTACGTTGTCAACAGCTTTTTGTGTACCAAGACCGCCGTAACGAGATTTGTCACCATCACGAAGTTCAACTGCTTCGTGTTCACCAGTAGAAGCTCCAGATGGAACCATACCACGTCCGAAAGCACCTGATTCAGTATAAACTTCTACTTCAAGTGTTGGGTTACCGCGTGAGTCTAGAACTTCGCGAGCGTAAACATCAGTAATAATTGACATTTTTTACTCTCCTTTGAGTTATTTTATTTACATTCCTATCATACCTTAAAAATCAGTTTTTTTCAAGGAAAAATCGTGCCTTTCTATGAAATTTACGATAATTTTCTATGTAAGCGTTTTATATTTCCGAATGTTTCTTGGATAAATTTCAAAAAAAGTATGTTATACTAACTTTATGACAGATATAAAAAAAGCAATAATGGAAAAATCTCAAGGGGGATTAAAATTAAATCCTGATGAGCAAAGAAAATTTTTAGAAACATTTGAAGAGCGGGTCATTGCAGAATGTAGTATTGATGAAGCTAACAGCGCTCCCATCCACGACCACTTTAAAGAAATGTTGCAAAAGATTATCTTGGACTATCAGCCTGTAACTGTGAAAATATCTCCTGAGGTCACTAGTCAATATCAAATTTTTTACTTAAAAATAGCAAAAGATCTTGGCTGCAAAGCAACAATTGTGTCTAGTAACTACAAGAATTCTCCATTTGGCTTGGTCATTCATAGCGATCATCCAGTAGAGATTACCGAAAAAGAAATCCTTATCCAATTTTCTGAACTTTTCCAATCAGATTTATCCCAACAAGCAGAAAAGAAACCTTCTTTTTGGGAAAAGTTGTTTCATTAAAGGGACGATTGATGCCAAATTCAGAAAAACTAACCTTGTTCTTTCAAGCAGAAAATCAAAGAGACTGGGAAACTTACCAAAATTTTTTACATCCTGAAGTTATCTGGGAATTGCACGGGCAAGAAGTTTCAACCATTCATGGAATAGACGATTATCTTCTGAAGATTCAGCAAGCCTATCATCATAGCAACGTTCAATTTTCCTGCTTGCATACTTTTTCAACTAATGAAAATCGGATTGTTACTATTCTCAAAAACGATTTTGGTCAACTATCCTGTGATATTTTTGAGTTTGAAAATGGTTTAATTATCAGAGAATATGAATATTTGTTATGATGTTTCCATATCCGACAACTACTACACCTTGTAATCTAAAACAAATATAATGGGAGGTTAAGAACTTTTTGTTCTAACCCCTTTTTTATAGCAACATTCCTTCGTCTATGCCAAATTCCGTTAGGATTTGCTGGATTCGGTCGAAATTCAAGCGAAAATGTTCTAACGTATGGGCATCAGACCCAACAGAGTATTTCGTTCCACCTAGTTCTTTCACCAAAGACAGAGCATAAATATAAATATCTTCATGGTCATAGAGATACATTGACTTGCAATTCAGTTCAAAAGCCAAGTTGTGCTCTATCATTTTCTGAAAGAGGGCACGAAGTTGAGGTTCAAAGTTTTTTAGTTCTTCAACTGTCACATTAAACTTGCGAAAACCATAGTCAAAATGAGCCAAAACATCAGCTGGAATACTTTCAATAGCTTCTTCCATTTCTTTAAAATAAATTGGAATCACCTTCATTTTATCAGATTGCAAAGCAGGTTCTTCTAAGTAATCGAACTTCCCATTATGGTGAACAGACAAAAGTTTCAAATCATAATCTTTATTCTCCAAAAAAGCTAAAATATCTTTCTTACGTGGTTTGTAATAGCCAATCTCAATTCCTTTTTTGATTCGATTTCCATATTTCCGATTAAGAGCAGCTATTTTTCTAGAATAAGACTCATAATCAGGAACATCATCGTGAGGAGAACCTGCATCATACGGATAGGGATTAGATAAATCCAGATGTTCAGTCGTCACGATTTCACCATCGTAATGTTCCAAATAATCTATGAAATCAGCATCTGAATCGTAAGAAAAGTAAGTATGAAGATGATTATCGCGCATAATGTTTTTCCTCCTATCGTTCCATTAAATCATACCAGAAACTTAAAAAATATCGTTTCTAGTTCCATTATCTCTTTCTATGATCTATGAATAGTAATACCGTCATTTACAATTCCTTACCATAGAGATTGATTAAGTGACAAACCAATCTGTCCATGAAATTTAGCTCATAAAACTTATATCTTATCAATAAATATAGCCTAAGGTAAAAAATTAATTTTCGATTGTTTTCAACTGTTTACGAATCCTTTGTAAAACGATAATTAAAGGTAGTACTAACACTATCAGTACCGTTCCCAAACCAATAAAAGTCGAATTGAAGCCAAAACTGTCAATCAGCCAACCAACAATCGGAAAAATGATAATCATGCTTAAACTGAACATCATTGAAGTAACGCTTAACATGGTCGCTCTGACTGAGTTTGGTAAATACTGTTGCAAATCATTATAAAAAATCGGTTGATACATGGCATACAGAGCATTCGTTACCAAATAAATAATAATATACATGAATGGTGTCCCCAAAAATGACAGTACATAAGCTGCTCCTGTCAAACTGACAACTACTGGAAAAATCCGAAAAGAATGCCATGTTTTCCCAATCTTACTAGCAAGAGAAACTGCCAAAATATTTAAGACACTACCAATCAACATAACTGTCGAAATCTGCCATCCTGCCAAGTCTGGCAATTGTTTTTGATAGTAAAAGTAAAACATGCACATTATTGTTCCAACAAATTGAAAAATCATCATCCATGTAAAAAGACTGGGATTATTTTTCATCTCTTCTCTCACAATCAAGATAATTTTTTTCATCGTCAACACTTCGTCATTTTTCTTTTTCATTGTCGGTTCTTTTATCAACCAAATCAGAATTAAAACAATAATAGAAACCGCAATCATGATATAATAGGTAATATACAAATATCCATGTACAAATAACCCCGCTAGTACCGTTCCTAAAGAGATTGCTGCCTCAGAAACACCTGACATCAAACTTGATATTTTCAAATAACGGTCTTTTAAACCAGCTTCTACAGCAGAGTCATATAGCAGTGCAGAGCTCGTTCCTGAATCAAAGTTATAAGACAAAGCATTGATTATCATTGCCATTGCATATATCCAAAAATTCCCTTGCCCTGTCAACATTAAAATAGATGATAAAATGCTAGTCAAGCGGCTTACGTACAGATTGGTCTTATAAGAAAATCGATCTGCCAACATGCCTGACGGAATTTCAAAAATGATGCCTGTTGCATGAAAAATACTCTCTAACAGCCCAATTTGCAGTAAAGACATACCATTTTGACTGAGGAATAAAATCCAAAAACTCGTAATACCTAAAAATCCTAAGAATTCCACTCCTGCCATAAGAGGAATATTTCTTTTGTAACTTCTCCTAAACATACTTTTTCCTTTACTAAGAAGAAACCGAACTTCCCGTTCAGTTCTCTAACTTATTCATTTCTCATAATATTTCAATTTTAAAGAGGTTGGGACACAATCTCCCAACCTCTTGCATTTCATAGTTTGGCTTGCAAAACGCAGTGGTTGGTTGGATATCCTTATCCCTTGTTATACCGGTGATAACGACTATCCTAACCAACTTGTGCAGAGGTGGAAGTAAAACAGTCCAGTGGACTGTTTTAGGTCAGCAACTAGAAACTAGAACTTGCTGAAAAATCAAATTCTTCGAATGATTGATTTCTATCCCACTCTCACATTTCCTAAGGTTCAATTCTGTGGAGCATACGTGGGAATGGAATGGCTTCACGGATGTGTTTCGTTCCTGCAACAAATGTCACCATACGTTCCAAACCAAGTCCAAATCCAGCATGAGGAACTGAACCATATTTACGAAGATCTAGATAGAAAGCATAGTCATCAGGGTTCAGACCATTTTCTTCAATCTTCGCTAATAATTTTTCATAGCTTTCTTCGCGAGCTGAACCACCAATGATTTCTCCATAGCCTTCTGGCGCCAAAAGATCTGCACAAAGCACACGTTCTTCGTTACCAGGAACAGGTTTCATGTAGAAAGCCTTAAAGCTAGCAGGGTAGTTCACAACAAAAGTTGGCACACCAAAATAGTTTGAAATCCAAGTTTCGTGAGGTGAGCCGAAATCATCACCTCGTTCGATATGCTCATACTCAGCTTCTTCATCATTTTCGTGTTCTTGTAAGAGGTCAATTACTTCATCGTAAGAAATACGTTTGAAGGGTTCTGCTACGTATTTTTTAAGAAGATCAGTATCACGTTCCAACACTTCAAGCGCATGTGGTGCACGATCCAAAACTCCTTGAATCAAAGCCTTCACATAAGCCTCCTGAAGATCAAGCGACTCATCATGAGTAACAAATGGATATTCTGCATCCATCATCCAGAATTCTGTCAAATGACGACGTGTTTTAGATTTTTCGGCACGGAAAACAGGGCCAAAGTCAAATACACGACCAAGTGCCATAGCACCTGCTTCTAAGTAAAGTTGCCCAGATTGACTTAGAAAGGCAGGAGTTCCAAAATAATCTGTTTCAAAAAGCTCTGTGGAATCTTCTGCTGCATTTCCTGATAAAATCGGACTATCAAATTTGATAAAGCCATTGCGGTCAAAGAATTCATAGGAAGCATAGATAATCGCGTTGCGAATTTGCATAATTGCCATTTGCTTGCGTGAACGCAGCCATAAGTGACGATGATCCATCAAAAAGTCTGTTCCGTGCTCTTTTGGTGTGATAGGATAATCAGTAGACTCTCCAACGATTTCAATATCCGTTACGTCTAATTCATATCCAAATTTTGAGCGCTCATCTTCTTTGACGATTCCTTTTACTAAAACGGCTGTTTCTTGGTTCAAGTGTTTGATGATATTAAATTTATTCAAACCCTCTTCTTCACCAAATTTTTCAAGGAAATTTGGCTTGAAAGCCACAGCTTGAAAAAAAGCTGTACCGTCACGCAATTGCAAGAAGGCAATTTTTCCTTTTCCTGATTTATTGGCAACCCAAGCACCAATCGTCACTTCTTCTCCGACATGATTTTTAACATCCATAATTGAAGTATATTTTGTTGACACGTTTTTTCTCTTTTCTATTTTATTTTTTATGATAAACAGCCTCAATGTTGTTCCCATCTGGGTCTATCACAAAGGTCGCATAGTATTTTTACGTTCGCCAGGTGCACCATTATCCTTTCCTCCAGCAGCCAAAGCTGCTTGATAGAAAGCTTTAGAAACTTCTAAATTCTTTACCTTAAGGGTAAAATGATCGATCACTTTTTAACCCTCCATAAACGCCTTGATACGATGAACGGCCTCTTTCAAGGTATCCATATCCGTCGCATAGCTCAGGCGAACATTCTCTGGCGCACCAAAGCCAGCACCCGTTACAAGAGCGACACCTACTTCTTCTAGAATAGCTGTTGTAAACTCTGTCACATCTGAATAGCCTTTCAGCTCCATTGCTTTTTTAACATTTGGAAAGAGGTAAAACGCTCCTTGTGGTTTCACCACTTCAAAGCCAGGAACTTCTGCAAGCAAAGGATAAATGGTATTGAGACGTTCTTCAAAAGCCTGACGCATGGTTTCAACAGTGTCTTGAGACCCCTTTAGAGCTTCAATCGCTGCATATTGGGAAGCAGCGGTTGGATTAGAAGTCGTTTGTCCAGCCACTTTACTCATCGCTGCAATGATTTTAGGTTCTCCAACAGCATAACCAAGCCTCCAACCAGTCATCGAATACGACTTAGATACACCATTGATAACAATTGTCTGCTTGCGAATAGCTTCAGATAAGCTTGAAATCGGTGTAAATTCATTTCCATTGTAAACCAAGCGGTCATAAATATCATCTGCCAAAATGAGAATATCGTGCTCTACCGCCCAATTACCTATCGCTAATAACTCCTCATCAGTATAAATCATTCCCGTTGGATTGGAGGGAGAATTGAGCACCAAAACTTTCGTTTTCTCTGTCCGAGCAGCCTCTAATTGCCCAACGGTCACTTTGAAATGATTTGCTTCTGTCGTTTGAACAAAAACTGGTACCCCTTCTGCCATCTTAATCTGGTCGCCATAACTAACCCAGCACGGTGCCGGAATAATCGCTTCATCACCTGGATTGATGACACTCATAAAAAAGGTATAAAGGGAGAACTTTGCACCCGTTGCAACGGTCACTTGATTTGGTTTAATCGTATAACCATAGTATTTTGCAAAATATGCTACAATTGCTTCCTTTAATTCAGGCAGACCACTGGTAACCGTATAAAAACTAGCTCTACCGTTTTTTATTGCAGAGATAGCAGCATCTTGAATATTCTTCGGAGTTGGAAAATCTGGCTCTCCCAAAGTCAGCGAAAGGATATCACGACCTTGTGCTTTTAAAGCTTTTGCGCGCGCTGCTGCTGCTAAAGTTACACTTTCTTCCATATTTAAAACACGATTTGATAATCTCATAGTCCCTCCTTGCTGAGCAATGTTCCTGTTTCAAATCCAACATTATAATAAGTTGTTCCAGACTTGACTTCCCAGATTGGTTGCTCTTTTACATAGCCAAATGTCACTTTATCAATTTGTTTGGCACCACTCTCTTTAGCGATTTGTTTTGCTTTTTCTTGACTAATCCCTTTGGACAATTCATAAGTATAGATTTTATCACTATCTGCTTCTATCAAAACAGCAAGCTGCGTCTTTTTACGATTTTTCCCCAAAAGACTGTAATAACTTTTTTCACCGTTATAAATAGCAAAGCGATCCACTTTATCCAAATCCGCATATTGACGAGCAATTCTACTAGCCGTTACCTTAGCTGATTGGTAAGGTTCCATAGATAGATTCAAAATGTAAAGAAAGGAAAAAGTGAGAACGGCCAAAACTATCACACTTCCGATAATATATTGCCAAATAATGAAATTTCTATCATTTTTTCTTCTATTTTTCACTCGTCCATTATACTATAAATAAGGATTTTTTTCTATCTTTTTCTAAAATTTGATTTTATTACTACTTATTGATAAAATACAGTTATGGACAAACTAGCAAAACTTTTTCAAGAAAATCATTTAGATTTAAAAACCATGATTATTTTAAATAAAGCTATTCACACGATTCGACCTTTTGAAAATCAGGCGGCAAAACAACACAAGCTGACTCCAACTCAATTTTCAGTTTTAGAAACCCTTTATAGTAAAGGGAACTTACGCATTCAAGACTTAATTGATAAAATGCTTGCGACATCTGGAAATATGACCGTTGTCATCAAAAATATGATACGGGACGGTTGGATTTTTCGTACCTGTGACCCATCTGATCGACGTTCTTTTTTAGTCGGATTGACCCCAGAAGGACGTAGCAAAATTGAAGTGGTGCTTCCAAATCATATTCAAAATATTCAACATGTATTTAGCATTTTAACAGAGCAAGATAAAGAAGATTTGATTCGGATTTTAAAAAAATTCAAAAGTTTGAGCTAATTTCTTGCTAATTAGTGATATTTGTTGTAACATAAACAGGTACAAAAGAAAAGGAGAGTGACTTATATGTCTAAAAAAGTACTATTTATCGTCGGGTCTCTTCCCCAAGGCTCATTCAACCATCAATTAGCTACTCAGGCCGAAAACATTCTTGCTGACAAAGCTGAAGTTTCTTATCTTGATTTCAAAGATGTTCCATTTTTCAACCAAGATATTGAAAGCCCAGCTCCTACGGCTGTTGCCAAAGCTCGTGAAGAAATTCTCGCTGCTGATGCTATCTGGCTCTTCTCACCAACCTATAACTGGGCAATTCCAGGAGTTGTTAAAAATCTCTTAGATTGGCTATCACGTGCACTTGACCTTTCAAACCCATCAGGTCCTTCTGCTCTTAATGAAAAACTTGTAACAGTTTCCTCAGTAGCCAATGGAACTTCTCCAGATGAAGTTTTCAAACATTATCGCAGCCTTCTTCCATTTATTCGCATGAAAGTTGTTGAACCATTTACTGGTGTTGCTGTAAACCCAGAAGCCTGGGGAACTGGTCAACTGACAGTTTCCGACGAAAAACAAGCTGAACTCGTAGCTCAAGCTGAAGCATTATTAGCAGCTATTGACTAAAATAAGCAAAAAATGGAATGACACTTTTACATCATTCCATTTTTATTTTACTCCTTAACAAAGACATAGGTATTTATCGTAGACAAATCCTCTCGGAAAGCAAAGCCTGCAAATTGCAATTGTTTGATTTCTTTTTTGCTTCTTACTTGGCTTTCAATTAAAGCTGTTAAAAATTGACCACGAGCTTTTTTAGAAATAGTTGAGTGAACTTTCAAACTTCCTTCTCTATCTTCTAAAAATTTAAACCGAAGCATCTTATCGCGCATAGATTTGGAAAACACCGTCTCAAACTCACTTGATAACAGAGACAAAATCATTTCCTCGTCTGAAATAGCTGCATCATAATCGTTGCGCCAATAATTTTTTAGGCTTTTGCCAGAAATAGTACATTTCACTGAAAAATCCAATCGATGAGGTGAAATCAACACCATAGCTGGCATAACACCATATAGACTAGAAGTAATGAACAAATGCTTGTCTACATACCTCGACTTTTTCTCCGTTAAATCACTTCTTTTGATGTTTCGATACATAAGACCATCAAATAAATGTAGTGCTGGGTAAGTCAAGGCTTGCCCATTTTTTAATTGTTGAAAATGAACATACTCCTCTTCTGCACGTTCCAGACTAATATGATAGAAATCTGCTAATTCTTCAATAGAATACTGTGACAGACTAGCTACAATTGTTTTTGTTTGCTCTGAAAGAAAACACTTGCCATGAGGTTTAAGGCTAAGATTCATTTCCTTTGCAGTTGGAATTAAAATTTTCATAATCTTATTGTATCAAAAGTTATTTTGCAGAACAAATGATTTTTCTCTTGACATTAGACATTTGTTATCATATAATCTAGTTATTAAGACTAGATAAGAAAGAGGTGGATATTTTGGAAATCACAAAATTCCCAACTTGGGAAGAACTACCAGAGTTAGATCTTTATCTTGACCAGGTTCTCCTCTATGTGAATGGTGTCAACGAACAAGCATTTCATAGTACAGATAAGCCTTTAACGGCTGCTATGGTCAATAATTATGTGAAACACGCCCACATTCCAAAGCCAATTAAGAAAAAATACAATCGTGTACAGATTGCTCGTCTGATTGTACTGACGACGTTAAAACCTGTCTTTCCAATACCAGATATTATCAAGACGATTCAACTGCTGGTAGACAGAAAAGATTCGGCCACTCTTTATAATGAATTCGTTAATTGCATGCAAGAAGAAAAAGCTGACACAGTCGCACCTGCTATTGAAGCAGCTTGCCAAACGGTAAAATTATTTCATCAAACAAAAAAATTAGCTCTAGCCTTAGAAGGAGGTAAAACAAATGAATCAAACGCTTAAACTCAGCAAAAAACTCAGCTTCGGGGAAGAAATTGCCAATGCTGTCACTCACGCTGTTGGGGCTGTGGTTATGTTAGTACTGCTTCCTATCTCAGCCATTTACAGCTATGAAGAACATGGTATGCTTGCCGCTGTCGGAGTTTCAATTTTTGTCATCAGTTTATTTCTGATGTTTCTTTCTTCAACGATTTACCATTCAATGAGCTATGGTTCTACGCATAAGTATATTCTACGGATCATCGATCATTCAATGATTTACATTGCTATTGCGGGAAGTTATACGCCAGTCGTACTATCTCTTATGAACAATTGGTTGGGTTATCTTATTATCACAATTCAATGGGGAACGACCATTTTTGGTATTTTGTATAAAATATTTGCTAAAAAAGTTAATGAAAAATTTAGCTTGGCACTTTATCTTATTATGGGCTGGTTAGTGATTCTGATCATTCCGCAAATCATTGGTCAAACGGGACCTATTTTCTGGGGATTGATGTTAGCTGGAGGACTCTGTTATACTGTTGGTGCAGGATTTTATGCTAAGAAAAAACCATATTTCCACATGATTTGGCACCTCTTTATCCTAGCTGCTTCTGCACTTCAATATCTTGCTATTGTCTATTTTATGTAAAACATTTTAAAAACAATCATTCTCTGAGTCGCTCTTCTTAGCAGAATGATTGTTTTTTTATCAAAAAAGCCAGGCTACTTTGAAAAGTAACTTGGCTTTTTGCAATAGTTTATTTTGATTTAATATAATTGACACCGTCTGCTTTTGGTGCAACAGCTTTTCCGAAGAATGCTGCCAACACAACAATAGTCAATACATAAGGTGCAATTTGTAGGTACACAGCTGGTACATGTGATAGGAATGGTAATTGACTTCCGATAACGGCCAAACTTTGAGATAGTCCAAAGAATAGACTTGAAAGCATAGCGCCAATTGGATTCCATTTACCAAAAATCATAGCAGCCAGTGAGATGAATCCTGGTCCGATAATGGTTGTAGCAGCGAAATTTACGGAAATAGATTGTGCATAAATCGCTCCACCAACACCGCCAAGAAAACCTGAAATCATCACACCGTAATAACGCATAAGATAAACATTGATACCGAGGGTGTCTGCCGCTTGTGGGTGTTCCCCTACGGAGCGCAAACGAAGCCCAAATTTCGTCTTAAACATAATGAACCATGCTAGGAAAGCAAACGCAACTGCAATATATCCCATTAAGCTGGTATGTTTAAAGAAGATATCTCCAATGACTGGAATATCTGATAATAGTGGAAAATTAAATTTACCAAATGATACTTGAATATTATCTGTTTGCCCTTTATTATAGAAAGCTTTTACCAAGAAAATCGCTAACGCAGGCGCCATTAAATTGAGCACTGTACCACTGACAACGTGATCCGCACGGAAATTGATAGTCGCTACAGCATGAATGAGTGAGAAAATTAGTCCCACAATACCACCGACTAAAAGTGCTAACCAAGGAGTTAAATTTCCAAAGATATTCACAAAAGTAAGGTTAAAGACAACTCCTGAGAAAGCTCCCATAACCATAATACCTTCAAGTCCGACATTAACAATCCCAGCATGCTCTGAGAAGGCACCACCGATACTAGTAAAGATTAAAGGTGCCGCATAAATCAGCATAGAGGAAACTAACAGACTTAACATTGTTACAAAATTCATCTTATTTTCCTCCCTTTACTTTTGCTTGTTTTCTTGGTTTGATAAAATGTTCAATGATGTAATGAATACTTACAAAGAAAATAATTGATGCTGTTACAATATTGACCAATTCCGCTGGAATCGTTGCGGTGTTCATACCTGGAGCTCCGACTTGAAGCACGGCAAATAAGAATGCTGCAAAGAGAATACCAATTGGTGAATTATTTGCCAGCAAGCTAACGGCCATACCATTAAAACCGACAGCTAGGGAACTTCCTTGTACATAGACATTTTGGAAAGTTCCAAGTCCTTCAACAACACCTCCGACACCGGCAAGAGCACCTGAGATAATCATTGAAAGGATAATTGTTCTTTTAGCAGACATCCCTGCATATTCACTCGCATTTGGATTTAGCCCGACAGAACGGATTTCAAATCCAAGCGTTGTTTTTTTCAGCATAAACCAGATAAGGACAACTGCAATGACCGAAAAGAAGATTCCGATATTCATCCGTGAATTATTGGTCAATGCTCGTAGCCATTCTGTTTGATAGGTTGCATTAGCTCCAACCTTAACACTTGAGTCAATACTTTGCATAACACTTTTTGGGAAACTATGAATCATTGCGTTTCCAACATAAAGAACGATGTAGTTCATCATAATCGTAACGATAACTTCACTCGTTCCCAAATAAGCACGAAGAATACCTGGAATAGCGCCGATAATCCCACCAGCTATTGCTGCAATGACAACCGTAGCAAGAATCATAATTGGACGAGGAAGATTAGGAAATGAAAGTGCAAACCAGCCACTCAAAATCCAACCAGCTAAAGCTTGCCCTGGTAAGCCGACATTAAAGAATCCAGCCCGACTTGCTACTGCAAACCCAAGAGCAATTAAAATAAGTGGACCCATTGCACGGAAAATTTCACCAATACTACGGATAGTACCAAAAGCAGCTTTGAACAGCTCTTCATAACCCCAGATAGCATCATAGCCAAAAATCCACATGATAATGGCACCGAGTAAAATTCCAAGAACAACGGAAATCAAAGGCACCGCAATTTGCTGTGTTTTCTTAGTCATTTGAATCTCCCTTCTTAATTTCACCACCAGCCATCAAGATACCCAACTCTTGTTTATTTGTTTCTGCTGGGGTAACAATACCTTGAATCTTACCATCATGGATAACAGCGATACGGTCTGAAACATTCAGGATTTCATCTAATTCAAAGCTGACAACAAGTACTGCTTTACCCTTATCACGTTCTTCAATCAAACGTTTATGAATGTATTCAATCGCTCCGACGTCTAATCCACGAGTTGGCTGACTAACGATTAAAAGGTCAGGATTGCGGTCTATTTCACGAGCAATAATGGCTTTTTGTTGATTTCCTCCTGAAAGAGCAGATGCTGGAACACTTTCACTTGCAGCCCGAACATCAAATTCATCCATTAACTTTCGTGCATAAGAAGTGATATTATTGTAATTCAAAATTCCATTTTTGCTTAATGGCTCCTTGTAATAAGTTTGCAGAGCCATATTCTCAGATAACATCATATCTAAAACCAAGCCATCACGATGACGGTCTTCTGGCACATGACTAACTTGCATTTCAGTAATTTTCCGCGGAGATAAGCCAACGACTTCTTTACCCTTAATGGTAATGCTACCTGATTTCACCTTTCGAAGACCTGTGATTGCTTGAACTAGCTCGCTTTGTCCATTGCCATCAATCCCAGCAATTCCGACAATTTCACCAGCTCGTACATCCAAAGATAAATTTTTAACAGCAGGCACACCACGATTCTCATTCACAACCAAATCTTTAATAGATAGAACAACTTCTTTTGGATTTGAAGCTTCTTTTTCCGTTGTAAAGGATACCGAACGTCCCACCATCATTTCAGCAAGATCTTTATTCGTTGCGCCACCAATCTCAACGGTTTGAATACTCTTACCGCGACGGATGACAGTGACACGATCAGAAACAGCACGGATTTCATCCAATTTGTGCGTAATCAAAATGATGGATTTTCCTTCCTTAACTAGATTTTTCATGATATGTTCTAGTTCTTCAATTTCTGAAGGAGTTAATACTGCTGTTGGTTCGTCAAAAATCAAGATATCTGCGCCACGATACAATGTTTTCAAGATTTCAACACGTTGTTGCGCACCGACTGAAATATCTTCAACTTTTGCAGTCGGATCCACAGCTAAACCATATTTTTCGGATAGTTCCTTGATGTCTTTGATTGCCTTTCGAATATCTAAAACACCATTTTTGGTCGTTTCACTCCCCAAAATGATATTTTCAGCAACCGTAAAAGCCTCTACCAGCATGAAATGCTGGTGAACCATTCCAATTCCTAAAGATGCTGATTTCGATGGAGAATCAATTGTCACTGATTTTCCATTCACAGTAATCTCACCACTTGTTGGCTCAAGCAAGCCAGCCAACATATTCATCAGAGTGGACTTGCCCGCTCCGTTTTCTCCTAAAAGTGCATGAATTTCACCGCGTCTTAGATTTAAGTTGATTTTATCATTTGCGACAAATTCACCAAAAATCTTGGTTATTTCATGCATTTCAATGACATTCTCATGTGCCATATGATTGATTCCTTTCAGAAATTATTTTATTTCAGTAAAACTCACTAAAAGATTAGCCAGCTTTACTGAGACAAAAGCTGTCTCAATCTCAAAAAAGCGGCCCACGAAGGTCGCTTCTTGAGTGTCAGGTTATTATTTATTCTGTAGGAACTTTAATACTTCCGTCAAGGATTTTTGCTTTTGCATCTTCAACAGCTTTTTTAGCATCATCTGATAAGTTCTTAGTTGTCAAATCTACTCCACCGTCTTTTAGACCGTAAGTTGTAGTTTTTCCTCCTGGGAATTTATTTTTTGCTGTTTTGTTAGCAATATCTTTTACAGTACCACCAACTTTTTTCAAGCTAGATGCCAAAACAAAGTTAGATTCTTTGCCGTCTTTAGATTTGTATTTACCTTCATCGTTTTGGTCGCGGTCAACACCGATAACCCAAACTTTGTCAGATTCATTTCTAGTTTCGTTGATAGATTTTGCTTCGTTGAATACACCAGCACCAGTACCACCGGCTACTTGATAAACAACATCTGCACCAGCTGCATATTGAGCTGCTGCAATCGTCTTCCCTTTAGAAGCATCTCCAAAGCTTTCAGCGTATTTCACATCAATCTTAATAGAAGGATCTACTGATTTCACACCAGCTTCAAAACCTTTTTCAAAACGAGTTAATACAGCACCTTTGATACCACCAACAAAACCAATCATTTTTGTTTTAGTTGTTTTGGCTGCAGCCACACCAGCAAGGTAAGCAGCTTCGTTATCTGCAAAGAGTGCAGAAGCTACATTCTTTTGACCTTTAATTTCATCATCAATAATAACATAGTTAATATCAGAGTGATCCTTTGCAGCAGATTCTACTGCATTACGAAGAGCAAATCCAATACCAAATACTAATTTGTAATTGCTAGAAGCAGCTTGCTCAAGGTTTGTAGCGTATTCAGATTCGTTTGTAGATTGGAAGTAAGTAAAGCCATGGTCTTTTGTCAATCCATTTTCTTTACCCCAAGCTTGCAAACCTTCCCAAGCAGATTGGTTAAATGATTTATCATCTACACCACCTGTATCTGTAACAATTGCAGCTTTCAAATCCGTCTTTGCATCTTTATTATCTGATTTAGATGCACGGTTACCACATGCAGCAAGTCCAATTGCTGCGACAGCTACTAGACCAAGGCCTAGCCATTGTTTCTTGTTCATCTCTGAACCTCCTAAATAAGATGTGCAACAACGTTGCAAGATTAACTATGGTCAAATGACCTTTTTTACTAACTAGTCTAAGTTAGTAAAAGAATATGGAAGTAATTCCCTGACCGTCATCACGACCGTCGATTTATCTTTGGCAACAAGCGTTACCTTTAAATCCTTAGAAAAAAATTCCGCCATTACTTGTCGACAAGCTCCGCATGGAGAAACAGGCTGTTCGGTTTCACCGTAGACGATTAACTCCTCAAAATCTGTAACACCTTCAGAAATCGCTTTAAAAATAGCTGTGCGTTCCCCGCAATTTGTCAAACCAAAACTAGCATTTTCAATGTTCACACCTGTAAAAATCTGACCATTTTTTGCTACTAGTACGGCACCAATTGGAAAATGAGAATAAGGAACGTAGGCCTTTTTACTTGTCTCAATCGCTAGATCAATCAACTCAGTAGTCGCCACTAGCTTTTTCTCCTTTCATAATGGCTACACCAGAAGAAGCTCCGATACGCGTTGCGCCTGCTTCAATAAATGCAACTGCATCTTCATACGAACGAGCCCCACCTGAAGCTTTTACACCCATATCTGGACCCACTGTCTTTCTCATCAATGCTACATCATGAACAGTAGCTCCACCTGTTGAAAATCCAGTTGAAGTTTTTACAAAGTCTGCACCAGCTTTTTGGGCTAACTGACACGCTACAACTTTTTCTTCATCAGTTAACAAACAAGTTTCGATAATTACTTTTACAAGTGTGTCACCGCTTGCTTCCACAACAGCAGCAATATCTTCTTCTACCAACACCAGATTTTGAGATTTCAAAGCACCAATATTGATAACCATGTCTACTTCGTCTGCTCCGTTCTTAATGGCATCTTTTACCTCAAAAGCTTTTACAGCAGGTGTATTTGCACCCAAAGGGAAACCAATAACAGTACAAACCTTAACATCTGTATCTCGTAATCCTTCTGCTGCAAAGCTGACCCAAGTTGGGTTGACACAGACACTTGCAAAATCATATTCTCTTGCTTCTTCAATCAATTTTTCAATTTGCTCTTGTTGAGCATCTGGTTTCAAAAGCGTATGATCAATGTATTTATTTAACTTCATTTTCGGTTCTCCTGTAAGTTAAGCGATTACTTCAATAATCTCTTGAACTTTTTTCGGCTCATTACTTATTTTAACATTTTTTTTGAATTCTGTAACTAGTTCTTGTGAAATTTTTTCATTTGCATAAACTTTTGCGACAATTTCACCAATTTCGACTGATTCTCCGACTTTCTTTTCAAAAACAATTCCTGTTTCAAAGTCTAAGGCGTCGGTTTTCACAGCTCGGCCAGCACCCAGTCGCATAGCAAATAGGCCAAATTCCATAGCTGGTAATTCAGAAATATAACCAGCTTCGTCTGCAGTTACTTCTACAACGTATTTTGCTGAAGAAGGACTGTACAAATCTTCTAAATCGCCACCTTGCGCTGCAACCATAGCTTCAAATTTTTGAAGAGCTGAACCATTCAATAGATGTTCTCGAACCTCGTCTACAGTTTTTTCGACATTTGCTAAGCTGAGCATGATTTGACCTAATTCACAAATAAATTCAGTCACATCTTCCCGACCTTTTCCTTGCAAAATATCCAAAGCTTCCAGAATTTCCAAACGATTACCAATACTGGTTCCTAAAGGTTGGCTCATATCAGTGATAACAGCAGTTGTTCTACGCCCAACTGCCTTTCCTAAATCAACCATAGTGCGAGCTAGAGCACGCGCATCATCCAAATTCTTCATAAATGCGCCTTCACCAACTGTCACATCTAGTAAAATACTATCTGCACCAGCTGCGATTTTCTTACTCATAACAGAACTTGCGATTAAAGGAATGGTATCAACGGTCGCCGTCACATCACGCAAAGCGTACAACAACTTGTCTGCCTTCACCAACTGATCAGACTGACCAATGACGGATAGTCCAATATCCTGTACTTGCTTAATAAATTCTTCTTGGCTGCGCTCAACTTGAAATCCTTTAATGGATTCTAATTTATCAAGCGTTCCCCCTGTGTGACCGAGTCCACGACCGCTCATTTTAGCAACAGGGATTCCAAAACTAGCTACCAAAGGCACCAGTACAAGCGTTACCTTGTCTCCTACGCCTCCGGTTGAATGCTTATCAACCTTAACGCCAGATATAGCTGACAGATCAATTTGCTGACCTGTCCCTACCATGGTCATGGTCAAATCAGATATTTCACGAGTGGTCATGCCTTTAAAATACACTGCCATTGCAAAAGCTGACATTTGATAATCTGGCACAGTTCCAGTAACATAACCTTCAATTAACCACTTGATTTCATCGCTGGTTAATTCTAAGCCGTCTCGCTTTTTCTGAATAACATCAACTGCTCTCATATTTCCTTCCTACTTCTAAGGATATAATATCCCTTATCTTTTTTTAGGATTTCGCAGTTTCCAAAAACTTCTTCCATCTTGGCTTTGGCACTTGGGGCACCTTGTTTTTTTTGAATAACAATGGTTAAATCCCCACCGTCTAGTAAGTGCGTATAACTTCCTGTAATCACCTCATGAACGACCTGTTTCCCTGCTCGAATCGGTGGATTACTGATAATATGATGAAATCTCCCTTCTACATTTCGATAAAGATTAGATTGAAAAATCGTAGCTAGGGCTTGATTGCGCTCAGCATTTTGACGCGCCAAATCAAGAGCGCGCTGATTTATATCAACAAGCGTCGCTTCGACTTCTTTAGCTTTGACCAAAGTCAGTCCCAATGTTCCATAGCCACAACCAACATCTAATACGCTTTCTTGCTTATGAAAATCAAGACACTTTAAAAGAGCTTGACTGCCATAATCAATCATTTTCTTACTAAAGACTCCTGCATCAGTCAAGAAAGTCATCTTTTGACCCAAAAGCTGAGCCTTCAATTCGTGAATATCATGCTCTGCATCTGGATTTTCTGCGAAATACATTTTAGCCATAAAACTATTTTAACATAAAGACCTTTTATTTGTAAACCGTTTACAATTTGTTTAAAATTATGTTATACTATTTGTCAACTAATAGGAGTACATAATGACCAACGAATTTATTCATTTTGAAAAAATTAGTCGAAAAACTTGGCAAAACTTACATCGCAAAACAACCCCACCTTTGACTCAAAAAGAGCTAAATTCTATCAAAAGTTTCAATGATAAGATTAGCCTTCAAGATGTGACAGATGTTTATCTCCCCTTAACCAATCTTATTCAGATTTACAAGCGTTCAAAAGAGGATTTGGCATTCTCAAAAGGGATTTTTTTACAGAAAGCAAGCAAGCGGCAACCGTTCATCATTGGCGTTTCTGGAAGTGTCGCTGTTGGAAAATCTACTACTAGTCGGCTGTTGCAAATACTTTTATCTCGGACATTTTCAAATGCAACTGTTGAATTGGTAACAACAGATGGATTTCTTTATCCTAATGCTCATTTGGAGGAGCAAAATCTTCTTAAGCGTAAAGGCTTTCCAGAAAGTTATAACATGGAGCTGCTGCTTGATTTTCTTGACAATATCAAAAATGGACAAGACTATCAGATTCCCGTTTATTCACATGAAATTTATGATATTGTTCCTGATAAAAAACAGTCTGTTACAGCTGCAGATTTTGTCATTGTTGAAGGTATCAACGTTTTCCAAAATCCACAAAATGAACGCCTTTATATGACGGATTTCTTTGATTTTTCGATTTACGTGGATGCGGAAGTTGAAAATATCGAAACTTGGTATCTGGACCGCTTTAAAAAATTGCTCACTTTAGCAAAAGAAGATCCAAATAACTATTATCATCCTTTCATTTCTCAGCCAGAAAACAAAGTTATGGAATTTGCTCAAAATGTCTGGAAATCTATTAATCTTGTCAATTTACAGGATTATATCGAACCCACACGCAACCGAGCTGAAATTATTCTTCATAAAACAGAAAATCATGAGATTGATGAAATTTACTTAAAAAAATAAAAAAGCTTGTCAAATCTCAACTTTTCATATATAATTAGATAGTTAGTATATCATTGGAGGTGAAAACATTGGCAAATATTAAATCAGCTATCAAACGCGCTGAATTAAACGTTAAACAAAACGAAAAAAACTCAGCTCAAAAATCAGCTATGCGTTCTGCAATTAAAGCATTTGAAGCAAACCCTTCTGAAGAACTTTTCCGCGCTGCAAGCTCAGCTATCGATAAAGCAGAAACTAAAGGTTTGATCCACAAAAACAAAGCGAGCCGCGATAAAGCACGCCTTGCTAGCAAACTTGCAAAATAATCTGCATAACGTAAAAAGAGCTCAAAGGAGCTTTTTTTGTTGCATCGGTAAGAAAGGCTCTATATGAAAATCGCAATTATCGGCTACTCCGGCTCTGGAAAGTCTACACTTGCTAAATATTTAGCAAAACATTATGACACCTCACTGCTTCATTTAGACATGCTACAATTTCTACCCAATTGGGAAATGAGTGACCGCAACTGGATGCAAGAGCAAGTTAAGGATTTTTTAGAAGCCAGAAAAAGCTGGGTAATAGACGGAAACTACAGCCCCTGCTGCTATGAAGAGAGAATGGAGCAAGCAGACCAAATTATTTTTTTAAATTTCTCGCCTTGGAATTGTCTTTTACGGGCTGCAAAGCGTTATTCCAAGAACAGAGGTAAGGTCAGAGACAGTATGGCACAAGGTTGTCCTGAAAAGTTTGATTGGGAATTTATCCGCTGGGTCTTACATGATGGACGAACTGCTAACATTCGGAAACGATATGAGAAACTTCAAAAAATGTATCCCTACAAATTTATAGTTCTTCATAACCAAAAAGAACTAGATAACTTTTTAGAGCAATTTTCATAAAAAACAAGAGCTATGTTCAATTCAGTTAAGAAGATAGCTCTTGTTTTTTTATTTTTTAATACAGTCAATATGTTCTAGCAAATATAACAGAAATTGAGGAATCGTCTCCAACATATCCTTTTCATAGACGCGTTCTGTTAACTGGTGTAAATCTTTTCCCCAAGGACCCAGATTGATTCCGGGAACATTAATGTCCTGAATTTTCTCAAAATCAATCGAATATAAACATTCAGGAACAGCCATACTCTCGATAATTTTCTGATACTCTTTAACAGATTTTTCTAAAGCACAGTAACTAATGTCACAGATTCCCATAAAGAATTCTTCGACTTTTAAACTACTAGCTCCTTGTTCAACCAAGTAATCCCTATAAAATGCAATGAGTTTTTCAATATCAACCACGCTATTTTTCAGATGCCGACAATTCATGGAAGGATAATAAGGTGGTGCGATAGCCAGCACAACAAATGCTTCCTTTTTATCATAGAAATCTAACACCTTTTGAACAGTTGCAATGGTTATTTCTTGATAGCTTGAACCCGCTTGAAATGCTTTATAAGCAAATTGGTTTACCTTGTGCATGAATTCGTCAAATCCATCCTTCTTTTGACATAACTGGATTAACTCTTCATAAGTCAATACACGAGGTTTTGTGACTTTTTTATCCTCTTTATAAATCACCTGCAAAGCCTGATAACGCTCATAAAATTTATCAACAGCTTCTTGACAAAGATGTTGAATCGTCGCCATCAGCTCTTTCGGACTTTTATCTAAATAAAGAACACTAAAATAACCTGCTGCTCTGAGAACAGTTGACACATCATAATTTTCCTTCAAATCACGCATATAAGACCACGAAGGCAGAGGAGCCTGCTCTCCATAAATCGAATCCGACAAAAGGGGATTGAGATCAATTTTTTCCACTACTTTTGCGAGGAGTGAAACAGCATTGATACCCTTGAGAGGTTCTTTCATGTGGGAAAGAATACCCTGCGTCACCACGACAGGCATCATTTTCCCAACTGTTCCAACATGCAACACTTTTTCTTGAGCTGAAGGACTTTCAAATGGTTCTGAATCAATCGCCAAGATATAATTCAGATGAAATTTATTTTTCAGATTAGCAAGCAAACCTACAGCAGCACGCATTCCCTGAGAATAAGATTCCTCATCTCCAACTGATAAATAAAGAAGATTCACTTTCCCTTCTGCTTTGCTCGCATATTCTGCTACTACTCCCAATTGCAAAGCCAATGCAGCTTTCATATCACATGACCCACGACCAAACTGCCATTCGTTAGAACCGATATCTTCTAGTACATCTTGACCTAGTGAAGCACTCGCTAAAGCCTTTTTCAAAGCAGCATTGTCAAAAGCAATTTCTTTTAAATTGCCAAAGTCTTCGATATCAACTGTATCATGGTGGTGAAACAAAATCACTGTATCTGCACGATGACGTTTTACCAAAGCCCAATTAACATTACGCCGATAAATATCATCCGGAATCTGATAGGTGCCAAAGTAATCTGAATGCTCTTGAAAATACGGCAAACTGCCAATATATTGATTGAGAAAATTTTCAATATTTCTTTCTGAACTCGTATGCGTGAAACTCTCAATCGCCATGCTCTTGTCAAAAATATCTTGAATCCTATTTTTCATCAATGGCTCCTTCAACTTTTTATAAAAATAGCTTGCTAGCCTTATTATATACCTCAACAATCATCGTTTCAATCTATTTTTCATCCTCTGATTCTATAAAATTTACGCAAACGTTTGCGCTGTAAAGATTATTTTGATAAAATAGTAGCCATCAAGACAAGAAAGAGGTATCTCGTATGGAAAATCAAACATTAATGCAATATTTTGAATGGTATCTACCAAATGACGGACAACATTGGAATCGTTTGGCAACAGACGCTCCACATCTAGCTTCTAAAGGCATTCGCAAGGTTTGGATGCCACCTGCTTTCAAAGCAACTAGTTCTAATGATGTCGGCTACGGCATTTATGACTTATTTGACCTGGGCGAATTTGACCAAAAAGGAACCGTTCGGACAAAGTATGGCTTTAAGAAAGACTATTTGAAGGCTATCTCAGCACTCAAAGAAAATGGAATCGAGCCTATTGCAGATATCGTTTTAAATCACAAGGCGGCAGCGGATTACAAAGAGCGATTTACTGTTATTGAAGTTGACCCAAATGATCGTACAGTCGCCCTCTCTGAACCTTTTGAAATAAAAGGCTGGACCAAGTTCACTTTCCCTGGTCGCCATAAAAAATACAATGATTTTGAATGGCATTGGTACCACTTTACAGGGACGGATTATGACGCTAAGCGAAACAAATCAGGGATTTACCTCATTCAAGGGGACAACAAAGGTTGGGCTGATGATGACTTGGTGGACAATGAAAATGGAAATTTCGACTATCTTATGTACGCTGACCTTGATTTTAAGCACCCAGAAGTCATTCAAAACCTTTATGATTGGGCAGATTGGTTTATCGAAACAACCGGCATTCATGGCTTTAGATTGGACGCTATTAAGCATATTGACTCTTTCTTTATGGGAAATTTTATCCGCGACATTATGGCAAAGTATGGAGAAGATTTCTATGTCTTCGGAGAGTTTTGGAATGGTGATGAAACTGCAAATAACGATTATTTAGGAAGTATTGACTATCGTTTTGATCTCGTAGATGTCAAACTGCACCACAACTTATTTGATGCTAGCCGTGCTGGGGCGGACTATGATTTGCGAAATATTTTTGAACAAACGCTTGTCAAAAACCACCCTAAATCGGCTGTTACTTTTGTCGATAATCACGACACACAACGTGGACAAGCACTAGAATCAACTGTTGAAGAATGGTTTAAACCTGCTGCTTATGCGCTTATCTTGCTTCGTGAAGCTGGGCTTCCTTGTGTGTTCTACGGAGATTACTATGGTATCAAGGGCGAGTTCGCTCAACAAAGTTTCCAAGAAGTCCTAGATAAACTGTTAGACATTCGGCTCAACTTAGCCTATGGTGAACAGACTGATTATTTTGATGACGAGCATTGTATCGCTTGGACTCGTTCAGGAAAAGACAACGGACAACCAATTGCTGTCATCATAAGTAACGACCAAGCAAATTCAAAACGCATGTATGTTGGTGAAAATTGGGCTGGTAAGGAGTTCAAAGATTACTTAGGAAACAGCTCTTCAATCGTGACAATCAAAAAAGACGGCTGGGCAGATTTCCCAGTTGCAGAAAAGGCAGTTAGTGTCTGGTCTGTGCAATAAAATAAAGAACACAGCAAGATTGAAACCAAAATTCGTTCTCTCTGTCGATTAGGGCGACAAAGCAAACCGAAAGTTGGGAGTCTTGTCTGCCCCGCCCAGCTGACGGTATAAACTAAAACTTAGGCAGTCCGTCCGCCCAGCTGACAGCATAAACTAAAACTCAGGCAACTCGTCCGCCCAGCTGACAGCATAAACTAAAACTCAGGCAGTCAGTCAACCCGGCTGACGAAAGCAACGTTGGCATCCCAGCCTCAACCATTCAACTCTGCTTTTAAACAAGATAAAAACACGAACAGATCAAGATAGTCAACTACTAATCCTGACTTTGTTCGTGTTTTTCTCATCTTCCGAAACAACCTTCCCCCTATGGATACAAGTTATTCCTGACTTATTTTTTCTTTCTATTGTCCGTTCTAATGGCAATCTTCACCTCAAAAATGGTTCCTTTCGGCTTATTATCTTTCACCGTAATAGTCCCTTTAAGGGCTTCTGTGATTTGCTTTGCAAGCGACAAGCCTAGACCAAAACCGCCTGTCTGCCGAGTTCGTGCTTTATCAACACGATAAAAACGATCAAAAATCTTTTTCTTATCTGCCGTACTAATCCCCGGACCATTATCTGCAACTTTCAAAAAAAGGGTTCGGTCATTCGCTAAAATCGTCAACTCAATTACACCGTCTTCATCTGTATATTTCAAGGCATTATCAAACAGAATTGTCATCAATTGCTTCAGCAAGGTCTTGTCTGTTTTAATCATGCGGTGAATCCTATTGTCAAATCGGAAAGTTTTCCCATTTTCTGCGGCAACCATCTCATAGTTGGTAAAGGTCGTATTAAAGAAATTTGGCTCGACATCGCCAATTTCTGGTTTAATCCCGTCATCGCGTCGTGCTAGATTGAGTAGATTTGTCGTCAACATTTTCATGTTCCGGACTTCGTCCAAACTAGAAGCAATGCTTTCGCTTGATTCCATAATGGTGGCTTCTGGTTTTCTAAACAAGGTTTCCAAGCGATTTTGCAAAACTGCTAGAGGCGTCCGCAACTCGTGACTAGCATTTTCAACAAAGCTCTTTTGCTTTTGAATACTCTCCAACAAAGGTTTAACACTGACACGAGCCAGATAGACACTTGCAATCAAAGAAATTCCCCAGAAACTAATCATTACAACTACAATCAGCTGCTCATGATTTTGACTGGTTTGTTCCAATTGGCTGGTATTGATAAAGACCGCTGCGTATTTAACGTTCGTTTCCAAATTAGGCAATTTCACCTTAAATAAAATCGTCCGATAGGTTTCTTCACGCCCATAATTGCTTTTTACTTGAACTTGCCGAATGCGATCCAATTGCTTGCTATTAAAGGAAAGTTTGTTAAGTCCCAGAAAATTATTGCTAGTAATAATCGGCTTGTAATTCTTATCAAATAAGATAACTTCCGTATTAGCACTGACATTTGGTTTATCAGTAAGCTCTTTGTCACCCGTATCGGCTTTAGGCTCTTCGTTGTCTGACTTCTGTTCCAGCCCTACTCTACGAGCGAGCGCCAAATTGATGACAGAAGCGGAATCCTGACTGAGACTTTTCAAGTTATTATCGACCGTTGTATAAAGGCTTGAGCGCATCACCTGAATGATGATCAAAGTCATGGCTGAGAAGATGAGAGTAAAAATACCAAAATTGCGAATGAAATAAGAAAAATCATCCGCATACCATGTTTTTTTTAGTTTATTCAGCATCTTTTAAAATATATCCGACGCTGCGAAGCGTTTGAAGATTGTTCGCAAAGGTCGTCCCTTTCAATTTTTTCCGGATTTTTGAAACATAGACTTCTACGACTGAAATCGTTGTATCACTATCAAATCCCCACAAGCGATCGAAAATCTGTGTCTTAGGCAAAATGACATTTTGATTTTGCAAGAAATACACCAGCAAGTCAAATTCTTTTCCGAGCAATTCTACTTCGTTTCCATCTACAAGTGTTGTGTTAGTTGATAAATTAACAGTGACATCGCCATAAGAAAGGGTGTTTTCATTAAACTTGCCAGAACGCTTCAACAGAGCTTGAATCCGCATTTTTAATTCTTCCAAATAAAATGGTTTGGTCAAATAATCATCAGCACCCAGTTCAAAACCATGTCCTTTATCATTCAAACTTTCTTTGGCTGTCATGATTAGCACAGGAGTTGTGACACCTTTTTCACGCAATTCTTTCAACACTTGGAAGCCGTCTTTTTCTGGCAGCATCAAGTCAAGCAAGATAAGGTCGTACACGCCACTCTCAGCCTCATACAATCCTTCCTCACCATCAAAAACTTGCATAACATCTGCAAAATCATCCAAAAAGTCAAATACTGAATTAGATAGACCGAGATCGTCTTCCACTAATAGAATCTTAATCATATGCTTTTCCTTCTAAATACGAGTTTGGGACAAAAGTCTCCAGTTTCAAAATTCGTTATGCACTAAACTAACGATACAGTAGCAGATTGCTCAAAACAGCACTTTGAGGCTTGAGGGGATAAGATCACGAACTAAACATTTTGAATGTTTAGTTCTGCCCACTCCTTTAATCGTGAACCAAGTACAAGTAAAGACTTCTTCTCACTTCACCTTTTTGAAAATCAACTTACTAACGTTCTGATTCTATTATATCATGACTTTCTCTGAAATATTAAGAATTTGTTGTATTTGAGTCATTATTTTCTGTCGTGCTACTATTCTTATCTGATTTGGTTGAACCGTCAGCATTTGATGGAGCTTTTTTCTTTGAGTTATTACTGTTTCCTGAGCCATTTTGGCTGTTACTATTGTCACTTTGGTTGCCATTTTGTTGGGGTGGCATTCCATTTGGACCGCCTTGATTATTTCCGTTTTGTTGTCCGCCTGGAGGCATTCCCGGACCACCTTGATTTTGGTTCCCCTGTTGCTGGTTATTCTGTGCCTGAGTTGTTGTACTTGTCTGTACTTTTGCCTGCTGATTGAGAGCATTCGTTGCCAAAGAACCAATGCCTAGCCCACCGAGAAGACCAACAGCGAGTGATCCGCTCGCTACAACGGTCATCCACCATTTGGTACTTTTTTCAACCATGATCATTTTCTCTTTCTTACTTGTGTTCTCTTGTTTCATTTTTGTCAAATTCCTTCTTTCTATTTTTAAGCGTTCAGAGATTGCATTCCAAAGAGTATTGCCACAATAACTCCTTTGATGCCAAGATTTATCAGACAAACAAATTTAACTTTGAGTTTTTTCATCTCATCACGTCCTTTCTTTTGAATGGAACTATCATATCTACTTTTTCTTAAAAGTGACTGAATTTTTTCTTAAAAGAAACTAAAAATAAAGACAGAAAATAGTAAAATGATATACAAAATATAAAAAGAAAAAACTAAATCAGAATATTCCAATTTAGTTTAAAAGATTATCTCATAAAATTGTCCTAGAAAAAGTCTCTTTTCTCAAAAGAGCGACCTAATTTCCATTTTATCTTCAAGTAATGCTACTATTCTTTCGGTTTTTCCATATACAATGAATGTCCCCTGCCGGAATCGAACCAGCAACTACTCCTTAGGAGGGAGTTGTTATATCCATTGAACTAAGGGGACTAGAGAAAAACTCTGCCAAGTGACAGAGTTAATTCTACATTAACGGCGGATTTCTTTGATACGCGCTGCTTTACCTTGCAATGCACGAAGGTAATACAATTTCGCACGACGTACTTTACCGTAACGAACAACTTCAATCTTTTCAACACGTGGTGTGTGAAGTGGGAAGATACGTTCAACACCTACACCATTAGAAATTTTACGAACAGTATAGTTTTCTGAAATACCAGCACCTTTACGAGCGATAACCACACCTTCGAAGATTTGGATACGTTCGCGATTTCCTTCGACAACTTTCGCGTGAACACGAACAGTATCACCAGGACGGAATACAGGAATATCAGTACGAAGTTGGCCTTCAGTCAAACTTTGGATTAATGGATTCATTTTTCTTCTCCTATCTTACTAATCTTACAGTTCATGACCACAGCGGATTAGTCGTTTTCTAGTGCTTCCATTACGCACTAACTAATATCATAACAAATTTTGTAATAATTGTAAATGCCTTACTCAAATTATTTTTCTATTTTAGGAAGGTTATTGAAGAACCAATGAAGCTGCTCCGATGACTCCCGCATCATTTCCAAGCGTTGCAAGTGCAAGTTTTGTGGAGGTACGTACTTGAGGGAAAGAATTTTCTTCATAGACCTTACGAACACCGTCTAGTAAAAATTCACCTGCTGCAGAGACGCCACCACCGATGACAATCGTTGACGGATTTAAGATAGATCCAATGTTGGCACAAGCAATACCAAGATAACGTGCAAAATTGCGATAAACAATGAGAGCTAATTCATCACCAGCTTTAGCCAAATCAAAGACAATTTTTGCATTGACATCTTCGCCATTGTCAATCAATTTTTTCAGCTCTGCATCACCAGCATATTCATCAGCGTAGCGGCGCGTTAAATTGACAATTCCCGTTGCAGAAGCTACGGTTTCTAGGCAACCTTTTTTACCACAAGTACAGAGAATCGGCTGATCAAAATCAACTGTGATATGCCCCAACTCTCCGGCTGCTCCAGCTACCCCATGCAGTAATTTCCCTTCCGCAACAATACCACCACCGACACCTGTTCCAAGTGTCATAAAAACAACGTCTGGTTGGTTTTCACCAGCACCTTTCCAACGTTCGCCAAGCGCAGCTACATTCGCATCATTATCAATAAAGAAAGGAATGCCAGTCGCTTTTTCAATTTTTTCTTTTACGGGTTGAAGGGTTTTCCAGTTTAAGTTGTAAGCTCCGATAACAGTTCCTTTTTCACGATCCACGACACCAGGAGAACCCATACCAATTCCGATGAAATCTTCAGCTGAAAGGTTTAATAATTTCAAGCGATGGTTGATCGATTCAATCATATCATCAACAATATGACTGCCTTCATCTAAAATATTTGTCTTAATAGACCATTTTTCTTGGACTTCTCCTTCTTGGGTCAGAATCGCAAACTTCACAGATGTACCACCTAGGTCAATTCCAATAATTTTTTTAGACATGCTACTCTCCTCTAATAACTTTTTTCATTCTCATTATATCAAATTTTTTACGAATTGAAAAGGTTTGCATAGAACTTAATATCATGACAAAAAGAATACTGCTCTAAATTGCTTCTGTCATAAAGCTACGACTTTCTAAGACCTTTAGCATGGCATCAGCTGTATCAAGTGCTGTAAATAGCGGCACTCCATGCTCAATGGCTGATTGACGGATAGCCTGACCGTGCTTATCAGCCGTTCGCTTCGTTCCGACTGTATTGATAATCGCCTGAACCTTGCCTTTGCGAACAAAGGCAGGAATATCATTATTATCGGCTGTACCAATTTTTTCAACCAATTGTGTCAAAACATCATTTTCTTTAAAGAATTCCGCTGTGCCTTGTGTTGCTAAAATACTATATCCAATCGCTGCAAAACGTTTTGCTAATATGAGGGCTTCTTCCTTATTTTCATCCGCAATCGTAAAGACAACATTGCCAAAGTTTGGAAGATGTAGATAAGAGGCTTCAAAAGCCTTGTATAAAGCTTTTTCAAGAGTTGCATCTGTTCCCATAACCTCACCCGTCGATTTCATTTCAGGACCAAGAAGGCTATCTACCTTGGCCAACTTAGTGAAGGAAAAGACTGGTGCTTTAACATGTACATTTTGACCTTCTGGATAAAGACCATCTTCATACCCTAGCTCCACTAAAGTTTGACCGAGAATCAACCGAGTTGCCACCTGTGCCATAGGGATATCCGTCACTTTAGACAAGAATGGCACCGTCCGGCTAGCACGAGGATTGACCTCAATGACATAAACCTTCTCATCTTTGATGACAAACTGAATATTCATCATACCGATACAGTGAAGTCCGATAGCCAATTTCTTAGTATAATCGGCGATAGTCTGCTGCACTTTAGTAGATAAGGTTTGCGGAGGATAAACAGCCATAGAATCACCTGAGTGAACTCCGGCCCGTTCAATATGCTCCATAATCCCTGGAATCAAGACCTGACGACCGTCTGAAATAGCATCTACCTCACATTCCTTACCGACAATGTAAGAGTCCACCAACACCGGATGATCAGGGCTAGCCTTGACAGCAGTTCGCATATAAGAACGAAGATCTACTTCATTCTCGACAATTTCCATAGCCCGACCGCCCAGAACGTAGGACGGACGAACCAAAACAGGAAAACCAATCTTACGAGCAGCTGCTACCGCTTCTTCTTCATTCGTCGCTGTCTGACCTGGTGGCTGCGGAATATTCAAATCCTTAAGAACCTGTTCAAACAAATCACGATCTTCGGCACGGTCAAGGTCAGCTACCTGAGTACCTAAAATTTTCACACCAGCTTTTGACAATGGCTCAGCTAGATTGATAGCGGTTTGTCCCCCAAACTGAACGATAACCCCTTTAGGTTTTTCCAGTTCAATGACATTCATGACATCTTCAAAAGTTAGCGGTTCAAAGTAAAGTTTATCAGAAATGGAGAAGTCTGTTGAGACGGTTTCCGGATTACTATTCATAATAATAGCTTCATAGCCAGTTGCTTGAATAGCCTTGACCGAGTGCACGGTCGCATAGTCAAATTCTACTCCTTGACCAATTCGAATAGGTCCAGAGCCCAACACTAGAACAGACTCTTTTTCTGACTTGATTGATTCATTTTCCAAAGCATAAGTAGAATAAAAATATGGTGTGCTTGATTCAAACTCGGCTGCACAAGTATCAACCGTTTTATAAACTGGAAGAATCCGCTCTTCTTTACGAAATTGACGTATTTCTTCTGCTGTCATTTTCCAAAGCCGAGCTAACTTAGTATCTGCAAAGCCGTTTTGCTTAGCCTGTCTAAGCAGATTTGCATCTCCAACATGAGTCATTAACTCCTGCTCTAATTCATGAATGTGAAGCAATTTATCCAGAAAGAACAAATCAATCTTGGTTAGTTTTGCAATTTCTACGATATCATAGCCACGACGGATGGCTTCAGATACATAGAAAAGACGATCATCCTGAGCTTTGACGACTTTTTCTAGTAAATCATCATCTGCCACTTGATTTAGTTCTGGCATTTCATTATGGTCAACACCGATTTCCAGAGAACGACAGGCTTTGAGCAAGCTTTCTTCGATATTACGCCCAATAGCCATGACCTCACCGGTAGCTTTCATCTGCGTTCCCAGATGACGTTCTCCATGTTCAAACTTATCAAAAGGAAAACGTGGAATTTTAGCTACCACATAGTCCAGAGCTGGTTCAAACATGGCATAAGTTGTGCCTGTGACCGGATTGATAACTTCATCTAGTGTCAAGCCAACAGCGATTTTGGCAGCTAATTTAGCGATAGGGTAGCCAGTTGCTTTAGAAGCTAGAGCTGATGAACGTGAGACACGTGGATTAACCTCAATGACATAGTATTTAAAGCTATGTGGATCCAGAGCCAGCTGTACATTACAACCACCTTCAATCTTAAGGGCACGAATAATTTTTAAACTAGCATCACGCAGCATTTGATTTTCGATATCTGAAAGTGTCTGCGTTGGCGCAAAAACGATAGAATCCCCTGTATGAACACCAACTGGATCAAAATTTTCCATGTTACAGACAACTAGAGCATTATCTGCACTGTCTCTCATAACTTCATATTCGATTTCCTTAAAGCCAGCAATAGAACGCTCAATCAGACATTGCGTTACAGGTGACAGTTTGAGACCATTTTCAGCAATTTCACGAAGTTCTTTCTCATCTACACACATACCGCCACCTGTGCCGCCAAGCGTAAATGCCGGACGAACAATGACTGGATAGCCTATTTTCGCTGCAAAGTCTACCGCTTCTTCGACTGTATTTACAATTTCAGATTCTGGAATAGGCTGTTCCAGCTCTTCCATGAGCTGCTTAAACAAATCACGATCCTCAGCTTGATCAATAGCCGACAGCTTAGTTCCTAAAAGTTCGACACCTAGCTCATCCAAGATACCTTCTTTGGATAATTCCATTGCCATATTGAGTCCTGTTTGCCCACCCAATGTCGGCAGAAGTGCATCTGGTCGCTCTTTCCGTAAGATTCTAGTGACAAATTCCAGCGTGATTGGTTCAATATAAACCTTGTCAGCAATTTCCTTGTCTGTCATAATCGTTGCAGGATTGGAATTAACTAAAATGACTGTGTAGCCTTCTTCTTTCAAAGACAAGCAAGCCTGCGTTCCTGCATAATCAAACTCAGCAGCCTGTCCAATGATAATGGGACCAGAGCCAATCACCATAATTTTCTGAATATCTGTACGTTTTGGCATGTTTTTCTCCTATTCCTAATCCATTGATTACAATGAACTATGCTGTTGTTTAAAAGCATCAATCATTTCCATAAACTCATCAAAGAGATAACTGGCATCATGTGGTCCTGGTGCAGCATCAGGATGAAACTGCACTGAAAAAGCAGGGAAAAACCGATGTCGCACACCTTCAATAGACTTGTCATTGATTTCCTCATGTGTAATCAGCAACTCGCTTGGAAAATTTTCCCGACTAACAGCATAACCATGATTTTGGCTGGTAAAATCAATTCGCCCTGTCGCAATCTCTCTGACAGCATGATTAAAACCACGGTGACCGAATTTCATTTTATAAGTCTGAGCTCCATTTGCCTTACTAAAAAGTTGATGTCCCATGCAGATACCAAAAAGAGGAATTTTACCTTGAATCCCTCGAATCATGTCTAGCACTTGCGGTACATCATCTGGATTACCTGGACCGTTGGATAACATGACACCGTCAGGGTGAAGGTGAAGAATATCTGCTGCACTTGTATCATAGGGAACAACTGTCACATTACAATTGCGTGCCGCTAATTCACGAAGAATCGAATGTTTCAATCCAAAATCAACTAACACAATACTAGGACCTGAACCCGGTGCTGGATACGGTGTCTTTGTTGAAACTTGTTTGATATTATCGGTCGGCAAAACGGTCGCCTTCAACTGATCTTGCAGATGCACCATTTGGTCGCCTACATTGGCTATTGTTGCTTTCATCGTTCCATGCTGCCGAATGATTTTCGTCAATGCCCGTGTATCAATACCAGCAATTCCTGGAATTTTCTTGACTTTTAAAAACTCGTCCAAAGTCATCTGATTACGCCAATTGCTCGCCCTTCGTGCCCACTCATAAACGATCACTCCCTTGCAAGTAGGAGTGATCGATTCATAGTCGTCGCGGTTGATTCCATAATTTCCGATTAACGGATAAGTGAAAGTCAAGATTTGCCCATTGTAAGACTGATCCGTAATGGATTCTTGGTAGCCAGTCATACCTGTATTAAAGACGATTTCTCCGGTCACCTCCATATCAGCCCCGAATGCCTCTCCTTCAAATACTGTACCATCTTCCAGAATTAACAAGCGTTTTTCCATTTTCCCCTCCGTTTGTTATTGCAACAACGTATTAATGCTTATTATTTTTTTCGTCCATTTAGGACAGACTCGATAATTGCCATCCGAACAAATACACCATTTGTCATTTGTTCTACAATACGAGATTTTGGAGCTTCCACTAAGTGGTCTGCAATTTCCACATCACGATTTACTGGAGCCGGATGCATGATGATGGCTGTATCTTTCAGCTTATCATATCGTTCCTGTGTTAGACCATGCATTTTATGGTAATTTTCTTTTGAAAAGAGTGAATCATCATCGTGGCGCTCGTGCTGCACGCGCAGAAGCATTAAGACGTCTACTTGGTCAACGACTTCATCAAGTGTGACAAATTGCCCATAATCTGCAAATTCTTCACTTCTCCATACTTCTGGACCTGCAAAATAAAGTTCTGCACCCAGACGCTTCAAGATTTGCATATTTGACTTCGCCACACGCGAATGATCTAAGTCGCCTGCAATCGCAATCTTCAAGCCATCAAAATGCCCAAACTCTTGATAAATGGTCATCAAATCTAGCAAACTTTGACTCGGATGTTGTCCAGAGCCATCACCACCATTCACAATTGAAGTTGTAATCGTTGGACTTTCAACTAATTCCTTGTAATAGTCCACTTCTGGATGACGAATGACACAGACATCCACTCCGAGCGCTGACATGGTTAAAATAGTATCATATAAGGTCTCTCCTTTGTTGATAGAGCTGGTCTTTGAATCAAAATCCAACAGGTCACAACCTAGCTTTAATTCCGCTACTTCAAAGGCTTTATGTGTTCGCGTAGAGGGTTCAAAGAAAAGATTAGCGATAATATGCTGTTCATCATAATGAGCTTTCGCTCCATTTTTAAATTCAATGCCACGTTTGATTAAACTTAAGACTTCCTCATTGGTAAGAGTTTCCATAGAGACAACATTTTTAAGAGCGATTTGATTAGATGACATGGTGTATTTCTCCTTTTATTAGATACGGCGTTTCTTTCAATAAAGTTAAGAATTCAAACTAATTTTTAGGTTCTGGCAAGATAAGATAGAGCACAATTCCAAGAACCGTTGACAAGGCAACCCCTGAAATTTGCAGACCTGAAAGTTGCAAGGTTAAGCCGCCAATCCCTGCAACTAAAATTACACTGGCAATTAACAGATTTTTCTTATTATCAAAGTCTGTTTGTTTTTCAATTAAAATTTTCAAACCACTAGAAGCGATGACTCCAAAGAGCGCAATAGAAATACCGCCTAGAACTGGAGTTGGAATGGACTGTAAGAGTGCCGATACTTTTCCGACAAAACTCATCACAATCGCAAGTACTGCTGCACCTGCAATAACATAGACGCTATAGATTTTATTGAGAGCCATCACACCGATATTTTCACCGTAACTCGTTACTGGTGGTGCACCGAAAATCCCAGCGATAACTTGTGCAAGACCATCTCCGGCAAGAGTTTTATCCAATCCTGGGTCTTTAAAGAAATCTTTTCCAGTCAGGCTATTCAATACCATAACATGACCAAAGTGCTCCGTCATAGTTACAAAGGCAATTGGAGCCATTGTTAAAATCGCACTTGGATAAAATTTTACATTATAATCTAAGAAAGGAAGATGCATAGGCGGGACATGGAACCATGAAGCTTGAGAAACTTTTGCAAAGGAAATAATTTCTTCTCCTGTTACCGCTCCAAGAATGAGCGCGAAGACATATCCGACAATCAAGCCTAACAGTACTGGAATAATTCCCACAATCTTTTTACCATAAATATTGAAAAGAATGACTGCAAAGAGAGTGACGATCCCAATAATGAAATAAGTTAAATTGTATTTACCATCTTTTAACATGACATCGTTTACCGCTGTGCTGGCCAAACTTAGTCCAATAACCATAATGATTGGTCCTACCACAACTGGCGGCAAAATCTTATCAATCCAAGCATTCCCAGCGAACTTCACAATAAGAGCTACAATGAAGTAAACCAAACCACCTGTAATGGCACCTTGAGCGACTGCTGCGATACCGTCTGTTTTCATCAACATTTGCATAGCTGCAATATAAGCGAAACTAGACCCCATATAAGCTGGCACTTTGTACTTGGTAACTGTTAAGTGTGCCAAGGTTCCTAGACCGCTTGAAAACAAGGCAACTGCTGGGTCAATTCCAACCAGAATTGGAACAAGAACCGTTGCTCCAAACATGGCAAACAAATGCTGAAAAGACAATCCTACAAGCAAACCAGGTTTTGGCATATCGTGTACATCATATTTCACATCTTGACTCATTTTCTTATAACTCCTCCGCAATCAAGACACGGTCTTGACCATCCTGTTCTACCATTTCTACAATAATCTCTTCTGTTCGGCTTGTCGGAATATTTTTTCCAACATAATCTGCTCGAATCGGCAACTCACGATGCCCACGGTCCACTAAAACAGCCAAGCTCACGCGTGATGGACGTCCCAAGCTAACTAGATTATCAATAGCAGCACGAATGGTGCGTCCTGTATAGAGGACATCATCTACCAAGATGACTTCGCGGTCTGTAATATCAACAGGAACATGTGTTGTGTCTTCTTCCACTTTAAAATCATCGCGGAATGGTTTGGTATCCAACTCACCGATAGGTACATCAATCTTTTCAAGTTGCGCTAATCGTTCTTGAATCCGCTGTGCAATGTAAACACCCCGTGTTTTTATACCAATCAAGACAATCTTGTCTAGCTCTTTGTTGCGCTCAATGATCTCATAAGTGATCCGTGTAATGGCACGTTTCATTGTCAAACCATCAACAACTTCTTTTATTTTCATGGAAATCCTCCTGTATAAAAAGTTAAAAGAAAAAGTCTCCTTCACAAGGAGACTTCAGAAAATCTAGGTAAGCATAGAGAAACTGCTAACAGCCTCACTGTACTATACCATCTTATACTTTGACTCCTTGTCTGCCTCACGGGACAAATTTAAAGGATTATTTAATTTTTATTACTATATCACACTTTTTGAAAATCTTCAAGAGAAAACCGTAAAGTTTTAATGGAAATTTTCAAATTGATTCCGCCTATAATATATAATCCCCATTTCCTTGCATTTTCTACAACTCATTTGCGATTTTATTGATTTTCCTCAAGCGATGATTGACACCACTTTTCGTCAAAGGCTTACTAAGACTTTCTGCCAACTGCTGGATAGAATAATCCGGATGATTGACACGCAGATAAGCCACCTCTTGCAAATCAACCGGCAAGCTCTCTAAACCAACTGTGTCAATGATTTTGCTAATGTTATGAATGGTTTTCATGCTAGCTGTCACCGTTCGAGCAATATTCGCCGTTTCCGCATTATTCGTCCGATTCAAATCATTTCTAGCCTCTCGCAAGAGCTTGACCGACTCAAACTCAGTCATTGCTTTCATAGCCCCAATCACAATCAAAAAGTCCATAATGTCCTCAGCTCGCTGCAGATAGGTTACTGAGCCTTTTTTGCGCTCAATTGTCTTGGCATCCAATAAAAACTTTCGCATTAAAGCTGCTAAATCTTCCGCATGGTCAGAATAGACCGATAAGATTTCCAGTTGATATTTCCCAGAATCTGGATCACGCATACTGCCCGTGGATAAAAATGCTCCTCGTAAATACGATCGGCTCGCTTCATCATCTGATAAAATAGCTTGGTCAATACCTGCTTCAATCCCAAAAAAGGAGTCTGCCAAGTGTAAATCGGCTAAAATTTGTTCCACACCTTCGTCTAAAAAAACAGTATAAACACGATTTTTCCGAAGATTCGCTTTTTGATGATGACGAATATCCGATTTGACTTGATAAAAAGCTGCCAACAATTCATAAATGTGACGAGCGATTTTTGCATTTTCTGTCGTAACAGATAATGTTAAGCCTTGACTAGAAATTCCTAAGCTGCCTGACATCTTAATGATAGCCGATAATTCCGTTTTATCTTTTTTGCCTAGACCAAGCAGTTCTTCTTTCACTTTAATGGTAAAACTCATTTGCGCACCTGTATAATCTGCATAAGTTCATCGACGACTGATTCACCATCATGAAAAGCTCCGCCATTTTCCAAGCGAAGAAAATTAGACGAAATGACACGAGGTACTTGCTCTTTCAAACCTTTAAAATCATGCTCAACCTGCACCAAATACTCATCAAATTTATTAGAATTCATATATTCTTGAGGAACTTGCTCAATGTTTACTAAAACCGTGTCAATAAATGCTTTCCCAAGATGACGATGCAAAACAGCCACGTGGTCACTATCTGTGAAATGCTCGGTTTCACCACGCTGCGTCATAATATTACAAACATAAGCAATCTCTGCTTGGGTTTCCAAGAGCGCTTGCCCAATTTCTTCTATCACCATATTGGGTAAGATAGAGGTAAACAATGATCCCGGTCCCAAAACTACCATATCACTTTCTAAAATTGTCTGCACCACTTTGCGGCTAGCAGTTGGTTTTTGGTCATTATAGGTGTTGGTGACATAAACTCGTTCAATCATACCTTGGTGCTCTGCCAAATGACTTTCTCCAGCCACCTCACTTCCATCAGTAAATACAGCATGAAGCGTCAAAGGTGTATCACAAGACGGATAAATCTTGCCAGTTGTGTGGAAAAACTTGGTCAACAGTTGCATGGCATTGTAAGTCGAACCTTGCATTTCTGAAATTCCGGCAATAATCAAGTTTCCAAGAGGATGTCCAGCTAAAGCACCGTCTTCTTCTGCAAAGCGATATTGAAAGACTTTTTCATAAAAACGAGGCATATCCGACAAAGCCACCAAAACATTTCGTAAATCACCTGGTGGTGTTAATTGCTGAATGTTTTTCCGTAATTCACCTGAACTTCCTCCGTCATCAGCGACTGTTACTATGGCTGCAATATCTACATCTTTCTTACGCAAACTGTCTAAAATCACAGAAATTCCTGTACCACCACCTATAACAGCAATTTTAGGTTTTCTCATGAACGATTCACCGTTTCCTTTCTGCGGTCTTTATCTCGATGTGATGAATGAACGGTCCATTCGCTCGCCAAATCATCTGCTAGACGTTGTGCAAAAGCTACGCTTCTGTGTTGACCGCCTGTACAACCAACTGCAATTGTTAAAACAGATTTCCCCTCTTTTTTGTAGCCCGGTAAAATCGGTTTGATAAGAGCCACTAAGTGCTGATAAAATTCTTCTGACTCCGTATGATTCATCACATAATCATAAACGGGTTTGTCAAGCCCTGTTTGATTGCGAAGTTCTGGTTGGTAATATGGATTTGGTAAAAAACGTACATCAAAAACAAGGTCGGCATCTAGCGGAAGACCATATTTAAAGCCAAAACTCACCACTTCAATGCGAAACGATTGAAGCTTTCTCTGATCTGAAAAATGCTCAGAAATGGTTTTACGCAATCCGCGCGGTGTTAATTCGGTCGTATCTACCACGTTTTGACTCATGTTTTTCAATGGTGCCAGTAACTCACGTTCTAGCTTGATACCGTCTAAAATACGCCCATCTGCCGCTAAGGGGTGGCTACGCCGCGTTTCCTTGTAACGTGCAACTAATTCCGTATCTGCCGCATCTAAAAACAAAATCTTAAAATCAAGTCCAGCGTTACTTTCAATCTCATCTAGAACTTTCTGAATCTCAGAAAAGAATGAACGACTACGCATATCTACAACCATAGCAATCTTGTCGTTGTCTTGTGTCGTTTCGATTAACTGCAAAAATTTAGGAACCAGCGTGGGGGGCATATTATCAATCGTAAAATAGCCCAAATCTTCAAAAGACTGGATGGCTACAGTCTTTCCCGCTCCACTCATTCCCGTCACGATAACCAAATGAATTTGTTTGTCTGACATATCTCCTCCTTGATAAAACAATCAATTTCCAGTATATTAAAACATTTCCAATTCCTTTTTATTATAACACACCCAGTACAATTCGGATAGTAAAAAAAGAGAGAACAAAAGCAATGGCTATCTGTACTCTCTCGAATTTATACTACTATGTTTTAATGATTACCAAACCAAAGCGCAATTTCCCGTTTGGCAGACTCTTCAGAATCTGAACCATGAACAACATTTCGAATCGTTTCACCAGCTTCAGCTGCTTGTGCAAAATCTCCGCGAATAGTTCCTGGTAGAGCTTCTTCCGGACGAGTAGCGCCCATCATGTGACGCCAACCTGAAATCACTTGGCTTCCCGATAAAACACCGATAATCACAGGCCCGCTTGTCATATAATCACGGATTGAAGGATAAAAATCTTTCGTTAATAGGGCTTCATAATGCTGATCAATTAACTCATTTGAAACATTGGTTCTCATTTCCAAACGTTCGATTTTGTAACCACGTTGTTCTACGCGCTTCAGTACTTCTCCAACCAAGCCACGTTTTACGCCGTCTGGTTTTATAATAAAAAATGTTTGTTCCATGATTGATACGCTCCTCTTTTGTTACCTTTATTTTATCATAAATGAAAGAAAGTTGAAAGTCCTTTCAAAAATCTTCTTTCACAAATGACTTATTAAGGTCAAAGATGTTAAAAACATGAAGATTACAAAAATCCAGAACCAAACAGAACGAAAAGCTTGCCTATAGGTTCCTGAAAATGAACGATTTTCTTGTACATACATTTTTATGTCTACTTTGTTTTTAAACAGGAAAATTACTGCAACACTTGCACCGACTAGCAGGATAAATAAGTGTAAGAGACCACCTATATCGTCCGACAAAAATGAATACAAATAAGTTAAACCATCTCCGATGACCAAGTTATTAAAAACGTGGAAAACCATTGCCCAGAGAATTGAATACTCCAAGGTCACATAAGAGAAGACAATTCCAACAAAAGCTGCAAAAAAGAACTGCGGGATATTTCCATGAAATAAACCAAATATGAGGGAAGACATCAGAATCGCAAAGACTTTTCCATATTTTTCAAACGTTCGTAAGCCCGCCCCGCGAAAAATCAACTCTTCTGAAACAGGACCGAAAAAGCTTGCATACAAAAACATAGAAACACTATCTGAACCTGCCGAAGCTGATTCGACAGCTTTAAGCATAGTAAAACCAAATAAATTAAAGATTGTTTCAAAAATCTGATTAAATAAGACGAACCCTAATTGACCCAGAAGTAAAAAAGATAAAACTATTCCAAACGTTTTTGGAGTCATGACTCTTTTCTGCGTTCGTAAATCAGACTTAAATAATTTACCATCCCGATACAACCAAAAGATAAAAACTCCTGCACAGACAGCAATTAGATAATAACTACCATCGCGTGACATAAAACTTTCCGTTGCTTTTTGGATTCTCTCAAGATTTCCGGGATAACGAATCGCTTGAAACAAGGTTACAATCGTTTGATAAATCAGACCAATCATTGCCATTACGACCACATACAGTAGACATAAAGCAGAGAACAAACCAATATCTTTTCGTACTTGCTGATTGACTAGCATCAGTTTCCCTCCTTCTTCAAATAGCTTTTTCGACTCCACAGGTATAGCCCCACAGCAAAACCTTCATAAAGAACAAAAAACAAAAGAAAGGCGTGAAGGAAAAATTCTTCTGGTAATATCCAAATAACAGGATCTTTAGCAGGGTCAAATAACCAAGTATTATCCCCAGCAAATAAAATCTGATGAAAGAGAGTGAAAAACGCATCAAAGCCAATCCCCAGCGCCACACCAGCAATTACAATAGGCAACCAAATAATAGCTAAAATCGCCTTTGAAAAGACAGATAGATATCTTTTTTTTATAATGTTTTTTACAAACAAATAAACCGCTGGTAAGGTTGCTAGAAAAACAACTTGCGCCAGATGAAAAAGATATTTCACGACTTGAAAATGGTGCAAACCTACTGCTGATGAGCGAAAATTAGGCATGGAGAGCTTTTGCTGAAATGGATTGGTTAGGTAATTCATCAAAATATTGAAATTGTGCTGAATGGTTGCAGATTTGAGGTAAACTTGATTTTCTAAATGCAACCAAGAAATTTCCAAAGGATAAAACAGCCAAGTCAGATAAATGGTCAACAAAATGGCTGTTGCTAAAAAGCAGAGCATACTCAGCCAAAAGGTCAGTTTAGTGCGCATCAAAATCCCACTCCGCTAGGCTAGAAAGTACATAATCTGGTTGGATTGGCAAGCCTGGCACTTCTTCTGGTTTCGTAAAGCCAGTTGTCACCAGAAGCGTAGGGATACCATTGTTAATCCCAGCCCGAATGTCCGTCAGGTAATTATCCCCAACCATTATCACTTCCTCGTGTGGTAGTCCTAGATGCTCAACCGCCTTTTCCATGATAATTGCATTTGGCTTCCCGATATAAACAGGTTTCACACGAGTTGCTACTTCAATGAGAGTAATAATCGATCCTGCTCCAGGCATGAGACCGCGCTCTGTTGGAATATTAAGATCCGGATTAGTTCCTACGAAATGAGCTCCCTTTTGAATAGCTAAAGTAGCAATTGACAATTTTTCATAGTCCACTTTCCAGTCCAATCCAACAACTACATAATCTGGGTTATCAGTATCTTCGACATAGCCAGCTTCTGCAATGGCTTGCTTAAGTCCGACATCACCGATAACATAGACTTTCTTGCCTAGATTTTTATCATTTAAGTAGTCAATGGTTGCTAAAGTCGCTGTATAAATCGTTTCAATCGGCGTTTCAACATTGAATTGTTCCGCTAACATTGTTTGAACAGTCTCAGGAGTACGTGTTGTATTGTTCGTCACAAATAAATATGGAATGTTGCGTCGTTGTAATTCATGGACAAAAGCTTCACCCGTAGGAATACGGTCTTTTCCTTTATAAATTGTTCCGTCTAAATCAATTAAATATCCTTTGTAGGTCATACTTCTCTTTCTATTGTTTTTCTTATGAAATTTCTTGCCAAGTTACCATAGCTTGTGCATTAATATCGCCATCGCTGGAAATCTGATGATTACTCTCTAATCCATTCAAATCATAACTAGAGGTAATTTGTCCGCCAGGTCGTACTTCCTTAACATACTTGAGGTGAACTTTTTTGGGAACGTGTTTCATGAGAAAATCAGCACCCATAACTTCAAAAATCCAGTCCAGATACTTGCTGTTGTTGACATGACCATTCATGTCTAAATCATAAAACCGAACATGATAATCTTTACTGGTCGAATCTTTCAGTTCTGGATATTTTGGACCACGAATCAACTTTTTAGAAAATTCTGCTTCATAAGGTGCGACAATCTTTGGCTCTACAGCATGCACTTTTCGACTGTCTCTGTCCATAAGAACAAAGGTAGCCATCATTTCAATCACGGCAACATCATTTTCATCAAAAACGGTAAAACGACGATAACAAAAGAGACGATTATAGGAAAGCGCTTCTGTTTCAATCATCATTTCTTCACCAAATTTAGGCAGCCGTACCACATCGATATCATAGTCAGTAATAATCCAGACCAGATTGTATTTCTCCAGCATATCCTTGTCGCTAATTCCCAAGTCAATGGACTGCAAACCTGATACCTGTAAGGACAGCAAAATGACATCAGGCAACTTGATATGACCATTCATATCCGCCATATCAAACGGAATTTTCATTTTCATTTGATAAGTTAAACCCATAATTTACTCCAATATAAATTTCTCTGCGACCGTATCGCCCAAAAATAGACCCTTTTTAGTCATACGAACGATTTCTTTGTCAGGTACTAAGAGTCCTTGCTCAATAAGTTCTGTTACTACATGACCGTACTGCCGATCAAAAGAAACACCAAATTTTTCTTCAAAACGCTTTTTAGAGACACCTGACTTCTTACGCAAGCCCAGAAACATTTCTTCTTCCATCATCTCTTGCTTACTCAGATGTTCTTCATTCACACGCGCATTGCCTTTTTCAACCGCCTCTAAATAATGACGAATCGGACCATGATTCTTGTAGCGAACCCCATTGACATAACCAGAAGCCCCTGCCCCAATACCAAAATATTCCGCATTATCCCAGTACATGAGATTGTGTTGACTCTCAAAACCTGGCTTAGAAAAGTTAGAAATCTCATAGTGTTCAAACCCAGCTTTTTCCAACTCTTCAATGATATACTCAAACATCTCTGCTTCCAAGTCTTCTTTAGGCAAAGGCAGTTTTCCTCGCCGCATCCGATTCATAAAAACCGTGTGATTTTCTAGAATTAAGCTATAAAGGCTCATGTGAGGGATGTCTAGTGCAATGGCCTTGGCCACATTTTCCCGCACGTTGTCCATGGTCTGCTTGGGCAGTGCATAGATCAAATCAATCGAGATATTGTCAAATCCAGCCAGCTTCAGATTGGCGATGTTTTCATAGATATCTTTTTCTAAATGACTTCGACCAATTTGCTTGAGCATGCGATCGTCAAAAGTCTGAACACCTAAAGATATCCTGTTCACAGGCGAAACCTTTAAAACAGCAATCTTATCCGGATCCAAATCTCCTGGATTAGCTTCAATAGTCAGTTCTTCTAACAATGACAAATCCAGCTTTTTCGTCAGCTCTGCCAATAAAAACTCCAGCTGCTGCGCTGAAAGAGCTGTCGGTGTCCCACCACCGATATAAAGCGTCTGTAAATGCTTTATATCATAAGAAGTATATTCTTGAAGCAAGTGCTCTAAGTAGGCGTCAACTGGCTGATTTTTGATAAAGACCTTAGAAAAATCACAATAATAACAAATTTGAGTACAAAACGGAATGTGTACATAAGCAGAAGTTGGTTTGGTGTACATAGTATTTATTATAGCATAAATTTAGTATATGGATGTTTCAAAGCACACATAAAAATTTATAGACTCTTATCAATATATTCTTGCTCAACAACGAAAATACCATAAGTGTTAAAAACGTTCAACTTAATTCGCTACTTCTATTCATTTTTGAATTGTACCTACCAACTCCACTATCTTCTGGAAAGTCTTGCCGTTTCGGATGGTTAGTTGCTTGTAGAAACTGGACTTGAGCAGTTTCTTATGGTGGTTGGACTTGAGATAGTCCGCTTGATCAGCATTACTATAAAAGAAAGCCGTCTGCCCAAAGTGCAGCTGCTCCTTGTCATTTGCCCAACTGCGAGCCAGCTCTTGAACACTCTCCCTATCTGTCTCCGGCAGATAAAAGAGAACATCACGCCGAAAGGCTGTTTCATCCTGCCACCAAGCAGGAAGATTCGCTCTTTCTTTTTGAAGCATGGCAGAGCTGACAAGGGCAAAAGGCAGAGGAAAATCATAAGACCGACTGAAATAAGCCGTCAAAATCTCCCGAATCCTCTCCTCCTGCTCCTCGCTATCAAAGAAAAGATTGCCACTATTGATGTAGGAAACTGGATTTTCAAAACCCAACCCAGCCAAATCCTTCTTCAAATCAGCCATAACAACCTTGTTTTTTCCGCCGATATTGATTCCGCGGAGTAAAAGTGCATATCGCATGTGTGCTCCTTTCAGCAATTAAATTTCACATCATAAAGTTCTTATCTAGCCCTAACTCATCTATTAACTTGTTTGTCGCTTCAGAATTCCTCTTTTCTTGCGAGTCGAAATCATTCAATTTCATTATAAACCAATATTTCGGACTAATGACAGCTGAAGTAACATCATATTTAATTTGTGTAGCAAGTAGTACATAGATAGCCATCATCCGATATTCATTTTGAGTAATTCTTTTAACCGCAGCCTCATAGTTTTCTTTTTGCATTAACGATACTATCTTTATAGACTCTTTTGAACCGTATGAGTAGATTGTATTAATTATCTCTTTAAAGATTTTCAAATTTTCTTCTTGTCTCTTTTCTTTGAGTTTAGCGTTTTTTAAAGAATTGATTTCAATCATTTCATCAAAAAGCGCTAAAACCTTATAAGGAATTTTGGACATGTTCTCCAGTGCTAATGTATCTCTATTACGCTTAAGTTCATTCTGGAAACTCTGCTTCATTGAAAAATAAGTTACAATAAAACCAACAATTGAAATAACACTAGAAATCATTACACTGATAACTGTTATTAAAGAAGCTTCACTCATTCTTCTATTTATCCTTTCAATCCATCGCCTTTATCTCTAAAATCATATCCCGAATCTGTGCAGCCAGTTCGAAGTCGAGAAGTCCTGCAGCTTCTTGCATTTGTCCTTCTAGCTTTTTAATCATATCCTTGCGTTCCTGCTTGTTAAGACTTTCAATATCTACCACTTCTTCCTTGTCTGGCAGAGCGGATTTTGTCACACTGATTAGGTCACGGATTTCTTTCTGGATTGTTTGCGGTACAATACCATGTTCTTCGTTATAAGCCATTTGAATCTGACGACGGCGGGCAGTTTCATCCATAGCTTTTTGCATGGAATCTGTGATTGTGTCAGCATACATGATGACGTGGCCTTCACTATTACGGGCAGCCCGACCAATGGTTTGGATCAAACCACGCTCATTACGTAAGAAACCTTCCTTGTCTGCATCAAGAATGGCAACCAGACTAACCTCTGGCACATCAATTCCCTCACGCAACAGGTTAATTCCGACTAAAACATCAAAGACACCTAACCGCAGGTCGCGGATAATTTCTGTCCGCTCTAAGGTCTTGATATCTGAGTGCATGTATTTGACCTTAACACCCATTTCTTTAAAGTAATCCGTCAGATCTTCTGCCATCTTTTTAGTCAACGTCGTGATAAAGGTCCGCTCATTCTTCTCTGCACGCGCATTGATTTCGCCTAAAAGATCATCTATTTGTCCCATAGTCGGACGCACTTCTACTTCTGGATCCAGCAGACCAGTTGGTCGAATAATCTGCTCAATCACTGTATCCGTCTGCTCCCGCTCATAGTCGCCCGGTGTCGCAGATACATAGACAATCTGATGAACATGACTTTCAAACTCCTCCCGACGCAGCGGACGATTGTCCAAGGCAGACGGCAGGCGGAAACCATAATTGACCAACATTTCCTTCCGTGAGCGGTCACCATTATACATACCCTTGATTTGCCCCATCGTCATGTGACTTTCGTCTACCATGATTAAAAAATCATCAGGGAAGAAATCAAGCAAGGTATAAGGTGGCTCACCTTCGCTGCGCCCATCCATGTGACGAGAATAGTTCTCAACACCATTCGTATAGCCCATCTCACGGAGCATCTCAATATCATACTCCGTACGCTGTTTCAATCGTTGGGCTTCCAAGAGCTTTCCTTCCTTTTCAAAGATAGCCAGCTGCTGCTCCAGCTCAGCCTGAATCTTGGCAATGGCAATCTCCATATTTTCGTCATTTGTCATAAAGTGAGTAGCTGGGAAAATTGCTAAATGATCCACTTCGCCCAACACTTGACCAGTCAACGCTTCTACTTCTCGAATACGGTCAATTTCATCTCCGAAAAATTCCACCCGAAAGGCATGTTCATCGCGAGAAGCTGGGAAGATTTCTACGACATCTCCACGCACACGGAATTTCCCCCGCTGAAAATCAATATCATTACGCTCAAACTGGATATCCACCAAATCATTGAGAAGTTTATCCCGTGAAATCTCTAAACCCGGCCGCAGACTGACAACGCTATCAGAGTATTCCTTAGGCGAACCCAGACCATAAATGCAGCTGACTGACGCCACTACAATCACATCGTTGCGTTCCAAGAGAGCCGAGGTTGCTGAGTGACGAAGCTTGTCAATCTCATCATTGACAGAGCTGTCCTTCTCAATATAGGTATCACTGGAAGGCACATAGGCTTCCGGTTGATAGTAATCATAGTAAGACACAAAGTATTCGACCGCATTGTCAGGGAAAAATTCCTTAAATTCCCCATAAAGCTGACCTGCCAGAGTTTTATTATGAGCGATGACTAAGGTCGGTTTATTAACCTTTTGAATAACCTGACTCATAGTATAGGTCTTCCCAGTTCCTGTCGCTCCCATGAGAATCTGAGCTTTCTCACCCCCCTCTATATTGTCCACTAATTGCTCAATCGCCTGTGGTTGATCTCCTGAGGGCTTATACTTAGAAACTAGTTTAAATTTATTGTCCGTAATTCTATTTATCATTATTCTTTTCCTCTATACAATCTTCTCTTATTTTATCATATTTCTAAAAATATCACTGACTTAGGATAATAAGAAGCCCACCTAGTAAAACTAAGTGAGATTTGATTTTCTAAATTGTAATGCTGCTGGTAATTTATCTTCTTTTTTAAGAGACCAATACAGATAGAAAATGCTGAGAATTAATACCAGACTGGTGAAAATAGAGCCTTCTGCTCCAAAAGCCCCACCCGAAAGCCAATCTACGTTGGATTTCGTATTGTAAGCAAAGACGGAAGTTTCTGCTCCCTGACCACTGACCTGAATACCATAAATGTTACCTTGAACAAAATTCCAAGCACCGTGAATACCAGCTAGCCCCCACATATTGTCAGTTTTTAGCATGTAAAAACAAGCAAAAGCACCATCGAGAATAATATTGACAATCGAAAGAAGCGTCACACCAGGATTTAGTAAATGGAGAGCACCAAATAGGCTAGCAGAGATTAAAAAACCGACCAAAATATTTGACTTGGCAGTAACCGTAGGAAATAGCCAACCACGCGTCACCAGTTCTTCTGTTCCTCCTTGTAACATCCAAAACGGAATCAGGGCGATGATAAAGAGAAAAGGCTCCAAACTAAGATAAGAGAGTTCTAACCTACCTACACCTGTCACCAAAAGCAAGGCAACTATGAAAGAAAACTGTGCCGCTCCAATCAAAAAACCTTTTCCTAATTCTTTAAACCAATTTTCCTTAAAAAAACCAAGACTTGAAAAAGGTCTTTTTTCAACGCATTTCACCCAAAGAAAGAGAGCCAAAGAAATAAAGAAAAAGAGGAAGAGTTGGATGAAAATCATATAATGCGATGTCAGTTCTTGTATCATTACAAAGCCTGCCTCAGAATGAACAAGGCCCAGCACAAGACCCAGCAGTATCGAAATTGGAACCAATGCAAGCCCGCCGACAATTTCACCTCCATAAACAAAAACAATCGAGAGAATAACTGCCAACCAAATAGGTGGAATGTAACGGGACTGTTTCACATTATCAAGCATACGAAATTTAAACATAAAATTCCCTTTCCTTTTTTGATTATTATATCATATTTATTTTACGCAAATCAAAAAAGAAATTTTCATCTATGTTATAAAATCTAACATAAAAATACAAAATATTTGTATTTTAAAGATATTTTTGGTATAATTTAAAAATATTCTTTAAAGGAGAGACTCATGAAGAAAAAAATTATAGCTTTTTTGTTAGCTTTACTACCACTCTTTGCTGTAACAACTATTCATGCTGATACAATCAAAGTAGTATCTGATACAGCTTACGCACCTTTTGAATTTAAAGATTCCGATCAAACTTATAAAGGTATTGATGTAGATATCATCAATAAAGTTGCTAAACTAAAAGGTTGGGACATCAATATGACTTTTCCTGGCTTCGATGCAGCCGTTAACGCCGTTCAGTCTGGTCAAGCAGATGCCATTATGGCTGGCATGACAAAGACCAAAGACCGTGAAAAAGTCTTCACCATGTCTGATACTTATTATGATACAAAAGTTGTCATTGCAACAACTAAAGCCAATACAATCAGCAGTTATTCCCAATTAAAAGGGAAAACTGTTGGGGTTAAAAACGGAACTGCCTCTCAACGCTTTCTAGAAAAAATCAAAAACAAATACAAATTTACTATCAAAACATTTGACACAACTGATTTGACTTACAACAGCTTGAATTCTGGTTCGATTGATGCCATGATGGACGACCAACCAGTCATTGAGTATGCTATTAAACAAGGTCAAAATTTAAAAATCTCTATAAAAGGAGAAGCTGTTGGTAGCTTTGCTTTTGGTGTTAAAAAGGGAAGCAAGTATGAATATCTAGTAACAGAGTTTAACGAAGCACTTGCTCAAATGAAAAAAGATGGTTCTCTTGACAAAATCATCACAAAATGGACAAGTTCTACAAATACAAAAACAACTAGTTCTACTCCAGAAACCACTACTCCTGCTGGTCAAAAAGCTACTCCCGTAAAATCAACATATACCATTGCTAGTGATTCTTCCTTTGCACCATTCGTCTTCCAAGACAGCAACAATAAATATACTGGGATTGACATGGATTTGATAAAAGCCATTGCCAAAGATCAAGGTTTCAAGATTGAAATTACAAATCCTGGATTTGATGCCGCTTTAAATGCTGTACAATCTGGACAAGCTGACGGAATGATTGCAGGAATGTCTGTGACGGATGCTCGTAAAGAAACCTTTGATTTCTCAGAGCCTTATTACACAGCAAACGCAATCCTTGCTGTCAAAGAATCCAGCACAATTGCTTCTTATAAAGACTTGAAAGACAAAACAGTCGGCGTTAAAAATGGAACTGCTTCGCAAACCTTTTTAACAGAAAATCAAAGCAAGTATGGCTATAAAATCAAGACATTTGCTGACGCTTCTTCTATGTATGACAGTTTAAACTCTGGCTCTGTGGATGCTGTTATGGACGACGAACCCGTTGTAAAATACTCCATTAGCCAAGGTCAAAAACTAAAAACTCCAATCAAGGGAACTCCTATCGGAGATACTGCTTTTGCAGTGAAAAAAGGTAGCAATCCTGAATTGATTCAAATGTTTAATAATGGTTTAGCAAATATCAAGAAAAATGGTCAATATCAAAAAATTCTTGATAAATATTTGAAAAAGACCAGCTCTGCTTCTAGCTCTTCAGACAGTACAGTTGATGAAACAACTATTTGGGGGCTTCTCCAAAATAACTATAAACAATTGTTAAGCGGACTTGGTATCACCATTGCTCTTGCGCTTCTGTCATTTGCTATTGCTATGGTAATTGGAATTATCTTTGGTATGTTTAGCGTGAGTCCCGTCAAAGCCCTCCGCGTCATCTCAGAAATCTTCGTAGATGTCATTCGTGGAATCCCGCTTATGATTCTCGCAGCCTTTATCTTCTGGGGCATTCCAAACTTCATTGAATCAATGACAGGGCATCAAAGTCCGATTAACGATTTTGTAGCTGGTACAATTGCTCTTTCTCTCAATGCAGGTGCTTATATTGCAGAAATTGTCCGGGGTGGGATTCAAGCTGTTCCAGCTGGACAAATGGAAGCCAGTCGAAGTCTTGGTATTTCTTACTCAAAAACCATGAGAAAGATTATTTTGCCACAAGCAACAAAAATCATGTTACCAAACTTCGTCAATCAGTTTGTTATTGCTTTGAAAGATACTACAATCGTCTCTGCTATCGGTCTTGTTGAACTTTTCCAAACAGGTAAAATCATCATTGCTCGTAACTATCAAAGTTTCAAAATGTATGCTATCCTAGCAGTCTTTTACTTGATTATCATCACTCTTTTAACGAGACTTGCAAAACGCTTAGAAAAGAGGATTAAATAATGGCTAAATTAAAAATTGATGTCAATGATTTGCATAAATACTACGGGGAAAATGAAGTCCTAAAAGGAATCACAACCAAATTCTATGAAGGGGATGTCGTTTGTATCATCGGGCCTTCAGGTTCAGGAAAATCAACTTTTCTACGTAGCTTGAACCTATTGGAAGAAGTTACAAGTGGATCGATTACTGTAGATGGTTTCAATCTAACCGACAAAAACACAGATGTTGACCTCGTTCGTGAAAATATTGGTATGGTTTTCCAACACTTCAACCTCTTTCCTCACATGACCGTTTTGGAAAATATCACCTTTGCTCCTGTCGAGCACAAGCGAATGACACAAGCCGAAGCAGAAAACCTTGGTATGGAGCTATTAGAAAAAGTCGGGCTCTCTGATAAAGCTGATGCCATGCCAGACAGTCTCTCAGGTGGACAAAAACAACGTGTGGCGATTGCACGTGGACTTGCTATGAATCCTGATATTATGCTCTTTGACGAACCTACTTCCGCTCTTGACCCCGAAATGGTTGGAGACGTTCTCAATGTTATGAAAGAATTGGCCAAGCAAGGCATGACCATGATTATCGTGACTCATGAAATGGGATTTGCTCGTCAAGTAGCCAACCGTGTCATCTTTACGGCTGACGGAGAATTCTTAGAAGACGGCAAACCCGACCAAATCTTTGATAATCCGCAGCATCCACGCCTCAAAGACTTCTTGGACAAAGTCTTGAATGTGTAATATGACTTCGAGTCTGGGACAAAATGTCCCAGACTCATTTACTTTCTAGAAGAAAACTCAATAACGCAGTAGTTGCACTTTCATTCCATTTATTCTTAATGACAAACTTTTTTCTCGGTACCCTTTTGACATTTAACGCCTTTTTTGCTACACTAAAATCAGTAAAATTCGGAGGTAAGGAGTTTATGTACAAGAAATCTATTGCTTAAAGGAAACTTTATCTAGTAGATTTTTTGTTATGCTCTTGCCTATTTTTCATAAAAGAAATTTTTTTCAAACTTCTCAATGATAAATATATTCGTTGCAAACTACTCCGTTTTGCAGTGTTTGTTGGCAATCCAAAAACAAGAACAGCTCTACTAGGTAAAATAGGGCTGTTTTTCTTAGCTCTAAAATGACAATGAACATCAAAAGGAGACTTGTATGCTACAAATTCGACATTTAACTATTACCCACTTAAAAGATTTGAAAGATTTAGTTAGCGATTTATCGCTTACTGTCAATGCAGGCGATAAAGTCGGCATTATCGGAGAAGAAGGTAATGGAAAATCTACTCTTCTCAAGCTACTCATGAACGACACACTTGTTTCAGACTATGTTAGTTATAGGGGAGAAATTCAGAAAAACTATCATTGTTACGCTTATTTGCCGCAAACTTTGCCTGAAAATGAAAGAAAGCTCTCCCTCAACGACTACTTCTTTGGTGATTTGGACGTAGACTTAGATTACAGCAAACTTTATCGCTTCGCTCAAGAATTAAAGTTTGACAGTCAACGTTTTACTAGTCAGCAAACAATAGCCACTTTATCCGGTGGTGAAACATTAAAAGTGCAGCTTTTAAAAATCCTCTCTACAAATTGGGACATTCTCTTTTTAGATGAACCTTCCAATGATTTAGACATAGACACTCTGATTTGGCTGGAAAATTTTCTTCAAAATACACCTCAAACAGTTATGTTTGTTTCACATGATGAAAGTCTTTTAGGTCATACAGCAACAAAAATCGTGCATTTGGAATTGGTTAAGAAAAAGCAAGAAACTCGGACGACTGTGAGGAACCTTGATTATGAAAATTACAACCAGCAAAGACAGACCGCATTTGAAAAGCAAACTAAAGATGCAAAAAAAGAACGAGAAGAATATCAAAAAACAATGGAAAAACATCGCCGCGTCAAACAAAGTGTGGAGCACGTGCTGCGCAACACTCATGATAGCACGGCTGGGAGATTAGTGGCTAAAAAAATGAAAAACGTCCTCTCACAGGGCAAACGATTTGAGAGAGAAGCGGCTGAACTGACAGAATTGCCAATACAGGCAGATGCTATCAATCTGAAATTTCCTGCTATCGCTCCTCTGCCATCTACAAAAAGACTAGTCACTCTCGAGCAAATGTGTTTGAAGGTAGGAGAACGCACTTTAGCCCAAAATATAAATTTTGAACTCTTAGGGCAGGAAAAGATTGGGATTATTGGTGAAAATGGTGTCGGAAAATCTACTTTTATCAAAGAACTGCGAAATCTATTACAAAAGAAAAAAGGCATTACGCTAGGGTATATGCCTCAAATCTATCCTGATAGTTTAAACGAAGTCGATTCTCCAATAGATTTTCTAACATCCACAAGAGAGGGTATTGAGCGAGAAAAAATCCTCACCCACCTAGCCAGTCTGCAATTCACGCGCAATGAAGTGCAACATTCTATTTCCCAGCTATCTGGTGGACAAAAAGCTAAATTACTGCTTCTAAAAATGGTATTAGATCAAGCAAATGTCTTGTTGCTAGATGAGCCGACACGCAACTTTTCCCCCACTTCTCAGCCACAAGTACGAAAACTTTTTACAGATTATAACGGCGCTATCATTACCGTTTCACATGACCGCACCTTTCTCAAAGAAGTTTGTCAGAAAATCTATCGCTTGACTGAGACAGGAATAGATCCAGTCCGCAAAGAACAGCTATAAGTTTGTTCTCCTAGTCGATCTTAAACAGCCAAGTTCCCTTGAGCTGTCTGCATTTGGTAATAAACGCCTTGTGCTCGCATCAGCTCTTGATGACTGCCATGTTCCACAATATCTCCGTCAACCAACACTAAAATGATATCTGCATTCTGAATGGTAGACAAGCGATGAGCAATGATAAAACTGGTTCTTCCTACCATGAGCTTATTAAAAGCCTCTTGAATGAGCACTTCAGTCCGCGTATCAATAGAGGATGTTGCCTCATCCAAAATCAGGATTTTAGGAACCGCTAGAAAAACACGCGCAATGGTCAATAACTGCCGTTGTCCTTGTGACAAAGAATCTCCTGCATCTGCTAGATAAGTATCGTAGCCATGTGGCAATTGCTGAATAAAGAAATGAGCATTAGCAGCTTTAGATGCTGCAATTACTTCTTCTCGGCTAGCCTCTGGTCGCCCAAAAGCAATATTTTCATGAATTGTCCCCGTCTTCAGCCATGTTTCTTGTAAAACCATACCAAACTGCTGGCGAAATGAGACTCTGGTATAATCTGAAATATCTCTGTCGTCTAACTTAATCTTACCCGCATCTACATTATAAAAACGCATGAGGAGATTGATTAAAGTCGATTTCCCAGCACCAGTTGGCCCGACAATAGCAACTTTGCTTCCTGCTGGAACGGTCATGTTTAAATTGTGAATCAAGGGTTTATCTTTTTCATAACCAAAACGGACGTGCTCAAAATGAACCGCACCCCGTACTGCTTCACTCGTGAGTTCTTTTTTTCCAGTTTCTACAACTTCTTTTTCATCTAAAATCATGTACAAACGCTCTGCACAAGCAAGGGCACTTTGTAATTCAGCCATAACAGACGAAATATCGTTGAATGGTTTGGTGTATTGGTTGACATAATTTAAGAATGTCACTAATTGTCCAACTGTGAAACTAGAGCCATTAATGATACGAACCGCACCAAATCCAACAACAATGGCATAAATAAGAGCATTCACGAAGCGCGTCGCTGGATTGACAGTAGAGGAATAAAAAATAGCATCCTGAGAATAGTCCGCATAGCTCTCATTGCCCTTTGTAAAATCCGTAATGAATTGCTCTTGGGCATTGAAACTGTGAATCAAACTTTCTTGAGACAAACTTTCTTCAATGAGCTGCGTCTGCAGCCCCCGAGCTGTTGTTTGTTTTTGAAACAGCTTGTAACTTTTACGGGCAATAAAACGCGCAATCAGCATAGATAAGGGAGTTAAAAGCAAGACTAATATCATCATGAAAAAGTCAATCCTTGCCATTGTCACAATCGTTACAAAAATAGTCAACACGCCTACAAAAAACTGATTGAAGACCATGAGCAGACCATTATTTAACTGCTCCACATCCGTCGTCAATCGACTCACTAAATCACCACTCCCTTGACGATCAAGATAAGCCAAGGGAAGTAGATGAATTTTTTGAATGACTGCATCCCGAAGTTTCTGACTATAACTATAAATCAACTGATTATAGATTAAAGGATTGAGCCATTGAATCGCTGTATTGGCAACAATCACCATACCCATTTTCGAGAGAATTGGAAGCAAATGCTGACTTGCATTGGGAAGTAAAACACTATCAACTGCATTTCCAATCAAAATCGGCAAATAAATGGTCAAGGCAACCTGAACAATCGTTCCAATTGTAGCTAGTAGGAAAAGCCAGCGCTGCTGCAACAAATCACTTGCAAGGCGTTTCAGACCACTTTTAGAATACCTCGTTTTCATGCTTTTCCTCCTTACTATGTTGTGAGAGATGAATTTCTCGATAAATAGCACTCGTTTGAAGCAACTCTTCATGTTTGCCAAGAGCGACCTGATGACCTTTATCCAAGACAAGTATCTGATCAGCTGCACGTAAGCTATTGGTTCGTTGAGAAATTAAAATCAAACTCGTGTTCTTTAACTGCTCTTTAATCACTTGCAATAGTTTAGCTTCTGTTAAATAATCAAGTGCCGAAGTGGAATCATCCAACACTAGAAAAGGTGCTTTTTGTAAAATAGCACGCGCAATTGTCAACCGTTGGCGTTGACCACCGGAAAAATTCCGACCAAAAGCTTCTACTACTGCATCTAGCTGACCTTCTTTTTCCTGTACAAAGTCACTAGCCTGCGCAATATCAAGAGCCCACCAGAGTTGTTCATCCGTGACCTCGTCTTCCAGACCCAGCGACAAATTTGAGCGAATCGTTCCGCGGAACAATTCTGCTTTTTGTGGCACCAAACTCATCCAAGTGCGCCACTCTTCAAGGCTGCTAGGACTTCGACCATTTTTGAAAATAGCCAATTGACCAGCATCAATCGTATACAAGTGCGCCAAGAGTTGCACCAAGGTTGATTTTCCTGAGCCTGTTCCGCCAATCACTCCCAAAGTCTGACCAGATAGTACGTCAAACGAAATATTTTCCAAGGCTGGACTGGCAGCTTGTGGATAGGTAAAGGTAACATTTTCAGCAGAAATAGATTGAGCACCAACAGAATGCGTATTTGGCAATTCTGCTAGTATATCTTCCTCTTCTTGTTCAAAGACCTCTTGGATTCGTCCAGCGCTGATGTAACTTTGGTTCAAAGAAGTGACGAGCATTGCCAGTTTCAACAACTCTATCAAGATTTGCAAAAGGTAATTGACTAAAGCGACTAATTTCCCTTGCGTCAGCAAATCCTGTCCAATAGCTAGATTCCCCTGCCAAATAACCATGACTAACGTGCTATTTACCACTAAAAAAGTCAACGGGCTAATCAAGCTCGACCAAACTCCTGTTTTTATCTGCCAGGTCTTATAGATTTCATTGGTATCTCTAAACTCATGAATTTCTTTATTTGTTTGCCCAAAGGCACGGATAACACGCATACCTTGTAGTTGCTGGCGTGTCATATTGACAATTTTATCTGTAATCTGGCGAATTTTAGCGTAAAGCGGATTCACCAAGCGTGACATGATATAGATAATGCCCGTTAGGATGACAACCATGAGTAAAAACCAGACTGTAATACTTGGACTGATCAAAAATGCCATGATTATTGAGCCAAAAACAATAATCGGCGCGCGCAAAAAAAGACGAAGAAATTGATTGATACCGGTATGAATTTGATAAGTATCACTTGTCAAACGAGTGACCAGACTAGATGTCGTCAAGTTATCTCGACTAGCTTTTGGCAAACGCATGATTTTTTGATATAAATCTTTGGTTAATTGACGTGTAAAACCTACCGCTGCTTTTGAAGAATAATATTGAGCAATAACCGCCACGACAACACCAAACGATGCAAGGACAACCAATAAAAAGACCATGGCATAAAGATGCGCACTGTCTTTTTTAGGGATTGTTTGGTCAACAATTGTTGCAATCAAAATTGGCACCAATAGCTCAAAACTAGCTTCTAATAATTTAAAAAGCGGTCCTAACAAGGATTCCTTGATATAACCTTTAAAATATTTCAATAAATCTTTCATGAAATCTCTTTTCCTACACAAAACTAGTTCTATTTTATCATAATCTAGCCTTCTCTGTGATTTGTTAGCGGATACAATTATTTTTATTGGAGAATTTTTGTTAGATGAATTCCAGATAAAAAGGAGAAGAACTATGTCGCTCTCTCCTACTAAATTTCTTTCAAATAAAATATTATTGATGACGATTTGCCCAAGCAACATCTAAATCTAACACTTCTTGTGTTGTGTATTGTTGGCGATAAGGATTGTAGACTTTGTTAGTTGTTGCAACATTGGTTGCTTGCACATTTGGTACATCGTATTGTGTCAAATTATATTGTTGAATCAAATTATTCAACTTAACATTATAGCTTGTATCCGTTGCATAGACACCTGTTAAAGCAGCAGTCGCATTCATATAGCTGGTCGTATTACTCTTCCAAGCATAAGTGTAGCGGCTGTGTTTTAAAATCGCCACATAGTCTTGTAAAGATTCAACATAACTTGGATAGGATCTAAATTCTGCATTGACATTATAAGTATTTCCCTGTCCGTCATCTTCCAGTGTAGCCATTGTGGCTGATTGCCCAGCATATTGTCCTTTGATACCAAACAAATTATGATGAGGAGCGGCTGATAAAGCAGAACGTCCAGAATTGCTTTCCAGAATTGCTTGTGCAATCATAACTGAAGCATACAAATCATTCTCTTGTCCCAATTGGCGAGCAGTTTCACCGATTTGTGAAATGAACACCTCTGTTTGAGTCAACGGACGTTGGTAAGTCTCATCATTGGCACTAGCTGGGTGAACTTGCTTGGACAAAACTGCACTAACCAATAAAGCAGCGGTCACCAAAGCTAGAACTGTTAAAATTCTTTTTTTCAATTTTTTCTTTCTCATAGCTTATTCTCCAGTATAATATATTTTGATTATAACATAAAATTCCCAGTTCTTAGTTACAATTTAGTGACAGATTCATTATAAAAAACCGAGAAAATGATTCTCAGTTTTTCTTCAATTCCTAAATTTTTTCCAAAATCGCATCCCAAGCTGCATCTAAACCATCTTTATTAACAGATGAAAAAATAATAAAATCATCATTTTTATCAAAATCTAACTTTTTCTTAATGACTGATTCATGCTTGTTCCATTTGCCGCGTGGAACTTTGTCAGCTTTCGTGGCTACGACAATGACTGGTATTTCATAATATTTGAGAAATTCGTACATTTGTACGTCGTCTGTACTTGGCTCATGGCGAAAGTCCACTAGACTGACAACTGCTCTAAGATTTTCCCTGCTCGTCAGATATTCCTCGATCATCTTGCCCCACTTCACTCGTTCTGTTTTAGAAACTTTAGCATAACCATAGCCTGGGACATCCACAAAGCGGAGCTTGTCATCAATGTTGAAAAAATTAAGCAGTTGCGTTTTTCCTGGTTTACCAGAAGTTCGAGCTAAATTTTTTCGATTTAACAATGTATTGATAAAGGAAGATTTTCCAACATTGGATCGCCCAGCAAGGGCAATTTCAGGAATCTCGTCTTGGGGATAATGAGATTTATTAGCTGCACTTAGCAAAATTTCTGCATTGTGTGTGTTAATTTCCATTGCACACCTCTTTATGCTGTTTCTAAAATCGGCTTATCCGTTCCGTCAACTGCTTCCTTAGTAATCCGTACCAGCTTCACATTTTCTTGACTTGGAACTTCAAACATGACATCCATCATAGTCTCCTCGATAATCGAACGTAATCCACGCGCACCTGTCTTGCGTTCAATGGCCTTGTTAGCGATTTCCTGAAGAGCGTCATCATCAAACTCCAATTTGACATCATCATAAGAAAGAAGAGTCTGATATTGCTTCACTAAAGCATTCTTTGGTTCGCGAAGGATTCGCACCAAATCATCAACTGTTAAAGGCTCAAGCGCTGCAAACACAGGCAAACGACCAATCAATTCCGGAATCAAGCCAAATTTTTGAATATCTTCAGAGATGATTTCTTGCATATAAGAACCAGTTTCATCAATGGCTTTGTTGTTTTGACCAAAACCGATAATTTTTTCGCCTAGTCGTTGTTTGACAATTTCTTCAATACCGTCAAATGCACCACCAACGATAAAGAGAATATTTTTCGTATCTACTTGAATCATCTCTTGTTGAGGATGCTTGCGGCCGCCTTGCGGAGGTACGCTGGCTACAGTTCCTTCAATAATCTTGAGGAGTGCTTGCTGAACACCTTCACCAGACACATCACGAGTAATAGAGACATTTTCGCTTTTCTTCGCAATTTTGTCAATCTCATCTACATAGATGATACCACGCTCAGCACGCTCAATATTGAAATCTGCTGCTTGCAAGAGTTTCAAGAGAATATTTTCAACATCTTCTCCGACATACCCAGCTTCTGTCAAAGCTGTCGCATCTGCAATCGCAAAAGGAACATTCAGACTTTTTGCCAAGGTTTGAGCGAGGAAGGTCTTGCCAGAACCAGTTGGACCAATCATAAGGATATTGGATTTCTGCAATTCGACATCTTCCTCATCTTCACGATTATCATGAAAATTGATGCGTTTATAGTGATTATAGACAGCCACAGCCAAAGCACGCTTAGCACGGTCTTGTCCAATCACATAGTGATTCAAAATACTGAGTAGTTCTTGTGGTTTTGGCACTTCTGACAAGTCTGCTAGCACTTCTTCTGCTAGTTCCTCTCTGATGATTTCTTGTGCTAATTCCACACATTCATTACAAATAAAGGCATTATTTCCTGCGATAATTTTTTGGACTTCTTCTTGGCTTTTACCACAAAAAGAGCAATAAACCATCATTTCATTCGTACGATTTGTAGGCATTTTTCACTCCAATTCTATTCGTTGTTTATTCTTTTTTCTCATTTAAATAAGGTCATATAAAAAGCATGAATACTATTCACTAAATTTGTAAAAGCATTCAGCCAAAAGAGCACTGATAATCCATACCGTTTTTTACGAAAAGCTTGCGTTGCCGCCATAACACAAACGACACATAAAAGAGCCGTAAAAAATCCGAAAATACTACGTTCCATTACGACTCCTTTCTTTGAAAGGTTGTGACAGTAAAGTCATACTCATTCTTTTCATCTTTGGCATGAAACTGATGAGACAGCTCCTGAAATTTCGTCATATTAAAATCTTTCGGGAAATAGGTATCTCCTTGTAAACGAGCATGAATACGGGTAATAACTAATTCATCTATTAAGGGTTCGAATGCAGAAAAGATCTGACCGCCACCGATAATATAAAGAGTTCTTTCTTGATTCTTATACCATTTCATAACAGAATCAACATCATGAAACACCAGAACTCGCTCATTCTCTGCTTGATATGATTTGTCTCTCGTCAAAATAATTGTCGTGCGATTGGGCAATACTCTGCGGTTCATCCCATCAAATGTCACTCGCCCCATTAAAATAGCCTGTCCAGTTGTCATTTCTTTAAAATGCTTGAGATCAGCTGGTAAATGCCAGGGCAATGTGTTGTCTCGCCCAATCAAGCCATTCTCATCTTGCGCCCAAATAGCTACAATTTTCTTTGTCATTTCCTCATCCTTTGAATTGATATTTCTATTTTATCAAATTTCACAAAAAAAGGCTGACTTTAACTATCAAATCAAAGCGCCAATTTATATTGCACAAGAAATCCGTTCTTTTATGATGTCTTGTGAAAATAGTTAGATACAGCCCTTTATTTTTTAGATTTTGAAAATCTGAAAATCATTTCATTCTCAAATGGCTAAATCAAATTTCAACTGTGGCTTAACAGGGATATAATCAACTAATTCAAAATTTTCTGCTTTAATGTCAAAAAAGTTGGTTCCGTCTGGGACATTCAATACTAATCGTGGCAGGCAATCCGTCGGTTCACGTCGAAGTAATTCTTCAGCTTGTTCAAATTGATTATCATAAATATGCAAGTTGTTGACAAAATAAAAGAATTTACCAACTTTCCAGCCAAAATGCTTGGCAATCATCATTTGCAATGCTACATACTGCATAGCATTGATGTGATGAGCTACCAACATATCATTTGAGCGTTGTGTCAGAGTTGCATCCAGATAAATGTCACCATCTACACGGCGTACATCAAACATGGTCTGAAAAGCACAAGGCAATAGGCCTTCTGTTTCCTCAAATGCTTCATAATCCCAAAGCGAGATAATATTTCGTCGATTCCAAGGATTGATTTCTAGCTGTTTCAAGATTTTATTGATAATATCATGTTTCTTAACAACAGCGCCATAGCGCAAGCCAATCGTGCGAGTATCTCCCACTTCCCAATCATTCCAATAATGAACATTGTACTTTTCTTCTAAAATATCTAAGCTATTGGATTGGTCTTGGTAAATCCAGAGTACCTCTTTGATAGCTGACTTGATAGCAATCGGTCGAAGCGTTGTAATAGGAAATTCTCCCTTGCTCAAGTCGTATTCAGCAAAAGAACCTGTAATATACTTAGAGTTAGCCACTTTCCCGTTTTTATAACGAGGACGTGCATTTTCAGAAAAAACACCTTCATGTAAAATTTTTCGAATATTTTCTTTAAAAATAGTATCTGCTTTTGTCATGATTTCCCTTTTCTAATATTGCTTTTTCTAGTATAACACAAAATAAAAATCTCCTACAAGTCAAAACCTCGCAGGAGAACATGCTTTAATATCGAATTTTTTGAGCTCCATAAATCGAATGCTGACGATGTAGAGAAAACGCCACCGCACACACTATGAAAAAATAGGGGAAATTAGTAAAGCCAAATACTTCACAGCCAATTAAAATCGGGCCTAAGAAAGTAGAGGTCGCACTTCCAAAAACAGCAGCATAACCTAGTGCAGCAACCAAACCAACTGGAAGTCCAAATAAACCTGCTAGCAACACACCTAAGCTTGCACCAATTGCAAAAAGCGGTGTCACTTCTCCACCTTGAAAGCCAGCTGCCAAAGTCAAAACTGTTAGAAGTAACTTGAAGAGCCAATCATATACATAGACGGGCTGACCAGCAAAACTGGCTGCAATCAAATTTGTTCCAAGCCCTGAGTAGCGACCTTTATCTAACAGCAGAAAGACGATACTTAAAAATATTCCCATAACGACAATCCGTTTGTAGGGATTTGGAAAAGTAATTGCTGCTTTCTTTTTGCTCCATGAGAGAGCATAAGCAAATACATTGCCGCAAAGTCCAAAAAGAACTCCAAGAAACACTAATTTGATAAGAAGCGTCGGTGACAATACCAGATGCACAGAAATTGGCTGTACAAACTTCTCAAGCCCTAACGCATGCGATGTCCAAGAAGCAACGAAAGAAGCAATCATTGCAGGATACAGAGCCGTCAGTTGCATGGTTCCTACAACCAAGACTTCCATTGCAAACAAAATTGCCGCCAGCGGTGTTTGAAACAGTCCAGCAAAACCAGCAGCCATCCCTGTGACTAAAAAGATTTTTGAAGTGTTGGGGATAGAAAATTTCTTGCCAAACCAATGAGAAACTGTTGCTCCTAATTGTACTGCTACTCCTTCTCGACCAGCTGAGCCACCAAAAAGGTGCGTCATCCAAGTTGTCAATATAACCAAAGGGATCAGGCGCTTTGGGATATGATTCTCTACACCATGTCCTACATCAAAAATCAAGGTCATCCCTTTACTACTTTTTCCGCCGTATTTTTGATAAAGAAATACAATCGCTAATCCTGCTAAAGCCAAAAAAGGAATCAAGTAAAAAGGATGCATTGACCGAACTTCGCTTAAAAATATGAGAGTTCGTCCAAATATCGTATCAGTAACTCCGATCACTAATCCTATCAGAATGGACAATATGGTAATAGCTACCACTCGCTTTCCAATATCAAGCCATTCTATATCATGCGCATTTTTCATTTGAATTTCCTTTGTTATTTGATGTGTTGGTCTTGATAAGCACGCGAATGTTTCAAAATATCAGAAAAAGTCTGAATAATGCTTTCTTCGTACTGTTTTTCATGTACACTATTTGCAACTTTCTCTAAAATTACTTGTTCTCGCTGAGTGTCTAATACAGCTTTTCCAGTCTGACGTTTATAGAGAGCAACTTGACTCACCAAAGCCATTCTTTTTTCTAGTAAGGCAATCAAATCTGCATCTATTTGATCAATTTCTTTTCTAATTTCTACTAAATCCATGATTTCCTCCTAATTGCTTTCTATCTTAACAAAATTTTTCACAATATGCTAGTGGTCGTCCTAACTCCACCATCGAACTCTAGCACTTTTTCATATACCTTATCATTCCATTTTACCAGTCCATCGTTTTGATAATCTAAATAATGAATCCTGTTTTTTAAATAATTTGGAATAATACCTTCAAATTCCTTTTTATTTTGATTTGGAATAATGCAAACACAAAGATTGAGATCTAACAATACCTCATCTTTCACTTTTGCTGCATGATAACCATCAAATACATAGCCCTTTTGATTCACAATAGTTTCATACCGGAAATGAAAGCTAACACCAGGTATGAAAGCTTCTTCCAGATCGACTTCCGTGGGATTTCTTTCTAGCAATCGTTCCATTGCTAACCTATAACCAGATGTCGTATTAGACCACCCAAACATGACATAGTCAAAATAATCCGCTGGATCACCTGCTGCATTTCGTTTATCGTTCACAAGCTGTTTGCCAGTCAAACCAAAAGCCTTCGTGGCAGACAATAATTTCCCACTTTTCAAAATCTCCTTAGCAGTTTCCACAGTGCAAGTATGACTGAGATAATCTGACGTCACACATTCACCATATACATTAAAGGTTCCAGCTTCTTTTCTGTCACGCGGGGTAAACGGATATATTACTTTACCATTTATCCAGATACTGACAGACTAGGCTTTGTAGAACAGGATTTTTACACTCTATTTGAGTCTTCCTATTGTACATTTTTTCATATCCCACGAACTTGGCAATTTTTTCCAATTCCCATTTGTTAATTTCAGGATAATCTACTAAGGCTAAATAGTAAGTCCCCTGCCATTGAAGGCTAAAATCATTTTTGCAAATTTTTACTTTCATACATATAATGCCTTTTTCATCATTTTTCACATTTATGCTTATTCTATTAATTATACACCTATCAGTCATAAATGGTTCTATAATTATAGATAATGATAGAAGTTTTGACTAGCTTCAAACAATTTTATTTTTCAACAAAAAAGCCTGAAGAAAATAACTAAAAAGTGTTTCTTCAGACACAATCTGCTTTTTGTGTATTAGGATGATGATTTTCTACGTGAGAAAACAGACATGAATCCAAAAAGCAAAAAGCTCGCCAATAGATAGCCAATAAAGATTTTAAGTGACCACTGTAAAACATAAGGCCAACCATATTTTGGAATATTTAAAAAAAAGTAAGCAAAGGGACTGTCCTTAGCACCTGGAATAGGCCACTTGATAACCAAGCCATTAAACAGAGCAAAAACCATGTAAAGTAAGGGAACACTCGTCCAAGCAATAGGGTCATACCATCGATATTGTAAACGTTTGTCAAAAAGCAAGGTATCTGCTAAAAACCATAGTGGCACAATGTAATGACAAAGGAAATTTTCAAGTCGATAAAAATCAGTTGCAAGCGGTGCCAACATAAAATGATAAATGACGCATGTAATCATAATACACATGGTCACTCCGCCTTTTAGCCGAAACAGCGATTGCGTTTGCCAGCGTTGTTCAGAACGCGCCATTAGATAGAGCAAATAGGCCGTAAAAGCTGTAACAATCATGTTAGATAAAACTGTGTAGTACATCAGCATTCCTAAGCCACCATGCTTTGTGATTTCAAGGTAAACTCCTGTAAATCCTAACATAAACAATACCATGCGGCTATAAAAAATCACATTTCGCTTCATCATCAACCTCAGATTTTCTTGACAAACTCTGATTTGAGCTTCATCGCACCAAAACTATCAATCTTGCAGTCAATATTGTGATCTCCTTCTACAATTCGAATATTTTTCACGCGCGTCCCTTGTTTCAAATCCTTTGGAGCACCCTTGACTTTTAAATCTTTGATGAGAGTAACGGTATCTCCGTCTGCAAGCTGATTCCCATTCGCATCAATTGCTCTGATACGCTCATCTTCTTCAACGATTTCTGCTGGATTCCATTCAAATGCACATTCTGGACAAACTAATAGTAAACCGTCTTCGTAAACATATTCTGAGTTGCATTTTGGACAATTTGGTAATTGATTCATACTTCTCCTTCACTAATCTCTAGACATCACACCTAGAATTTATCATGCTTTTCTATTTTACTATAAAATAAAAAATTTGACAAATGAGATAAAATGACTAATTTTGAAAAGATACATTTCATCATATCAAACTTGAAGTAACATTCTAATTAATGGTTCATTCTTAAATTGCTGTAAATACGTAGTATCATAAGTTTGTTCATTTCCCCAGTTCTTGAGTGCGTTTGTAAGACGCATCAACGGCTTTGATAATGTTTCCTCTGAAAGCATCTGCTTCAAGACTCGCTACTCCCGCAATCGTTGAGCCTGCTGGGCTACAAACCTGATCTTTAAGAACCGCAGGATGTTGACCACTTTCTTTGACTAATACCGCTGAACCTAAAAGGGTTTGATTCGCTAATTGCAAAGCCAAATCTCGTGGTAAGCCAATTTGTACCCCTGCATCAGCCAGTGCTTCCAAAAAAAGATAAACAAACGCAGGACCACATCCAGCCACAGCAGTTGCCGCATCTAACTGCTGCTCCTTTAAATGAACCAGCAAACCGGCAGGATCCAATAGTTCGCACAACAAGTGTTCATCCTGCTCTGTTGCTTTATCTGATAAAGTATAGCTGATAACACCAGCACCAACTGCAACAGGCGTATTGGGCATTATCCGGATTAACCGATGTTGTGTAGGAACGAAAGCTTCTAACTGCTGCAAGGTCAAACCGGCAGCCATAGAAATGAGTAAAACAGAGCTGCGCTTTTCCAAAATAGCATGGTATTCTTGCAACAAATCCGCAAATTGATTGGGTTTCACACCCAAGAAAATAACATCTGCTTGCTCAAAGATGACTTCGTTCGTGACAGGTTCGCCACCCACTTCATTCGCAATCTGCTTTGCTTTTTCTGAGCTTCGGTTTGCGAGCAGAATGATTTGATGTTTTTTTTGCCTAGCCACTACACGTGCTAAACTGCCACCCATATTTCCTAAGCCGATAAATCCAATTTTCATGTTTTTACTCCCTAATTTGTCCTGAACCTTGCACAACATATTTATAACTCGTTAATTCTTTTAAGCCCATCGGACCGCGTGCGTGTAATTTCTGAGTAGAAATCCCCATTTCACAGCCTAAACCAAATTCTCCACCGTCTGTGAAACGTGTGGAGGCGTTGACATAGACTGCTGCACTATCAACCTGCTCTGTAAAAATCGCTGCGCTGGTGGCATTGTTGGTAATAATGGCATCTGAATGATGTGTGCTGTGTTGCTCAATATGTGTGATAGCTTCTTCCAAAGAATCCACTACCTTTACAGCCATGATGTAATCTGAAAATTCGCTATCAAAGTCGCTAGGCTCTGCTATTTCCCCTGAGATGAAAGAACGAGCTGTTTCATCCAATCGAAGTTGAACAGGTACTACCCCACGCGCTTTACGAACAGTTACTAAGCGTTCTTCTAACGTTGGGAGAAACTGGGAAGCTATTTCTTTATGAACCAAACAAACCTCCATTGCATTGCAGACCGAAGGACGACTGGTTTTGGCATTGTCGATAATCTCTAGTGCCATTTCTTGATCAGCGTCCTTATCCACATAAACATGAACAATTCCGGTGCCAGTCTCAATTACAGGAACGGTCGCATTTTCAACGACCGCTTGAATCAACCCCGCGCCCCCACGAGGAATTAGCAAGTCCAAATAGCCTTTTGCTTTCATCAAGATTTGAGCACTTTCACGACTGGTATCTGACACCAACTGCAAGCAATCATCTGAAATCGCGGTCTGACGAAGTGCCGCCTTTAGCGCGGAAACAATGGTGGCTGCTGTTTTGTGCGCTTCTTTTCCGCTGCGAAGGATAACTGCATTCCCGCTCTTAATGGCTAATGCGGCTGCATCAGATGTCACATTTGGACGACTTTCATAGATAATTCCAATCACTCCAAGAGCTACCCGCTTTTTAGTGATTTCTAGTCCATTTTCCAAATGAGAGACTTCTAAGATGTCTCCAACGGGATCTGGCAACGCAATCACTTGACGAATGCCAGTTGCCATGTCTTTGATGCGATTGGCATCTAAATACAGACGATCCAACATGACATCTGAAACATGATCTTTTGCCGCTGTCATATCTTCTGCATTGGCTGTCAAAATTGGGTCCGTAGCTGCTTCTAAATAATCAGCCATCAAAGACAGAGTTTTATTTTTCTCAGCCGTTGAAGCTGTGTTAATTGATTTTTTTGCTTGCTTGATTTTCTCTAGTAAGCCTTGTGTACTATTCATATCCTACTTCCTCTTAAAATTCTGACAATAATAATTCCAATTCAGGCGTTAGTGAAATCCAATGGTCTCGGTGAATTACCACTCCCTTTGGTTTATTGGCTTTCAGCATATCTTGCAAAGCTGACTGCCCAAAACGAACACGTCCTTTTCCTAAAATGCGCTCTGTGTCCTTTTCATAGACGGTCACAATATCATCATAAGAAAAGTGTCCTGACATTTTTGAAATTCCTGAAACAAGTAAGCTCTTGCCTTGCTCACTCAATGCTGTGCTTGCTCCTCTATCCACCCAGATAGAACCTTGACTGGTAGCGTAAAAAGCCAACCATTGTTTTTGCGTTTTCATATTTTTGGCTGAAGCAGTAAAAAATGTGCCATTTCCCTGATTTTCTGCGGCTTCGATGAGGGGTTGCTCTTTCAAAGAAGAGCAAATGTAAACAGGAACCCCTGCCATAGTGGCAATCGTTGCTGCTTTTAGCTTGGTCAGCATGCCACCTGTTCCATTAGAAGAGCCTGCTCCACCTGCCATTTCAAGCAAATCTGTCGTAATCTCCTCTACCAAATCAAGGCGCTTGGCATCAGGATGATTGACTGGATTTTCCGTATAGAGCCCGTCAACATCCGTTAATAAAATTAACAAATCTGCTTGCACCATAGACGCAACCTGAGCGCTCAACGTATCATTGTCACCGACTTTCAACTCAGCAATGGAAACCGTATCATTTTCATTGATAATCGGAATGGCTCCTCGGTTGAGCAAGACAGAAATCGCCTGATGTGCATTTTTATAGCGCCGTTTATCCGCAAAATCATCTTGTGTTAATAAAATTTGAGCCGAGACAATCTTTTTCAATAGCAGATTCGTCGTGTATTCTTCTAACAGCAAGCCCTGACCTACCGCTGCGGACGCTTGCTTGTCTGCAATTTTTGTCGGGCGTTTCTTAAAGCCCAAAGATGAGAAACCCGCTGCTATTGCTCCTGATGAGACTAAAATCACCTCGTGCCCTGCTTCATGTAGCATGGATAACTGCTGGGTAATCACTCTCACTTTCGCTCTCGATAAACTTCCATCCTCATTTGTTAAAGAACTGGTACCGACTTTACATACAATTCGTTTATATTTCATAACCCTCTCCAAAGCTGATATATTGCATTATTATATCAAAATTTCGAGCAAAATAAAAAAGAAATGAAGCAGAAAGAGATATTCTCTCACTCCATTCCTTTTCTCAATTTCTCTAGTGTTTCTTGGAAAATAGCTGGCGCTTCTGCTGTAAATTCCATGACTTCTCCTGTCTTAGGATGAGTAAATCCAAGCGTTCTGGCATGTAAAAATTGACCGTGCCCTTTTAGCGTTTTACGTGGTCCATATACTTCATCACCTGCCACTGGGTGACCAATATAAGCCATGTGCACACGAATTTGATGTGTACGACCTGTTTCCAGTTGCAACTCCACCAGCGTATAATTGCCAAAACGTTCTAAAACATGGAAACGTGTAACAGCTGGCTTTCCTTTTGCCGTTACAGCTTGTTTTTTTCTATCTTTTTCACTGCGTCCAATCGGTGCTTCAATAACGCCTCTGTCATTCGGTAGATTACCATGCACAATAGCCCAATACTTCCGCAGGGATTTTTTATCTTTTAATTCCTCAGCAAGCTTGATATGCGCATCATCGTTCTTGGCAATCATCAACAATCCTGATGTATCTTTGTCAATCCGATGGACAATTCCGGGGCGCAAAACACCATTGATACCGGACAAATCCTTGATGTGGTACATCAGCGCATTGACCAGTGTTCCACTCGTATGCCCCGCACTTGGATGCACCACCATACCTTGAGCCTTGTTCACCACTGCGACATCTTCATCCTGATAAACAATATCTAGTGGCAGATTTTCTGCAACATACTCCAGCGCTTCTGGTTCGGACAATTCATAAGTAATCACATCACCTGCCTTGACAGCATACTTTGCTTTCTTGACTTGCCCGTTGACTAAGATTTGCCCATTTTTGATTTGTTCATTGGCATGGCTGCGGGATAATGGTGTCAAATCAGCAACCGCCTTGTCCAACCGTACACCGCCAATCTCTACTTTAACTTGCATTGCCCTCTTCCTTTAACATCATCACTATCAGTACAAGCACACCAATCGTCAGATAACTATCCGCAACATTAAAAATTGCAAAATTGATAAAATCAAGCTGAAACATATCCACAACAAAACCTTGGCGCATGCGGTCAATAAAATTTCCAATTCCACCTGCAATAATCAAGCTCAAAGCAGATAGCAGCCAGACAGAACCTTTGATGTGCTTGCTCAAATACCAAATAGCAGCTCCAATCACCACTAAAGTAATCACCGCAAACAACCATTGCTGGTTCTCCAGAATTGAAAATGCCGCTCCTGTATTTCGCAAATAAGTCAAACTCAAAATCTTTGGAATGAAAGGCTTCACTCCGCCTAATTGAATGTTTTTGACAATTTCAAACTTGACCCATTGATCCAGCGCAATCAAAGCCACAATCACAATCGGCACGATCACTTTTCGTTTCATTTTTTACCTCTTTTTGCAAAATATTCTTCCATAACAGCAACAAAAGCTGCACCGACTGGTGAAAGCTCTACTTCTTCGCGTTTGACATAAACCATACGGTTTTCCAAATTGTCTTTTAACCGAATTACCGTAATGCCGTTTACACTATTGCTATCCAAAAATCCAGAGCCTGTCGCATAAGCATCTGTCCGCTCTAAAATACCATTTAAAGTGGCACGGTCCGTCACATTAAACATCTGCGAACTAGCACTAGTGTCCACGAAATTCTCTGAATAATAGAGATATTCGTCCTTTTCCTGTGTAAAACGAACCGTCGGCAAATCTGCCAAATCGTCCATAACCAGCTCATCTTTTTCAGCTAAAGGGTGATCTGCTCGCAGATAGATATGTGTCTGAAAAGGAATCAAATCTACCACTTCTAGCCCCAATTTATCCATCCGCTGCATCATTCCCTTGGTATTTTGGTTATTCAGATAGATAATGCCAATCTCGCTGTGTCCTTGTGCGACTTCGTTTAAAATCTGCACCGTTGTAGATTCAAAAATTCGGAAATTCTTACCTTTTGGATAGCGTTTGGCAAATTCCGTTATCAGAGGCGGCAAGAAATCATAGTGCTGGCTGGCAATGGAAAATTCTGCTTTTTCTTCCTCTGGATTGGCATACTGATTTTGAAAGACATCAAATCCTTTAACCAATTCTTGAGCTTTTTCGTAAAATTCCATCCCTCGACGTGTCAGAAATGTACCGCTACTCGTTCTGCGAAATACTTTAAAACCCAGTTCTTTTTCTAATTCTCGAACCGCAATGGACAAACTAGGCTGGCTGACATACATTTTCTCAGCGGCTTCACGAAAGGTGCCACTATTGGCAATGGCTACAACATAGCGCAGTTGTTGAATATTCATCCTTTTATCCTCTTTCAAGTGTTTTATCATTATACCATAAATCAAGGCATAACTAAACCGTCATACACCCATGAAATCCAGTCGTCGCTTCTTTCATATCTTCCTAATAAAGCAGATAAAACAAGTTGTTTTTGGCTGCTGCAAGTGACATTCAACTTCTTTCACTCATGTAGCGGCTTATCTCATCAGCTGTCAATTTTCGCACTTCTGTATTTGGATACTCTTTGTATTCATGAACGGTAAAAACAGGTGCCAGCAATGGGCATGTTTTATCCTTATTCTTTTTTAAAAATACTTGTAAATCTTCTTTTGCTACAAGAATTTTATAAGACAGCCTTCCCTTGCTATTTTTCATTTCATAAATACCGCATGGGGTTTTCATCGTATAATCAGCGGTTCGCAAGTATAGCTTTGCGATTTCTAATGATTTAAACGGAAAATGCCACCTTTGCAATCCTCTCTTTGGGTCTTTTTCAATGCAGATACACCGCCCACATGTTCCGCAAATATACTGCCTGTGGTGTTGCAAACAATCCAAAGGATTCAGTAAAGGCGTTCTTCTACTTTCCCTAGAATAACATTCTTGACACATGTTTCCCTCCTGTTACTGACCGACATAGACGGCTTCTGTCATGGTGAACATCCAAGTTTGACACAAACCATTCACATCATACCTCCCTCATTATATCATAAAGAAAGAGCGAGAACTTTGACAAAGAGGTCTATTCAAGATATAATGTAAAAAAATAAACAGAGGACAAGGACATGGCAAATTCAAAGCTTATTACGCGGCTGAAACGCTCTGAAGGACAATTGCGTGGCATTCAAAAAATGATAGAAGAAGAGCGCGACTGTGCGGACATTATCACTCAATTAACCGCTGTGCGCTCTAGTGTCGAGCGGGTCATTGAGTTGATGATTACCGAAAATCTCACTGAATGTCTCAACCATCCTTTAGACGATCCCGAAGCTCAAAAAGAGCGACTAGAAAAAGCCGTCCAATACCTTATCAAGCGAAAATAACCTCAGCAGGCGACGAAAACTGCTGAGGTTTGTTTATTTACGGTACACAATATAAGGGATGATTCCAACTATCACTTTTTTAGAAAAATAGAACTGTACAATGGGCAAAAGTAGTTCTTAAAGGAGTGTGTCCGCCCGGCGGACAGAGCAAACTTGTTTCTAGGCAAGCCGTCCGCTCGGCGGATGAAGTGAACTTGTTTCTGGGCAAGCCGTCAGCGCAGCAGACAGAGTAAATCTATTTTAGGGCAAACCGTCCGCCCGGCGGACAGAGTGAATCGCTTTTAAGACAGACTAGCGACCCGATCGACGGAGTGGACTGCTTTTGGGGGCAGGTTGCCAACCATTGAAAGAAAAGTCCTCCTCAATATGGTATAATAAGAGTAATAAAACAAATCAAAGGAGGCAAGTAAAATGGACTTATACACAAAAGTAGAAGAAACCTTAAACAAACTAAACATTCCATTTGAAATCGTGGAGCACGAACCGGCCCTTACGACCGAGCAAGCAGACTGCTTTATCGAAGGCATTGAAGGTGTCCGCACCAAAACGATGTTTCTCACTAACAAGAAGAAAACTGCCTACTACTTGCTCATCATGGACGACAAAAAGCGCTTGGACATGGACTTATTTAAGGAACTGGTAAAAGCCAATAGAATCCGTATGGCATCCTCTGACAGTCTATTTGAAAAAATGATGTTGCCAGCAGGCGTCGTCTCTCCATTTGGATTGTTAAACAATGCCGATAAAGACATTCAAGTCTATTTTGACAAAGAAATCATGTTGGAAAAACGAATGAGTTTTCATCCCAATACCAATGAGAAAACACTCTTTTTAAACACGACAGACCTACTCAAATTCCTAGAAGCCATTGGTTACGAAGCTCATATTATTGAATTGTAATACGAATAAACCCGATTAAGATAGCACTTAATCGGGATTTCTTTTACTTTACTCTACCTCTCCGGGCCAGATATTCATACCCCCAGCCACATTGGTTACATCAAATCCTTGCGCACTTAAAAACTGACACGCAGCCGCAGAACGTGCGCCAGATTGGCAGATGACATAGTATTTCTCCTGCTGGCTGAGTAGTTTGTAGCCTGCCTCCAAACTACTCAAAGGCAGGTTCTGTGCTGTCGGAACGTGCCCTGACGCGAACTCATAAGCCTCTCGCACATCAAGAATGGATAAGGTTTCTGTCTGATATTTTTTATAAAATTCAGGCATGCTGATGCTAGTTTCCATATTCTACTCCCTCTGGTTTTACCATTTTGTACAAGGCAAAAGCGCCGTCTAGATTTTGAACAGAAAATCCTGCTTGTTTGAGAATGCGCTCGGCAATATAGCTGCGAAGTCCGCTATGACAGCTCACGATGTAGTCCTGCGACTTGTCTAGCTCTCCTAAACGCTCACGCAGCTCATTCAATGGAATGTGAACTGTATCTACTTTCAGATGACCTTGCTGAAGCTCACTGGCCGTCCGCACGTCTAGGAATTTCTTACCAGCAGCTAGTTCATCTTCCAATTCATACCACTGGATATTGTCACTCAAACCTTCTACCAAGTTTAAGGCTGCATAACCTAGCATATTGACCGGATCTTTAGCAGAGCCAAACGGTGGCGCATAGGTAAATTCCAACTCTGGCAAATCAAAAATCGTTAGATTGCCTTTGATAGCCGTCGCCAAAATATCAATCCGCTTGTCAACACCTTTTTTCCCAACGCCTTGCGCACCGTAAATTTTGCCACTTGTTGGCTCAAAGAGGAGCTTCAAGGTCACATCAGCCGCACCCGGATAGTAACCAGCATGATCCTTACCACTGACATGAATGACTCGATAAGGCAAGCCATTCATACGAAGAATGCGCTCGCTCAAGCCAGTTGACGCTGCCATCATGTCAAATGCCCGAACAATAGCTGTACCAATGCTGCCTTTATTCTTTCGAGCTACTCCAGCAATCACATCCGCAACTTGGCGACCTTGACGATTGGCAGGCGAAGCCAATGAAATCAGTGCATCTTCTCCTGTAACTTCTTGCTTGACAACAATCGCATCGCCGACCGCATAAATATCAGGTTGACTGGTTTCATAACGCTCATTGACTAAGATACCGCCACGCAGTCCCAGTTCAATACCTGCCGCCTGTGCCAAAGCATTCTCTGGTTGCACCCCGACAGATAAAATGGTCACATCAGAAGCAATTTTTTGCCCATTCTCCAGCACAATGACCTTTCCCTTGTCCCCAAACCGCGTAGCAGACTGAGAAGTAACTACTTGAATGCCGTTTTTCAACAATTCAGCCTGAACAAAAGCAGCCATTTCTTCATCAAGCGGTGGCAAAACATGCGGTGCTTTCTCAACAATTGTCACCTTCAAACCGCGCTTCCGAAGATTTTCTGCCATTTCAAGACCAATGAATCCAGCCCCAATCACCACAGCTTCTTTTGGCTGTTTCTCCAAAGCCAACATAATCTCATCTAGGTCAGGAACATTGCGCAAAGTATAGGTATTTTCGGCTGTTTCCAAACCTTCAATCGGAGGCACAAAAGGCTTTGCTCCCGGAGACAAAATCAGCCTGTCGTAAGTCTCTGTAAACTCTTTTCCGTCATGCCGAACCGTCACTATATGTTGATCTGGTGAGACAGCCGTCACTTCATGAAAAGGACGAACATCTAAACGAAAGCGTGCCTTTAAACTCTCAGGCGTTTGCACTAACAAATCTTCCCGATTAGCAATTTCCCCAGAAACATAGTAAGGCAGACCGCAGTTCGCAAAGGAAACAAATGGTCCCTTCTCAAAAATAATAATCTCAGCGTCTTCTTTTAGCCGTCTTAAACGCGTCGCTGCAGACATTCCCCCCGCTACTCCACCAATAATGATAATTTTCATTCGACTTTCTCCTTTATAACTTTTAAACAACTTTTCCAATCCAAGCACTCATTCCGCCTTGAACATTCACAACAACGTAGCCTTTTTTCTTTAACTTTTTGGCTGCCATTTTGCTCCGCATGCCAGAGTGACAAATGACATAGACTGTCTCATTTGTTTTCGGTGTATATCTTGCGATTTCATTGAGTGGGACATTCTTCGCACCCTTGATATAACCAGACCGATATTCCGACGGCGTCCGAACATCCAACAGTTGAATCTTCCCTTTTAATTTTTGTTCCAATTCACTTGTAGAAATACTGTCTATTTTCGTAAATAAGTGAAATATAAGCGCCTCCATTTATACCCTTGTAGGGTATATTAAACCATGAAGCATTATTTTTGTCAAGAATGTTGTTTCTAGAAAGTTCTGAATTAATTTGTAACAAAAAATCCCTGCCTTTTGGCAAGGAATTCAGTTTTATTTCGCAATTGGGTAAACAGAAACTTGTTTTTTATCGCGACCTTTGCGTTCAAAGCGTACAACGCCTTCAACTTTTGCAAACAAAGTGTCATCTCCACCGCGTCCAACGTTGACACCTGGATAGATGTGAGTACCGCGTTGGCGGTAAAGAATTGATCCACCAGTTACAGTTTGTCCGTCAGCTGCTTTAGCTCCAAGACGTTTTGCTTGTGAATCACGTCCGTTAGATGTAGAACCTCCACCTTTTTTGTGGGCGAAAAGTTGCAGGTTCGCAAGATTCATTTTCAACATAATGTTTTTCCTCCGTGTTAGTTTTCTGTGATAACTCTTGTTTGGACGAACTCAGCTGAGTCCTCCGATAAGTTTGCCATACCCAAGAAGAATGATTCAAAGAAAAGTTGAGTCATTTCTCTTTGGTGAGGTGGAATATCTGTAGGAATCTCTACCCGTAAGAATCCACCTTCTTCTTCGTTTAATTCTAAGATTGGTTCATAGCCTGCGAATTTTTCAATCGAATTGATAAAATTTATGGCAAGCGTAGAAACCGACGCACACACGACATCAAAGCCGTATTCGCCACTTTCGGCGTGTCCAGTAATTTCTGCACTCCTCAGCTCACCATCCTCGGCTCGTTCAAAGACTGCTTGTATCATGTGCTCTCCTTAAAAATTAAGCGTTGATTGCATTGATGACAACCTTAGTATATGGTTGACGGTGACCTTGTTTACGATGGCTACCTTTTTTAGGTTTGTACTTGTAAGTAACAACTTTCTTTTGTTTTCCTTGTTTTTCAACAGTTCCAACAACAGTAGCTCCAGAAACAAGCGGAGTTCCGACAACAGTGTTTTCACCACCAACAAGAACAACTTCGTCAAATGTTACATCTTGACCAGCTTCAACGTCTAATTTTTCAACGTAGATTGCTTGACCAACTTCAACTTTAACTTGTTTGCCGCCAGTTTTAATGATTGCGTATGTGCTCATTATGCACCTCCTATGAATTTTACGGGTTTCCCCTAATTTTGTGAAGACTCGCCTAGCATCGTGGGACGAACCACTTATGACGATGTTCGAGCGGTTGCACAGGCTGTGCATAGTCAACTCTCTAAGTATAGCATTTCTAGAATTATTTGACAAGTATTTTTATCAAAAGCGCACTATACGCATAAAACTTAGGTCTTTAGGAAACATTATAACTTTGAGAAAGGAAAGACAATTCCCAGATTCTACAAACTAGGTAAGTTAAAAGTAAAAAATTAAAGATCAAATAAATCATTTTGAAAGAACTCACTCATTGGTTTCCAATGCTCTCTATCCTCGGTGTCTTCTACCCAAGACGTTTGATTAAATACCAACCCACTCACCTCTCTAGTGATACTATCTATTATTGGGCGTACAAAAGCAAAACGAGCTCCATTAGGATTAGTTTTTTGATTCTCACTCCATTCCCTGATAGCTTTAAATTTTGCTTCTGAGTACTGGTCAATATTTTGATTTTTTCCACCTTTGGTTTCAACAATGTAAGTCCTGCCATCTGTCCCAAGGAAAATATAATCAGGAAAGAACCCTTCTTTTTTCTGTCCATAAGCAACAGAAAAATACTTATCTCCTCGGTCCTTGCTACGATACCACCACTTGACCTGATCATTACTTTCAAGCCATTCTTCAAAAGCTTTTTCCGGTTTTGAAGTTGTCACCCAATTATTTTTACCATACCCTTTGTAAACATTTTTGGAGAAGACTTCTCCTGATTCTTTTTTTAAAGCTTGGTACATTTCATATTGAGGTAGTTCAAAAGGGACAAGATCTAGTTCTTCATGACTGATGCCGTATTCTAAAGACAATTGCTTGTCAAATAAACCTCTGGCATCTGCATGTTTTGCAAGATCACGAAGAAGTCTGTAATTATTAATGACAAAAGCCATGAAGTCGGACTGCTTTAAGCTCAAAAATCGTTTGTTTGGTTCTTCACTACGGTTGGAAAAAAGTTCCAACAGAATATGATTCACATCACCAGAAGTATCGCGGTAAAGGTGCTTCTGGAGAGCTTGTTCAGCATTCAACATATCTAAACGATTTTCCCGAAGATTGACGGGCATGCTAATCTCATACGTTTGGTGCCGTTCTGTCACAATATCTCGTTCCAATTTATCTGATGTCGCCAATCGTTGGTAAATCATTCTGCCAAATCGGAAACCATAATTTTCTAGTTTTTCTTGATTTTGTTTACCATTTTGTTCAATAAGGCTATATTCTTTTTTGAACTGGATTCTAAGCGCTTGGATAACTTCACTATTGGTCAATCCAGCCCGCAGATTTGGCTTCACTGACATCAGTTGAAAATCTGGTACCCCTTCTTTTAGCTCATAGGTTGCAATATAAGTGCCTTCGCCTTTTTTCAAGACATCAGCAATGTATTTTTGGTCATTCGAGTAGATAAAAGCATTATCCAGCAAAGGATTGTCATAATGCTTTTGCTGGGGCATACGGCGGATACGACCAATGGTTTGCAAGGTAAAATTGGGCTCCGTATTGAGACGCAGTTTGACTAAGATTTTCGCTCGAGGCGCATCCCAACCAGTAGAAACCGCCTGTTTCATCAACAGATAATTAACAGGACTGTCTAATTTTTCAATATCAACGACATTGATTTTCTCGTTTGCCAGCCAAGTTGCCACTTGACTATCGTCTTGGCCAATTTCACGGAGGTACTCTCTGACTTGCTTGATGAGACTTCTGCGCTCTTCCTTATTCGCTTTTTTCTCATCTGGAAATTGAACCAGAACTAAGGGATTGATCGTCAGGCCTAATTTTTCATACTCAGCCTTGATTTGACGGCGCTTATCATCCGCAAAATCCAAAAAATACTGAACCATATTATCCACGACATCCCCATCAACACCGTCTGGGTTAAGCTCAACATTACGGACAATGAGACCCTGTGCAATCACATCTTCATCATTGACTTGAACATTGTCATAATCTGGCGATGACGACTTAGGTGTCGCTGAAGCTCGGATAATCTTATCTGCATCGAATTTATCGATAATCCGTTGCGCTTTTTCTGTCTGGTCGCGATGTTCTTCATCGATAATCAGCACAAAGTGCAGACCTTTATTTCTGGCGCCTTTGATAATATCGTCAAGATTCTTGGTTTCACCTTCACGAAGCGCAATCGCCTTGTCATTTTTCACGCGCTCCCAGTTTAGGAAAGTTGCTGTATTGGCTTGAAAACCTCCCGTCAACGCATCATCTAGGGTAATAGATTTGACGAATTTTCCATAATCTTTTGACTTATTCCAGGACTGCTCCTCAAGCTCACCATTTCCAGGTGTCAGCCAAACAAAGACATAGTCATAAGGATTGGGATTATTTTCGATAATCCTGTCCATGAGATTGATGAGCATAATCGTCTTTCCTGCTCCCGTTGGTGCATAAAAGACCGTTGTTTGTTTTGAAGAATAGAAAAATTTATCTAGCAGGGTTTGCACCGCCTGCTCTTGAAAAGGAAATAATTTCATTAGAGTCCTGCCTCTCTCATTTCTTTGGCAAAGTAGTATTCTGGAACATCAATTAGCTCTATACCTTCATATCTCACTAAGTCGTTTTTATCCATCAGGGCATGAGAATGCTGGCGAACATATACCGTTTTAATCCCCGTTAAGTCTAGTGCTCTGATTTCCGATAGACTAAAAGCGACAGCCTTACCACTTTCATTCAGGTCAATGGCATGTTCCAATTCAATGAGTGTCTTAACATTATTGAGAAGGGAATATTCCAATTCCTCGTCTTCTTTTTCAATGAATTGTGTCTTGAAATATTTAAGATTATGAGGAAGCTCTTCTTGGATGTTTGCCAAACGTTTGTAGGTCACCTCTTCACAAATCTTGTTTTCATTATTGGTACAAAGGATGTACTTCCGATTGCCACCATCTTCTTTGTTAAGCTGAGCCACCGCATGACCTGTTGTACCAGAACCAGCAAAGAAGTCGAGGATTGTACCTTTTTTTGAAAAAAAAGTAGCACCTTTTACTAAATCTTTCACAAGACTCATTGGCTTAGGATAACTAAAATCGATTCCAATACCTTGTACTTCTTTTATCCCATCTTTGTTTAGATGTTTAATAATTGAATAAAATTTCGAACTATCTTCATCAACCCTTCTAAGTTTCCCAACTATATTCAAACCGTTATTTTTAGGTATAAGGACATATTCCCCACTATCCAATTTTTTATCCACTTCATTCTTAAATTCTTGCCCCTTAAATTCAATAATTTCCTCATAATGACAATTACCATATTTCCCAAATTCTTTTCGTAACCAATCTTCTTGAATCCAATATTCAATTCCGTCTTTTTTTATAACCTTCCCTCTAATATCCTTCTTTTTAGCCAACGGGGTAAAAACAGAAATATTTTTAGCATACACAAAACAATATTCATGACCTTTAATTACTTGCTTTGCCATACCTCCCCCTTCTGCTCTTATAACACAAAAAGTTGCAGATATATTATCCTCCCCAAAAATTTCATCACACAATAACTTCAACTGTGCTTGTTCATTATCATCGATAGAAATGAAGATAACCCCCGTTTCACTCAATAATTCCTTTGCAAGTTCCAATCTTTTACTCATAAAGGACAGCCATTTGCTGTGAGAGTAACCGTCCGTTTTATCCACAATCTTATCGTTATAGATAAAATCTTTATTTCCCGTATTATAAGGTGGATCAATATAAATCACATCAATCTTACCTGCATGCGTTTTTTGAAGGAGGTGAAGGCTATGGAGATTGTCACCTTCAAGCAGGAAATTATAGTCCTCGGATTCAGGATTTCCCTGAATTTTTCTGGTCTCGTCTTCGACGAAAACAGGTATCTTTGTTTTCATCTCTTCCTCGACCAGTTCAGCATGTTCCTCCCAGACCAGACCATAGCGCTTGGAATCAATCAACTCTAGTAACTTCTCTAGTTTGGGAAGTTCTTCATGATTGGACTCTTTTCTCGCCTGCTCCATTAACTGCCTAACATACGCCAGAGCTTCTGTTTTCTCGTTCTGATGTGGACGTTCGTTAAATGTCGCAGGCATTAGAAAACACCTCCAATCTCATGGATTGAAAGTGTTTTTGGGTATGCCGAAAAAAGGGCATCAATTACCTCTTCTCTTCTCTTCTCTTCTCTTCTCTTCTCTTCTCTTCTCTTCTCTTCTCTTCTCTTCTCTTCTCTTCTCTTCTCTTCTCTTCATAGTAAAATCCTTTCTAAGTCTTGTCAATACATTTTATCAATTTTATTCATTTTTATACAACTGTACACTTTATTTACGCATCATAATTATAAAATTCAATATAAATCTACAACAATCCCTCAATCATCTCATCCACTTCGTCTGTTTCTGCTTCTGGTGTGATTTCAGTAATGATGATACCAGCAACAGCACGTTCCACTAATCCTTCCACATCCATACGTGTTTCGTATTGCTCTGCATTTTTTATCTTTGGATTGGTTTTCGGACGATCTGGGGCAAAAATGGTACAGCAATCTTCAAAGGGCTGAATTGAGATATTAAAGGTATCAATCTTCTCAGCAATGTCAATGATTTCCAGCTTATCCATGGTCACAACTGGACGAATAATCGGAGTATTAGTGACCGCATTGATTGCTTGCATACTCTCTAGCGTTTGGCTGGCGACTTGCCCAAGGCTTTCTCCGTTGATGATAACGAGCCCACCGCGTTCTTCACGAATGCGATCCGTGATCCGCATCATAAAACGGCGAGTTAAGGTCATAAGATAAGCTTCTGGTGCTTTAGCTTTTATTTCTTCTTGGATTTCCGTAAACGGCACTTCAATAAATTGAATATTGCCACCAAATTTGGTTAATTTGCGCGTCAAATCCTGCGCCTTTTTGAGGGCACCGGGACTTGTATAAGGCGGACTAGCAAAGTGCACCGTTTCAATATCCACTCCACGTTTTAGAGCTAGATAGCCTGCAACGGGTGAATCAATCCCGCCTGACAACATCAGCATACCTTTTCCAGATGTTCCGACAGGAAGACCGCCTGCTCCACGAATCGTTTCATAGGACAGATAGACTGCTTCTTCGCGGATTTCTACTTGCAGTGTAATATCTGGCGCTTTCATCTTGACTTGAACGTGTGGAATCGCATCAAAGACTGCATTTCCCAAGGTCTGGTTCAATTCACGACTATCCAATTCAAAATTGTGGTCACTGCGTTTGCTGGCAATCTTAAAAGTCATCCCCTCTTTGTAAATTTCTTTCATAATTGTCTGCACCGCTTCAACCAAAGCAGGAACTGATTTTTCAATCTTATAAGACGGCGAGAAATTTTGAATCCCAAAAATCTGTTTAAGCGATTCCGCAACTGGCTGATAGTCCGTCCCGTGAAGATAGATATGTGCACGATCTCGGTCTGCTTTCACATGCACATCTGGGTAAATAGAGAGGACTGCTTGCATATTGCGTTTCAATTTGTTAATAAAACGCATGCGATTTTTTCCTTTAGTTGAAAGCTCGCCGTAGCGAACCATAATTTCTGAATATTGCATTGTTTACCTTACTTTTCTAGTTTTTTCATAAATGAGTTTAAACGTTGTCAGAAATTGCTCAATCTGACTCATATCATTATCGGCATCCAGACTAATTCGCACAGCCGTTTGAGCCAGGTATTTTTCAACACCCATAGCTATTAAGGTTCCAGCTGGTTTGCCAGCTTTAGAGGAACAAGCACTCGTAGTAGATATATAAATGTCATACTCTTCAAAAGCATGAACCACTACTTCACCTCGTACGCCTTTAATCCCAAAAGTCAGGATATGGGGCGCAAACTCTTCTATTCCTGAAAAAATCGTCACATCAGAATATTTAGCTAGCTCTTCTAGGATAATCTCTTTCATTTTTGCGGTTCGTGTGGTGAAAATTTCCAAATTTTCCATAGACATGCGCAAGGCTTTTGCGGTCGCTGCAATACCCGCCAGGTTTTCAGTCGTAGAACGTTTATCCGATTCTTGACCGCCACCATTCAACAGCGGACTGATTTTCTTACCAGATTTGATATAGACAAAACCAACACCCCGTAAGCCATGAAATTTATGACTAGAAAATGTCGCAAAGTCCACGCGCTCGGTCAAGTAATCTTCCGTTGGAATCTTAGCTATGGCTTGTACTGCATCCACATGAAAAGAAATAGTAGGCTTGTCCGCTAAGAGTTCTGAAATAGCCTTAATCGGCTGAACAGAGCCGATTTCATTGTTGACCGCCATGACTGAAATTAAAGTCGTATCCGATCGGATAAGGGTAGCTAATTTTTCAACATCTACAAACCCTTTTTTATCAACAGGCGCAAAATCCACTTCAAAACCTTGCTGCGTCAGCCAGAGAGCGGATTCTTTCACTGCTGGATGCTCAATAGCAGATACAATGATATGCTTTCCATAGCGCGATTTTTCAAAAGCCACACCCTTGATAACCCAATTATCGCCTTCCGTCCCTCCAGACGTAAAGAAAATCTCTTGAGAGGATTTACCGAGAAGCTCCGCAATCTGCCTGCGAGATGCATCTAACAAGCGGGTCGCTCGATTGCCCAAACCGTGGAGACTAGAAGGATTTCCCCAGATTTTAGAAGCAACTTCTGTATAGGTAGCCAAAGCCTCTGGATAAGGCTTGGTTGTTGCTGAATTGTCTAAATAAATCATCTTAAACCTCTCCATTTCAATACTTCTATTGTAACACGAAAAAGAAATGGGGACAACAGCAAAACTTGAAATGAAAAGGCCCTCCAAGTTTTGACTTGAAGAGCCATGAAGGTTAATCATAAAATTCATGCAAGAGAGCGAATAGTTCCTGTTGTTGTTCGATGAGGCTTTGACCGATTGTCGTTGATTTTATCAAAGTTCGCTCACGGACATGCTCAATCACTCTCTTCAAGGATGAGAGATCTACAGCCTTCTCAATCATTTTTTGCACATTTTGAAAAGGTTGGTGTGTGACAATTTGAAAACCATATGAATTATTGATCAGGGAATAGCCAGCGATTCCCGTTTTCTTTTGATAGGCTTCACACAAACCACCGTCAATAACGAACAGCATCCCTTCACCTCGAATTGGAGATTCGCCTTTCAACGTTTTTACAGGTGTATGCCCATTTACAATCCTAGAATCTTCAGAAAAGAGATCGAATTCTTCCAAAATCAACTTGCAAATCTTAGCAGAATTCCGATAGGAAAAATAGGGATTTTCCTTTTCAACGTGCGTTTCCTTATCCTCAATAAAATAACGCTCCAAGGTGGTCATCTTATCCTTGCCAAACAAGGGAGACAGTTTTCCATTCCAACAATACCAGATAAGATCCGTTGAGAAATCGTCTTGAATCTCTGGATTTTTAGAACTTTCTCGAATGTGATATTCAAAAAAGTCGAGCAATTCTTTGCCAGCATAGCGAATTTCATTGATCTGTAAAGGTTGAAAATCTCCAGATTCTTCTAAAGGAATGCAGCCATGAAAAAGGAGGTGATTATTATAAATCTTATACATCGAACCCTTGTTCATCAAAAAAGAAATGTGGTTCTTGAGCTGAATTGAATGCTGAAAAGAATCCAGCAAAGTAGTAACCACTTCTTCTTCCTCGTCTGTCAGCTGATCTGGCTCTTGAGGATTGATTGTTTGGAAGCAAGTATTAGCTAAAAAATGCTTCTTTTCTCCAACTAGAATACTCTCTTCCCAATAATCAATCTTATCAAGCGTCAAGTTTTGAGCCATATCAAACTCCGGCCGCCTTTTAATCAGTTGATTTTCCAATTTAAACTAAATGATTGCTAGTGCTTGGTGAACCTTTTCCAACTGGAGAATTTCGATAGGAGAATAGCTGTCGCTTCGTTTTCCTAAGTTGGGCTTAAATTTCGCATTTTCCGAATAAGTCTTTTCGGCAAAAAGGACGAGCGGCCTTAGATTGAGACCATAAGCTCTCTCAATATCGTAAAGATAGCCATATCTAGCAGCTATTCGCAAGAGAATAAGCAAACATTCTTTCGAGCCAAAGAAAGCCCCCATCCAGATAATATCGTGATTGCCCCATTGAATATCCACAGAATGATAAGCCACGATTTCATTCATTACTTTATCTGCGGCTACCCCGCGGTCAAAAATATCGCCAACTATATGAAGATGATCAATGATTAACTGCCGAATGACCTTTGCTAATGCCGAAATAAACTGACTTGCCTCGCCTAAATCAATCAAATAGTTCTGAATCGTTTCAAAATAAATATTGCTATCCGGCAAATTTCGATCTGTATAGAGCAATTCTTCAATCACATAAGCATATTGTGGCGGCAAAGCCTTTCTCACTTTGGAACGAGTGTATTTTGCTGCCACAAAAGTTAGCAAAGTCAACAAGTTTTGAATAATTTCTCCATACCAGCTCTTGTCTTTCAAAGGATAAAGAAAACCATCGCTCAAAACTTCCTGAGGATAAGCAATCCGCAAGGTTAGCTTGTCTTTTTCTGCTTTTGATAATTCCTCTCCAAAGCAGTCGTTGATTTTTTCATTCAGATTCCCCGCACAGATCCTTAGGATATAGTCAAAAGCCTCAAACTCACCATGAATATCACTAAGGTACAACTCGGTTCCTTCCGGCAAGTTTAAAATAGCTTCCAGATTGATTAACTCTGTGATGACCTTTTGCTTGGAATCAAACTCTTTTAATAAAATTCGTTTGTATTGCTCCATTCGTTCACCTCGTTTAAATACAGCACCTTAGGGCTTTAATTCTTATTTTGAAGCCAGAGATTTTAAGTGTTCTTCAATAATGCAAGCCGTCTCTTCAATAGATTTATCTGTCATATTGATAACATGTGCTTGATATTTTTGAAATACTTTTTTAGAATAGTCCAATTCTTCATAAATTTTTTCAATATCTGTATAGCTTGTAGCTTGTGTCAAACCGAGCGCATCCAGACGGTTACTTCTCACTTTTGCCAGTTTATCTGGGTCACACACCAAGCCTATCATTTTTCTTCTATCTACTTTATCCAAGACTTGCGGTAGCGGAACCTCTGGAATCAAGGGAAGATTGGATACTTTGTAGCCTTTATTAGCTAAATAGATGCTGAGCGGAGTCTTGGAAGTCCGAGAAACTCCTAGAATCACAAGGTCTGACTCCAAAAATCCTTGTGGATTCTTACCGTCATCATATTTAACAGCAAATTCAATAGCTGAAATTTTATTGAAATATTCCGTGTCCAAACGGTGCAGAACTCCTGGCACCTCAATCGGTTGCGTGCCTGTTTTTTCCTTGATGATTTCAAAAAATGGATTCATCAAATCCAGATAAGACAAATGATTGACTCTGCTAAATTCCCTCGCAGTTGCTGCTAAATGACTGTCTACTAAGGTACTGATTACAACTGCGTCATCTTTGATAGCGTCCTGCAAAATATCCAACAATTCAGATTCCTTATTTATAAAAGGAAACCGATAGCTATTGTTGAAAATCAAATCTGGATATTGAGCCATGACGGCTGATAGTAATTTTTGGGATGTTCCTCCCAAAGAATCAGAAATGGCGTAAATGGTAATCTCTTGTTTCATGAAAACTCCTTTTTTATCTATTCACTTCTGCATTTCTAGCTTCTTGGATAATAAAGTTCAGCAAAGCCGACTTCGTAATTGTTCCGATAATATGACCTTCATTTTGCTCCTCCACAACAGGCAAGGAATCAATGGCAAAATCCTGCAAAAGTGCCGCAGCTTCAAGGATATTTAAATCTTTATGGCAGGTTTTTATATGCGGCATTCTGGTCATGCAAACAGCTACTGGTGTCACATCAATATTGGCATTAAGCGCCGCTCTTAACAAATCCTTTCGCGACAAAATGCCCAGTAATTGCTTTTTTTCATCTATCACATAGAGAACATCTGCATCATACATAAATAAAGTAATAATGGCATCTTGAATAAACGAATCGTGCGCCACCAATACTGGTGAGGTCATGACATCTTCAACTTTCTTCTGAAAAGTATCAAAGAAAAAGAGCGTTTCCAAATCCGAACCAGCATAAGTGTAGCCAACTTTCGGACTTGCTTTTAAAATCCCCACTAAGGTTAGAAAGGATAAATCTGAGCGCAAAGTTGCCCTAGACACATCTAGCAATTCTGAGATTTTTTCCCCGCTGACCGGTTGATCTTTCTTTACAATCTCAACGATCTCTTTTTGTCGTTTTGTTAATTTCAACTTTTACTCCTTTTCCAATATCAATTTCAAATCATTATTATGTGTCATATTATAACAAATAAAACTCGTTTATCAACGATTTATGATTTATTTTTTTCAGTTGACAAACATATATGATGGATATTGCAATGTATTTGTCTTTCATTATGACACACATTTGATAAATTGGATGCAAAAATGGATAAATGGATTTATTCTTTTGAAGAAGGACGCGCTGAAGACAAGGCGCTACTAGGTGGTAAGGGTGCCAATTTGGCAGAAATGACCCATTTGGGGCTGCCTGTACCTGAGGGATTTACGATTACAACTCAAAGTTGTCTACGTTATTTAGAAACTCCTTCCTTTTTTGAATCTATTTTAAAAGAGGAAATTTTGAAAGCGATTACTAAACTAGAAACCAAAACGAATAAATTTTTCATGGGGAATGAACCCTCACTACTACTGGTTTCTGTCCGTAGCGGAGCTAAAATTTCTATGCCTGGTATGATGGACACGATTCTCAATCTTGGTCTAAATGACTTGCGTGTTCAGACTTTAGCAGATGCGACAAATGCCAATTTCGCTTACAATTGTTATCGGCGTTTATTGCAGATATTTGCTGATGTCGTTTACGGCATTCCCAAAGAAGAATTCGACCAATGCTTAGAAAAAAACGAAAAACAGTTGAGTAAGAAGGTCAATGACTTTTCAAAAGAAGAACACCAATCACTTATTCAACAATATACAGAACTCTATCAAGAACACTATCAAAATTTCCCACAAAACCCTAAAGAGCAACTCTACGCTGCTATCAAAGCGGTATTCAAATCATGGAACAACCCACGCGCTAAAGTCTACCGTGAACTAAACCACATTCCACATGATTTAGGTACGGCTGTCAATGTCCAGAGTATGGTATTTGGCAATAGCGACCAAAAAAGCGGCACAGGCATTGTTTTCACCAGAAATCCTGCCACTGGTGAACATCATCTGTTTGGGGAATTTTTGCTCAATGCGCAAGGAGAAGATGTCGTTGCCGGTATTCGAACTCCAGAGCCGATTGACTCTCTTAAACGGATCTTACCGCAAGCCTATGAAGATTTCTGCAACTACGCCAAGGTTCTTGAAAAACACTACAAAGATATGCAAGATATTGAATTTACTATTGAAAAAGAAAAACTTTATATCCTGCAAACTCGAAACGGAAAAAGGACGTCTAAAGCAAGCTTAAAAATTGCTTTGGATTTAGTGAATGAAAAAATGATTTCAAAGCAAGAAGCTCTCCTACGAGTTAGCCCTTCTGCCATTACCCAACTGATTCACCCTGTTTTTGAAGAAAAAGCTTTAACATCAGCTCATCACTTAACTCAGGGGCTTCCCGCTAGTCCAGGTGCCGCAACAGGAGAAATTGTCTTTACTGCCGAGCGCGCCAAAGAATTTCATGCACTTGGAAAGAAAGTGATTTTAGTTCGCCAAGAAACTTCTCCCGAAGACATTGAAGGAATGGTAGTTAGTCAAGCAATCGTGATCAGTCAGGGTGGCATGACTTCTCATGCAGCCGTTGTAGCTCGTGGCATGGGCACTTGTTGTGTCGCAGGATGCGGAGAATTATCTATCAATAAAGACGGAAAAACACTTGTATGCGGTAAGGTAACCTTAAAAGAGGGAGACATCCTTTCTGTAGACGGCACTTCCGGCAAACTCTACATTGGAAGCATTCCAACCACTATGATTGATAATAATGACGAATTACAACTGTTCCTTTCTTGGGCAGATGAAATGGCACAGCTAACCGTTCGAGCGAATGCCGAAACCATTCAAGATTTGAAAACAGCTGTTCAATTTGGAGCCAAAGGCATTGATCTTGCTCGTACAGAGCATATGTTCTTTGGTGAGGAACGGATTTTAGAAATGCGCAGATTTATTTTATCAACGAATGAAATCGAAACTAAGTCTGCTTTAATGACACTTTTGACTTTCCAAGAAGAAGATTTCTATCAGATGTATCAAACCATTCAAGATAAACCGATGATTGTCCGCTTGCTAGATCCGCCCATGCACGAATTTTTGCCAAAAACACAACAGGAAATTGAGCAATTAGCTGGGAAATTGCAAGTACCTCTTGATACACTAATGCGGAAAATCACTTCTCTGCAAGAAACGAACCCAATGCTGGGACATCGTGGTTGCCGCTTGGGAATTACACAGCCTGAAATTTATAAAATGCAAGTTGAAGCCATTTTTAATAGCGCTATAAGACTAGCCAAAGAAGGCATGGTCATTAAACCAGAAATCATGATTCATTTAATCGCAGAAAAGGCGGAGTTGATTTCAATCAAAACATCTCTTTGTCAGCATATTGATAACATTTTCAAGAAACATCACATGCAGCCATTTCCTTATGAAATCGGGACAATGATTGAATTGCCGCGCGCCTGTTTTATTGCAGACCAACTAGCTGAAGAAGCCGATTTCTTTAGTTTTGGTACCAATGACTTGACGCAAATGACCTATGGTTTTTCTCGTGATGATATTGGAAAATTTATCCAGCATTACAAAGACAAAGAAATCATGTCATTTGATCCATTCCAAACCATTGACCGAGCTGGAGTTGGAGTGCTCATGAAAATAGCTATTTCTAAAGCTCGTCAAGTGAAGCCAGAACTTCCAATTGGCATTTGCGGTGAAGTCGGAGGAAATCCAGCTTCTATTCCTTTCTTCCAAGAGATTGGCATTACTTATGTTTCTTGCTCACCTTATCGCGTTCCTGCTGCACGATTAGCTGTTGCGCAAGCACATCTTTCCTAGTTCCTTCCTTATAAGTGAATCAGCTCTTTCTATCTGCTAACAGGACAGACAAGGATGGAGCTGATTTTTTGTAAAAGGTGATTTTTTCAATCGCTTTTCAATCGCTTTACATGAAATTTTCAACATTCTAAATTTTTTTAAGACAATTTTAAATAAAGAGGGTATAATGAAGATGAGAAAGGAGATTATCAACTTACAATGGAAAATTATTCTCGAAAAAACAAAACTTCAACTACTAAAGAAGAAAAAGCGCCTACTCGCCACCATATCAAAAAAGGGCTGTCTGCTTTTCAGAAGACCCTTGCTACGATTGGGAGTATTCTTGGGATTATCACTGCAACAATTACAATCTTGACTTTCATGAACAATAATAAATCTGATACCAAGACAAAAAGTAGCCAGACGACACAAACAACTATTATCAAAGAAATTCAGAAAGAAACAACAACAGACGGGGCTAAGTCTAGCGACACAACAGCTGCGAGTCAAGGCGCAACAGAAACGAGTAGCGCTAGTTCGGACACCACGCAGTCTAGCAATACATCAAGCGATACTAGCTCTAGTCAGACAAGCAGCACAACGACTGACAACGACACAAATACAACTACTTCAAGCTCTAGCAATTAAAAAAGCGGAAGCGAGACAACCAATCAGACCAAGGTCTAGGAGTTGCTCAACTTCCGCTTTTTTATATTTAATTTTATACTCAATGAAAATTAAAAAGTCTGAAAGAGCTTTGATGCATGAACCCTCCCCACGACTCCAACTAGCTTCCAGAATGTTTTTGATGGAGACCTCGTTTTCTTTATCCGCAGACTTTAACAGTCCGGTGGCTAACAAGGTTTGAAACAATTTTCACGGAGCATTATTTCCGATACATTTTCACTTGAAGATACAAGTCATTATAAATTCCCAGCCACTTAGTGCCGAGTTGTTGATAGACTTCTAAGTGCTTCATTGTTTCTTCATCTGGGTAAAAGGCTTTGTCCTCTTGAATTTCTTTTGGCAGCATCGCCTTAGCAGGCATGTTAGGCGTTGAGTAGCCAACATATAAAGCATTTTTATAGGCATTTTCAGGTCTTAACATAAAGTTAATAAATTGATAAGCAGCTTTTTTATTTTTAACTGTTTTAGGAATGACAATATTGTCAAACCAAAGATTGCTGGCTTCTGTTGGAACAACATAGCGAAGTTTGTCGTTTTTCTCTAACATTTGCCGTGCTTCTCCTGAAAAACTAACGCCAATCGCCGCATTGTTTTGAATCATATAGCCTTTCATCTCGTCTGCTACAATGGCTTTGATATTCGGTGTCAACGTATAAAGCTTATCAACTGCTTCTTGTAATTGCTTAGTATTTTTAGAATTGAGGCTATAACCTAAAGCATTTAGCCCGACACCCATTACCTCGCGCGCTCCATCAATCATCATAATAGAGTTTTTATACTCAGATCGCCACAAGTCACTCCAATGATTAGGTGCTGTTTTGACCAATTCCGTGTTGTAGACAATGCCAAGCGTTCCCCAAAAGTAAGGAATAGAGTATTTATTTTGGGGATCAAATGATTGATTTAAAAACCGATTTCCAATATTTTCTAAGCCTTTAATCTGAGAATGATCCAGCTTTTCTAATAAGTGCTCCGACATCATTTTTGAAATCATGTATTCACTGGGAATAGCAATATCGTAGGTTGTCCCGCCCTGCTTAATCTTCGTGTACATGGATTCGTTAGAATCAAAGGTTTCATATTGGACTTGGACACCGGTTTCTCTGGTGAACTTCGTCAGCAACTCTGGATCAATGTAGTCTCCCCAATTGTAGATGACCAATTTGTCACCATTCCCGCTTTTTGTCCGACTTTCAATATGATAGCTCACTCCCCAAAGGACAAGGATAATGGCAACAATGCCCATTAAAAATGAATAGAGCTTTTTCATGCTTCATCCTCCTTCTCACGAGAAATAAAGTAATAGCCAATTACCAAAAGAATACTGAACAGAAATACCAAAGCTGAAAGAGCATTGATTTCTAGGGAAATTCCTTGCCGAGCACGCGAGTAAATCTCAACCGACAAGGTTGAAAAACCATTTCCTGTCACAAAGAACGTCACAGCAAAGTCATCTAGAGAGTAGGTGAAAGCCATAAAGTAACCGGCAATGATAGCTGGCGTCAGATAAGGCAGCATGATTTCCTTGAGCATCTGAACTTGGCTTGCTCCTAAATCATAGGCCGCCTTAATCATGTCATCATTCATCTCTTTTAACCGTGGCAATATCATCAAGACTACGATAGGAATTGAAAAGGCAATATGACTCGCCAAAACGGATAGAAAACCTAATTGAAATTTGATAGTTGTAAAAAGAATTAAGAAACTTGCCCCAATCATGACATCTGGCGCTACCATAAGGATATTATTAACCGATAAAAAGGCGTTCTGGTATTTCTTTTTGGCTTGATAAATATAAATGGCACCAAATGTTCCGATTGCTGTTGCGATCAAAGAAGATAGAAAGGCTAAGAAAAAAGTTTGTGCTAAAATGAGCATTAGGCGAGTATCACTGAACATATTTTGAAAATGCGTCAGACTAAAGCCTATAAACTTGTTCATATCATCGCCAGCATTGAACGCATAGCCAATCAAATAAAAAATCGGCAAATAAAGAATTAAGAAGACGACTGTTAAATAAATACTAGCAGTTTTTTTCATCGCTCTCCCCTTTCTTTCGTTGCCCACATGATAACGAGCATGGCTACAATCAAGACAACACCAATGGTTGAGCCCATGCCCCAATTTTGTGTAGTCAGAAAATGCTGCTCAATGGCTGTACCTAGCGTAATAACACGATTGCCACCGATCAAACGCGTCAGCATAAAAAGACTGAGACTGGGAATAAAGACTGACTGCACACCACTTCTAACGCCATTCATAGATAAAGGAAAAACGACACGACGGAAGGTTTCCCAACGATTGGCACCAAGATCATAGCTGGCATTGATCAGATTTTGGTCCATGTCCTCTAAAACATTAAAAATCGGCAATATCATAAAGGGCAGTTCAATATAACTGGCTACAAAAATAAAAGAGAAATCTGTAAACAGGATTTGCTGAGGACCAATCCCAATAAAATTTAAAAATTGATTGACAGAGCCATTTTGCCCGAAAATCCCAATAAAAGCATAAGCTTTGAGAAGGAGATTGACCCAGGTCGGCAAGATAATGAGCATCAACCAAAGCTGTCTGTGTTTTAATTGCGTCAATAAAAATGCCGTTGGGTAACTGATTACTAAAGTGACAACTGTGATAATCCCCGCATATAAAACAGAGTTCAAACTCATTTTGAGATAAGTCAGATTTTGCGAAGCGAAGTAAGTCTTGTAGTTTTCAAGGGTAAATTGACCTTCGACATTGAAAAATGACTGCCAAACAATCATGGCAACAGGCGCCAATACAAATAATAATATCCAAAGAATATAAGGAGCAACAAAAAGATTAGAGGTTGTTTTCTTCATCGCGTTCCTCCTCAATGGCATTGATTAAGCCTGCTTCTTGCTCTTCCATTTCGACATATTCTTCAATCCGAGCGTCAAACTCTTCCTCTGTTTCATTGAGACGCATGATATGAATATCTTCTGGTTCAAAGTCCAGACCAATTTCTTCTCCGACAATGGCTTTGCGAGTCGAATGAATCATCCACTCATTGCCCAAGCCATCATAAGCGATGATTTCATAATGCACTCCGCGGAAGAGCTGCGTATCAACCTTAACTTGTAGTTTTCCTTCTTCCGGAAGTGTAATCCGTAAATCTTCTGGACGAATGACGACTTCCACCTGCTCATTAGGACGCATTCCTCCATCAACAGCTTCAAATCGTTTGCCATTAAATTCGACCAAATAGTCTTCAATCATCTTGCCAGGAAGAATATTGGATTCCCCGATAAACGTCGCTACAAAGTGATTGATAGGTTCATCATATATATCAACAGGTGTCCCTGACTGCACAATCTCTCCGTCATTCATCACAAAAATCCAGTCGCTCATAGCCAGCGCTTCTTCTTGGTCATGGGTGACAAAGACAAAGGTAATCCCCAGACGCTGTTGCAATTCCCGCAATTCATACTGCATGTCTGTCCGCAACTTCAAATCTAGTGCAGACAAAGGCTCATCTAGCAAAACCACACGCGGTTCATTGACAATAGCTCGCGCAATAGCAACCCGCTGACGCTGACCACCAGAAAGTTTGCGAATAGAGCGTTTCTCAAAACCGTCCAAACGTACCATTTTCAAGACTTCCGCAACCCGACGTTCTACTTCTTGTTTTTCAACTTTACGCAAACGCAACGGAAATGCCACATTTTCAAAAACAGTCATGTGCGGAAAAAGGGCATAGGACTGAAACACCGTATGCACATCACGTTTGTTGGTCGGAATATCGTTGATTCGGACGCCATCAAGAAAAACATCACCGCTTGAAGCATCTAACAAGCCAGCGATGATATTTAGAATGGTTGATTTTCCTGATCCAGATGCGCCTAGAAGTGTGTAAAATTTGCCTTCTTCTAACTCAAAATTGATGTCCTTTAAAACGACTGTATTGTTATCTTCAAAAACTTTTGATACGTTTCTAAATTCAATGATTGGTTTGTTCAATTGCCATAAATTCCTTCTTTTTCATAGATTGACAGATTAAAGTCTTGTCCTGACTGATTTTTTTAGAGAATAATATGAATGTTGCCACTAGAGACACTCATTTCTCCCCAATAATTCGGACTTCTCTTTCCAAAGTCACACCAGAATGAGCTTTCACTGTCTCAATCACATGTGCAATCAAATTTTCATAATCTGCTGCAGTTCCATTATCAACATTGACCATAAAACCTGCATGCTTTGTAGAAACTTCTACCCCACCAATGCGATGCCCTTTTAAATTTGCTTCACTAATCAATTGCCCTGCGAAATGCCCTACCGGACGTTTAAAAACAGAGCCACAAGAAGGATACTCTAATGGCTGCTTCAATTGACGAAGGTGGGTCAAACGTTCCATTTCTTGACGAATCACACGGTGCATTCCTGGTGCTAAGGCAAACTTAGCAGAGATCACCACATCACCTGTCTGTTGAACATAGGAACGACGATAGCCAAATTTCATGTCTTGAGCACTAATATTTTTGATTTCTCCATCCCGTGTCAACACTTTACAAGAAAGTAAAATATGCGAAATTTCACCACCATAAGCGCCAGCATTCATAAAGACAGCTCCACCAATGCTCCCTGGAATCCCGCAAGCAAATTCAAAACCTGTCAGGCTATGATGAAGTGCAATATGAGTCGTTTCGATAAGATTAGCACCCGCTTCTGCTTCAATGGTGTAGCCATCCACTGCCACTCCATTTAATTTGTCAAACATAATGACAAAACCACGAATACCACCATCGCGAACGATGATATTGCTAGCATTCCCTAGTACCATCCAAGGAATCTGCTCCCGATTAGCAAATTTCACCACTCGTGCCAATTCATAGCGATTTCGCGGGAAAACCAAATAATCAGCAGCTCCACCTACTTTGGTATAAGTGTATTGTTTCAAAGGTTCATCAAAACGGATATCAATTCCGTTTAATTCTGATTTTAACATTTCTAAAGTTGACATTTTTTCTCTCTCTTAAACAAAATTCAATCTATTATACCAAATTTAGCAAATATTTACGATAAATTGAAGAAAAATATTCTTTCAAAAAAGGTCCAAATCATGGCTGAAGCCTTTATTATAGGTTTCCCAAACTATTTAAAAAGTGGATTGAAATCGCGATGTTTGTAAAATCACAATTTGAACTCCACTTTACTTTTAAATTTTTGTTTTTTCTTTACTCAAGCTCCATGTATTTTCGATATAATTAATGAACTTTATGAGTGTTGCTCGATCGCCCTCGAATGCAATGAGATAAACTTTCTCGTCTTTTTTGAAAATCCAACTAATCAAGTATTGACCTGATTTCATTATAACATTGACTTGATAAGCTTCGTTACCTGCAACCGTGCTTTTTGAACCCCAAATTTTCTTTACGCCTGCATTGTTTTGCCAATTGTAGTAAATGCGATTAGCAATCGTTTGTGCCGTAAATTCTTCTCTTTCTTTGATGTTGGCTTTTTCTTTCGTATAGCCATTCATGGTCACAATATTATAGGCAGAACCATCTGTATATTGAATACTATCGTCACCATTTACATCAGTAAACTTCACCCACTTTTTAGGAATATCAATATAACCGTAATCATCCGAACCAACACGTTGCATTTCTTCCATCTTCACATCTTTTTTCGTAGCATTTGATGAACTTGAGCTACTGCTTTCTTTTGCAGAGACTCTACTTGACGAAGATGACTGTTGTGATGATTTTGGTTTATTCCCTCCGCTTGAACTACATGCTTCTAGTGTAAAGATAAGGAGTACCGCTAAAAATAAAATCAGCCAGCTCTTTTTCTTCTTCATAACTAATTCCTCCTATCTTTTTATTTTAGCATATTTATTTAGAGTTCACAATTATTTCACGACACAAGAAAAGAGAGCATTCAACTCTCTTTATAACTTTTGTACATATCACTCATCATCCATGCTGAGGACGCTGAGGAACGCTTCCTGAGGCACTTCAACAGATCCGATTGCTTTCATCCGCTTCTTACCAGCCTTTTGTTTTTCCAAGAGCTTACGTTTACGAGAGACATCTCCACCATAACATTTGGCAAGTACATTTTTCCGTAGAGCTTTGATGTCTGTCCGTGCCACAATTTTCTGACCGATTGCTGCTTGAATCGGCACTTCAAATTGCTGACGCGGAATAATTTTCTTTAATTTTTCAACAATCAATTTTCCGCGTTCATAGGCAAATTCCTTGTGAACAATGAAGCTAAGAGCGTCTACTTTGTCGCCATTAAGGAGAATATCCATTTTAACGAGACTTGATTTGCGGTATTCTGAGATTTCATAGTCAAAGCTAGCATAGCCACGAGTTGAGGATTTTAGTTTGTCAAAGAAGTCAAAGACAATTTCTGCCAACGGGATTTGGTAGATGACATTGACTCGATTTTCATCGATATAGTCCATGGTCACAAAGTCACCGCGTTTACGCTGAGCCAATTCCATGACTGCTCCGACAAATTCCTGCGGCACCATAATCTGTGCTTTGACATAAGGCTCTTCAATGGAATCAATCTTGGTCGGTTCTGGAAATTCGCTCGGATTGGAAACATCAAGGGCTTCGCCGTCTGTCATATTAACCTTGTAGATAACCGACGGTGCCGTCATAATCAAGTCAATATTAAACTCTCTCTCCAAACGTTCCTGAATCACATCCATGTGGAGCAAACCAAGGAAACCACAACGGAAGCCAAAACCTAGTGCCTGAGACGTTTCGGGTTCAAATTGTAGACTGGCATCATTAAGCTGAAGTTTTTCCAAAGCTTCCCGCAAATCATTATATTTATTGGATTCAATCGGGTAAAGACCAGCAAAAACCATTGGGTTCATTTGCTTGTAGCCATGAAGTGGTTCATCTGCTGGATTATTCGCCAAGGTTACTGTATCGCCAACCCGAGTATCCTGAACAGTCTTGATAGAAGCCGCAATATAGCCAACATCACCCGTTGCGAGAAAATCTCGTCCAACGGCTTTTGGAGTAAAAATACCAACTTCGGTCACATCAAAAATCTTGCCATTGCTCATCAGCTGAATAGTATCGCCCGGTTTGACCACTCCGTCCATCACGCGCACTTGCAAGATAACTCCACGATAAGCATCATAAACCGAGTCAAAAATAAGAGCCTTGAGTGGTGCAGTCACATCTCCTGTCGGTGCAGGAACTTTCTCTACGATTTGCTCTAAGATTTCTTCAATCCCGATACCAGCTTTAGCCGAAGCCAACACAGCTTCACTTGCGTCCAAACCAATGACATCTTCAATCTCAGTCCGCACCCGCTCTGGGTCAGCAGCTGGAAGGTCAATTTTATTGATAACCGGCAAAATTTCTAAATCATTATCCAAGGCGAGATAGACATTGGCTAAAGTTTGTGCTTCAATGCCTTGTGCTGCATCAACCACCAAAACAGCCCCTTCACAAGCTGCTAAAGAACGAGAGACTTCATAGGTAAAATCCACGTGTCCTGGTGTGTCAATCAAGTGAAAAATGTAAGTTTCACCGTTCTTGGCAGTATAGTTGAGTTCAATCGCATTGAGCTTAATGGTAATGCCCCGCTCCCGCTCCAAATCCATGCTATCCAAAAGCTGAGCCTGCATTTCTCGACTCGAAACCGTCTCCGTTGCTTCCAAAATTCTGTCTGCCAAAGTTGATTTACCGTGATCAATATGCGCAATAATAGAGAAATTTCGAATCTTCTCCTGCCGTTTTTTTAATTCATCTAAGTTCATTTTTCTCATCCTTTTCGGGTATTCTATTTATTATAACATAAGGCAGGTGACTTTTACCAGTCTTGAAAAAGCGTTCCATATCCCGTTTCATTTGTGATATAATAAAAGCAAATACATTTACAGAAATGAGGGTGCTATGATTAAATTAATCGCATTAGATATGGATGGCACACTTTTAAATAGCCAAAAGGAAATTCCCCAAGCACATATTGATGCTATTCATGAGGCAGTTGAAAACGGAGTAAAGCTCGTTCTTTGTACAGGTCGTCCCTTGGTCGGAGTGAAACCTTACTATGAACAACTAGGATTGAGTGGAGAAAACGAATATGTCATCATCAATAACGGCTGCTCTACTCATCAAACCAAGGATTGGAATCTTGTTGCTTGGAAAGAGTTGAGTGTGGAAAACATTCTTTACTTGGATACAATTGCCAAGCAAACTCCTGCCCAATTGACTCTTTTTGATGAAGAACGTTATTTAGTGGTAGACGAAAAGCCAAGTGAGCTAGTCACCTATGACGCTAGTCTTGTTTTTACAACTCCCACAGAAATCAGCCTCAAAGAAGCTATTAGCGGCAAGAATATCATGTTCCAAGCTATGTTTCTAGCACAGCCTGATGAATTAGACACCTTTGAAAAGCAATTTGCAAGCCAGATTTGCCAGCATTTCAGCGGTGTTCGTTCCCAACCAGTCATTTACGAAGCTATGCCCAAAGGCACTACTAAAGCGACTGCTCTTAGGGAATTAGCTCAACGATTAGATATCAACCCCCAAGAAATTATGGCAATCGGTGACGCCAATAATGACATCGAAATGCTAGAGTTTGCAGGTCTTGGTGTGGCTATGGGAAATTCCAGTGATTATGTAAAAAAACTCGCTGATTACGTTACAGATAGCAATGATGAAAACGGTGTTGCCACAGCTATTGAAAAACTCATTTTGAATAACTAATAGGATGAATCATGAGCTTCTTTTCAAGTTCATGATTTTTATTGAAACATATTGTCATTCTTTCACTATTTGTAGATAGCCTTCCCTCCAAAAATATGATACACTAATTACATCTATGCAAAAAGGAGAACTTATGAACTACCCTACTCTTTTAGAACGTTTTTTGACTTATGTAAAAGTAAATACGCGTTCAGATGAACATTCTACGACGACACCAAGCACACAAAACCAAGTAGATTTTGCCAATAACATCCTCATTCCTGAAATGAAACGCGTTGGCTTGGAAAATGTCTACTACTTACCTAACGGCTACGCTATCGGCACTCTTCCTGCAAATGACCCAAGTTTCATACGCAAGATCGGTCTCATTTCCCACATGGACACCGCAGACTTCAATGCAGAAAGTGTCAATCCGCAAATCATTGAAAATTATGACGGTGGCGTGATTCCGCTAGGACAATCTGGTTTTAACCTTGACCCTGCTGATTTTGATAGTCTGAAAAAATATAAGGGACAAACCTTGATTACAACTGATGGAACGACTCTTCTCGGCTCTGATGATAAATCAGGTATTGCTGAAATTATGACAGCCATTGAGTATTTAACAGCTCATCCTGACATCAAGCACTGCGAAATTCGAGTTGGCTTTGGTCCAGATGAAGAAATTGGTGTCGGAGCTGACAAGTTTGATGCGACAGATTTCGATGTAGATTTCGCTTATACGATTGACGGTGGACCGCTCGGTGAACTTCAATTTGAAACCTTTAGCGCAGCCGCAGCTGACATTACTTTCCAAGGACGCAATGTCCACCCAGGCACTGCCAAAGGACAAATGATCAATGCTCTGCAATTAGCCATTGACTTTCATAATCAATTGCCAGATGGTGCTCGTCCAGAGCTGACAGATGGCTACGAGGGTTTCTATCACCTTATGAATGTAGAAGGAACTGTCGAAGAAGCAAAAGCAAGTTATATCATTCGTGACTTCGACACAGCAACTTTTGAGCAACGCAAAGAACTGATGCGCTCTATTGCCGATAAGATGAATACAACGCTTGGAGGCGAACGTGTTCAGTTAGAGCTTAAAGATCAATACTACAATATGCGCCAAGTCATTGAAAAAGACATGACACCTATCAATATTGCAAAGGCTGTTATGGACAAATTGGACATCAAATCGATTATCGAACCTATTCGTGGCGGAACAGACGGCTCAAAGATTTCCTTTATGGGGATTCCAACACCAAATATCTTTGCTGGCGGAGAAAACATGCATGGACGCTTTGAATATGTCAGTCTGCAAACAATGGAACGCGCCGTTGATACTATTATTGGTATCGTTTCTTACAAAGACTAACATTCCATAACTCTATCAAAAAACTGCAACTCTCATCAAAGCTGAGTTGCAGTTTTAATTTATCTTCTGCGAATGTATTGCACCATTCTAAAAGTTAAAAATGCTAGTAAAATAATAGCTACGAGCCAGATTGTTTTCAACAAATAAAATTGTATCAAATAAGTGGAAACAATGGCTCCTGTCACAAAACTTCCTAATAAAGCAACGAAGAAAATACCTTCCGCTAAGTAAGCTTTTTCTTTTGTCCGCACATAAGTACCAAAAGCAACCATCGTTTTTTTGATATTGCCCGTCATAAAGGAATTATTGTAGACAATACCGTCCACTTCACCAAAAGCTGTTGCCACCAACCCCATACAAAAACCAATCGGTGGAACAATGAAAAGGTTGGACACAGTTACTGATAGAAATCCTGTAAGCCCACAAACCAAAATCAGTGGAAGAATGCTGGATAAGCGCCATAAAGAATTTTCAAAGTTATTTTTGAAAATAGTTAGCACAAAAATGCCTAGCATAAAAGCCAGCATCGTTGCTAACTTCACTTCTATTTCTCCTGTCTCATGATGAATCAATTCAACTGACAAGAAAACAACGTTTCCTGTTTGGCCCGCAACCAATGTCCCGCCTCTTTCAATAAATGTATAAGCATCAATAAATCCCGCACAAAAAGTCAGCAGACCGGCAAAAAATTTCGAGCGCGAATGAAACTCTCTTTTTCTTTTTACATTATTTATCATCATCACCTAAAAAGTCTAGCAATTCCTCACTAGACTTCCTTTCTATTGCTCTCTTGCTTCCTGCAAGATTTTTTCAATTTTCGTTGTAATCAAGTCAATTGCTACTGTGTTAGAAGCTCCTTCTGGAATAATCACATCCGCATAGCGTTTTGTCGGCTCGATAAATTGATGATACATAGGCTTTACCACACCTAGATACTGCTCAATGACACTATCTAAACTACGTCCACGCTCATCCATATCTCGCTTAATCCGACGAATAATCCGAACATCATCATCCGTATCCACAAAAATCTTAATGTCCATTAAATCACGTAAGCGTTTGTCCTCTAAAACCAGAATTCCTTCTACAATAAAGACATCTTGTGGATCTTGACGATACGTTTTATCACTGCGTGTATGAGCTGTATAATCATACGTCGGAATATCTACTGGACGTCCTGCCAACAATTCCTTGATTTGCGCAATCATCAAATCTGTATCAAAAGCAAAAGGGTGGTCATAGTTGGTCTTAATTCGCTCTTCAAACGTCAAATGTGACTGATCCTTATAATAAGAATCATGCTCAATCATAGAAATCTTTTCATTTGGGAAATTTGACAGAATGGCTCTTGAAACACTCGTCTTACCGCCACCAGAACCACCTGTTACGCCAATAATAATCGGTCTATTTTGCATTATTCACTCCATTTTTTATCATCTTATCTATTTTACACCAAATCATGATATAATGAAAGAGGTAAATTAAAATAAATGACAAGACAAAAAATAAGGAGAAAACGATGTTAAAACTCGGAACGATTGGAACAGGAGACATTGTTCACCAATTTGTCAAGGCTGCTCATTCGACAAAAGAGTATCAATTGACTACGGTATATTCACGGACGATACAAGCTGCTCAAGCATTTGCCAGTCATTATGAAAATGTAGATTGCCACACAGATATGGCTGATTTTTTAACTAGTGATATAGACATTGTCTATATTGCAAGCCCTAATTCTCTGCATTTCCCACAAGCAAAAGCTGCTATTTTAGCTGGCAAACATGTGATTGTGGAAAAGCCCGCTGTTTCCCGCCCAGAAGAATGGGCTGAATTGGTAGCATTGGCGCAAGAACAGCATGTTTATATCTTTGAAGCGGCTCGAAATTATCATGAGCAATCATTTGATGTCATTTCAGATTTTCTCAAAAATAAAACGATCCTTGGAGCACATTTCACCTATGCGAAGTATTCTTCCAAAATGCCAGCTCTGTTAGCTGGACAAGAGCCAAACGTCTTTTCTGCTAAGTTTTCAGGCGGTGCTCTAATGGACTTAGGTATCTATCCTGTCTATGCAGCCATACGACTTTTTGGAGCACCAGAAAATGCTTATTACACCGCTCAGCAGTTACCAAATACCGTTGATCTAAATGGAGTAGGAAGTTTAATCTATCCAGAATTTCAAGTGACTATCCAAACCGGAAAAAATATCAATAGCTTTTTCCCTGCTGAAATTTACACAACAGACGGTACGCTAACCTTAAATTCAATCGAATTCATCACTTCTGCTGTTTTCCAAAATCTAAACAAGGAGAAAACAACTCTTGAAATCACACGCTCTTCTCACACCATGGCTGAAGAAGCCAAACGATTCGCTCAAGTATTGAGCGGTGAGATAAAACAAGAAATTTACCAAAACTGGTTAGACGCTGCTGCAACCGTGCATAAAACTCTGTTTAGCATGCGACAAGATGCCGGTATTAGATTTGAGGCTGATCATGACAACAACTAATTTCCCTCAAAGTTGGCAAGACCAACTCACCAAACTTGGCTTTGAGCATTTAACTCCCATTCAAGAGCAACTCTTTCAACCTATTACAGACGGTGAAAATGTCCTTGGGATAAGCCCTACCGGAACTGGAAAAACACTTGCCTACCTTTTCCCAACTCTTCTAAAACTAAAACCTAAGAAATCCCAGCAATTACTTATCTTAGCTCCCAACACTGAGTTAGCTGGACAGATTTTTGACGTTACTAAAACGTGGGCTGAACTACTTGACTTAACAGCTCAACTCTTTCTATCTGGTTCCAGTCAAAAACGACAAATTGAACGATTAAAAAAAGGTCCTGAAATTCTCATTGGTACGCCAGGACGCATTTTTGAACTCATCAAACTAAGAAAAATCAAAATGATGAATGTTGATACAATCATTCTGGATGAATTTGATCAACTGCTTAGCGATTCGCAATATCATTTCGTTCAGCAGATCCTGCACTATGTACCACGTGAACATCAATTGATTTACATGAGTGCGACTGCTAAGTTTGACCAAGACAAGCTTGCTGAAAATACTCTGCTCATCAAACTAGAAGATCAACAGCTTGACAATATTCAACATTTTTATATGCAGGTCAAGCAGCGCGACAAGGTTGAATGCTTGCGAAAGCTTGCTCAAGTCTCAGAATTTCGTGCCTTTGTCTTTTTCAATGCTCTCTCAGACTTAGGAAATGCTGAGCAAAAACTACAATATCGTCAGATTCAGGTCGTGTCTCTGGCAAGTGATGTCAATGTCAAATTCCGCAAAGTCATCTTGAACCAATTTAAAAATGACGAACTCACACTCTTACTTGCTACTGACTTGGTAGCTAGAGGAATTGACATTGATTCTCTCGAATGTGTCATCAACTATGACCTGCCTCGCGATCTTGAAACCTATACCCATCGCGCTGGACGAACCGGCCGTATGGGCAAAGAAGGATCTGTCATTACATTCGTCAGCCACCCAGAAGAATTAAAAACGCTTAAAAAATATGCTCACGTTCAAGAAATTATCTTAAAAAATCGTGAACTTTATGTAAAATAAAAAGAGTATAGAAAAAGGATAGGAAGCAATCATTTCTATCCTTTTTTCTATCTAATTTGCACCGTAATACAGCCGATGTCCTTCCAATCGATGATTCAGAAGTTCACTAACTGTAACCAAAGTGTACCCATTCTTTTGCAAATATTCAATCACACTCGGCAAGGCATTAATGGTTGTTTGATGAATGTCATGCATTAAAATGATTGATCCTGGACAAGTCTGCTTTTTCACTTGCTCCATGATAGATGCAGTATTGCGATTTTTCCAATCCAAGCTATCCACATTCCACATGATGAAAGACATATCAACAGCATTTCGGATTGTATCGTTGATAGCTCCATAGGGCGGACGCATCATTTTTGGACTCTCTCCGATAACAGCCCGCAGTGCTGCTTGTGTATCCTCAATCTGTTTTTTCGCTTGTTCAAGAGCAAGAGTTGGTAACTGCGGATGACTCCAACTATGATTGCCAATCTCATGCCCCTCATCGTGAACACGTTTGACAAGTTGCTCATTTCCAGCTACATTTTTCCCCAACATGAAAAAGGTTCCTTTGACATGGTATTTGGCTAAAATATCCAAAGCCTGCGATGTCGTTGCTGCATTGGGACCATCGTCAAACGTCAAAGCTACTAATTTTTGCTGTTTTTTAGCTTGATAGGACTGATAAGCTGCCAAATCCTCTCCCTTTAAATAATGCTCATCAATTGCCTCATATAAGGCTGGTAAGGCGATTGCTACCTTTGAAACTCGCTCATTGTTTTTATAAAATAGATTGAGTTTTCCTTTTTCATAACTGAATGTCCATTGGGAGATATCTCTTGTTTGAAATTCTTGTAGAGTCTTCTGTCCTTCTGTTTTATGGAGAGTGGTGATTTGCTGCTGCATTTCTTCTAGCAATATCTTTTTGGCGTGCTCAGCATTTTTAAAAAGTCGATTTAAGCTAAACAATTTATTGTCAGACGACATGTAAAGCGAGTCCAAAACCTCTTCTCTAGCCTTTCCAACTTTAGTAGTCAACACTGGATAAGATAGTCGCTTGATTTCAACTTGCTTTACTCCAGAAAAATTTGTCTCTGTAAAATGACTCACATAAAAAATAAGTTTATCGTATTGCGATACTTGACTTTGTTTATCTGAAAATTTCTGAATATCGGCATTGATTTTCTCTTTAATAACACCAATATCTTGCTTACTCTCTGTTAATGGATAGTAAGACGTAATGAGCCGACTTCCTACACGTCCTGTCTGCTTTCGTACTGAACCCTGATGATATTTTGTATCTGCCTTTTTCAGAACTTGTGAAATTTGTTGATTTAATTTTCTTTCTTGCAGTAATTTTCTAATCCGAAAACTCCCAAAAATAATAATCATTAAAAAAGCGACATTTAGGACAATGAGAAGTATTTTTTTCACTACACTACCTTTCTATCTCGTCTCTTTCGTTTAAAAAAGACTTTACCTACTAAAAAAGGCTAAAATAGTTTCAAGCCTTTCATTTGCAATTATTTACAAACTTATAAAGTTTTTTCTTGAATCACTTCAACTTTATAACCATCCGGATCCTTAATAAAGTAATAATTCGGCTTTGTTCCAGGAAGTCCATTTGGCTGTGTAACCTCATATCCTTTAGCAGTGTGTTCAGCGTGAAGCTGTAGCAAATCAGCCGTACTCAAAGCTACATGAGCAAATCCATCGCCAATCACATAAGGTCCATGGTCATAGTTATAAGTTAATTCCAACTCATAATCATCACCTTCAAGCCCCAAATAAACAATTGTAAACTGATGTTCTGGGAAGTCCTTGCGCCGCAATTCTTTAAATCCAAATGCATCTGCATAAAATGCAATAGATTTTTCTAGATTTTCCACTCGCAAGCAAGTATGCAACATTTTCGAAGCCATAACATCCTCCTTTGCTTTTTTCCATTATATCCTAAATCACGAATTTTCTCCAGCTTCAGCTATGAAGAAAAAATAAGGAGTGGGATAGAACTAAACAAAATTTAGTCTTATCCCGCTCCTATAAAGTTGCTGAGTTAAAAAACAAATAGCCCTGAGATTTGTTTCGCACATTCTATCTTGCAATCTCAAGGCTCTCCTTTGAACAATCAACCATTGCGTCGTTGGTCTATGACACAGTATAATTTAAGGCTGGAAACATTCTCCCAGCCTATTTTTCATTATTTACCTAATTTTGCTTTAGCTGCATCTGCAAGAGCTGTGAAAGCTGCTGCATCGTTGACAGCTAGGTCCGCAAGCATTTTACGGTTGACTTCAATTTCAGCCAATTTCAAACCGTGCATCAATTGTGAGTATGACAAACCATTCATACGAGCTGCCGCATTGATACGAGTAATCCACAATTTACGGAAATCACGTTTCTTTTGACGACGGTCACGGTATGCATAGTAATAAGAATTCATTACTTGTTCTTTTGCTGTACGGAACAAGATATGTTTTGCACCATAGTAACCTTTAGCTAATTTTAAAATACGTTTACGACGTTTGCGTGATACAACGCCACCTTTAACACGTGCCATTTATATTTCCTCCAATATTTCCTAGAATAATCTGCTACAAAATCTCTTATTTAAGACCTGTCAGCATTGCTTTGATACGTTTGAAATCTCCTGAATGCACCATTGCTGCTTTACGAAGATGACGACGTTGTTTTTTAGTTTTTCCGTGGAAACGGTGAGAAGTGTAAGCACGAAAACGTTTCAAGCCACCAGAACCTGTACGTTTGAAACGTTTAGCTGATGCGCGATGTGTTTTTTGTTTTGGCATGATATTTTTCTCCTTTTTCTAACTTCTGACAGATTACTTTTTGTCAGGGATTGGTGCTAATTGCATGAACATTTGACGTCCATCCATTTTAGCTCTCTGCTCAATAATCGCAATGTCTTGCGTTGCTTGAGCAAAGTCGGCTAATACTTTAGCTCCGATTTCTTTGTGAGTAATCATCCGCCCTTTAAAGCGAATAGAAACCTTCACTTTATTTCCTTTTTCAAGGAACTTGCGTGCGTTGCGAAGTTTTGTATCAAAGTCACCTTTATCAATCGTTGGACTGAGACGAACTTCTTTCACAGTAACAACACTTTGTTTTTTGCGCTGTTCTTTTTGTTTTTTCTGATACTCAAATTTGAACTTTCCGTAGTCCATAATTTTCGCAACAGGTGGTTTAGCTTGTGGTTGAATTAGAACAAGGTCCACATTTGCATCGTCGGCAATTGCTTGCGCTTCGCTAAGTGGTTTAATGCCTAATTGTTCACCATCAAGACCGATCAAACGAACTTCACGCACACGAATTTCATCATTGATGAATAAGTCTTGTTTTGCTATGGTTTTCACCTCTTTTTTATTTTTAGAGAAAAACAAAAGCGGACTTGCTAACGCAAGCCCGCACTACATGATAGTATTTCATTTCTGAAACTTAATCCGTAGAGCCAGACAACGTTAGTCGCAAGGCGAGAAGTTCTCACTTCTGCTTTTCTCAACTTTTATATGATACCAAGTTTTGGATTATTTGTCAAGGATTTTTTTAGCTTTTTCTTCGATAAAAGCCACAACTTTAGCAATTCCAACACCCGTTGTATCAAAATGAATGGCGTCAACTGCTGGTTTTAAAGGAGAAACCGCTCGGTGACTGTCTTTATAGTCCCGCTCTGCAATTTCTTTTTTCAGAGTTTCCAAGTCCGTCGGAATGCCTTTTTCACGATTTTCTTTATACCGACGCTCAGCTCTTTCGTCAACTGAGGCTACGAGAAAAATTTTTAATTCCGCATGAGGCAATACAACCGTTCCAATATCCCGACCGTCCATAACGATACCGCCTTGAGCAGCAATTTCTCGCTGTAAATCAACCAACTTTTCTCGTACTTCTGGAATTGCAGACACCCAAGAGACATTGTTGGTCACTTCGTTTTCACGAATCGGATGCGTCACATCTACATCTCCGACAAAAACAAGCTGCTCCCCATTTTTATCACGCCCAAAACTAACTGGATAAGTGTCTAATAATGCGATAATTTCAGGCCACTTTTCTGCCGATAAATCATTCTTTAAAGCTAAGTAAGTCGCCGCACGATACATAGCGCCTGTATCCAAGTAAGTGTAGTCGAAATCTTTCGCAATAATCTTGGCAACCGTTGACTTTCCACTTGAAGCCGGACCATCAATGGCGATTTGAATTTGTTTCATTCTATACTCCTATCGAATTTTCACCACATCACCCGGATTGGCATACCAAGCACCTGTTGTCATATGAGAAGGATTTAAACGCTCCAATTCAGCGATTGAAATTCCCGCACGCGCAGCAATGGAAGCCTCTCCTTCTCCAGCCTGAACGGTAATCGTTCCTTCTGATGATTGGGTTTGACTGCTATCACTTGTTGCTGCAGAAGAAGCCGAAACACTAGAACTTTCACTAGATTTGCTTGTAGTTTTTGTAGCATTATAAAAGCCCTCTGTTGCTGCCTTTTTGCTGCTTCCGCCAGTTGATAAATAAATCATCATTCCTACAATTGCAATCACCATGATGAAAAAAATAACCGCTAAAATTGTTAACACACGATTGGCCATTGCACCATTCGATTTTTTACTTCTTGTCAATTCTTTTTCTCCCTTGTCGTAAATATCTTCTTCCCATGGTTCCTTTGCCATGACTTCCTCCTTGTATTTTTTCCAAATTCCGATTACAATATGAATATGAAAGTTACACTCATTCCTGAACGGTGCATTGCCTGCGGGCTTTGCCAAACCTACTCTAACTTATTTGATTACCACGACAATGGCATTGTCAAATTTTATCAAGATGATGAATTGCTAGAAAAGGAAGTTCCTGAAACAGCTGATGTTATCGAAGCCATCAAAAACTGTCCTACAAAAGCTCTTAAGAAAGAGTAGTTTTTTTAGGATGAGCATAATAGGTTTCAAAATAGTCTACGTGGGTTAAGTTGTCCATTAGTTCAACCTCTCCTTTAAAATGGTCATTCAAAGCCAAAGCATTTACAAAATATTTTTTAGGCCACTTACGCATACAAAACGTACGGCCTTTTTCTTTGCCATCAAAGAAAAGAGTAATAGAAGTTTTTGTCACTTCTACTTTACGAATTGTTGAAATTTCAATCTTTGAAGGTGTGAATGGATTTGCCGTAGTAATTCTCAAAATCCCGTCATCGTATATAGTGAAATACCTATGTACACCAATCCCTAACAAGACCATAAAGAGAAAGAAAGAGAAAAGAACTAAAAACGGAACTTCTGAACTCTCAAATAAAAATGCAAAACCTATAAAAATCGGAATGACCGATAAAGACCAATAAATGATTAGAAGAGAAAGATCTGGTTGCCAATGATAGCGCAACTGACCAAATATCTTTATCATGTCTACACCTCCTCTTATATAGTTTATCATAAAAAAAAGAAAAATGGGAGTGAGATTGGACAACAAAAGAAAAAATTAAGGAAGTGAAAGAATGCTAGCCCTAATCCCTTATTAAATTAGCCGAAAATGGCAGGTGTGATAGAGATAATCACCTCAACGAAATTGCAAGTAGCTCAACTTCTACTTTCTCAAGATTCAGCCGATAGAGTTAAATCTTATATTTTCATTTTTAATAGATTTCCAATATTTTGGGCTGTCCGGATGAGATTCTCTTCTGCCTTGGCTAGAGTAATAGCCAGAGGTTCAACTTGAGAAATGATCGGAAAAGCAGCTTGAATATTTTCTACTGGAAAATCAGGTAAGTTATCACTTAAACTACCACAAATAGCAATCACAGGAATATTACTAGGCGTCCTTTTGGCTACTCCAATCGGAGCTTTGCCTGCCAGACTTTGTTGATCCATTCGTCCTTCACCCACGATGACTAAATCAGCCTTTTTGATACGATTATCAAAATCAAGCAAATCAAGACAAGTATCAATTCCTGAAACAATTTTTCCATGTGCAAATGTTACCAGACCAGCTGCCATACCTCCTCCAGCGCCTGCACCAGCCAGTGAAAAAATTGCTGGATTAGCCTGTTTATAAAATGTTGCCATTGCCTGATCCACTTGAGAAAATAGCAGAGCGGATAAGCCTTTTTGTCCTCCAAAAACGTATGTTGCGCCGTTTTCACCACAGAGAGGATTCGTGACATCTGTCAAAATCTGGATGTCCAGATTTTCTAAAATTGTAGGAACTTTGTCAGCTGAAATGCGGGCCACACGACCCAACGATGCACCTTTTGCTTGAAGCAAATGATTGTCTTTATCGAAAAATTCATAACCCAGTCCAACTGCCATTCCAATCCCACCATCATTGGTAGCAGAGCCCCCTACACCAATATAAATTTGCCTCACACCTTCCTTGGCTAGATACAAAATTAACTCTCCCAATCCCCTGGTATCAAGAGTCAGAGGATTTCTTTTTTCTGGTGAAATAGAGGCTAAACCAACCAAATCAGCCATTTCAAAGAGAGCTATATCTCCTTTGCGAGCATATTTCATCGAAACAGGTTCTCCGAAAGGCCCAGTTACGATGTGAGTATAAGTGTCTAACTGCAAGGCTGCGATCAAAGCTGTCATCGTTCCTTCACCACCATCTCCAATGGGTAGCAAGTCAAATGTCGCTTCAGGGAGTGCCTTGGAAAATCCTGCTTTTATAGCCTCTGCAACACTTTGGGCTGATAAACTTTCTTTAAAAGAATCTGGTGCAATTAAAATAAGCATGGCTTAGTCCTCACTTTCTATCTCTTCCAAAAGTTTTATGACTTGATACAAGTTCGTTTGATTGATTTGATACGGCGCTTGTTCTCTCACAAGAGGCTTGGCGTTAAAAGCAATCCCGATTCCTGCCGTCAATATCATTGGGAGGTCATTGGCACCGTCTCCTACAGCAATGGTTTGAGCAAGAGTCAAATTGTTTTCCTCTGCCCATTGTCTTAACATTGCTTTTTTGACTTCTTTTGTGACAATTGTTCCTAAAACCTTACCTGTTAGCTTACCGTCTTTCACTTCTAAACGATTAGCTTTTACGTAATCTACATTCAATTTCGCAGCTAATTCGTCTACCATCTCATGAAAGCCACCTGATACAACGCCAACCTTGTATCCACGCTGATGCATGTCTTCTATCAACTGTTGAGCTCCTTTTGTAAAATGAATTTGCTTAGAAACTTGTTTAAAAATTATTTCAGGAAGTCCTTTGAGCAAGGCCACGCGTTCTATCAGAGCTGTCTCAAAATCATATTCCCCTTGCATAGCCCGTTCTGTAATGGCTGCGACTTGCTCACCAACTCCTGCTGCAGCACCTAGCAAATCAATTCCTTCTTCTCTAATCAAGGTACTGTCCACATCCAGTACCAATAACCCTCTTGTTTTCACGTCATCACCTCATATATTGCTTGTATTATATAAAAAATTGATTGACAAAACAAGTTGCAATAGAAAGAAAAAAGCCTCGTTTGCTGTACAAACAAGAGCTTCTTTACTTTATTCAATACCAATTTCAGTACGTACAATATCTGCAATTGTATCAACGTAATAGTCTACTTCTTCGTGGCTTGGTGCTTCTGCCATGACCCGTAAAAGTGGTTCTGTCCCGCTTGGACGAACAAGAATGCGACCATTGCCAGCCATTTCCGCTTCCATTTTTTCAATCACCGCTTTAATGGCAGGCACTTCCATGGCCTTGTCCTTCATGCTGTTTTCAACACGGATATTGACCAATTTTTGTGGATAAATCGTTACTTCCGATGCTAATTCAGACAAAGGCTTGCCTGTTTCTTTCATCACTTTTGTCAATTGAACAGCTGTCAGCTGACCGTCACCCGTCGTATTATAATCCATGATAATCACGTGACCGGATTGCTCACCGCCCAGATTGTAACCAGATTTGCGCATTTCTTCTACAACGTAGCGGTCACCAACAGCTGTAATCACCTTGTTAATGCCTTCGCGATCCAAAGCCTTATGGAAACCAAGGTTTGACATAACGGTTGTTACGATTGTATTTTGAGCAAGCAAACCTTTTTCAGAGAGATATTTACCAATGATATACATAACTTTATCGCCATCAACAATCTCACCGTTCTCATCAACTGCAATCAAGCGGTCGCTATCTCCGTCAAATGCCAGACCAAGTGCTGAACCTGATTCACGGACTGTTTCTTGCAATTTTTCAGGATGTGTAGAGCCAACATTCAAGTTGATATTTAGCCCATCTGGATTTTCCCCGATGACTGTCAATCTAGCTCCCAAATCCGCAAATACTTGGCGAGCACTGGTTGAAGCAGCACCATTTGCTGTATCAAGAGCAACCTTCATGCCGTCCAAATCAAGACCAGTGGATACGAGATATTGTTGATATTTGCGCAGTCCTTCTGGATAATCCATAAGAGTTCCTAAACCTTCAGCACTTGGGCGTGGTAGATCATCTTCTTCGGCATCAAGTAGAGCTTCAATTTCTAATTCACGCTCATCGTCCAATTTATAGCCGTCGCCACCAAAGAATTTAATACCGTTGTCAAGCGCTGGATTGTGGCTAGCTGAAATCATGACACCAGCACTTGCTTTCTCAGATTTCACCAGATAAGCCACACCTGGTGTTGCGATAACCCCAAGCTTGTAAACACGGATTCCAACCGATAAAAGTCCTGCTATTAATGCACTTTCCAGCATTTCTCCTGAAATACGTGTGTCACGTCCTACAAAGACGCGCGGCACATCTTTCTCATGTTGGCTCAATACATAGCCACCAAATCGCCCTAATTTAAACGCCAATTCTGGCGTTAATTCCACATTTGCTTCTCCACGAACTCCGTCCGTTCCGAAATATTTTCCCATTTTTATAAAATCCTTTCAATACTTTTATTTGGATGACGAGCTTGAGGAGCTCGAAGATGAATTTGCTGATTTAACAGTGATTTTTATAGATGTTTCATAAGGTGTAATGACGCTTGGCAAAACTGTGCCATTTGCATCAACTGCCTGTAATGGGGCATTTCCTGAATAGTTAGCGGATATTTTTTCACTAGTTGGCACTACCGCTTCTACATGATCGACCTTAGCCAGCGTATCTTCGTCGCTTGTAACAGTTACCTTACTGTCACCAACCGTCACGCGATCAACCATCAACCCATCTGCTAACTGGGCTGAACTGATAGTTGTTTTCACTTCGACTGTCTTGCTTGCTTTCTTGCCAACTTTCACTGTAATCTTAGCCGGTGTAACAGTCGCAGTCAACCCACTTGGTAAATTTTTAATAGCTAAAGGTACCTCTCTTGTTCCTTCCGTAGCTTTTGTCAAATCTGCCACAACCTTGAATTTTCGTGTACTTTCTTGCATTTCACTGGCAAGGGTTACACGGTTAGAGCCTGTCAGCACCACCGACACTTCAGATGAAAATCCACTGATAAAATATTTTTCACTATTGTATTTAATATCAATTGGTACACTAGGCAAGGTGTTGGTATAGGTTTCAGAAGTTGTTTGTCTAGCATTTGAATTATTTTGGTAATTTGTCGTGGTGGCGTAAATAAATAAAACACCCGCAAAAAAGATGGAAGAAATGATGTACCAAATCTGTTTACGATTTGTCATGTTTCCAACCTCCTAGCACACGATTTCTAAATGGTAATTTTGGTGGTTCATCTGAAATCAGTACTTTCCGCAATTCTGCTTCAAATTCCTCTAATGTCAAATTATGCTTGAAAACTCCATTATGTGTGATAGAGATACCTCCAGTTTCCTCCGATACTACAAAAGTAAGGGCATCGGACACTTCTGACAGACCGATTGCCGCGCGGTGACGTGTCCCAAATTCCTTAGAAATCCCTGTATTTTCTGTGAGCGGAAGATAAGCGCAAGAAACAGCTATTTTATTGTCTCTTACAATGACAGCACCGTCATGCAGCGGTGTATTGGGAATGAAGATATTGATTAACAACTCACCTGATACATCGGCATCTAAAGGAATCCCTGTTGCAATGTATTCTTGTAAGGTTCTGCTACCTTGGATAGCAACGAGAGCCCCAATTTTCCGCGGACTCATATAATCCACTGCTTTGACAAATGCCTGCACCATTCTTTCTTCTGAGCTAATGGGTGCTGTCGAAAACAAATCGGTAGCACGCCCCAGCCTTTCCAGACCTGTACGAATCTCAGGTGTAAAAATCACAACCGCCGCAATAACTCCATAGGTAATGACTTGATTAATCAACCAAGAAACCGTTGTTAAACCAATGGCATTGGCAAGAATCTGAGCCAGCACAAAGATTAAAACCCCTCGAACGAGAATCATAATTTTAGTACCAGCGATTGCTTTTGTAAAATAAAATAAAATCCAAGCAACCAGTGCAATATCGATAATATTGGTAACAATACTCCAAGGACTAGAAAATAAACTAGACCAATATTGGAGATTAGACAATTGCTGAAAATTCATTTTCAGTGTCCTCTCTTTCTCAACCTAAAAACGTTCTTGACTATTATATCACTTTTCAAAATATTTTTCTGTAACCTTCTTTACTTTTTTATGATAAAATATTTCTTATGAAGATAAATACATTATTTGGCAAACTTGTAGGAAAATCCTCCCATTTTGTGTTAAGCAAATTGGGACGCGGATCGACCTTGCCCGGAAAGCTTGCTCTGAAATTTGACAACGACATTTTAAACACACTAGCGCGTGACTACGAAGTGGTGGTAATCACAGGAACCAATGGTAAAACTCTGACTACTGCTCTTACAGTTGGAATCCTCAAAGAAGCTTTTGGCGAAGTTGTGACCAATCCCAGCGGAGCCAATATGATTAGCGGGATTGCGACGACTTTTCTGACCGCTAAAAAAGGAAAATCCGGCAAGAATATCGCCGTACTAGAAATTGATGAAGCTAGTCTCTCACGCATTTGCGACTACATTAAACCGAGCCTCTTCGTCTTTACCAATATTTTCCGAGATCAAATGGATCGTTACGGAGAGATTTACACGACCTACCAAATGATTTTGGATGCTGCTCAAAAAGTTCTTACGGCAACCGTCTTGCTAAATGGAGACAGTCCACTGTTTAACTCTGTTACTCTCAAAAATCCGGTCCAATATTATGGTTTTGATACCGAAAAAGGTGAGCCAAAGCTGGCTCATTACAATACGGAGGGTATTCTCTGTCCTAAATGTCAGCACATTTTAAAATACAAGCTTAATACCTATGCCAATCTAGGCGATTATATTTGTGAGCACTGTGGCTTTAGGCGCCCTGAATTAGACTACAAACTGACCCAATTGACCAGCCTTCATCACAATAGTTCAGAATTTGTCATTGACGGACAAAGCTATCACATCAATATCGGTGGTCTGTATAATATCTACAATGCTTTAGCTGCCGTTTCCGTTGCTCAGTTCTTTGGAGTTGACCCAACCACTATCAAGACTGGTTTTGACAAGAGCAGAGCCGTTTTCGGACGTCAGGAAACTTTCAAGATTGGAGACAAAGAGTGCACGCTGGTTCTCATTAAAAACCCTGTCGGAGCCACGCAAGCTCTAGAAATGATTAAACTAGCTCCTTACCCATTTAGCTTGTCAGTTCTACTCAATGCTAACTACGCGGACGGTATTGACACGAGTTGGATTTGGGACGCGGATTTTGAGCAGGTTTTAAACATGGATATCCCGCATATGATTGCTGGCGGGGTTCGTCATTCTGAGATTGCCCGACGCTTGCGGGTGACTGGCTATAATGCTGAACAAATCAGTGAAGTAGCTGATTTGAGCCAATTCTTTGAAGAAATTAAAAACCAAGAAACCAAGCATGCCTATATCCTAGCTACTTATACAGCCATGCTAGAATTCCGTGAATTGCTTGCTTCTCATCAAGTCGTCAGAAAGGAGATGAACTAATGGTTTATACATCACTAACTTCTCCTGAAAATCGGGATTATACTTATGATTTGAAGATTGCTCATCTCTATGGCAATCTCATGAATACCTACGGTGACAATGGCAATATTCTCATGCTCAAATATGTAGCTGAAAAGTTAGGCACTCGCGTTCAAATTGATATTGTCTCACTTGAAGATGAGTTTGACAAAGATTACTATGATTTGGCGTTTTTTGGCGGAGGGCAAGACTACGAGCAGACCATTGTGGCACGAGATCTGCCTGCAAAAAAAGATAGCTTGGAAGAATTTATCAATCATGACGGCGTGGTGCTAGCTATTTGTGGTGGCTTTCAGCTTCTAGGTCAATACTACATTGAAGCTTCTGGTCGGCGGATTGAGGGACTTGGAATTATGGGACACTATACTCTCAATCAAAAAAATAACCGCTACATCGGCGACATCAAGATTCATAACGATGAATTTGACGAGACTTACTACGGTTTTGAAAATCACCAAGGACGGACATTCCTATCTGAAGACGAAAAACCGCTTGGCAGAATTATTTATGGGAATGGAAACAACAAGAAGGATCAAAGCGAAGGCGTACACTACAAGAATGTCTTTGGCTCTTACTTCCACGGTCCTATCCTATCCCGAAATGCCAATCTAGCTTACCGCCTAGTGACAACTGCCCTGAAGAATAAATATGGTCAAGATATTCCCCTCGCCAACTACGAAGACATTCTAGCTCAAGAAGTCCCAGAAGAATACGGCGACGTCAAGAGCAAGGCAGAGTTTGAATAGGGATATAAAACACAAAAGGAGACCAATGATGAAAGAAAGAATGTACTACATTTTACTGTTGCTCGCAATCCTCCTAATCGCTGGACTATCTTTGGCTAATATGCAAAGCGTCACCGTTAGCTTTATTCTCTTTCGCTTTAAAATTCCACTGATTCTCTTAATTTTACTCTCTGTCTTACTTGGAGCTATCACTACTATCCTCATCAGCATGCCGAAGAATTTTTCTCTCAAAAATGAATTAGCCAAAGCCAAAAAAGAACTCAAAACAAAAAACTAGGTTGGAAATCCAACCTAGTTTTTTGAAGACATTCTTAAAAAATTCGGATTTTACTTTCGGACACATCTTTTTTTGTCAAAATCCTCTTGTCCGAAAATCGGACGACATTATTTTTTCAAAAAAGCTTTGTCCGAAACAAGAATGTTCGGAATTTTCTCTAAAAATCTCTTTCCGAAAACTGGACAAAACCATTTCCCCCTAAAACTTCTCGTCCGCATGTGGAAAATGGCAAATTACTTAAAAGTTGCTTCGTTCTTCATGAAGGACGAGGTTTTTTGCTCAAAAAACTCTCATCCCCATTTTGAACGTTCGAGATTTACTCTCATGGAAGAATTTCTCCGCTTCGGATGAACTTTCTTGACTTAAAAATAGTTCGCTCACACCTGTTCTGCCACTTCTCCCCACTCTGTCATGGCTGCTTCCTGTCGTTCAGTCAGCTGGTCTAGCTTCTGCTGAAACTCCATGAGCTCGCTCGCATCATTGGTTTCCTGCATAGCTGTAGTCAACTCGGTCGTTTGCGTCTCAAGTTCTTCGATTTCAGCTTCTAACTGCTCCAAACGGCGAGCTAATTTCCGAGCTTCTTTCTGTGTTTCTTTCTGGAGTTGGTAGTTGGTTACTGGCTGAGGCTGAGTGGGCTCTGTTGCGGTAGCTTTCTCCTCTCTCAAAGCTTCCAGCTCTGCTTTTTTCTCCAGATAATAGTCATAATCGCCCAGATAAAGAGTGGAGCCAGTATCAGAAAGCTCGATAATCTGCGTAGCAACACGGTTAATAAAGTAGCGATCATGGCTAACAAAGAGCAGAGTGCCGTCAAAGTCAATCAAGGCATTCTCCAACACCTCTTTGCTATCAATATCTAGGTGGTTGGTTGGCTCATCTAGCACCAAAAAATTTTTATTTTCCATAGACAGCTTAGCCAGTAAAAGCCGCGCCCGTTCCCCACCTGACAGCATACTGACAGACTTTTTGACATCATCTCCTGAGAAGAGAAAGGCACCTAGACGATTGCGAATTTCCACTTCTGGTGTTAGTTTAAAATCATTCCAAAGTTCGTCCAAGACTGAATTGCTCGGTGTCAATCGGCTTTGGGTCTGGTCATAGTAGCCCAGTTCCACATTTGCCCCTAGATGCTCCTGCCCACGGATAAAAGGAATTTGTCCTACAATGGACTTGATAAGAGTTGTTTTGCCAATACCATTTGGTCCGACAATAGCTACTGCGTTAAATTTACGAATATCCAGATTGATAGGCTCGGACAACACTTGGTTATCATAACCAATAGCCGCATCTTCTACAGTCAGAACGACATTTCCAGAAGGCTTAGCCGAGCGAAAGGTCATATTAGCAGAACGGCTGCCTCTGTCTGGCTTGTCCAGACGCTCCATTTTTTCCAGCTGTTTGCGTCTGGATTGAGCGCGTTTGGTTGTAGATGCCCGAACCAGATTGCGATTGACAAAATCCTCCAAAGCAGCAATTTCCTTCTGCTGCTTTTCATAATTCTTAGCCTCTGTCAAGAGCTTCTGCTCCTTTTGCTGAACAAAGCTAGAATAATTTCCCACATAGCGATCCAACGAATGCTGGGTCAAGTCCAGTGTCACAGTGGCTACTTTATCAAGAAAATAACGGTCGTGACTGACGATGATGAGAGCTCCGCTATAGTTGCTCAAGTAATTTTCCAGCCAAGCAATCGTCTCTATATCCAAATGGTTAGTAGGCTCATCCAGTACCAATAAATCTGGCTTTTCCAGCAGCATTTTCGCTAGAGCCAATCGAGTATTCTGCCCGCCCGAAAGCTCTTCTATCTTCATCTGCCACATAGACTCATCAAACTTGAAACCATTAAGAATCGCACGAATATCTGCCTCATAGGTAAAGCCGCCTGCCTGACGGAAATCCTCTGACAAGCGGTCATAATCTGTCATCAGTTTTTCCAGATCCGTCCCAGTCAAATCCCCCATAGACAGCTCCATCTGTCGCAATCGTTGCTCCTGCTGACGTAAATCATCAAAAACATGCAGCATTTCATCGTAAATGGTATTCTCCGACTCAAAGCGGCTGTCCTGAGCCAGATAGGACAGGGAAAGATCTCGTTTTTTATTGATTTGACCAGAAGTAGGCTCTTCCTCACCCACTAAAATCTTGAGCAGGGTTGACTTCCCAGCTCCATTTTTCCCGACTAAGGCAATTCTATCTCGTTCATCCACTTGCAGGTTGATATTATCAAAAAGAACCTCCCCTGCAAAAGAGCGTTCAATCTTATTTGCTTGTAAAATAATCATAAACCTATTATAGCAGATTCCTATCTCAACTGCTATCTTAGAAAACAAAAATACGGTTCATTTCGACCGCATTTTCATTTAAAACTACTTAAAATTTCTTGATTTTGCATCACAAGGTAAACACCTAATAGAATAATCAAAGCAAAAAGCCCTAATTTGATGATTCCTTTTACAAAACGAATGACCCAAAGAATTATCATCGAACCAATCAACCACATCACAGCTGAACGATTGAAAAATCCTTGAATAGCTTGACTATTTTGACCAAAGACATTCTGAATGGGTGCTGGAACATGTTCCTGCCATGCAGCTGTCACACCGATATGATTGGCAATATCAGAACCACTTTGCCAAAGCCAGGCAAAAATGCTGGAATTAAAGACAAACAAGAAAACTTGCTCTGGGAAACGTCTAATGATTTTAAAGATACTTCTTATCATGCTATGCTTGATACAACTCCTTTACTGCTTGAATGTCTACTGCTTGAATACCATAAAACGAGCCAGCGGACTGCATGACAGATTTTTCTTCATTATGTTCTAATCCAATCGCATGTCCCAATTCATGTTCTGCTGTGTTTACGATTCGTTCATAAGAGTAGCCGTATTGACTATTCAATAGATAATAACGATTTAGCCGAACCGTTACATTTGTGAAGCGTTTCGTCAATAAATTAGTTTGTGATTCTGCCTCACCTGCCGCACTCACCGTACCATCATTCATCTCTGTCGCCACAATATTGGCTTGATTTTTATCATTTACAATCTGAAAAGTAAAAGCACCTGTTTGATTCCAAGCACGAATGGCTTCTTGATAAGCTGAGCGAAATGTCTCATCTTGTGTATCTATATAAACCGTAGCGCTTGCTGTGTCCCATCGGACACCAGACGCTTGATGAACATGATTGTCCGATAACTGTTTGGTCGAGTCTTTTACATTTTGTCCAAGGCCTAATTGACTGTCTTGACCACTTACATATCGGTAAATTTGACTGACATCTTGCTGAAGTGTTGTCGAAAAATTGCTTTTAGAAGGACTCATGATATACAAGATTCCCACTAAAAAGAGTGCTGTTAATGCAATGCTATAAACTAAACGCCATATCAAGCGCAACAGCGCTGAAAATATTCGAAATATAAACCTCATACTTCCCTCCTAATCTCAAATGTAAAGAGTAAGTATAATGAGATTCGCTTAAAAATTTCTTAACATAGAGAACTGTAAAAGAAAGAATAAAATATTGACAAAAAAATGTAAATTGCTGTCAAAAAAGTCATCTCTCAAGCGACTTTAGGATAAGCGCTCTTCTACTTCAAAATCAATCGGCAGCCATTTCAGAAATTCTTCTAGTTGTTTTTCCCAATAATACCACTCGTGCTTTCCCGGACTATGATGATAGGTGATATCTAAGCCGCATTCACACAATTGTTTAACAGCTACTTCATTTGCTTGATAAAGAAAATCTTGCTCCCCACACCAAGCGTAAAACTTAGTCTTTTTATCTGACTTCTTTGCCATTGTCGTTAGGAAATGCTGCTTGACATCAGCTGCTTTCAAATCGCCAAACACACCTTGCCAATAGTTGAGCGTCCCGCCAGGGAGTTCCTCTATATCCACATCATCCAAACCGAGCCCAATAGCGCCTGAAAATGACCCTGCATAAGAGAATCGATCTGTCGTCAAGGCTATTTTATAAGCCCCATAACCTCCCATTGACAGACCTGCAATAAATGTTTTCTCCCGTTTCCGACTCATATTGGGGAAGAAACGCTGCATAACCTCAGGCAATTCTTTTGCTATGGCATCATAATAATTCAATCCATAAGCAGTATTGGTGTACCAAGCAAGATCTGTCGTTGGCATGACCACGATTAAATTTGTATGGCGCAATAAACGCTCAATATTCGTCCGTTTTCGCCACGAATTTTCATTGCCTCCCATACCGTGCAAAAGGTAAAGAACGGGAATATCTGTATCTACTATCTGACTGGGGGCTACTGCATCCGCATCAGGATAGATGACATTGACACGACGCTCCATTTCTAGTACTGCTGAATGATACTCTATTTCAAAAAATGCCATTTTGTCTCCTTTTCATATAAATGTAAGAAAGGGGTTGGAACAAATGTCCTGACCCCACGATTTTTGTAACTATATAAAATGTGCTAATTAACCTACTTAACGCACTTCCATTACAACAGGTAAAATCGCCGGACGACGTTTGGTTTGCTCAAAGAGATATTTCGCAAGATTATCACGCACCGAGCCCTTCAACTCACTCCAGTCAAAATTATCTTTCGCAAGGTAATCTTCAACTGTCTTATTGATTAAGTCAGCACTCTCACGCAAAATATCACGGCTTTTCTTGACATAAACAAATCCACGCGTATGAACCTTAGCTTTGGAAATAATCTTCTTGTCACGACGATTCACCGTAATGGCGACGATAAAGATACCGTCTTCAGACAGAACTTTGCGGTCACGAAGAACGATATTTCCGACATCACCAATCGCATTTCCGTCAATCATGACATCACCAGAAGATACCGCACCAGCAGGTACAAAATCACCCTTTTCATATTCCATAATGCTACCACGCTTTGGAATAAAAATGTTCTCCGGCAACATACCAATTGCCATGGCAGCTTTAGCATGTGCTGCTAATTCACGATATTCTCCTTGAATTGGGAACAAGAATTTTGGCTGCAAGAGATTTAACATCAGTTGCAAATCGCGCTCATTTCCATGTCCAGACACTCGCAAATCTTGTGTAATCAGTTTAACAATACCACCTGCTTGGTAAATCATGTTTTCCACACGTGCCACCAAGGCTTCTTTTGCAATAGACGGCGTTGTAACAATATAAACCAAATCGCCTTCTTTGATTTCTACATAACGGTGACGGCCGATAGACATCTTGCGCAAGCCATTGATTGGCTCACCCATACGCCCAGTTTCCAAAATAATCAGTTCATGATCTTCAAACTTGGACATTTCTTTTGGTTTGATTAGCAAACGTTCGTCCACAAGTGATAATTTCTTCAAGCGAATAGCTGTACGAACGATATTTTCAATGTCAAATCCAGTCAATACAACACGACGACCTGTCCTAGCAGCAGCTTCAAAGACTTGTTGAATCCGAGAAAGATTGCTTGCAACCGCCGCAACAATCACGCGCCCTTCACAATCACCAATCGTATTGCTAATTTCTTTTGCAACTTCGCTCTCGCTTGCCACTTGAATATTACTATCCGCATTTGCAGAATCACTAAGAAGAGCTAGAACGCCTTCTCGACCAATTTCTGCTAGACGTGCAAAATCTGTTGCGTAAGACTGACTAGCCGTTTGGTCAAACTTGAAATCACCTGTGTAAACAATATTGCCTTCAGACGTTTTCAAAACAATCCCTAAACTCTCTGGAATAGAGTGCGTTGTTTTAAAGAAAGATACAACTGTACTACCAAAATCAATCTCTGTGTCTTCATCAATCACATGAAAATCATTGAACTTTTTGACCGTATCATTTCCTTTGACAAATAACTTAGCCAACTCAATCGTCAATTCTGAGCCAAATACAGGGACTTTCGTTTCAGCAAGTAAATAAGGCAAGGCACCAATTGCATCCGCATGCCCGTGTGTCAAAAAGACCCCTGCAATACGGTCCTTATTTTCAAACAAATAGTCCATATTTGGAATAACAAAATCCACACCAAGCTGTTCATTTTCTGGATATTTTAATCCGACATCCAGGACAAAAATAGATTCATCCACTTCAGCGATGTAAAGATTTTTCCCATTTTCACGCACACCGCCCAAAGCAATCAATTTAATATTGCTCATTGATTCTCCTTTTCAAATTTTTTTACTAACGGTCCTTGGAATCCCAAGTCGAATTACAGTTTTGCAAATCTTTTGCATATCTAATTTATTATACTACTTTTCATGATTTTTTTCAAAGAACAGAGCATATAAAAACTCCTAGTTACTGTATACCTACAGAAAGCTAGGAGCCGTCTCTATTTGCTAATAAGTGATAGATAGACTTTCAGAAAGTAATTATCTGAAAAGAGATTCTTATGATGATTCCATCGTTATTTTATTAAAGAATGATTTTCTTGTCCACAATATATCAAAAACAAGTTTTTTCATCTAAAACAATAGCGGTTTTTTTACTAAGCATGAAAATCATTAAAAAGCTTCTACCGACTGCATCAAATAACATTCTTATTTATTCTTACTTTGCGTTCTTCATACGCGATGCAATTCTACAAACCACTACATGACATCTTCAGAAATATTTAATCAAATACCTCCAATTAAGAAAAACAATTAGCAAATAGAAACTAATACATCATAAACGATTTAAAATATGAATGTTCCGATACCCATTGGAATCAGCCCTTTCTTATCTTTCTTTAATTATATTGTACACCTTCTTTTTTAAAAAAGCAAGCGTTTACATTCATTTTTTAAAATATTTTTTACAAATGAAAAGAGGTAGAATTAACCATTCAAACCTCTTCTCAATGTGGATTTTTATGCCCGTACTGTGACACTTGTGCCGTCTTCTTTATAAAGATTTATCAAACCTTCTTTACGACTACGTACCATATCACCTGGATAAACTGGATGTGGCAAGGAAATCGTCAACAGTTCCATCGGATTAGGAGCCCGATCAATTTTATTTCCATCTGAATCGTGTAAATCTGTAATGACTGCATCAAAATGACGGAAACCAGGACCATAAAACTCAACTGGGTCGCCCTCATTGATGACATTTCGTTGCCGAATAGTCGCTGTTTGCGTATCAGGGTCATAAGCAACCACTTCTGCCACAAATTTATATTGCGGAATTTTGCGGCGTGCTCCAAAAAGCTGCTCATTTTCAGTCGGTGTATGATAATAAAATCCTGTCGCCAACTCACGTTGCGCAACTTTCCACATTTCATCTACTAAATCTTGCTTGATTGCTTCAAACTTTTCAGGACTTTCAAGATAAGCATCTACTGCCGCCTTGTAACAATTTGAAACAGTAGATACATAGTGAATAGACTTCATGCGTCCTTCAATTTTCAAGCTGTCTACTCCATTTTCAATCATATCTGGAATATGGTCAATCATGGACATATCAACAGCTGACATAGAAAATTCTTCTGGGATTTCGCCTTTTAAGCTCTTGCGCTCTTGTCCAAAGGGCATATCGTAGAGATCATATTTCCAGCGACAAGATTGAGAGCAGCCCCCACGATTGGCATCCCGCATGCTCATATGATTGGACAAAGTACAACGTCCTGAGTAGGAAATACACATAGCGCCGTGAACAAAGGCTTCAATTTCAACATCGGTATGTTTGCGGATTTCTGCCAATTCTTCCATGGAAACTTCGCGCGCCAAAACGACACGTGTCAACCCCAAATCTTTCCAAAATTCCAATGTTTCATAGTTTGTCGCGCTAGCTTGTGTTGACAAGTGTACTTCCAAACCTGGCGCTTCTGTACAAGCAATGGCAATCAAAGCTGGGTCAGATACGATAACAGCAGAAATACCAATATCCCGCAAAGTGCGGAACCATTCCCCAGCTCCTTCTTCATTACCTTCGTGGGTCACCATATTTGCAGCCACATAGACTTTAGCGCCGTGTTCACGAGCAAATTGAACGCCCTCTTCCATTTCTTCAAACGTAAAATTTCCAGCACGACTGCGCAAACCATAGGCTTGTCCGCCAATGTAAACAGCATCCGCTCCATAGCGAATGGCGACTTTTAGTTTTTCCAATGTTCCAGCAGGCGCCAGAACTTCTGGTCTTTTCAAAGTTTTTGTCATATTCTCGCTCTTTTCTAAATTCTAATACTTAGCCTTTTTATTTTATAGCAAAAAAGGTTTGAAAGCAAGCTAAAGGTAGCAGATTGTGAAAGATAAACAAGCAGTCACAACTCGCGACCACCTGTGTTCTTTATTTCACCTGATCTGGATCATATTCATAAAATCCAGTATCCAAGAAACGATTCTTTGGATGCAATTGATGAACCTGCTCATCCAAAAGGAAAGCCTGGTCATGTGTAAATTGATTGGTCTCAATCAACTCACGCGCTTGCACAAAGAGTTTGGCAATTTCAACAAAATTGTGTCCTGGCGTGTAAATGCCTTCTAATTTCCAATGTGTAAAGCCATGTTCTACCAATTCTTCAAGTTTCGTCATCATATCCAAGTCATTATTTGCAAAAATATGCGTCCCATGATTGTCCTCAAAAATAGAATAATGGCTATCTGGGTCACTCGGCTCTGCAAGGAATAAATCACGCTCACGGCTCTTTTCGTCATCAATATGAGTAAAATTATAATAATTTTGCAAAAGTGGACGCTTAGAATGATGAATCACACTCGCACCATAAACCAAGATCTCAACAGGAATTTCTAAAATATCTTGCATTTTAAAAAGTTCAGCAGATGGGATTTCACGCGCTAGAACTGCCTCAGAAACGCCAGCTTTTTGCCCCCAGAAGTTCACCTGACGACTGCTGGCAACCATAGTTGAAGCATCATAAATCGTCTTAAACGGATAACCATCACGTTTTAACACATAAAAAACTCCAGCATCTCCTACAGTAATATAATCCGCCTGAATATCCACTAAAAAATCAAGAAATGGCTTGATTTTATTCATCATTTCCTGATGCATCAAAGCATTGACAGCAATTGTCAACTTTTTGCCTACCTCATGTACAAGGGCTGCAATCTGTCGCAATTCGTCATAAGAAAAAGTACGGGGTAATCGAAGACCATACTCTTTTTCACCTACATAAATGCGATCCACACCTGCTTCTAAAAGCTCTTTTACTTGTTCAACGCTCTCAGCTGTCGCTGTAATGATAATCTTTTTCATAGCAAAATTATAACATATTTTTGATTTCTCTTCTATTTTTTAATTTGAAAAGCATTTTTAGCCTTTTTGTAACTGTTATGTAATATTTATCTAATTAAAATCATGATAAAATAAGAGAGTACTGTAAGGAGAGAGAACATGACCGCAAGAAAATATCAGTCCTATCAAGAGGACTACACCTATCCAGAATTAGAACAAGAACAATATCCCCTTTATCAAGATTACATTCCTGAAGCAAAAACGAATCCAAACCTGAAAGAATTACTATTTTTCGTGAATATTGCTACATTTTGTATCTTGACAGCTTTGTTTAGCTTTTTATTCTTGTCTATTAAAGTAAACACTTTCTTAGCTTTTGCTTTAGCAATTGGTGTTAGTTTAGTCTGCATTAAAATGCAGCAAGCATTTATTCGTCGGAAAAGAAATAAATAGTTTTGAAATTAAAGTGCCTATTTGCAAGGCACTGTTTTTGTTGTGATTCGTTGTGATGTAAAATCGATTTAGTTAAAAAGTTAAAAACATTGAGGTGCTAGTCCTCAATGTTTTTGTCTTCATTTTCCGATTCTTGGTTTTCTGTCAAATCAATGACAATATCCTCCGATGTGGTTTCTTTATCAACTGGTTCTTGCTCAGTTTTTTTGAAATCTTCTGGAGAGATACCTTCTGGTGTCATTTTTTCTTTCCATTCTTGCATTTTCTCTTGTGAAAAGTCAACTACTTGTTTCGTTGCTTCTTTCACAGAGTCAAGAACAGTTTCGCCTGTGATTTCTCCGCTTTCAACCTTTTCTTTGGCTTGGTTGACTACTTCTACAGCTTGGTTAGAGAATTGATTGGCTTTTTGTACTACTTGATCTTTAAAATCATCTGGATTTTCTTTGACGTCATTCATAAAATCAGAAACCTTAGCAGTCACTTCTTTTCCTTTTTTGCTAGTAAGAAATACAGCTACAGCCGCTCCAGAGATTGTTCCTAAAAGGATTGATGAAAATTTACCCATAATAAGCCTTCTTTCTTATTTTTTAAATAGTTTTGTAATCATGCGCAAAGCTGATAAGGTTGCACCAGCTTTGACACTATTCTTTCCTGCTGTAGCGGCTTTTTTACTCAAATGACGAGCAGAATCATTCAAATCCGAAACGGACTCAGATAAATCTGCAACTGCAGTGAAAAGCGGGTCAATGGTTGTCATTTTTCCGTTAATATCATCTGCTAAAACATTCACTTTCGTTAACAATTCATTGGTTTGATAGAGTGTCACATTAGCATCTGTCGTCAACACCTGAATTGTTTTTTCTGTTTCGTCAACGACATTTGAGATTTTCCTAACCAAAAAAATCGTATAAACAATCAAGGCAACCAAAGCGAGGGCAACTAAACTATAAGCAATCTCAAGCATTTTTCTTCTCCTAACTTTTTAATAATAAGGGGTATCTTTTTTTCTGCGTTGGTAAATGACGAGAATGATTCCGGCAACCACTAGAACAGCGGACAACCATTGTGACACACGCAAGCCAGCAAACATGAGACTGTCTGTCCGCATCCCTTCAATGACCATGCGCCCCATTCCGTACCAAATCAGATAAAACCCTGTAATTTCACCACGTTTGAGGAAGTTTTCCTTTCTTCGTACAATCATCACCAGAGCAAATCCAAGCAAATTCCAAACCGACTCATAAAGGAAAGTTGGTTGTCGATAATGACCATCAATGTACATTTGATTGCGAATAAAACTTGGTAAGTAATTTAAACTTTTTACGACCGCTCCATAAGCCTCTTGGTTGAAGAAATTTCCCCAACGTCCAAGACTTTGGGCAATCATTACACCCGGAACCGCAATATCTAAAAAGTCTAGCGTATTGATAAGCTTTCTCTGTGAGAAAAAATACAAGACAATCGCTCCGGTGATTAAACCGCCATAGATAGCAATTCCTCCGTGCCAAATGGCAAAAATCTCACCAGGATTTTTAGCATAATAGCCCCAATCAAAAATAACATAATAAATGCGAGCTCCAACGATTGCCAAAGGAAACGCAATGAGGATAAAATCAAGAATATCATCTGGAATGATTTTCTTCCGCGGCGCTTCACGCATAGCCAGATAAACAGCTAAAACTAAACCTGTTACAATACAAATCGCATACCAACGAATACTAAAAGGCCCTATCTTAAATGCAATTGGATTAATCATGAGCCACCTCATTTTTACTAATAAGATTGGTTAAACGTTCCTCAAAAGTCTTCGTTGCATCAAACCCCATTTCTTTTGCACGGTAATTCATTGCTGCTGCTTCAATCACTACCGAAATATTGCGGCCCGTTTTCACAGGAATGCGAATCCTTGGAATAGCCACACCTGATACTTCAAACTCTTCACCATTATTTCCTAAACGGTCAAATGTTTTATTGACATCATAATTTTCCAAATAAACGGCAATCTGCACTTGTGATGAATCTTTGACAGCACTAGCTCCATAAAGACTCATGACATCGATAATTCCGACACCGCGAATCTCAAGCAAATGGCGCAAAATTTCAGCTGGCTCGCCCCAAAGAGTCATTTCATCTTTTGCATAGATATCCACGCGGTCATCTGCAACTAAACGATGCCCTCGCTTCACCAATTCCAAACCAGTTTCACTTTTCCCGATTCCACTATCTCCTTGAATCAAAACACCCATGCCATAAATATCCATTAGAACGCCATGAATACTGGTTCGTTCAGCCAAACGTGAATCTAGATAGCTAGAAATTTCACCTGACAAACGACTTGTCGGTGTATGACTGCTGAGAACAACAATTTCATTTTCCTTTGCAGCCTTTAACATCTCATCGGGAATTTTCAAATCACGCGCCACAATCATAACAGTGTCTCGTTCAAACATTTTCCGTAAAACCTGATAGCGATTATGTGACGTCATCTTCATCAAGTAAGACCATTCTTTCATGCCCATTAGCTGGATACGCTCTGGTGTGTAATAGTCAAAATAACCTGTCATTTCAAGTCCTGGACGGGAAATATCAGAGGTCGTAATTTCTCTTTCCAACATTTTCTCGTCGCCATAAACCACATTCAATCTGACCTTTTTTAATAGATCTTTGATCTTTACAGTCATATTCTTCCCCTTTGATAGTTTCTTTTTCTATTATAGCAAATTTTCAGATTAAAGGAGAGTTTCATCCTTGATTTTAAAGAAAATGGATGCAAGCATATATAATACATAGCATTTATTACTTCTCTGACTGGAGCATTTTTTCTACAATTTGTTTTTGATCTTGAAATAAAGGATAACGATTCATAAAATATCGGAGTTCACTAGGTTTCAACCAAATGTGATTATCCGTTTCACCTTCTTGATATTTCACATCTTTCTCTGTGACGATTGCCTTATAAAAATCAAAATGGCAGTGATCTTTAGGTGAAGTCGTCTGCTCAATCAGTTGTATTTCTCTAGGAATCAGCCCAGTTTCTTCCTGTAATTCACGATAGGCTGCGGTCATGCTATCTTCACCAGCCAACACACTTCCTCCTGCACCAAACTCATAATAATTAGGATGAATTTCTTTTTTGGGACTACGATGCATCAGGAGAAATTCCCCATCTATATGACGAACGAAGACATTGACACAAAGATGGTACTTTCCTTCTGGAATCTCTTCTCCTCTGAGCAATTTATATCCAACTTTTTCCCGATACTCATCGTAAGCATCCCAATATTCCATTTCTTCTCCTAAAATAAAGAAGTCCATTGTCCGAACTCCTTTCTAGCATATATAACCAAGCGCTTACTCCATCACACTCACCAAAACCAGCCGTCATCTTCTTTGATTGCTTCTGCTTCTTTACGCTTACGAGGTCCTGTTCCATACATTTCTTCTTCTACATCTTCCTTGTAAGGTATTACAGCAGCTAAAATGATGTAAACGATAATACCTAATCCGAAATTAAAGACAGTAAATAAAACGAATAGAAAGCGAACAAGCCCTACATCTAGACCAAATTTATCAGATAAACCTGCTAACACTCCCGATACAGCTCTATTTCGACGTAATTTATAAAATGTTGTTTTCATAATCAGTAAGCCTCTTTCATTGATACTGAATCCAGTGTAGCACATTTCATTCATCATGCCATCCGTCCTTAGGCGGATTTCTGATTGTTTCGTCAAAATAATCATTAAGACTGCAACTGTCTGACAAAAATGAGTTTCCCTTGGCAACGTCCGCAGCAATACCGCTCAGTATTGATTCGTCTTTTTCTATGATATTGTGCACGACAATGCAAGCATTGATAAACAAGCATTTTTGAAGTTGATTGGCTTGATAAAGTAGGGGCATAGCGCAAACCGTCCACTGCTTTCAATAATTGCTTGAAATCTAGATCCTTATGCCGATAGCCCTTCTTTTCAAAGTAAAGATGATAGTGACACAGCTCATGCCGCACAATTTTTTGGAAGGTTTCTAAGCCAAACTGTTCATAGATTTTAGGATTAAAATCAAGATGACCATCCTTTGGAAAAAAGCGTCCACCTGTTGAACGAAGACGCTTATTCCAAGAAGCCGTATGTCGAAATTCTTTGTCAAAGTCTTCCAATGAGACTTGTCTGACATAGTTAGTTAGATTCACGCGGTGCCACCAAGGAAAGATTGACCTTTTCTCTTTCTATATCCAATTTGTCTACCCACACGGTTACCAAGTCACCAACAGAAACTACTTGACTCGGATGTTTGACATAGCTGTTACTGAGCTTAGAAATATGAATCAAGCCGTCCTCATGAATGCCAATATCCACAAAAGCACCAAAATCAACGACATTGCGAACAACGCCTTCTAACTTTTGCCCAATTTGTAAGTCCTTTATATCAAGGACATCTTGACGCAGAACCGGTGCATCAAATGAATCACGCATATCACGACCTGGCTTGAGCAAGTCTGCAATGATATCCTTAAGAGTAGCTTCTCCCAAGTCCAAATCTACAGCAACTTTTTTGACATCTAAAGACTGCAATTTTCCCTGAGCGGCTTGATCCAAGTCCGTAATTGCAAGCATTTGGAACAATTTCTCAACAGCTGGATAACTCTCTGGGTGAACACCTGTATTATCCAAAACATTATCACTTTCGGGAATCCGTAGGAACCCTGCCGCCTGTTCAAATGCTTTAGCACCCAGACGAGGAACTTTTTTAATGGCATCGCGCGAGCGAATCATGCCTTCTTCTTCACGATATTTGACAATATTTTCAGAAATAGTTTTGTTTAACCCTGCCACATGCGATAGAAGAGATGGACTTGCGGTATTGATATTAACGCCGACTTGGTTAACAACGGTATCTACGACGAAATCCAAGCTTTCAGATAATTTCTTCTGGCTAACATCATGTTGGTATTGACCGACACCGATTGATTTCGGATCAATTTTAACCAACTCTGCAAGCGGATCCTGCAAACGCCGAGCAATCGAGATAGCCGAACGTTTTTCGACCGTCAAGTCTGGAAATTCGTGTCGCGCCAACTCGCTAGCAGAATAAACAGACGCGCCACTTTCATTGACAATAACATAGCTGACGTTTGGATGAGTCTTTAGCACTTCCGCAACAAACGCTTCGCTTTCGCGGCTAGCCGTCCCATTTCCAATAGCAATGATTTCAACACCAAATTGGTCAATCAAGTCTGACAAATCTTGCTTAGAAGCTTCAATTTGTGCTGCTTTTGCCGGTGGTACAGGATAGATGACCTGCGTTGTCAGCATTTTCCCAGTCGCATCTACGACTGCTAATTTTGCTCCTGTCCGAAAAGCTGGGTCAAATCCTAGTACCACGCGTCCTTTGAGCGGTGCAATCAAGAGCAGATTTCGCAGATTATCTGAAAAAAGCTGAATCGCTCCGTCTTCTGCAGTCTCGGTCAATTCTGCCCTAATCCGACGTTCCATAGCTGGAATGATTTTCTTTTTCACTGCTTGCTGGATTGCTTCATGAATGTAGTCATTTTTGAGCTTAAAGCGCACTTCAAAAAATCGGATAATTTTATCTACATTGTGCTCAAAGCCAACTTTGAGCACACCTAACTTTTCACCACGATTCAGCGCTAAGGTGCGATACCCCTGCATATCCGCGATTTTTTCGGAAAAGTCATAATAGATTTGGAATACTTGCTTTTCATCCAAATCGGCGTCTTTCAAAGTTGAAATAATGCTTGAATTTGTCAGCATTTCATGATAGGTCCAAGCACGCAGCTGCACATCTTCTGAAATGGCTTCCACTAAAATATCTACAGCTCCAGCTAGAGCTACTTCTGCTGTCGGAAATGTTTCGCTAGTTAAGGCAGTTGCTTCCTCTTGAAGATTGGCAGCATTTTGTAATATGAGTCTAGCCAAAGGAAAAAGTCCTGCTTCACGTGCAATCGTGGCTTTTGTCCGACGCTTTTCTTTATAAGGAAGATAGAGTTCCTCCACATCAGCTAATTTTTCAGCTGCTTCAATAGCTGCACGTAGTTTTTCCGTCAGTTTTCCTTGCTCTTCAATCTTCGCGAGCACCGTTGCCTTGCGCTCTCTGAGGTTCGTCAGACTTTTATCCAGATCAAGAATAGCCTTAATCTCTACCTCATCCAAATTCCCTGTCATTTCTTTCCGATAACGAGCGATAAATGGGATTGTGTTACCTTCTGCTGTCAGTTCCAATACTTTTTCAATTTGCTTCTGACTAATCTTTAAACTTTGCGATAGTTCGATAATATTTGTTTCCATAAAGAATATTATACCATACCTTATCCAGCAGTCCAAATACAATTGTCTCTCTGGCTACTTTCTTCTTTCGCCATTATTTTATTCATTTGATGAATTGCAAGAATAAGTGCAATTTATCATTCTAAAAACACTGATAAAGATGAATTATTCCTCAGATTATGTACTCAATCATTGTAACAACTCAGTTAAATACCCTCGCTTCATCATCTCCAGATTAAATACATTTGGAATATGAGCAAAAGCTTCCGCAAGAGGTAAGTGTGCCGTTTTCCAGCCCTGTCCATCTGTTACCCAGACAAAGTTCACATCATCTGTTGAACTTTCAACAAACTGGCTTAGTTCTGTGAGGCTCCAGCTAATTTGTACGATTACTCAATAATTCTTGTATAAGTAATAAACGGTGTTCAATAGAGTCCAACCATTCTGGATGATAATCATATTCAAATAAATCTTGATCAAAAAATTCTAGGTTTTCACTCATCCATCGGATACAATCGGGATCCGACAAAGTATAAATCATAGCGGAGAGAGATTCGGCATCTTTTTCATTCTCCCAATCAGGCCAAAATAATTTTACAAATTCATATACTTCAGGTGGTGCTACTTTATCCTTTGGACTATTTACGTTTACCATATCTAAAGGTACATACTCTGTTGATAGATAATCATTGATATCTAGGATAATTTCTTCATTTCGATACAATTGATCAACTTGATTTATCCCCTCTTCAACGGTTGAAGCGTCAATTGTTACAATTTTTGACAAAGTTTCTATTATCTCAATATTCATCCTTACCTATCCAACTTTCTATACTGACCTCGTCCAATAAATTCAATGATATTTTTATCTCTCAGCACTTGTAACTGCTGCCTAATTTTGTCTTTAACAAAGTGATTATTTGGATATTGTTCCTGCAACTCTTTTTCAAATGCATATACATCACTCAAAGTAAAGTTTTTCTTCGGGATTCTATCAATACAATTCAGAATATCTAATGTCCACCCTCTTGCATCTTTCGTCTTATTTCGTAAAAAAAGTGTTTTTTGAAAATTTTCTTGTACTTGTCTCTGTTTTGCAATCTGTCCATCTCTGACTAAAAATATTTTTCCAATCTCTGGAACGTGCGAAATATCAATATTGCAGCCTATCCAACCTGCTCTTTGAGCGCTGGATGACAAGGGTTTTCTTTTAATAATAATTTTAGGTGTAAAAAAATGTTTCGGAATTAAAATAAAATTTATTACCGTCATTTCTTTAGAATAGTTCAGAAAGAAAAAGTTAGGGTTATTCTCACTTTTCAGACGACGAATCATCGTATCATAAGCACCGTCGTTAATAATTGTGGAAAAATTAGTTTGCTTACTTTTCAGCTCAAATTCTTCTCTACAATTAGCACAAAAGAAATCTGCAACAGGACGATTATTTTCAAAATGTGATAAGTAAATCTGCCCACAATTGGGACAATAAGCATTTTCCGCAACCCATGATTCTGTTATCACCCTTACGATTTGAGACTTACTCTTGTAACTCTCTGCAAGATGAGTGGGTAACTCTAGTTTCATATATAGTTCCTCTGTATTTTCATTTATGCATCAAATCTTCGTAATTCGCTAAAATTCTTTTTGACGAAGGAGTTACAAAAGGCTCAAAATAACACTTATACTTCTCAGGCATATAGCTCCTCAATACACTTAAAAGTTGCCGCTTTCCGCCCGTCCATTTGGTAAATGGTTGAAGATTATAGTATTTTAATTTTATATTATTATCTGGAGACATGATCCTTCCTTTGCACATATAGTCTATTTATTATACCACATTCATCTCCTTCTTTCACAAGCTAATCTTTATTCTGCTGACTTTATTTCACCATAATTTTCAAAATGATAGTATAATAGTTAAAAAGGAAAAGGAGGCTGTTATGGCTATTAAATTTACGCGTTCAGATGATTTGGACAAAATGTTTGAAGAATTTGCAACGTTACCTAAAATCGAAAAGGTAGAATTTCCTGATGAAAAAGAAAAAAAGACCAAAAAAGAGCAAAAGGCTAAAAAGTCATGAGCTTTTTTAATCAACTGCCACCTAGTGTGCTACAAGCTGGTGCGATTTTCCTCTCCATTATTATCGAAGCACTACCTTTTGTGCTGATTGGGAGCATTATTTCAGGTTTTATAGAGGTTTATATCACACCAGACAAAGTTTATCGCTATCTGCCTAAGAATAAATGGGGTAGGATTTTCTTTGGTACTTTTATTGGCTTCATTTTCCCTTCTTGCGAATGTGGAATTGTCCCTATTATCAATCGCTTTTTGGAAAAGAAAGTACCAAGTTACACAGCTGTTCCTTTTATGGTGACAGCACCTGTTATCAATCCTATCGTTCTTTTTGCGACCTATTCTGCCTTTGGGAATTCCTTTAAAATGGCTTTGCTCAGAGCCCTTGGCTCTATTGTTGTGGCAATCATCTTAGGAATTTTCTTTGGCTTTCTCAACACGGCAACTATTCAAAAAGAGAATCGAGTTATTCAGCATGAACACGACTTCTCTCATTTAAGTCAGCCAAAGAAAGTATTTCAAGTGTTTGTACAGTCTATTGACGAATTTTTTGATACAGGTCGTTACTTAGTCTTTGGTTGTCTCTTTGCCAGTCTAGTGCAAGTCTACGTGCCTACACGCATTCTGACTTCCATTAGTGCAACACCACTTATGGCTATTTTGCTATTGATGGTGCTTGCATTTCTTCTCTCACTTTGCAGTGAAGCAGACGCCTTTATCGGCAGTTCGCTCATTTCTAGTTTTGGCTTAGCGCCAGTCCTGGCTTTTCTCGTCATTGGACCAATGTTAGATGTGAAAAATATCCTCATGATGAAAAATTACCTCAAAGGACGATTCATCTGGCAATTCATTGGAATTGTTAGTTTAGTTGTTGTCATTTACTCTTGGCTTGTGGGGGTGGTGCTATGATTCGTTTTCTAATTTTAGCTGGTTACTTTGAAATCACCATGTATTTGCAACTTTCTGGCAAGCTCAATCAATACATCAACATGCATTTTTCTTATTTGGCATATATTTCCATGATACTTTCTTTTGTGCTAGCTATTGTGCAGCTCATCATCTGGATGAAAAAAATGAAAGTGCACAGCCATTTGACGAGTCGCTCAGCAAAATTTGCTAGTATTGCTTTTCTTGTTGTACCGCTGATTGTTGCTCTCTTCTTTCCAACGGTCAATTTGGACTCTACAACTGTTTCTGCTAAAGGTTACCATTTTCCACTAGCTGATGGTAGTTCAAAGAGCATTCAGGCTGATGAAGGCACTACCAATCAATATCTGAAACCTGATACCAGTACTTATTTCACTAAAAGTGCTTACGAGAAAGAAATGCGGGCAGCTGCAAAAAAATATCTGAAAAAAGACGTCATTTCCGTTACGACTGAAAATTATATGGAAATCATGGAAGTCCTCTATGATTATCCAGATGAATTTGCGGGAAAACGGCTAGAATTTACTGGGTTTGTCTATAATGACCCAAGCGATAAAAACAGCCAGTTTCTTTTCCGTTTCGGTATTATCCACTGTATCGCAGATTCGGGAGTTTATGGACTTCTGACAACTGGTAATACGGAGCATTTTGAAAATAATACCTGGATAAGAGCAAGTGGGAAAATTACGATTCACTATCATAAACAACTAGGACAAAGTTTGCCAACGCTTGAAGTGGATAGTTTCAAGAAAGTTGAGAAGCCTAGCAATCCTTATGTCTATCGTGTCTTTTAACCTACATTGAATAAACAAAAGAAGACCTTAGAAGTATTTCTCTAGGTCTCCTATTATGCTCTTTTGTGAGCAATTATGATAAAATAAGAAAAATTTATATTTTTAGGAGGTACTATGTCACATCAAAATCAACCTGTTTCAAGGAAAACCTTGCTATCTATTTTCGCCACTGCTCTAATTACTTTTGCTGGAATTCTTTCTGAAACCAGTATGAATGTCACTTTTCCACATCTTATGAAAGTTTTTCATACAGACCTTGGCACATTGCAATGGATTACGACAGGTTATCTGCTGGCTGTCGCCATCACAATTACACTCGGAGCTACGCTAGCACACAACTGGTCTGAACGGAGAATTCTCTTCACCAGCCTAGCTATTTTTACGTTAGGAAATGGTGTTGCAATGCTTGCGCCTAATTTTGCCTTACTCATGTTAGGACGCATTTTGCAAGGTTCAGCAACTGGAATTGCTACCCCCCTTATGTTTAATCTTATCGTAGAACGTATTCCGCGTAGCCAAATTGGTTTTTACATGGGATTGTCTGGACTTGTTATAAGCCTAGCTCCTGCGATTGGTCCCACCTATGGCGGCTTGATGATTGGTTCATTCGATTGGCACATGATTTACACATTCATCATGCCGGTTCCGATTATCTCCTTCATTTTAGGATTTTTCTTTTTAGAAAATACCCCCAATAGAAAGGAACGTCCCTTTGAATGGGTTTCTTTCTTGCTCCTTGCACTCGCACTTACTTTTTCTATTATGGCGATTTCTAGTTTAGAAGCAGGCAGCTTTAATTGGAGCTTTGTTATCATCTTTTTATTATCACTTATCCTTTTCATTTGGAGAAGTCTAACCGTTGAACATCCTTTTTTAGATATTCGTATTTTGAAAAATCCAGTTATTTTACTAGGGATTATTCCTTTCTTTCTCTACCAATTTTCAAATTTATCAGCCAATTTTCTGATTCCTAATTTCTTGGTTTTAGTGAAACACGAGGCTACTTCTGCTGCTGGCTTTGCACTGCTACCTGGAACAATGTTAGGAGCTTTTTCGGCACCTTTCTTGGGAAAATTATATGACACCAAGGGACCCAAATTTTCTCTATATGGTGGGAACCTCCTCTTTTTCTTAGCCGTTTCCGTTTTTGCATTCTTTACAAAAGCCTTAACATTACCGCTCATCATCCTTTTTTATATTTTCTTTACGATTGGGCGCAATCTGGCTTTCAACAACACGATGGCCTTATCTGTTTCACAAATTAGTCGTGAAAAGTCACCAGACGCCACTGCTCTCTTTCAAATGGCTCAAACATTTGCTGGAGCTTTAGGAACGGCGATTGCTGCTATCATGGTCAATCAAGCTCCTGATACTACAACAGGTGTACATCTTGTCTTTCTACTTTTATTCTTCCTTGTTATCCTTATTTTTTATCTTTTTTACTCTTTATTTCGAGCTATCAAAAATCAGAAATTTTAATCAATTTATGGTAAAATAAATAAAATATTAGAAAATGGGTGTTCAAAATGTCTTCAAAAGTGATTATTACAATTTTTGGTGCCAGTGGAGATTTGGCAAAAAGAAAACTCTATCCTTCTCTTTTTAGATTGTATAAATCTGGCAATCTGTCTAAGCATTTTGCCGTTATCGGTACAGCTCGCCGACCTTGGAGCAAGGAATATTTTGAATCTGTCGTGGTCGAGTCTATCACAGATCTCGCTGATAGCCCTGAGCAAGCGCAAGAATTTGCTAGCCATTTCTATTACCAAAGTCACGATGTCCAAGATACCGAGCATTATATTGAATTGAGAAAACTACAAAATCATCTCAATGAGCACTATCAAGCAGAACACAATAAACTTTTCTTCCTATCTATGGCTCCTCAGTTTTTTGGGACGATTGCTAAACACCTCAAATCAGAACAAATTGTGGACGGGAAGGGATTTGAACGCTTAATTGTAGAAAAACCTTTTGGCACAGACCTAGCTTCTGCTAGCAAACTGAACAATGATTTGTTGGCAACATTTGACGAAGAGCAGATTTTCCGGATTGACCATTATCTCGGCAAAGAAATGATTCAAAGTATTTTTGCTATTCGCTTTGCCAATCTTCTTTTTGAAAATGTCTGGAATTGCGATTATATTGACAATGTGCAGATTACCTTTGCTGAAAAGTTAGGTGTGGAGGAACGAGGCGGTTATTACGACCATTCAGGTGCACTGCGCGATATGGTGCAAAATCACACACTTCAACTCCTGTCTTTGCTTGCTATGGACAAACCCAAAACTTTTACCAAAGATGATATTCGTGCTGAAAAAATTAAGGTTTTCAAGCACTTGCATAAACCTACTGATAATGATCTGAAAAAACTCTTCATTCGTGGTCAATATACTTCTGGTAAAGTAGACGGGAAAAAGTATATTTCCTATCGCAGCGAACCAAATGTTGACCCAGAATCTACCACAGAAACCTTTGCTTCTGGTGCATTCTTTGTAGATAGTGACCGATTTCGCGGGGTGCCATTTTTCTTCCGTACTGGAAAACGTCTCACTGCCAAGGGAACCCATGTCAACATTGTCTTCAAGCAAATGGAATCCATTTTCGGCTCCTCGCTTCAACCAAATGTGCTGACGATTTACATTCAACCAACTGAAGGATTTTCTCTTAGCATGAATGGCAAAGAAGTGGGCGAGCAATTTAACTTAGCTCCATTGACACTTGATTATCGTACAGATGCAACAGCTTCTGGTGCGTCACCAGAACCTTATGAGAAGCTCATCTACGATGTGCTAAACAATGACTCAACCAATTTTAGCCACTGGGACGAAGTTCGCTCTAGTTGGGAATTGATTGACCGTATTGAAGCCTTATGGGCAAATAACGAAGTTCCACTTCATCATTACAAATCAGGCACTATGGGACCCGAAGCCAGCTTTGAGCTCCTTAACCAATTTGAAGCTGATTGGAACTGGCGTCCAGATGAAGCCTATCGCAAAGAAGGACGATTGGGGTAAAGTAAATATATACAAAAGACTTGCAATTCATTCATTTGCAAGTCTTTTTTCTTATACCAAGCCCTCTAAGAGCCCTTTCATAAAGTTTTCAGAGTTAAATACTCCAATATCGTCAATTTTTTCTCCGAATCCAATCAGTTTAACTGGAATATCCAGCTCTTGACGGATTGCAAGAACAACACCACCACGCGCTGTTCCATCAATTTTCGTCAAGACAATTCCTGTTACTGGCGTAATTTTTGAAAATTCCTTAGCTTGAACAAGGGCGTTTTGACCAGTTGATGCATCCAGTGCCAAGAACGTTTCATGTGGCGCAGCTGGATCTCCCCGTTTGATAATCCGTCCAATTTTTTCCAACTCTGCCATTAGATTATCTTTGTTTTGCAAGCGTCCGGCTGTATCAATCATGAGAATATCCACATTTTCAATCTTTGCACGCTCCATACCGTCATAAACAACGCTAGCTGGATCACTCTTTTCTGGACCTGTCACAACAGGAACATCTACTCGACGTCCCCATTCCACCAACTGAGCAACAGCTCCTGCACGGAAAGTATCTGCTGCAACTAACATGACTGTCTTGCCAGCCTGCTTATATTTATAAGCCAATTTCCCTATCGAAGTGGTTTTCCCAACTCCGTTTACACCAACAAAAAGCATGACTGTCAAACCGTCTTGTAAATTGATTTTTTCGTTAAATTGACCGTCTTTCTCATAGATGTCTACTAACTTTTCAATGATGACCCGACGAAGGACATCTGGCCTTTTGGCATTTTCAAGGCGAGCTTCTTGGCGTAATTCTTCAGTCAGACTGGAAGCAACTTGCACCCCAACGTCACTCGTAATCAAGAGTTCTTCTAACTCTTCAAAAAACTCCTCATCTACCGAGCGGAAATTTGCAAAGAAGGCATTAAGCCGCGCTCCAAATCCTGTCCGTGTCTTTTTAAGACTACGGTCATACTTTTCCTGAACCGTTTCTTCTTGAATAGATGAACTTGCTTCAACTGGTTCGCTAATAGTCTTCTCTGCCGTAGTTGACTCTACGTTCGCTTTGTTCAACTGCCTCATATTTTCTTGTTCTGCCTGCTGTCTTCTAGCTTCTGCTAAACGTGCCTGTAAATCTGTGGCAACTGGATGAGTCGTATGTTGCGAAAAGGCTGCTGTCTCGTCAGGTTGTGGAGTTCTCATTTCAGTCTGCAATGTATGATTTTCTGGAGCTTGCAAATCATTTTCAGCAAACTCTAGACTTGATCCTGTAGTAGCCGTTTCCGGCTCCATTTCTTCTACTTTTTCTTGAATGGTTTCAAGACGTGTCTCATCATTAGCAAGACGTTCTTTCAGCTCTGTTTGGAATGTTTGTTCATCTAGATTCTCAGATTGCGTATTCTCTACAGGAGCTGTTTCTACTTTTTCTAGATTCTTTCCTTGATCATCCTCTGATACTGTTTCTACAGCTTCTTCAGGAATATTTTCAACTGGTTTTTCTTCTTTTTGGCGACCAAAAAGGCGATCAAATAAACCCATTCAATTCCTCCTTTATTTCAGTGCATATTTTTCTATAGCCCAAGCAACAGCATCTTCGTCATTCGTCATCGGCGTCACCACATTGGCAACTTCTTTGACTGCTGCTACCGCATTTTGCATAGCTACACCAAGTCCTGCCCATTTTATCATAGACAGGTCATTTGCTTCATCTCCGCAAGTCATGACTTGACTTTGTTCAATTCCTAAATGAGCAATCAATTTTTCTAAGCCATTTGCTTTATGGACATTCTTCGGAGACCATTCTAACAGCATATCGCGCGACTTAAAAATTTCATATTTGTCAAATAAATCGGACGAAAGTTGAGCAATACCACGATCAAGCGGATCTGGTGCATAAGCTGTTACACATTTATTATAAGTCTGTTGGGTAGATAAGTCTGCAAATGAAACCGACTCAAATGTTAAAGCAGGATTGCAAGTTTGATAAAGCGATTCATGGTCTGACTGGATTTGGTAGACAGTTCCTTCGCAAATCGCATCTAGTGGCAAGCCTAACTTTTCTGTTTCCTCAAAAATACGAGCCACATCGTCATAAGCAAAGACTGTTTTATCAAGAATTTTACCTGTATTGCGTTGCACTAAACCACCATTAAAAGTAATGGTGTATTCGTCCTCTTGATTGGCTACACCTAGTTCGTTTAAGAAAAGCTCCATTGCCTTTAGAGGGCGACCGGTCGTCAAAACAATCTTGATTCCCTGCTCTTGAGCGGCTTTAAGCGCCGCTAAATTTCGAGCAGAAATTTTTTTCTCAGAAGTTAGTAAAGTCCCATCTAAATCTAAGGCAATTAATTTTATATCTGCCATTATAAGCCCTCCATATACGTCATAACTGAATGCGCCGCATGGTGTCCAATAACCTCTTTGGCTACTTCCAAAATCTCTGGGCGAGCATTTTCAGGGGCAATGGGATAACCTGCTACTTGCATCATGTGTAGATCATTCAAATTGTCACCAAATGTCATGACCTGATCCATCTCAAGATTTAATTTCTTCGCCAATTCGACAATGGCAACGCCCTTGTCCACATAGTCTAGGACAATATCAATTGACTTATAGCCTGTTGTCATAGCTTTGACACCAGGGACGTGTTCATTGACCCAGGCCTCACCTGCAGCTACTGTTTCTTCAGAAAAATTGGCTGTAAATTTGAAAATTTCATCTGTAATATCCTCCAAGCGAGCTACTTTTTGGATATTTTCATTATAATGCGCACTAAAAGCTAAATAAGCTGGATCAACTGTTTCCAAAACATAACAACCTTTTTTACCTGTTAGAAGCAATTCACTGGTATTGATGAAAGGAGATGTCTTCAATTTCTCAAAAGCTGACAGATAAAAATCTTTAGACATAGTTGCTTCGTAGAGATCTTCTCCGTGAAATTCTACCAGACTGCCATTTTCAGCAATAAAAATTATCTCATCTCGCACATCCTCAAATAGCTTTTCTAATGACAGCAAACCGCGTCCACTGGCGACTGCAAAATAGATGCCCTTTTCTTTAAAACGGAGCAACAACTGTTTCAATCGAACCATATCAAACTGCCCTTTGTCATCTAAAAAGGTGCCGTCCATATCTGTCGCAACTAATTTTATATTCATTTTACATACTTTCTAAATCTTTTAATTTTACGGAGACAATCTTTGACACACCGGACTCTTGCATGGTTACTCCATAGATAGAGTCTGCTGCGGACATCGTTCCTTTACGGTGTGTTACCACGATAAACTGGCTGTCCTTGTCAAAGCGATTGAGATAGTCTCCGAAACGTTTGACATTAGCTTCGTCAAGTGCAGCTTCCACCTCGTCCAAAATGACAAATGGTATCGTCTTGACACGGATAATGGAGAAGAGTAATGCCAAAGCTGACAGAGCTTTTTCTCCTCCGCTCATCAGATTGAGCGACTGAATTTTCTTACCAGGTGGTTGTACTGAAATTTCTACCCCCGCAGTCAGCAGGTCACCTTCGGTCAAAATCAAGTCCGCTGAACCACCGCCAAACATCTGTCTGAAAGTCACTTTGAAGCTCTCACGAATAGCTTCAAAGGTTGATTTGAAGCGGTCTTTTACTTCGTCATTCATTTCTTCGATGGTTTCCAAAAGTAGATTTTTCGCAGAAAGTACGTCATCTCTTTGAGTATTGAGGAAATGCAGCCGTTGACTGACTTCTTCAAATTGCTCTACCGCATCAAGATTGACTGGTCCTAAAGCCCGAATAGCCTTTTCTAAGTCCTTGACCTTAATTTCAGAAACCGCAAGATTTTCTAGTGGACGAGCCTGTTTACTAGCTTCATCAAAAGATATTTGATAGTCATCTGTCAAATTCGTCAAAAGGCGTCGAAGGACATCTGCAATCTTATCTTTTTCAGCTTCTGCCTTGGCTTGACTGCGAATCAAATCCTCATTTTGCTGACGGGCTTGTTCTAGATGACTGGTAAGATCTTCTGCTTGCCCTTCCAAATTATCCAGTTCAAACTGACACCGAATATTGGCTTGGTTCAAAGCTGTCTTTTCTTGTATAGCCTGTGTTAATTGCTCTTCTAAAACAGCAATATCCACTTTTGAAGCGGTCTCTTCCTTTTGCTCCATTAGAAATTGTAAAGTAGAAATCTCTTTTTCCAATTCAGATTTTTCATTGGACAAACGTGTGAGATCCGTCTGAACGTAACGCTGATGCCCCGTCAGCTCGGTACGAGCCAAATGAAGCTCAGATAAGTGGGCTGTTAGCTTGTCTAAACGTGCTTGAACAGCATCTTTATCTGACTTAATCTGCTCAATCTCGGCTTCTGTTTCAGATTTCTCTTGCTCAATTTCTGCAAGGCGATTAACCAATCGTTCCTTTTGTTCCGCCATGTCAGGAAGAACTTCACGAGATAGCTCTCTTTCTTGCAGCGCTAAGAGCTCGGATAAGTCTTCAACCTGTTTATGTGTTTGCTCATAAGCCATTTGAGCCTTTTGCTCTGCTAATCGAGCTTCCTCACCACTTGCTTTTATTTCTTCTAACAGACTGTTGGCTTGGCTTAGCTGTGTGTGCAAATCCTCCACTTGCTTTTCTTGCTCGGCTAATGTTACATTCTTCTCAGAAAGTTCCTTTTGCAAAGCATCCAACTCCGGCTTGATGAAAATTGTATTGTTATTTCGATTAGCGCCACCTGCATAAGAACCGCCTGTCCGCAATTCTGTTCCATCCAACGTAACAATTCGTACTTGATACCGAACTTTGCGAGCAGCTGCTCGCGCATTTTCTACCGTATCAAAAATGGCTGTTGTACCTAGCAAATTTTGGAAAATATGCTCTAAACTCTTATCATAGCGCACCAAAGACGAAGCCAAACCAAGAAAACCATTACTCTTTTCAATGCTTCCTTGATGATGATCTGGTAAATGCCGCGCTTTAATCGTTGTCAGTGGCAGAAAAGTTGCCCGTCCTGTTCGATTGCGTTTCAGAAATTCAATTGCTCGTGTCGCAGCTTGTTCGTCCTCTACAATAATATGTTGGCTACTTGCTCCAAGTGCAATTTCAAGTGCTGTCTGATAATGCGAATCAAAGCTCAATTTTTCACTAACAGCACCGATAATACCGCCCAGGCGCTCTGCTTCTTGAAGAACACTTTTCACCCCAGCATAGAAATGACTGTGATTTTTCAGAATAGCTTCTAAACTACCAACACGCGCCTTTTTATTTTTTACATCATCCATTAAATCAAACATTGCCGTTTGTTTTTGCTGATAATTTGTTTTTACAGCTTGAACTTGCTTTAGCTGTGCCTGATAATCTGTCAGTAACTGCTGAACCGACTGCCGAGCTGTTTCTAAATCTTCCAGTTGACTTTGCTCGTTGATTTGAAGATTCTTTAAATTTTCTTTTAACTTAGCAAATTCTGCTTGTTTGCTTTCAGATAATTGTAACTCATTGGCTAAGCGACTTTCTAAAGCAGTTAAGTCATTGGATAAGTCCGCTTCTTCTTGCATCAATTGGACAAATTCAGCACGTAATTTTTCAATCATCTGGTCAGGATTATCCGAAAATGCCTCAATTTCAGCTTCTAATTTATGAATCACTTGTTGATTTTGTTCCAATTTTACAGCAAAATCAGTCAATTGCTCATCTTTTCCCTGCCATTCTGTTTGAACCGCCTCTAATTTTTCTGTCAATCCTTGCAGGCGTTCCTCATTTTCCTTCCGACTGTTGGCAGCTTGACTAGATTCTAATTTGGAAACTTCGATTTGGCGTTCTAAGTCACTGATGAGGCGTGTTAATTCAAGCAAACTCGCTTGGTCATCTGCCATTTGTTTCTGCAAATCATGGCGTTTTTCTTTCAGAAGAACATTTTCTTGCTCTAGCTGGTCACGTTTGCTGTAATAAGCAGACAAAGATTGCTGAATCCCCACAAGCCGTTCTTCAGTATCATTCAGCTGTGTTTTATTTTCCTTTATTTGAGCAATCAATACATCCAAATAAAGAGCACGACGTTCTTCATCCAATTTCAAAAACTGCTTAGCTGTCGTAGCCTGCTTTTCAAGAGGCTTCACTTGACTATCTAGCTCATAAATAATGTCTTCCAGCCGATCTAGATTATCTTGTGTTTGGCTGAGCTTGCTTTCAGTCTCCTTGCGCCGCGTCTTGTATTTCAGTACGCCAGCCGCTTCTTCAAAAATGGAACGGCGCTCCTCTGGCTTGCTATTGAAAATTTCTTCCACCTTTCCTTGGGAAATAATGGAAAAACTATCTCGTCCAAGCCCTGTATCCATAAACAAATCATGAATATCTCGTAAACGTACCTTCTTGCCGTCTATTTTATACTCGCTATCCCCACTGCGATAAATATGACGTTCCACACGAATCTCATCTGCAGCTTGCTGGATAAAACGGTCTTTATTGTCCAAAACGACAACAACAGAAGCATAATTCAGTGGTTTGCGAGTTTCAGTCCCCGCAAAAATGATATCTGGCATTTTCCCGCCACGAAGGCTTTTAACACTAGACTCTCCCAGTGCCCAACGCAGGCTTTCAGTAATGTTACTCTTTCCTGAGCCATTAGGTCCAACGACTGCTGTCACTCCCTGATCAAACACTACCTTGGTCTTATCTGCAAAAGATTTGAAACCTTGAATTTCAATTTCTTTTAAATACATGAATGACTTTCCTTTTCAAATGCATTTTTAGCAGCTTCCTGTTCTGCTAATTTTTTCGAACGTCCTTGTCCTTGTCCAACCGTTCTGCCATCAACAGATACCGCTACAGCAAATTCTTTGGCATGAGCTGGACCAGACTCAGAGATGACTTGATAGACAATCTCGACATCACCATTGACTTGGAGCAGTTCTTGTAGCTTGGTCTTGTAATCAACCACCTGCTCAAAGTCTCCAACTTCTACCTTTGGAATCATGACTTGATATAGGAAGTTTTTGACCGCTTCCACTCCCCTATCTAGCAACAAAGCTCCTAAAAAGGCTTCAAATAAATCTCCAAGAATGGTATCCCGATTACGCCCACCTGATTTTTCTTCGCCACGACCCAATTTGATAAATTGATCAAACTGGCAATCTCGACTAAAACCAGCCAAACTCTCTTCACGTACAATCGTTGAGCGAAGTTTTGACAAGTCCCCTTCTGGTTTTTTTGGATATTTTTTATACAGATATTCCGAAATCAATAATTGCAGAACAGCGTCTCCTAAAAATTCCAAGCGCTCATTGTGTGAAATGTTTAAGAGGCGGTGCTCATTGGCATAGCTAGTGTGTGTAAAAGCTGTCTCCAGCAACTTTTCATCTTGGAAGACAATTCCAAATTGCTGACTTAAAACTTTATGTAAATCTCTCATTTTTTCTCCTTTCAAGAAGAACTTTTTCTTTTAATACTCAATGAACATCAAAAATTTAACAATCACCTCCAGCTGTCTCCCAGACAATTAGAACTAGGAAGCAAGTTGCGGGTGGGGAAAAAACTCTACTTGAGCTTTTGAGGTTGCAGGTGTAATCAACGAAGTCAGTAACAAAGAGTACGGCAAGGTTGACAAAAAAAGTTTCACTTTTCTTCTCTGCCACCTCTCACAGTCACCCAGACTGTGAAATCCGACGAAGTTTGAAGAGATCTTCACAGAGTATAAAATGAAAACAAATTCTCTACTATTATATCAAAAAAATCCTTGATACTCCAACGATACCAAGAATTTGATAGGAAAAGTTCACCATAGATGAAATGAATTTTCATTCTTTATCTGGAATGACTTTGAATAAATAATACGTCATAAAAAGGGTTAAGGCAGCTAAAGCAAACTTCACCCAGATAAAAGGTGCAAAGAAGATAGAAATTCCCATTAGAATGTAAATAGAAATAAGAATTTTTCTTTTACGCTCCCGAGCAATAGCTCCAGTTTCGCGAAAGTTCGCCACATAGATTTGATACAACTTAGTATGGTATAGCCATTTTTCAAATCGTTTGGAAGAGCGTGAAAAGCAAGCAATTGCCAACAGTAAAAAGGGAGTTGTCGGCAATAGCGGTAAAGCAACTCCCAGAAGGGCTAATCCTACTGAAATAAAACCAATCATTAAGTAAAAAATTCGCATTCTTTCTCCTAAATATTTGTTAAAGGTGTCGCTGTATCTGGCGATGTATCACAAATATGAAAATCATGCTCAACCGCCAAATCAGCCTGTGCTAATTGATTGATCATTGTGATATGAGCCAATTCTTTGGTATTATTTTCTTTGCTAAGATGCCCTAGATAGATTTTCTTAGTGCGATAACCCAACGTACGAATCATGGTTTCTGCCCCGTCATCATTCGACAAATGGCCTTGGTCAGATAAAATCCGCTGCTTCAGGCTCCAAGGATAAGCTCCGCTACGAAGGATTTCAATATCATGGTTGGACTCGATCAAATACCCGTCCGCATTTTCAATAATCCCCGCCATACGATCGCTAACATAGCCAGTATCCGTCAGTAGAACAAAACTTTTATCGTCTTTCATCAGTCGGTAAAATTGCGGTGCAACCGCATCATGACTAACACCAAAACTTTCAATGTCAATATCGCCAAATGTCTTGGTTTTTCCCATTTCAAAAATGTGCTTCTGACTAACATCAATCTTCCCAAGCGCTACTTCCATAGCATTCCATGTTTCTTGATTGGCATAAATGTCTAAATGATATTTCCGTGCCAAAACGCCCACACCATGGATATGATCCTTATGCTCGTGCGTCACCAAAATAGCATCCAAATCCTCTGGCTTGCGGTCAATTTCACTCAATAAGCTGGTAATTTTCTTCCCAGACAAGCCCGCATCAATCAACAACTTCTTCTTTGGGGTTTCTAAATAGAAACAATTGCCAGTAGAACCTGACGCTAAAATACTGTACTTAAATCCCTTCTCGTTCATGCTACCCTTCTAATTCATCTTCTTCCCAATCATCATCTTTGACAGCTTCCTTGTCATACGGCAGAACTATAGTAAACGTTGAACCTTTGCCATACTCGCTCTTTGCCCAGATAAAGCCGTTATGCTGCTTGATAATCTCTTTGGCAATGGCTAAGCCCAGTCCGGATCCACCTTGGGCGCGACTTCTCGCTTTGTCTACACGATAAAATCTATCAAAAATTTTCGGCAAATCTTTTTTAGGAATTCCTAAGCCTTCATCTGAAATTGACAAAATCATTTGGGTATCCGTTGTTTTCATACTGACCGTAATTTTACCACCGTCAGGAGAATATTTAATGGCATTGTTGATAATATTATCAATCACCTGTGTCATCTTATCTGTATCAATTTCGACCCAAATAGAATTAATGGGATAATCTCGAATAATTTCATACTTTTTATCATCGTTCTGACTTCTGATTTTATCAAAACGGTTCAAAATAAAGGTGATAAAAGCTGTAAAATTCGTCAATTCAATATCCAAATGACTGGTTGCATTGTCAATACGTGACAAACTCAGCAAGTCCGAAACCATTCGCATCATCCGATTGGTCTCATCTAATGAAACCTTGATAAAATCCGGTGCAACTGGTTCTGACAAGGCACCTTCATCTAGTGCTTCCAGATAAGACTTGACACTGGTCAAGGGAGTACGTAATTCGTGACTGACATTCGAAACAAACAGTCTCCGCTCACGCTCTTCTTTTTCCTGCTCCGTTGTATCGTGCAACACCGCAACCAGCCCTGAAATAAAGCCTGATTCTCGCCGAATCAAGGCAAATCGAACACGTAAACTTAAAAACTCTCCATTTTCATCCTGCGAATCAATGGTCAATTCTGGAACTTTCGTAATCAAGTCTCGTAAGTCATATTCGTCTTCAATATCCAGCAGTTTTAAGATATTCATCTTTCGTGCTTCGGATTCTTTGACTCCCAACTGTTTGGTTGCCATATCATTGATCATAATAATCTGCCCACGACGATTGGTCGCAAGAACACCGTCCGTCATATAGGATAAAATACTTGACAGGCGCTTAGTTTCTTGCTCTAAATTTTCATGCGTTAGACGGATTACCTCAGATAAATCATTGATACTATTGGTAATATCCGTAATTTCTGGACCACCTTGTACATCTAAAATTTCTGAGTAATTGCCTGCAATTAAATCTTTTACTTTTTGATTCAATTGGCGAATACGAACATTATCACGTCGGTTTTCCAAGGAAAGCAAGGTAATCACCAAAATAAATCCTAAAATGAGTAAGACAAATACAAAATCTTTTGATACAACAAATTGTCTAATATTATCAATCATTGTTTCTCATGTAATATCCAACGCCGCGCCGTGTTAAAATGTACTCTGGTCGGCTAGGAATATCCTCAATCTTTTCTCTCAAACGACGAATTGTCACATCGACCGTCCGCACATCTCCAAAATAATCATAGCCCCACACCGTTTCTAGCAGATGTTCACGCGTCATCACTTGCCCGATATGCGTTGCCAAATGGTGGAGCAATTCAAACTCACGGTGTGTTAAATCTAATTCTTCGCCATGCTTTTTCACGACAAAAGCATCGGTCAAAATCTGCAGATCTCCAATCACAATTTCTTTTGGTTCAGCTTCTGCTTCTTGATTTTCAATTGTCAAATCTGTCCGCCGCAAAATGGCTTTGACACGCGCCTGCAATTCACGATTAGAGAAAGGCTTTGTCATATAGTCATCTGCACCAATCTCAAGACCAATAACTTTGTCAAATTCACTGTCTTTGGCAGAAAGAACGATGATTGGCACATTACTCGTTTTCCGAATCGTTCGCGCCACCTCTAAACCATCCATTTCGGGCAACATCAAGTCCAAAATCAAAATATCTGGATGTTCTGCTTCAAACATTTCTAACGCTTCGCGACCGTCGAAGGCTGTCACTACTTCATAACCTTCTTTTACCATGTTAAACTTTATAATATCTGAGATTGGTTTCTCATCATCTACAACTAATATTTTTTTCATTTTATTCACCTTTTTCTATCACTTTATTATACCAAATTTTCCTTAAAATTTACCAATTCAACTCATAACACATCATTTCTTTACTTTACAAATTTAAAACAAATATGTTAAAAATATGACAGCAAAGACAGGTTTTCATATCAAAAAATAGTCCAGACAAAAGCGTCTTAGACCATTCATTGAATTTTTAGGAAAAACTATGAAACGCAATACATCTGTCTTAACTTTTCACTGCTACTGTAGTAATTTCCTAAAGAAGCAAATGCTCTGAACTGCTAGATGTTCATTTACTTGTCTTTCTCCAGCGAAATATCCCATAACCTAACAGCATCCCCACCAATAAACAGATAAAATGGGCTGCATGATACAGTAAAATCCATTCACCAAAGGTCAGAATCGTCACAAAGAACATGAGTGTCGCTAAAAGCAAAAAGCGGCGAGAAAAACCATTTAGTCCAGCATAGACAACTGCTACAAGGAATATTGCCAGCGGTGAATATATCAAAACATTATTCACCACCAAGCCCTTTCGTAACAATTCGTCCATTGGTATCATTTGGACAATTCCATAAAATAACGAATAGAAAAAGAGTAGTACAGCTAAAAAAGGAAGATCGTGTTTCATTTTCCCACCTCGCTAGTCTAGGAGTTTTATTTTAGGTATTTCTGTATATTTTTGATTTGTCGTTTAGACGCTTTAAACATTCGTGCTGATCCATTTACAGGAAGGGCAATCGCTTTTTTAGGAAGATAGATAACCGATTTCGCTAATCGCTTACTAACAGTTTCCTCCGGATGCAAATCATTGGCAAAATCTTTTGAAATAATCAAATCCAAGTAGAATTCATATACACGACGCCCAAAGTTTTCAGCAGAGATTTCGTATAATTTTGTAGCGAGACTCTTTTCATCCAAATCTGGTGTTGCAATAACAGCTTCCAAAATCGCTCCCGCCAAATCACGTTCTTCATAATAAAGTGTTCCAAACATTTTATCATTGATAACGTTGTCCAGATAAGGATTTCCGTGAGCAATAATAGGAGTGCCACTCGCTAGGCTTTCTAAATATGTCAAGCCCTGCGTCTCACTCGTTGAAGCAGAAATAAAGAAATCCGCTGCTTTATAATACAATGCGGTTTCACTTGGTGCAATCATTCCTGTGAAAATCACTGCATCTGTAATGTTCAACCGTTTGGCTTGCGCTTTTAAGTCAGACAAATAAGGACCGTCTCCTGCCACTACCAACTTCACATCTGGATTTTCTTCCAAAACAGCTGGCAGAGCAGCTAAAACTGCCTGAATGTTTTTTTCATAAGAAACGCGTGATAAGCTAAGCAACATGGTTTCTTGATTTGAAATGCCTAATTTTTCTCGTAAATCAGCAATATTCTCAGCAGTAATTTCTGGACGTTCAAATTTGGCCAACTCAATTCCAGTCGGAATAACCCGTTTTTCTACTTTTACTTTGTATTTCATGAGCAGGTCATAAACAATCTCGCTTGGACAAATCACGCCATCCAGATCACTCATAAAACCACGAACAATGTATTTGACCATGCTAGGACGAATGACCATACCTTTAGCAATGTAGCGCACATAATCTTCATACTGTGTATGATAGGTATGAACAACTGGAATCCGCAGTTCTTTCGCAATCCAAACACCCAACAACCCCAAAGAAAATTCAGTCTGGGTATGAATAATATCCAATTGATATTGGCGAGCAATCTCTAAAGCTGTTGAAAAACCGCGATAAGCAATTCGCCGATCTTTAAAGGCAAAAAACGGCACACTAGGAATTCGAATAATCTGCCAATCCTCATAACGATTGACATCCTTATCTGTCGTTGTAAAAATAAAAACGGTGTGTCCAAGCTTTTCTAATTCTGTTTTTAAAGTGCGAATACTAGTTGCCACCCCTGAAACCTGAGGGAAATACGTATCCGTAAAAAGACCAATTCGCATGCTACATCTCCAATACTTCTCGATAAGCATCTACAAGCTTATAAGCCACATCATCAATTGAACGACTCTGCGCTACCTTATAGCCAGCTTCTCGCTTATCCACCTTTCTATCCAAAATCTTTTGGATAGAGTCTACAAACTCATCTACATTGTGTCCCAATTCAGCCGATTGTTCATCAATCCAGCCCTCATATACAGGAATATCTCGCAAAACTACATGCTGATGACTAGCCAACGCCTCTAGCACCACAATCCCTTCCGTCTCTTCATAGCTAGGGAAAAAGAAGAGACTACTGCCGCTCATAGCTCCTTCAAAAACAGCCCCCTTGAAATAACCTGGAAATTCAACATTTTTAGGATGATTAAACAGTACAAGATTTCTGATTTTCCGTGGAATGATCCACTTGTTAATGCTTCCCAGCCAAATAAAGCGAACATCTGGCATTCTGCGTGCTACTTCTACAAAGTCTTCAATCCCTTTGCGTCTGAAATAAAGCCCTGCACAGACAACCACCTTATCTCCTTCTTGGATATGAAAATGTTTTCTAAATACTTCTTCTTTATGTGGATCTTTTTTATATTTCTGAAGGTCAATCCCATTAGAAACCACCACAATTGGTGTTGTCACGCCATAGCCCTGAATCAACTTTTTGGAATACTCAGACGGTGTAATGATAAAATCCGCCATTTGGTACATGTGAGCTAAATATTTTCCAAAGGCTTCCGCAAAAAAGTTTGACCCGATAAAGGAATTGCGAAAATCTTCTTTAGTCGAATGCCCATGCATAATCACTTTTTTCCCTTGTTTTTTTGCTTTGTGCAAAAGTCGCAAACTTCTAGGCCCATAAGTATTGATATGAACCACATCATAATCTCCTGAAGGATCGGTCGTGTAGGGAATTCCAGCCAAATCTAGAGCTTTCATCTGATGTTGCAAAGCTCGTCCAATGCCTGATTTTTCCAAAACCGCTTTACCTTCTAAATACAGTAATACTTTCATGTCTTCTATTATATCCAAAAGATAGAAAAAATAAAACCACAAAGGTATAGAGCCTCTTGAAAACAAAAAAAAGGCTGGGACAAAAGTCCTTAACCTCGTCAGATTTTTATGAGTTTCTTGCAAGTCGCAGTGGTTGAGTGGGTTCTATGCGGTTGATAAATCAACCTTTACAGCCCTACTCAACTGTGCGGGGGTGGGACGACAAAATCAAATTTCTTCGAAATTACCGATTTTTGTCCCACTCCCATAAACTACTATCATAATAAACGAGTAGCAAAATGATTGGACAACAAACTTAAAATTGAAAATTTCAAGTTCTGTCTAACTCTACTTACTTTCTTGTTGAACGACGCTCAATAAGACCATGAGCTAATACTACTTCACGTTCTTCTAACTCTTCCTTGTGCATAATCTTAGTCAGCATGCGCATACTAATCGCACCAAGGTCATACAAAGGCTGACCAATAGTTGTCAAATTTGGACGAGTGAAGCGTGCTACCTGCGAATCATCGCTAGTGATGATTTCAAAATCTTCTGGTACATTTACACCCTTGTCTGATAAACCATTTAACAGTCCAGCCGCCAGCTCATCACCAGTCACAAAAGCTGCTGTGGCTTTGGAAGCAATGACCCGTTCTGCTAATTGATAACCATCATCATAGCTGTATTTTGACTCAAAAACCAATCCTTCACTATAAGTAAGTTTGGCTTTCTTCAAAGCTTCTTTGTAGCCAGCTAAACGAATCTTACCATTGATGTCATCCACCAAAGGTCCGCTTACAAAAGTAATTTTTTGATTATTTTTTGTAAGACGTTCAACTGCATCCATGGTTGCTTGCTTATAGTCAATATTCACACTTGGTAATTGATGCTCCACATCAACCGTGCCTGCAAGCACAACTGGCGTCCGCGAACGAGAAAACTCGGAGCGAATCTTTTCTGTCAAATGATAGCCCATAAAGATAATACCGTCCACTTGTTTTGAGAACAGCGTATTGACAACAGAAACTTCCTTGTCATCATCTTCATCACTATTTGCTAAAACAATATTGTATTTATACATCTCTGCGATATCATCAATCCCTTTTGCAAGCGTTGAAAAATAACTACTTGTAATATTTGGAATGACAACCCCGACAGTTGTCGTCTTTTTGCTAGCTAAGCCACGCGCTACCGCATTTGGTCGGTAATCCAAGCGGTCAATCACTTCCAAGACTTTTTTTCTTGTATTTTCCTTTACATTTTTGTTTCCATTTACCACACGGCTAACGGTTGCCATTGAAACTCCCGCTTCACGCGCGACATCATAAATGGTTACTGTATCGTCTGTGTTCATGTTTCTTCCTTTCTATGTTGAAAATATCGTTTTCACATTCCTACCAAACTCATTTTATCACTTATTGGAAACACTTTCAAGCATTTTGATAACTTTTTGAAAAATCTTGTTTTTTAGGCAAATTTTTAGCAATTTTACCAATGATTTTACAAGAAAAATGTACCCAATCTGTAAAATTTCTGAAGTGAAAAAAAGTTCTTACTGTCCTCTTGATTTTTACCTATTTTTTTGCAAAAATAGAGGGGTAGAAAGAAGGTACTAGAATGACCAAAATAAATCAAATTATTTCTTATCTGGAAACAGAAAAAGCAGATGTTGCCGTAGTTTCTGATCCTGTCACGATTAATTATTTAACAGGATTTTATAGCGACCCTCATGAACGTCAGATGTTTCTTTTTATTTTCACAAATCATGAACCACTACTCTTTGTTCCTGCTCTTGAAGTAGAGCGTGCTAGTGTAATTGTTGATTTCAAGGTTCTAGGTTATGTTGATTCTGAAAATCCTTGGGAAAAAATCAAAGCAGCCTTGCCAGCTAGCAGCTTCCACAAAGTTGCTGTTGAGTTTGATAACTTGGTTTTGACCAAATATAATGGTTTAAATACCGTTTTTGAACGCGCTGAATTTACAAACTTAACCCCATGTATCAATCGTATGCGTCTCATCAAATCAGCCGATGAAATCAAGAAAATGTTTGTCGCAGGAGAATACGCAGATAAAGCTGTTAAGATTGGTTTTGATACTATTTCTCTTGATAAAACAGAAACAGATATTATTGCTCAAATTGACTTTGGTATCAAACAACTCGGCTATGAGATGAGCTTTGAGACTATGGTTTTGACAGGTGATAATGCTGCTAATCCGCATGGCATTCCTGGTGCAAACAAAGTCGAAAACAATGCCCTGCTGCTATTTGACCTTGGCTGTATGGTCAATGGTTATGCCAGCGATATGACACGGACAGTTGCTGTTGGAAAACCAGATCAGTTTAAAAAAGACATTTACAATCTAACGCTTGAAGCTCAACGGGCAGCTCTTGACTTCATCAAACCCGGAGTAACAGCTCATGAAGTAGACCGCGCAGCACGCGAAGTCATCGAAAAAGCCGGTTATGGTGAATACTTCAATCATCGTCTGGGGCATGGTATCGGCATGAGTGTTCACGAATTTCCATCTATCATGGAAGGAAATGATATGGTTATCGAAGAAGGTATGTGCTTCTCTGTTGAGCCTGGTATCTATATTCCTGGAAAAGTTGGCGTTCGTATTGAAGACTGCGGGCATGTCACAAAAGAAGGCTTTGAAGTCTTTACAAGTACAAGTAAAGATCTACTCTATTTTGATTAAAAACTAAAAAAAGCTAAAATAGTTGATTTAAGGACTGAAGCCTGTATTGGATTTAGTCCTTTTTATTGTATTCAGCAAAAAGAAGGAGCGGAATAAACAATCATGATTACTGGGCAACCAATCATGAATGTCTTTCCCACTCCTTCATTAATTAGACTCTACGTTCTTCGTTCTCATAGAGCAGACACAATATTATGCTCTGATTGTCATGAATGGAGATCCTTCTGTATTGTCAGTTGGATCCAAACTCTGTACTCTAAATAAATAATCTACTGAATAATAGCCATTATTATTAGCATTATACGGATCCATTACATAAGTCATTCCGTTGTTATAGCCTTTCATGACCAGTTTATGTGTAACAGGATAATTTGCAAATACACTGGTTCCTACTGCACCAAGCACATGGTGTCCCATAGCAAGTGCTTCTCGCACAGCTGCGGTTGAACCTAAAACATCCGTTTTCAACCCCCAATGTTGAGCTGCTAAGACAATACCTCGACTCGTTGTGCCGTAGCTTCTCTTATTGAATTCATTTGTAGAATGGTAGAGATAATCTGCCACAGTCGTTGGTAAAACAGTCTGTTCTGTAATACCAGAAATTGCCATAGCAACCGTTGTTGGTACGCAACCCGTTGCAGCAAATGTGTAGCCTCCATAAGTTCGTCCTGCCCAACGACCATCACGTTGAGAAAAATATGGTGTCGGGTAAGACGTTTTAGAAACTTGTACTGTTGTACCACCTACTCCAACCAGCTTACCATTGTTTTGAATGTAATACAAATGAACATTGTATTCGCCGGTTGAGTTCTTATGGTCACTCGCTTTCACAGTTATCTTATAGGTACCATCAGCTCGTTTTGCAGCAGTATACCAAATGATGTCATCTTGACCATTTACACTAGACCACGTTGGCAGCTTCACTTCACGAACACCATGAGGGCTGGAAACATTAGACACCAACACGTCAAATGTTCCTGTTTTAGGATTATTATTTTAGATCGTGATTTTTCCAGTTGGTTTAAGGTTTTCCGCAGAAATTGTCACATTGGTTGATGTACCGCCCACTCCAATCAATGTTCCATTGTTTTGAACATAGTACAAATGAATATAGTACAAACCAGTTGAATTCTTATGATCACTTGCTTTAATGAACGCCTTATAAGTTCCATTGGTCTGTCTAGTGGCAGTGTACCAGATAATATCGTCCTGACCATTGACATTAGACCAGGTCGGTAATTTCACTTCACGGACACCATCTGGATTAGAAACATTGGAAACAATTACTTCAAAAGTCCCGTTATTGGCATCTTTATTTTGAATTGTTAACGTACCTTTTGGACGTGCAATTGAAACTTCTGTCGTTGTGCCACCAATCCCAACGATTTTACCATTTCCTTGGATATAGTAAAGATGAATATGGTACAAACCTGTGCTTCTTTTATGGTCACTCGCTTTGACAGTTGCTTTGTAAGTCCCATTGGCCTGTCTAGTGGCAGTGTACCAGATAATATCGTCCTGACCATTGACATTAGACCAGGTCGGTAATTTCACTTCACGAACGCCGTAAGGGCTAGAAACACCTGAAACAATCACATCAAAGGTTCCTGTGTCTGGATTATTATTTTGAATGGTAAGATTCCCTTTTGCTCTCGCTAAAGAAACATTTACTTGTGTTCCAGCTACTCCAACAAATTGTCCATTATCCTGAATATAATACAAATGAACATTATATAGACCTGTTGAATATTTGTGATCACTTACCTTGACGGTCGTCTTATACGTTCCATTGGCTTGTTTTTTAGCAGTATACCAGATAATGTCGTCTTGACCATCCACATTAGACCAAGTCGGTAATTTCACTTCACGAACACCATCTGGACTGGAAACACCTGAGACAATCACATCAAAGGTTCCTACGTTAGGATTGTTATTCGCGATAGTCAAAGTACCTTTAGGATGCGCAATCGAAACCGTTGTCGTTGTTCCTGTTACTCCTACCAACTGATTATTTTCTTGGATATAATATACATGAATATTATACTCTCCAGTTGATTTTTTATGATCAGTCGCTTTAACTGTTACTTTATAGGTTCCATTGGCCTGCTTCTTCGCTGTGTACCAGATAATATCATCTTGACCACCTATGCTGGACCAAGTTGGAACTTTTACTTCACGAACACCGTAAGGGCTGGAAACACCTGAAACAATCACATTAAAGGTTCCTGTGTCTGGATTATTATTAGCAATGGTCACTTTTCCTTGAGGTCGACCAAATGAAAGCTCGGTAGTTGTTCCACCTACGCCAACCAATTTCCCATTATTTTGAATGTAATAAAGGTGAATGTGATAGAGTCCTGTAGAAAATTTGTGATCTACTGCCCTTACTGTTACTTTATAAGTTCCATCAGCCTGTTTAGCAGCTGTATACCAAATAATGTCATCTTGACCATTGACATTAGACCAGGTCGGTACTTTCACTTCACGAACGCCGTAAGGAGCAGAAACGTCCGACACAATCACATCAAAGGTTCCCGTGTTAGGATTCTTGTTTTGAACCGTGATTTTTCCCTTTATTGGCTGATTTGCAGCACGATTGCTTGGAGTTGCCTTATTCGTAAATCGTCCAGTATAATCCACACTTTGGTCAAATACATGACGACCAGGTAGTAGTTCAGCTTGCGAAGTAAACTGCCAAGCACCTGCTTCACTATTATATTTCAGTGTTTTCGCATCATCGGCACTTAATTTTGAAGTTGGATATTGCGCTACCCAGAAATTTTCCAAGCCAAATTGTTCTGTTTGGATTGGTCCTTTCGTTCTAAGATTGTTTCGATCAAGCCAACTTGCACTTGTATAGTACATCAAATTTGAAAAGCCCATACGCCGCATTTCATCTGCCCAAGCTTGAGTAGTTGCATTGATATTCGGACGCATATCAGAATCTTCAATATCATTTACCATAACAGTTGAGGAAGGAAGGTTCAATCGTCTTGCTTCCTCTGCAAAATAGCGCGCTTCTGCTCTTGCTTCTGCTTCATTAGTATAATGAGAAAAAGCATAAGCCGACACTTGCATACCTGCCGCTTGTGCATTCTGTGTTTGAGAAGCCGCATAAGGATTTTTATAACTCGTTCCTTCTGTTAATTTAACAACAACCCCATTTACCCCTTTTTCAGCTAAATGTTGATAATCTTCTTTGCTGATATGCCCATTATGACTGCTAACATCTACAAAGGTTGATTTTTTTACTTGCGCATCAGGATTACTTCTAGCTGTTGTTTGATTATTCTGCGCAGCAAAAAAAGTTGACTTGTTGTCTTTTTTAGTCTCAGTTGTAGTTGTCGAATTTTCTTTTACAACTGATTGTTCTTCTGAAACTTTAGCCTCAGTTGAAGCAGTTGAAGAAGCAGTTGCTTCGTTTTTAGATGAAGAAGATGAAGTTGTTTGATTTATTGGAGCAGTTTGAGTTACTTCTTTTGTTTGGAGTTCAACTGAAGAATGAGCTTCTTGTTTATTGACTTCTACTGTCGGCTCTAGCGTAGAAGTTTTTACAGATTCATCAGCAAAAATTTGCTGTGAACTAGCTGCAATTAAAATAGCTGTGCTTGCTAAATAAAATAAACTTTTCTTTTTCATTTTATTTCTCCATTTTAAAATAAGCCTGCCATAAAATATGGCAAGCTAACTATTTCTTTTAAGAAATTATTTTACAAAGTCCAACAATGCAAGGAAACTTTCTGCTTCAAGTGATGCCCCACCAACAAGGGCACCGTCAACATCTGGACATGCCATGTATTCAGCTACATTGTTCGGTTTTACTGAGCCGCCGTATTGTACACGTACTTTGTCAGCCACTTCTTGACCAAAGTCAGCTGCTACAACATCACGAACTGCTTTACACATTTTTTGAGCATCGTCTTGAGTAGCTGATTTACCAGTACCGATAGCCCAGATTGGTTCATAAGCAATGACAAGAGAAGACACTTGTTCTGCTGTCAATCCTTTAAGGGCTGCAGATACTTGAGCACCTACAAATTCCACTGCTTTACCAGCTTCGTAAGTTTCAAGAGATTCACCACAGCAGATGATTGGAAGAAGACCATTGCGGAAGATAGCATGAGCTTTCTTGTTGATATCTTCGTCTGTTTCATGGAAATAGTCACGACGTTCAGAGTGACCAATTACAACATAATCAAGACCCATTTCAGAAAGAACTTTGGGACTATTTTCACCAGTAAATGCACCAGCATCTTCAAAATAAGTATTTTGTGCAGCAACTTTAAGATTTGAACCTTTTGCTGCAACAAGAACTGTCGTCAAATCAAGCGCAGGAGCTGCGATACCTGCTTCAACAAGATCAGATGAAGGAAGTTTACTTGCAACTGCTTCTACAAAAGCTTTAGCTTCTTCTGGATTTTTATTCATTTTCCAGTTACCAGCAATAAATGGTTTACGTGACATTTCACATACCTCTTCTTTTTTTATTTACATCTATTATTTTACCATAATTTAATAGAGAAATAAAGACTGAGTCGAATGAAATCATAAAAAAGAAAGCCCCGCAACAGCGGAGCTCATTGTCTGACTTTAATTGTTCATCTGGGAACTTAATTGAATTAAGCTTCGATTTCTGTAACCATACCTGAACCTACAGTACGTCCACCTTCACGGATAGAGAATGTAGTTCCTTGTTCTACGGCAATTGGGTGGATCAATTCAACGTCGATTGTTACGTTATCACCAGGCATTACCATTTCAGTACCTGCAGGAAGTTCGATTGAACCTGTAACGTCTGTAGTACGGAAGTAGAATTGAGGACGGTAATTGTTGAAGAATGGAGTATGACGTCCACCTTCTTCTTTAGTAAGGATGTAAACTTCACCTTTGAATTTAGTGTGTGGATGAATTGAACCTGGTTTAGCAAGAACTTGTCCACGTTCGATTTCGTCACGTTGGATACCACGAAGAAGAACCCCTACGTTATCTCCAGCAAGACCTTCGTCCAATTGTTTACGGAACATTTCAACACCAGTAACAACTGCTTTTTGGATTTCGTCACGGATACCAACGATTTCAACTTCGTCGTTGACTTTAACAGTACCACGGTCGATACGTCCTGAAGCAACAGTACCACGTCCAGTAATTGAGAATACATCTTCGACTGGAAGAAGCAATGGTTTGTCAGTGTCACGTTCTGGTTCTGGAATGTATTCATCAACAGTATCCATCAATTCCATGATGATGTCTTCATATTTTTCATCACCTTCAAGAGCTTTAAGAGCTGAACCTTGGATAACTGGGATTTCATCACCTGGGAAATCGTATTCTGAAAGAAGGTCACGGATTTCCATTTCAACCAATTCAAGCAATTCTTCATCGTCAACCAAGTCAACTTTGTTCATGAAGACGATAAGGTATTTAACACCTACTTGGCGTGAAAGAAGGATGTGTTCACGAGTTTGAGGCATTGGTCCGTCAGTTGAAGCTACTACAAGGATAGCTCCGTCCATTTGAGCAGCACCAGTGATCATGTTTTTAACGTAGTCCGCGTGTCCTGGAGCGTCGATGTGAGCATAGTGGCGTTTAGCAGTTTCGTATTCAACGTGTGCAGTGTTGATAGTGATTCCGCGTTCGCGTTCTTCTGGAGCAGCATCAATAGATGAGTAATCTTTTGGTTGGTTAACTGAACTTGGAAGACGACGTGCAAGTACAGTTGTGATAGCTGCAGTTAGGGTAGTTTTACCATGGTCAACGTGTCCGATTGTACCGATGTTAACGTGTGGTTTACTACGATCGTATTTTTCTTTTGCCATTTGAGTAAAAGCCTCCAATAAAATATATTTTATAGATAGACAGTAGGCAATACAGTCTAACTTTCCTTACTATTTTATCAAATTTTCTTCAAATTGCAAGCATTTTACGCCTTTTTTATCAATTTATTCTTTGTCCAACTTGTAGTATGGTTGATTTGGTGTAGAAGCCCCAATACTTGATGCGTAAATCCACTCCTTACCTTCCAACTAAGCAAAATTTTCAGCTTTTCCTGTCAAGATGACGCCTGAGAACTCTAATTTTTCTAGGTCTTCTTTCTTAGACAAGTCTAGCTTACCAAATTTTTTCAAGTAGGTTTTAATGTCATCTGACGGAGTTACATTATTGTAGCTGCTTTTTCCAAATCCACTTTTAATATATTTCTTCAGATTAGCCAAGAATCCATCTACATCCTTCATTTTGGAAAGTCTATCACTCAATTTCTCTCCTTCTTTGAGGTTTTTAATAGATTCTTCTGCTTCCTTTTTGTGAAGATATTCTTTTTGCGTTAGATAATCTGGACTCGTACCATATAGATTGCTTGGTTGCCACCAGCTTGGATCGCTTGTTAAATTTGTACCAATCCAATACCAATTGGTCTTGAGGTTCTTAGGGATCATTGCCCAAATTTCTTTTAAACTATATGGTTTATCAAAAGTCAGAGCCACTTCTACCAGTTGATTTTTCATTTCTTTGATATAAGGAAGTTCTTGGGTTGGTTCATGGACAGATTCTCCCTTCTCCTCTTTCACATTTTTATTGTAGAATTGTGGCACTTTTTGATTATTTTCTATTTGAATAGTTGCCCCAGATTCTGTATATCTGCCAGAATTTGCATGAAAAAGAGTTCCTCGATCGATATTAAAAATTCCAAAATCTGTCTTGTATTCACCATAGTCTAGCGGAATCCCATAAATATCTTTTGCCTGTCTACCTTTAATACCACCGTGGAACATATCCCCACCATTAGCAGACCATGTATACGTTTCAATATTAGGAAAGGCTATGCTTTCAACTAGTTGTACCTCATTGACCATCTTCCAAGCTTGGTCGCTGATGAGTTTTCCCGCAATCATACGAACAGCAATATATATTCCAAAAAATACTACCACTACTGTTGTTGACCAGAGGATAATCCGCTTGATATTTCTCTTTTTGTTTTTCTTTGCAACGATTTCAAATGTTTCCATGATAATATCCTTTCTTTTCCAAAATCTGTCGAAGTTTCTTTCGACTGCGCATGAGCTGAACTTTGACTTTGCTCTTAGAATAATGGAGTACTTCTGCTATTTCTCCTGTTGAAAACCCTTGAAAATAATAAAGATCCAACATGATTTTATCCTGTGTTAGCAACTTTTCTACCTCCTCCACTAGAAAGTCGTAGTCTGATCCTTCAACAATCAATTGATTTTCCTTTGTAAAAAAAATCTCGTCGCAGAATTTCCATATAATGCTTATCACGCCGGTATTTGTCAATATAGCGGCGAATAGACACACGATACATCCAAGCTCGCATTTTTTCAGCAGGGATGACAAAATCAGACTCTAGCATTTTGATAAAAACATCTTGAACAACATCTTCTGCTTGCTCTTTTGGAACGCCTGAGCCTTGCAGATAATAGACGATTTCTTTCGCAAAGGCAATCAAGACTTTTTCATAATCATCTAATTTGATATTCTCATCCCCCTTCCTTCACTAGTATAACGAATTGGAAGCGTTTTTGGTTACAAGGATATAAAAAAATCGGAAATAATCCGATTTTTACACTTTTTACTCTTGCCAAGACATATGAATTAATGTGTTGGTCCCAAAAATACTATTAAAGAAAAAATAACAGCAATTACAATGAAAGCAGCAACATAAATGGCACGTCTAACTGGGTGCTTGGGATTTATTGCTATACCAAGCCTTCTAGCTTCTGAAAATACTTTAGAATTTTGAAACCGATGATACTCATATAAATAACCTGCTACTAACATGCAAAATATGAAAACACATAGTAGAGAAGCCAATAATTTTTGAGTAGCAAGCGAAATGCTGTTACCAAAAGTAAGCATTACACAGATTACTATCAATAAACAAAGCAGAAAAATATAAAAGAACCAAATACTGATCTTTCTTATCTGCATATATTTTCGAGTGTTATTATTTTTTTCATTAAGGTGTCGATAATAAATATTGCCTAAAATAAGTATAATCAGCAAACTTGCCAATCCTATGAAGCTTATTAAGTTACTCATGTCAGTAAAAACACTAATACTAGCAAATAATATAAAGCCTACTGTAACAATACCATTAAAAATCTTTCTTTTACTCATCACAACTAAACCTTATTACACACAAGTATTCGTTATCATCCTACATTTTCATTCTACATCAGCCTGAGTTTCTCAGTCCTGTCGCAATTCCGTTGATTGTGATATGAATCAATCGTTCTTCATCCGAGGATAATTCTCCACGGCGTTGGCGCTTGATGAGTTCTAGCTGAATATAATTCAAAATGTTAAAGTAACGCATACGATAGTCTAAACTGTCTCGCAAGTAGGGATTTTCTTCTAACAGGTCGTCATAATCTTCAATGGCAAGAATAACATTCTTGGTTAATTGCCACTCATCCAAAATTGTATAATAAATTTCTTGTACTTCTTTATCTTCACACAATTGAGCATATTCAAAGGCGATATTCATATTCGACTTTGATAACACCATGTCTACATTGGACAAAAGCGATTGGAAGAAAGGCCAATTTTTATACATCTTTCTCAAAAAAGCTAGATTTTCTTCTGGATTTTCATCAATAAATTCTTTAAAGCTGGATCCAACACCATACCAACCAGGGAACATCACCCGACTTTGCGACCATGAAAAGACCCACGGAATGGCACGCAAACCACCGATTTCAGTAATGGTTTTACGCGCAGCCGGTCGCGAACCAATATTAAAGCTGGAAATAGCTTTGATCGGGCTTGATTCAAAGAAATAATCATAAAAATGCTCATTGCCAAAAACCAAATCACGATAAATTTGATAGCTTCGTTCCACTATCTGATCCATAATGCGCTCGTAGCGGTTAGACGTGTTGGTATCACTTTTTTTCTTAGTAATCATACGGTTAATCGTTGCCGACACTAGCATTTCTAAATTGTAATACGCTGCGTCTTTATTTCCGTATTTATTGCCAATGACTTCTCCTTGCTCTGTCAGGCGAATCCGATCATTGATACTGCGGAGAGGCTGAGAGGTAATGGCCTCATAAGTAGGTCCGCCACCACGACCAACCGTTCCACCACGACCGTGGAAGAAGGTGATTTTCACACCAAATTCATCTCCGATAGCGGTCAGTTGCTGTTGAGCTTTATAAAGAGTCCAGCAGGATGATAAGTAACCACCGTCTTTATTGCTGTCCGAATAGCCCAACATGATTTCTTGATAATTGTCATTAGAGGCAATCCATTTCTGGGCAATTGGAAGAGATAAGTATTTCTTCATCGTGTCATAGGAATTATCCAAATCTTCAATGGTTTCAAAGAGCGGCACAATCTGTACACGCGCAAATTCTTTGTCAATGAGACCAACTTCCTTGTGCATAACAGCCAACTCTAAAAGGTCAGACACGCTCGTAGCATGAGAAATAATGGTTTGCTTAATAACCGCATCTCCTAGCTTGTCTTTCAACTCACGCGCCGTTTGAAAAATCTCTAATTCTTTTTGCAAAAGGGCAGATTTTTTAGCATGTGTTGCAGAGAGAATCCGCGGATCATAGAGAAGTTCATTTAGCAGAACGTGACATTTTTCGTCTTCAGAAAGCTCGCTATAATGCTCCACAATTCCTGCGCTCGCTAATAACTCCGCAACGCAGGCTTCATGAACACTGGAATCTTGACGCATATCAATGGAAGCAAGGTAAAAACCGAATACTTCTACTGCTTGAAGCAACTCAGTAAACTCACCAGAAATCATTGCTTCGCCTTTATTTTCAAGAAGAGACTGCTTGATAGCTAGTAAATCATGTTTAAATTCTTCAATTTTGTGGTAATGTGGCTCGGTTTTTATTTGATCAATAAAGTAAGTCTTTGTATTTTTTAGTTTTGTTTGAATATAGTAGAAGGCTCTACGATACAATTCTTTTTCGCGGTAAATAGAATTATCTTCTGACAGATAAGCCATTTCCTGCACCGCTTCACTAACTTTTACGATACCTGTTGACAAAGAAAATTCACGGTACAAATTAGCAACTTTCGTATCGTAATAGTTCATAATCACTTCACATTGGGTCAAAGCAGATTTTTTCAACGTTTCAGATGTGACATACGGATTTCCATCTCGGTCGCCACCAATCCACATTCCCATTGTTATGGGAGTTGGATTTTTCAAGTCAATCCCGTGCTGTTTGGCTAAACGCTTGTATTCTTCTGTTAAATTAGTCACCGCCTGCAAGAAAGAGCTATTGTAGTATTCCATCACATTGGTGATTTCATTGGTCACTTTTAATTTCTTCTCACGAATCATATCTGTCCGCATGATAATTTCGATATACCGACGAAGATTATTGTGCCATTTTTGCTCATTGAGCAAGCCCATTCGCACATCGCGGTATTTACGCAACAAAACGTGAATATGATTGGTCAAATCCAGCATAGTCGTTCGTTGCACTTGAGTTGGGTGAGCTGTTAAAACAGGAACCACATTCAAATGCTCCAAAATTTCAGCAGCGTTTTCCTTTTCAGCAACCGAATCAATCGTTGTGGATAATTTCCCAAGATAATCTTGCCCCACATTATTTTGATAGTTAATCTCAAAAGCCAAATCCACATCTTCTGAAATATTGATTAAAAGAGGCAGGATTGAAAAATAACGAGAAATATAAGACATTTCCTTGTTCGATAGACTTTGAACAATCTCATTTAACCCTTCATAATTTCCAGCTGCTGCTAATTCTTTTAAAGCAATAATTTTTTCAAAGGTTTCAGGACTCAGCATATTTTTTGTAACTTCTTCTAATAAGTCCGTCAGAATCGTAACTTCTTCTTTGATAACTTCTTTATTGTTGTAATTTTCTAATTTTTGAAGTGACATAATCTACACCTTTCAATAAGCCTTTGCTCAATCTAACGTTAGCGAATAATTCTTAAACCGTGATTGGTTTCTTCGATTTCTCTATACAAACTTTCTCGTTTTTCATTGGCATCAATGTTTAACACAAAAGCAATCGCTACGGATAACACCAACAAACTATTTCCACCTTGTGATAAGAAGGGGAAGGTGACACCCGTCGAAGGAATTAAGCCGGAAATTCCTCCAATATTGACAAACGTTTGTGTCAGTAGCATTCCACCGACACCAAGAGCCATCATAGAATTAAATGGATCTTTCGCTCGAATTCCCACAAGAATAATCCGCAAAATAAGGAAAAATAAGAGGGCTAAAATCAAGCTAGCACCGATAAATCCAAGTTCTTCAATAACAATGGAAAAGACGAAGTCTGTCTGTGCTTCTGGCAAATAACCACGTTTTTCGATAGAATTTCCTAATCCTAAGCCAAACCAACCGCCATTGCTCATGGCGTAATAGGAATTAGCTAGCTGGTGACCTGCGCCTGATAAATCTTTAAAGGGATTAAAAAAGGCACTAAATCGTTTTGCTACATAGCCAAACACAGGAACCTGAGCAACTTTTTCCACACCAATCAACCAGATGCCTGCTAAAACCGCTGTGGAAAGAGTGACCAATATCCCAAGAAGAGTTGAAAACCAGCGATAACCAATCCCACTAACCGTTACCATGATTAAGGTCGTCAGCAAAAGAATGGTCGCATTCCCCAAGTCAGGCAGCGCTGCCACAATCCCAATGAGCACCACGACCAGAATTCGCCAATCGTTCAGTGCGCGTGGAATCAGTTGATTTTGTGTTAAAGCCTGATAGTCATACGTTGCGATTTCATCTTGCTGATGAGAAAACCGCTGTGCTAAAAACCAAATCAGAATAATTTTTAAATACTCAGCCGGCTGGAGACTAATCGGACCAAATCGCAACCAACCATGTGCACCATTGATTCGGGCACCAAAGAAGCGAGATAAAATTAAAAGCAAGATTTCCACAAAAATAACAATGACAATCAGTCGATTGTCTTTTAAGAAATCTAACTTTATTTTGTAAATTAAAGCAATGGCAAGTAAGCTGATTGCCCAGAAAATTCCTTGATTTAAAACAGATCTGAGCGAATTTGCTCCCACCTGTACTAAAGTGGCACTTGATGTCGAATAAACAACTATCAATCCCAAAATAGATAAAATCAAATAAGGAATCAAAATGGAATAATTCAGCAGGTGGCGTTTATCAATTTTCATAGTTCACCTAATATTATTAAATTTTCACCGAACATTATACCATTTTCCAAGGTAAAAAAAAAGTATTTAACGAACGGTATTTTTTAAATCCTTGCAGTATCTAGGCTAAACTTTAACTAAAAAAAGAACAATAAGCTGAGTCTATGAAAAGGATTTATAAGCATTCTTCACCATTATGTCCAATAAACCGCTTTCTTTAATATTTCAATTTGATGACAAATACTTATTTTCTACTAATTTATTTTGCTTTTTATCTGACTTTACGTTAAAATGAAATTATATGAGAAAGAGGATTAAACCGCTTGTTGTCTTTGTCTTCTTTGTTAGCTTCATTGCGATTATTTTAGGAGCGAAGCATTATTCAGAAAGCAAGGAAACTAAACAGCAAAAGGACGCTATTACACAAACATCAGCTGCTTCTCAGTCAACTGATACTTCAGATTCTGATGAAGCAGACAAATCCTATAAACCAATCATTGACTTGTCTGGCTGGCAATTGCCAAGTGATATTAACTATGATGTACTAGCAAAAAATGTTTCTGGCGCCATTATACGCGTGCATAGCGGAGCACAAGCAAAAAAAGAAAATGCAGCTACTCACTTAAACGGAATTGATAAATCCTATCAACGCCACATAGAAGAATTTCAAAAACGAAATATTCCTGTCGCTGTCTATGCTTATGTGGCTGGTAGCAACAAGAAAGAAATGCAAAAAGCTGCCGAAAGTTTTTATAAAGCCGCTTCAAAATACAAACCTACCTACTACTGGCTAGATGTTGAAGAAAAAACTATGGATGACATGAATGCTGGTGTTGAAGCTTTTCGCGCTAAGTTAGCATCATTGGGTGCTAAGAACATCGGGATTTATGTCGGAACCTATTTCCTTGAAGAACACAGTATCTCAACTAAGAAATTCACAGCTATTTGGATTCCAACTTACGGCTATAATGACGGTTATTACAACGCTGCCCCTAAGACAGACTTGAAATATGATTTACATCAATACACATCACAAGGCTCAATTAGTGGTTTTGCACATGATGTCGATCTCAATCAGCTATCTCCTTTAAAAAATCAGACAAAAACATTTAAAAAGTTATTTGGTAATGGAAAATAATAACTCTGTAATAGTTTGAATCGAAAACTTTGCAGAGTTTTTCTTTTCTTCTCGTCCAGTTATCACTACTTTCTTGTTTCTAAATATGATATAATAACTAACATAGAAAAGTTTAGGGAGTAATGGATGATTTCTTGGTTGATAAGAATTTTTAAGGGAATTGTCATCGCGCTAGGATTTATTCTCCCCGGAGTATCTGGTGGAGTTTTAGCCGCTATTTTGGGGATTTACGAGCGGATGATTTATTTTTTAGCGCATATAAAAGAGAATTTTCGTGAAAATGTACTTTATTTTTTACCTGTTGGTATTGGAATAGTTTTAGGGATTGCACTATTTTCCCTGCCAGTTGAATATCTCTTAGAGCATTATAAAATCATTGTTTTATGGGGATTTGCAGGAGCGATTATTGGTACGATTCCAAGTTTGCTAAACGAATCTGTCAGAGAATCTGATCGCGATCGAACCGATGTCATTTGGTTCGTAGCCACTTTTTTCATTTCTGGGGTTTGCCTTTATTTCCTCAATAGTTTAGTCGGAACATTGCCAGCAAATTTCTTGACTTTTATTTTAGCTGGTGCCCTTATCGCACTGGGAATTCTCGTTCCAGGCTTGAGTCCTTCAAATTTACTTTTAATTTTGGGACTGTATTCTCCTATGCTCATCGGTTTCAAATCTTTAGATATTTTAGGAACTTTTTTACCAATTGGAATCGGCGGTCTACTCGCACTTGTAATTTTTTCAAAATCTATGCATTATGCTTTGGAAAATTATCATTCTCGAGTGTACCATTTTATCATTGGGATTGTCTTATCTAGCACTGTTCTCATCTTGGTACCAAATCATGGGAATAGCGAAAGTATTCATTATGCTAATACTTCTATCATTACCTTTGTTACTGCTGCGTTCTTCTTTGGATTAGGAACTTGGTTGGGTGCTTGGATGAACCAATTGGAGGAAAAGTATAAATAATGGCTAAAAAAACAAAAATTAAGAAAACTCTTGTAGAGCAAATTTTAACAAAAGCAAAAATTCCTCACAAAGGCCTCCAAATTAATGCTTTAGAAGGACAATTACCTGAAGAAATAGAGCGCTCACAAATTTATAAAACATTAGCTCTAACAGGTGATAAAACAGGAACAGTCATTGGAATTGTGCCCATAACAGAACACCTTGCAGAAAAAAAACTAGCTAAAATATCTGGCAACAAAAAAGTCAGCATGATTCCGCAAAAAGAGTTGGAAAAAACAACGGGTTATATCCATGGCGCAAATAATCCTGTCGGCATTCGGCAAAAACACCACTTTCCTATTTACATTGACAATTCAGCTTTAACACGCGAGACTATTATTGTCTCAGCTGGAGAATTAGGACACAGTATTGAAATAAACGCAAAGGAATTAGCAAATTTTGTCGAGGCAACCTTTGCAGACATAAAAGAGGATTCAAAATAGAAAGGAAACTGTATGAAACTCTACTTCGTTCGACACGGAAAAACTCAATGGAATTTAGAAGGACGCTTTCAAGGAGCCAATGGTGATTCACCGCTGCTTGAGACTTCTATTGAAGAATTGCACTTGCTTGGAAAACACATGGCTCACATTAAATTTGACAAGATTTTTTCAAGTGATTTACCACGCGCAATGGCAACTGCACAGATCATCTGTAGTGAAAATCAATATTCATCAGTTGTTGAACCACATACAGAGCTACGCGAATGGCAACTTGGCTCCCTAGAAGGACAGAAAATCTCTACAATTACCGCCATCTACCCTCATCAGATGCAAGCTTTTCGTCATAATTTGGCAAAATTCAACAACTCTATTTTTGGTGCAGAATCGGTCTATAATACTACACGACGTACAATAGACTTCATTAAATCACAAAAAGGACAATCTTATGAAAATCTTCTTTTTGTTGGTCATGGAGCGAATTTAACTGCTTCTTTACGTTTGTTATTAGGGTATGACTTTGCTCAACTTCGTCAGCAGGGCGGTCTTACAAATGGAAGTGTCACCATTCTTGAAACACAAGATTTTGAACATTTTACACTTCTTGATTGGAACAATGTTGACCACTTAAAAACAATTGAAACCGTGAGCGTATAAAATCACGGTTTTTTCTTTATTTATAGGTGAATTTCTGCCTTATTTATGATAGAATGAGGAAGGTAAACTTTAGGAGGAAGAATATGACTACTGAACATATTGAAGAATTAAATGACCAGCAGCTGATTCGTCGTGAAAAAATGGCTGCTTTAGCAGAACAAGGTATTGACCCATTTGGTAAACGTTTTGAACGTACTGCAGATTCTGCCCAACTAAAAGAAAAATATAATGATAAAACAAAAGAAGAACTGCACGAATTAGCTGAAATTGCTACAATTGCTGGCCGCCTTATGACCAAGCGTGGTAAAGGAAAAGTCGGTTTTGCTCATATCCAAGACCGTGAAGGTCAAATTCAAATCTATGTCAGAAAAGATACTGTCGGCGAAGAGAATTATCAAATTTTCAAAAAAGCAGATATTGGCGACTTCCTTGGTATTGAAGGTGAGGTTATGCGTACAGATATGGGAGAGCTTTCGATTAAAGCAACTCACATTACACACCTCTCTAAAGCACTTCGTCCATTACCAGAAAAATTCCATGGACTAACAGACGTTGAAACGATTTATCGTAAGCGTTATTTGGATTTGATTTCCAATCGTGAAAGCTTTGAACGCTTCGTGACTCGTAGCCGCATCGTTTCTGAAATCCGTCGCTATCTTGACAACCAAGGATTCCTTGAAGTTGAAACGCCTGTGCTACATAACGAAGCCGGTGGTGCTGCTGCTCGTCCATTTATTACTCATCACAATGCACAAAATATTGATATGGTACTTCGTATCGCAACCGAATTGCACTTAAAACGTCTGATTGTTGGTGGTATGGAGCGTGTCTATGAAATGGGACGCATTTTCCGTAATGAAGGTATGGACGCTACTCATAATCCTGAGTTCACTACAATCGAGGCTTATCAGGCTTACGCAGACTTTGAAGATATCATGGACTTGACGGAAGGAATTATCCAAAGTGCGGCGAAAGCTGTCACAGATGCTGAAAGTGTCCCTTATCAAGGTACTGAAATCTTTATCGGTCGCAAATTTGCACGTAAACACATGCTAGAAGCCATTAAAGAACAAACTGGCATTGATTTCTGGAAAGATATGACTCTCGAAGAAGCAACTGCGCTGGCTAAAGAACATCATGTAACAGTTGAAAAACACTTTACGGTTGGTCACATTATCAATGCTTTCTTTGAAGACTTCGTTGAAGATACCTTAATTCAGCCTACATTTATCTATGGTCATCCGGTAGAAGTATCTCCACTAGCTAAGAAAAATGCGGATGACCCACGCTTTACAGACCGCTTTGAACTCTTTATCGTTGGACGTGAATTTGCCAACGCCTTTACCGAGTTGAACGACCCAATCGACCAATTAGCGCGTTTTGAAGCGCAAGCTAAAGCCAAGGAACTCGGAGATGATGAAGCAACTGGTATCGACTACGATTACGTAGAAGCTCTTGAATACGGCATGCCACCAACTGGAGGTCTCGGAATTGGAATTGACCGCTTGATTATGCTGTTGACAGATGTCACTTCTATCCGTGATGTATTACTGTTCCCTACGATGAAATAAATCAACAAAAACGAGAGACTCTTCTCGAACCGCTCCCTGTCAAATAGACGTTAAAAAATAAAAGAAACACAACGAGCTTGCCTCTCTTAAAATGAGAAACAGGATTGCTGTGTTTTTTCTTTTACAGTTTAATTTCAAAATTATCTTGAAAAGGGGGCAGTTGGCTTAAATCATAAAATTCTCCCTTTGCACGCTTAAAACGAAAGACTTCTAGAAAGGAACGCCCTTCTTCTGTTGGATAAATGTCATACATATAGGGATTCGTTGCAAGAAGTTCCTCCAGCTTTTCTTTGCCTATATGCTCTGCCTGACCTATCAAAGTAATGGACTTGCGCTCCATGGTACCATTCACCTGCTTCATACCAGTCACCGACGCACGTCCATCATCTTTCAAATGTTTAAACAATGACTTAAAGGAGGCTGTCAAGAAATAAACAGTCTGTCCATCTTCAAGCATCATAACTATAACAGAAGTACGAGGATTTCCTGCCTCATCAACTGTTGCCACCACAACCGAGCGAATCTCTTGAACCAAAGTTTTAAGGTAATCCATTATATTCCTCCTACTTGACCTTGCGCACCAAAAAAGCAATCCCATTTTGGTCGGTAAAAAGGAGTTCTGACGAGGACAACCACTCACTTCTTCCGCCCTTAGTTTGAGCTTGTTCATGGATAGCAACCAATTGCTCCTTATCAGTTACTTCTGCGGTAAAATAGGCCAGACCCAGCTGGTCAGGTTGACGCTGTTCTAAATTAGGTCCTCCCCATTCATTAACGGCTAAATGGTGATGATAAGCACCAGAAGCAAGCCAACTGGCTGAAGGAAGGCTAAATTTTTCAGACAAGCCCAATACTGCTTGATAAAATTGACTAGCAGCTCTGCCATTGTTCACCGACAGGTGAATATGACCCATGCGAGTTCCTGCAGCGATTGTGAAAGGCTCTAACTCTCGACCCAGTTCATAAATGGATTGAGCGTCCAGCTCTTCGGTCACTCCGATAATCCGACCATCTTCACGAATATCCCACTCGGACACTGGCTTGTCCCAATAAAGTTCGATGCCATTTCCTTCCAAATCTTCCAGATAAATAGCTTCACTGTAACCATGATCTGCTCCTCCTACCAAAGGAATCTGATATTCTAGCAAATGTTTTAGAATATCAGCCAAGTCCTGACGAGAAGGCAAGAGAAGCGCCATGTGATAAAGACCGTAAAGCTGACGAATCGGAGTTTTATCTTGAACTTCCCTCAAGTGTACTAAAGCTTTTTCGCCACGACCAAGAATGACTTCTTGTTCTGTCTGGAGCAAAATTTCCAGACCTAGTATCTGATGATAAAAAGTTGTTTGTCGTTCAAGATTTTGAACATTGAGTACAACTTCAGCTAAATAAATATGACTTTTATAGGGATAATTCATTATATTCCTCCTAAATAAGTACAGAGCACTTCATCTGTTTTCTATTTTCCTAAAACTGAAATCCGTTCTTGAATATGTTTTCCAGATTCGATTTCATCGACAAAAGCAATAGCGTAATCAGCATAAGAAATCTTACTTTCTCCTGCTTCATTAACTGTAAAGAAATCGCCCGCTAAGATATACTCACCCGTACGAGCACCATCTGGTATAAATTCTGCTGCTGGGCTGACAAAGGTCCAATTCAAATCTTTCTTTGTACGAAGCAAGTCCAATTCATAGGCTTGAGCACTAGCAAGTAGTTTATAATCTGCAGGAAATTCTGCTGTATCTACCAAGCGGACTTTCTTTTCCTTATCAACATAAAGACTACCAGCACCACCCACAACTAGTAAACGCATACTTGTGCCTGCCAACAAATCATTGAAATGCTCAATAGATTTGCTGTGAAGTGGCAACGTTTCTGGTGTCCAAGCCCCAAAAGCTGTAGCGACCACATCATAACCTGCCAAATCTTCTTTTATCAAATCAAATAAGTCCTTTTTAAGTAGGTGCTGTGCTTGTGTTTTATTTTCAGAACGAACAATAGCTGTTACATCGTGTCCACGTTTTACAGCTTCTTCAACGATGAGTTGCCCTGCTTTTCCATTTGCTGCTACGACTGCGATTTTCATAGTGATTTCCTCCGAAATTGTTTGTTATTTTTGGTTGTAACTTTTTATATTACAACAACAGTATATCACATTTAGTTGTAATGTCAATAGTTACAACTTAGAACTTTCAAGATTATTCCAAAAAACAATCCATTCCTCACGAAACGGATTGCTTTTTTATCTCTTCTTGGGCAGATGCAACGACATCTGCCAGACTGGTCTTGCTCAATTCTTTTTCCATTGCTGCTTGAATTTCTGCTAATTTATCATCTAAAACTAAATGAATATTTCTGCCAATGGGACAAGATGGATTGGGATGTTCATGAAAGCTAAAGAGTTGCCCAGATTTGCCTAGACTTTCTACTGCTTGATAGACATCCAAGAGGGTAATGTCTTTTAAATCTTTTCTGATGATAGCTCCGCCCGTTCCACGCGCTACAGAAATCAAATCTGCACTTTTCAATTGTGATAATGTCTTGCGAATAATGACAGGATTTACTCCAACGCTATCAGCTAAAAAATCACTAGTTACCTTATGTTCTTGACATTCTAGTGCTATAACAGTCAACATGTGCGTAGCAATGGTAAAGCGACTCGAAATTTGCATGTAAAAACTCCCTTCATTTGCTGATTCTATTACTAGTATACTTTATTTACGTTGTAACTTCAAGTATTACTTCTCAAAAAACTCCTTGAGATGCGCAACATAATCTTCTCGCTCACTAATCGCCCGAAGTAAATCATGGTTATGCGTATGATGAATTCCATTGACCAGACTTTCGTAGTACACTTCATAATAGGGAAGCTTATACTCTCTCGCCATTTCCAGTTCTTTATTTACATCATAAGCGACTCGCCTAAAGTCAACATCCGCTAAGCCTTGTTCATCAATTTTTAAAATAGCATACTGAGCTCGCAGATCCTTTCGCAAACAAGCATCTAGAAAGAAAGGCTGACCGATAGAGCCTGGATTGATAATCATCTGTCCACCCGTCGCATAACGAAGAAATTGCTGATGAATATGACCATAAATAGCAATTGCACAATGATTTCCTTCAAACAGGCGATCAAAGTTCTCTTGTTGACCAATGTGAATCAACTCTCGGCCCCAATTTTTATCTGGCAAATGATGAGTCACAGCGATTTCTAAATCGCCAACTTTTGTCAAAAGCTGCGAAGGCAATTCATGCAATCGGTCTAGTTCTTCAGGTGTGACTTCTTCCAAAAGATACTGGCATAAACAAACCATATATAAATGACTAGGGCGACTGATATCTAATTTCCCATGAAGAGCATTCCAAATGCTATCTTCCCAATTTCCCCGTACTTGGAGACTGATTGGCAAAGCAGCCATTAAGTCAAGAATCTTCCTTCGCCCCGTTCCCGGCGCCAACAAATCTCCCAAAAACCAGTAATCGGTCACCTGTTCCTTTTTGGCATCTGCTAACACAGCTTCTAAAGCTGTCGTATTCCCATGAATATCTGATAATAAAGCAATTTTTCGTTTCATTGTATCGTTTCGTCTGTCCTTTATAAAAATATTATAACAAACCAAGAAAAAACTTCCACTCCCAAGTTTGAGTGAAAGTTTTACTGCCTCATCAATCTACTGATTTCAATGCTTCCAACATGTCAATGCGTCTCAATATTGCATTGACCATAAAGCCTAAGATAATCAAAATCATGATGATAGAAAAGACTGGCACAAGATATACAAACACCGATACGGTCGGATTGAGAAGAAAGGCATCTGGAGCAATCGTCTCTAAAAGGGAGCGATGTAAGATATTCCCCAAAAACAAGCCTACAATAATACCAATAACAGACAAAAGAATGGTCTCTCGATAAATATAAAGCGTGACTTCTTTATTATGAAATCCCAATACTTTAATCGTTGATAATTCTCGAATCCGCTCTGCAACATTGATATTCATCAAGTTGTAAAGAATCACAACGGCTAGTAAAATAGAGACAAAAGTTAAAATCTGCATTACAAAGCCAAGAGATTTAACAATGACATCAATTTGTTTCAAAATGCCTGTATTTTGTACGACTGCTCGCACGCCTGTTAATTTCATGAAGGCTGCTGCGGTATCTTGTACATTTTTACTAGAGGAATCTTTCAATTTTATCAGATAAGCATTTTCTTGGAACTTACGAGCAAATACCGTTTGATAATAGTCCTGATTCATAAAGATAAAATGCCCTGCGTACATTTCAGTGATACCAGAAACTTTGATTTTATAGCGTTTTCCTTCGTTGGATGTCACCTCAAAAGTATCTCCAACAGAAACATGCATAATGGTTGCTAATTTCTGAGAAATGACCGCTCCATGCGAAGACAAGTTCAAGCTCGCTTTGCTTTGACTATCATATAACTCTATGAAATGATGAAAATCCTTGCCTGTTGTCACAAATAACGCGAGAGACTGTTCATCTTTAGTACCCTTGATTTTTTTGGTAAATGTTTCTTGATAAATACCGCGTTTTTTAGCTATTTTTTTATCTGCTAATAAATGATTGATTGCTGCTTGCTCGTCTGATTTGAGATGCTGTTTTTGCGAAATGACCGCATCATATTTGATAATTTCTCCATACTGACGATTTCCTATACCTGCCATAGAAGATGACAAACCGAGACCAGCAAATAAAAGGGCGACGGAGCCTGCCACACCAAAAATGGTCATCAACATTCTTTGCTTGTAACGAAAGATATTTCGAGCTGTCACTTTTTGCGTAAAGCTGAGTCGACGCCAAATGAAGTCAATCCGCTCTAGCAAGATTTTTGAGCCTTTGGTAGGTGCCTTAGGCAACAATAATTGAGATGGTTTTTCTTTCAACTCTTTGTGAGCAATATAAAGGGCTGGTACAACACCACACAAGACCGAGCACACGAAAGCAATGAGACTAATTCCCCAATAAAAGTCTAATCGCAATGCTGGATAAGTGGAGGTTTTAAAAATCGTTTTCCCTAAGATGTAGGGTAAGAAATAAGTACCTAACAAACTTCCTATTACTGTACCTAGCAAGCTTGAAACCAAGCCATAGATGACAAATTTCTTAACGACATCTTGGTTCCGATAACCCAAAGCTTTTAAAACACCTGCATTTGTGCGTTCTTCGCTGACAAAACGTGTCATTGTCGTTACCGTTACAAGGGCAGCTACCAGATATAGTACAATCGGGAAAGCATTCCCTACAGCTGAGATTCCATAAGCACGATTCCCCGTTGTTGTGTACTCGTCAGCTCCTGGAAATGTCCGACGTGTATACACGTGGTAGGTTGGTACAGACAAGCCAGCTACTTCATCTTTTGCCTTTTGAATGTCTGCTTGCCCATTTTTTATTTTTGTTTCAGCATCTTTCTTTTGCTTTTCGTATTCAGTTTTTTTATCGTTCAATGTTGCCTGAACTTGGTTCAATTGCGTCTGACCATCTGCGATTTGTTGTTTTGCTTGCACCAATTGGGCTTGACCTGCTTGGTATTCGACTTGTTTATTTCTTAAGGTTGCCTGACCACTTTGATATTGAGCCAAGCCTGCGTCATATTCAGCTTGTTTCGCATTCAATGCCTCAGCCGCAGATTGATATTGGACAAACCCAATTTGATAAACTGCTTCTTGTTTTTGATACTGTACCAGTCCAGCTTGTAACTCGGCTTGTTTTTTTTCTAATTCTGCACGCGCAAGATTTAATTTCGTTTCTTCTTGTGCTAGTTTAGTTTGTGCTGCCACAATTTCTGGCACTGTTGCTGGATCAATTCCTTGCGCTTGCAACGCAGCTATCTTTACCTGCAAATCAGCTTTTGCAGCCGCAAGTTGCGTTTGACCTTTTTCTAATTCGACCTGTGCTGCGGCTAATGTAGCTTGACTGTTTGCTAGATTTTCTTTTGTAACAGACAATTGACTAGCTGCCTGATCTAATTGGGTTTTCGTTTGGTTCAATTGTGCCCAACCTGAAGACAGTTGAGCGGTGGCTGTATCTAATTTTTCTTTCGAGCTTGCTAAAGTTTGTTCAGCCTGTGCAATTTGAGCAGCTCCTTGCGCAAGTAAGCTTTCTTTTTCAGTTACCTGACCTTGAGCAGCCTCTAAATCTGCTCTTTTTTGATCAATTTGATCCTGTGCAACCGCTAGTTGCTGTCTGGCATCTGTCAATGCTTGTTGAGAAGTTCGAATGTTTGCTTCTCCGTCCGCAATTTTTGTCTGTGCTTGTTTTTTTATCTCTGACAAACGATTTTTCCCATTATCAGCCACTAGCTTTTCCAGCTCATTTTCATACTGTTTTACCTTTTTTCGATAGTAGTCTCCAAAAGAATTAAGTGCTTTTAAATCGTCATACTTCAAACGAGCAACTGTATAGACTGAACTTTGAAATGTTTTTGGCATCACCACTGCATAAGCAGATAAGGTCCCACTCCCTGAGTTAGAATTGCCAAGAGAAATCGTCGAAGCCAATTCACTTGAATTGACGAATCCCGTCACCGTAAAGGTATGCTGCTTCAAAGCATAATCATTGGTTCCTTCCTCGTTTAAAGTAATGCTATCGCCAATCTTGTACTTTCCTTGATAAAAACTAGCCAAAGCCACTTGATTTTCCTTGCTTGGAAAATGACCTGAGACAAGCTTGAACTTAGAAATATTAGTTGTCTGAGAAAAAACTCGAACAGAAGTTGAGCTATCTCCAACCACCGTATCTGTAAAATAACCATATTCTACCTGTGCATTTGGAACTGCATTCAGTTCTTTTTGGTCAGCTTTGCTGATACCATAATCTGACATCACTGCCAAATCCATCATTTTCATCTGTGAAAGATAACGATTGGCTGAATTTTCAATGTCTGGACTGGCTGCTTTCAGTCCTACTAGCGCAAAAGAACCTAACATCATCAAAAACATAATGGACAGAAAGCGTCCTTTGGACTGACGAAAAGAGAGCCAGATATCCTTATTTAGAATGAATTTTTTCATATCACCACTCCTCACTAATACTCTAGACTTGCAATATCTTGAGGATGTTCATTCAAAGTGACGGACTGAATCCGTGCATCATGCATACGAATCACGCGGTCTGCAATCGGAGCTAACGCACCATTGTGAGTCACGATAATCACTGTCGCACCTTGCTTGCGCGACATATCTTGAAGGATTTGCAGTACTTGCTTACCTGTTTTATAGTCCAATGCTCCTGTTGGTTCATCACAAAGCAAAATTTTAGGATTTTTTGCCACGGCACGCGCAATGGAAACCCGTTGCTGCTCGCCGCCAGATAATTGAGCAGGAAAATTATGCAGTCGATTTCCCAAACCAACTGCTGCTAGTGCCTCTGCTGCATCCTGTGCATCTTGAACAATTTCTGAAGCTAGCTCAACATTTTCTAACGCCGTCAGATTGGGAACTAAATTATAAAATTGAAAGACGAAACCAACATCATTTCTCCGATAGTCCGTCAACTGGTGAGCGTTGTAATGTGCTATATTTTGCCCATCAATCAGGACATCTCCCTCGTCATTGCTGTCCATTCCACCAAGAATGTTCAGAATCGTCGATTTTCCAGCACCAGAAGCTCCAAGAATGATGACCAATTCTCCTTTTTCGATGTCAAAAGAGATATCATTGTTGGCAATAATTTCTGTGTCTCCCATTTGATATCGTTTGTAACTATGCTTCATTTCAATATAAGCCATCGTCTTTTCCTCTTTCAGTTTCCATGTCCAATTAAATAAACAAGCTGTTGATTAGATCCTATCTTTATTATAAAATAGACTTAACATAAAGGCAATCATCAATTATCAACAGAGTGTTCATTTAAGGAGTGTTATGGTACAAAATCGACAAACAGCAACCAAGCAGCATATCAGAGAAGCCCTCATTCAGCTCTTGTTAGAAGAAAAATTTGAAACAATTTCCGTTAGTAAACTCTGTCAACGAGCAGGTATCAACCGTGGAACTTTCTACCTTCATTATCTTGATAAATTCGACCTAATTGAAACACTAAAAGAAGAAATTATTTCCCAATTACGTAAAAATTTTGAAGAAACTACAAACACACATGACCTAACCATTACCAATCTAAGCTATCTCCAACAAAACCATGACCTAATTTATGCTGTTTCTCAAAGTCATTACCTCAATTTCCGTGAAACAATCCGTGAATTTATGCTTAGTATTTTAACGAACGATCAGCACAAAGTTCAAACCGAACACTTTTTAAAAGAAAATTTCCCCATTTCTGAAAAATATGCACTTGAAGTTTTTCTATCTAGCATAGAGGGCATTATCTCACTCTGGATTTCAAGCGGCACTAAAGAAACGCCTGAAGAAATGACGAATATGATTTTACAAACCTTTGATTACGATGCTTGGCGATTGTAAACTAAAAAACTCTATTTCTATAAAAGGGATTTCCTCAATTAGAAATAGAGTTTTTGATATACATTTTTTCTAAAGCTCAAAAATTGAAAGGTTGTAAAATGAGACGACAGCATACAGGATATGATGTTCTATTGCATATCTTTATAACCAGTCATGTCATCATTGCAACCTATCATCTACTTTTTAGCTTAGTTTTCACTATCATCTGAGCGTGATTTTCTAGCAATATCAGCCAAAATATGGTCTACAAATTCTGCAACTGTTTCTGTATGCGTTTGTTTGCTGCCATAACGACGAACATTCACCGTACCGTCTGCTTGTTCCTTGTCCCCTACAATCAATTGATAAGGAACTTTGTGGGTTTGACTTTGACGAATCTTGTATTGCATTTTTTCATTGCGTTCATCAACATCCACGCGGACACCACGATTGCGCAGTTCTTTCGCCACTTTCCAAGCATAGTCAGCATGTGCTTCATTAGAAATCGGAATGACTGTCACTTGATGAGGAGCAAGCCAAGTTGGGAAAGCACCTTTGTATGTTTCAATCAAGTAAGCAATAAAGCGCTCCATAGTAGACACAATACCACGGTGAATCATGACTGGACGATGCTCTTCACCGTCTGCTCCGACATAATGAAGGTCGAAACGTTCTGGTAGCAAGAAGTCCAATTGAATAGTGGAAAGGGTTTCTTCATTTCCAAGAGCCGTTTTTACTTGGACATCCAATTTAGGACCGTAGAAAGCAGCTTCGCCTTCTGCCTCAAAGTAGTCCAAACCTAAGTCATCCATTGCTCCTTTTAACATGCGTTGAGCATTTTCCCACATTTCATCATTATCAAAATATTTATGCTTGTCATTCGGGTCACGATAAGACAGACGGAAACGATAATCTGTAATGTTGAAGTCTTTGTAAACGTCAATCATCAAATCCAGCACATGTTTAAATTCTTCTTGAATTTGCTCTGGCATGACAAATAAGTGAGAATCATTCAGCGTCATTTCACGAACACGTTGAAGTCCTGAGAGCGCACCTGATTTTTCAAAACGATGCATCATACCAAGTTCCGCAATACGAATTGGCAGCTCACGATAAGAATGCACATGGTTTTTATAGACCTCAATATGGTGTGGGCAATTCATCGGACGAAGAACAAATTGTTCACCGTCTCCCATATCCATTGGCGGGAACATATCTTCTTGGTAATGTTCCCAGTGACCAGAAGTCTTGTATAAATCCACACTTGCAAGCGGTGGCGTATACACGTGTTGGTAACCATCATTAACCTCACGGTCTGTAATATAGCGCTCTACAATACGACGAATAGTCGCACCATCTGGAAGCCAGAATGGAAGTCCTTGTCCAACTTCAGGAGAAATCATGAAAAGATCCAACTCTTTACCGAGCTTACGGTGGTCACGTTCCTTCGCTTCTTCACGCATTTGGAGATAGTTTTTTAGGTCTTTCTTATCAAACCAAGCTGTTCCATAGATCCGTTGCATCATAGCATTGTCACTGTTTCCACGCCAGTATGCACCCGCTACATTTAACAAATGGAAAATTTGAATACGCCCAGTTGACGGTACATGAGGTCCACGACAGAGATCCACATATTCTCCTTGACGGTAGATTGTCAAACCACCTTCGTCTTCTGAATGCTCCTCAATCAATTCCAACTTGTAAGGATCATTCTTGAAAATTTCTCGTGCCTGATCTTTTGTCACTTCTTCGCGAATTGACGGGAAATTCTCCTTGACAATCTTCTTCATTTCTTCTTCGATACGAGGCAAATCTTCGTTGGAAATCTGACCAGCAGCATTGTCCGTATCATAGTAAAATCCGTCCTGAATAGCTGGACCAACTCCCAAGTGAATGTCTGGGAAAAGACGACGAGCAGCTTGGGCAAAGAGGTGAGCAGCAGAGTGACGCAAGATAGGCAGGGCGTCTTCGTGGTCAGGTGTCACAATTTCGATGCTACCGTCTTCTGTGATAGGACGAGTGGTATCGATGAGTTTGCCGTTGAATTTACCAGCCAATGCTTTCTTTGCCAAGGAATTGCTGATAGACTGAGCAATATCAAATGTTGTGCTGCCGCTTTCGTATTCACGAACAGCGCCGTCTGGGAAAGTAATATTAATCATAGTTTTCTCCTTTAATATCTATTCTATTTATATTGGACAATTTTAAAAGCCGAGCAACCTCTTCCACAGTCTGCTTTTCTGATTGACTACCATCTGCTATGAGGCTAGGATAGCCTAATTCCATCGCTTCCTTCCGAACCATTTGGGCAAAAAGAATGTCTCGCTGCATCCAGTTTTCAAAAGCTTGCTCAGGATTGGATGTTCCCTCTAAGACATAAGAAACCCATTCTCTCTGTTTATAATGCTTTTTCTGAAAATCAGCTGTCGGAGTCAAGCATAGATAGGAAACCGCTGGTTCTTCAAGACTTTTTATCAGGTGAGGCAGAAGCCCTGCTCCCTCCACCAAGAGGGCTTTGTCTTGATCTTTTATCAAGCAAGATTTCACATAAGGAAAAATCTCTTCATAAAAGCGCCATTCTTCATCTGCCATCTCTTCTGGATTTCTCATCCAGATTTGTTCCGGATTTCTGTCCTGTCTAAGAAGGCAAATCGGTCGTGAGTCTACACTTGCTTGACTCATCATCTCGTCTACCAAATCATCCAGCTTGATATGAAGCAAATCGTACTTCCGAGCAAGAAGGGAAGCGAGCGTTGATTTCCCGCTGCAGGGTGATCCGCCAATCATATAGAGCATAACTTTTTCTCCCTTCAACAAAATAAAAAAAACGACATCCCGAAAAGGACGTCGCAACGTGGTTCCACCTTCATTCATGTACAACAAAAAAGTTTGTTGACACCTCTGATTGGCTCTAACGTAGCCACCGTTTTATATTTGCATAAAAACAAATCGAGTAGTCCCAGCTACATCCTCTGCGTGATTCCCAGCTCCACACGCTCTCTGAAAGATTTCCTGTAGGTGATATGTCTCTAAAAAGTATTATAACACGATTGGAAAAATTTGCAAGCCCTATGATTAAAATGTATTGTGTTTTGGAACCATTCGAAACAACACAGCAAGTTAAAATAAGGCTTTGTCCGTACTCAACTTAAAAAGTGGCACCGATTCGGTGCTTTTTTCTTTCTCTTGTTTCAACAAAAAACAGCCTCACGACTGTTTTTACTTTTATCCTACAGAGCCTTCCATACTCATATTGATGAGCTGATTGAGCTCCACTGCGTATTCCATTGGAAGTTCTTTGATGATCGGTTCCATGAAACCATTGATAATCATGGCGGTTGCTTCTTCTTCGCTAATACCACGGCTCATGAGGTAATAAAGCTGATCCTCTGAAACCTTAGAAACCTTAGCTTCGTGTTCAAGTGCAACATTTGAATTGTGAATTTCATTAAATGGAATCGTATCCGAGCTGGATTCATCATCCATGAGAATCGTATCACACTCAATGTGAGACTTTGAACCAGCGCTGTTCTTGCCAAAACGGACTTGACCGCGGTAATCTGTCTTACCACCGTCTTTTGCAACAGACTTGGAAATCAATGTGCTAGAAGTCTTCGGCGCATTGTGATAGACTTTACAGCCTGCATCCAAATGCTGACCATAATTAGCAAAAGACATGGAAAGGACCGAAGTTCTTGCATTACGTCCATTCAAAATGCTACAAGGGTATTTCATGTTGACCTTGCTGCCCAGATTTCCGTCAATCCATTCCAAAGTACCGCCTTCTTCAACCGTTCCACGCTCTGTCACCAGATTATAAACATTGTCTGACCAGTTTTGAATAGTTGTATAGCGGAAAAAAGCATCTTTTTTAACAATAATTTCCACATTTGCAGCATGAAGACTATTGGTCGTATAAGTCGGCGCTGTACAGCCCTCAATGTATTGAATAGAGCCACCCTCTTCTACGATAATGAGCGAGCGTTCAAACTGACCGGCATTCTCTCCATTAATACGGAAATAGGTCTGAACTGGCACCTGACATTGAACATTTTTAGGAACATAGATAAATGTACCACCTGACCAAACAGCACTATTTAAAGCGGAAAATTTATGTTCTGCATTAGAAATGACTGTTCCAAAGTATTTTTTGACCAAATCCGGATATTCTTGTACTGCCGTGTCGGTATCGGTAAAAATAATGCCTTGCTTGGCAAATTCTTCTTTCATATTGTGATAGACCACTTCAGATTCATACTGAGCAACAGCCCCTGACAAAAATTGACGTTCCGCCTCAGGAATACCTAAACGGTCAAAGGTTTTCTTGATTTCGTCTGGTACCTCATCCCAACTTCTAGCCCGATCCCCACTTAATTTTTGATAATAGACAATATCATCAAATCGTATGCCGGACAAATCTGGTCCAAAATCAGGCATGGGCAATTTATGGAATAATTCTAAAGAACGCAAGCGATAATCCAACATCCATTGTGGCTCATTTTTAATTTCAGAAATTTCACGAACAACCTCTTCTGTCAGACCTTTGCCTGTTGAGAACAAAGGTTTCACATCGTCATGAAATCCAAAGGCATAATCTCGTTCTTTCGTCATCTTATTCCTCCCATTGATACAAATTCTCTTCTCTTATTATACTATTCTATATTAGAAATGTCAGAATATATGCCTAAAATCGAATAAATTAAGCTAAAAAGGCTAGGAAAAGTTCCCAGCCTTCTTACATGATTACCGTACTTTTTCGGCTAATGCTTCAGCGAATTTCTCCAGATTTTCAATATCTTCATCTTCTGCTGATAGATCGACTTTGACATTTTCAGCACCTTTTTCAGCACCTGTCGCTGCAAAAGCGCGATCAAAGTCATCTACTGCCTTACAAAACTCATCATAGAATGTATCACCTGACCCGACAACACCATAAATCTTTCCAGTCAAGTCAAGACTAGCTAAATCTTCATAAAAATCAACAATTTCATCAGGCAACTCGCCGTCACCGTATGTATAAGAAGCAACGATTGCAATATCTGCTTCTAGAAATTCCTCTGCATCAACCGTTGTGCATTCATCAATATCTACTTCTAAACCAAGTTCTTTTAATTTATCAGCTACAATATCTGCGATTTCCTCTGTATTTCCTGTCATACTCGCAAATACAATTTTTGCTAAAGCCATAATTTCCTCCAAAAAATTCTATCAGTTTATTATAACACATTGAACAAATTGTTGCACTTCAAATCTCTTAAAGTTCCCTACTTTTCCCTTTTACTTTTTAAAATAATTATCTTATGATACAATGAATAAAAGGTAGAGCGGAGGTTATCATATGGAAATTTTCAAGCAAATTTTACATAAAATTAAAGAATATGATACAATCATCATCCATCGTCACATGCGACCCGATCCTGATGCATTAGGAAGTCAAGTCGGTTTGAAAAAATTACTTCAAGTCAATTTCCCTGAGAAAAAGATTAAAGTAGCAGGAAAGACTGAACCTACTCTTGCTTGGCTGGCTAAAATGGATGATGTTTCAGATGATGATTACAAGAATGCTTTAGTTATTGTTTGTGATACAGCAAATACTGCTCGGATTGATGACGAACGGTACAGCAAAGGAGATTTTCTCATCAAAATCGATCATCATCCAAACGATGACATTTACGGGGGTATTTCTTGGGTAGATACTAGCTCTAGTAGTGCTAGTGAGCTAATTGCTCTCTTTGCATTGGAAAATAAACTAAAACTAGATGATTATTCTGCTAAGTTACTTTATGCTGGAATCGTTGGTGATACTGGGCGTTTCCTATATCCTGCTACAACCGCCCGAACTATGGCTATCGCCAGCAAACTTCGCGAATATCCTTTTGACTTTGCTGCTTTAGCGCGGAAAATGGACTCTTTCAGCTATCAAATCGCTAAACTTCAAGGCTATGTTTATGACCATTTAGAAGTCGATGGAAATGGTGCAGCACGTGTCATTTTAACTCAGGAACTTCTCAAAGCCAATCATTTAACAGATGCTGACACTTCTGCTATCGTTTCAGCTCCAGGGCGTATTGACAGCGTTGAATTATGGGGAATTTTTGTTGAGCAAGAAAATGGCAATTATCGCGTTCGGCTAAGGAGTAAATTTATCCCGATTAATGAAGTAGCTAAAAAACACGACGGAGGCGGTCATCCTCTTGCCAGTGGTGCCAATGCTTACTCCAAAGAAGAAATCGAAGAAGTTTATCAAGAATTGAAAGAATTGGCAAAAAGGAAATAATTTGGTAGAAAAGACTTGTCAAATCCTCTAGAATTTGGTAAACTATCAAAGTAACGAATCTATGGCTCGCAGAGAGACCATGGCAGAAAGGAAATTTTAAAAATGAGAAAAGACATTCATCCTGAATACCGTCCCGTTGTCTTTATGGATACTTCAACTGGCTACAAATTCCTTAGTGGTTCTACTAAGTATTCTAGCGAAACTGTTGAATGGGAAGATGGAAACACTTATCCTTTGATTCGTGTAGAAATTTCATCAGACTCACATCCATTCTATACTGGACGTCAAAAATTCACTCAAGCAGATGGACGTGTGGATCGTTTCAACAAAAAATACGGTCTCAAATAAAAATCGTATTTACATTACAAAAATGTTGATAATAAGCCTTTTCCAATTTTGGGAAAGGTTTTTTTATATAATCAAAAAAACTTGGAATCTACGACAGTATGACTTCCAAGTTTTTACCTTTTTTCACATTCAGTATTTTAATTGTTGAATAACCAATACATGGCTATCTTTTACACCATATAAACTATGAAGTTCATTTGGTTCCATGGTTAAAAAACTTCCGGGAACAAGTTGAACTGTTTGACCAGATGATGTAAAATCAACCTTTCCTTCTAGACAGACAACAGTCACCAAAGCATCAGTCTTGTGTTCGGGAATTATTTTTCCTTCTCCTAAGTGAAGGTGACGGATGATGCGGCTAGTTTCTTCAACAGGTGTTTCCACGACATCAATAGTAGGGTTCATTGTGTAGATTTTCATGTGTATTGTCTCCTTGTGTTCAACTTTAATCCTTATAATCTCCCCCGGAAAAGCCGAAATACTCTTCTAAAGATAGTCCTGAATCCGCAATCGCTTTTGCTTCTTTCCCAACATAACGCAGATGCCATTGTTCTGGCATATATCCAGTTTTGTCTTCTTTCCCATTTAGATAGCGCACGACAAATCCATATTCGGCTGCATGTTTCAAAAGCCATTGGCTCGCCTTTTCTTCGGTTACTAGATTTCCGTCTGTGCCAATCAAGTCAAATGCCAAGCCCGTTTGATGTTCACTATAGCCAGGTCGGGCAGAATAACGATCTGCTGCTTCTTTCCCGTCTTGATTGACATAATTTTGATAAAGAGTAACCTGCGTTTGGTAACTACGAAAACCGCTATATTGATGACTGATAGGATAGCCTTTGCGCTGCATAGCAGCAATCAACTCCAGCAATTTTTCTTTAGCAGTAGGATTTTCACCAGGATTGTAATCTGAAGATAATGGATAATGTTTATTTGCGATGACAATTTCATCGTATTTTCCTTTTACACTATAGTAAGAACCATTATAATGAACTTTTGTTTTTTTCTTTGCTGGCTCAGAGGACGCAACTTTTGCAGACGCTGCTTCTCCTTCTTGTTTCGTTTCCACATTCGTTTTCTTTCCCCCACAAGCTGTCAAAAGAAACAAACTCGCTACTAATAAAATCCCAATCCTTTTTTTCATCTGTATCGCCTCATTTATAGAATTTTCTAATTTTCATTATAGGCGTAGATATACTGTATGTCAATTCAAAAAAGCATGCATTTGCACACTTTTCATTTTTTCTAGTTAATCATTTAAGACGACCACTTTCCCAAATCCCGCTTGACTTTCGATATAAGAATGGGCTGCTGGGATTTGCTCTAACGAAAAGATTCGTTGAGGAGATACATTTATTTGGTAAGCATCAATATAACTAAAAAGTTCATCAATAAGCTACTGGCTCACATTGCCTGAATAAAAACTCGTCAAAAAACTATTATTTTTTATTTCTACGATTGGGTCAAACTCCTCTACATACCATTTGCCACCTAATTGCCCAGTATTACAGATAATTCCTGCACTTTGAATATGGTCAAATGAATTTTTTAGAGTAGCCGGACCGACTAATTCAAGGATTTTATCAAACTTTTCCTCGGTTTGCAAAACTCCTTTTTCATCTAAAATAATCTCATCAAAGCCTTGTTGTTGAAGCAAATCTTTTTTTGCGAGAGAACGAACTGCACCAACTACACGATTCTGTGGGAATTGCGCCTTTACCAATTTTAAGAAAGCTAATCCAACACCACTTGTCGCAGCTCGGACTAGGATTGAATCTCCTTCTTTTATCTGCAGATTTTTGAAAGAGCCAAAAGCGGTATAATAGGTCTCCGGTACCGCCGCTAACTCAGACCAAGGTAATTGGCTATCTACGGGATAAATCTGCTCATTTGGAAGTAGAGCATATTCAGCATAAGAACCGTCAAAAGCACGTCCCATTTCACCCATGATAGAGACAATTTTTTGTCCAATTTGTAAATCTCTCCTTGTCGTTTCAACTACTTGTCCTACACACTCAATCCCTAAAATACGAGGGAATTGAACAGTTGGAGATAAACCTTTTCGAGTGACAATTTCTGAATGATTGATACCAAAACCCTTGGCTTTGACTAAGGTCATCCTTCTTTTACATTCGGGATTTCTCGTTCTTCTAGAACAAATTTTTCTGGACCACCAGAATCATAAATCACCATGGCTTTCATTTTTTGATTCATAGAACTTCTCTTTAACTAGCTAATTCGAGCAATTTTCTTACAAATTCATTAGCTGGCTGTTGTTTGATTTCCTCTGGCGTGCCATATTGCTGGATTTCTCCCTTATCTAAAACGAGGATTTTCGTACCTAGTTTCAAAGCTTCTGCTATATCGTGTGTGATAAATACAACTGTAATTCCGGTTTCTTCATGCAAGGATTTCAACTCATGCTGCAGTTGATAGCGCGTAATAGCATCCACTGCTCCAAAAGGCTCATCCATTAGCAAAATATTAGGAGTTGCAGCTAATGCACGTGCAATCCCCACTCGTTGCGCCTGTCCGCCAGAAAGAGCTGCTGGATAGCGATTTTTTAGTTGGGCATCCAAACCAAGCATAGCTAACTTTTTATTGATAATCTTCTCTATTTCTGCCTGATTTTTCTTTTGCAAATTCAAGACATAAGCGATATTCTCGGCAACTGTCAAATGCGGAAAAAGCCCATTTCCTTGAATCGAATAACCGATGTTTCGTCGCAATTCAATCAAATCCGTGTCCTGAACATCTTGACCATTGATAAGGATTTGCCCTTGATTCGGCTTGACCAAACCATTTATCATCTTTAACAATGTCGTTTTGCCTGAGCCAGAAGTCCCCACAACTGTCAGAAAAGTGCCGTCTTCAATCTTTAGATTTAGATTTTTGATAATGTCTTGATTTCCATATGACTTGCTGACATTTTTATATTCAATCATTTCTTCAAAATTCCTTTCTCTATAAGATAGTCACGAGCAACTTTAGCAGGCTCTTCTTTGTCATTTTCTACTTTATGATTTAGTTCTGCCATTTTACTATCCGTTAAAATACCGTCTAATTTCGCTAATGCCTTTTTCAATTGTGGGTATTTTTTAAGAGTGGCTTCTCGAACAACTGTTCCTGCCCGATAAGAAGGATAGATTTTTTTATCATCTTTCAAAACCACTAGATTGGCACCATAAAGCTGTCCATCTGTGGTAAAAATATCAATCGCATCAACTTTTCCGGATTTAATAGCCTGATATTTCAATCCACTATCCATATCCACTTGAGATTTGAACTTCATACCATAGGTAGATTGCAAACGTGCAAAACCGTCTTCACGACCAAAGAAGTCATACTCTGCACCAAAAGTTAAATTAGGACTAACTTTGGCTAAATCACTAAAGGTTTTAATATTGTATTTTTCTGCTACATCCTTGCGAACGGCTAAGCCATATGTGTTATTAAAGCCAAATGTATTTGCCCATGTAAGTTGATATTTCTTGCGGTATTGACTTTCAAGCGTCTTAAATTGACTTTCATCATACGAGCCTGATTTTTTGAGAATAACTTCCCAGATTGTACCGGTGTATTCAGCATAAATATCAAATTCACCTTTAACCATTGCTGGATGAATATTTGAGGTACCACCACCAACACCTTTGGTCATTTTGACCTTCAGATTGGTGTATTCTTCAATAACTTGCTTTTGCATTTCCCCTAAGATATAGTTTTCTGTCTGTGGCTTGGTCGCAATTTTGACCGTTCCACCCATTGGATTCATTTGCAAAAATGCGATAATTCCTGCCATCAAAAGAACTATAGAGCTGAAAACAGCTAACCATTTTTTAGATACTTTTTTATGACGTAAGATTGATTTTTCAACCAAAGAAAGGAGAAAATCAAAGACCAATGCCAACAAAGCTACTAAAATACTTCCGACCAAGGTCAAGGTTTGATTATTAGTGGTAATCCCACGGTAGATTGCAACCCCCAGACCGCCAGCACCGACGAAAGAGGCAATCCCAGCTAGCGCAATGGTCATCGTCACCATATTGCGAAAACCAGACATCATGACCGGAAAGGCAAGTGGCAACTGAACCTTGGTTAAAATCTGCTTGCGAGTAGAACCCATTCCTTCTGCTGCTTCAACGAGAAGCGGATCAACACCTGTAATACCTGTATAAGTGCTCCGTACCATAGGTAAAAGTGCATACAAGGTTAAAGCTACAATTGCTGTTTTGTTACCAATTCCTGTAATTGAAATCAAAATCCCTAAAAGGGCAATGGAGGGGATTGTATAAAGAATATTCACTATTCCGATAACGACACCAGCCCAGCTTTTTTTGAAACTGATGAAAATTCCAAGCCTAACTCCCAAAATTAAAGCAAGCAAGATAGACAAGCCCGATATCCAGACATGATCCCACACCAGACTAAATAGAAACTGCCATTGATTGGTCACTAATTTAATGAACTCGTTCATGCTTCATCCTTTCTTGGCTTGGTTAAATTTGCCACGATACGCTCCAAATAAGTCTCAAATTCATCAATTTCTAGGTCAGAAAATCCGCTGTAAAAGATTTCAATTATTTCCTTAGAAATCGCATTATACTCATCTTGCAGACCTTTGGCATAGCCCGTCAAACAAATCATCTTTTTTCGCTTATCTTTTTCATGAGAGCACCGCTCCACAAGTTTCATGCTAATCATTCGGTCAATCATTTTAGTAAGAGTATTCAGTGTCAAGCCGGTCTGCTCTGACAGTTCCGTTTGACTTTGATAATCTTTTTGCCAAAGCGCGTGCAAAATGCGTCCCTGTTCTCCATTAAAAGCTTGAATCCCGCGTTCTAACAAAATGTGATTCATCAGTCGATTGGACAAACGATGAATTTTCCCGATGTAAAACCCACCATTGATTACTTTTTTACTCATTTTTCTTCTTTCTAAAATATACGATATAGAAGTTTGCGCTTATTCTACTATATAGAACATTTTTTGTCAAAGATTTTGTTTAAAAAAAGAAGCTGGGGTAAAAGTGCCTAGCTTCTATTATTTATGCGTTACGCTTGCAAAGCGCAGCGGTTTGGAGAAATTCATTAGGCGCTTCCGTACTAATGAACCACTGTGGAGCAACAAAATCAAAAACTTTTAAATGATTAACTTTTGTTCCACACTATGAAATAATCTTTTGTACTCGTTCCCTTAAATCAGGAATTACGGTTTCTGCAAACCAAGGATTCTTAGCCATCCAAATTTGATTTCGCGGTGAGGGGTGGACAAGCGGGAAAAATTCTGGCAAGTAGTCTTGATAATGTTTTACCGTATCAGTTAGTTTTACAGTTCCTTTTTGATGAAGGTAGTATTTTTGAGCATACTGACCAATGAGAATCGTCAATTCAAGATCCGGCAGCAACTCTAAAATCGGCTGATGCCATTTTTCAGCAAAGCCCTTGCGAGGCGGTAAATCGCCTGATTTTCCATGACCTGGGAAATAAAAGTCCATTGGAATCGCAGCAAAATAGCCTGAATGATAAAAGGTATCATAATCGACACCCATCCATTCACGCAAGCGATCACCACTCTTATCATTCCAGTACAAGCGTGTTTCCTGCGCTTTGATGCCCGGTGCTTGACCGACAATATTGATACGTGCCGTTTTAGGTGCTGCAAAAAGTGGCTCAATTCCTCGCTTTGTATATGCTTGATTTTGTGAATCAGCCATAATAGCTTTCTTAATGTCTTCTAGCGTTTCCATTTCTTGCCTCTATTTTTGATAATTTTTCCTCATATAGCTTTTCAAATCAGTTGCCTGCCGTCCTGTGATTGTCCGAAAATCATCTGTCACAATATCCAGACAGCCTTGACTTCCAGCTTGATAAAGAGAAGCCAGCACAACACCGAAACCTTTTGGTTGATCATAAAGGGCAGCAAATTCCTCAACCGTCACTGGTTGGTAGCCAATCTCGTGACCAGAAACCTCGGACAAAAGATTAGCCAGCTCCAACATTGTGTAATTGCGTTCTTGAGTCAAAACATACGTCTTTCCCTGTAAGGCAGGTAACATAGCCAGTCTGACAATAGCTTCTGCACTGTCTTCTCGCGAAATAAAGCTCATTTTGGCATTTTCCATTGGATAAATGACCGCCTTGCGCTCTATTAACTCAGGTAAATAAGGTACCAATGGATCAGCATACATAGCATTTTTGATAATGCTGTAAGAAAATCCAGCTGATGCTAGACGAGTATTGGCATAAGCAAAGAAAGCCGCCATGTGAAATGGACTATTGACTTGATCGGCGAAAAATCCAACAAAGATAAAGTGCTTAACTCCAGCTCTTTCTGCCGCAATAACTGAATTTTCAAACTCGGGTACACGCACAATACTTGGATGAGAAATACTTGGAATGTAAATCAAAATATCCATTCCACGCCAAGCCTCGACCATAGAATCCACATCTAAATAATCAGCTTCTCTGACATCAATCCCTGCTGCTGCATACTGGCTCGCTTTTTGGGGACTTCGAACAGATAGCCGAATGTCATTAGAATTTAAATATTTTTGTGCTTCAGCAACGACCTTTTGCCCCAATTGACCTGTCGCACTCGTAATTGTATAAATCATAATGGTCCTCTTTCTTTGAAAGAAACTCAACTATTTCTAGCTGAGTTTACGTCCTTTATTTAATCAATTCATAGATTGCCTCAGCATAAATAGCTGCTGCACGGAAAAGATCTTCTACATCTATAAATTCATTTGCTTGGTGCATGGTATCTGTATAGCCTGGGAACATGGCACCATAAGCAACACCGCGTTTCAAGAGACGACCAAACGTTCCTCCACCAATAATTTGCTCATAACCTTTCAGACCTGTTTGCTTTTCATACACATCTAAAAGTGTCTTCACAAGCGGATCTTCCATTGGAACATAGTGGGGAACATGCTCGTGCTCGGACAATGTCACTGTCTCCACAGGTAAGTTTTCCAATTTAGATTTGATCATTTCTGGATTGGTTCCTTGTGGATAGCGGAAATTAAGGGCAATGGTGTTGTCGTTGCTTGCTTCATCGAAGCGGAAAACACCAGCATTCATAGAAAGAGCACCCATTTTTTCATCTACATAATCTACTTTCAGAGCTTTTCCTGCATGGTCTTCTAAAAGAATGTTCCCAGCCACTTCAAGATAATCCTTAGCAGAACCTGCAAAGTCAAACTGGGTCAAGAATTTCGCCAAATAAGTCGCGCCATTGACACCAGATTGTGGAGAAGCTCCGTGGGCGGATTTCCCAACAATCGTAACTGTTATTTGTCCACTCGGTAATTCTTGGTATTCAAATCGAAGTTCGTGTTCCTTTGCAAATTCATCCAATTTATCTACAAGATTTGGCACATTTCCTGATACCACTGCTGTTGCAGATTCAGGAACCATATTTTCACGAAGCCCGCCAGTAAAGCTATGCAAGCGCGCAGCTCCGCTATTTTCCCCTGCAAAATGAAGATATTCGGTAATATTTCCTTTTTCACCATTGATAATTGGAAATTCTGCGTCTGGTGAAAAGCCAAAATTAGGCTCTGGCAGACCAACATGCTTGAAATAATAATCCATATCAGCCCAGCCGGATTCTTCATCTGTACCAACTACAAAACGAACCTTCTTAGATGTCGGTAAACCCAATTCTTTGATAATTTTCAAGCCGTAATAGCAAGCCATTGTCGGTCCCTTGTCATCGCTCGCACCGCGCGCAAATAATTTACCGTCCTTGATAGTTGGCGTATAAGGATCTGTATCCCAGCCACTTCCAGCCGGCACAACATCCATATGCGCAAAAATTCCAAGCACTTCTTTTCCTTCACCATATTCAAAATGCCCTGCATAATTGTCAACATTCTTTGTTGGATAGCCATCACGCGCGGCTAATTCTAAGAATTTTTCCAAAGCCTTAACAGGTCCAAGCCCAAAAGGATGTTCTTTATCTGCTTTCGTGTCATCTCGCTCGGAATTAATTTCCAAAAGGCTAAACAAGTCAGCCAGCAGAGCATCGCGACGTTTCTCAACTTCTGCTTTAAAATCAATCGTCATAAAATCAGATTCCTTTCTATCAACGTTTTTCAATAATCTCGTCCACTGGCAAACGATAGCTTGGCTCCAGTTTATCATCTGTATAACCAACGGTAATTAAAAGTTCTGGACGGAAGCGTTCGTCAATATCTAGCACTTGATTAGCTTTTGACTTATCAAATCCAAGGATAATATTGGAACCAATTCCTTGGTCAGTCAAAGCCAACACAAGATTCATTGCCACCAAACCAGCATTTAAAGCCAAATAATCGCTTTTTTGCTGCTCAGAATAATGACTATACTCAACCGGTAAATTTTGCATATAATATTGCAACAATTCGTCGGACATATTATTGACCCCAGCTACACGAGCAATTTTCCGAGCTCGTTTAACTAAGTCTGTATCTGTAAAAAGAGCAATCGTCACAGGTGCTTCTGTGATTTGGTCTTTGTTTGCACCGAAAGCAATCTCAGCCAATTCTGCATTTTTCTCACGCACAACTACAAATTTCCAAGGCTGGCTATTGTGAGCACTTGGCGCTAAAGTTGCAATTTCAATTGCCGTCCGCACATCTTTCGGATCAACTGCTTTATCATTGAAATACTTCGTTGCATGACGCTTTTTATTTAATTCAAGAAATTTCATAGGGACTTTCCTTTTCTTATTATACTAATTTCATTTTACCATAAATTGGAAGAGCTTGCAGAGGTTTTTCACGAGAAATAGTCTGATGAACTTGCTTCCCTAAAATCTAGGAGTTGGTTATCTTTTTATCTGTAGATTTGCTCAATTTCTCCTGCACAGCCTCCGCCACTTTTCGCGGTACGCCTACTTCGACAATTTCCTCAACACTAGCTTTCTTGATGTTAGTCAAAGATTTAAAATGTCGCATCAAATTCTGCTTGCGCTTGGGTCCTAGCCCCTCAATACCATCCAATTGCGAAGAAAAGGAGTTTTTTGAGCGAAGCTGGCGGTGGAAGGTAATGGCAAAGCGGTGCACCTCATCTTGAATGCGTTGCAAAAGGAAAAATTCCTGCGAATTGCGAGACAATTCGACCACTTTCAAAGGATCGCCAAAGAGCAATTCATGCGTCTGGTGCTTGTCGTTCTTTTGCAAACCAGCGATAGGAATATCTAACCCTAATTGATGTTGAATGACGTCTTTAGCAATGTTGACTTGACCCTGACCACCGTCAATGACAATAAGATCAGGCGGTATTAAACCATCGCGCATGACTCGGCTATAGCGACGCTTAATCACTTCTCGCATACTAGCATAGTCATCAGGACCGATAACTGTCTTAATCTTATACTTGCGATAATCCCTTTTGCTGGGTTTCCCATTGATAAAGACCACCATAGCTGAAACAGGACTGGTTCCCATAATATTGGAATTATCAAAGGACTCAATCCGAACTGGGGTGGGAATATTGAGCAACTGCCCTAGATTTTCAATGGCTCCTTGCGTTTTTTCAACAGATTTCTCCAACAAATCAAACTTCTGCTGCAAACTAACTTGCGCATTTTTAATAGCCAAATTAACCAACTGTTTCTTCTCTCCTCGCTGAGGTTTGAGAATCTTCGTATCTACCACAGCCTGAACAGCTACATCATCAATATCAGACGGAATCAAAATTTCATTGGGAATCAGATGAGATTTTTCCTGATAAAATTGACCAATATAGGTCAGAAAATCCTCATCGGGATCATTGTAGTAAGGAAACATATTCACGTCTCGCTCAATGAGTTTTCCTTGACGGACAAAGAACACCTGCACACATATCCAGCCTTTGTCTACATAATAACCAAAGACATCCCGATTCTGCAAATCCTTCGCCATGACTCGTTGTTTAGTGCGAAGCGTCGCAATGCTTTGAAGCAAGTCGCGGTACTCAGCCGCTTTTTCAAACTCCATTTTCTCAGCCGCACTAGTCATTTTCCTTTTCAGCTCATCAATAATCTTATCATCATGCCCTTTGAGAAAGTCTGATACTTCTTGAGCCATATCTTGAAAAAAATGTGGTTCATTATGGCAGATAGTGTGAGCTCGGCACTGCCCAATGTGGTAGTAGAAACAAACCTTCTCAGGCGGATTAGTGCATTTGCGAAAAGGGAAAATTCGATCCAGCAGGCGCTTAATTTCATTGGCAGCACCTACATCAGGATAAGGACCAAAGTAGAGCCCCCCATCCTTTTTGACCTGACGCGTAATAATTAGACGCGGATATGTCTCATTGGTAATTTTGATAAAAGGGTAGGACTTATCATCCTTGAGCATGATATTGTACTTAGGCTGATTTTCCTTGATGAGATTGATTTCAAGCAGCAAAGCTTCAATGTTAGACTCCGTGACAATAAACTCAAAATCCTCAATCTCAGATACCAGCGCTTCGGTCTTAGTATCATGGCTCCCACGAAAATAAGAGCGCACCCGATTGCGCAAATTCTTAGCCTTACCTACGTAAATAATGGTACCATTTTTATCTTTGTGAATATAGCAACCTGGACTGGTTGGTAGCAATTCTAATTTTGATTGAATCAAGTTATTCATAATTATCATTATAGCAAAAATGAGCAAAAGGAAGTAAAAAGGAACACAGAAAGCCTAAATGATTTGCAATATAAAGAAAGAGGACAACAACGCCCTCTTTCAATAACTGAGATTTCAATTGTCTTAATTGACAATGGTCTTCGTTTCGATATTATTCAAAATCAAGATATTCTTTTTCAAGTTCAAGAACTTCTTCCATCGTTGCACATTCTGTAAGAGCACGTTGAGCGAGTTCTTGCATCTTCTTCGTATCCAATTTCTTCATCAAGCTACGTGTACGAAGAACAGATGTAGCACTCATTGAAAACTCATCCAGACCAATACCAACTAGAAGTGGAACAGCAGTTTGATCACCCGCCATTTCACCACACATACCAGCCCACTTGCCTTCAGCATGAGCAGCTTTGACCACTCGATCCACTAAACGTAAGATAGATGGGTTGTATGGTTGATAAAGGTAAGAAACTTGTTCATTCATACGGTCAGCAGCCATTGTGTATTGAATCAAGTCATTGGTACCAATTGAGAAGAAGTCAACTTCTTTTGCAAATTGGTCAGCAAGCATTGCTGCCGCTGGAATTTCAATCATGATACCAACTTGAATATTGTCCGCAACTGCCACACCCTCTGCAAGCAATTTAGATTTTTCTTCTTCCAAAATGCCTTTTGCAGCACGGAATTCAGTCAACAAAGCAACCATTGGGAACATGATACGCAATTGTCCATGCACAGATGCACGCAAAAGTGCACGTAATTGTGTGCGGAACATTGCATTTCCTGTTTCAGAAATAGAAATACGAAGAGCACGGAATCCAAGAAACGGATTCATTTCTTTTGGCAAATCAAAGTAAGGAAGTTCTTTGTCTCCACCGATGTCCATTGTACGGACAACAACTGGTTTGCCATTCATCCCTTCAAGTACAGCTTTATAAGCTTCATACTGCTCATCTTCTGTTGGGAAATCTTGCGAATCCATATAAAGAAACTCAGTACGGTAAAGCCCGACAGCTTCTGCGCCATTTGCATTCACACCTTCGACATCTTTAGGTGTACCGATATTTGCAGCCAGTTCAAAATGTTTTCCGTCAGCTGTTACTGTTTCAGCATCTTTCAGCAAATCCCATTCAGCTTTTTGTTTTGCATAGGCTTCACCCGCTGCTTTAAAGGTTGCAACTTGTTCTTCTGTTGGATTGATAATAACCTCACCAGTAATTCCATTCACGGCAACTGTATCACCGTCTTTTACTAATTCGGTAATGTTATTTGTTCCAAGAACCGCAGCAATTTCAAGAGTACGAGCCATAATAGCCGAGTGGCTTGTACGTCCACCAATATTGGTTACAAAAGCTTTAACAAAGTTTTTATCTAATTGAGCGGTATCAGAAGGAGTCAAGTCATGGGCAATCACAACCACTTCTTCATTGATCATAGCAGGGTTTGGCAAGCGTACACCAAGCAAGTGAGCCAACACACGTTTGGTCACGTCGCGAATATCTGCCGCACGTTCTTGCATGTATGGATTATCTTCCATATTTTCAAAGAGAGTGATGAACATGTCTGTTACTTCTTTTAGACCTGCTTCAGCATTCACTTTTTTTGCACGAATTGTTTCTTTAATCTGACCAATCATTTCTGGGTCAGAAAGTACCATTAAATGAGCATCAAATACTTGAGCTGCTTCTTCTCCAAGGCTTTCTACTGCTTTCTCACGGATAACAGAAAGCTCGTTCTGTGAAGCTTCAAGAGCTACATCCAAACGAGCCTCTTCTGCATTTGTATCTTCGACTGAAGCAGTCTCAAATGATAAATCCGGTTGAACGAGTAGATATGCCTTAGCAACAGCAACACCGTCAGATGCTGCAATTCCTTTTAGCATTTCTGTCATGTTAAGCCAATCCTTCTTTTGTCATTGTTTCTGCGATTGCTACAATTGCATCATCAGCGTCTGCACCTTCTGCAGTAATTGTTACATCAGCCCCTTGACCAACACCAAGGCTCATAACACCCATGATTGATTTGAGGTTTACTGATTTACCTTTGTATTCAAGAGTAATATCTGAAGCAAATTTGCTAGCAGTTTGAACTAACAAAGTTGCTGGACGTGCGTGAATACCTGTTTCTGCCACAATGTGGAAATCTTTAGAAGCCATAGTTTGACTCTCCTTTAATGTAATCTTTTTGGGGTCTCATGTGATAACCCTTACAATTCTAGATTATAACATCTTTGTAAAATTTTTTCAAGAATTTTATGTGTATTCAGCAAGTCTTTTTTATGAGAATTACTGAAATTTCATTAAAACGAGATTTTCACTGTCCAATTGATTGACACATTTTTAATCCATTGTTCCCTAAGGAAAGCTTAGTCTAACGAAGCCCAAAACAGGAGTTCATTCTATCTTTTTCTTTTTTAAGAAAACACTATATCTAGTGCCATAGTATTTAAAACCCCAAAACAAAACACAATATTTAGAACATAATAGTTGACAAAATTCCCTGCTTTAGATATACTAATTCCATACTGAATTTAAAGAAATTAGGAGTTCATTATGGTAACTATTTATTCAAAAAATAATTGCGTTCAATGCAAAATGACAAAACGCTTCTTAGACACTAACCATGTAGAATATCGTGAAATCAATTTGGACGAACAGCCTGAATACATCGATCATGTGAAAAGCTTAGGCTTTAATGCTGCTCCAGTCGTTCAGACTCCAACGGAAGCATTTTCCGGTTTTCAACCAGGTAAATTGAAAAAATTATCATAATTTATGACATGTACATAATGGGAGAAATGGTTAAAACTGCGATAACTAGACAAAACCTTCTCCGTTCACTTTTTATACTCGGAAGAGTACCTTTGATGAAAACTTTGTTTTCTTCGTTCACCACCTCAACACTTTTCAAAACTGTTGAGTAACTTTGTGGGGTGAGACTACGAACTAAAATTTGCAATTTTTAGTTCTTGCCCGCCCCTCTTTCTTTTGCCAAATATCAAACCTAACACTTAGAAAAGGAACACTATGGGACTCAAACAATTAGAAGATGTGACGTATTTCCGTCTCAATAATGAAATCAACCGTCCAATCAACGGACAGATTATGCTTCACAAAGATAAGGAAGCCTTGGAAGCATTCTTTAAAGAAAATGTTGAACCAAATACAAAAAAATTCTCTTCTATCACAGAAAAAATTCACTATTTAATTCAAGAAAACTATTTAGAAAAAGAATTCATCCAGCTTTATTCACCTGAATACATCGAAGAACTATCCAGCTTCATTCATGAACAAGATTTTCATTTTAAATCTTTCATGGCAGCTTATAAATTCTATAATCAATATGCTCTCAAAACAAATGACGGTGAATATTACCTTGAAAGCATGGAAGACCGCGTTCTTTTCAACGCGCTCTATTTTGCCGACGGTGATGAAGCAATTGCCAAAGATATTGCCAATGAAATCATTCATCAACGGTATCAACCAGCAACTCCAAGTTTCTTGAATGCCGGACGTGCTAGGCGTGGTGAATTAGTTTCTTGTTTCTTGATTCAAGTCACTGATGATATGAATTCAATCGGTCGTTCTATCAATTCAGCTCTGCAATTATCTCGGATTGGCGGTGGCGTTGGAATTTCCCTCAGTAACCTGCGGGAAGCGGGTGCCCCTATCAAAGGTTATGAAGGGGCTGCTTCTGGTGTAGTACCAGTTATGAAGCTCTTTGAAGACAGCTTTTCATACTCTAATCAATTAGGTCAACGTCAAGGAGCCGGTGTTGTTTATCTTAATGTCTTTCACCCAGATATTATCGCTTTTCTTTCAACTAAGAAAGAGAATGCCGATGAAAAAGTACGGGTAAAAACTCTTTCTTTGGGTGTTGTCATTCCAGATAAATTCTACGAATTAGCTCGGAAGAACGAAGATATGTATCTCTTTAGCCCTTATTCTATCGAACGGGAATATGGCATTCCATTTGCCTACATTGACATTACCGAAAAATATGACGAATTGGTTGCCAATCCTAAGATTAATAAAACGAAGATTAAAGCTCGTGATTTAGAAACTGAAATTTCCAAGTTGCAGCAGGAATCTGGCTATCCTTATGTAGTTAATATCGATACTGCTAATCGCGCGAATCCAGTAGACGGCAAGATTATCATGAGCAATCTCTGCTCCGAAATCCTGCAAGTCCAAGAACCAAGTCTCTTGAATGACGCTCAAGAATTCGTTCGTTTAGGAACAGATGTTTCTTGCAATCTCGGCTCTACCAATGTGGTTAATATGATGACTTCGCCAGATTTTGGTAAGTCTATCCGTACCATGACACGTGCGCTGACGTTTGTTACAGATAGCTCTCACATCAAAGCTGTTCCGACTATTGATCATGGTAATAGCTTAGCTCACACTTTTGGGCTAGGTGCCATGGGCTTGCACAGTTATCTGGCTCAACAATTGATTGAATACGGATCAGCTGAATCTGTTGAGTTTACCAGCATTTACTTTATGCTCATGAATTATTGGACACTTGTTGAGTCCAATAATATTGCCCGTGAGCGCGGGGTGGTTTTCCATAACTTTGAAAAGTCTGATTATGCAAATGGTTCATACTTTGACAAATATGTGACCGGTGAATTTGTACCAAAATCTGACCGAGTGAAAAAACTCTTTGAAAATATCTTTATTCCTTCTGCAAAAGATTGGACTGAGCTACGCGAGAAAGTCATGACAGACGGTCTTTATCACCAAAATCGCTTAGCTGTTGCGCCGAATGGCTCTATCAGCTATATCAATGATGTCTCTGCTTCTATCCACCCAATTACACAACGCATCGAAGAACGCCAAGAAAAGAAAATCGGAAAAATCTACTACCCAGCAGCAGGACTGTCAACTGAGACTATTCCTTACTATACTAGCGCTTACGACATGGATATGCGTAAAGTCATTGATGTTTATGCAGCAGCTACTGAGCACGTAGATCAAGGGTTATCTCTGACCCTCTTTATGCGCAGCGACATTCCACAAGGACTCTACGAATGGAAAACCGAATGCAAACAAACGACACGCGACCTGTCTATCCTGCGCAACTATGCCTTTAACAAGGGCATCAAATCAATCTATTATGTCCGTACCTTTACAGATAACGGCGGCGAAGTTGGAGCCAACCAGTGTGAGAGCTGCGTGATTTAACGAGATTTAAAATTTTTAAAAGCCTTTCAGAACAAATTTAAACTATCTGTAAACAATAAGAATCAACTGGAATAAAAGAAAGTAATCAACATGAAAACCTATTATAAAGCCATTAACTGGAATGCCATTGAAGATGTCATTGACAAATCTACTTGGGAAAAACTGACCGAGCAGTTCTGGCTCGATACACGAATCCCCCTCTCCAACGATTTGGACGACTGGAGAAAATTATCACCTGAAGAAAAAGACCTTGTTGGTAAGGTCTTCGGCGGATTAACATTATTGGATACGATGCAATCCCAATCAGGTGTCGAAGCTATCCGAGGAGATATTCGCACACCTCATGAAGAGGCTGTGTTGAATAACATCCAATTCATGGAGTCTGTTCACGCTAAGTCGTATTCATCTATTTTCTCAACCCTTAACACGAAATCAGAAATTGACGAAATTTTTGAATGGACCAATACAAATCCTTATTTGCAAAAGAAAGCCGAAGTTATCAACGAGATTTACCTCAATGGAAATGCTCTTGAAAAGAAGGTTGCCAGTGTCTTTTTAGAAACCTTCCTCTTCTACTCTGGTTTCTTTACTCCGCTCTACTATCTTGGAAATAACAAATTAGCCAATGTAGCTGAAATCATCAAATTGATTATCCGCGATGAATCTGTCCACGGAACGTATATTGGCTATAAATTCCAATTAGGCTTTAACGAATTACCAGAAGAAGAGCAAGAAACATTCCGAGAGTGGATGTACGACCTGCTCTACACCCTCTATGAAAATGAGGAAGGCTACACAGAAACCTTATATGACGGTGTCGGCTGGACAGAAGAAGTCAAAACTTTCCTTCGTTATAATGCTAATAAAGCTCTCATGAATCTTGGTCAAGACCCACTTTTCCCTGACACGGCTGATGACGTCAATCCGATTGTCATGAATGGTATTTCAACCGGAACTTCTAACCACGACTTCTTTTCTCAAGTCGGAAACGGTTATCTTCTTGGTGAAGTTGAAGCCATGCAAGATGATGATTACAATTACGGGTTATAAAATATCAATTAATAAAAATAACATCTAATAACACAAAAACACGAATGAAGCAAGACCAGCAAGTAGCTGAAACTAAAATCGTTCGTGTTTTTATTATATTATTGTAAATGATTGTACTATTTTTACATCGCTATCGAAACATCGCAAACAGCATAACGAGAGCTGCTGGTGTGTTGTTTAAAATATGCACAGCTATTGAATCTTTCAGATTTCCTCGACGTGCAAAGGCAGCATAAAGGACTAATCCCATGGCAAAATAAAGTGGAAACTCTGTCCATTTTGAGATATGAGGAAGTGCAAAAATGATAGATGTTATGATGGCTGCTGATATTTTTTGATCTTTCTCAAAGAAAAAGATTGTCGCAAAACCACGGAATACTAATTCTTCAATCACCGGAGCTATTATTGCAACAGTTACTACATATAACAGAGCAAAAAAGATATGATTAACAGACATAATTTTTCCTAGATTTTGTAAAGCACTATCGTTACTGGTCGTACTTTGCCCTGTTAAAAAGATGTTTAGATAAGTTCCTAAAACCGCTACTACTCTTGCCGCTAAAAAGAACAACAATGCTTTCCCAAAATCTCCCCAAGAAAATGACAGGACTTTGATATCCTCTGAGACATGTGTCTGGTATCTCCTCCATAAAGTGCGGATAGCAAAAAACATGAGCACAAGGTAGGCTAACACCAGTAAAATTTCTATATACACGGGCAAATCTTGCCCTCTAGCTAGAAACAACATAGGAATGCCATTGATAGCCATGACTAACACAATTAGTCCCAATAATTTTACAATTCCAAGTCCAATATGGGCTATTTTTTTCATTAAAATTCTCCTCGTATAACTAGTTATATTTCATAAGATTGGGACAGAACTTATCTTGAAAAATTTAAGTTCGTAGTCCCACTCTCAATCACCTACCACGTCATTCACTTATCACTAAATGAGATAGAGGCAGAAATACTTTTTGACCAGCCTTATTTAAAGTATTTCTTTATCATAGAAATATTTACTACATTGATGTAGAGGTGGATAAAGACCACGATTGCAATAGGAAGGTATTGAACTTCACGTAATAGAAGCGAAATAGTGAACAGGAGGATGTAAAACGCTGGCAAAATGAACTGATTTAACTGAAAAAGAATCTTAAAGCTCTGCTCATAATGTGCTTCTCTTTCTGCTTCATCATAGGTCTTCATCAAGGCTAAAACATCTTCAGGAAATGTAACGATTGGCAATTTAAAATGCCGAACCTGCTCAATTGTCTTTTGGAGACAATATTGTCCATATAGAATAAAAGTAAGTGCTACATAAGGAAATAAACTGCCTGTAATCAAAACACTATTTTTAGTAATGAATACATTAAATGATGTTAGTATATCAAAAATCGTCAAGATTGTCACAACGTCTAATAAAATAGTACCATATTCCAGATTTTTGAACATCTTCTGATAAAGTTGTTCATTTAATTCATCTCCATTTGTTGACTGCTTTTGAATTGTTCGACTAGACTGTAGTAAATAAATCGTCATGCAGAATAAAAGCAGATTGAGCACACGAATAATCCAACCCCAAAGTATGCTATTTAAAAAGATTGGAAAATGGAAATTTCCGAGCCAACTACTTGCTACAAAAATTCCTAGCAAAACACTCACTACTAGTAAACCACTAATTTTCATCCATTTTTTCATCGCTATTCTCCTTTAGATAAAATACATTTTCTACGTTTTCTCCAAAAATATGTGCAATCTTCAAGGCAATGATGACAGACGGAGCATACTCTCCCCGCTCAATCAAACTGACGGTTTGTCGAGAAACTCCTGCTTTTTTAGCCAACTCTGTTTGATTCAACCTATCTCGCGCTCGAAGTTCTTTTAATCGATTTTCCAGCTTCATATGCTCCTCTCCTTTCATCTCTATTGTAACTCATTCGTGTCACTTTGTCAACTATTATTGTCAAAAATAATATTATCATTGTCAATTTAATGTAGAAATTTATTCAATTCATATAAAAATCCCCCAAAGTTAGTTTTGTATCCAACTTTGAGGGAATTCTTCAACATGATGTTGATTTTCTTGCTTCAACTAGTCACTATTCTTTTTTGAACGTTTTGCTAAGATGAAGATGACAACTCCTAAAATGACAATTCCTACTAAACCAAGGAAGGTTACTTTTTCACCAGTTGACGGAAGGAAGCCACGTTTATTTTGTTTTGGCGTTTCTTTGACAACTTTGTAATTTACTTTGTAAGTAGAGAAGTGTGTTGTTTTAAAGCTAATCGTTTGATCTTTGTTGAGAACAAAATCAAATTTTTCCGCTTGCTTGCCGTCTTTCATAGCATAAACAGAATCCACCGTAGCACCTTGCTTCACTGGTACTGTCACTACTGTTGAACTGACTTGTGATACTGTTTCGCCTTTCGGATTGGTCAAGGTAATGTCATAGCTGTCTGCGTTTTCTTCAATCGTCTTTTTAACTGCTAATTTGAGATTAGCTTTCACTAAATCTACATTTTGCAAGCGAACACCCGTGGCTGTATCCACTAAGGTATCAGAAGTTTCGCTTGGTTTAGGTTTTTCAGTATCCGATGAACTAGATGTAGACGTTTCATTTGTACTTGACGAAGATTGAGATTGAGATGTAGACGAAGTGGAAGATGTGGTTGAAGATGACTCACTTGTACTTGAAGATGGTTCTGAGCTAGAGCTTGGTGGCGTTTGCTCATTTTTAATCTTTTCTTCCATTTCAGCTTCTAGAGCTTTCATTTCTTTAAAGACTTCCTCTGCACGCGCCATACTAGACGCAGTCACTTCTTCTGACGAAGCTCCACCTGCAGCTGCGTATTGTTCATCTAATTTGGCTTGTTCTTCAATCAATCGTGCTTCCAAAGCTTTCCATTTTTCTTGAATGCTATTGCCAAATAATTTTTGATGCTTGGCTGCCATATCGTAAATGTGTGACGCAACCCAGTACCAAGAATCTTTGTCATATTTCGTTGTATCAACTTGATAAGCAGCATAAGTATTGTTGATATTTCCATAGTATGGCAAGTATGGTGCAAATCGAGGACTACCAACAGAAAGCCACATTGTACCACCACCCATGCTGGCAGGGATATTATCTTTCAATTGGAAGATATGGGCTTCCATTACATTTGGATTGCCAAGAGGATATTTGTAGACTGGATCTACTTTTCCACGTTGAGGAATGCCCTTCCCGTCCAATTCCATTTGGTCAAGGGGTTTAAATTGCGTTCCTTCAAAACGGTTCCGCTGCATCCGCATCACATCTGCAACGCTGATTTTTTTATTGCTAGATTGCAACAAATCAAAATATTTATCATCATAATTGACTGGTGCGTCTGGGTTCAAAGCCTTAATACCAGCCCAAGCCCGTGAACGATCAGCTTCTGCCATTGGCGGATTGTAAGATTGGGAAATATGGAATTTGCCATTGATTTCCTTGTAGGAATTTGCATCTCGTGCTACTTTTTCCACATTTTCTGAAGCAATGACATTTTCCTTATCATTAAAATCAACACTTCCTAAGAAGAAGGTATTAGGGAAAATACTGTATTTGTCGTCTGGATATTTAATGGCAACATATTGATGACCAGACAAGATTTCCATGTACCAGACACCTGTCTTATCTGCAATTGTCACAATGTTTCCTTCAGCAGCTCCTTGTTTTTTGACAATCTCTGCGATGAGCTCCACACCTTCACGAGCTGTTTTGACATGTGGCAAGACAACCGTTGTCATAATGGATTCTGCTAAACCTTTTTCCACATAAGGATCAACTTTCTGGATAGCTTTATTCGCCTTAGCTGACACTGTAGCAGAAATGGAAACTCCATGCTCATTGAAGCCTACTTCATCAAAAATACCTTCTTTTGGTGTAACATCCGAAACAGAAGTATATTTATAGCTATGTGCGGGTAATTGCCATTCAAAGCCATTGGCTTCATCAATCAGCTTTTCTCCCGCTTGATTGTCCTTGGCTGGATGAACTTTAAAGACTTTGTTATGATTAGGCTCCAAATCCTCTGTACGACCATACAAAGTAGAGCCGTCTGCCGTCAAGTTCTTCCCGACAATGAAACCTGTACAGGCTTCTACTGCTTGAAAAGGAAAGAGCATAAGAGCAGATAACAGAATTGTTAAGCGAAAAATCAATTTTTTCATATATTTCTCCTTTTATGATTGCATGTTGAATACATCAACTTTTAAGAGTGAGCATCACTCTTATCACCTTTTTTAAACCGTATACCTTAAATTTAGTATACTATTTTAAGTCTATTTTAGCAAGCGTTTTCATATAAGTTTTGTGTGTTGTGGTTCTTTTTATCTCAAAATTTACAAACAAAAAAGGTCGGGGCAAAAATTCCCAACCTCAAAGCAGTTCTTTGCGCAATTAGATGTGCTACTTGTTTACTACGAGAGTAGTTCAAGTCTGAGATACTACTGCATCAGGTTCTTTTATAGCATATTTTTATTTCCTATGTTTATCAGGATCCCAAACGAAACTTGCGATGAAACTGAAAGCAAATGTTAGTAAGCCAACAACAATTGACAGTAGCAGAGCGATCAAACGGGGGAGTAACAATGATATATTTGGATTTTTTTTCACTTGAAGTGCAGCTACTTCGACATCTAAGCGATCAAATTCAACTTGAATGCGACGGGCGACTTCTTCCACACCCTCGTCATTCATCTTTTTGATATCTGAAATATCAATAGGTTGTCCAAAGTCCATGTCCACGCGCTCACCTTTTGCTAAACCTTTCAGACTCATCGGTCCTACATAAACAACTGGAAGAATGCGCACCTTTGCCATTTTAGCAATCAGTGCAACGCCACCTTTCACATCTGTCGAATGTCGGCTTCCACTTGGAAACATAATTAAAGACCGATTGCTTGATTTCAACATCTTGACGGGGTATTTAATAGCAGATGCTCCTGGATTTTCACGGTCAATTGGAAATGCGCCACACATGCGAATCCACCAGCCGAAAACGCGATTTGTGAACAGTTCTTTCTTTGCCATAAAGATAAATTGCTTGGGCCTTGTTGCAAAAGCCATGTAAACAGGATCCCACCAAGTACGGTGTGGAGCCACTAAAATATAATTTTCCTCTTGGTCTGGAATGTTCTCCAAATGGTGGTAGTGAGCATTACCATTTAAAGCCCATAAAATCAACATCACCAATCTTCTTAAATATCTATAAAACATAGGCTCTCCCTTCTTATCCTTTTCATTATACCTTATCCAATGTCCACTCGCAAACTTTTTTTGCTTTGAAACTGTTACAGCTGAATGAATTCTATTAGAAATTTTACTAAAAAAATGGTATGATTAACCTCATGAACATGAAAGAATTTACGGGATTAACCCACCAGCAAGTCCAAGAAAAAATTTCACAAGGACTCACCAATGATTTTACAGTCAATACAAGTATCAGCACTTGGCAAATCATCAAGCGTAATGTTTTTACGCTATTTAATGCGTTAAATTTTGCCATTGCCGTAGCACTCGTTATTGTACAAGCCTGGAGCAATCTGGTCTTCTTTGCCGTTATCTGCTTCAATGCTTTTTCTGGAATTGTCACCGAATTGCGCGCCAAGCACATGGTTGATAAGCTCAATCTCTTAAATAAAGAAAAGATTAGTGTTATCCGTAATGGGCAAACCACATCTATTAATCCAGAAGAATTGGTTCTAGGTGATGTGATTCGTTTGAACGCAGGTGAGCAAATTCCAAGCGATGCAACTGTTTTAGACGGTTTTGCAGAAGTAAACGAAGCTATGCTGACAGGAGAAAGTGACCTCGTCCAAAAGGAGATTGGGGATCAACTGCTCTCAGGAAGTTTTCTTGTCAGTGGTCATGTAATAGCTGAAATTACTCATGTTGGAGCTGACAATTACGCCTCTAAGCTCATGCTAGAAGCTAAAACCGTTAAACCAATCCATTCTCGCATCATGAAATCCATGGACAGAATTGCAGGTTTCACAGGGAAAATCATTATTCCTTTTGGAATTGCGCTCTTTCTAGAAGCACTTTTGGTAAAACACTTGCCTGTCAAAGATTCGGTTGTCAATACTTCGACAGCTCTTCTGGGAATGTTGCCAAAAGGAATCGCACTTTTAACGATTACCTCGCTTTTAACAGCGGTCATCAAGCTGGGCTTGCGAAAAGTCCTCGTACAGGAAATGTACTCCGTTGAAACGCTGGCTCGTGTTGACATGCTCTGCCTTGATAAGACAGGCACCATTACACAAGGAAAAATGCACGTCGAAACAGTTAGCCCGCTCACAGAAGATTTTTCAGAACAAGCAGTCTCTGAAATTCTTAGCGCTTATATCGCTGCAAGCGATGACAACAATCCGACCTCCCAAGCAATCCGCAAACAATTTACAAGTTCTTCTAATTACCAAACGAGTAACGCTATTCCATTTTCTAGTGACCGTAAATGGGGAGCTATGGAAATGTCGGACTTAGGTACTGTCTTTCTCGGTGCGCCTGAAATGCTCTTTAACAAAGAGATTGAGATTGCCCAAGCAGCCCAACAGCGAGGTTCGCGCGTACTCGCTTTAGCCATTAGTCCTGAACGCATTGACCATAAACACATTTACTTACCTAATAATGTTCAACCTATTGCTATTTTAGAAATTACAGATCCGATTCGTGACGGGGTAGCTGATACCTTGGAATACTTACGCTCACAAGAAGTTGGCTTAAAAATCATATCAGGTGACAATCCGGTTACTGTATCAAACATTGCTGCAAAGGCAGGTTTTGCAAACTACCAAAGTTATGTTGATTGCTCAAAAGTAACAGATCAAGAGTTGATTGAGCTGGCAGAAACGACTGCTATCTTTGGTCGTGTTTCTCCTCATCAAAAGAAACTTATCATTCAAACCCTGAAAAAAGCAGGGCATACCACAGCTATGACCGGTGACGGGGTCAATGATATTCTGGCCTTGCGTGAAGCAGACTGCTCCATTGCTATGGCTGAAGGAGATCCCGCAACCCGACAAGTTGCCAATCTCGTCTTGCTTAATTCTGATTTTAATGATGTCCCTGAAATTCTCTTTGAAGGACGCCGCGTTGTTAATAACATCGCCCGCATTGCACCAATTTTCCTCATTAAAACAACCTATTCGTTCATTTTGACAATCATTTGTATTTCTAGTATTCTGTTGGGACGAGCAGAATGGCTCTTAGTCTTTCCATTTATCCCCATTCAAATCACCTTGATTGACCAATTTGTTGAAGGTTTGCCGCCCTTTGTCCTCACCTTTGAGCGAAATATCAAACCTATTGAACAAGATTTCCTTAAAAAAGCAATTTTCAAGGCGCTACCTAGCGGGCTAATGGTCGTCTTTAGCGTTTTATTTGTCAATATTTTTGGTGGACTGCATGGCTGGTCACAGGTGGAAATCTCAACTTTACTTTATTATTTATTAGGCTCTATCGGCTTTCTATCTGTTGTTCGTGCCTGCCTGCCACTTAATCTCTGGCGGATTCTGCTGATCCTCTGGTCCCTCGTAGGATTCTTTGGAACAGCCATTCTTCTACAAAAATACATTGAAATCGCTACTCTAACCAGTAATAGCTTCCCTGTCTACATTATTCTGATGATTCTCTTTACAATTACTTTTATTGTCGTGACACACATACAGAACAAACGGGAGCAAAGTTTATAAATCTTAAGAATTAATACCTACAGGCAGTAAGAAAAACCGTACATTTTTGTCTTACTGCTTATTTTTGTTACTTCTTTTCCTCTACATCATGATATAATAAGGGTATATGGCAGAAATTCTTTTAAAAGACGGTGAGCGAGTTAATCAGCTCTTTTCTACTGACGTCAAAATTATTCAAAATCGAGAGGTCTTTAGCTACTCAGTAGATAGTGTACTCCTCTCCCGTTTCCCAAACTTACCTAAGCGTGGTCTTATCGTGGATCTTTGTGCTGGAAATGGTGCCGTTGGGCTTTTTGCAAGCACCCGAACTAAGGCTCAAATCATAGCGGTTGAAATTCAGGAAAGACTGGCAGATATGGCAGAGCGCTCTATTGAGCTAAATGGTCTAACCCACCAAATGCAGGTTATTCAGGATGATTTGAAATATCTCACCCACTATATTGACGGTAGTAAAGTAGACATGATTTTATGCAATCCACCCTATTTTAAAGTGGATGAACATTCTAATCTCAATGCAAGCCGACATTATCTGCTTGCACGTCATGAAATTGCGACCAATCTGGAAGAAATCTGTCGAATCTCCCAACGAGTTTTAAAGTCCAACGGACGTTTAGCAATGGTGCATCGTCCTGAACGATTCCTTGATATTATTGACACCATGATAGCGCATAATCTAGCTCCAAAACGTATTCAGTTTGTTTACCCAAAAGCAAATCGCGAAGCCAATATGCTCCTCATTGAAGCTATCAAAGATGGTTCCCGTGACGGGTTAAAAATCCTGCCACCGCTTTTCATTCATAATGAAGATGGCAGCTACACTCCAGAAATTCATGAGATTTACTATGGAAACTAAAGCCTACATGTACGTTCTGGAATGCGCCGATGGCTCTCTCTACACAGGGTACACGACCGATGTCAAAAAACGACTTTATACGCATAATACTGGAAAAGGCGCCAAATACACGCGTACACGATTACCCGTTACTCTTTTATATCAAGAAGAATTTCCCGACAAACCTTCTGCCATGTCAGCCGAAGCCCTCTTTAAAAGAAAAACACGACAACAAAAATTAGAATATATCGCAGATAAGAAAAAGTAGAAAGCGGGAGGTCTTTCTACTTTTTTCAATGATTTATTGGTTATTTTTCTTAGAAATAACAGCAACAAAGACACTCAGAAAAACAACACCGATACCAGCTAAATATGACATGCTAGTCCCTGTACTTGGTAATAATTCTTTGGTTTTAGCTAATTTTTTGTCACTTGTAGTAGGCAAAGTTTCCTTGTTTCTATTCGTTTGAGAAGACTTTTCATTTTTATTAGACGAATCAGAATCTGTCAACCCAGCATGGGAGTTTTCTCCTTTTTGTTCTTTGCTATTAGAATTTTCCTTTGTTTTTTTGCTATCTTCATGCTGAACATTAGATGAAGATTGATTTTCTAGTGGTACAAGGACTCGAATGGCAGTCTGTAATGCTTCACATTCTGCATCAATCTCTGCTTGTGTCGCATCATCTTTTTGTAAAATAACTTGTGCTTCTTCTACTTGTTCTTTTAAGTTCGCAAGTGAATCCTTTGTATAATGCATAGTTTCCGCTAATTTTTCTTTTGCCGAAGAAAGAGTGGTTCCCAACTTTGTCTTATCTACTCCTTCTTTGGTTAAAAGCAAATCGTCAATTGTTCCCCATGAACCTTTATTTGCTTTCACACATATTCCCAGTGTCACCTCGGTCTCTTTTGTTAATGTAAAGCTCAATTTAGCTGTCTGCCAATTTGACCAACCAGCTAGTTTGACTTTTTCACTTTGAACATTTACTGCCTCAGCACGAGCAAAAGCATAAATATCTTCAGAGCCATTCGTATCACCACCTTGAATTTGAGCAGAAAATTGATAAGTTCCTGCTGGAAGTGTTATCTTTCTTTCAACGCCAGTTATATAATTGTTTGTGCCATTGTAGAAATTCATGGCATACTTGCCTGTTTTAGGCGTGTCTTGTCTACGCTTGATAAAATCATTAAAAGTATAATCTGAAAGATCTTCTTCCTCAAAGCTAGAATTTGATAACAAACTCTCTTGCTGCCCTGTTTCTTCATTCTTATCATATTTTAGATTTGTATTCAACCCAGTATAAACATATTTAAACGTCGCAAGTGATGGCAAAGCTTTTCCTGTAAAATCAAACAATGCTTGATTATCCCATTCAGAGCCACCGTAATTTTCCTGATTAACATTTGGATCATACCCAATGACGGCACTAGAAGCCCAGCCCGAACCGTATTTTTCCCAAATAGGTGTATTTACTTCTTTTCCTTTGGAACTAACCGGTGTCCAAGCTGGTTCCCAATAAAAGATGCCTAATGCACTTGCTTTATTGGCTGCATCAATGACATCTCGTAAGGCATGCGATTGCCCTTGAATAGAGGCAGGATAGCCACCTACCAGCATTTGATTTTGTGTTCGGATAACATTTTGTTGACCATCTCCATCTTCTAATGTATAGGCATAAGAAGTCTCTGCTACAAGCGTCTTTTTCCCATACTTTTCGGTTACTGTCTTTAAAACTGAAGTCAGATTATCTAAATTACCATGCCAAAAACTATAATAACTAGTAGCAAACACATCATAATCAATATGGTGATCTGATAAACCTTTTGCGTAATTCAGTATCGTTTCCGTTTTATCTGGGTTGGTAAAATGAAAAGCTATCAATATAGTTGCATCCACTTCTCGCACTGCTTTGGCGCCTGCTGCAAACAACTGATAGCGTTCCTCTCCTGCTTCACCTGCTATCCCACTACTCGTTGTTTCATTACCAACTTGAACCATTCCTACATTTACACCAGCTGCTTTTATTTTTTCAAGACTAGCTTTGGTGTATTGATATAAAGCCTCTGATTTTTCAGACACATTCATATTTGTCCAATCTTTTGGTGGAACTTGACGTCCTGGATCAGCCCAAAAATCTGAATAATGAAAGTCCACTAGTAGCCGCATACCATGTGCTGTAGCTCGTTTTCCAATCTCAATCGCCTTTTCTATATCGCTATTTCCAGCACCATAACCATGTCCGTTATGATCATAAGGATTATTCCATACTCTGACGCGAATGTAATTCACACCATTTTCTTTCAAAATATCAAAGATATCTTTGATATTTCCATTTTCATCTTTGTACTCTACACCACTTTTTTCTTGAGCAATTACTGTTGAAATATCCGTCCCCATGATAAAATCAGATGATAAATTTTCAACTTTATCAACACGTATTTTAGTATTTTCATTAGCTTTAATAGGAATGACTCCTCCAAGCAAACAAAGACTAGCAGCAAAAACAAGCGACAATCTTAATCCTATTTTCATACAGTTTTCCTATTTCTATTTAGTTTAATATTTTAGTGTTCGCTTTAAAAAACTGATAAAACAAGAACTAGGTTTTATCAGTTTTTAAACGAACATTTTATAAGAAGGCTAGTTATTCAAAATGCGAAAGAACGAATTGCACAGCGCCTTTAGGATCACGTGTCAATTTGATATATTCAGCACCTTTTGTCGCAACAAGTTTGATGCCCAATTTATCCGTATCTTTCTTAATATCTTCATAGTAAGAATTGACTTGTGGAGCTAGCACAATCATGTCGAAATCTTTCATAATATCGTAGTGCGAACCATAAGCACCAGCTGTTGAACTGAGGTCTATGCCTAACTCTGCTGCGCCTTCTGTTAGTGCATTTGCTAGCATGGCGCTTGTCCCTGCACCGGCACATAGAACCAAAATATTATGATGCTTTCCATCTGCAACCGCTTGAATTTGATCGTCTATTTCAGCTTCTGCCGCTTCTTCAAGCTCAATCACTTCTGCCTTTTTCGCTTCTTCTTCTACTAATGAATCATCGTACGCTTTGATAAATGGAAGGTAGATGAGAGAATCAACTACAATCAACAACAGCATCAAGACAATAGATAAGATTCCTGCACCCGTACCTAAAATCAAGCCAATCGGTGCTGGCGTTGCCCAAGGAAGGACATACATAAAACTATTCATACCTAACACATCAACAAAGAACTTGAAAGCACAAACATTGATCATTGGAGTGATTAAAAATGGAATAAAGAAATAAGGATTTAAAATAATCGGCGTTGCAAACAACAATGGTTCATTGACTGCAAAGCAAACCGGAACAAAGGAAGCTTTTCCGACAGCTTTTAATTGCTTAGATTTTGCAAAGAGCATGAAGAGGAATGGAACAACCAATGTTGCACCTGTACCACCCATTGTGCCAACAAAGTTTCCAAGTCCAACTGTCAACACGTTTGAAGCATGGTGACCTGCTTTTACCAACTGTAAATTCGTTTCCACATTTGCATAAATAATCGCGACAATAGCTGGTTCTACAATTGAAGGACCATGCACACCAACAAACCAGAAGAGCGCCATTGCTCCCCAAATAATCGAAATTCCTAAATAGCCATCAGCTGCGGTAAATAAAGGTTGGAGAAGTGTGATAACGGCTTCTGCAAACGAATGCCCAAAGAAATAACGCACGATTGTATCAATCAGAACAGCAGCAAATACTGCAAATGAAAATGGAAAGACGTCACGGAAAGTTTGAGAAATTGTTCCAGGAACTTCTTTTGGCATCTTAATAGTAATGTCTTTCAATACACAGAATTTATAAACATTCACCGTGATAAAAGCTGCTACAAAAGCCGCTAAAATCCCTTTTGTTCCCATGTAGCCATTGGCTAAACCGTTTTCAATTTGATCCACACTTAAAAGGAGGAAGCTCACAATGGAAGCCAACATAACAGAAACCGAATTGATAGTCTTGTTGGTCGGCATATTGCGGTTCATTGATTCTGACAAACAACGAGCAGTCGTAGCGGACACTAGAATAGCCACTACACCCATAGAATAGCCATATACTTTCCAAAGCCAAGTAGAAACGTCATTTGGCAACTTAAATCCAAAAATTTCTGGAATTGCTGCTAGCAAGATAAAAATACTTGAAAATAAAATGGCGGGCATGGCGGCTAAAAAGCCGTCACGAATAGCACCAAGATAAATATTGCGTGATATTTTTTCAAAGAAAGGTTTTCCTTTCTCAATTTGTTTGATAATTCCGTTCATGGAATTAGTCCTCCTTGTATTGATTTTTATATAATTCAATAAAATCTACGATCAATTCTTTTAACAATAATGTCGTCATCAAATGATCTTGACCGTGAATAAAGATAAATCCTAAATCTAAATCTTCCCCAGCTGCCTCTTGTGCTAAAATCTGCGTTTGTGAATTGTGGGCTAAATTTAAATTTTCATCTGCTTCTTTTAAAGCAGCATCTACATTTGTAAAATTCCCTTGACGAACCTCTTTCAGCAAATTCAGTAAACAACTACGTGCATCTCCCGAATAAGCTACGATTTCAAATCCCAACATTTGTAATTCGTTTTTATTCATTTCATCTCCCCCTTAAATCACAATTTTTGTTTCGCTAACATGCTTGTACCAATAAGCGGATTCCTTAGGGTAACGCTTTTGAGTTTCAAAATCAACGTAAAACAAGCCATAGCGTTTATTGTAGCCATTTGACCACGAGAAAACATCCATTAAAGACCAAAGAAAATACCCTTTTACCACAACACCAGCATCAATAGCTTTGCTTAAAGATTGCAAATACACTTTCAAATAATCAATCCGCGGCTTGTCCATAATGATGCCATTGTCAAACTCGTCTTTATAGCCCATTCCATTTTCAGTGATATAAATCTTTTGATAATGTGGGTAGTCTTTCTTAATTCTCAATAAAAGGTCATACAAACCTTCTGGGTAAATAATCCAATCCCAGTCCGTTCGTTCAATCCCTTCCTTGTAAATCCGTTCTCCAATGCCTTTCACTTTATAAACCGAAGTGCCTTTATCACCCGTCCCATTATGATGAATGGTTGATTCGCCCTGATAAGCCTTAACAAAATGACATTGATAATGGTTGATTCCAAGATAATCATTTCGGTGACTAGCTTTTTTCATTTCTTCAAAGTCGCTTTCAAGGAATTCATAACTAGCATTGTTAGCAGCGCAAATCTCATGAAGCGCTTCCATTGTTTCCTCAGAATAATATCCCAGATAAGTAGCATCTAGCAAGAAACGAATAGAAAGCGCATCATCCAGAAAAGCCGCATGCTTATCTTCTTCGCTGTCTGTTGCTGGGTATTTTGTTTCCAAAGAATGCACCACTCCAATTTCACCAAGGTAACCTTTCTCCTTGAAAAGATTTACTACACGCGCATGCGCATACATCATATTGTGAAGACATTGAATCACCTTACTCAAATCATACTGAATCCCCGGAGGAAAGACACCGAGCAAGTATTGATTGGTCGCAACAGGATAAATTTCGTTAAAAGTGCTCCAATGATGAACCTCTGGAAATTCTTGAAAACAAAATTCAGCATATTCCACAAACGCTTCAATTGTATCTCGATTAAGAAAATCACCTTGATCAAACAAAACTTTCGGAGTATCAAAGTGATGCAGTGTAACAAATGGCAGGACATGGTGTTTCGCACATTCAGCAAATACACGGTGATAAAACTCTACTCCTTCTTGGTTGACCTTGCCACGTCCCTCTGGAAAAATACGGCTCCAAGCAATAGACAAGCGCAAGCCATTGACGCCAAACTTCTCACACAACTCAATATCTTTTGAATATTGATGATAGAAATCACTAGCTGGATCTGCTAAAAATCGCCCTTGTTTTTCTAAAAATTCATCCCAAGCGACTGGTCCTTTCCCACCTTCTTTTGTAGCTCCTTCTACTTGATAGGCAGCAGTCGCACCGCCAAAAATAAAATCTTCTGGTAATTGAAACATGTCTTCTCCTTTACAATAATCTTTGAATATGAATTACCAAATATACCTTTTCATTTGGATGAAGTCCTCCACCCAAATGCTGACGAATAACTTCATAAATATCTTCGCCAATTTGATAGGCTTCTGGATAATCCTTTTTGATATGTTCTTCTAAATTTTTCATGGAGACTTTTGAATCACTGTCATCCTGATCCAAACGCTCAATAAAGTATGTCAAATGAATCATCAAACGGTCGTAAAAATTACTATTCTTTTTCGTCCGCTTAATTCCATATTTTAAGAGTTCCTCTTGCACCAAAGCAATCATTTGTCGGGTCAGTGTTTGTTCATCTTTACTAATCACGACATCTTCGCCTTTCGCATTGATAAACTGTAAGGCTAACCGCCCAATCTCATCTTTTGGAAAATCCACATCCAATTTTTCTTTTACAATCACCAAAGCATGCTCAGCAATTTTGTACTCCGTCGGATATTGCTTTGACATATCCGGCAAGTGATTACTTTTATAAGTATTTCTTTGCAGCGCTTGATAACTACAATAAATATGATCTGTCAAAGTTACATAGATGTACTCTTGAACTGGAAATTGGAACTGTTGAATACCATAATCAATAATTTCATAACTAGTCGTGATAAAGTCCAAGGGAACATCTTTTAACAAAGCAGAAAAGTTTTCGCGCGATTCTTCACTTTTCAGTTGAAAGACTTTTTCTACTCGTTCTCCTGCCAACAAATCCCCTTTTTTCTTTTTAAAAATGATACCGAGCCCCATAACAACAGCCTGTTCACCACTTTCATTTTTAACCACCGCAACATTATTATTTAGTGGCTGGACAATTCGAAACATTCGTGTCCTCCTTCCTAACAATCTTTTTGTAAAACATAAAAAAACCATAAATAAACCAAGATTTTTTACTTGGGTCATTTATGGTCTCGCCTAATTTCTTAGTTACAATCCATGTTTTATTTAACTTTATGAATAGAGTTTAACACATTTTTAAACTTTTGTAAACCCTTTCTTACTTTATTTTTTAAAAATTTATACAAAATGGATAATTTGTGTAAATTTAAAATCTTTCATTTTATACTTAAAAAAATAGCTTACTTCTGTGCCATACCATTTGGGATAATGACTTCTTTGGGTAATTTCTCTTCTTCCTTGATGCGATTATACAAAACTACCGCATATAGAGGAAATAGAATACAAAATGAAATTAGTGCATGACAAAGTAATGCTAAACCAATCAACTCTGGAACGATGTTCAAGAAATAATTGGGATGTTTCACATAGCAGAAAAGCCAGTGATCAACAAATTTATGATTCTTAACCAGTATCAATTTTACAGTCCAAATTTCACCTAATAATTGTGTCACAACATAGAGCATAAACATTGAAAATAGCAACAGTCCAAATCCTATAGCACTAAGTGCGTCAAACCGAACCTGACGTATCGTAGCTTCAGCAAAACAAGAAATGTAAAATAAAATGTGAAGAATAGTGATATACTTGGTATTTTGCACACCATATTCACGCCCACCATTCGCCAATATCGCTTTCTCATTCTTCATCGATATTTTCAGAAATACCAACCGAAATATAAATACCGCTAAAACAATAAGTCCTGATAAAGTCATACGACCTCCTTATAATAAAATAATCTATTTTATTATATAAAGAGGGGATTTTCTAAGTCAATACATTCAAAAAATATCATATAAACTGTAGAAAGAATTTACAAAGTTGTTAGTTCGATTTCGTCTACAATTCGTTTTACATCGGCTAGGTCTACTTTTGGAGTCCATTGCAGGCAGTTAGCTGTTGCATAAGCACAGGCACGAATGATAGCTTCTCTATCAACTCTCCCCTTACTTTCTAAAGCATGGCAGAGACTTCCAAGGAAAAAGTCGCCTGACGCAATAGGATTTTTAACATGAATTGTTGGAAACGTCAGTTGGAAAACATCATCTTTCAGGCGTGCTACGACTCCTTTTCCTCACATTGTCACAATGAAATAAGGAATTTTAGTATATTCTTTGAGAAGTTTTGCTGCTTCTTCTGCAGTTTCAACTGGATATCCTGTTAATTCTGTCAATTCTTCATCGTTGATTTTTACAATGTCAGGCTGTGCTGTGAAAGCTGCTTTTAGTGCGGCACCACTTGTATCTACTACTAAATTCACATCTTCTGGTAAAAGACGACCAATTTGTGCAATATAATCATCTGGCATCCCTTTCATCAAAGAGCCAGAAAACACAACGCTATCGCCAGGTTGAATGTGCTTTATAAGATTTGTGGTGAATTGTTCTAATAAATCCTTATTCAGCTCAAATCCAGCTTCATACACAAGATAGGTCTTTCCTAATTCTGTATCAATCATAATTGTACAAGTACGCGTATTTTTATCAACCTCTGTCACAACAAGCGGAATACCATCTTCCTCATTTAATTGTTGAATATATTCGCCCATTTTGCCACCTAACATTGTATGAATGCAAAAATTTCCTTGCTCTTCGCCCTTCTCGTAATTCAGGACATAAGCCACATTAAAACTCTTTCCGCCAGCATTTTCATGCACTTGCCTTGGTCGGTTGACCACATCTTCTTTAAACCGACTAAGTAAAACTGTCCGATCCAAAGCTGGATTTGGACAAACTAAATGAATCATATTTCTCCTTCTATTTTGTTTTATTTTGTTTATACACAAAGTATGTCATTATATGTAAACGGTGTCAATAGTTTATTTTGTTTTTTTATGTTATTTTTTGTTTGACAATATTTGTGCGAGATGTTATGATGTTGTTGTGAAATAAAAAAAGGAGGTATAACAATGAAAGTTATACTAGGTACAGACCGTGATGGTTTTGAGTTAAAAAATAAAGTAAAAACTCATTTACTCCAACTTGGTTATGACATTAAAGATCTCAACGAACAAGAAGGTGCTGCTGATTTTGTCGACTCGACAGACGCTCTTGTTGAAGAATTACGAAAAGATGATACTGCCCGTGGTATTTTGTTTGACCGTTTTGCAGTTGGTTCTTATATGGTTGCGAATAAACACCGTGGGATCATTTGTGCTGCTGTTTCAGATGAGCATTCTGCCATGATGACCATTCGCCACAATTCTACACGCATTATCACTCTCGGTGCAGCTATTCTCGGTGAAGAATTGGCAAATGCCTGTGCAGAAGCTTATTTAAAAGCTGACTATGATGCTGGGCGTCACCAAGTTCGCATTGATATGCTTAATAAATTATGTTAAAGGGTAGGAGGAAAAATTATGAAAATCGCTCTCGGCTGTGACCATATCGTAACAGATACAAAAATGAAAATTTCTGAACATTTAAAAGACCTCGGTCATGAAGTCATTGATGTCGGAACCTACGACTTTCACCGGACTCATTATCCAATCTTTGGTCGTCTGATTGCAGAAAATGTTGTTTCAGGAAAAGCTGATCTTGGAATTGCCCTTTGCGGTACAGGAGTCGGTATTTCTGCTTCTGCTGACAAAGTTCCCGGTACTCGTGTAGCTCTTGTTGGTGACGTTCTAACCGCACGCTATGCAAAGAAAGAACTCAATGCAAATATCATCGCTTTTGGTGGACGTATTCTTGGTCAAAATCTTATTCACAATATCGTTGATGTCTTTCTTGAAACAGAGTATGAACCAACAGAAGCCAACAAACAATTGATTGAAAAAATCGATAATAGCATTGAAGTTAGCCCTGAAATCGCTAAAAATGACCATATTTTCGATGAAGAAAATGCTAAATGGGCTCGCGGTGAATACCACGACTAAAAGCTCAATACTCAGAAAATCAGGCTCAGTCTAATATGGACGAGACCTGTTTTTTAATAGGATGTATCAATACCGCACGAAAGATACAAAACAAAAATCACCTGCTCCTATATGAACAGGTGATAAAAATATTAACTATAAAACATTTGTATATGATTTATACTTTTCCTTGACCTTTGGTGAGATATGATCATCTGTAATTACTGCATCCAAACCATCCAACTGATAGAAACAATAGAAAGAATAGCTGTCAAATTTGCTATTATCTGCCACAATGTACTTTTCAATCGCATTGTTCAAGATAATGGCATTGCCATTTCCTTCTTCTTCATTGGCAGTCGTGACATTATGACCGTCAATTCCATTGACGCCAATAAATGCTTTAGAAACTTTGATTTCTTTCAATAATTTATTAGCAAATTGTCCGACAAACGTTTGTGTTTTCACCCGATAACGACCGCCAATCAGAATAATGTCACAATTGGGATTATCTTTTAATTTTTCAAAAATAGGAAGCGAATTTGTCACAATACTCACACTTTTATCAGCCAAATAATCTCCGATAAAATCCGTCGTTGTTCCCGAACCGATAAAAACTGTATCACCAGAAAAAATCAAATTAGCACATTTTTGAGCAATTGTTCGTTTTTCTTCAATATTTAACATTGTTTTTTCAGTATGGGAGGCTTCGTTCAAGCCATTTTTTACTTTTTTATGAGCTCCTCCATGAACACGAGTCAACAAACCTTGCTTTTCCAAGTCAATCAAATCACGACGTATCGTCATATCCGTTACATCTAGTAACTCTTTTAATTTCTTGACAGAAACCACTCCTTGCTGATCCAATTCTTGGAGAATCACTCTATGCCGTCCTTCTTTCATTTTGTCTCCTTTCTAGTTTTATATAATTTTATTCCTCAAATATATTATACAACAATTTATTCATTTTGAAAAATTAAAAACAATATTTTTTTGATTTTTGTAAAATATTGTTTGACTTTGTTTTATTTGTGTTCTATAATTAAACTATACAAAACAAAAGGAGCCTAAAGATGACAACAAAACAAGAAAAATTAAAACGTTTATGTGATAAAAACAGAATTATCGGCGCTTTGGCTATTGACCAACGAGGGGCTTTGCGTCGTATGCTTGGTGAAGACACTCCAGTTGAGCAATTGGAAACCTTTAAAGTGCTAGTTTCGAAATACTTAACAAAATACGCTTCTTCTATCCTTCTTGATTCAGAGTTAGGTTGGAAAGCGGCGGAAGCTCGTGATAAAAACGCTGGATTATTAGTTGCCTATGAAAAAACAGGTTATGACAAAACTGTTCCCGGTCGCTATCCTGACCTCGTCGAAAATGTCTCCGTCCAACGTCTCAAAGCAAACGGTGCTGATGCTGTGAAAGTCTTACTCTATATAGATATTGACGAAGATAGAGCAGTCAATGACGTCAAAGAAGCCTTTATTGAGCGAATAGCTTCTGAATGCAAAGCAGAAGACATACCTTTTTTCCTTGAGTTAGTTTCTTACGATGCCAAGGTGACGGATGAAAAAGAATATGCTAAACTCAAACCTCGCAAAGTCATTGAAGCAATGAAGCTTTACTCACAAGAACGATTTGGTGTAGATGTTCTCAAAGTTGAAGTTCCAGTCAATATGAAATATGTTGAAGGATTCGCAGAAAATGAAGTTCTTTACACCAAAGAAGAAGCTGCTGCCTTCTACAAAGAACAAAGTGATGCCACTTCTCTTCCATTTATTTTCTTATCTGCTGGAGTATCCGCACAGCTTTTCCAAGATACACTTCGCTTTGCTAAGGAATCCGGCTCAACTTTCAACGGTGTCCTTTGCGGTCGTGCAACTTGGGCTGGTGCTACCAAAGCCTATCAAGAAGGTGGCGAAGCTGCTACAATTAAATGGCTTGAAACAATAGGTAAACAAAATATCGTTGAATTAGATGCAGTTCTCCAAGAGACTGCTACGCCTATTGTATTTAAATAACTTTGTATCTCCTTATAAAAACATAAAAAGACGAACTTCTATTCGCCTTTTTATTATTGTATAATTACTTATCACCTTTATTACGGATGACAAATCCTGTTTTCTTCTCACTTGAAGTATTACGAGGTTTTTTGTGGTCTTTGCGGTAACGCTTTTCTTTGTCAAAGCGATCGTGGCGACCACCCTTTTTGTAATTGTCACGCCCATTAGTACGGTCACGACGATCATTACTACGACGCCCATTTTTGCTGTTACGATTGCCTTTATTAGCTCCCGAAACATACTTAAATGGTAATGGCTTTTCACGCGCAATTTCTACTTCTGGTAGAGTGTCTGGATCTTGTACGGTTAAGGTCAATATATATAAAGCCAATTCCTCCGGTGTAAATTCAGCTGCCAGCTTGCGAGCGTCTTTGCCAAACTTTTCAAATTGGTTGCGAATACTTTCATCTGCAAAATCTCGCTCAATCTTTTTGAGTGCAACTTTTTTCTTAGCTTGAAAAGCTTCTTCTGCAGATGCTGGCTTCATACCTTTCATCCGTTTTTTAGTTAAGCTTTCAATGACTTGAAGATACCCCATTTCATTTGGTGCAACAAATGTAATGGATTGACCAGATTTCCCAGCACGACCTGTCCGTCCGATACGATGCACATAACTTTCGGGATCTTGTGGAATATCGTAATTGTAAACATGCGTGACACCAGAAATGTCCAATCCACGTGCTGCGACGTCCGTTGCAACAAGAATATCTAAATTACCATTTTTGAAGTCACGAAGAACACGGAGACGTTTTCCTTGGTCTAAATCGCCATGAATCCCCTCTGTGCGGAAACCACGGATTTTAAGTCCACGAGTCAATTCATCAACTCGGCGTTTGGTACGCCCAAAAACGATAGAAAGTTCTGGTTGTTCCACATCCATGAGACGTGTCATGGTATCAAATTTTTCATTTTCTTTTACACGGATATAATATTGATCCACCAGTTCTGTTGTCAATTCTTTTGCTGCAATTTTGACATGTGTTGGCTCTTTCATAAACTTCACGCCAATCCGCTTGATAGCATCTGGCATAGTAGCTGAAAAGAGAAGGGTCTGACGCTCTTCCGGCACGCGTGAGATGATTGCTTCAATGTCTTCTAAGAAACCCATATTGAGCATTTCATCCGCTTCGTCTAAAATTAGCGTTTCTACATGATTGAGTTTCAGTGCTTTGCGCTTAATGAGGTCTAATAAACGTCCTGGAGTTCCAACGACAATGTGCGCGCCTGAACGGAGAGCCTTGATTTGCTTTTCAATGCTAGATCCACCATAAACCGAGCGAACTTTCACTCCTTTGCTTCGACCAAAGCGGAAGAGTTCCTCTTGACTTTGAACAGCCAATTCACGAGTTGGTGCAATGACTAAAGCCTGAACAACAGGATTTTCTGTGTTAATTTTTTCGAGAGTTGGAAAACCAAAAGCAGCTGTCTTTCCTGTACCAGTCTGAGCTTGTCCAATCACATCTTTCCCTGCCATAGCAAGCGGGATTGTTTGTTCTTGGATTGGACTGGCTTCAACAAAGCCTGCTTTTTCAATTTCTGCTAACAATTCAGCAGACAAATGTAATTCATTAAATTTCAATTTTTTCTTCTTTCTAAAAAGGTAGTGCGAAGCTACCTTATAAAACATATTTTGCTTTCTCATTCAGTAAATTTGATACCAGTATTCCAATAGAAAAGACTTTATCTTAATTACTTGCCAAAAGCAACTGAGAAAGCTGACTATTTTGTAACTTATCTAGTATAACACAAAGAATGATAAAAAGATAGGTTTTATTTTTTACTTCCACGCCGTACACATGAAGAAAATGCATGTAACCCTTTTTTCCGTAATACATGCATTTTTCAAAAAAATTTTCAAACAGATTTACCAATTAAAACTAAATACATTCATTTTGAATGAATTATACTTAAAAAGTGATATTTATCGTGAAAACACGCTAATTGAAAACGATAATTTCTTCATGCGCTTGGCGTATTTTACTTTTTATTGGCCAGCCATTTTAAAGCTTTGGTCAATACAACCCACAGAACGAGACTAATAACAACAATATAAATCCAAGCATTTTTATCATTAGATAATGGAAGTGGCACATTCATGCCAAAGAATCCCGTAATAACTGCAAGGACTGCTAAAAGAACTGAAATGATTGTTAAAACGGTTAAATTATCATTTAGATTATTGTTCAAAATATTATTGTATGAACCAGATAGTTGGCTGAGAACTTGAGAAATCAAATCTGTCATTGCTACTAACTGACGAGCTTCAATCATGACATCGTCAAACTGCTCTTTTTCAATCTCATCCAAATGACGATAAACAGCATGTCCTTTAATATGCTCCAATAACATGCGATTTTGCTTTGCAGCTGCTACCAAATAGACTATGGAAGTTTCTAAGTCTGCTAAAGCAAAGAGATTTTTCTTAGTGGTCGTTTTGTGCAATAACTGATTGATATGATCCTTTGTCTCATCCATTTTTTCGATAACAGGATAATAAGAATTGCACACTAATTCTAAACTAGCAAATAGAAATTTGTACACTGTCACAGGTTCATGATGTTCAATATAGTTTTTCATCATATCTACGACATAAGTATTTGCTCGATTGCTGACTGTTAAGAGTTTATCTTTCTGTACAATAAAGGTCATAGGAATAGTTTCATAATAGTCCTTATCCCTTTTTAAGTTTAATACGTTGAAAATAAAAACGACTGTTCCTGTTTCACGATTGTAATCCATGTGTGCTCGTTCATTTTTATCTAGCGCGTACTCAATCGTTTCTTCATCAATATTGTATTCCTTATAAGAATCTGGATGTTGACTTAAAATATCTGCATCTAAGTTTATCCAAGACATTCCATTTTTCAACTCTTTTTCAATAAACACCCTTTTCTCCTTTCTTGACTTTAAATAATCTAAAGGATTGAGAAAAACGCTCAATCCTTCATCAATCGTTATTGCACCTCTTTATCTAATGCTTGATATGCTAACAAACGAACTCACTTACCCCAGTTCTGTTTCAAAAATCATTATGATAAAACTCCAACAATAGCATAGTTTTTAAGTTAATTACTCTGCTAATATGCAGTGGCAAGTCTCACATTTTCTTTAACTGAGTTCAAACTAAATCCTCGGAAAATAGATAAAGCTTCCTATTTTTCCTAGCGTTACGATACAGAGTCAGACGAATCGATTTTATTCGTCTGACGAAGTTAGTAAGGCAGTTAGCTAGTCCCTCTACAGTGGCTAGCGTCCAATTACAGTAACTTCAGTTACTAGTCATTGGCAACGTCTTACATTTTCTCTAACTGAGTTCGAGCTAAATCCTCGGAAAATAGATAAATCCTCCTAGAAGCAATCGCTTCTTCGTCAGATTTTCTAATTTTCTGTCGGATTTTTAACGCTCTCACATCTTCTCTTCCAACTTGACATCTGGATATTTATCGGCAAACCAGCGCAAGGCAAAGTCATTTTCAAAGAGAAAGACAGGCTGGTCAAAGCGGTCCTTGGCTAAAATATTGCGGCTGGAGGACATACGCTCGTCCAGATCATCTGGTGAAATCCAGCGGACAGTCTTTTTGCCCATGGGTGTCATGACTACTTCGGCATTGTACTCATTTTCCATGCGGTGCTTGAAGACTTCAAACTGAAGCTGACCGACAGCTCCCAACATGTACTCACCAGTCTGGTAGTTGGTGTAGAGCTGGATAGCTCCTTCTTGGACCAGCTGCGCAATTCCCTTGTGGAAGGATTTTTGCTTCATGACATTTTTAGCTGCAACCTTCATGAAAATTTCTGGGGTAAAGGTTGGAAGCGGCTCAAATTCAAACTTATTTTTTCCGACAGTCAAGGTATCGCCGACTTGATAGGTGCCGGTATCGTAAACCCCAATAATATCTCCAGCCACCGCATTTTCTACATTTTCACGTGATTCTGCCATGAACTGGGTGACATTTGAGAGTTTGACAGCTTTTTTGATACGGGTCAGATTCACACTCATACCGCGCTCAAATTCGCCCGATACGATGCGGACAAAAGCGATGCGATCACGGTGCCTTGGATCCATATTGGCTTGGATTTTAAAGACAAATCCTGAAAAATCCTTATCCAGCGGGCTGATTTCCTGATTATCTGTGGTTTTGTGTCCATGAGGCTCTGGTGCAAACTCCAAGAAAGTGTCAAGAAAAGTCTGCACTCCAAAGTTAGTTAGGGCTGAACCAAAGAAGACAGGGGTTAATTCCCCATTAAAAATAGCTTCCTGTGAAAATTCATTTCCCGCTTCCCGTAGGAGTTCAATATCCTCTAAAACCTGAGCATAAAATGGATTATTGCCAAATATTTTTTCTCCTTCTTCGATGCTGGCAAAGCGCTCATCACCTTTACAGAGCTCCAGTCGCTGATTGTGCAAATCATAGAGACCTTCAAAGGATTTCCCCATCCCAATTGGCCAATTCATCGGATAACTGGCAATGCCAAGCACTTCTTCTAGTTCTTCCAGCAAATCAAGGGGTTCACGCCCGTCGCGGTCCAGTTTATTGATAAACGTAAAGACTGGGATATTGCGATGTTTGACCACTTCAAATAGTTTTTTAGTCTGGGCTTCAATCCCTTTGGCAGAGTCCACCACCATGACTGCTGCATCCACAGCCATGAGGGTGCGGTAGGTATCTTCTGAAAAATCTTCGTGCCCAGGTGTATCAAGAATATTGACCCGTTTTCCAGCATAGTCAAACTGCATGACAGAAGAGGTCACTGAAATTCCCCGCTGTTTCTCAATATCCATCCAGTCAGATTTGGCAAAGTTTCCGGTCTTCTTACCCTTGACCGTACCTGCTTCACGAATCTCGCCTCCAAAGTAGAGCAACTGCTCTGTAATCGTGGTCTTCCCTGCATCCGGGTGAGAGATAATCGCAAAAGTTCGGCGTTTTTTAATTTCATCTTGAATCGTCATTTTGTCCTCTTTTTCTTTTGATTAGTATTTTTTATCTCTATATCACAAACTCTTACTACATTGGTCTGTCCTTAACTCTTTTAACTTACCTATTATAGCGGATTTAAAGGATTTTTTCAATTGCTTAGAACATATAAAGAAGCTGGGGCAAAAGACTCAGCTTCCTTTGTTTGTATAGTCATAATTATAAGACGCAGTTTCTTGATATAAGAGACTACATTTTAGAATCTCACAATCACACTAGCAAAGAGAAAAATCACCAATATAACGATTAAAACCAGTAAATAGATAATCCGTTGTTTCCTCATTTGAAGTTCTTCTTTTTCTTCTGATGTCATGGAAAAAATAGCCTTGTTTCGTTTTAATAAGTACAAAATCAATCCTTCTCCCCCTCGACCGCCAGTTGCCAAGAATCCCCAGAATTTAGGATGTTTCATCCCGCGAACCACAGCGTCTAATTCAACTAGTTTAAACAATTGATACACAAACAGCCCATTTGCTACGATGAGCAAACCAATCAAGGTCAATAGATACCAAGTCATGGTAGAACCTCCTATATTTTACGAATAATCTGCACCAGAATATACCCACTTGTCCCGGTTACCAGCGCCACTGCCAACAAGGTCAACAGATAACTCTTAGAGATTGGAGTGATAAAAATAAAGAAAAGAAACAGTAAACAAATATTGCATATAAAAGCTAGTAAAATCTTTTTGTTGCTCTTTACAATGTTTGTCGAATCCTCTAAGTGCTGAATCATGCGCTCATCTCCTTTCAGCAATTCATCCAAACTAATCTGGTACAAATCACTTAACTGTAAAACATATAAAATATCCGGATAAAATTTTTCTGTTTCCCAATTTGAGATGGTTTGTCTAGATACAATTAATTTTTCTGCGACATCTTCTTGTGTCAAACCACTCATCTGACGTGCTTCTTTTAATTTTTTCCCAATTTCCATTATCCCTCTCCTATCTTTCTACCTTTATTTTACTATTTTCGTTTATAAAATCTAGCAAAATTTTTTTACATTTAGAAAAAATCCTGCCAAATAAACTTGACAGAGGATGTAATGCTTAAAGCTTTAAACTAATTTTGATTGCTTTTTCCATCGCCTTTTAAAATATTCATCAAAAAGGAGCAAAGCGATGGCCAGAACCAGTGAGACAAGTATGTAATTTACCCAGATTCGGTCTCCTTTTATAAGCGGGGGATGAGTCATTAATCCATAATTTCCACCAGTTACGGCATTGACACCAACTAAAAACAAATCCAAAGCAAATGTGTAGCCCACAATCTCATATTTCTTCAACAGCTGCTTGTCATAGTGGTTAATAAGATAGACCAGCGAATTAACCAAGAGACAGTAATGCCCCAGAAGAAATGAAAAACTGGTGATATGCGGAAAATTATAGGGATCAAAAACCGGATAACCAATTGCAAAAATCGCCCCACTGACACCTAAAAGTGCAAAATACTGCTTGCTTCGGCATTTATCTGGCAGCAGCAACATGGCAAACATGGCTAAACGACAATGATAAAAAGGTAGACTGTTTGCAAATGAAATATGAAAACCAAAATACCAAGAATAAAGTATAACTAATTGAAAAGCTTGTAAATATTTAAAAGTTTTTTGATACAGTGGGTTTTGCGCATAGTGAACTGAAATGTAAATGAGGAACAAGAGAATTCCTATCATCGTCACATAGCCCATAGCAGAAATGGGAGGTGGTTCTGTCTTTTGAGTTGTTAAAAAATCATTCAGCACAGCTTAATTTTCCTGTCTTACTGTTTCTTCTTGTTCTTGTCTCATTTGTTTAAAAATCAGAGAAACCACGAAAATTGCTAAAATCAAGGTCAATGAAACAAAAATATAATTAGCAATCATTCCATGACTTCCAACTAAAGGTGGTACTTTCAAAAAACCATAATTTCCGCCACTCACCAGATTTACAAATATCAATAAAAGATTCATACTAAAGCTAATCTCTACAATTCGCCGTAAATTCAACTGCTCACTATCATAATGATTCAGCAAATACGTGAGAGAATTTCCCAAAAGAGCATAGTGACCAATCAAATAGGAGACTAAAGTGATGTGAGGAAAAGCAAATGGGTCAAATAAAGGATAGACCAATGCACAAATAGGTCCAAACACTCCTAAAAGTGCAAAATATTGTTTATAGGTTGAAGAATCAGGCAGTAGCAAAACAGCAAACATCGCCAATCTGCAATGATAAAAGGGAAGTGATTCAGAAATTGGTGACAAGGTCACAATATACCAGCCATAAAGCACTAAAATTTGTAAACCTTGTACAGCTTTCAAAAAGTTCTGATAGCGCCTGTTTTTATGATATTTTACAGCACTATACATGACATAAATGATTCCTAAAAACATCATTCCATACCAAAATGGAGTTAATTGAGGGGCCTCCGTTTTATGACTTGTAAAAAATTCTTGTAGATTCATCTCCTACTCATCCATCCTATTACTTAATTCTTTGATGACACTCAGCTTTCTTGTTGTGGCGACAATACCTAACTTCTTTTCAAGAAAATTATTATTTAACTTCTTTTTTCTGGCAGCTATTGGTAAATACATATAAAGACAAGCTTCTCCGACTGCAAACATTTCGTCTGTAAAATTCATTGCTTGTAGTTCTGCCAATTGCTCCGTTGAAATGTGATTGTTTGTAAAAACGAGATGAATCCGTGACGAATCCAACTCCTCAGAAAAGGGATTTCCTAAAATAGCCCTTTCTAAATAGGACTTTTCTTTTACGATAATGGATAAATTTGCACCAATGTTTTCCAATATCACCTGATGCATGTGTTGGGCTAATTCTCCAGCTGGTAGGCTTGTTTCGCAAATTACATTGCCTGATTGAATATAACTTGAAACATTATCTAAACCAGATTGTTTCAACATTTGAACCAACTCACTCATCTTAGGGATCCGATTTGGTCCTGTTGGCATCACGCCACGAAGGAGGGCAAGATACTGTACTTGACGGTTACTCTTCATTCTCCAATTTCTCCACTAGACTGGCTAAGTTCATAGAGTTACTTCCTTTTATCAGCAATTGGTCCGTTGGTTTTAGTGCTTCTTTAACAGCCTTGACTAAGTCAGAAAATTGATCTTTTTCAGCATTTTTTACAAAATAATGGGCTTTTCCAGGCGGGAAAATTTCCTTAGCATAGGCAAATAGAGCAGCCATGTCCTCTCCATAAAGGAAAATTTCTGAGAGAATTTCTGGATTTAGGCTAGTTATCATGGCACCGTGCATTTGTTTAGAATCAGCCCCCAATTCTTTCATATCAGCTAAAACTGCCAGTTTCCGACCTTTTTCATTAAACGGAATCGTTGAAAATGTCTCCAAAATCAATCGCATAGCGGTTGGATTGGCATTGTAAACATCTGAGAGGATATCCGCACCATTTTTAGCTTTCTTCCATTCGGTTCGATTTCGTGTTAATTCAAGCGTGGCAAATGCTTTTTGGATCTTATCTTGTGTTACCCCTTCTTTCAACGCCACATAAGATGCAATCATGGCATTTGTTGCATTGTACTTCCCAGTTACTGGAAGGTCAATGGCGTTATCTAAGAAATTGGTTTCAAAAGTCAAACTATCTTTTCGTTCTTCCAATTTCGTTAGGAAAATATCTTCGTCTGGACCAAAACGGACTACATTTTGCTGGCTCGGTAGAAAATCATTGATAATCTTGTCCGCTGGAACGATTAAAAGCCCCCCCTCTTTCATGCCGTTGGCAATTTGCATTTTTCCTTTTGCAATTTCATGACGACTTTTAAAGAATTCTAAATGCGCTTCGCCAATCAGCGTCACAATACCTACTTTTGGCTGAGCAATTGTGGACAGAAGGTGAATATCCCCCATGTGATCTTGTCCCATTTCCAAAACCAATTTTTCGGTGTCATCTGGCATGTGTAAAACCGTATAAGGAAGACCAATTTCATTATTGTAGTTTCCTTGCGTTTTATAAGTCTTGTAAGTTGTTGACAAGAGATGAGCCAGCATATCTTTGGTCGTCGTCTTACCGTTAGAACCTGTGACCGCAAAGACATCTACCTTCATTTTTTCCAGATAATACTGTGCCAAACGCTGCAACGCTGCCAATACATCATCAACTAAAATATAAGGATAGTCGTCCAATTCTTTTTCTGACAAGGTTGCCACAGCACCATTTTCAAATGCTGTCGCAATAAAGTCATGCCCGTCACGTGCTCCTTTAAGAGGCAAAAATAAATCCCCTTCTTCAATCAATCGGCTGTCAAATTCTACATTTCTAAATGTACAATTCGGAAATTGATGAACATCATTTTTGGCTTTCAATACAGAAGCTACTTCATAGAACGTTAATTGCATTTTTCTCACCTATATGTCTTAAATTTCTCTAACTCTCTCATTATACCACAGAATAACCTACTTTTACACATACTCGCTAAAGATATACTAAAACAATAGAAAAAAGAACCTTTCGGCTCTTTCAATCTTGTCTTACAACAAATGTTTTTCATGTTTTGTAAACGTTTCTTGGGCTAAAAGGACTAATTTCTCAATCAAATCCGTATAAGAAATGCCCATATTTTCCCAAAGCAGCGGATACATCGACCATTGAGTGAAACCTGGCATCGTATTTAGCTCATTAAGGAGAATCTCGCCCTTATCAGTATAAAAGAAATCGCAACGAGATAAACCAACACCGCCGATAGCATGAAATGCTTTTTCAGCATATTGACGCATAGTGGCAATGACATCTTCTGATAGTTTTGCAGGAATATCCATGGTGATTTTGTTGTCAATGTACTTGGCTTCGTAGTCATAAAAAGCAACATCTTTCACTACCTCACCTGGCAAACTGCTTTTGACTCCTTTATTTCCAAGCAAACCGACTTCAATTTCACGCGCATTGACACCTTGCTCAATCAAGACACGGCTATCATATTTGAAAGCCAGCTCAAGAGCAGAGCGCAATTCATCTTGATTTTCAGACTTAGAAATGCCGACGCTAGAACCCATATTGGACGGTTTGGTAAAAACTGGATAAGTTAGATTGGCTTCTACTGCTGCAATCTTTTCGTCTATGTTTTCCCCTTCAATCACTGCTACATAGGGAACTTGCGGAATGCCGGCAGAAGCTAATACACGTTTAGTCGTGATTTTATCCATAGCCACACTAGAAGAAAGGATATTGCAACCCACATAAGGCATTTTCAACACTTCAAGGAATCCTTGGATAGACCCGTCTTCTCCCATTGGACCATGCAGAACCGGGAACACAACTGCCCCTTCTTCGTAAATATCACTCGGTTTAATCTTTTGACTTGCAACAACAGTATCGTTGGTCATTAATTTTTCATCATCGGTAGGTTTGCTTGAAAATTCTTGCGTCTTGATGAAATCACCTGCTTGTGTGATGAAATAAGTCTTCACAAAGAATTTATCATAGTCAATCGCACGCATGACACTCTCCGCTGATAAAACAGAGACCCTTCTTTCCGCACTGCGACCACCGTAAAGGAGAATAATTTGTTGTTTTGCCATTTTTATACCTAACCTTCTTATCTTAAAAGAAATCTACAAATTTAATCGCTTTTTAGTATATCATATTTTAGATTGTTTTTGAATAGAAAAAGAGCTTCCATTTTCTGTTAAAGGAAAGCTCTATTTTCTTTTTTACAATTCTGTGCGATTCTCAATAGCCCGAAGCAGCGTCACTTCGTCTGCATATTCAATGTCAGAACCAACTGCTAATCCACGAGCCAGGCGTGTGACCTTGATACCAGCTGGTTTTAACACCCGTGAGATATACATGGAAGTCGCTTCACCATCTGCTGTCGCATTGGTTGCCACAATTACCTCTGTTACCTCACTATCCATCAACCGTGTAATGAGACTTTTCAGATTGATGTCATCAGGCCCAACACCATTCATAGGAGAAATCAATCCCTGCAAAACATGGTACAAGCCATGGTATTCTTGAATATTTTCCATAGCAGAAACATCTCGGCTATCTTCTACAACCAAAATAGTAGATTGATCACGTGTCTCATCGGTGCAGATAGCACAAGGATCATCATCTGTTAGATTCCCACAAATAGAACAATAGGTCAGCTCACGTTTTGCTGCAAGCAAATTTTTAGCAAATTCATTGACATCATCATCACTCATACCAATCGTATAAAACGCCAAACGCGTTGCTGTTTTTATACCAATTCCTGGTAATTTAGAAAAGCTATCAATCAATTTTGCAATCGGTGTTGGATAAAGCATAGTATCCTTTCTAATTCATTGGATGTTGTTGTTGATACAAGTTAATAATATCACGAGTTATACTATGGCTAACGGTTGACGATAAGTTTGTATTGTGTGGGAACACAACTGCCACTGCAATCTGCGGGTTGTTACTTGGCGCATAAGCCACTACATTCGTATTAATAGCTTCCTTTCCACCCGCGAAGGTTTCTGCTGTCCCTGTTTTGGCGCTAATCGGCACTGCTTCACCTTGTGACAAAGTACGCCCTGTAGTAAATCCGCTTGTACCATGAACTACTTGATAAAAACCTTGTCGAATCAAATCCATATTCTCTTTTGAAATATCAACTTTATTCAGCTCTTTGGTTGACTTGGATTCAATCAACTTTCCAAGCCCGCCCGTCTCATTATTGTCATAAATTCCTTCTACTAAGTGTGGTGCAATACGAGTACCGCCATTAGCCACCGTTGCAGCATATTGCGTCAACTGCATTGGAGTATAGTTATCAAACTGCCCAAAAGCATTGGTTAAGTAGTTCGCAAACGTATATTTCTTAGGTGTGTAACCTTCTGATTCACTTGGTAAATCAATTCCTGTAGATGCTCCCAAACCATATTGAGCAAAAGCTTTACGCAATTTGTCCATAGAGGAATCCAAATTCGTCAAATCAATCGCCATATTGGGCGTATAAGGCGTTCCCATCATATTTAAAGCTAGTTGAACCATATAAGTATTGGATGAATATTCTAGTGCCTCTAAAGCCGTAATTTGACGAGCTCCATATTGTGTGAACCAAGAAGTGATGGCAGAGGAGCCTCCAAAAGAAATTGGTTGATCCGTCATAACTTGATTTCCTGTGATAGCTCCAGATTCCCAGCCAGCTGTTAAAGTAGCTCCTTTCACCACAGAACCCGGGACAAAGTTGTTCATAATCGTTCCAAGAGAGTCTGTTGTTAGTTCTCCTGTATTGGTATCGTGCTTCAGACCAGCCATGGCTAAAATAGCACCTGTTTTAGGATTCATCGCAACAGCATATACGCCTTCAGAATATGTCGCATTTCCGCTCGCTAATTCCGCACTAAAATACTTTCTCAAAATGTCTTCTACACCGTTCTGAAAAGCTAAATCTGTTGTTAATTTTAAATTATTTCCCTTACTACCATTGGAAATATTTTTCACGCTTTCCATATTTCCATTTTTATCAAGATTGATTTCTTTGACTGCGCGTTTTCCTTGAAGTGTAGACTCATATTGTTTTTCCAAATAACTCGTTCCAACACGATCATTAAGGGAATATCCTTTTTTCAAATAAGCATCCACTTCTTCTGCGGGTAGCCCTGCCTTTTCACTTGAAACACTTCCGATAATAGAAGCCAAAGAAGTATCCAACACTTTCCTGTCCCAGCTGGTGGTAATACTGATACCAGACAGTTCTTTCGAGCTAGAGGCGATTGTCGCAATCTGATCAGCTGATAAATTATCCGTACGAATATTTCCCGTTTCAAAATTAGAAATAGCATTCATCTGACTGAACAAATAAATAGCTTTTTTATCTTCATCTGAGTAGTTTAACTTTGCTACATCAACACTCTTAACGGCATTATTATAAATCTTAGACTCTGCCAAACGATTTCCATCTGTACCATATTTTTTATTTTTAGGCAGCTGATTAACGACCTTCTTATAAACCTCGCTGTCTGCCAAATAATAATCTACTTGTTGACGCTCAGTAACATCTGCGTTGGAAATAGAAACCAATGGAAGCAATTTTTGAGCAATTTCTTTAATCTCTGCAGCCGTCATTTTGTTGCTACGTGTGAAAGAGACGACTTGCTTGGTTGTATTCTCAACCAACGGTTTCCCACTCGCATCATAAATCTGACCCCGAACCGAACTGGTCGTCACTTTAGTCTTGCTAGCTGTCGCCAATTTTTTTGTATAAAAACTCCTATGGATAACCTGCATATAGCCCAAACGCACAATCAAACTCATAAACAGTAAAATCACAATTCCAAATAATAAATTCAAACGTCGTGGGATTGAATGGCTATTAAATGTTCTTTTTTCCTTAGACATGGTATCTCTCATTCTAGTCAAAATGCTATCTTTTATTGTACCATAAATCCACCTAAATGAAGTCGTGGAAAATGGAAAACACTGAGAAAAAACTCGCAACACCTTAAAAAGCCCTGCTTGCGCAGAGCTTACAATATTTTATTGGGCTTATTTCCCAAGATAGTATTCGTTGACAAGATTCAATTTTTCATCAAATTCAAATACAAGTGGTGGGAAGTTAGGAATTTCCACATTCATAATTTCGTCATCTGACAATTTTTTGATGTGTTTTACAAGGGAACGGATAGAATTACCATGTGCACCTACGAATACATTTTTACCGTCTTTCAAAGCTGGAGCGATTTTATCTTCCCAGAATGGAAGAGCGCGTTCCAAGGTTACTTTCAAGTTTTCTGCATCTGGAATAACAGAGTCATCAAGGTTTGCATAGCGACGGTCAGTATGTGCTGAATATTGATCATCTTTTGCCATAGCTGGTGGCAATACATCATAAGAACGACGCCAAATATGAACTTGTTCGTCACCCCATTTTTCAGCTGCTTCAGCTTTATTTTGACCTGTCAAACCACCATAGTGACGTTCATTCAAGCGCCATGATTTTTCAACTGGTACCCAAAGTTGATCTGCCGCTTCAAGAGCAAGATTTGTTGTTTTAATAGCACGTGTCAAAACAGATGTGTATGCTTGGTCAAACTCAATACCAGCTTCTTTAATCAATTTACCAGCATCAATAGCTTGTTGCGTTCCTTTTTCAGACAAATCAACATCAGCCCAACCTGTAAAGAGGTTTGCTTTGTTCCATTCAGACTCACCGTGGCGAGCAAAAACTAATTTTACCATTAGAAATTCTCCTTTGATTTTTGAAAACTGTCTCACAGTCACTACTATATTTTACAAAATTTTTTCAAAAAAATCCAGTATCAATGGGAGAATATTTGATTTTTGATAATTTACTTTATTCAAGCGTAGACATCAATTCCTTAACTATTTTTCGAGCACTCAGGACAAATTCCGTACATCAAGACTTGTGTCTTTGTAATTTTATAACCTGTTTGTTCTTCAGCTTCGCGCTTCAAATCAGGTATATCTACATCTTCAAAGTCTGCAATTCGACCACATTTTTCACAGACAACATTCAGATGTTCGTGCCCCATAAAATCAAAATAAGTCGTTTTATCATGGCTAATCTTAATTTCTTCTACAAAGCCCTCTTCCACCAAAACTTTGAGATTATTATAAACTGTTGCTAAACTCATATTAGGAAAGTCAGGAAGTAAATCATGATAAATTGCTTCCGCACTTGGGTGTTCATGCGTCCGAATCATATAGGCAATGACTGCCTTTCTAGTCTCTGTAATGCGGACTCCCTTTGTTTTCAATCGTTGAATAACGTTTTCATAATCACCTTGATCCGTGAGTACTAAATAAGGATGTGAGTTCATTTCCTACCTGCTCATGATTTTTTCCTTTATTATATCACGAAAATAGAAAAATGCATATTTAGAATGATTGCAAATAATAAAGTTAGTCTCCTTGTCTGCCCTTTTACAAGAAAAAAACCTATTGCTCAACGCCAAAACGTTGAAACAATAGGTTTTTTAAAATTGCATTATTTAACAGCATCTTTAAGAGCTTTACCTGCTTTAAATGCTGGTACTTTAGAAGCTGCAATTGTGATTTCTGCACCAGTTTGTGGGTTGCGACCTTTACGAGCTGCACGTTCACGAACTTCAAAGTTACCAAAACCAATCAATTGAACTTTTTCACCAGCTGCAAGGTATTCAGTTACTGCTGCAAATACAGCGTCAACTGCTGCTGCTGAATCTTTCTTAGTCAATTCTGTAGCTTCTGCTACTTTTGCAATCAAATCTTGTTTGTTAGCCATTTAACAAATCCTCCAAAAAATTTTATGAGTTAGCAGTTACTAACTCTAACAAGTATTATCATATCTAAAAATTACTATTAGGTCAAGCATAAAACGAACTTTTTTCTATCTTTCCAAAAATATCCAACTTATTCATAGCGAACAAGAACTGCCCAAGCATTTTCCCCAGTATGTGTTTGGATAATAGAACCCGTTTCTAAAACAGGAATCGGAGCTGTCACAAATTGTTGCAACACCTGTTTCATCTCATTTGCCAACTCAGCAGTCCCTGCATACGAGATTCCAATCTCAGCCACTTTTTTATCTTTTAAGCCTTCAGCTAAATCATTGACCCATTTTTTAAAGGTTTTTACACCACGCCCCTTCACAATCGGTTGTAATTCGTGGTTTTTCATTTGCATAACCACTCGAATATTAAGCAGCGAACTGAGAAGACCAGTCACACGACTAATACGACCGCCTTTTACAAGATTTTCAAGCGTTGAAACACCAATATACAATTCTGTTTTTTCGCGCACTTCTTCGATTTTTACTAAAATAGCATCAAAGTCTGCACCTTCTTTTGCTAGTTTTGCAGCTTCAACCACTTGAAACTTCAATGCTTGATCCGTAAAGGAGCTATCAATCACTGTTACATCCACATTTGCCAAGGTTGCACCTTGACGTGCAGCTTCGACCGTTCCAGATAAAGCATGCGACATATGAATAGATATGATTTTATCGGCAGTTTCTCCGAGTGTTTCAAAGATTTCTGCAAAAACACCAACTGGTGGTTGACTGGTCTTCGGTAGATTTTTACTTGACTGCATCAAATGAAGAAATTCTCCTTCTTTTAAGTCAGCGTCTGAATAAACAACACCGTCTACCATTACAGACAAAGGGACGATTGTAATCTCTAAATCCTCTACAACTTGCGGTTCAATCGTAATAGATGAATCCGTTACAATTTTGATTTTTGTCATGGTTTTCCTACTTTTATAAATTTTATCTATTTAATTTATTATATCAAAAAAATAACTTTTTGTGGAATAATTTTTCTGTCTCAATTGTCAAGTCAAGTGCAACAAAGTTGTTCCTCTGATTAAGTGAGTATCTTTCAAGCTGTTTGAGTTAGCTCAAACAGCTTTTTTGCGGACTGATAGCCATGGATTCGTCTAGGTCTTTCATTGATAGCCTTTGTATAGTCCTCTAAAAGTGTCGGATTTAGTTTTTTTAGTGAGGATCCTTTGGGAATGAACTCTCTTAATAATCCATTGAAATTCTCATTTGTGCCTCGTTCATAAGATGAATAGGCATGTGCAAAATAAACATCTAATCCCTCTATCTTACTCAATGATGAAAATTCGTTTCCATTATCTGCAGTTATGGACTTAATGGGATAAAGTTTCATACACTCTAAGACTGCTTGATTGACATACTCTGCTTTCTTTTCCACGAGTTTCTTTGTGACAGCATAGCGTGTTTATCGTTCTACCAATGTTAAAATAGAAGGTTCTCCTATTGTCTTTCCACCCAGAACAGAATCGATTTTCCAATCTCCAAAACGGGAACGATTATTAATCTCTTCTGGTCTTTCTTCAATTGACTTTCCTAGATGTTTCTTGGTAGAGGGACGCTTGTTAAATTTCTTACGAATCCGCACTGCTCTTGGTAAATCAATAACCTTAATCTCTAACAAACCTTGATGGATATAGTTATAGAGCGTCTTGGTTGAAGGAACAACTGCATCTACATGTTGGAGTCTATAGGTATGAACAAAGGTATCCACGCTATGCACCCTTGGTTTCTCTCTCATCGCTTCTATAAATTTTGTCAGAAAATCGTTCGATACACGATCCAGTTTTAGATAATAGCTGGTTTCTCTAGCATCCCGATAACGGTTATGGGCAGCATCTGCATAATAGTGTTGGTAGTAGACCTTCTGCCCATTGACTTTTTTCAATTGTGTTATGGAACCACGATTAATTTCACGAGTAATAGTAGAGCGATTTCTCCCCAGTCTACGAGCAATTTCAGCAGGTTTGAGTCCTACGCTTAAATAAGCTTCAATTTCTCCTCGCTCAGCTTCAGATAAGTGCTTGTAGGATTGATTTGTGGTAGAATAATTTGTGGACATGTTCATCTTCCTTTATACTGTTTTTCGCAACTCTAGTATATCAGATGAACATGTCTTCTGTGTTGCACTTCATTTTACAACAGGGCAATAATTTTTCTGGATAAAATATGTAAAAGTTGTGTAAGAACCTCTTACTTTTCTAAATAGACATAATTATTAAATTTTCAGAAAACAATTGACAGTCTTTTATTTTTTTGTTAGCCTAGTGATGTATCTTGCTGAAGCAATTGCTTTTAAGAAAGGGTTGATAAATGAAACAGACAAAATTTTTAGGAATTCTTTGTCTTGCTCTGGTTATGATTTCAATTACAGTTGGTTCTAGCCACTTTTCGTGGTGGCAACTGCTATATGGAGATAAGCAGACCGGTCTGCTATTTTGGGAGTCACGCTTGCCAAGGACAATTAGTATTCTCCTAGCAGGCTCTAGTATGAGCATTGCCGGGCTTCTTATGCAGACTGTTACACAAAATCATTTTGCTGCTCCTAGTACAGTTGGAACGGTCGAGGCTGCGAAATTTGGTATGTTGCTCAGTTTATTTTTCTTTCCGTCAGCCACATTAGCGCAAAAAATGCTATTTGCTTTTGTATCTGCTATTTTTTTTACAATTATTTTTATTAGATTTGTCAGAAAATTCTCATTTAAAGAAAAATGGTTGTTACCGCTTGTCGGAATTATTTATAGTGGGGTGATTAGTGCAGCTGGAGAAATCATTGCTTATCGTTTTGATCTTGTCCAAAGCATGACTTCATGGACACAAGGCTCTTTTTCCATGATTCAGAAACATCAATATGAATGGTTGTTTTTAAGTTTAATCATCTTGATTGCGGTATGGAAACTATCAGCCACGTTTACCATTATGAATCTAGGGGAAGACGCCAGTCATAATCTAGGCATTTCCTTTTACCAAATGGAGGAAATGACGTTGTTTCTCATTGCATTGACAACAAGTGTGACGATGATTACAGTCGGCTCTCTTCCATTTATCGGAGTCATTGTTCCAAACATCATTCGAAAATTTTATGGTGACCATATCACGCGCATTAAGGGACTGACCTCATTAACTGGTGCCTGTCTCATCTTAGCCTGTGATATTGTAGCACGTCTAGTCATTCGTCCTTACGAAGTCTCCGTCAGCTTGATTTTAGGAATTTTGGGTAGTTTGGCGTTCGTGTATCTTTTGTGGCGAGGTGCTGCTCATGAATAAAATGAAGAGTCAAACAAGAAATCTCTTACTTCTATTGCTTTTGTTAGCCAGCTTGAGTGGCTTGTTATATCTCATGCCGATGGACTATCCTTTAACAGGTTTTATTATGAAATTGCGCTTGCAAAAGTTACTAGCCTATCTCTTAGTCGCCATAGCTGGAAGTCTTGCTACAATCAGCTTTCAAGCAATCACAGAAAATCGTTTTTTAACACCAAGCATTCTTGGAATAGAATCTCTCTATGTCTTTATGCAGACGATTTATCTTTTCTTTGCTAGCAAATTCATCGGCAATACCAGTCATCCTTTGCTTGAGTTTATCTTAGTCTTACTCATACAGTGCGGCTTCTTTTTCTGCCTGCAACCTGCATTAAAAAAGCTACTCCAGCAAAGATTTCTATTTATTTTATTGATTTGTATGGCACTAGGGACGCTATTTAGAAGCGCTAGTACATTCTTGCAAGTGCTAATGGATCCTAACGAATATGATAAACTGCAGACAAAACTTTTTCCTTCCTTTCAACGAATGAATATGGATATTCTATCTGTCGCTACAATCATCATTGGACTAGCAGGTTTGTATTTGTTAAAGAAGAACGCTATTTTGAATGTTTTTCATTTGGATAAAAAGACAGCAACTATTTTAGGTGTAGAAGTTGAAAAAGAGCAAAAAAAGATACTATGGGCAATTGTTTTGCTGACTTCAACGACAACTGCTCTCGTTGGACCTATGATGTTCTTCGGCTTTATGATGTCCAATTTAGCCTATCTGTTAATCAAAGAATACCAACACAAATGGTTGTTCTCAGTAACAATTTTACTCGGTTTTCTTTCTCTGACCACTGGGCAAATGCTGGTAGAGCGCGTCTTTCAGCTCCAAATCAATGTCAGCATGGTCATTGAGCTTGTCGGAGGGCTATTCTTCTTTTATCTTTTAGCTAAGGAGGCAAAACGCTAGAATGCAATTAAAAAATGTTGGCAAATCATTTGGAAATCAAGCAATCTTAGAAGATATTCAACTGAATATTTCACCGAGCAAATTCACCGCCTTTATTGGACCAAATGGCGCTGGAAAATCAACGCTGCTTTCTATTATGAGCCGTTTGCTCAAGAAAGATCAGGGGGTTCTCAGTATCAAGGGAAAAGAAATTGAAACGTGGAACTCAAAAGAGCTCGCCAAAGAATTAACCATTTTAAAACAAAAAATCAATTACCAATCTAAATTAACGGTTGAAGAATTGGTTTCTTTCGGTCGCTTTCCTTATAGTCAGGATCGTTTGACAAAAGAAGATTTCAAAAAAGTAGAGCAAGCACTTGAATATCTGGACATTCTTGATTTAAGAGACCGTTTTATTGATACACTCTCCGGAGGCCAATTACAACGCGTTTTTATCGCTATGGTGCTCGCTCAAGATACTGATTTTATCCTCTTGGACGAGCCGCTAAACAATCTAGATATTAAGCAAAGTATTTCCATGATGAAAATCTTGCGTTCTCTCGTTGATGACTTAGGAAAAACGATTATTATTGTCATTCATGACATCAATATTGCCAGTCAATATGTTGATGAAATTGTCGCCTTTAAAGACGGAAAAGTCTTTTACCAAGGCACAACCAATCAGGTCATGAGAAAAGAAATTTTAGATCCATTGTATGAAATGGACATTACCCTTGGTGAAATCAATGGTAAAAAAGTTTGTATTTATCTATAATATTAATTTTGGAGGATTTCTAATGAAAAAGAATACAAAAACACTACTTCTATCTCTCTTCACAGCTATTGCAGTTGTGCTACTCGCTGCTTGCGGAGCCAATAAACAGACCAATTCAAAAACGACAAATTCTTCATCTGCTTCTAGTGAAGTCACTGTCAAAACAGCAAATGGAGATGTGAAAGTCCCTACCAACCCTAAAAAAATTGTAACGCTAGATTTAGGTGCAGCTGATACCATTCGTGCTTTAGGTAAAGAAAGCAGCATTGTCGGTATGCCAAAGAAAACTCTTCCTACTTACTTAAAAAATTTACCAAGTAGCATTAAAAATGTAGGTAACATGAAAGAACCAGATATGGAAGCTATCGCAGCTTTAAAACCAGACTTGATTATTGCTTCTGGTCGTACAGCTCAATATGTCAAGAAACTCAAGGAGATTGCCCCTACTGTATTATTCCAAACAGACAACAAAGACTACTGGGATTCTACTAAGAAAAACATCCTTTCTTTAGCAAGTATCTTTGGGGAATACGGAACCAAAAAAGCTAAAAGTGAATTAGCTAAATTAGACAAAGAAATTCAAACTGTTGCTGCTGCCAATGAAAAATCAAATAAAAAGGCTCTGACGATGATGTTAAATGAAGGTGCAATGTCTGCTTTCGGAGCTAAATCACGTTTTTCTTTTCTTTACAGCACTTTGAAGTTCAAACCAACAGATGCTAAAATTAAGGAATCAAGACATGGACAAGAAGTCAGCTTTGAAAGTATCAAACAAATCAATCCAGACATTATCTTTGTTCTGAACCGCACTCTTGCTATCGGTGGGGACAATTCGGCCAATAAAGACTTACTGAATAACTCACTGATCCAAGAAACAAATGCAGCTAAAAATAAAACTATTGTAAACTTGACATCTGACCTTTGGTACCTCAGCGGAGGCGGACTCGAATCAACAAAATTGATGATTGAAGATGTAAAAAATGTAGCTGGGAAATAATATAAAAGAGCTGAAGAAAACCTTAAATGAATTTTCTCCAGCTCTTTTATCGTCCCCAACTTCTAATCATCTTCTACCGCGAAACCATCATTTGTGATGAAATGATGTTCTAAAATTCCCTCATTTCCAAATAAAACTCCGTGGAGAACACCGCCATAGACAGCTCCGCCATCCATGCCAATTTTTTGATCCTGCGTTTGCCAAAGGCGACTTGTCCCAGGCATCTCAGAAAAAAGATAAAAAGTCGGAGTATGACCAAATACAATTGTTTTCCCTGTTTGATTGAGACCTTGATGAAAGGGCTCACGTATCCAAACTTTTTGATAATCGCTTGTTTCATGCCAATCTTTTAAAGTTAAGTCAACTCCAGCGTGTACAAAAATATAGTTATCTGTTTCAACAAAGAAAGGCATCTGACGAATAAAAGACACGAGGTCTGGCGCTTCTTCCGACACGCGCTTTGCGTCTTCAACTCCATCAACAGGAGTATCTAAAGGTCGCCCCAAAATGGAATTGATTGTTGTATCTCCACCATTGCGACGATAATGAGCATAGCCGCTCTCAGGATTGTCCAACCAAGTTAAAAACATGTACTCGTGATTTCCAGAAATACAAATCGCTCCTTGCTTTTCAACAAGTTCTTTCACACACTCCAAAACAGCGCGGCTATCTTCCCCACGATCAATCAAATCCCCTAAAAAGATGAGTTGGCTCTCTCCATCCCATTTTTTGAGTAATTCTTTTAGCATTTTTGCTTTTCCATGTACGTCACCAATTACAAAATAATTTGTCATGATTACCTCCTGATAACAACTCATTTAGCACAAGCCAAGAAGTGTTTCATTTTTTCAAGAGCTCTCTAGCCTGCGTGAGGGCTGCTTGGGTCACATTTTCACCCGCCAACATTTTGGCAATTTCTTCGACACGCTCCTCATCTGATAACAAGCGAACAATTGAAACGGTCGAATGTTCATCAGATATTTTCTCAATGAAAAATTGATAATCTGCAATGGCAATCACTTGTGGCAAGTGCGAAATTGCGAGGACTTGTCCGTTTGAGCCAATTTTATGAATCTTTTGAGCAATAGCTTGCGCAACACGTCCCGATACGCCTGTGTCCACTTCATCAAAGACAATGCTAGTCTTGCCTTCCTTACGAGAAAAAGCAGATTTGATTGCCAACATCAAACGAGACAATTCACCTCCTGAAGCAACCTTAACGAGCGGTTTGTAGTCTTCACCGGGATTGGTCGAAATATAAAATTCAACGTGTTCATTTCCTTCACGACTAAATTTTCCCTTGGTAAATTGAACTCGAAAATTCGCCTTTTCCATATAGAGGTCTTGCAGTTCTTGCTGAATCTCTGCTTCTAACTGCTGGGCTAATTCGTGCCGAGCCTGACTAAGACTGCTTGCTAGAGAAACCAAGTCTTTTTCCAGCTTTTTCAGCTCTTTGTCCAAATCATCTGATGAAAGATTTTTCCCAGTAAGTAGAGCATATTCTTTAGAAATCTGCTCAAAGTAAGCTAGGACATCATCTACTTGACCACCGTATTTGCGAGTAATACTATAGATTAAATCTAGGCGATTTTCTACTTCTAAGAGACGGCCACCATCAAAATCCAAGTCTTCTAGAATATCCTCCAAACGCTTTGTCACATCTTCCAACACATAGTAAGATTCAGAAAGGTTGGTCGCAATTTCTTTGTAAGTGGCGTCGTAGTCTTCAATAGCTTCCATGTCATTCATGGCAGATCGAACATTTGCTAAACTAGAAAATTCTTCATCATCCAGCATGGCATAAGCATTGGTCAAAGTGTCTGCAATCTGCTTATGATTGAGCAACTTATCACGTTCTTGATTTAAAGCTAAATCTTCACCTGCTTTTAAATTAGCTGCTTCAATCTCTGCAATCTGATATTCCAGCATGTCAATCCGCGCTTTATTTTCTTCTTGATTCTTTTGAATCGTCAAGACCTGCTTGCGCAACTGACGATACTGATCAAAAGTTTGCTGATAATCCGCTTTGAGTTTAAAAAATACTTCATCTCCAAACTCGTCCAACATAGCAATATGTAACTGGGAACGCATCAACTCTTCTTGGTCGTGCTGACCATGAATATCCACTAAATGCTGTCCAACGGCTCGCAAGACAGACAAATTGACCATTTGACCATTAATACGGCTGATACTGCGACCATTTTGGAAAATTTCTCGTCGAATAATCAACTCATCTGTCATATCAAGCCCTTGCTGCTCAAAGATTTCAACCAAAGCTTTACTTTGTTCAATCGCAAACAGCCCTTCAATCTCTGCTTTTGATGCACCGTGACGAATCACATCTGTTGTCGCGCGGCTTCCTAGCATCATGTTCATAGCATCAATGATAATAGACTTTCCGGCCCCTGTTTCACCTGTCAAAACAGTCATGCCTTGCTCAAAATTGAGGGAAATCTCTTCAATAATTGCAAAATTTTTAATGGAAATTTCAAGTAACATAGGCTACCTACCAATTTTTTATCTCTTCCAATACCTGATGAGCCATTTCTTCATTACGGAAAATAAGGAGGATTGTGTCATCATCGGCTAAAATACTAAAAATGTCATCAGAAAAATCTTCTACAATTTGTCGCTTCACAAAAGCTGTGCTTCCAGGGACAAGATTGAGATTGATCATATTTCCCAATAGCTCAAACTTTAAGATATTATTGTCTGCTAACTTCAAACTCGTACTAGCTGATTTTGGTAATTCATAGATATAGGTGTTATCCTTCTGCGGAATTTTGACAATTCCCAGCTCTTTAATGTCTCGTGAAATGGTTGCCTGTGTTGCTGTAATTCCTGATTTCTTCAGATATTCTACAATGGCTTCTTGTGTTCCAACTTCATAGTCCGACACAAAATGTCTAATTTTTTCTAATCTTTCCTTTTTATTCATCTTTAAATTCCTTATGTGCTGTCTCTACGACCGTTGTAATCATTGTTTTTACTAGATTTTCTGGGTGAGAACTTTTTTCTAAATAGGCTAAAAATTCCACATTCCCATGCCCACCTTGAATAGGGGAGAAATCCAGACCTTGGACAGAAAATCCGGCTTCAACCATAAAGTCCGTTACTTTTTCTAAAACTGCTTGATGCACTTTTTTATCTTTCACAATCCCATTTTTGCCAATCTGCTCTCTTCCTGCTTCAAACTGAGGTTTGATGAGAGCCACAACTTTTCCATTTTCAGCCAAAATCTTATACAGAGCTGGCAAAATGAGACCAAGCGAGATAAAACTGACATCAATGGACGCAAAGCTAGGTGTCTCCTCAAAATCAACTACCTTGGCATAACGAAAATTAAACTGCTCCATGCTGATGACGCGTTCATCTTGCCGGAGTTTCCATGCCAGTTGATTGGTGCCGACATCTACTGCGTAGACTTTCCTTGCACCATTTTGCAGCATGACGTCCGTAAACCCACCCGTTGATGCCCCAATGTCCAACGTAACCTGATTTTCAACTGAAATCTCAAAAACCTGCAAAGCCTTTTCTAATTTTAAGCCACCACGGCTAACATATTTGAGCTTTTCGCCTTTGAGCTTCAACTCAATAGTCTCATCAACTTTCTCGCCAGGTTTATCGAAACGCTCACCATTCACAACAGCAACGACTAAGCCTGCCATCACACCGCGCTTGGCCTGTTCTCTTGTTTCAAAAAGCCCTTGCTTATAAGCTAGAACATCTACTCTTTCTTTCGTCATTGAGTTTTAAACTTTCTATTATCTTTCTGATAGCCGCACCTGAAAAAGCTAGCTCTGCTTCTACTTCTGCCAATAAATGCTCTGTTTCCTCTAGCTGTTCTTCAAAGAAATACTTAGCACCATCCAAGCCCAAAATAGCTGGATAGGTGGCTTTCTCTGCTGCCACATCTTTCTGCGGTGTCTTGCCCAAGTCCTCAAAGCTCGCTGTGATATCTAAAATATCATCTCGCACCTGAAAAGCTAGTCCCAGCAGCTGACCTATTGCTTTCAATTTTTCCTGCTGTAGCTGTGCCACTTCCGCAATCAAACCTGCTGCAACAAACGGATAGGTCAGGAGTTTGCCAGTTTTATTGGCATGAATATTCTGTAGCTCTGCTAAACTGATGTCCTTTCCTTCGCCCTGCATATCAAGGGCTTGACCTCCGACCATACCAAAAGTTCCAGCCGCCAACGACAATTCTGCGATTAAGTTTACCTTGATTTGACTAGGTAGTGCCGCTTCTGCGATCAAAGCATAAGAATCTAAAAAGAGAGAATCTCCTGCTAAAATAGCCATTGCTTCGCCAAATTTCTTGTGGCTGGTCAAGCGACCACGACGATAATCATCATCGTCCATAGCCGGCAAATCATCATGAATCAAGCTACCTGTATGAATCATTTCAAGCGCTGCTGCCACTTGGAAATGTGCTTCTGTCAGTTCCATTCCTAGACCTTCTAATAATTCCAAAAGCAAAAGAGGACGAATTCGCTTACCGCCTGCATTAACAGAATAGAGGATTGCTTCTATCAAATCAGCGGATACCACTTTTTGAGCATAAAATCCTTCAATAGTTTGTCCAATTCTAGCTAATTTTTCGTCTTGTTTCATTCCATTTCCGTTTCTGTGCCATCAGCCTGCATAACTTTTACTAGCGTTTTTTCTGCCTGATCCAATGTTTTTTGCAATTCTTTTGAAAGTTGCATCCCCTTTTGAAACTCAGAAATCGCTTCTTCCAAAGGAACATCCCCGTTTTCTAACTTCTGTACAATAACTTCTAAATCTGCTAAATTTTCTTCAAATTTCTTTTCTTTCGACATTTTTTACCTCAACTTCTATCTGACCATCTCGCATCAAAATGGTTAATTGATCTTTTTTATTGACTTTCTCAATAGATTCTAACACCTGTTCATCTTTTTTGACAATAGCATAACCCCGAGCCACAATTCGGCTAGTATCCAGCATGAGCAAAGCGTCAGACAGACGCTTGACTTCAGCCACTTTATGATCATAAACGACTGCCATATTGCTGCGCAGAAGCCGTTCCAACTGAGCTACACGCTCTTGATAAATCTGAACCTGCCTTAAGGGAGCTAGAGCCTCCAAACGATGTTGTAAAAGCCTTACTCGCTGCACTTCCTCGTTATAATATTCGCGAATTTTTTGCTTGAGCCGTAAATTTAGTTGATCTAATTTTTGCAGGTAGCTATCATATAGTCGTTCTGGTTGTCGAAAAATGACAGACTGACTCAGCTTAGCTAGTCGCTCACGATTGTAAGTAAGACGATTAGACATGGCGGCTGCTAACCGATTTTGTTGCTGCTGCAAGTGTGCTAGGAGATCCAACTTTGTTACAGGTGTTGCTAATTCCGCAGCCGCAGTCGGCGTTGCAGCCCGTCTATCCGCAACAAAATCTGCCAAGGTCGTATCCGTTTCATGCCCTACACTCGAAATAATCGGAATGTGAGATTCAAAAATTGCACGGACAACCACTTCCTCATTAAACGCCCAGAGATCTTCAATTGAGCCACCACCTCGACCGATAATAAGGACATCCAAATCATTTCGCTCATTAGCACGACGAATATTTTCAGCTACTTCAGCAGACGCTCCTTCGCCTTGCACCTTCGTCGGATAAAGAATTATCTCAACTCCCGAAAAACGACGGCTGACAGTCGTTATAATATCACGAATCACTGCACCACTAGGACTGGTCACTACTCCAATTTTCTTTGGAAATTGCGGTAAAGCTTGCTTAAAGCGCTCCTCAAAAAGCCCTTCCTCGCCTAGCTTTTTCTTGAGCTGCTCAAACTGAATCGCCAAAGCTCCGATACCGTCTGGCTCCGCTTTTTCAATGATAATAGAATAAGATCCACTTGGTTCATAGAGTTGAACACGACCGATGACATTAATCTTCATACCCTCTTCCAAGTCAAAACCTAACTTCTTATAAACACCACCCCAAATTGTTGCCTGAATGACTGCTTTTTCATCTTTGAGAGAGAAATATTGGTGATTAGGTCGCCTACGAAAATTAGAAACTTGCCCCGTCAGATAAACTCGTTCTAAATAAGGATCTTTATCAAACTTTAATTTTAAGTATTTGGTCAAGGTTGACACGGATAAATACTCAGACATTCCTCTCCTTTCATTTCCTGTAATACTTCTTTATTCATAAATTTTATTATACCAAACAATCTATAAAAAATCATTTCCAGCCCTCAACGAAAAAGGAAAGACTAGTTTCCCATATCTTAAGCAGAGCCTAGCTCAACAAACTTGCCAAAATATACAAAAGATAGATATGCACAGGATAGAAAATGTAGAAAAACAACTTCATACCACGCCCCTTTTCACCATTGTAAAAATACATTGGAACAATCGCAAAAACCATCATCCATTGTACAGACATTGGATCTGTCAGATACACAAATAAAGAGACTAGTGCTAATATCACCATTTGTGCTATGCGGTGTCTGCGGAAAATATAAAAGAGAAGACCAAGGTAAACCATGATATACCCTCCTTCAACCACGAGAATGTTCGGAATAGCTATGATAAAAAAGGAAATAATCTGAACCATAAGAGGTGGTACATTCTCACTCGTTAGATAACTCGATAGAAACAAGACCGGCAGAGCCAGAAGAATCGGCAAAAGAAAAGGCCCTAACCTTTCCAGAATGAATAAAGTTTCTTTTCTTTCATACCATCAACCATCAAATCCCAAGCACAGATAGATATGCCCGCTAAAAAAGGCGCCAAAAGCATTATTCGCCAGCCCAACTTGACCATTAGTGAAAAAGTAACTGACAATCATGTCCCCAATAATCATAAACCATGTCATAAAGAGCAACCGTTTCAAATAATCTTTTCGATTATGCGTATAATAAAAACTATCAGCTGCCAAAAACATAAAAAGAGGAAAAACGATGCGCCCGAGCATTGTTAGCCACATCGGAGCGCCAAAAGCACTAAACATTTCGTGGATATGATCTAAAAACATAAGAAAAATAGCTAAAAATTTCAAGTTCGTTGCATTCGATACTTTCTTTAAAGATTGTAACATCATAAATTCTCCATTTCATTTTTTCAACAAGCATAATCTTACCGAAAATTTCCCATTCTTTCCATTACATAAACTTACATTTTCAGAAAGAAAAGTGACATTTTTGTAAGACAAACTTATACTATTGACTTTTCTAAAAAATTTTTGATATAATGTTAAGCAACTTAACAAAGAGGAATTTATGGACAGAAAAGAGCTTTATTCTTTCAATCAATCATTTCAATCGTTTATACAAGCTTATTTGCAATTAGAAAAGCAGCAACATTTTATCAGGCAATTTAAAGATTTAACATTGGCAGAAATTCATACAATTGTCGAAATTGGCAAAAATGACAAAATTTCCATGATAGAACTTTCTAAACGTCAAAATATTTCTCGTTCTGCTATTAGTCAGATGATAAGAAGATTAGAAACAAAGCATCTTGTTAAAAAGTTGCCATCTCCTATCTCTAAAATCGGGTATCAATTAGTTCTAACTGATACAGGTCAAAAAATTTTAAAAATTCATAAAGAGCAACAGCAATATCTTGATCAAGAACTATTAAAACTTTTGAATCATTATCCGCCTGAAACAATTCACGCATTTGAAAAATTAATGGAAGAAACAAAGACATTATGGCAAACTTTGCCATGGTTAGATTAATTATTTTATCGATATGTTAAGCGACTTAACAAAAAGGAGTTAAAATGGTAGTAGAAATTTTTGTAGAAAGTCCAAATCAATTAGCTGATTCACCTTTTAATATAAACATTACTGGTTTACATCCTTACCAAGAAGCAATTGTCCAAATGAGCAGTCGGGACTATTATAATATCAATGCATCAATAACCTTGCCTCCTGATACTCTTTGGCAGTCTCAAGCTACTTTTCTGACCGATGCAAAAGGAAGTATCTCTCTAAATAAAACTCCTGCTATTTCTGGTTCTTATAAGGGAATAAATGAAATGGGGTTATTTTTCAATCTCCAACCAACAAGTCAGAAAAAAAGACAACTGTCTAAAAATATCAAAGATATTCCCTTATTTTCTGACTTTCATTTACAAATTCAAGTACTTCAAAAAGAGGAAATACTAGCAAAAATTCAATTTAAAAGATACTATTTGGAGTCAAATTCCATTCAACAAGAAGTGAAATTTAATCAAGCATTTGGTCGATTTTTCTGTAAAAAGAATCAAAATAATATACCTGCTATCATTGTACTTAGTGGAAGCGAGGGTAGAATTGAAAAAGCACAAAACATCGCTCAGCTATTATCAAATCATGGTTTTGCATGTTTAGCACTTGCCTACTTTGGTTTAGATAGTTTACATCAAAATCTAAATAAAATTCCATTAGAAATCATTAAAGAGGCAATTGATTTTCTTAAAGAAAAAGATTTTATTGCTTCTGATAAAATAGGACTTTATGGTCGGTCAAAAGGTGCTGAATTTGCTTTAATAGCTGCTTCTCTATTTTCAGATATAGACTGCTTAGTATTAAATTCTCCAACTATGGCTATCTTAGAAGGCTTAAATGGATGGAAAAACTCAAATCATTCTTCTTGGACTTATCAGCATAACGAACTGCCTTACACAGCCTTTTCCATAACAAAGTTGATAAAACAAAAATTATTTAAGCAAGCTTATAGGTTTAGTCAGCAAAGTCTCATCCCTGTGGAAAAAATACAAGCTGATATTTTACTAATTGCATCTCCAAATGATGAAATTTGGCCAGCCTATCAAGCATCTTTAAATATTCTTAAAAAGGTCAATCAAAATTATGTCTCGGATTTAGCCATCTATCCTAATAGCGGGCATATGTTAACAGTTGCTTATCAAGGAAATCATCGTTATCATCAAACTCCTTGGGAAAGATTGCTTCAAGATAGCATTGATTCTTGGAGAAAAACAGTTGAGTTTTTCCAAAATAATTTATAGCTATCAATAAGGCCCTAGCTAATAAATAAAACCCAATCGTTTTTTCGATTGGGTCATTTTATAAGGAGCAATTTGTGAAATAAAGGTCATAAAGTTAAGAAATATTATATAATTCTAAACAACCCTTTATTGACTTCTCTTTGCGTCTCAGCACCAAATTAGAAGCCATTTCTTTTTCATAAAAAGTCATAGACATGGTTCGACCATTGACAAATAACTCTAAAGAATTTGTATCGCGGACAAGTTCCAATATGAAGGGCTCTTCCAATGATGTCAACTTCATATAGCGAGTGTCAGAATAGGGCTCTTCCTTGCCTTTAATCGCATATCCCACTTCTACACGGCTGAGCTCCAATACTTGATTTTCTTGAGAGTAAGCAATTTTAATAAACTGATTGTTCTCGTTTTTAGCATATTGAAGTTCAAATTCAGCTAATCGTTCTAGTTTTAGCCGAATATACTGCTGCTGTTTTACACTGTTCACAAGGTATAAAATAGCTTCCTCATCCTGTAAAACAATCTTTTCCTGTAAATCCAACTGTTGAAATAAACTTTGAGGGATTTCCTGATACAAGCCATTATTTTTTATAGAAAGCTTACGAGGTAGGGTCATCATACCGGACCACCCATGTCCCAGTTCGTGAGGAGGAATGGTTCGATGCCACATCTGCATCCAAGCAACCAGATAGCGCTCTCCTGCATCATTCACGCAGGTCTGCGGAGCGTAAAAGTCCAACCCACCATCTAATTCGTGTTTCTGTTCGACTTTAAATCGTCCAATTTCCCAATCTACTTCTCCAATAAAGACCAATGTTGAATTGATATTCCAATACTGATATTGCTGCCGTTTCATTTCAATCGGCGACATCATCAGTACCCATTTACCGTCTAATTCAAACAAATCTGGACACTCCCACATAATTCCTTCTTCCTGATTTCCTTCCAGAAGAACGGATTTGAAGTGCCAATTGAAATAATCCTCCGATTCAAATAACAGAATTTGCCCTCGTGAATCAGGTGTTTTAGAAGCTACGACGGTATAGTAGACATTCCTATATTTGAATATTTTTGGATCTCGAAAATCTGCAGTATCTGCAATTCCTTGAATATGTTCTTGTGAAATAACAGGATTTCCATCGTATTTCTCAAAGATAATACCATCTTCAGATATCGCAATACATTGCGTTTCTAACCGTGTCTCACCATCTTCGACATGTCCTGTATAGATAAGCACCAGTCTATCATCCACAACCAACGCACTCCCTGAAAAACAACCGTTTTGATCGTAGGTTTCACTTGGTGCTAAGGCAACCGGTAGTTCATCCCAATGGAGCAAATCCGTTGACTTTGCATGTCCCCAATGCATGGGACCCCAGACACTATCGTAAGGGTAAAATTGATAAAAGAGATGATATTCCCCTTTGAAATAGACAAAACCATTAGGATCATTCATCCAGCCAATTGGTGGCAATAGATGAAATCTCCCTCTATATCGTTCCACTACTTGATGATGGTGGTTAGCTATATATTCGTTTGCTTTTTTTATTTTTTCTTTCATACCTCACCTACTTAATCCCTGTACCTGAACCACCCAAACCTTGGATTATATATTTTTGAGCAACGATATAAACCAAAATCAGTGGAATAGTTGAAATGGTTAGCACAGCCATTACTTGATTGATATAAACAGGCTGTGTCGTATTAATTGTGGTAATGGCGACTTGCATGGAAAATTTTGAAGAATCTGTTAACACCATCAAAGGCCAAATATAGTCATTCCAGCTAGAAATAAAAGAGAGGACACCTACTGTTGCAATTGCTGGTTTTGACATTGGTAACATAATCCGAAAGAAAATTCGTAAAATACTAGCCCCATCCATTCTGGCAGATTCAATAATCTCCTCTGGAATAGCAATAAAGAAATTTCTAAAAAGATAGATATTAAAAACACTTGCTAGACCTGGAATAATAACCGCTAAACGATTATTGACTAATCCAAGAGCATTGATAATTGTAAATTGAGGAATCAGCATGGTCTCCATTGGAATAATCAGTAACCCCAAAAGAAAACCAAATAGATATTTTTTCCCTGAAAAGTTAATTTTAGCAAAAGCAAAGCCTGCCAATGAATTAATAATGATTGACCCAAGAGCAAATGTTCCAGCGTAAAACAAGCTATTTGCTAGATAGGTTAAAATACTGAACCGTGCCAATACTTCTTGGTATGGTTTAAACCAATTGGCTGGATTCAGACTAGGTAAAAAGGCCTGCCAACCAGTTAAATTTTTATAAACATCTGCCTCTGGCTTCATGGAAGACACAACCATCCAAATCATTGGAAAGAGAAAGAGTGCTGCTAACAAAAGCAAGAGGATGTATTCCAGAATAGTACTTGGTTTTATTCTTTTTCGTTTCATATCATTCATCCTCCTTTAAGACACGTCTTTGCACAAGACTAATCATACCAATCAAAGTTGTAAACACTAGGGCAATAGAGCTAGAATAACCTACTAAACGGTCAGTGAAACCTTGTTGGTAAATGTAGTAAACCATGGTAATCGTAGAGTTCATCGGACCACCTTGCGTCATAACCATTGGCTGTACAATCAATTTGAAAGCTGAAATTAAGGTTGTCAGCAATACAAACAAGGCCGTTGGCTTTAAAAGCGGCATGGTGATATAACGAAATTGTTGCCACTTTGTGATACCATCCAACTCTGCAGCTTCATAGACATCTTGAGGAATATTTTGCATTCCGCTAAGAAAAAGTAACATTTGATAGCCTGCACCTTGCCAAGCTGAGACAAACACAATCGCATACATCGCTTGCTTAGGACTTCTTAAAAATGGCTGAGAAGCAATGCCGATTTTATTTAATAAAGCATTTAATAAACCATTATTTGGATTAAGCAAATACAACCACAAAATTGAAATGACAACCAAAGACATAACAACCGGAGCAAAAAATGCAACTTTAAAAAACATATTTCCTTTCCGCTTTTTATTGACAATCAAAGCCATTCCAAGAGCCGCACCTAGCTGAACCGGAATAATCCAAACAACAAATTGCGCTGTATTTAAGACACTTTTTAGAAAGGTCGGATCTTTAGCCAAACGAACGAAATTAGCTAATCCAACAAATTTACGCTCGTCCGGTGTTAATAAATAATAATCAGTAAAGGCATAATAAATTACCATTCCAACCGGAATGACTAAGAAAATCAGCAAAAGGATCAGTGCAGGTGATAAAAAACCGTAACCCAATAAATTTTCTTTTAATTTCTGACGCTTCTTTTGAGCCATGACAATCTCCTTCTTTTTGAAATAAAAACAGAGATGAAGCATAACCTATTTTTAGGCTTTTGCCTCATCTCATAGATTGAATGATTTCTATTTGTTCAAGGCATCATCAATTGCTGTTTGCATTTCTTTTGCACGTGAATCCAGTACTTTTTGAACACTTGGGTTTTCCTTATAATAACTAATATCTTGCATAGCTTGTTGGAAGGCACGAGACACTTGTGGGTAAGCTACAACAACTGGACGTGCATGAGCTGTTGTTGCATTTTGTTCCATCAAGAATTTCATCGGTTCAGATACCTTGTTTTGCATATTCTTGATAGTTGATTTACGAATTGGCAAAACGCTATTTCCCAAACTTAGGATTTCACTTGATTCTGTATTGGTTGCAAATTTAACAAACTCAGCTGCAGCCGCTTTTTTATTAGATTTTGTAGTAACTGCTAATTGCCAACTTCCTGAAGGAGAGACAAGTTTCTTTGTCTTATTAGAAACAGGATAAGGCAAGATTCCAAAATCAATATCTTTATAGTTGGTTTGTAAATCAGCAATTGTCCATGATCCACTCAAAACCATTGGATATTTTCCTGTTTCAAATCCTTTTTCAACTGGACTAACTGTCGTATATCCTTGCTTAACAAGGTCTTGAATGAATTGAACCGCTTCTACGCTTTCTTTAGCATTGAAATAGCCTTCAGCTTTTGTTCCATTTTTATTGACAACTGTACCACCATTTGACCAGATAAGAGGCATATAAGCATATGGCAACATTTCGTCGTTGGAGTTAAGACGGAAGTCAATTGCAGCTTCTTTAAAGTGATCTTTCAACTTTTGACTAATTGCTTTAAATTCATCCCATGTCCATGGTTTTTTCAAAGTTGGTAGACTTGCTTCATCTATACCAGCTTCTTTGAACATTTTCTTATTGTAATAAACACCAACATTTGATTCTGAATAGCCAAATGCATAAAATTTCCCATTGTAAGTTCCTTGTTGTTTAATACTGTCAAGAACATCATCCATATTATTGTCTTTTAGATACTCATCTAATGGCGCAATAACTTTTGATTTTGCATAAGCTGCTGTATTGGGACCATCAAGTGTAATCACATCAGGAAGACTGTTTGTTGAAATAGCGGCATTAACCTTATCTTCGTATCCGCCTCCACTTCCACTACGAGGAATATACTCTGTCGTGACTTTATACTCTCCTTTATATTTCTTGTTGAAGTTTTGAACAACTTTTTCCCAAGCTTTTCCTTCAGCAGTCTCGTCGGAAAATTGAACCCAAACCTTCACATCGTTCGATGTCCCTTTAGAGTTCTTATTAGAGCCTCCGCTACAGCCAGCTAACACTCCGATTGACAAAGCTGTAACCATTGATAGAACAATACCTTTACGCATATGCTTCTCCTTTTTTTGGAAACGTTTCAAAACTTCTGCTAAACAGAAAGGTCATTGGACCTTTTTATGATTTTTGAAACGTTTCAAATTTTATGATTTTATTATAACAGCGCTTTCATAAAAAGTCAATACTTTTTATGAAATTTTTATCAAATCACTTTTTTTGTTGTACTACCCTCTTCAAAATGAACTGGAATCGTAATTCTTGACTCAGTAACCTTTTCTTTCGCAATCAAGCGAAGCAATAAATTAACCGCAGCTTGTGCTATTAAATCCAACGATTGCGCAATTGTTGAGAGTAGGTAGGTCTGGTCTGCTGCATTACGCAAACCGTCAAAACCAATAATCTGATAATCCTGGGGAGCAACTTTCCCCAATTTTTCCATTACTTTCATGACATCTAGTGCCATAAAATCATTGACTGTAAAAATGCCGTCAATCTGCGGATGCGCTACTAAAAAATTTTCAATTTGCTGCTCGGGTTTAAACAGTGGTTCTGGCATGTCCAATTTCAAAACTGAATACCCTTGTGCTCTTGCTTCTGCATAGAACCCCTTTTTCCGTTGCGTCGTTTCATTTTCATGAATATTAGTTCCACCTATATATGCTAATTGTTTAGCTCCATGTCCCAATAGTTCTTTTGCTGCAATCTGTCCACCAATATAATTTTCTGAAGTCACATAACATACATTTTCTGAGAAATGACGATCAAAACTGACAAAGGGAAGGCTAGAAGAAATGTAACGATCAATATCTGAGTAAGTAATCCCGATAATACCGTCTACTTTATTTTTTTCCAGCATCTCAATGTACTCAATTTCATTAGCTGCGTCCCCATCTGCATTACAAATAAATAATTTATAATGATTTTTCAACAATTCCTTTTCGACATGATAAGCAAACTCAGAGAAAAAAGGATGCCAAATCGTTGGAATAATTAAAGCAACAATATTACTTCGATTCGTTTTTAGACCTCTAGCATATTCATCTGGAGTATAATCCAACGTTTGAATAGCATCTTGAACCTTTTGGTAGGTAGAATCTTTCACTCGATAACCGTTCACGACGCGTGAAACTGTTCCGACTCCCACTCCAGCAAGCTCAGCTACATCTTTCATTGTCGCTTTCATAATTAACCTCCCTCCTTTCTTTTTATGTTACCACGCAGCCACTTTAAAGACAAGATATTTTTTTATAAATTTCATTATGACTGACATAGTCTCCTCATCCACTTAGGGATTTCTTTGCTGATTTCCGTTGGCAAGACTACATAGTTTTCTTTGCTTAATTCCTCTGCAATGGCTGAATGGAGATAGACTGCTGCTGCTACACGTTCCAGTAAAGAACTACTCTTGAACTGTCCCGAAAAGCCCGCAACCATCCCTGCCAGAGTATCTCCCATGCCGCCCGTTGCTTGATAAGGGCCACCAATAGTCAGTTGAAAATGGTTCCCATTTCCACTTTGGAAAATAGTCGTTCCGTGCTTCTTTTGAACAACGATAGTTCCAGCAGGGAAGGAATTAACAGCTTCTTGGCTTTTTTCAACTGATTGCTCAGCTATCTTTAGTCCGCTCAACCGCTCCCACTCTTTTTGATGTGGGGTAAAAATCGTCTGTGCTTTTGGAAATGGCAGAGCTTCTTTGCTAAAGAGGGAAATAGCCCCACCGTCCATGATGAAGACTTGATGTTTACTGACCAGTTCCACTATCAACCGCAAAGTGGCTTTTTCAAGTTTACTTTCAGCTAAACCTGGTCCAATCAATACTACATCTGCTTTTTGGACTTGCTCGGTCAATAGCTTTTTATCTTGTACATCAAAAGCCATAGCTTCTGGTAAATGAGCGTGAACAGCTGCGATATTTTCTCTATCCGTCGCAACCATCACTAGACCAGCTCCGCTATGAACTGCAGCTAAGGCTGCCATGATAATCGCTCCACCAAAAGGATACGTCCCGCCAATCAACAACAAACGACCGTAATCTCCCTTGTGACTATTGAGCGCACGCGGCTGAATAATCTTTTTCAATAATGTATAGTCTACTACTTCCATGTTTGCTCCCTTCACCTATGCCAGTAGAGAAGTGACACCCTTGTTTACCTTTGTTTTACCATAAAAGAAATAGACGTGTCGCATTCTATTTCTTCAAACTCCGCTTGCAAGCTCGATAGGTTTGCTCCATGAGCATGGTAATGGTCATCGGACCAACCCCTCTTGGTACAGGAGTGATGAGACTCGCGATTTCAGATACTTCATCAAATTTCACATCACCAATCAATTTACCATTTTCATCACGGTTCATGCCAACATCAATCACGACCGCGCCTTCTTTGACAAAATCTTTCGTCACAAAGTGACCACGACCAATGGCGACAACCAAAATATCAGCTTTTTTTGTGATCTCTGATAAATGATGTGTTCGTGAATGCGTCAGAGTTACTGTTGCATTTTTAGCAAGTAAAAGCTGTGCCATGGGCTTTCCGACAATGTTACTCCGCCCAATGACCACCGCACGTTTACCTTCTAATTCTACACCGTACTCATGAAACATTTCCATAATGCCAGCAGGTGTGGAGGGAATCATGACAGGATGACCACTCCAAAGGCGTCCCATATTCATCGGATGAAAGCCATCCACATCTTTATCGGGATCAATCGCTAACAGCACCGCTTCTTCATCAATATGCTTTGGCAGCGGCAATTGAACTAAAATCCCATGCCAATCTGGATCTTGATTGTACTTTTCAATCAAAATCAGCAGCTCTTCTTGGGTTGTTGTTTCTGGCAGACGCACCACTTCACTTCGCAGTCCTGCAGCCAAAGCTGACCGCTCTTTATTTCTCACATAGATTTGACTAGCTGGGTTATGGCCCACTAAAATCACTACAAGTCCAGGTACCAAGCCTGTTTGGTCTTTTAGTTTACGAACTTTCTCCGCTAATTGTGCTTGTAATTTTTCTGCCAAAGCTTTTCCGTCAATTATTTTTGCCATATAACTCTCATTTCTATTTTCTTCATTCTATTATAGCAGAAATTCATTCATTTGCCCTATAGACTTTTTTATAGAAAGTTATAGAGCGAAACCAACCTTGTCTTTCCCCCTTTTTCTACCATTTTATGAAAATTTACACAAAAAACAGAAAAAAAGGAGCCAAAAAACTTAAAATTACCTTAAACCTTAAAACTATTTTAAGGTAACTGCTTTAATATAGAACACGGTACCGATTTAGTTTAAAAATATATAGAAGGGAAGAAAATTATGCAAATAGCCAAGCAGGCTTTGAATTACATCAGTAGAAAAAGAGTTAAAACTCTTCTTGTATTTCTGATACTTACTCTCATTTCAACTGCCTTAACTAGTAGCTTTTCTATTATGGGAACGACTAATAATATCGAAAAGAAAATCTATGACGCATCTAATACCGGCTTTACCATAACTAGTAAAACACTTGAACGACCACTTTCACTAAAAACAGCAGAAAAATTACTTGAGAATAAAGAAATTTCAAAATTCAACTTCAAATACGATGCTTTAGCAAGTTTGACAGATAAAACTGTTGTTAAGAAAAAACAAGGTGTTACAAGAGACAATCAAAACCCTGTCCTCAACAATCTGGTTGCTGCATTAGGAACAAGTGATTCTACTCTAGAAACAACCTTTGCAAGTGGTGTTTTCAAACTTGAACAAGGAAAGCCAATTCGTAAAGGCGATAAATCCAAGATTCTCATCCATGAAAAATTAGCTAAAAAGAACCATTTAAAAGTTGGAGATAAACTAAAACTAAAGGGAGCCTCCTTAAAGGATGAGGATGCTAAACAACTCCATGAAGTAGAGTTTGAAATTGCTGGTATCTTCTCCGGAAAAAAAGAAGAGAAACAAACAGGTTTAAGCTCAGATGCGACAGAAAATACTGTCTATATGGACTATGAATCGAGCCAACACTTACAAGGCTACAAACCAGCTGATTATAAATTATCTGCAGCCGTTTATTTCGTATCAAATCCAAATCAAATTGATAAAGTCATTAATACAGTCAAAAAGTCAAAAATTGATTGGAAGCAAACGGATCTTGTTAAAAATTCTAAGGCTTTTGAAGCAGTTTCTTCTTCTGTTACCAGTTTCAAACAGATTATTAATGTTTTAACTTTCAGTATCATTATTGGAAGTATCATCGTTCTTTCCTTGATTCTCATGTTCTGGTTGAGAGAAAGAATTTATGAAATCGGAGTACTATTATCTCTCGGTATTTCAAAAGCGATGATTATCTCTCAATTCATACTAGAACTGGTTATCATATCAGTATTTAGTATGGCACTAGCTTCTATTAGTGGCTCTTATATTTCCACTATGGTATTCAAAGGGTTTATAAAAGGCGGTCAACAACAAGATAGCTCATCCGCTATTTTTGAAAATATCGTTCCACACTTACATACCTCTACTATTCTGATGACTTATGGAATACTGCTCATCATTATTTTACTTGCAGTAGTAGGTTCATCTTCTATTATCCTACATAAAAAACCAAAAGATATTTTAACCGATATAAGTTAAGGAGACAAAACATGACAATTTTAAAAATGGATTCAGTTAGTTACCAATACAATAGCCTACAAGAAAATGTATTGAATCAAATCACAGCTTCATTTGAAGAAGGAAAATTTTATGCTATTATAGGGAAATCTGGTGCAGGTAAATCAACCTTGCTTTCCCTTCTTGCAGGACTTGATACTCCTACAAAAGGAAAAATCCTCTTTGAAGATCAAGACATCGCTCAAAAAGGCTATAACCATCACAGACGGAAACAAATCTCCCTGGTTTTCCAAAATTATAATTTAATCGATTACTTAACTCCGATGGAGAATGTTCGACTCGTAAATTCTCAAGCAAATAAAGATAGCTTACTACAACTTGGACTCAACGAAAAAGAAATCCATCGTAACGTATTACGATTATCAGGTGGCCAGCAGCAACGGGTAGCTATTGCACGCGCTCTTGCATCTACAGCACCAATTATCTTAGCAGATGAACCAACTGGGAACTTAGATGAAGGTACTGCCATGGACATCATTGAAGTCCTAATTAAATCAGCTAAACAAAAAAATAAATGTGTGATTGTGGTGACACACAGCAAAGAGTTAGCTAATAAAGCAGACGTCGTCTTAGAGTTAAGCAATAAGAACTTAGTCGAAGTCACTAAGAATTATAAATAAGACCTCCAAGGAGAAGAAATTATATGTTAACGATAAAGAACGCTCTTGCCTATGTATGGCGCAAAAAAATAAAAACACTGATTATCTTTTTAATCCTGTTAGCCATCTCTACTTTAACACTTGGCAGTATTGCTGTTAAAAATGCAACAGACGCCGCTTCAAAAGAGACTTTCAAAAATATCACTAGCAGTTTCTCAATGCAAATTAACCGCGAAGTGAACCAAGGTACCCCTCGCGGAGCAGGAAATCTTAAAGGCGAAAATATCGAAGCTGTGGAAAAAGTTAAAGGTATCTCTGGTTATATCAAGCGAATGAATGTTGTCGCTGACTTAATTGATCACCAGTTGGTTAAATCTGGAGAAACCGACTTTGAAAGCGAAGATAGAAAACAAAAATTCGGCCGTTCCGTTATGGCAACAGGTATCAACGATTCATCTAAAGATGATAAATTTACCGCAGAAACCTTCAAACTAGTTGAAGGTAGACATATCAACAAAAATGACAAAAATGTTGCTTTAATTCATAAAGATTTTGCAGAAAAGAACAAACTTAAAGTCGGCGATACGATTAATATAAAATCGAATACTTATGACTATGATAACGTTCGCAAAGCTAATAAAACGACTAAAGTGACAGTTATCGGAATTTTTGACGGGAAAAATAAAGGAGGCGTTTCTAGTCCTCAAGAATTGTATGAAAATACCTTTATCACAGACTTAGAAACGACTAAAACTTTACAAGGTTCAACAGATAAAAACGCTATTTATCAAGATGCTACTTTCTTTGTAAATGGTAGCCAAGATATTGATAAAGTGATGGCGAAAGTAAAAGAAATATCATCTATTGATTGGGAAGCCTACACCCTTGTTAAGAGTACAAGCAACTTCCCAGCACTTCAATCTTCTATTAACGGTATTTACGGCGTTACTGGAAACCTCTTAATCGGAACTCTAATCTTTGGAGCGATTGTTCTTACGCTAGTCTTGTTCTTATGGATCAATGGTCGTAGAAAAGAAATGGGAATCATGCTTTCAATGGGAATTAGCAAAACAAAGATTTTCTTCCAATTTATGACCGAAGTACTATCTGTCAGCGTCTTTAGCTTCATTGGTGCTTACTTTGCAGGTAGTGCTGTCAGCAAGGTGATGGGAAATAGCATTTTAAAACAAGTTACCAGTGGTATTGCTGAAAAACTAGCTCGAGAAGGTAAGAGCGCCAATCTTGGAGGCGGGGCTGAAGTGGATGGCTTTAACAAGACCCTCACTAGCCTCAATGTACATGTATCTCCTGATGATATGACCAAGGTGGTCATCTTTGGACTTGCCATTATCATTGTTTCCGTCCTCATTGCTTCAATCACGCTCCTTAGTAAGCAACCAAAAGACTTGCTAATGGGAGATAACAGCAAATAAGAGATCAATGAGTTCAGACAAAATCGGTCCGTCAACTTAGCTGACGGACCGATTTATTTTATAGACAGCTGGACTGACTCTCGGATGAAATGACGTGAGGTTCTCTTTGTCGACTTGGTCGATAAAATGAACCGCTTTGGATTGGCTCTGTCGACCCAGTCGAAAAGATAAATGACTTTTAGTTTACCACGTCGACCCGGCGGACGAAATGAACTACTTTTGGTTTGCTCCATCAACCCGGCAGACAGGATGAAACTGTTTTGATTGGCTCCGTCAGCTCGGAGGACGAGTTGAACGACTTCTAGTTTAATCCATCAGCTCGGCGGATGAGATGAAACTATTTTGGTTTGCTCTGTCAGCCCGGCGGACGAGGTGAAACTCTTTTGATTTACTCCGTCAGACCGACGGACGAAATGAAGCACATTGGATGTGGCTCACTTGCCTATTGTTGCCCTCTTTTTTGCTGCCAGTCCTACTGATTGTTTACTGATTTTTACAGTTCTTTTGATGTGCTTTCAGCTTCTTCATGACCCAGTCGTAGTGACTCGATGTGCAGCTGACAAAGTAGGAGCCAAGGGTACTCCCACCAACCCATTTATAAACGCTCTTTGAAAACAGCTCTTCATTTGTAAAGGTTTCAGCCAGGGTTAGCACTTTTTCCTGTGATTGATGAAGCAACTTGATTGCTTTTTCTAGCGGTGTCTGTTGATGTTTTTGCCAAAATGCCACATTCATCTCACCATAGCTTCTCCAATTATAAGGTGCTGGCAAAAACGATTTTTCGACACCATTTCGATTGGAATGCACCCAATCCAAAAGCAATTGCTGCCACTCATAAAGATGAATGAGAACATCTCTGAGGTTTTTATCCCTCTTCCAATGCGCCTCTTTCTTTTTTTCATCTTTTGAAAAATCAAATGGAGTCTTTAACTCTTCTTCTGTTAATTGGGAAATCAATGACTGCAGCTTTGCATATTGCTGCGTCGCTGCACTGATCAACTCAGTCTTGCTAGTAGGTCTTACCATGTTATGTTCTCCTTTTTTAATAAATCATACAACAAATGACCTGACAACCTCTGTCATATTTTTAGTTTTCTCTTTATTTATGTCTCATTTTTTCTTTGATTTCACATTGGCAGTCGCAATTGCCACAACTTCCTTTTCCCTTAATGATATGGTGCATAGCTGCACCTGCTAGAAATAAAATAATAACAAATACAATAATCGTTGACATAGTTTCTCCTATACTGTTTGATGTGCCAGACTATCTAAAGTGATAACCTCTACTTTTTCTTTGCGCGTTTTTCTAAAGATGAAGTACAGACCAGCTACCATAACGATAAGTGCAAAAATACTCCAAACTGAAATTCCTTTTCCATACAGCAAGACTTGCCCGAATTGGTAAATCACAAGACTGACATTATAAGCCAGTAGGGTTTGGAAGGAAATAGCAATCCACGTCCATTTAGCATTGCCCATTTCCCGATGAATAGCACCAATCGCTGCAAAACAAGGAGCGCAGAGCAGATTAAAGATAAGGAATGAGTAGGCGGAAAGTGCCGTATAATGCTGTTGGAGATTGCTCCATAGTTCTTTCGTAGTCTCTGTCGCGTCTGTCACTTTATACAAGATTCCAAAAGTCGAGATCACCGTTTCCTTAGCCAATAAGCCCGTAATAGCCGCAACCGTTGCTCGCCAATTGCCAAAGCCAAGAGGGCTAAAGATCCAAGCCAGCCCTTTTCCTAATGCCGCTAGGATACTGTCTTCCGTTTCAACTACCTGCAAGCCAAAGTTATAGGAACTAGCAAACCAAATGAAAATATTGGTCACAAAGATAATCGTTCCAGCACGCTTAATGAAGCTCAAAGCCTTTTGACCAGCATAGCGCAAAACCGTCTTGACTTGTGGCAGGTGGTAACTCGGCAACTCCATGATAAAGGGCGCTACTGCTCCACCAAGACTCGCTGTCTTTTTCAAAGCAATCCCTGATAAGACAATGGCTCCCATTCCGATAAAATAAGCGCTTGGTGCAATCCAAGGATTATTAGGGAAGAACGCTCCAGCAATCAAAGAAATAATTGGTAATTTGGCAGAACAAGGCATAAAGGTTGTTGTCATAATCGTAATCCTACGGTCACGTTCATTTTCAATGGTTCTACTCGCCATGACACCAGGAACGCCACATCCCGTCGAAATCAACATGGGGATAAAGGATTTTCCAGACAACCCAAACCGTCTAAATAGACGATCCATGACGAAAGCAATCCGGCTCATATAGCCGATGTCTTCCAAGATGCCCAAGCAGACAAACAAGACGAAAATCTGAGGCACAAAGCCTAGCACAGCTCCGCAGCCTGCGATAATCCCATCAATAATTAAAGATTGAAGCCAGTCGGCTACAGCTAATTGCTCTAGCAGTGATTTAATACCATTTGGAATCCATTCTCCAAAGAGGACATCGTTTGTCCAATCGGTTCCCATTGTTCCAATCGTTTGAATGGAGAGAAAATAGACCAGCCACATAACAACTGCAAAAATCGGCAAGGCTAAATAACGATTGGTCACAATACGGTCAATCTTATCCGACAAACTCAATTGATTGACATCAGCTTGCAGAGCCATTTTAACGGCTACCTCAATAAACTCATACCGCGCATTGACAACAATACTCTCTGAGTCTTCTGTGTAGATTTCTTCCGTAATCCGAATCGCATCTTCAATCTCTGTTTTTTGAAAATCAGACAATGCCAGCTGTTCAGATAATTCTTTATCGCGTTCAAAAAGCTTAATGGCATAAAAACGAGCTTGTTTTTGAGGTACTGCATTCCCCAAAATACGGATAATTTCTGACAAAGCCGCTTCAAAATGATTGTCGTAAGCTGGATAAACCTCCTCCTCTGTCTGGTTCATCACTCGCATGGCCTGCTGCATGACTTGGTCAATCCCTGTCTTTTTCAAAGCACTGGTCGCTACGACCGGCACACCCAGTTGGTAGCTTAATTTAGTCGTATCAATCCATTTCCCTTGTTTTTCAACGACATCGCTCATATTTAAAGCCAGCACAACTGGAATCCCCGTCTCAATCAATTGCAAACTCAAGTACAGATTCCGCTCTAAATTGGTCGCGTCAACCACATCCAAAATAGCATCCGCGTTACCACTTAAAAAATAATTTCTACTGACCATTTCCTCTGATGTATAAGGAGACAAGGAGTAAATTCCCGGTAGGTCTTGGATAATGATTTCTTTATTTTTGCGAAATAACCCACTTTTCTTTTCAACCGTTACCCCAGGCCAATTTCCCACATGCTGGCTACTACCGGTTAGAATGTTAAATAAACTAGTCTTTCCACTATTCGGATTTCCCGCAAGCACTAATTCTTTCATCCTTTTGCTTCCTTTTCACCTTTCACAACACTAACCAGACTCGCTTCTGACTTTCTCAATGTCAAATCGTAGCCTCTCAACTTAATTTCTAGTGGATCACCTAATGGTGCAACCTTCTGCAACTGAACTTTTGTATTTTTCGTCAAGCCCATGTCCATCAGCCTCCGTTTTAAAGCACCCTCTGCATGAATTGCTTCTATATACGCCACATCTCCAACAGCTAACTCAGATAAAGGAAGAGCTGAGCGATTGCTATCTTTCAGAACAACGTCCAACTTTTCCAAAATAGATTTGTCCAAAGCAATCCTAGCAGCTCGAACTAAGAGAATGGCTGTATCATTTGTTTTTGAAATGATTTGAATCAAACTGCCTATCTTAATCCCTAAATCTGCTAAATGACGGACGCTCGCTTCCTCCAGATCGATTCCGACAATTTCATATTCTGTTAATAATGTTATCCGAGATAAATCCATACTATCTCCTTTTCTGTTTGTCAAGAAATATGCTTACTATCACCATTAGTATACCACTTTTTTCTAAGAATTTCTGACAATTCTAAGGTAGATAGGCAAAAATTATTGCAAAATAAATACCCCTAAGCAGGTGCCTAGAGGATATCTTATTAGAGACTAGCAAATTAATACAACAATTCATAAATTTCCATAGCAATCAAATCAATGCTATCAAAAGTATAGGTTTCACGCGCTGCAACATCGCGAAGAGTGAATACTGAGCCATTTTCTTCATCATAGCTATAAGCTACTTCTGCTACAACAACCCCGTCACGTTCAAAATTACGTTTCAAATTGCCGCCATCTTTTGTCATAGCATCTAAACGATTGATAATTCTTACTAAATGTGATTCCATTTTCCTTCTCCTATTCATTTATACGTTACTATTTTACCACAAATGAAAGATGAAATACTAGTAAAAGCCCTGTTTTTGATAAATTTAACACAAAATGAAACGCTTCAGTACAAAAATCTGTCTTTTAACACTTTATTCTTGCAATGTTTTAGAATACTGATATAATAAAACTAAGAAGTTTGACTATTGTTGACCAATTGATTTCCGTCAAGCAAATTTTAAAAGAAAGAGGTAGCGTATGCTTTGTCAAAACTGTAAAATAAATGAATCAACCATTCACCTTTACACAAATGTGAATGGAAAACAACACCAAGTCGACCTCTGTCAAAATTGTTATCAAATCATGAAAACAGACCCCAATAATGCTCTATTTCGTGGAATGACTAATATGAATAATCAAAACAACTTAGATCCTTTTGATGACTTCTTTAGTAATCTCGGGAATTTTCAAAACCATCAAGAACCACAAACCCCTCCGACTCAATCTGGAGGCGGTTACGGCAATGGAGGTTACGGTTCCAATCAAGGTGGAGGTGCACGCCAGCAAGCTCCGCAACAGCCTAAAGGCCTCCTAGAAGAATTTGGTATCAATGTAACCGAATTTGCTCGGCGCGGTGAAATTGACCCTGTCATCGGTCGTGATGAGGAAATCGTCCGCGTCATTGAAATTCTCAACCGTCGGACGAAGAACAACCCTGTCCTCATCGGAGAGCCCGGTGTCGGTAAAACAGCTGTTGTAGAAGGCTTGGCCCAGAAGATTGTGGACGGTGATGTTCCACACAAACTCCAAGGAAAAGAAGTCATCCGTTTAGATGTAGTCAGCCTAGTGCAAGGAACTGGTATCCGTGGTCAATTTGAAGAACGAATGCAAAAACTCATGGAAGAAATCCGTTCTCGTCAGGATGTGATTTTATTCATTGATGAAATCCATGAAATCGTTGGAGCTGGTGCAGCTGGAGATGGCAATATGGATGCTGGCAACATCTTAAAACCCGCTCTTGCTCGCGGTGAGCTTCAATTAGTTGGTGCCACAACTCTCAATGAGTATCGCATTATCGAAAAAGATGCAGCACTGGAACGCCGTATGCAGCCTGTAAAAGTTGATGAACCAACAGTTGAAGAAACGATCACTATCCTCAAAGGTATTCAAAAGAAATACGAAGACTATCACCACGTCAAATACACAGATGATGCCATTGAAGCGGCAGCTGTCTTATCCAATCGTTATATCCAAGATCGTTTCTTGCCAGATAAGGCTATTGACTTGCTGGACGAAGCAGGTTCTAAAATGAATCTGACACTTAACTTTGTCGATCCAAAAGTCATTGATCAACGCTTGGTAGAAGCTGAAAATCTCAAGGCACAAGCTACTCGTGATGAAGATTTTGAAAAAGCTGCCTATTTCCGTGACCAAATTGCCAAATACAAAGAAATGCAGCAAAATAAAATGGCAGACCAAGATACACCTATTATCAGTGAAAAAACCATTGAGCATATCATTGAGCAAAAAACAAATATCCCAGTTGGTGACCTAAAAGAAAAGGAACAATCGCAACTAATTAGTCTAGCTGATGATTTGAAAGCTCATGTCATCGGTCAAGATGATGCCGTTGATAAAATTGCCAAAGCTATTCGCCGTAATCGTGTCGGGCTTGGCTCTCCTAATCGACCAATTGGTTCCTTCCTCTTTGTCGGACCAACCGGTGTCGGTAAAACAGAACTTTCTAAACAATTAGCGATTGAGCTCTTTGGTTCATCTGACAGCATGATTCGCTTTGATATGTCTGAGTATATGGAAAAACACAGCGTAGCCAAACTCGTTGGAGCACCTCCAGGCTATGTTGGCTACGAAGAAGCCGGACAATTGACAGAGCGCGTACGCCGCAATCCTTACTCTCTCATTTTACTTGACGAAGTAGAAAAAGCGCACCCAGATGTCATGCACATGTTCCTGCAAGTTCTTGATGACGGACGTCTGACAGACGGACAAGGGCGCACAGTTAGCTTTAAAGATACGATTATCATTATGACTTCAAACGCTGGTACTGGCAAAGTCGAAGCAAATGTTGGCTTTGGAGCAGCGCGTGAAGGACGGACTAACTCTGTTCTCGGTGAATTAGGCAACTTCTTCAGTCCAGAATTTATGAACCGCTTTGACGGTATTATCGAATTCAAGTCCCTTGATAAGGAAAATCTCCTAAAAATCGTAGACTTGATGCTTGAAGATGTCAATGAACGGCTTGCAACAAATGACATTCACCTCGACGTGACAGACAAAGTCAAAGAAAAATTAGTTAATTTGGGTTACGATCCGAAAATGGGAGCTCGTCCGCTCCGTCGGACAATCCAAGATCACATCGAAGACGCCATTACTGATTACTACCTTGAACACCCAAGTGAAAAAGAACTCAAGGCTGTCATGACAAGCAACGGCAAGATTGTCATCAAATCAGCTAAAAAAGCTGAAAACGAAGCCGGCAAAGAAATCCAAACACCAGCAGATGACAATGCTAATTAAACGGCTCTTTGTCAACTGTAGTGGGTCGATGTCAGCTACCATCGCGAGAGGACGAGATTCGTTCTCTCTCTTTTGATGTTCAAAGCGATGAGAATGCGTTTCTTAAAGTTGTCAAAGCTCCTGAATCCAAAAGCGTTTCGCTTGATGACCTTGATGAGATTGTTAGTCGCTTCCAGCTTGGCGTTGGAGTAGGGTAGTTCCAAGGCGTTGAGAATCTTGTCTGTGTCCTTCAAAAAGGTGCGAAAGACTGTCTGAAAAATTGGGTGAACAGCGGGAAGATTCTCCTCAATCAGGTCAAAGAAATAATCAGCTTGCTTTTCCTGAAAGTGAAAGAGCAGAAGCTGGTAAAGCTCATAGTGCTGTCGAAGTTGGTCCGAATAGCTGAGTAGCTGATGGAGAATCTCTTGATTGGTTAAATGCGCCCGAAAAGCTGGTCTGTAAAAACGCTTATAGCTGAGCTTGCGGCTGTCCTGTTGGATGAGTTTCCAATAGCGTTTGAGGGCTCGGTATTCCTGAGATTTTCGGTCGAATTGGTTCATGATTTGGATGCGGACACGGTTCATAGCTCGGCTGAGGTGCTGGATAATGTGGAAACGATCCAGAACGATTTGGGCATGCGGAAAAAGCTGCTTGGTCAGCTGATAGTAAGGACTGAACATGTCCATGGTCATCACTTTAACCCTCCTACGAACCTGTCTAGGATAGCGTAGAAAATGATTTCGAATGACCGCTTGGGTTCTGCCGTCCAGGATGGCTAGGACCTCATTGGTATTAAAATCCTGAGCGATAAAGCTCATCTTCCCTTTCTTGAAGCTATACTCATCCCAGCTCATGATCTCTGGCAGTCTCTGCCAGTTCGTTTCAAATTTGAATTCCTTGAGCTTGCGAATGACGGTTGAGGTCGAAATTGAGAGCCTGTGGGCAATATCAGTCATGGCTTGCTTCTCAACTAATAATTGAGCGATTTTCTGTTTGACTGCGACGGCAATCTGGTGATTTTTCTGGACGAGGGAGGTTTCGGCGACAGCCATTTTTCCACAGTTCTTACAGCGAAAGCGCCGCTTTTTGAGTCGGATAAGAGTTTTGTATCCTGCTGTCTCCAGATAAGGGATTTTAGAAGGTTTCTGGAAGTCGTATTTGGCCATCTGTCCCTTGCAGGCAGGGCATGGAGGGGCATCATAGTCAAGGTGGGCCAGGATTTCTTTGTGAGTGCCGGCATCAAAAAGATTGTCTATTTTGATATTTTGGTCTTTAATTCCAAGGAGTTTTGTGATAAAATCGAGTTGTTCCATATGAGTCTTTCTAATGAGTAGTTTCGTCGCTTTTCATTATAGGTCATAGGGGACTTTTTGTATACACAAAAATAGCTCCATAACCTCTGCGGTAGTTTTACCCACTACAGAAATTATAGAGCCAATTAAACATGAAAGTCACTCCTTAGAAGTCTAGGGAGTGACTTTTTAGTTACTGAACACTGTACCTCAAAATTGTTTTTAGTTTCTCTGGAGCGGTGCGATTTTTATTGTTCAAATAAATTTCACGATGATATGCTGTGCAGCGTTTTAACCCATTTTCTTGACAGAAAGCATCCATTTTCGCGAAGGTCTGTGGCTCATCGTCAAATGGTCCTACATGAAGCATTGCAACGCTGCTTCCTTCACTTATTCGTTCAAAGCGAATCTCATTATAAAACGGATTTTGTTTTTTCACTTTTACTTTTGCGAGAGCTGTTTCAACTATTTCATTTGTAATAAACTCTGGCTGGGCAATCATAATCGTATAAACTAAGTCGTCTTTTACCAAAGTCTTCTCTGATTCTGTTTGCTCCCAAATCCCTTCCAAAGGGTAAACGGTAAAATCAGTAAATTCCTGATGGTGAGCAGTTTTTTTATACTCCATTTTAATCGCATAAGCGAGGGAATAAAGAGCAGAAACCCTTTCTGAAAAGTCAGCTTTATTTGGATTTCCTTGACCATTTAACATGATAAATGACTGCACAGGGTGTTCAATCACCACAGGAGTTTTTGGAACTTGATAAAGTTTTTTATCTAATTTTCTCCATTCATATTTCATTTGTTTGCTCCTTTCATTTTTCTATCATGAGTATAACAGAATAAACTTGTCACCTGATGTCACCTTTTATATAATAGTGAAATTTGTTTGAAGATTTTTCTTCTATTTACCCATATTTTTATGCCTGGATATTCTATTTTTTCAAAATAATCAGAAAATTTCAATTTTTCTATTGTTTTTTTGGAATAAGATGTTATAATAGACAACAAGAAAAATAAAAAGGGGTTACGTTATGTTGATGATAGCTATTATTATCATTATTTATAGTATCTTATCAAGGCGTAGCTACCGTTTTAAAATGGGATAATCATCTCCATTTTTACATGACTCCGCCTTATTCTCATTTCGGATAGGGCGGATTTTATTTTTCAAAAATAAAGGAGTTTTTTATGACAAAAGAAAACACAACCGCATCACTTACCCCTAAATCATTTTTGCATAAAGTTCTAAACGGAACCGCAATTGGTGTTATCGTAGCCTTGCTGCCTAACTGTATCTTTGCCATTATTTTCTCTTTAGACTTTTTCAAAAATAATGCTTTCTTTGCAACTTGGAATGTGGCTAACGTTCTTTTCCAAGCCACTTTATCTGCCGTAATTGGAACGCTGGTTGCCTTGGAATTTAATTTCAAAGGAATGAAAGCTGCGCTTCTGACAGCCATTGCTTTTGTTAGCTCTGGTGCTTCTAGTAAATTAGCGGGTGCTACAGAGTTATTAGGATATCTCCAAAAGCAAAAAGCCCCTGCTGAAATTACCGCAACTGCAAACAAAATGGTTACTGGATTCTACACGACTGGTACAGGGGACATTATCAATGTCATGCTAATTTGTACCCTCAGCGTCCTCGTATTGCTCTGGCTAGAAGGAAAATTTGAATCCTTTAATTTTGTTCTTCTTCCAATCGTTGGATCGCTTCTTGCGACTGTGGGGCTATTCACACTTCCTTATGTCAAAATGATTTCTAGCTTAATCGGGCAAGGAATCATCTACTTTACGGATCTTCAGCCTTACCTAATGAGTGTTCTCATCTGTGTTACTTTTGCTATCTTAATCGTGGCTCCAATCTCAACTGTTGCAATCGGTCTTGCCATTGGACTAAATGGACTCGCTGCCGGTGCTTCTGCTATGGGGGTCGGAACAACTTGTATCGTACTTGTTGTTCATTCATTCTTCGTCAATAAACCTGGTGTAACTGCTGCTGTCGCCCTTGGTTCAATGAAAATGATGATGACCAATGTCTTTGAGCACCCAATCTCTTATGTTCCTATTGTCGCAACCTCTGCTGCTACTGGTCTGTTGGTTCCGCTCTTCACCATTACCGGGACGCCTGCATCAGCAGGTTTTGGATTAGTTGGTCTGACTGGACTCTTCGCTTCTGTTACAGGCGGACTTCCCATGGGACTGGCAATCTTAGCTTGGCTTGTCATCCCAACAGTCGTTGCCATTCTTTTCCGTCTTCTCTTTGAAAAAGTGCTCAATTTATATACAGCAGATATTTTCAAATTTGAACCTTAAAATGCTTGAAAGCCTTGACAGCACTTGATTTCTGCATTATGATATTAGTAGCATATAAGAAAGAGTGGAAACGATATGACAGTCGCAACTTTTGGAGAAAAGCAAGAAGACGTTCAATATGTGAATCGCTATGGCGTTTATGCAGTTATTCCAGATGAAAAGCAAGAAAAGATAATTTTAGTGCAAGCCCCCAACGGCGCTTGGTTCTTGCCCGGAGGCGAGATTGAGCAAGATGAGGATCGCTTAACTGCCTTAAAACGTGAACTGATTGAAGAGCTTGGTTTTACTGCTCAAATCGGTCAATATTACGGACAAGCAGATGAATATTTTTATTCTCGCCACCGCGATACCTATTTTTATAACCCTGCTTACATTTATGAAGTAAGCCAATATAAGCAATCGCATGCACCTTTAGAAGATTTTAATCAGCTCGCCTGGTTTCCAATCGAAGAAGCTATTTCCAAATTAAAACGTGGCAGTCATAAATGGGGAATTGAAATGTGGAAAAAGAATCATAAAGTATGAGAAATTGTTCACATTTTTTATTAAAAAGTGCTATAATAGGAATAGAGTATAGGAGGAAGTCAGATGAAGCTTATTAACACGACAAACAGCCATGCACGCCTTGTACAAAGTCAATTAGAAAGTACAGATGCTACACTAGTTGAGACTTTTTCCGCTGGAAATACAGACGTCGTCTTTACGCAAGCACCTTTTCATTATGAAATTCTGATTTCAAATAAACACCGCGCCATTCGCGAACAAGAAGTTGAAAAAATTCGAGAATTTTTTCTGAAACGAAAAATTGATACAAAATCGATTGATGCCTCTCGAATTAAGACACTCTATTCAGCAAACCTCATTGAAATATCCATCCCAACTAAATAAGCCTTGACGGGCTTATTTTTTTGTTTAAAAAAGAGTGAATTCGCAACTAAGTGCTCAATCCACTCCCGTTTTATTTCTGTCTGACATAGTTCATCATGTCGTATGGTAATGTATTGGCGGTTTCTTTGAGAGAATAGTTTTCTAAATTATTGACATTTTGACGGAGAAATTTTGCATAACTAGCTGAAATCAGCTTTTCGTGTTCATATTCAAAAATAATCTTCCGCTCCAAATAATAACCTCGTAGCATTTCCTTGATATTATTCGGTTTGATACGCGTGATAACCCGCTCAATAAAAGCACCGCTTTCAATAATTGCTGTCTCACGGATACGCGAATCTTGCAAGAAATTGATAAGCGCAGTATTATAAACGCCCTTCAGATTTTCTAAACTGCCGATAATCACTTCTGTATTGGCTAGATACAGTTCGGCAATCTCTTCTCTTTCAGCCTTACTAGGCTTTGCTCTATCTTGATTGAGCCAATTACGGAAAGTAGAGCCAAACGTAACAATCTCATGTAGCAATAAGCGAGTCATTCTGAAAAAGCTAATCAAAAAATAAGTGAAGCGCGAAGCAAGATTGCGGTTGATTCTTTGCTCCATATTCCATAAATAACGTTGGTAAATGGAATAGGCACGGTTACTCATTTTTCTTTCTTCGTAGGCTTGTTCCAAACCGTCACTTTCAATACTCAGCATCAGCAATTGTAAATCTGTCAAATCTTTTTGAACAGATTTGCCTTCTTGCTCCAGAATAAGATGCTCGATTCGTCCATGATAATTATCAATAGCCGCATAAAGCGGAGCTTTGACTTTGGTATGCTTCAAATCTTCTTCTAATTCTTGGACAACGTCATTTAAAATAGCAATATACATGAGGTAGTCTGATGATTCTTCCTTATTTTCTGATAAACGAGGCAACACTACCAGTCCTGTCAAAAAACTAAGCAATGTAACTCCAGCCACCAAGAAAAGCAAAAGAGGATATTCCTGCTCTAAAGCTGTTGGAATCAAGAGAATGGTTGCAATGGATACGGTTCCTTTTACGCCTGAAAAAGTTAACAGAGCAATGTCTCTCCAATATTTCGACATTTTCTTTTTCAAACGTAGACTTCTCCAGAAATAAAAGCCATAAATCATGACAAAACGAATGACAAATAGCACAATCGTCAGCAAAAGAATCGTCAGAAGGAGCCAGAGATTATCATAAACCGGACTTTTCAAAATGGGTTCAGCTATCGTTTCCAACTCAATTCCTAAAATGACAAAGACCGCTCCATTCAGCATAAATGTGACAGTTTGCCAAATCGTATCTGTCACGGTATCAACTTGAGCCTCTAATAAAGTAATCCTTTTAAAACGACTAGCCTTAAAAATCCCTGCCACGACAACTGCAATAATCCCTGATACATGGAGTTCTTCGGCTAAAAAGAATGTCAGCAACGGTAAACTTAATTCTAACAACAACTCTCCTGCTGTGTCTGAGGCTCGCACCGTATACAGCAGCTTTTGCAACTGACGATTTAAAAAAGCAGTTAGACCACCCACAATAAAACCGCCAATGATTGAAAGGATAAGTGAGGTGCTGGCTTCCTGAGCTGAAAATTTCCCTGTTGTCCAAGCCGTCAGGGCAAATTGAAAGGCAACTAAACCACTCGCATCATTTAGCAAGCCCTCCCCTTTCAAAATATTTTCTACACGTTTTGGAAAGGTAAAGCGCTCAGATAAGGACGCAAAAGCCACTAAATCAGTCGGACCCAAGGCGGCTCCAACCGCGATACAAGCTGCAAGAGGAAGGGAGACCCATAGCCAATGTGACAAAAAGCCAAGACTCAGAGTTGATAGAAAAATAACTGGAAAAATCAGATAAACAACAATCTTCCAGTGCTTAAGAATACTGGTAATATCGCTTTCTTCTGCTTCTCGAAACAGTAGCGGCCCAATGATTAAAGCTAGAAACAGCCCCGTTTCTAAATGAAACGTTCCAACTGGAATGAAAAATCCCAAGCCAATCCCTAATAGAATTTGTATGAGTGGCGTCGGCAAGCTTGGAAATAGCTTGTTGGTGGCATTTGAAACAATCAGAACAGATAAAAAGATAATAATATAAAGGAGTAAATCCACATTTTCCTCCTTTATTTTTGTTTACAGCATTTTTCAAAAAGCATCTTCTGCTCGGAGATTTTTTGCTCAATTTTCGATAAATCGCGATGCTCAATCATTTTTTGACAGCGCTCCATTTCAAGATTGACTAATTTTTTCTTAATCCGAAGCATTTTTTTGCTCATCTGCACATCATTTACTTGCTTTGCTAAGATTTCTCCATTGGTTGAATCTAGATATTGACTGCGTAAGCAGTTCAATTTTTCATGTAGATATTGCTTATCCATTTTTCTCTCCACTTAGGCCATTTTTAATTTCTCAATCATCACTAAAAAGGGGGGCTGATTGATTTGGTTGATTGTTTTATAAAGGGCGACAGTAAATTCCTGCTGCGGCAATTGACTGACAAAGTCTAAAACTGCATCTCGCTCCACATCACCACCTTCATGCCCATAATAAATCATGATTGCAATCCGACCACCAATTACTAAACGCTGACATAATTTTTCTAAGGCCTGTATCGTTGTATGTGGTTGCGTAATCACCGACTTATCTGCGGACGGAAGATAGCCTAGATTAAAAATAGCCGCTTTAATACTTTCAACGTATTGATCCACATTTTCGTGACCTGTCAAAAACAGTTCAACATTGTCCAATTTAGCTTCTGCCAAGCGCTTGGTGGTTTGCTCAATGGCTTGCTCTTGAATATCAAAAGCATAGACTTTTTTAGCCAATCGTGCCAAGAAAAGCGTGTCGTGCCCATTGCCCATAGTGGCATCAACGACGATGTCTTCATCAGTCACTACTTCCTCTAAAAAAGCATGTGCCATTTGTAATGGTCTTAACATATAAATCGTTGCTCCTTTGCTTTACACCCTTGAACGCTGCCGCGACGGTTCATTTCTTGCTCAATCGCATTGAGCACTTCCCATTTATTGAGGCTCCACATGGGCCCAATTAGCATGTCCCGTGGTGCATCGCCTGTAATCCGATGAATGACGATATGCTCAGGGATTATTTCTAATTGGTCACAAACAATAGAAACATACTCATCTTGGCTAAGCAGCTGCAAGCGTCCTTCATGATAATCTCGTTGCATCCGTGTGTTGGTCATTAAATGCAAAAGATGTAATTTAATCCCTTGAATATCATTATCTGTCACACATCGGCGAACATTTTCTATCATCATTTCATGAGTTTCACCAGGCAAGCCATTGATTAAATGGGACACTATCTCGATTTTTGGAAATTTCCGCAGGCGTTGAACCGTTTCAACATATAAGTCATAAGAATGCGCACGGTTAATCAATTGCGAAGTGGCTTCATAAGTCGTTTGCAAGCCTAGTTCCACCGTCACATGCATGCGTTCAGACAATTCTGCTAAATAGTCAATCGTTTCATCAGGTAGACAGTCTGGCCTAGTTCCGATATTGATACCGACAACCCCTGGCTCATTGATAGCTTGCTCATATCGCTCACGAATGACCTCCACCTTATCATGGGTATTGGTGAAATTTTGAAAATAAACTAGATATTTCTTGACTTCAGGCCACTTTCGATGCATAAAATCAATTTCTTTGTAAAATTGCTCACGAATCGGTGCTTCTGGTGCTACAATGGCATCACCTGAACCAGATACCGTACAAAAAGTACAACCACCATGAGCTACCGTTCCGTCTCGATTAGGGCAATCAAACCCCGCATCAATCGGGACTTTAAAGGTTTTCTCTCCAAATAGTTTCCGATAATAAGCATTCAAAGAATTATAAGGTTTCATAACTTCCATTGTACCACAAAATAAAACAGAACTCGCGCTCGGAGTTCCATTTACACTTTACTCATGTCAATTGGCTTCCATTGGTGTTTTTGCAAATCCACACAGCCATTCGTTTTAAAAGTCACTCCTTCAGCCCAGAGGAGATGTCGCTGATCTTCCCATGCTGGTGCTAAGCGTCCTGCTGCATTGACCACACGGTGGCAAGGAAATTTTCCATAAAGTTCTGCTTGAGACAGCACGCGCCCCACTAAACGAGCATTTCTTTCTCGCCCTATCAAATGCGCAATTTGTCCATAGGTAGCCACTTTTCCTACAGGAATCTGCTCAACTATTGACAAAATTTGAAGAATAAGACGTTTATCTAAAACTTTTGCCACCCTGCCTCCTCTAAACTGTCTGCTAACAGTCTATTTTTGCTTTCCTGCAAAACGCCATTGGAAGCGCACCTTATCATAGTATGGAAATTCAATATATAAAATCCCCACTCCTAATAAAAGGCTTCCTAAAACATCTGTCGGATAATGCACACCCAGATAAACACGTGACATTACAATGAGAAGAATCATCGCAATCAATAAACCTTGCAATAAACGTTTTGTCTGTACGGTTTGCATTCGTTGGCTAACAATAATCAACAAGGTACCAAAGATTAAAGTTGAAGCCAAAGCATGTCCGCTTGGAAAAGAAAAACCACTTTCTACCACTAAATGTTGAAGTGCAGGACGTGGACGTTGATAAACGCCTTTTAATAGCTTGACTAACAATCCTGTTAACACCAGATTGCCTCCCAACAGCAAAGCCTCACTCCACCATTTTTTATAAATGAAAATCACAAGTAAAAGAGCAACCCAAGTCACAATAACAGGAGTATTAATCAGACTAGTCAAGCTAGAAAAAAACACGGTCAATGCATGCGGCAAATTGCCACGCAAAGTCGTTTGAAGTAGACTATCAAAACCTTTTAATTGACCTGAATGAAACTTAACAACATATCCTAGAATTACAAAAAGCAAAAGGGCGAAAGAGCCCTTGGTTAAAAAAGTTTGTTTATTTTTCATATTTGATTAAAATCGGTTTTAAAAGCAGATAAATCAGCCAGAAGGCAACTGCAAAAACCACACCTTCTAATAGATTAAATGGAATGACCATTGCAAATAGATAGTTTGCCACACCCAGAATCTTTGAAATATCAAAATTAGCAAATGTTGCATAGAGTGGAATAGCATAGGTATAGTTGAGAATCAGCATTGCCAAGGTCAATCCGAGCGTCCCCACCACAGAAGCGATTAGAAAACGAACGGTTGTCTGCTCTTTTTTCCAAATCAAGGCAAAAGCAATTACGAAAACAGCAACCGCAATGATATTCATCGGCAAGCCAATATAAGTATTGACACCTTGATTGTTCAGCAACAATTTGAGCGCCGAACGAACCAATAAAATGCTCAAAACACCACCTAAATCTAGCACCACTAATCCCAGTAGGATTGGTAAAATACTGAAATCCAACTTTAAAAAGCTAGCCCCCGGTAAAATCGGGAAATCAAAGAACATCAGCAAAAATGAAATTGCTGAAAGAATGGCAATAACAGCCATTTTGCGTGTATGTGTCATAACAGGTTCCTCCAATTTATAAAAATTAGAGAAGTTGGAAGGCTTGCTGAAGAATGGTTTCTCCAAATCAACGGAACCTTTGAAATAGTATAAGAAAATCTCCTTAAATAAAATTTAAAAGCTGTAATTTTAGACCTTCTACATTGCCTTTCGTCTTCTCCCATCCAGACTGTACTGTCGGTTGTGGAATTGCACCACATCAGCTTACGCTCGCGGACTTAAAACAGCTATCCAGTTGGCAAAAATTTTGTTTTTAAATGAGGTGGCACTACAAAGATATACCATGAAACTCCAACGCTATATAAAAACAAAAGATTGTCAACGGCTGCAAATTACCGCCGGTCGGGAATTTCACCCTGCCCTGAAGACCCTTTAATCATAACAAAAAAAGCCTGCTAGAGCAAGCATTTTATCCGATGTCGTCCATTCTTTTAAGAAATCCTATTTTAATTTGTCATGTGCATAGTGATGTACTAGCTCCAAACCTGCAAAATTCTGTTGCCGCAAGGCTTCATACACCAGCATACAGACTGTATTTGACAAATTCAGACTTCTGACATGTTCATCATTCATCGGAATCCGCAGGGCTTTTTCAGAATGAGCACGCATAAAATCTTCTGGCAATCCCTTATCCTCACGCCCAAACATGAAATAGTGATTTCCAGCAGTTGCAAAATTTTCTTCCGCATAAACCTTCTCCGCAAACTTAGAGATCAAATACAATTGTCCGTCCATTTTACTCATGAACTCTTCTAAATTGTCATAATAAGTAATGTCCAGCTTATCCCAATAATCCAAGCCAGCTCGTTTCATCTTACGATCATCAATCGGAAATCCCATTGGTAAAATGATATGAAGAGGCGAATTGGTCGCCGCACAAGTCCGTGCGATATTTCCTGTATTTTGAGGAATTTGTGGTTCAAAAAGAACAATGTGATTTTGAAATGTTGTCATATCTTATAGCCTTCTCATCTATCTTAGTGAACTGTGATTGCTACCAAGCAAAAAAATAGCCACACTGCCCGGAGTCAAGCTCAGCAGACAGCGTGGTTTAAGGCTCATTAACTTACATCACAACAGGTTTGAGGTAAATCAATGAGGGTACTTTCTTAGTATATCACTTTCTTAGCACATGTCAACAAAAAAAGCTTTATTTTTTTATATTTTCTAGATTTATATGACGAATCCCAATTGTCAAGTCAAGTGCAACAAAGTTGTTCCTCTGATTAAGTGAGTATCTTTCAAGCTGTTTGAGCTAGCTCAAACAGCTTTTTTGCGGACTGATAGCCATGGATTCGTCTAGGTCTTTCATTGATAGCCTTTGTATAGTCCTCTAAAAGTGTCGGATTTAGTTTTTTTAGTGAGGATCCTTTGGGAATGAACTCTCTTAATAATCCATTGAAATTCTCATTTGTGCCTCGTTCATAAGATGAATAGGCATGTGCAAAATAAACATCTAATCCCTCTATCTTACTCAATGATGAAAATTCGTTTCCATTATCTGCAGTTATGGACTTAATGGGATAAAGTTTCATACACTCTAAGACTGCTTGATTGACATACTCTGCTTTCTTTTCCACGAGTTTCTTTGTGACAGCATAGCGTGTTTATCGTTCTACCAATGTTAAAATAGAAGGTTCTCCTATTGTCTTTCCACCCAGAACAGAATCGATTTCCCAATCTCCAAAACGGGAACGATTATTAATCTCCTCTGGCCTTTCTTCAATTGACTTTCCTAGATGTTTCTTGGTAGAGGGACGCTTGTTAAATTTCTTACGAATCCGCACTGCTCTTGGTAAATCAATAACCTTAATCTCTAACAAACCTTGATGGATATAGTTATAGAGCGTCTTGGTTGAAGGAACAACTGCATCTACATGTTGGAGTCTATAGGTATGAACAAAGGTATCCACGCTATGCACCCTTGGTTTCTCTCTCATCGCTTCTATAAATTTTGTCAGAAAATCGTTCGATACACGATCCAGTTTTAGATAATAGCTGGTTTCTCTAGCATCCCGATAACGGTTATGGGCAGCATCTGCATAATAGTGTTGGTAGTAGACCTTCTGCCCATTGACTTTTTTCAATTGTGTTATGGAACCACGATTAATTTCACGAGTAATAGTAGAGCGATTTCTCCCCAGTCTACGAGCAATTTCAGCAGGTTTGAGTCCTACGCTTAAATAAGCTTCAATTTCTCCTCGCTCAGCTTCAGATAAGTGCTTGTAGGATTGATTTGTGGTAGAATAATTTGTGGACATGTTCATCTTCCTTTATACTGTTTTTCGCAACTCTAGTATATCAGATGAACATGTCTTCTGTGTTGCACTTCATTTTACAACAGGGCATTATATGACGAATTTTCAAGTTTTATCTTTTTATTTTCAATTACTAGACTCTTCTGAATAAAATATCTCTTTTTCTTTCTTCAAAACGATGAAATTTTTGCAAAAAAAGGGTATGACAGAGGGGTATACTTGGGAGGTATAACATGAAAATTATTGTCGTTGGTGGCGGTAAAGTAGGCTCTGCACTTTGTCGTTCACTTGTGGCTGAAAAACACGATGTGATTCTCATTGAGCAAAACGAAGCCGTACTGAATCGCATCACCAAGCGTTATGATATTATGGGCATTGTTGGTAACGGTGCCAATTTTAAAATTTTAGAGCAAGCTGATGTAGAGCATTGCGATATTTTCATTGCCATGACAGAGCACGACGAAGTCAATATGGTATCAGCTGTGTTGGCAAAAAGAATGGGAGCAAAAGAAACGATTGTCCGAGTGCGCAATCCAGAGTATTCTAATTCTTATTTTAAAGAAAAAAATATCCTTGGTTTCTCTCTCATAGTCAATCCTGAATTACTAGCAGCACGCTATATTGCAAATATCATTGAATTTCCAAATGCGCTCTCTGTTGAGCGATTTGCCAATGGACGCGTCAGCTTAATGGAATTTAAAGTTAAGCAAAATAGTGACCTCTGTCAGATGACCATGTCTCAATTTCGCAAAAAATTTGGCAATGTCTTGATTTGTGCCATTAACCGCAATGGACAATTGCTCATTCCAGACGGTGAAATTACCATTTTACAGAATGATATTATCTATGTCACCGGAAATCGGGTAGAAGTCATTATTTTCCATAATTTCGTGCGACCCAAAGTCATTAAAAGTTTGACGCTCATTGGTGCAGGAAAAATCGCCTACTATCTACTTAATATTTTAAAAAATAGCAAAATCAAACTAAAAGTGATTGAAATCAATCCAAAGCATGCTGAATGGTTTAGTCAAGAATTTCCACATTTACATATCGTTCAAGGTGACGGTACTGCAAAAGACATTCTGCTAGAAGAAAGTGCTCAACACTATGATGCTGTTGCCACTTTGACTGGTGTCGATGAGGAAAATATCATTTCATCTATGTTCCTTGAAAGCATGGGCGTGCAAAAAAATATCACGAAAGTCAATCGAACTAGCTTGCTTGAAATCATTGACAGTCAGGAATTTTCAAGCATTGTAACACCAAAGAGAATTGCTGTTGACACAATTATGCACTTTGTCCGCGGACGTATGAATGCTCAATATTCTGATTTACAGGCCATGCACCACCTCGCCAATGGACAACTTGAAACTCTGCAATTTCAAATAAAGGAAGAAAATAAAATGACTGGAAGACCACTTTCCAGCCTCAAACTGAAAAAAGGTGTCTTGATTGCTGCCATTATCCGAAATGGAAAACCTATTTTCCCAACGGGGGAAGACCACATTCAAATGGGCGACCAAATCATCGTCACAACACTAATCCAAAATATCACGCAAATCTATGATTTATTAGAGAGGTAAGCCATGAATAGAAGTATGATTCGTTTCCTCCTCTCAAAATTGTTAATCATTGAAGCAGGATTACTGCTAATTCCACTCATTGTAGCGTTTATCTATCATGAACCCAATCAAAACCTGCTCTCAATTTGCACCACAATTGGTATTCTCTTAGCAGTCGGATTTTTAGGTATCTCTTTTAAACCTAAAAATCATCACATTTATGCCAAGGAAGGGGTCCTGATTGTCGCCTTATGCTGGATACTTTGGTCCTTTTTTGGGGCTCTTCCTTTTGTTTTTTCGGGACAAATTCCTCATCTCATTGATGCTTTCTTCGAGATCAGTTCAGGCTTTACAACAACTGGAGCTTCAATCTTACCAGACGTTTCTGTTTTGTCGCATTCCCTCCTCTTTTGGCGCAGTTTTACCCACTTAATCGGAGGTATGGGAGTACTTGTCTTTGCTCTTGCTATTATGGAAAATAATAAAAATAGCCATTTGGAAGTGATGCGAGCAGAAGTTCCTGGTCCTGTTTTTGGGAAAGTTGTCTCTAAATTAAAGGACACTGCACAAATTCTCTATTTGTTGTATTTAGCACTTTTTGCTATTTTTGTAGTGATTTATTATCTGGCAGGAATGCCTTTATTTGATAGTTTTATCATTGCCATGGGAACAGCGGGAACAGGAGGCTTTAGTGTTTACAATGATGGTATTGCGCATTATCACAGCTCATTGATTACTTATTTAGTGAGCTTTGGTGTGCTCATCTTTGGTGTGAATTTTAATCTGTATTATTTCCTACTACTACGAAAATTCAAAGCCCTTTTTGGCGACGAAGAATTACGAACCTATCTCATTATTGTAGCATCTGCAACGATTTTCATCTGCCTTAATGTCTTTCATATCTACCAAAACCTCTCTCAAACTTTGGAGATTTCATTTTTTCAAGTCTCTAATATTATTACCACAACTGGATTTGGTTTGGGGGACATCTCAGCTTGGCCACTCTTTTCTCAATTCATCCTTCTCATTCTCATGTGCATAGGAGGGTCTGCTGGTTCAACCGCCGGCGGTTTAAAGGTGGTTCGTTGCTTAATCTTAGTCCGCATTGCTAAAAATCAAGTATTGTCCACCCTCTCACCAAAGTGGGTATTGACTCTGCACGTCAATCATAGTGTCATTGACAAAGACACCCAGCATAAAATTTTAAAATATCTTGTTCTGTATACGATGAGTATCATCTTTCTCATTTTTATCGTCAGTTTAGACAATAATAGCTTGATGACGGTCGTCAGTGCCGTTCTTAGCTGTTTCAACAACATTGGACCAATGTTAGGAACAACTGATAGCTTTGCAATCTTTGGTCCTATTTCCAAACTCTTACTCTCTCTTGCCATGATTGCAGGGCGTTTAGAAATTTACCCAATGATCCTGCTCTTTATGCCACAGACATGGTCAAAACGATAGCATATCACCTGAAACTCACTGGTCATAGAACTAACATCTCAGACTGTAGACAAATCACCATTTTGGTAGGTTTGTCTTTTATTTTTTAGTGGAAATGCTTCTTTGCTAATTTTTTATTTTCTTTTATCAGCTAAGTCATAAATAAAATCCGTAAGAAACCTGAATTTCCTACGGATTTCGTTTGTATATTCTTTTATAAATACAAGATTTTATAAGTTAACAGTCTCACAATGTTAAAATTCATCAAGTCTTCAATAGTAAAGGTGAACCTATTAGTACAGAAAAGAAGGAACTTGTATCTATGCTCACCAACCTGAATTACCAATTTGATGGCTTACAAAAGGACTATCTTGGAGGTGAAGGTGATTGGCATTTTGTAAAAGACCTAAATGACTTAACAGAAGAAATATTACTAAAATCTTTTACTAAACAAGGAAAATCATCAGTCAAAAAGGCTAAAACACTGGGTATAGAACTGCATAAAATTAAACGTAATGAGCTTTATAAATTTAAGCAGATTACTTCATCAACTTCTGAACGTCGCAACTATAATGATAAGACTTTAGATTATTATGAAAAATTTTATGATAGCTTTGGAAGCAATGCAGAATTTATTATAGCGAGCATAAATTTCAAAAATTATCTGGAGCATTTACAAATTAATCAGAGTGAATTATCTAAAAAGATTAAATTACTACAAGCTTATCTTGAAGAAAACAACCATTCCTCTGAAAAAAACTGAATCAAATTTGAGAACTATCTAGTCAATTTGAAACGTTTGAAATACGAAAAAACGAAGCATACCAACTATTAAAAAAGTATGGAGACGAAAGTACAATATTAGCTGGCAGTCTTTTTGTATACACTCCCCACGAAACGGTCTATCTCTTTTCTGGATCCTATCCTGAATTTAACAAATTCTACGTACCTGTTCTTCTACAAGATTATGTAATGCGAGAATCAATCAAGCGAGGTATTCCCTGTTACAACCTTTTGGGTATTACTGGTCATTTTGATGGTTCTGACAGTGTACTTCGTTTTAAACAAAATTTCAATGGTTATGTCCTAAGAAAAATGGGAACTTTTAGATATTATCCTTTCCCGTTTAAACATAAAACTATTCAAATAATTAAAAAAATTTTAAAGCCCTGTTGTAAAATGAAGTGCAACACAGAAGACATGTTCATCTGATATACTAGAGTTGCGAAAAACAGTATAAAGGAAGATGAACATGTCCACAAATTATTCTACCACAAATCAATCCTACAAGCACTTATCTGAAGCTGAGCGAGGAGAAATTGAAGCTTATTTAAGCGTAGGACTCAAACCTGCTGAAATTGCTCGTAGACTGGGGAGAAATCGCTCTACTATTACTCGTGAAATTAATCGTGGTTCCATAACACAATTGAAAAAAGTCAATGGGCAGAAGGTCTACTACCAACACTATTATGCAGATGCTGCCCATAACCGTTATCGGGATGCTAGAGAAACCAGCTATTATCTAAAACTGGATCGTGTATCGAACGATTTTCTGACAAAATTTATAGAAGCGATGAGAGAGAAACCAAGGGTGCATAGCGTGGATACCTTTGTTCATACCTATAGACTCCAACATGTAGATGCAGTTGTTCCTTCAACCAAGACGCTCTATAACTATATCCATCAAGGTTTGTTAGAGATTAAGGTTATTGATTTACCAAGAGCAGTGCGGATTCGTAAGAAATTTAACAAGCGTCCCTCTACCAAGAAACATCTAGGAAAGTCAATTGAAGAAAGACCAGAAGAGATTAATAATCGTTCCCGTTTTGGAGATTGGAAAATCGATTCTGTTCTGGGTGGAAAGACAATAGGAGAACCTTCTATTTTAACATTGGTAGAACGATAAACACGCTATGCTGTCACAAAGAAACTCGTGGAAAAGAAAGCAGAGTATGTCAATCAAGCAGTCTTAGAGTGTATGAAACTTTATCCCATTAAGTCCATAACTGCAGATAATGGAAACGAATTTTCATCATTGAGTAAGATAGAGGGATTAGATGTTTATTTTGCACATGCCTATTCATCTTATGAACGAGGCACAAATGAGAATTTCAATGGATTATTAAGAGAGTTCATTCCCAAAGGATCCTCACTAAAAAAACTAAATCCGACACTTTTAGAGGACTATACAAAGGCTATCAATGAAAGACCTAGACGAATCCATGGCTATCAGTCCGCAAAAAAGCTGTTTGAGCTAACTCAAACAGCTTGAAAGATACTCACTTAATCAGAGGAACAACTTTGTTGCACTTGACTTGACAATTGAGAAAAAAATTTTAAATAGATGAAACCTAAATAAATTCCGTGATTTTGCTACACTTGCTTAAAAGACTATGTAAGCCAATATAAAGTCTTCATTAGGTGTGTAATCCTAGTGAGATCTTTGTAATTAGTAGTTCATTATGTTTATCGCAAAAAGCAACAATCACTCTTACTCATTTTCCACTGAGATTAGTGTACTATCTACTTCTTATCAGATAAACTATGATGATTCTATTTAAACACAAAAAGAATGTTAGAGACAAACTAACATTCCATAATTTTTCACTCTGATTGTATTATAGAGAAAGTATTTTTGCACTATTTTAAAGTTTACCGTATAGGAACTAAATGAAACAATAATTTATTATATAGTCTCATCTTCGAAACATACTACATGTTATCTTTCACTGCGACTGCTACCATTCTAGCTTTGGCACGCACCTGACCCGCTACTGTCATCTCCATTGCCACAATGGCTTTTCTTTGGCCTAGTTCTTCAAGTCGAGAAATGACCGTAATTTCCTCATCAATGGGTGTTGGACTTTTATAATCTATTTCCAAGCAAGCTGTGATAAATCGTCCAATGACCGTTTCTTCTGTCAAATCTAAGCCCTTATTTTGATGAGCAAACCAGGCTGCTGAAGCGGTACCATGACAGTCAAAAATCATGGCAATCATACCGCCAAATAGATTAGCTGGAACACCACCGGTATACTGTTGAGCTGGTGTTATCTTGCTAATACAACTAGTTCCATTTAAACTAGGATAAGTTTTTAAATGCAAGCCTGACTCATTCTTAGAACCACATCCCCAACAATGCTGGAACCGCTCACCATAAGTATCTTGAATAGCAATATTTCTTGTTTCCAAAATCATTTATTCTCCTTTTTAAAATTAATTTTACAAGCGCTTTCATGATTATTATATCAGTCTTTAAATGAAGAGTAAACACGAAGTAGATTCAAGATATTTTAATCGTTCGTCTAAGCTGACTTTATAGAAAAGATAGTTAGATTTCACACAGCGAATGCCTTTAAAACTTTTCAATTTTCATTGAATATGAGATGAACCGGCAACAAAAGGCCCGCGAGAAATACAAAAAACGAGCAATTTGATTTTCTGTTAGTTAGAATGTCAAAATTGTTCGTTTTTTATATTTTTACTATTAAGTTATAGTATTTTACAAAGAATCTCTGGTTGACCTCTTTATAGAGAATGCGTCTCAACCTCTTTCTTTGTCTTCTGCATAATTACGCTTCAAGCTAAATACATCCGGCACAGGATCATCTCCTCCTTCTGCCCAAGGATGACAACGCAAAATACGTGCTGTTCCCATTAAGACACCTTTAGCACCGTGCTTTTCAATCGCTTGAATCATATAATTTGAGCAAGTCGGCTGATAGCGACAAGAAGGTGGAAAGGCTGGCGAGATAAACTTTTGATAAAAACGCACTGGTGCGATAAGGATTTTTTTCATCATTTTTTCTTCGTCACAGCTAGGTTATGTAACTGGCTGACCTCTTTTTTATTGAGACGGCGAGCTTCACCTGGACGAAGTCCCGTTAAATTCAAATGACCGAATTGCGTACGAGAAAGTTTATCTACTTGCAAACCAACCGCTTCAAACATCTTTTTCACTTGATGATTTCGTCCTTCATGAATGGTCAACTGGACAACCGAACGATTCTTAACCGGGTCTACTTTCAGAATTTCATAAACTGCTGGTTTGGTTTTTTTGCCGTCAACTTCCACACCTCTTGTCAAGGGACGGAGAACTTCTTTATCAGCCACCCCCTTGACACGAGCTACATAGACCTTATCAATTTCATTTCTAGGATGAATCATCTCATCTGTAAAATCGCCATCATTTGTCAAAATCAAAGCACCCGACGTATCCCAATCAAGTCGACCAACTGGATAGATTCTCTCTGTGACATTTGGCAACAAATCAACTACTGTTGGACGACCTTTGTCATCTGTCACGCTAGAAATGACACCGCGAGGCTTGTTTAAGAGATAATACACTTTTTCTTCATTGTAAATCGGCTGACCACTGACCTCAACACGATCACCTGACTTAATCGTCGTTGCCAACTCACGAACAACTTGTCCATTCACAGTGACAAGCCCTTGTTTTATCAACTCTTCTGCCTTTCTACGACTCGCAATCCCTGCGTGAGCAATATATTTATTGATTCTCATCCTCTATCCTTTCGGTAAATAGCTGACTTTCTTCTGCTATTAACTCTGTTTCTTCTACTATTGGCAATTCTTCTAAGCTATTGATTCCCATATAATCCAAAAAATAATCCGTTGTCACATAAAGATTTGGGCGCCCTAGCACTTCTTTTTTCCCATTTTCACGAATCAAGTCAAATATCTGCAACTTTGAAATCGCACCACTAGAATTGACTCCACGAATCTCATCCACTTCCACTCTCGTAATGGGCTGCTTATAAGCAATAATGGATAAGGTTTCCAAGGCAGCCCTTGATAAACTTTGATTGATTGGTGCTTTTGAATATTCCCGCAACAATTCAGCAAACTCTTGCTTGGTAACAATTTTATAAGTATTCGACGTCTCTAACAAGGCAAGACTCGAATCTTCATCTTTTTGATACTTTTCTGCCAATTTCTCCAAGCTCTGTGTCACACCTGTCGGAGGTATAGAGAGGAGCTCTGCTATTTGACGGACCCGCAAGCCGTCTTCGCCCGCTACAAAGAGCAGGGCTTCAATCTCTGCTAACTTACTCATTTCTTTTTCCCATTAGATAAATATTCCCAAAATTTTCTTCTTGTATTACTTGGATTTCTTGGACTTTTACTAGTTCCAATGTCGCTAAAAATAAGGTAATCACTTCATTCATATCTTTTGTCTCTGAAAAAATGGCTTGCAGAGTAATTTTTTCTTGAGAATAACAGCGCTCACGTATCACATCCATCATGTCTTCGATTTTATATTCATCTTTAACAATCGTTGTATGACTTTGAGCAAATTCTTCTCTTTTTTGCGTCATCAATTTAGAAAAAGCCAAAAACAAATCAATCGTTGTCTTATCATGGAGCAATGTTGCATCTTCATACACCAATTCAATTTTAGGTTTAGAATAATAAAGAGCTCGTTCTTCATGTTGCTCCGCCATTTTCTCACCTAACAATTTGAATTTCCGATATTCCTCAATTTGAGAAAGCAAATCTTGCTCCAAATCTTCTTCAGCTTCTAAGCTATCAGCTACTTTTGGCAAGAGTTTTCGGCTTTTAATCAACATGAGCTGACTTGCCATAACCATGTATTCTCCCGTCACTTCTAACTTCATTGCTTGAAGAGTCGCCACATAAGCCAAATATTGCTCAATGACCTCCGTAATCGGCACATCATAGATATCCATTTGATATCTTGACACCAAATGAAGCAATAAGTCCAATGGGCCTTCAAAATCTTTAATTTTTATGTCCATTATCTATATTTTTCCAACGTCATCATTGTTTTCAAACCTAAATTGCGCGCAATTTCATACAATTCAACACCTTGCTCTCGCTGACGTAAAATATATTGCTCTCGCAAACTCTGAGCTGATAAAGTAGCTTGATTTTTTTCAATCAAAAAAGCTTCTAATTGACGAAAGCCCCATTGGCGCGAATAGCTTTTCCCATTCTTTTCTAACAAATAAGTTCCTTCCAGAGTTGTTTCCAATTCTCCAATCAACTGGTCTGGAATGGGCACAATGCGCTTTTGACCTGCTTTCTCAATGCGAATAATCTGAAAATCCAGATTGACATCTGCTACTTTCAACTGCAAAATTTCGCTTGGTAAAAGCCCCATTTCTAAAATGAGAAGCGCAATCAAGCGACCGTTGTATTGATTTGTATCTGCATAAAAATCAGACAAATCCAAAATTTCCACATCGTGTCCTTTCGGAATACCAACTTTTGGCAACTCCAAACGATAAAAGTCTGAAATCAACCGTTGCTTGTATAAATAATGCAAAAATTGATTGATAGCAGATAATTTTCGTTTCTGAACAGAAGGTTTGAAATCAGCGATAGAAGCTTGGTAAATCCGCAGATTTGTCTCTGTAATTTTTGCATGGGTCACATCTACGAACTGCTCCAAATCATAAAAATAAGCTGTTTTTGAATTCTCAGATAAATTTTTTCCTTCTAAAAAGGTTGTTATTTCTTCTTTCATTTTGGATGAATCTCGTATTCATTCGCAAAACTATGCAAAAGAGCATTAACTGCTTTTAGGATAGATTTGCGTGTAATAATTCCTTGAAATGTATTGTCCTGATCAACAACTGGCAAGAAGGACTCGTCTACTAACTTATGCAGCACTTCTGTCAGTGTAAAATCTGGACCGACTGTCAGGTCATCTTTTTTCACCATATGAACAATATCCGTTGTCATAAACTCCTCATCAGGGATTTCGTGCTGCATTTGATAAGACAAGATATCTGTTATCGAAATGGTGCCAACAAACTTCTTTTGATCTGTCACCACGGGTACTCGTGAGTAGGTCATCTGACTCAACAACAAAATAGCATGATCAGCATTGTGAGTATCAATCAAAACAGCTAAGTTTTCTGCCGGTGTTAAAAAAGTATCTTCTTGCTGTAAGAGAAAATCTTCAAATTCCTTAGCAATCATCGAGCAAACTCCTTTGATAGACGAGAATACAGTTCGTGGCTACGCGTGTAATAGTCTACTTTAAACATATCATCTGTAATTTCTACTTTAGCATACAGTCGCTCATTGATGACACCGCGCGGTTGACTGATAGAGCCGGGATTTAAAAAGAGTGTTTTTCCTTCCATCCACGCATCTGGAATATGTAAATGCCCATACAAACAAATATCTGCGTTTACCTCTTGTGCCCAGAGGTCCAATTTTTGAAAACCAAAATTAATCTGTTGAAGGTGACCATGAGTTTGTGCGATAATCGTTCCGTTTAAGTCTGTCACTAAACGGTCTGGATACCCACCATAGAAATCCATGTTCCCAGCCACAACGTAAATTCCTTGCCACACTTCATCATCACTAGGCAACTCAGAATCACCGTTATGAAAAATAGCATCTACTTTCCCAAGATAACGATGTTTTATCTCTTCCACAATAGCACGATCGCCATGAGAATCACTCATTACGATGATTGTTTGTTTTTCCATGCTGGAAATACCTCCACTAATTTTTGAACTGCTTGAGCTCGATGTGATTGAGCGTTTTTTTCTTCCATTGTTAATTCAGCAGATGTTTTACCTGTTTCGCCTACTAAAAATAAAGGATCATAGCCAAATCCATTTTCGCCTTTCGGCTCAAAATTGATATAGCCCGGCCAATCAGCCTCTACGACCAGACTTTCTTTGTCAGGACTTGCCACTACCAGAGTGGTATGAAACTGTGCTGAGCGGTCTTTCAAGTCGAAAACCATTGCCAATTCATGCAGCAATTTTGCATTGTTCTCTAAGTCTGTTGCATCATTTCCAGCAAAGCGAGCAGACCAAACTCCAGGCAGACCACCTAGTGCATCCACTTTTAAGCCTGAGTCATCCGCCAATACCATTTTGCCAGTCAGCTTAGAAATGGTCTCTGCTTTCAAACGAGCATTTTCTTCAAAAGTCATTCCTGTCTCTGCTACCTCTGGCAAATCAGGGTAGTCATTCAGGTTTTCAATTTTGTAGCCTAATTTTTCAAATATTTTACGAAATTCAGCAGTTTTTCCTTCATTGCGAGTAGCGACTAAGATTGTATCTCCGACTGTCAAACCTGGCAAATCTTTCTGAGAAAAGAAATCATTCAGCTGAACCCCATTTTTAGGCAAATGCACTAAAACTAACTGTCCCTTTTCCGTAATCAGAATAGCACCTTTATGAAATTGTGCTTGAAATTGGGAGTCTTGGTTCTCGTTAATCATTTGCAGGACAAATTGAACAAACGACATCATGGAGTTATATTGAATCACTGCAACAGAAAAAGACTGCTCTTCAACTACTAATTGACGGAGCTCTTCTTCCATGCGACTGAGTTCTTCCGAATCAACATCCTTAAAATGGAAAGTTCCGCCACGAGAAGACCATTCTCCAACATACCAATCTTGGGTATCTTTATACTCATAAATTTTGCTACTCATAAGGTCACATGCTCCACATTTATTTCTTTGTTTAACCACGTTTCTGCAATTTCAGCAAAACTTTTTGCATTTGCTGTGGTAAAAAAGCGGTGTTGAGGAAGTTCTCCTTCTCTGCTGTGATTGATTTCAAAATAATTGAGCAAAACAGAAATGTCCCGCACACACTCTGCTCCACTATCAATCAATTTCACAGTTGGTCCCATTACATTTTGAATGATTGGTTTTAGCAAGGGATAATGCGTACAGCCTAGCACTAAAGTATCTACCTTGCCTTTTAACGGCATCAAGCTCTCATAGACCACTTTTTTCGTAATGCTAGACGACAGCTCGTTAGACTCTACCAGTGGTACAAACTTGGGACAAGAAAGACTTGTCACCTCCACTTCTGGTAAGAGACGCTCAATTTTTTGCCGATAAATATCTGATTGAATCGTCATTGGCGTTCCAATAATGCCAATCGTCCCATGTTGAGAAGCTTTAATTGCTGCGCTAGCTCCCGGTAAAATCACTCCCAAAACTGGAATATCCAATTTTTCTTTGATTTCTTCCCAAACCACAGCAGTAGCTGTATTGCAGGCAAGAACAATCATTTTGACATTTTTAGTTAAGAGAAATTGCACTAATTGCCATGTATACTCGCGAATCTGATCTGCTGGTCTTGGTCCATAAGGCGCACGCGCAGAATCACCAATATAAATCACTTCCTCATGTGGAAGCTGCCGCATCAGCTCGCGAACAACTGTCAAACCGCCCACGCCTGAGTCTAAAAAACCAATTGGTCGATTATCCATAAGTTCTTCTTTCTAAAGAAGGGACTGGGTGCAAGTCCCAAATCCCCATTCATTTATCTCTTTAAAAATCAAATTTTATACTGTTTTAACAGCTTATTTTTTCTTTTTAGCATTTTCAAGTGCTGCTTTTTGTTGATTTTTAATTTGACGATACACTTGTTGTACCTTTGCTTCATTTGGTTTTTGTCCATTTGCAGATAGCATTGTACGAACCGCATCAATATTCAAACGTGGATTGTCTGCAAATTCTTTTTCAATTTGTTTGCGGACAAGGTACATTCCAGCGAGCATACCACCAAAGAAAGCCAGAATAATCAACAAAATAGCTAATAGTAAATTCATAAATATGTAATCCTCTTTTCCCTTTTTACATCTTCTTATTATATCAAAAATTGTCTATTTTTCAAAATCAAAGCCATACAAAGTTGCGAAGTAATCCTCCGGTATTTCAGCACGCCGAATCATTCGCACACTGCCGTCTTCTTCCAGTAAAATCTCAGCTGAACGAAGTTTGGCATTATACTGATAGCCCATTGAAAAACCGTGCGCTCCTGTATCGTGAATCGCTAAGGTATCTCCAATATTGGTAATCGGCAGTTTGCGCTGAATGGCAAATTTATCATTGTTTTCGCAAAGACTGCCGACCACATCCACTATTTCTGTCGGTCCATCTGGATGATCCATATTTGTAATATGGTGATAAGCGCCATACATAGCCGGGCGCAGCAGGTTCACTGCTGAAGCATCTACACCAATGTAAGTACGGTAAGTCTTCTTTTTATGCAATACTTTCGTCACCAATAATCCATGAGGGGCCAGCATAAAACGTCCCAGTTCCGTAAAAATTTTAACCTTTCCTAAACCTGCAGGTGTTAAAATTTCCTCATAAACTCGGCGAACTCCTTGCCCAATCGCTAAAATGTCATTTGCTTTTTCTTCTGGACGATAAGGAACGCCTACTCCGCCTGAAAGATTGATAAAATCCAAGTCCACATTGGTCTCAGTTACGACCTCAATGGCTAATTCAAATAGCTGACGGGCTAATTCAGGATAATAATGATTCGTAACAGTGTTAGAAGCCAATAAGGCATGAATCCCAAATTTTTTAACGCCCAACTTTTTTAAATCTTTAAAAGCCTGAATAAGCTGCTCTTTGGTCATCCCGAATTTGGCTTCTTCTGGAGAATCCATAATATCTGTTCCCAATTCAAACACACCGCCTGGATTATAGCGACAAGAAATAACTTCTGGAATGCTCGCCACTTCCTGTAAAAATGCAACATCTTCATAAGCATCAAGATTGATAGTAGCTCCCAATTCACGCGCAAATTGCATTTCTTTTGCAGGCGTGTCATGGGACGAAAACATCATGTCATTTCCTGAAAAGCCTACTTTTTGGCTCATCAAAAGTTCTACATAGCTGGCGCAATCTACTCCACAGCCTTCATCTTTCAAGATTTTCAAAATAGCCGGATTCGGAGTTGCCTTTACTGCAAAATACTCTTTAAATCCTTGATTCCAAGAAAAGGCTTCCTGAAGCGCGCGAGCTGTCTCACGAATTCCTTTCTCATCATATAAATGAAAGGGAGTTGGAAATTGAGCTGTGATTTCAGCTAACTTTTCGCGATTAAGAAATGGTTCTTTCATAGCAAGTCTCATACTTTCTTTTCATTTGCTTTATTATATCATAAAAAAAGAAGCTGAAACCAGTCCAACTTCTAATTCTTACTTTTAATTATCTCTTCCAAAAATACGAAGAATGCTGAGGAACAGATTGATAAAATCAAGGTAAAGGCTTAAGGCGAGTGAAACTGCCCAACCAGCCGCTACATTTCCGTCTGATTGCTCATAGACATAGCGGATTCTTTGATTATCCCAAGCAATCAATCCAGAGAAGATAATCACACTAATAATGCTAATGATGAAATCTAGTCCAGAACTTCTAAGGAAAATATTCACCAAACTAGCGATGATAACTCCAATCAGACCTGCAATAAAGGCTCTACCCAAGCCAGAAAGATCTTTTTTGGTAAATTTCCCAATCAATGCCATAGCAAAAAACATCGCTGAAGAAGTAACGAAGGCTGCTAAAACCGTTGCTTGTGTGTAAAGAGCCAATACTAAACTAATCGTAAAGCCATTTAAAGCCGAATAAACTAGAAAAGTCGGCAATGCAGCTGGATTGTTTTTGGCAGACATCCCTGAAGCTACCCAGACAAGAACCAACTCAGCAAAAATAGCTAAGTAAAAAATCCAACTATTCGCCATTATTACTGAATAAATCACATCTTGAAATATTGTTAACATTAAAGCCGAGACAAGGGCAGAAATGCCAATCCCCATACCGACTAATGAATAAACTTTAGCGTAAAAACTATTGATACCACTATTTTCTTGAATAACTGTATTGTTCATAAGCTCTCTCCTTTATTATGATATGTTACGATTTTAACATTTTTCGATGAAAAAGTCTTCTTTTAGCAATTCTTTTCCGAACTGGCGCCATGGCTTCCTTGATTGCCCAGTATTTATCCACCATAGTGACAATATAGCCTTCTTTATACCGTGGCGGCGCCAATGTTGCTCCCCACATGTGTTTGAGAATGATGTCTTCTTCTACTTTATTTAAATTGGTTACTTTCCGTGCATTTCGTACTGCTAAGCGAGGGTGTACCCAAGCATGGCTTTTATTAAATTTCGTTTCCCGCCAATCATAATAAAACATATCGTGCAGAAGTCCACCACGTGCGGTACTTTTTGCATCCCAACCTAATTTTTTCGCAATTTTATAACTCGTATAACTAACATGAATCGAATGCTCCAAGCGATTGGAATAAATATGGTGTGTTATGGTTTTTAATTTCTGGACGCGTGATTGAGCAATCAATTGTCCAACATGCTCCATATACTCTTTATCTTCTTTATAAAGCATAGAACCACCTCCATGTGCTTCTAATTATAAATACATTTCTAAATTTTAACTTAAAGAAAAGATGAGAATGCCTGCTGCCACGGCGACATTTAAACTCTCAGCTCGTCCTTTCATCGAAATATGAATGAGGTTATCAGCTGCTTCTGCCATTTCATGACTAATACCCTGTCCTTCATTTCCCAACACAAGAGCAAAATCCGACAGTGGTGCTAACTCTCGATAATCCATCGAATCTTTTGAAAGCGTCGTTGCTAATATCGGTAATTGTACTTGCTTGGTAAGATTAAGAAAATCTGATGTTCTCACTCTATAAATAGGTAAATGGAAATGACTGCCTTGCATGGAACGCAGAGTTTTCAAATTATAAATATCTGCCGAATGCTGCGAAATAAATACCCCGTCATAGCCAGCCGCATCAGCTGTTCGGATAATCGTGCCCACATTCCCCGGATCCTGCACATCTTCTAAAAAGAGATATTTTCCTTTGAGAACTGCAGGAATCGGCGCTTCCTCAAAAGCAATCTCTGCCACGATGCCTTGTGGTGTTTTAGAATCAGCCAAATCAGTCAAAATTTCTGAGGTTACCACATGAACTTGAGAAAAATCTTTCACTTTATCAAAAAAATTTTCTAAAACAAAGATATGTCGAATCTCAACTTGTGCATTTACTGCTTCTTCAAATAAATGCCAGCCCTCAATTAAGTATGAGTCTTTCCGATACTTTTTTTGAAGTAATTTCTTGGTATTTTTTACCACATTATTAGCTTTTGAGGTTATAATATTCATAGAACTATTATATCACAAAAAGGAGGTTCACATGCAAAAAGTCAGAATGATTGCACAAGGTCGCGTGCAAGGAGTTGGCTTTCGTTGGGGTGTTTACACACTTGCCACAGAAATCGGTGGCATCACTGGACGTGTCTGGAATAATGAAGACGGAACTGTAGAGATCTTAGCACAAGCGGAGAATTCTGCCCTCATGGCAAAATTTATCCAAGAAATCCGCAAAGGACCAACGCCATTTTCAAAAGTCAGCTATTTAGATGTCACAATGGCTAATTTTGATTCCTATTCAGATTTTAAAATTGCAAATTAAGTCCTAAGAACTATTGTATATTTAGGAAAAAAACAGTAGAATAGAAAGGTATTATTTTTTAGAAAAGGGAAACAAACACGTGAAAAAATTAAATCGTATTTTATTCTCAGGGTTAGGGCTGTCTATGCTTCTGCTACTCTCAGGATGTGTGCAAGTCAAAGATGGCAAGCCTGCTGGATTTGTCTGGGATATTATCGGAAGACCAATGAGCCTTGCCATTCAGTATTTTGCTAATAATATGGGACTTGGTTTTGGTATGGCCATTATCATCGTCACCTTGATTGTGCGCCTGATTATCCTTCCGCTTGGACTTTATCAATCTTGGAAATCAACTTACCAATCAGAAAAGATGAATTACTTGAAGCCTATTTTTGAGCCGATCCAAGAACGCATGAAGAATGCTGAAACACAAGAAGAAAAACTGGCTGCTCAGCAAGCACTCATGGCTGCTCAAAAAGAAAATGGTGTCAATATGCTCGGAGGTATCGGATGCCTTCCTCTCCTGATTCAATTACCATTTTTCTCTGCCCTTTATTTCTCTGCTCAATACACTGAAGGAGTGGCTAAGAGTGTATTCCTAGGAATTCCACTCGGAAAAGCCAGCATTCTCCTTACTGTTATCGTCGGAGTTTTGTATTTTATTCAATCTGCTTTGACTCTTGTCGGTGTTGACGAAGTTCAAAAAGAGCAAATGAAGAAAATGATGTACATGAGCCCACTCATGATTGTCATCTTCTCTTTCACAGCTCCTGCAGGTGTAACACTTTACTGGGTAGTCGGTGGTTTCATCATGATTATCCAACAATTGATTATCAATCATTACATCCGTCCTCAGCTCAGAAAACGCGTAGCTGAAGAATACAAAAATAATCCACCTAAAGCCATTAAAAATTCTGGTCGTAAAAAAGATGTGACACCTCAAGCACAGGCCGTTATTGGAAATAGAAAACAAAATAAAAAGAAAAATCGTAACGCTGGAAAACAACGTTCAAGATAAACAAAAAGGCTGGAAAGATAATTTCCAGCTTAAACTGATGAAGAGTCTGTTTCAGGGACTTTTCTTCAGTTTTTCTTTTTATAATAATAATGAATACTCCATTTAGAGTTCCGTTGCTATTTTTAAACATTGAGCAAGCTTGATTACTTGAAAAAGTAGTTTGTCTCTATATTGAAAGAAATAAATTAGAGGTATTGGAGTCTCATTTTATTAATTCAATAGAATAAATTTGTAAGGTTATCGTAAATAGGTCGAACTTGCTAAATATTTTTTCACTCTTAGCTAAATTACCTATACTCTCAATTATCGATATCATATCTCTTTGTCTATTTATTATTGCAAGATAATGAAATTAAATAATCTTGTAGCATTATCATCTATAAAGCAACCGGACAAATCCAAAAGCTAGCCTTACACATATTTGAGTTAGTCATCTTTGAATATATATTATGTTTTTATTACTCACAACATTATTCTATTCAATGATTTCGGCAAATTCTTCAACAGACTTTCTCACATGTGGATAACCCGCCTGTAAGGCCTTTCCCACTGGCAGCATCAAAATTGGTTCCCAATCATTTGGTACTTTGAGATAGATTTTGATTGCCTCAAAATCAACCCCCCGCATAGGTACGCTATCATATCCAAAAGCTCGCACCACCTGCATGAGATTCATAGCAAATAGACCAACATCCAATCGCAATCCCTCAATCTCCTTGTCTTCAGGGTGAAGAGCAAAATACTGACGAATCCTATTAGTGCGTTCAACAGCATTATCCTCTGTAATGACTCCTTCTTTCAAATGAAAAGCCTGCCATCGCTCTAAATTATAGGACTCTTTATCCCCAAACAGAAGAAATACCGCTGAAGCTGTCTCAACTTGTGGCTGATATGCTGACAGTCTCTTTAACTCTCTTTGCTTTTCTTTGTTTTTTACAACTACAACTCGCCAAGGCTGGAAATTATTGCTGGATGGAGCATAGCTAGCATGCTTTAGCATTTCCTTAATAAGATCGTTTGATAAAATGGTATTAGGATCAAACTGCCGAACGGATGCACGCTCATCTAAAAAGTGTAAATAATCATTCATGATAAGTCTCCTTGTTTTTTTAAGATAGCTTTATTATAATAAAATTAGCAAGAGAAAAATAGTAGGCACTTTTTTGTGACCTACTTAAAAGGAGAAAGACTGTGCAAACAAAACCAAATTGGAACTGCGGTTTAACTAGCGTCATGGATGCTCTTTCAGGAAAATGGAAACTCCAGATCTTTTGGAGCATTTCGAAGCACGAACCGATACGTTTTAACCAATTACAACGTGAAGTAGAAGGCATCACAAAAACTATGCTAATTCGCTCTTTAGACGACCTAATACAGCACAAGCTTATCGCTAGAGAAGACTTTAAAACATGGCCGCTCCACACCCAGTATTCTCTGACTAATAAAGGACAAGATTTGCTAATATTACTACTACAAATCAACGATTGGGGCAAAGAAAATTTATAAAATGATTCAAATAATTACATGTAGGAATATTTCGTGTTCCGATAAAACAGTAAACTTCAAACATCAACTTGAACGACAGAATATTCTCATTTCAAAATAAAATTACCAAAATTCACGGACAAAATCATTTTCTAAGCGTTCACTATAAAACAATTCTGACAATGACTTGTCATCAAAAATACGTAGCAAATTTTTTAAATCATAAGCCAATTCGAGAGTATCCAACTCTTCACGCGCCACCCACCTAACTTCACCTTCTTCTGATGAGCGGAGATGTCCTGAAAATTCATTTGTGCGATAAAGAAAGACCAGATAACGAATGCCTTCTGCCGTGTACCAATGTTTCATACCAACCAGTCTAGGATGATGGATTGTTAGTCCCGTTTCTTCATAAATTTCACGCACAACTGCTTGGTGGAGGCTCTCCTTTTCTTCTATATGTCCACCAGGTAAAGCTGCTCCTGACCAAGAATACATCTTGGGGTCACGAATCTGCATGACAATGCGATTCTGATCGTCTTCAATCAGACACATATTAGTTAAAATTACTTGAGATTTACGGGACATATTTTTCTCCTCTAAACTTTGTATCAAATAGATAAGAATTTGGGACAGGTTTCATAGTTGCTATCGCAGCCATCAACCTATCCCAATCCTTTATTTTTTAAGCTGTTTTTTCGACTTTTAGAATTTTTACATCATAACTGCCCACAGGTGTTTCAACTGTAGCAGTATCGCCTGTTTTCTTGCCAATTAGAGCTTGTCCAATAGGACTTTCATTAGAAACCTTTCCAGCAAAAGCATCTGCTCCTGCTGCACCCACAATCATATAGACTTCTTCATCCGTTTCACCAACTTCTTGAATCGTAACGGTCTTACCGATAGCAACTTCATCTTGTGCCACTGCATCGCTATTTACAATTTCAGCGTAACGAATCTTAGTTTCCAGACTTGAGATTTGTCCTTCAACAAAAGCCTGCTCATCTTTGGCTGCTTCATACTCACTATTTTCTGATAAGTCTCCATAAGAGCGAGCAATTTTAATACGTTCTACCACTTCTGGACGACGAACTAATTTAAGTTCTTCTAATTCTTTTTCAAGTTTTTCCTTTTCTTCAAGGGTCATGGGATAAGTTTTTTCTGCCATTATTTTTTCTTCTTTCTATTTTTAAAATAAAGAGGGAGTGGGACAGAACTCATCTTGAAAATTTTAGTTCCTAGTCTCACCCCCGCAGGGTTGCTCAACAGTCTGGAAGACTGTTGAGCAATCAGTAACTGCGTCGTTGGTTTATTATAACTATATACTTTATACTTTATACTTTGAAGCTGGAGACTTTCGTCCCAGCTTCTTTTTAATATTCGCTTGCTTGCAAGATGCATTCTTCATCTAGTCTAAAATACACTTATAGCAATCTTTTTAGACTTATACATCATTGCTCAGAGGTGAAACAAAATCGAGTTCTAGGAGTTACGATTTTGTTCCGCTTTTTTAATTCGAACTACTTGATTGTGTCAATTTACTATTAACATGTTCTTGAACATTTTTTTCATGTTCTTCATAGGTATTTGCGAAATAAACATTTCCTGTTTCTGTATTGGCTACGAAGTAAAGATAATCCGTTTTGGCTGGATTGACAGTCGCTTCAATAGCAGAAAGACTAGGATTATCTACAGGACCAGGCATTAAACCGGTATTTTTATAGACATTGTAAGGCGAATCAATATTAGTATCAATCGCAGCGTCTTCTGCTAAGGTTGTCTTTTGACCAAGCTTCCCTTGAGCATACAAAATTGCAATATTACTTTGCAACGGCATGTTTTGATTTAAACGATTGTAAAAGACACTTGCAATGTTCTTTCGATCTTGATCTCTTGAGCCCTCTTTTTCAACCAAGGACGCAATTGTTAAAACATCGTGAACAGTCAAATTCTTTGAGGCTAAAACATCATAATATTGCGACATAGTTTTATCCATTGCTGCTAACATTTGGTCAATGAGCGTTTCAGCAGTTATGCTGTCGGTCACATTGTAAGTAGCAGGGAAAAGATAGCCTTCTAAGCGATACTTCACACCGCTCTCTTTTTTAGCTAAATTGCCTAATAAGTTTGGATATTTTGTAGCTTCCTGAGTGATAAAATTATCATCTTGCACTTTCTTTAAGAACGTATCCGAAGACAATTTACTTTTCTTCAACTTCGCAATCGTTTTTGCAATTTGGTCAATCGTATATCCTTCTGGAATGGTTAATTTTTCCATTGAGGGATCCTGCGGAGTGTCCGTTCCACCTTGCTGTAGCTTTTTAGCAATCGTATCCAAACTCATGCTCTTTTGCAGATTGTAATAACCCGATTGAAAATCTGCATAGTTATTAAACTTAGCATAATAGCTAAAAATCTGAGCATTTTTGATCAAACCAGCTTTTTCCAAGACCGTTCCAATTGCTTTGGTGCTCGATCCAGTCGGAATCTTAACCGTCACATACTTTGTATTTTTCGCATCAACTGGTTGTAAAGCTGACGTAACGTAACGATATGCAAAGAAACCAGTTAAACCAATCCCTAAAAGCAGCAAAATTAAGACCGTTTTGACGATTTTTCCGGCGATTTTGTTTTGACGCTTCTTCGTGTTAATCGTTTGAGCAGTCCGATTTGAACGAGAAAGTTTCTTTATGTCTTGCTCCGTTCCGTAAACTGCAGGTTGAACCAATTCTTCCGGAGCTTTACTTTCTTCAACCGCTTGATTGGTTGGATAAGAAACAGGAACTTTCGTTGTATGAGTATTAAATTCTTTCTCTTCCCTAGCTGCCGCTTCGGCTTCTATTTGTTCAACGGTTGGAAGGGGACTTTCTAAAGGAGCTGGCTCTGGTTCGCCACTTTCTTCTTTTTGAACTTTTGGTATATCCGTTTCAGAAGCAGTTGTTTTCTCCTCTTCCTGTGCAGAAGGAAGCACAGATTGACCCAAACCTAACTTTTCCTGCAAGTCATTAGATTCTTCTACAGGTTTTGGTTGTTCAGTTCCCTTTGCTTTTGCCAAGTCGCGCAGAATCTGCTCTTTAAAACTCAGCCCTTCTTTTTCTTGTGAATCTTCAGCCAAATAGTTGACCTCCTTGTTCAATATCCCTACTATTATATCTTAAAAGGTAAAGAAAAGCAATAAGAGAATGCCTTTCTTTCAAGCATTCTACAGAATAATCAATTCTTTTCTCCACTATTTGGGGGTTTTCCAAAGCATATCATACCAAACTTCACCTGCATAGGTAGATTGGGATACACCCTCATTGATAAAACCATGTTTTTCGTAGTAAGCTACCAAATAATCATGACAAGTTAAGTTGATCCCCAAACGCTGGTCGCGAACAGCAATATCCTTCATTGCATTCAACAAACTTCGACCTAACCCCATATTTTGAGCATTTTTAGCAATAGATAAACTGGTCAACGAAATATAATGGTCTGTCAAATGGCTATAATCTTCTACCTCAGAAGTAAAGGATTGGTCTACTAAATGGCGCTCAGGACGAACAGGTCCTTCAAGGTAGCCTAAAATCTGACCGTCTCGTTCAGCGACTAAGAAACTAGTTGTTAGTTTTTGGATATGGGCTTCCAAAATCTCTCGACTCAGAGCTTCTTCTGGTCCAAAGTTTTCCCATTCAATAGTCGTAATAGCATCCAAATCTGCTAAATTTGCCTGTCTAATCTTCATTTTTCCTCCTTAAAATATGGATTATCCCAAACAAGTTCATATAAAATAGCATGGCTATCTCCCCTTTCAGAAATTCCTTCATTTATGAAAGCATTCATTTCGTAGTAAGAAATCAACTCATCCGAACAAACCAACTGAAGACCTTTTTGATTTTGTGCAACAGCCATTTCTTTGCAAGCAGCTAAAAGCAAAGTTCCCAGTCCCTGCTCTTTAAAATCTGGATGAATGGATAAGCGCTGAATCGTCATAAAATCAGAATCTTGCTGCTGTTTTGACGAATTATCTATCATTTCATTTGTCAAATGACGTGAAAAAACGGCTGACCCTACAATGTAGCCAGCTATTTTCTCATTTAATTCTGCTATTAAAAAGTTCGTTTGACCCTGTTCAATCCATTTTTGGAGCGTTTCTGCACCAGCTGCTTCTGTGGAGAAATTCGCCTCCTCAATCGCAACGATTGTCTCCCAATCTTCCGAAGCAGCTTCTCGAAGGGTGACTTGTGGTATTAGATTACTGGACATTGCTTGTCAAATTAGATAGCAAACGTTCAAAAGAATATTCATAAGTCTGAATATCCCCAGCTCCCATGAAAACATAAACAGCATTTGGGTGTTCTAACAATGGCGAAACATTGTCAACAGTAATAATTTCTGCCTTTTTGATAATTTTTTCAGCCAAATCTTCTACTTTGACATCTCCGTGATCCACCTCACGCGCAGAACCATAGATTTGCGCCAAATAAACAGCATCGGCTTGGTTCAAGGCTTCGGCAAATTCGTCCAAAAGTGCAATGGTTCTGGTAAAAGTATGTGGTTGGAAAATCGCAACAATTTCTTTACTTGGATATTTCTGGCGAGCTGCATCTAAAGTTGCAATGATTTCAGTTGGATGATGCGCAAAATCATCAATAATTGTCGTTCCATTGACCATTTTTTCAGTGAAGCGACGTTTCACACCACCAAAAGTGACTAAATGCTCCCGAACTAAATTCAAATCAAATCCAGCGGTGTATAACAAACCAATGACTGCTGTTGCATTCATAATATTATGACGACCAAAGCTAGGAATCTTAAATTCTCCTAATTCTTCGCCATGGAAAGAGACTTTAAAGCTAGAGCCTGTCGTAGAACGGAGTAAGTCATGAGCGATAAAGTCATTGCCTTCCTTAAAGCCATAGTAATAAATAGGAGCGTTAGCTGTGACCCGGCGCAATTCTTTGTCTTCACCGTAAACAAATAACCCTTTGCTAACCTGCTTAGCATAATCATTAAAAGCATTGAAAACATCTTCTAAGCTGGTGAAATAATCTGGGTGATCGAAGTCAATATTCGTGATAATTGAATATTCAGGATGATAAGGCATGAAATGACGCTCATATTCATCTGCTTCAAATGCAAAGTATTTCGCATTTGCAGAGCCGCGCCCCGTCCCGTCACCAATCAGGTAACTGGTATCCGTAATGTTTGACAAAACGTGTGCCAACATACCCGTCGTTGATGTCTTTCCATGTGCCCCTGCCACTCCCATGCTGACAAAATCACGCATGAAAGTTCCCAGAAATTCATGGTAGCGCTTATAAGCAATTCCATTTGCATCAGCATAGGCAATTTCAATATTATTATCCGGACGAAAAGCATTTCCCGCAATGACTTCTACATCTGCTTGAAGATTTTTTTCGTCAAAAGGCAGGATTTTAATCCCTGCTTGTTCTAAGCCACGTTGTGTAAAATAATATTTCTCCACATCGCTTCCCTGAACGTGATGTCCCATTTGATGCAGCATCAATGCTAAAGCACTCATTCCAGAGCCTTTAATCCCGATAAAATGATAGGTTTTTGTCATAATTTCTCCTTAAATGCTAAGAGCGTTAAATTTAGTGAAACCAAGTTCACACAAAAATAATTACTCTTGTCAACGTTCGATTATTTTTCTTCCAGCCGTGTTAAATTTAGCTCTTGTGCTATCCGGCGCTCTCTTTGGCTTTGCAATTCTTTTTTATTGTAAATTTGACTTGTCTTTAAAAAGTCATAATTATTTTTAGCTTTTTTGGGCAATTCATTTGGCTGATGTACAGAAGGCTCCGTCTTGATATCTGCTAAAATATATTGCTCCTGTTTCAAATTCCGACTGTATTTTGCCAGTTCACTACCATTTTCCTTTTGGAAAAATGCTGTTGGTTGATGTGAAATAGCTGTGTTACCATTCGTAACGGCAGGATAGGAGCGCTTTTTAGCAGTAAAATCGGATGTCAAATAAGCTGCTGAGCGTTTCTTTTTCAAATCTGCTCTGGCTTCTTCTCTAGCCAATTCTGCATAACTTTTTGGGGCAGGTTTTGCGACTTCAGCAGACGGAATAGCTGAAGTTGCTTGGTATGCTTTTCCTTTCCCTCCTTTTACTTGACTGTCTGCAATTTTCTTTACAATTGGTTCCCATTCTAAATAATTTTTATCGACATAGTCACCATTAATATTGCTGATAAGATCGCTTTCATCATAAAGGTTCATACGCGGCATTTCTGATAGCATGACTTCATCGTCAGAAATCAATGGAAAAGATTTTTCTTTCATTAGCACATTCCTTTCAACACTTCATTATAAACTATTGATGCTATTTTTCAAGTGTTTCTGGAGAAATTCCTAGAATTTCTCGTATTTCAGCAACGGTTAGGCTGCTGCGCGACTCCGTTCCGTCTAGGATAGTTGACACGAGATGGCGCTTGCTTTCTTGCAACTCTTGAATTTTTTCTTCAATCGTGCCTCGCGTAATCAGGCGGTAGACTTCTACATTTCTTTCTTGTCCCATACGGTGAGCTCGACCAATCGCCTGAGACTCTACTGCTGGATTCCACCAAAGGTCAACTAGAATAACGGTATCTGCACCTGTTAGATTCAAACCAACACCTCCAGCTTTTAAAGAGATTAAAAAGGCGTCCCCTTCTCCATCATTAAAAGCATTTGTCATTTCTTGTCGATCTTTTGCTGGTGTAGAACCTGTAATTTTAAACGTCTCCATTTTCATCTTTTTCAATTCTTTTTCGATAATGTCTAGCATTCCTCGGAATTGAGAAAAGATTAACACACGGTGGCTTCCTGTCTGAATCTGCTCTAATAGTTCTAGTAGGCTTTCTAGTTTGCCACTCTCTCCATGATAGTCCTCCATAAAGAGCGCTGGCGTATCACAGATTTGTCGTAAACGCATCAAGCCAGATAAGATTTCCATTTTGCTGCGATTGAGTTCTTCCTCTGTAGAAGCAAGCACGCGCTCCTGCATTTGTTTTAGCTGCGCTAGGTAGATAGCCTTTTGACTATCTGCTAACTCATTGCGATAAGACACTTCGATAAGATCTGGCAATTCTTGCAAGACATCTTCTTTCTTTCGCCGCATGACAAATGGTTTGATAAAACGAGCGACAGTTTCTGCAGGCAGTTTCAAAAAGTTCTTTTTGCTAGGTAATAATCCTGGTAAAACAATTTGAAAAATAGACCATAATTCGCCGAGGTTATTTTCAATCGGCGTTCCAGAAAGAGCAAAGGTATTTTTGACCTCAAAATTTCGTAAATGATGAGCAATCTTGGTCTGTGCATTTTTCATGACCTGCGCTTCATCTAAAAAGAGATAATCGAAGTTCAATTGACTATATTCTTCAACATCTTGACGGAAAGAAGCATAGCTTGTAATCATCACCTGATGACCTTCTGCAATCAAGTTATCTCTGACTGGCTTTAGTCCATAAATGACCGCTACATCCATTTCTGGCGCAAATTTTGCAAACTCATCCAGCCAATTGTAAATCAAACTAGATGGAGCCAAAATCAAAACATTGGTCTCTTTTTTTAGCTGACTACTTAAAAAAGCAATGGTTTGAAGGGTTTTTCCCAACCCCATATCATCTGCTAAAATACCACCAAATCCGTAACGATGAAGCATAGACATCCATTTGACACCCGTTTCTTGGTAATCACGCAAAGTTGCTTCCACTTTTAACGCCGGTAGTGCAAACTCCTCTGGATGCGTCAAATCAAAGGCTAAATGGCGGAACTCCTCTGAAAAGCTAACTTTTTCTTGGCTTTTAAACAATTCAGATAGCTGATAAGCAGCAATCTTCTGCGTTTGGAAAATGCCGTCTTTTCCTTTTTTAGCTCGTAAATCCTGTAAGGTTTTGCTGACTCTTTTTGTTTCTTCGTCAAAAACGAGCACCTTGCCAGAGCGACTAATGAAATAATCATTAGCCGAAAAAAGAGCTTCTAACGCATCGTCCACTTCTGTCTGGTCAATACTTGTAAAGTCAAACCCGATATCCAACAAGCCACCATTTGTCTGAACAGAAACTGCTGGTCTTTCCACTTGGTACAAGGCTGTCAGGTTTTCTGCCACAGATACCCTTCCCAAGTGTCTAAAATGAGGCAGAGCCACTGTGAAAAAGGAGTAGATTTCTTGTGGTTGCAATGGCGGACGGGTGCTTGTGAAATCTGCTTCAAAACCAGCAGACAGAGCTTGTTGAAAAACCTTTTGTTCTAACTGGAAATCGCTGGCAAATGGCAATTCTTCCAACTCAAGACGAGTATCCACAACGCAATTTCCATAGTCAAACTGGATTTTGAGACGAATTTCCTGAGTATCCAATAACCCGAAATCAAACAGCGGAGTAAACGTATGAATCACCAAACTTTCTGGTGCTTGAATAGCACCAACTTTACCAAATTCTAATAGTCCTGAAGCCAGTTTGGCTTGATCGCTTGTATCAAATTGAAGGCGTTTTTTGCGATCGGTATCCACAGGTAATTCTCGAATCACCTGAATCATCCGCTTTTGTTGCTCCGTCAGTTGATAAAAATGATCTCCATAAAAAATAAAGTCACCACCGTATAAGATTTTATAATTTTGCTCTGTAATGATGAGCTCAAAATAATCTGAATTTTCCTCTACTGTAAAATCATAGATGCCTACTTCAGCATGCAAATCTTGAAAAAAGATTTTGTCATAGTCATAAAGACTGTATTCTAAGCGGAAATGCGGCAAATTCATAAGCCGATTCACGCCTTCTTCAAACAGACTAGACGGAAAATAAAGATGTCTAGCTGCATTTGGAAAGATAAAAGAAGCATCTTGATCTTGCTGATAAGAAACAAGTCCTCGTAAAAACTGGATCACCTCTTGACTAGCTTCATCAAAAGCAGCCAATTGCATTTTTTCATAATAGTGCTTGCCGATTTGATAATAATCGCCTTTTTCAACAATCTTTAAAAAAGCACGAATATCCCGGATAACATAGGAGCGCTCATCTGGTAAACGACTGATGCGCAAGGTCCACAAAAATTGTCCTGTATAATCATCTTCTTGCCCGACCGCAGACAGTTCATAGCGGACGGCTACTTCTTCTGTCTGGAGGATTTTATCCAAGAAGAGACTGCCAAAAGAAACCTTCGTTTGAGTTTCTTCTGAAGTTGTTTGCTCCTCTTCAAGATTAGTCAAAACGACTTTTCCTTCAGGGTCATTTTTAAGAAAATATTCTAAACCTGCTAGATGAGCACAGTATTTCTTTTTTTGAAAAAAATCACAGGCACAAAAAATGGCTTCGTCGTCCAAGCTATATCGCAGATTGTGATTTTCAACTCGGCTGTAAATCATCTGATCTTTCACTTTAAGAATTTCAATTTTCCCTGCTTCGTAAAGAGCAATTCCTTCCGTCCGAATCTTCCCAGGAATCAATTTTGCCATAAGTACCACCTTTATTTTATCTATTCATTATACCATATTTTCAGCATAAAGAAAAAAAGCAAGGTTCTCCTCGCTTTCTTTTAGAAAATGTCCTCGTTGAGCTTTTTATAGTGCTTAGTGCGTGCAATCAACACTTTCATAAAACCGACTAGCAATATTGTATTTCCTATTACTAAGAATACTAAAAGGAGCCAAATTCCCAGTAAAAGTATAGAGAATTTTGTTATCATAAGCCAAATGACTCCCAATGTTATAGCAGCCAAGAAAAGATGTGCAATTCCTACAACTATCAGACTAAAAAGTGATAACCAATAGCGAAAACCAAACGGTTTGTACTTTCTATCATCATAATGAATATTCACATAAGCTGCACTTGCAATTCCAATGAGCACCACTTTAGCAATATTTATCCAATTCATATTTCTTTCTCACATAAGTACATTAGATTATCTTGTACTGTACCACTTCTACTATTTTTATGTTCAGCCTTATTTAGCTAGCTCCGCCCTACTTCCGCTTTCTGGCAATGAGATGAATTGGTGTCCCTTCAAATACGAAAGCCTTGCGGATTTGATTTTCTAGGAAACGCATATAAGAAAAGTGCATGAGCTCTTCTTCATTGACGAAAATAACAAAGGTTGGCGGTTTGGTCGCAACTTGTGTCGCATAGAAGATTTTCAGCCGTTTGCCTTTGTCGGTCGGTGTTGGATTAATCGCAATGGCATCCATGATGACATCATTGAGTACTGCAGACGGTATGCGGGTATTTTGGCTTTGACTAATTCTCTTAATCATGTCTGGTAATTGATGCAAACGTTGCTTAGTCAGAGCTGATACAAAGACAATCGGTGCATAAGAGAGATACTGAAATTGGTCGCGAATATCGGCTTCCCAATTTTGCATGGTCTTGTTATCCTTTTCCAGCGTATCCCACTTGTTAACAACGATAATAATTCCTTTACCTGCTTCATGAGCAAAACCAGCAATCCGCTTATCATACTCGCGAATCCCCTCTTCAGCATTGAGCACCATGAGTACTACATCGGAACGGTCAATGGCTCGCATAGCTCGCATAACAGAATACTTCTCTGTATTTTCATAGACCTTGCCTGACTTGCGCATACCTGCTGTATCAATCATGGTAAATTCTTGTCCCTCATTGTCCGTAAAGACCGTATCAATCGCATCACGAGTAGTACCAGCCACAGGACTAGCAATCACACGGTCTTCTCCCAGAATCGCATTGATTAGGCTAGACTTGCCGACATTGGGACGACCAATAAGGCTGAATTTAATCATGTCTGGATTTTCAACGGCTTCTTCATTAGGGAGATTTTCAACAATGGCATCTAAAATATCCCCCGTGCCAATCCCATGAACGGAAGAAACAGGATAAGGGTCACCCAAGCCAAGAGCATAAAAATCAAAAATTTCACTACGCATCTCTGGGTTATCTACTTTATTAACCGCTAGAATAATCGGCTTGTGGGTCTTGTAGAGCATACGAGCCACGTATTCATCCGCATCTGTAATACCTTCTTTTCCAGACACCACAAAAACGATGACATCAGCCTCATCCATGGCAATCTCTGCTTGGTGCTTGATTTGCTCCATAAAAGGTGCATCTACGTCATCAATCCCGCCTGTATCAATCATGCTAAACTTGCGATTCAGCCACTCAGCCGTTGCATAAATACGGTCTCTAGTTACTCCTTCAACATCCTCAACAATCGAAATCCGCTCCCCAGCAATCCGATTAAAAAATGTTGATTTGCCGACATTAGGACGGCCGACAATGGCAATGGTTGGTAAAGCCATAGTGTTCCTCTTTCTATTCCAAGAAGCTGGGACAAAATGCTCAGCTTCACTTGTTTATGTAGTTATAATTACAGGACGCAGCGGTTTGGAGAAACTCTGTTGACTTTAGTCAATTTAGAATTTCCCATGCACAATTGATTAGCACCTTAGTGCCAATCAATCACTGCTAAGTGGGGGCTAATGTGCTGATAAATCAGCTTTTACAACTCTTTTGACGTCAAGTTTCACTTGACTATTTCCAACTTCGAAAGATTCCCCAAACCTTTCGAGCTGTGCGGGGTGAACCAACAAAATCGAATTGCTTCGAAATGACTGTTTTTGGTCTCGCTTCCTTTACTTTATAATAATTTCTTGTCTTGTAATAGATTCTGGCTAGCAGGATTGGGCTTTTGAGCAAATTGATTCGTCAACCGCTCGCTCCATGTATCAGTTGCTCGATCTCCAGCATAGTCTGCCTGAATCTGATCATAAGCCTGAATAACAGACGCATCCTGCTCTTGATAATCTTCCTCAAAAACAACTGCTTCATATGGTAAGCGTGGTTTCACAACATGGTGCTGAGCTGGCTTTCCCAAAGCCATTCCAAAAATAGGATATGTATAATCTGGTAAATTAAACAGCTCTGCTATTTCCTTAGAAGCATAGCGAATCAAGCCAATGATGACCCCGCCATATCCCAGACTTTCAGCCGCCAAAAGAATATTCTGCGCGACCAAACTAGCGTCAACAGAACTAATCAGAAGATTCTCCATTCCTTGTGGGTAAAAGGCATTTGTGTGAAGTCGCACACCTTTCTCAGCTCGATTGAGGTCTCCGATAAAAAGAAGAAAAACAGACGACTGACGAATAGCCTCCTGAGTCACCAAATCAAACAAGGCTGCTTTCTTTTCCTGACTACGAACAACAATAATCGAATAAGACTGGAAATTCTTCCAGCTGGATGCTGCTCGACCAGCATCAATAATCGACTTCAAATCTTCATCTGAAATCTGCTCCTCTGTAAAACGACGAACGGAAGTATGTTTTTTCATCAAATCAATCGTTTCATTCATCGGCGATTTTCTCCTTCCAGACGAACTTCCTCTGCTAAAAATTTTATTCTTTCCATGACCCGACGAGCCTGCCAGGTTTCATCTCCGTTTTTGGATGTCGCAAAATGGCGTTCCAAATCCGCAAAATTAAAATTTGATGTAAAGAAAGTTGGCAAATTTTCCTGCATCCGATGCTGCAAAATAACCTGCAAAATCTCATCTCGCATCCAAGGACTTGATTGCTCCGCACCAATATCATCCAAAATCAAGACTTGTGCTACTTTTACTTCATCAATCCTTTCCTTCACCAAACCGGAAGAAATGGCATTCTTTACATCCAAAACAAAACTAGGATAATGAAGCAAGGTCGTAGAAACATTACGTTTTTCCGACAAATCATGTGCCAAGGCCGCCATCATGTAACTTTTCCCTACGCCAAAATCACCATAAAGGTAAATCGCTTTTTTGTAGTTTGGATAATCTGCCACAAAATTCGTCAGCAACTCAAAAGCCTTGTAACGACCAACATCGTCCAAATCCACTTTTGCCAAACTAGCTTCCTTGAGACTAGCAGGAAGACTAATCAAGTTTAAACGTGCATTGATAGTTGCCTGTTTCTGCGCTTCAACTAATTCTGGAGTTTCTTCATAAGAAACATCCGCATAACCCTCATTTTTCACCAAGATTGGCTTATAGCCCTTAGCAATATACGCTTCATCTCCCAGTAAGAATCGATTGCGTTCAGAAATATACTGATTAAACTTAGAAATGCTCCGTTTGATTTCAGCTGGTGTCAACCTTTCTGACTGGATAAAAGCCGCCACATCTGGATCGGCTACGATTTGCTTCACCAACTCTTCATAGTTAAATTGACGAACTTGTTTCCTATGCGCCATCGTTTGTCCAACACTCTCCATCTAGTCACCTCCTTGGTCTAATTTCGCTAAAAGTTTTCTCTTTTGCTCCTCTAGCTCAGCCTGCTTTTCAGCACTTGTTTCATTCTTATAGTCAGGATTGCTCCAATCGGGAACATTGCTCTTTGAAGTAGCCGTTTGATTTGCTTTTTTGCTTGGTTGTTGATTTCGCTCACGAATTCGCAAAACTGCCTCTTCTGCTGATGTCACTTCTTGATATGAAAAATCATTTGCTGCTTTCAAAGCGTATTTTTCATTGAGATTAGCCGAATCCACTTTGTTAAAAGTCAACAGCAAAATCACATTAATCACTTCATCTAACAGTCCCAAATTTGCCAATTCTTGCAAACACTGACGTTCTCCTCGTGTGATTGTCGCATGCTTAGTTTTTTTGATTTCTGCTAAAAACTGCATGGCTGACTTACTCTTAGCCTCTCGAATAATCGTTTGTTCAGCGTTAGAAAATCCGCTTGCAGCAGGCTTTTGATTTAATTTTTGCTTCATTCGCTTGGTTGAAATCACATGACCGACAGCCGTCTCCTTAGCCAACAAGTAGGTCTCATACCAAGTCCAATTTTGTTGCTCTGAAATAGCAAAAAGTACCAGCAAATCTTCTTTTTCGTTTTCAAAACGCAAGTTTTCTCGCGCCATCAATTGTTTAAAGTAATCCAAGTCAAAATGATTCTGTTTTGATTGCGTCTCTGACTTTGCATCTTCCACTTGAAAAATCTCTGACAGCTTCACATCTTTCTTCTCACCATTTGGGTGACTAGGTAACAAAGCCTCTACCGCAGCTTCACCAATCTTCTTTTCTAGCAGGCGCTTATAAACAGGATTGCTTAAAAATTCACCAGACGACAATGTGGACTGCAAATAGACCTGAAAATGATTCTCCCTATGATAAAGCTCTACTAACTGCATAGCAGACAACATTTCTAAACTTTTTTGCAAGGCATTCATCCCCAGATTAAGATGATTCAAAATGTGCCCAAAGGTGTAAGATGATTTCCCGTTGTCCCAAAAAGCAAGAAAATACTGATAGATAGAGGTCGCTTCAAGCCCTAAAATTGGTAAATACAGACGAATCAAATTGGTGCTGTCCTGGCTAATCTGATTATTCTTCACAAAAGAAAATTGATCATTCGGTTTCATCTATTGTTCCTTTTTCTTTTTCGCTGTTTTTGTAATCTGTTTCAAGAGATTTTCCAGCTCGCTCACATCTTTAAAGCTACGATAAACACTAGCAAAACGAACATAAGTAATTTCATCTAAATCCGCCAACTCTTCCATAACCAAACCACCGATATACTCGCTTGCAATCTCATTTTCATTACTACTGCGCACTTTTTGCTCAATTCTGTTGACAATTTCCTCAATCTCATCACTAGAAACAGGACGTTTTTGCGCCGAACGAATGATTCCATTAAAGATCTTGTCTCTTGAAAATTGTTCCCGCGTGCCATCTTTTTTAACGACAACGAGTGTCCGTTCTTCTACACGTTCATAAGTCGTAAAGCGATACTGACATTCATCACACTCACGACGACGACGGATTGTGTTGCCATCTTCAGCCTGCCGACTGTCAATAACACTTGATTTACTACCACCACACTTAGGACAACGCATCTGCTTCCCTCCTGAATTCTTAATACTTCATTATACCATGTTTTAACAAATAACAAAAGATAGGACCTTCCTCACGAAAACATATAATAATCCGTTATCCAATTTACTTCTTGCAGGAAATTTTATACAATGAATTGTAAGCGCTATCATAACAAGGAAAATTATGATAAAAAGATTTTTTCTGTTGCCTTTTTTAAAGACAAAAAGAATATCGCTATTCTAACGCTAGTCGTTCTTTTATTGGGATCGTTTTCTGCCATGGGAAACCAGTAGAAAGACGAGAAAGAATATAAGGTACAGATTCAAAAATTAACAAACAGCAATGAAAAAGCCGCGAAAGACTACAAAACATTAAAAAATGAGTTTGACTCCTACAAAAAAGAAAACGAGCAATATATTGCTCTAGGTAAAAAAGAGGAACAGACAAAGAAAGAGAAAGCCGCAGAGGAAAAGAAGAAAAAGGAAGCGGAAAAAGCTAAGCAAGAAAAAGAGACTGCAGAAAAAGCAGCAAAAGAACAAGAAATAGCTAGACAAGCAGAAGAAAAACGAAAACAAGAAGAAGCAGCTGCCGCTCAAGCGCAGCAACAACAAGAGGCTGCTACAGCACAAGAAGCTCAACAGCAGGAACGAACCGTTTATGTAGCTCGTAACGGAACTGCTGATGTTTATTGGTACAGCTTAGATAATATGCCACGCAATACACGGTTTGACAGAGTAGTCACCATGACCGAGGCCGACGCTATCAATGCTGGAAAACGCCACACCTCTAAAGAATGACAACCAAAAACGGGAAGTTTTATCTTGAACTTCCCGTTTCTGATTGTTAAAATGCAACTTCTGCTTCTAACCCAAAATGGTCACTAACAACAGGTGTTGCTTTGCCCTCAAAAACAACAGCAGATTTTTCAATGTTGAAATCTTTACTTGTAAAGATATAATCAATTTTTAGAGCTTCCTTATTTCCAGCCCAGCCAGCAATATCGCCTTCAACCGTTGCTGTACCAACGACTGTGTCAGCAACAGCATGACTATCTTGCAAAGCAAGTGGACTTCTTAGAATGTGCTGATAGCCTTCATAACCGACAGGATTGTTAAAATCTCCCATCAATACCAAAGGCATGTTGCATTGTAATAATTCTTCTTCTATCTGTGCCCACTCTTCTTGGAAGCCTTTATTCCACCAGGAAAGATGACAGGAAGCCACCGTTACAAGCCGTCCATCAACTTCTGTTTCCGCCAAAAGTACTTTTCTAGTGTGATAATCCGTTGGATCGTTGGCATCTGAAACCAATAACTCCCTTGGTTTCAATGGATTTAAGGATAAAATAGCAACTCCCTCATGAAACCGATCAAAACCAATATGATTATAAGCCCAAGACCAATGATAAATAAGACCTTTCTCTACCAATTTCTCCACAAGACAATGTGCAAAGTGGTCTTTATGAATCGCAATGGCGCCATCTACTGCATGATAAAATGGAGCCTGAACAACCTGTTCAGACTCCATTTCTTGATTGACTTCCTGCAGGCAAATGACATCATATTTTTCTTGAAGAATCCGCTCAGCTAGTTGATCTAGCTTTTTTTTTTGCTCATCTTCCATCCAACTATGAGTATTTAAAGTCAGGAATTTTGCCATGATTTCTCTTTTCTATTTACAATTCTACTTTAGCAACAACCGTTTTCACTGCTACTTTGCCGAATGTTTCAACCGTTACAGATTTAATAGCTTGTGCATTTGTGAAGACAACAACTGTTGAAGTTTCACGACCTGCCGCTTTGATAGCTTCTAAATCAGCTGTCACAAGAAGATCACCTGCTGCAACTTTTTGTCCTTCTGCAACATGTACTTCAAATGGTTTACCTTCAAGACTGACTGTATCAAGTCCGATATGAACAAGCACTTCAAGACCATTATCAGTCAAGAGACCAAGAGCGTGTTTTGTAGGGAAAATGCTTGTAACAGTACCTGCTACTGGTGAGTAGATATTGCCATTTTCAGGTTCAACTGCAAATCCGTCACCCATCATTTTTTGTGAGAAGACAGGATCTTTCACATCAGAGATAGCAATGACTTCACCGTCAGCAACCGTTTCAACTTCTTCTGTTACACCTTTGTAGCTCACTTCCGCAGCTTGTGAAGCTGTCATTTGACTCGGAAGAGTTTCAGGAATCACTTCACCTGAGTCAAGTAAGTCTTGAATATCAGATTTAAGAACATCCGCTTTCGGACCATAAATAGCTTGAACACCTTGGCCTTTCATCACCAAGCCCATTGCTCCTTCAGCTTTCCATTGTTCTTCTGTACCAACTTTTTCAGCATCTTTGACAGTCACACGGAGACGTGTCATACAGGCATCTACATCAACGATATTTGCGCGTCCGCCAAGAAGGTTGATGATATTCACAGCTTGGGATGCTTCTGCTACTTTGCCACCAGCTTGAGCAGATGAATCACTATCTTCTCCATCAGCTGTTTCATAGTTACCATTACGTCCTGGAGTTGCGTAGTTAAATTTCTTAATCATGAAGTTGGCAATAAAGTACATTCCAACTGCAAAGAGAACTGTTACCCAAATAAAGTTCACAATATCCATACCCAAACCAGCGTTGATTGCAAGTGGGGTACGAGTCAAGAATTCAATCGAACCAAATGAGTGAACACGCAAGTGAACAACGTCAGCCATTGCAAAGGCTAACCCTTGCACAACTGCATACACTAAGTAAAGAGGCATTGCAACAAACATGAACATGTATTCAATTGGTTCTGTCACACCTGTCAAGAATGTTGCAAGTGCTGTTGCAGTCATCATCCCTCTGTATTTATGCTTTTTATCTGCATCAACATTACGATAGATAGCAAATACAACACCCATCAAAATACCAAATGAACCAATCATTTGTCCAACTTTAAAACGAGCTGGAGTCACGCTGTTTAACAGATGATGATATTGAGACGCATCTGAACCCTTCAAGTTTACAAGGTCTGTCACCCAAGCTAACCAAAGTGGGTCTTGACCAAATACTTGTGTTCCTTTCGCTGCACCAGTCAATACTTCATAAGTACCACCAATTGAAGTGTAGTTCATTGGAATCGTCAACATGTGGTGCAAACCAAATGGAAGCAAGAGACGTTCTAAAGTACCATACAAGAATGGTGCCAAGAATGGCGCTGTATCTTGTGAGTTGGCAATCCAGATACCAAATGAGTTAATACCTGTTTGAATAACTGGCCAAACAGCTGAAAGAATAATCGCTACAACAGCTGAGCGCCAGATAACGACAAATGGTACAAAACGTTTCCCATTGAAGAATGAGAGTGCATCTGGTAATTTGCGGAAATTATAATATTTGTTGTAAGCTGTTGCTCCCACAAAACCAGCAATAATACCAACGAATACACCCATGTTAAGAGCTGGTGCTTCCAGTACACTTACAAAATAATCAGCCACTTTGATTGAAGTGCCAAACAAAGTACGAACAGTTGCACCATCTTTTGCCAATAAATCTGAAGTCACACCAAACATAACCCCAGTAATACGGTTAATCAAGATAAATGACAAACCAGCTGCAAAAGCACCACCAGCACGTTCTTTTGCCCAGCTACCTCCAATAGCTAATGCAAACAAAATGTGAAGGTTTCCGATAACTCCCCAACCAATTTGCTCAAGAATACCGCCTGTTGTAACAAGAGCAGCTACATTTGGATTGATCATTGGAATGGACTTACCAATACTGATCATCAAACCAGCCGCAGGCATTACTGCGATAACGACCATCAGAGCTTTTCCGAATTTTTGCCAAAATTCGAAACTGAATATGTTTTTGAATGTCTCTTTCATCATTCATATCTCCTTATAAAAATTCCACAAACATTTTACGAAAACGTTTGCATTTATTTGACCCTTTAATTATATCATATATTTTTATTTTGTAAAGCGTTTTTATATAATATTTTAAAAATTTTTCCTATTTCTTGCTTGCAAATTGTAATAGACTAGGGAAATACGCCCATTAGAAAAGTGCAGAAAAACGATATTTCCTGCACCTCAGAGTTATTCTTGCATAGCATAACCAACACCACGCACGGTTTTTATATAACTTTTTTGCCCCGCTATATCAATTTTACTACGAAGATAGCGAATATAAACATCAACAACATTTGTTTCAACAGCTCCTTCATATTTCCACACGCGCTCTAACAGCTGTTCACGGCTTAAAGCTTGATGGCTTCCCATCAATGTTGCTAATAAATCATATTCTCGTCGAGTCAAAGCAATCACTTCTTCACCTCGATAAACTGTATGATTTTGCACATCAATCCGAAGATTCCGATAAGATGTTGGAACTTTCATCTGACTACAATGCTGATCAATAAAATCACGTCCACGAAAAATGGCAGAAATTTTTTCAACTAAGTCCGCCACAATGAATGGTTCTACCATGTAAGCAACAGCAAAGCGTTGGATTTCCTCAGTATATTGAAGAATATTATCACGATTATCCAATACAATGATGACCGAAGCAGGCTTTATCACACTTAATTGTGCAGCAAATGCTGTTCCTGTCATATCGTCAAGCATAAAATTCAACAGGAATAAATCATATTGATTCGCTCGCGCAGACGCTAAAGCATCTTTTCCTGTTTCAAAAAGATCAACTCGATAACCTTCTTTTTGTAGTTCTAAGCCAATAAATTGTGCTAACCTTTTTTCTTTCTCAACTAATAAAATCCGCTTCGCCATAGCCTATCCTATTTTTCATCATACCAAGAATAGTGGTAAATTCCTTCTTTGTCCTTGCGTTCATATGTATGCGCACCAAAGTAATCGCGTTGCGCTTGAATTAAATTGGCTGGCAAGTTTTCTGCACGATAGCTATCAAAGTAAGCAATTGCACTAGAGAACGTTGGTACCGGCACACCTGCTTGAACAGCCAAAGCTACTACATCACGAACAGCTTGTTGGTATTTAGCAGTGACGTCCATAAAGTATTCGTCAAGCAATAAGTTTGCAAGATCTGGATTACGTCCGTATGCATCTGTAATTTTTTGCAAGAAACGAGCACGAATGATACAACCAGCGCGCCAAATAGAAGCAATTTCCCCAAATGGAAGGTTCCAATCATGCTCTTTAGAAGCTACACGCAATTGTGAGAAACCTTGGGCATAAGACATAATTTTTGAGAAGTAGAGGGCTTGACGAATTTTTTCAATCAATTCAGCCTTGTCTCCTTCAAATTTAAATGCAGTTGGTTTTGGAAGAACCTTGCTTGCAGCCACACGTTCATCTTTATAAGCAGAAATATAGCGCGCAAAGACAGACTCTGTAATGAGCGGAAGCGGCACACCAAAGTCAAGAGCTGATTGACTCGTCCATTTACCAGTTCCTTTATTTCCAGCCGCATCCAAAATGTAATCGACAATCGGCCCATCTTGACCTTCATCATCTTTACGAGTCAAAATATCAGCAGTGATTTCAATCAGATAGCTATCCAACTCACCTTTATTCCATTCTGTAAAGATGTCAGCCATTTCTGCTGCTGAAAATCCAAGCAAGTGTTGCATTAAATCATAGCTTTCTGCAATCAATTGCATATCGCCATATTCAATCCCATTGTGAACCATTTTTACATAATGACCTGCACCGTTTGGACCGATGTAAGTCACACATGGTGCACCATCTTCTGGTGCTTTGGCTGAAATTTCTTCCAACACATCTGCTACTAATTCATAGGCTTCTTTTTGCCCACCAGGCATAATAGACGGTCCTTCAAGCGCACCTTTTTCACCACCAGATACTCCTGTCCCGATAAAATTGATTCCTGAATTTGCCAATTCTTCTGAACGACGAATAGTATCTTTATAGAAAGTATTTCCACCGTCAATTAAGATATCTCCCTTATCAAGGAAGGGTAAAAGTGCCTGAATCGTTGCATCAGTTCCTGATCCAGCTTTGACCATGAGCATGATTCGACGTGGTTTTTCGATAGAATTTACAAAACTTTCCACATCATAACTTGGAACAAAGTTTTTATCTGGATGAGAAGCAATCACATCCTCTGTTTTATTCGCTGAACGATTATAAATTGCTACTGTATAGCCACGAGATTCAATATTAAGGGCAAGGTTACGACCCATGACGGCCATACCAACAACACCAAAATTCGCTTTTGTCATTTTGTACTCCTCTTTTTAGTTTGTTTTATTTTATCATTTTTAAGCGTGAAAATAAAGGATTTGTTATTAAAAGCCAATGTTGAAGATGGCTTCACTCCTCATCAAACAGACCTTGCAGGCTAGCAAAAGGACTGTTCTTTTCTTTTTGCTCTTGTTTACTTTGCTGATACTCTTCTTCGGTCATGACCTGCCAATCATTTCCAGAAGGCATGCTATCACTCGCTTTCTCCTCGGCTGTCAGCACTTTAAGAGGGATATGCAATAAAATATTATCTGCCACACTTTCAGTTAGATTGATTTCTTCATTTTCAATCGGCAACACCAAATCATCCGCTATCAAATCCTGATCTACTTTTCCACTATGCGCATCGGCAAAAACTTCATTCACTAAGTAGCTCTCTTTTTGCTCTACCGGCTCCATGCTGCGACTTGACACCAGCGTAATGGTATAAGACAAATCATAATCTAAAAAGTAAAGACCGTCCTCATATTGCACCTTTCCACTTACAAAAATGTCTTGGACATTTAAAATTTCAGGATTGCGCATTTGTAATTCTTGCGTCAAATCAAATCCTTGCTCAAAAGCAAGACCATCTGGATTTTTACGAATTTCTTGAATATATAACATCATTTCCTCATTTGTATTTAAATTTCTAGATTTATTATACCATTTTTGAGATGAGAAATAGGAGAGAAACCATTATTTTGTTATAATAATAACAATCAAAAGGAGGATTGTGATGGATAATTTAGGTCGTATATTTAAATCTTTCCGAGATGCTAGACATATTTCCTTGACAGAAGCAACCGGAGGAGAATTTTCAAAGTCTATGCTGTCACGTTTTGAAAATGGTCGGAGCGAACTTTCTGCTCAAAAATTATTTACAGCTCTTGAAAACATCCACACAGATGTTAAAGAATTTACTCTAGCAGCTCATGGACATCAAAAAAATTCCGAACAACAACTAATTGACACCCTTCAAGAACAGTCTGATAATCTAGATTTTATCGAAGCTTTTTACTTAGAAAAACAAGCTCTATATCAAAAATCCAGAAAAAAAGAAGATATGATTGAAGCTATTATTGTCAAAGGTTTTCTTTGTGCCCTAAAAGATGGAGTTACAGCTTCCACAGAGGAAAGTAACTTTCTTCATAATTATCTCTTTTCTGTGGATATTTGGGGTTTGTATGAACTTAAACTTTTCGCCTTTTGTACAACTATTCTCTCCTCAAAACTTTATACACAATATACAAAAGAAATGGTCAACAGAAAAGATTTTTTAGGCTTATTTGAGAGCAATCGTTATACTATTCATACCATTTTTATAAATGGCTTCTTTCTAGCTATTGAATCAAGACACTTTGCGGAAGCTACTTTCTTCGAAAACTGGATTAAAGCTCATTTTTATAAGGAAAATGAAGCCTATCTACGAATCGTTTTTAAATTTGCTCAAGGAGAGCTCCTATTCCTTCAAGGAAATAAAGAAAACGGATTGAAACAAATGAAGCAAGCTGTCCATATCTTGCAACTATTAGATTGCCAGACTAGTGCCGAATACTATCAAAATGGAATCGAAAAGCTTCTCAAAGAAAATTAACTTTTGTTGAATATGTGCAACGTTTTGCTGACGTTGCCTTTTTTCATTTATACTAAAATATATAAAGTTTGCTTGCAAGTTACTTTTCCATATCGTTCACTTACTTAGGATTTATTCCCACTTGCGAAAAGGTTATTGAATTTACTTTTTTGCTTGTTATAATCATTGCAACACATATAGGAGGTTATCATGAAACTTATTTTGAGAAATAAAGTATTTGCTTTTATTAGTCTGTCACGCATATTCAATATCTTGGGCTCTTCCATTTATAATATTGTTTTTGTAGTCTTTGCATCCAGTTTACCAAATCCTAAATTTGCTGTTGGAATTGCTAATTTTATCGTTCTCGTTCCAGTATTTTTCACTATCTTTGTGGGAATGAAAGCTGATCAAACAGCCCATAAAGCTCGTTGGCTCATTCACATGGGCTATCTCCAAGCCATGTTATTTGTCTTTGTAGCATGTCTAACTCGCTCAACTTCTTATCTAGCTTTTTCTGTCGTTTGTTTGCTAAATATCGTATCAGATATGATGAGTGATTATCGTAGTGGCCTGCAAATGCCTATTTTGAAAAAGAATCTAGCAGAGGAAGAGATGATGTCGGCTTTCTCCTTTATACAACTAATTGCTTATCTCTGTAATCTAGCCGGACAAGCATTAGGTGTTTGGCTTCTTGCTGTCAGCAACCAACAATTTGCGTTGGTCGCCTTCATCAATGCCTTAGCTTTCCTACTTTCTTCCACTACTCTTTATTTTGTTCGTCATAAACTCACTCATGACCCAGTCAAAGAAAATGAAAATCCTCTTCCTCTCAAACAACAATTCCTAGAAATGTATCAAAGTTCTAAATTAATTTTTGAGCAAAACGGAGACAGCCATTTTTTGACCTTACTCTTTCAGATACTAATGCTCAATGCACTCGGCGGCTCTATTATGGCCATTTACAATCTTTATTTATTGGATCACCCTTTATTTGGACTCCCTTTCAGTCAATCTCTTCTCATTTTTGAAACAACGATTATTTTAGGAGTTATCTCTGCCAGCCTGACTCCCAATGATTATTTTAGTAAACTTTCCGTCAATAAAATTGCTTTTTGGGCTACTTTAACCATTGCTCTAATTGGCTTCATAAATCTTCTCCAGCTACCTGTTTTCCTTACTATTTTTGCTGTTTTCTTTATCATGTATCTTTCCGGAAAAGTCAATCCAAAAATCAACAGCATGCTCCTCAGCAAACTTCCATCAGATATCTTAGCACAGACTTCTAACTTTCTGAGTTTACTGTTTAGTTTTTCTGTCCCATTTGGAACAATGATCTTTACCAGCCTCGCTATTTGGAATATGAGAATCGCTTGGATTGTGTTTACAATCTGTGGCATGCTATCTCTCTTACTCTCATTCCAAAAACAACATAGATAAGGCTATCGTAACTAAAATTTATATGGTGAAATACAAAAAAAGATTGGGACAGACAGTCATGATTGCTGCACAACCATATAGTCTATCTCAACCTTTTTACATTTTTCTTAAGCGCTCTACTCGCTCTGAAATCGGCGGATGAGTATAAAATAACTTTTGAAGTCCACCTTCTTTTTTCGGATCATTGATATAGAGAGCTGCACTAGCGTCATCTACTTTATGGTGCATCGGCTCGCTATTTTCCAATTTCAAGAGAGCATTAATCATCCCTTGTGGATTGCGGGTTAATTCTACACTTGAAGCATCTGCCAAAAATTCACGCTGACGAGAAATCGCCAACTGAACTAAAGTAGCTGCTAAAGGAGCCAAGATAATCGCAATAAGCGACAGAATCAGCATCAAAATTCCTAAACCGTTGTCATTATCTCGACTATCACGCCTGCGACCACCGCCACCAAACCACATCATACGCCCAGCTAAGCTAGATAGCATGGTCACTGCACTAGCAAGTGCTACCGCAATTGTCGAAATCCGAATATCATAATTACGGATATGGCTCACTTCATGCCCGATGACCGCTTCTAACTCTTCACGGTTCATTAGATTTAACAGCCCTGTCGTTGCGGCAACTGCTGCATTTTCAGGCTTTGAGCCCGTCGCAAAGGCATTAGGCGATGAATCCTCTACAATATATACCCGTGGCATCGGAACTTGCGCTACCATCGCCATATCTTCTACCACATGGTACAAATCAGGAGCTTCAGCCTCAGTGACTTGTCGAGCACCGTTCATAGACATGACAACCTCAGTAGACTGAAAAATCATGCTAAAAGCATAAATGCCGCCAATGATAAAGGCAATTATCACACCACCGAGAGTTGAATCTAACCATAAATACCCTACCGCAGCACCAATAATCGCTAACAGAGCAAAAAAAGCAATTAAGAGAACCCACGTTCGTCTTTTATTACTAGCAATTTGATCAAAGAGCATATTAGTCACCTAGACCGCTAAAATCAACTTTTGGTACGGATTTTTCTTCTTCTGGGACAGCTAAGAAATCTGCCGGCTTAAAGCCGAACATTCCAGCAATAATATTACTTGGAAATGTTTCCAGCTTCACATTGTAATTGCTTGTTACACTATTATAAAGTTGACGAGAATACGAAATTTTATTTTCAGTATTAGTCAATTCTTCTTGCAATTTTACAAAGTTCGCGCTTGCTTTTAACTCTGGGTAATTTTCTGCAACTGCAAAAATACCAGAAATCTGACGCGTCAAGGCATCACTTGCTTTCATAGCTTCTGCTGGCGTTGTAGCAGCTGCCACTTGACGACGAAGCTCTGTTACCTTTTCAAGCGTTGATGCCTCATATTTAGCATACCCTTTGACCGTTTCAATCAAATTTGGCAGCAAATCATTTCGACGTTTTAACTGAACATCAATTTGACTCCACGCTTCTTTGGTTTGCATCCGACTTTTCACTAGACCGTTGTAACTAGCAATCACAAACAATATCAGTACCACAACAATGGCTAAAATAATCATCCACATAATCATTCTCCTTTAAATTTATTATAGACATTATACCAGAAAAATGAAAAGAATAAAAATTTAGACTTCTTCAAAAGAGAAATTTTGAAGATTCTCTTCTGATTATCTGGTATAATAGAAGCAAGAAGATACAAGTAAGGATAAATGATGACACCCAAAGAATTTTATCAACTTTTAAAACAGCAACAGATTGAACTCACGGACCAACAACAGATGCAGTTTGAACGCTATTTTGAACTGCTCGTTGAATGGAATAAAAAAATCAATCTGACAGCTATTACTGAGAAAAAGGAAGTCTATCTCAAGCATTTCTATGACTCCATTGCACCGATTTTACAGGGATTGATTGACAATAAAGACATTAAACTGCTGGACATTGGAGCTGGAGCAGGTTTTCCGAGTCTTCCGATCAAAATCCTCTATCCAGCGCTAGATGTGACGATTATTGATTCTCTAAACAAGCGTATTCTGTTTTTAAATCACTTGGCTGACGAATTAGGTCTGGAAAAAGTTCATTTTTATCATGGTCGGGCAGAAGATTTTGCTCAAGATAAAGACTTTCGCGCCCAGTTTGATATTGTCACTGCACGCGCTGTTGCTCGTATGCAGGTCTTAGCCGAGCTGACCATTCCCTTTCTTAAAGTTGGTGGTCGCCTTTTAGCACTCAAAGCCAGCAATGCTCCTGAGGAATTAACGGAGGCTAATAATGCTCTTTCTCTTCTTTTCAGCAAAGTCGAAGAAAACATTCACTACCAACTTCCCAATGGCGACCCGCGGTATATCACGGTTGTTGGCAAAAAAAAAGAAACTCCCAATAAATACCCGCGCAAAGCAGGGATTCCTAATAAACGACCGTTATAAAAAGAAAAGCCAACCATTTTTAATTGGTTGGTTTCGTTTTTATCTGCCAACTTTTCGGCTGCGATGTTGGTAATGCTTGTAAAGTGCGGCATAGCGTCCGTGGTATTCTGTCAGCCAAGGCTTATCTCGACCGCAAAAGTGAAGAAAAACGGTGTTCTCAATCACCCAATCCAAGTCCCACTCTCCTTTACTCCGAGCATAATACAGCACATTGTAGCGTGCATCATAATTATACAATTCATCTGGAATTTGAATTGTCAAATGCCCATATAAAGCATTCAGCACATCTTGATCCGGTAAAAAGAGTTTAAAACTATTTTGAGCAATGTATTCTAAAATCTTTTCTCGTTTCACTTCTTTTCGAATGGCGGTCAAATTCATAAGCAAAACGCCTGAATTATAATAACTTTCTGCCTCAAAATTTTGTAAGCGCAGCTTATTGACTAAATCTGTCATATTGTCATCTGATCCATGACTAGCCGCAGCATACAAAGAAGCTCCCAACTCCATTTCATAAAGAGGACAAATGTCGTTCAAACATAAAATATCTGCATCCAAATAAAGAATCCGATCCAAATCTTGAGGAAGGTATTCATGTGCCAGCAAGCGATAGTAGATTGTTTCTGGATACCGATCAGTACTTGGAGCATCTTCAAAAGCTTTTTCACCAATCACGACTGGTTCATAGATGATCCCTAGTACCTCACAAAATTCCTCAATCTCCGCATTCTTTTCTAACAATTGTTTTTGCAAGACAAATACATGCAGCAAAGTTGAAGGTGTATTCAAATAAACTGAATACAAAGTCGTTTTAAATTGCTCTACATAGCGATCATCAATTGAAAACAAAAGGTTTATTTCTGTCATACTCTCCTCATTCTATCTCATCTATTCTTCTCGAAAAACAGGCTGCGCTCCAAACGTTTGTGAAACAGGCATGATTTCAATCCGGTTGATATTGACATGAAGAGGCTGTCCAACAATCCAAGCAACAGTATTAGCAATATCAACTGGCTGAATAGCATGAGCTCCTTCATACAATTTTTCAGCTCGTTGATCGTCCCCTTTAAATCGGACATTTGAAAATTCTGTTCCCTCACAAAGACCGGGTTCAATGTTTGTAACACGAATATGATGTCCTGCCAAATCAGCACGTAAATTCAAAGAAAATTGCTTCACAAATGCTTTACTAGCTCCATAGACGTTGGCACCTGGATAAGGAACCGTTCCAGCAGTCGAACCTAGATTGATAATCAATCCGCTATCTCGCTCTACCATTTGCGGTAGGATCTGACGTGTTAGATAAACCAAACCAATAATATTGGTCTGAATCATCGTCAGCCAATCTTGCATATCTGCTTCATAAGCCTTGTCTAAGCCCAATGCCAGACCTGCATTGTTGACCAAAATATCAATCGTTCGCCAAGCATCTGGCAAATGTTCTAAAGCCTGATCCACACTTTTTCTATCCGATACATCCATTTGAAGCGGATAAAAATTTTCAAGACCTAATTCCTGCTGAAGTTGCGTCAACTTTTCTAGTCTTCTCGCTACCCCAATCACTCGGTGACCTTCTGCCACCAAGCGACGACAAATAGCTTGACCAAAACCAGCTGAAGCTCCTGTTACCAATGCAATCATTTTCTTCCTCCTATGTACATTTCAATTCTCATTTATAACCAAGGATTGTAAAAGCGACCGTGATTGACAAAAAAGAGTAGGAAGCTCAGCAGTAAAAATAAAATAGCCAGCAAAATCACTTCAATATCCAACCTCTGAAAAGCCTGATAAGTGTACCAAGTCCGCTTTTTATTTTTACCAAAACGCCGCAATTCCATGGCTGTTGCAATCGTATCAATCCGCTCCAGTGAGCTAAAAATCAATGGAATAATGATTTGCAGGTTCCCTTTGATGCGCTGGCTTATTTTTGCTTTTTTGGACAATTCCAGTCCACGCGCTTCTTGCGACATTCTAATTAGGTAAAATTCCTCCTGCAAGTCAGGAATATAGCGCAGCGTCAAACTGACAGAATAGGCAATTTTATAAGGAATTCCGATTTGATTCATACTGGACGCAAACTGACTAGGGTGAGTGGTCATTAGAAAAATAACTGCCAAAGGAATGGTACAGAGATATTTCAAGAACAGATTAAACAGATAAAAGATTTCCTGCGCAGTTACGGTATAACTGCCCACTCCGCTGAACCAGACCGTCTGTTGGTCATAAATCTCCACTCCGTACTGAGGAGCAAACAGATAAACCATGATAAGATTCAAAGCGGCAAAAATACCTGCAAAAGCCAAAACAAACGATACATCTTTAAAATGAATGTTCGACACTCTAAAAAGAAAGAGTGAGCCAATCGCAATGACCAACAGCAAGCGAGTATCGTAACTAATCATCGCTGCAGTTGATACCAAAATGAAAAACAGTAACTTACTCGCTCCGGATAGGCGATGCAAAAAGGTCGTTCCCGCATGGTAACCAATAAGTTTTTGCTGATTAAGCATGGCTTTCCTCCCTTTCTTGCATATAAAATTCTGTTAAAGCTAGTGGATCAACGTTTAATTTCTTAGCCAAGGAAAAGATAGACGTTTCCTTAAGGTTCGCTGCATGAATCAAAGTCTTATCTGTCAAAACTTCAGCCGGTGATTTGTCCGCCAGAATCTTACCATCCAACATCACAACCGCTCGGTCAGAATAATCCAACATCAGCTGCATATCATGTGTAATCATGATAATCGTATGCCCTTTTTGGTTCAACTCATCTAAGAAATTCATGATTTCTGTGTAATTGCGCTGATCTTGGCCAGCCGTTGGCTCATCTAAAAGGATAATCTCTGGATTTAACACTAAAATCGAAGCAATGGTCACCCGCTTCTTTTGCCCAAAAGACAAGGCAGAAATGGGCCACTGCCGAAATTCATATAAACCGCAGGTTTTTAGCGCGGCCAGTACACGCTCTTTTATCTCATCTTCTGCAATCCCACGCAACTTCAAGCCCAAGGCAACCTCATCAAAAATCATAGTCGTGGAAATCATCTGATTTGGATTTTGCAAAACGTAACCAATCCGTTCTGCCCGCTCCTTAATGGAATCGTCTTTGATGTCTCTTCCCTGCCAAGTATAGCTTCCATCTGTTACGATAAACTGGCAGAGCGCTTTGGCTAACGTGGATTTTCCAGCACCGTTTTTCCCGACAATAGCAATTTTTTCGCCTTTAAAAATTGTAAAATCAATATCTTGTAAAACCTTTTTCTCACCGTAAGCAAAGTGGACATTTTTCAACTCCAGCAAATCATCCTGGGCCTGTGGTTTTTGAATAGAGAATTTTTCACCCGAAAACTGAACAGTAGAGACATCTATCTGAGATAAATTTGCCAACTGTGCAGAATTTTCCAGCTGAAAACCAAGCTGACGCAGCGTTGTAAGATAAAGAGGTTCACGAATACCATTGGCAGCTAGTAAATCCGTATGCAACAAATCATCTGGACTACCATTAAACAAAATTTGGCCATCATTGATGAGGACAATCCGATCAATAGACCGATACAGCACATCTTCCAGACGGTGCTCGATAACAATCGTTGTCGTTCCTGCTTCCGCATGAATCTGATCAATCAGCTCAATCGTATCCTGTCCCGACTTCGGATCTAAGTTTGCCAAAGGTTCATCAAAGAGCAAAATCGGACTTTCGTCAATCAGCACCCCGGCCAAACTGACCCGCTGCTTCTGCCCACCAGATAAGTCTTGGGGGCGCTGGTGCAACAGCGACAACAAATCCAATTTCTCCGCCCACAAATGCACCTTTTCTCTCATCGTCGGCAAATCCACCATGTCATTTTCCAAAGCAAAAGCCAGATCTTCCGCGACACTCAGTCCGATAAACTGTCCGTCCGTATCTTGCAAGACGGTACTGACAAGATTGGACAAGTCATAAATGCTGCTACCAAACGCAGACTTGCCTTGAATCCACAGATTCCCACTCATTTCTCCATGATAAATAGTTGGAATAATGCCATTTAAGCATTGTCCAAGAGTGGACTTTCCCGAACCAGAAGGGCCGACTATCAAGACCTTTTCTCCCTCATAAATCGTCAAATTAACATTTTTCAAGGTTGGTTCTGTCTGTGCTTGATACTGAAAACTAAAGTTTTCAAATTGAATAATTGGTTTTTTCATAGCATGTTCTCTATAAAGCAAGGGCGAGCTGAATCGCCAAGTTAGCCACTTTGTCTTTTTCGTCTAGGTCTGCATGATTGGCTAAATTGCGCATATCCCAAGCTTCTTCTGATAAGTGGTCCGCTGCATAAAAGAAATGACAAACGGAAATCTCACGAAAAGCTGCCAAAGCTGCAACTGCTGAACATTCCATATCTACACAAATCGCTCCCGCATCTTTTCGCGTCCGAAGTTTCGCAGCTGTTTCCCGATAAATGCCGTCTGTCGTCCAAACTTTTCCAACTGTATGAGAAATTCCTTTATCAGCTAAAAATGACCGTAAGAAATCCCGCAAGCCAACATTTACTTCTACCTCATCAGAAGCCGGCAAATAATGATAACTGGTCCCTTCATCACGAATCGCAGTATGGGGCACGATAATAGATGTTTCCCTAATATCCTCATCCAAAACCCCACAAGTCCCAAAGAGAACCAGCTTCTTCATTCCAAAGGCAATCAAATCTTCCAAAATCGCCACACAGGCAGATGCCCCGACTGGTGCATTAAACAGAGCTATTTCTCTTTCTTCCACAAAAACCTTGTAAATAGGAATCTCAATATTTGCCATAGAAGTAGAAGCTAGCAACTCATGCTGAAAATCAGCCAGCATACGCTTAAAGGTATCACGGGCAAAGCAAGATACTACTGTTTCTGGAAAATCCGGCAACGCCTCAACCAAATCTTCTGGATTGATAATCGCCTGACGATTTTCATCAAATTCCTCTAAAATCATCCACTTCTCCTCTTGTACTTACTCATTCTATTGTAGCATAAAAGAAAATAAGATGAAAATCAATTTTGAAGTCCGCTAATACTGCCGTAAAATTAAACCTTGAACGTGAAAAAGAATCTGATCAAACAAAAAGAGTTCAGCTTCCTGCCGACCCTACACGGTTAATGAGAAAGTGTGACAATGGTTAAAATGCTCGACCCGGTTCAACGGAGCAAACTAAAACTCGTTGAAGCTGGTGACCCGGTCGACGGGACAAACCGAAACCCGTTGATACTATCGACCCAGTCGACGAAGCAAACTAAAACTAGTTTGCTCTGTCTGAGCCTTGGATGATATGGACCAAAACTAGTTTACTCTGTCTGACCCTCGGATGATATGAACCAAAATCAGTTTGCTCCGTCCGACCCTCGGATGACATAAACCAATACCAGTTTACTCCGTCTGACCCTCTGACAGCTTACCCAGACAATATTTTTCTCATTAAGTGCTTTCTTAAGCCTAAAAAGCAAATGAAAAGCTCAATCACAGCGCGTTTTACCATTATAAAGCAAGAAACTGGGACAAAAGTACTCAGTTTCTTTGTTTATATAGTCAGAATTATAAGACGCAGTGGTGAGAGTAGGAAGAATCATTTTCAAACCTTCACTCCGTCTCATTCTCGCTTCCTGTCACTAATCTTTTTTCAAACTTCCTGATTTGATTTGCGTGCGGGCATAAGCTAGCAAAAGCACTGTTCCCGCAATGGCAACGGTCAAACCATTAGAAATCGTTGCAACAACACCTTGGACAAACACCTTGTTTGCAGGCTCATTGTAAATCAAAATATCACCTAGCGGCGCGATGACAATCCATACCACAGCATTGGCCAACAATTGAATCACATTAAACGATACAATATCTTTTACTTCAAAAATACCTTGTGTAACACGGATTCTTTTTCGAAACAGTCCAACAATCAAGCCAAACAAACCACTGGCAATGACCCATGACCACCAAGGATTTCCATATTGCAAAGAATCTTTTAAGGCATGCCCGATGAAGCCCGTTAAAAATCCAACCACCGGACCAAAAATCACGCTAAACAAGGCCTGCAAAGCATACTGCAATTGAATGCTCGTATTGGGCACAGGAGTTGGAACACTAATCATTCCAATAACGACGAAGAGAGCTGCACCAATCCCCGTTGCGACAACACTTCTTATTGAATTATTTTTCATAATAATCTCCTTTATTATTTATTTTTCAATCCGCTTGATTTCAATACTCCATTGCGCTCCGACTCCTACATTATAGGCCTTCGCAAAAGACCCCTGATTGATAGCAAGACCAACACGATAAAGAGAATTGATATACAAAATAGGCTGACCAATCCGTACATCCGCAAAAGATTTCCCATAAGTCACCTGGTTCTGATAGACCAGCATATCGTTATTATAAATCGTGACCTCAAACCGATTACCAAATTCAGGACTAAGAGTATAAAATTCCTCACGTGTAATAGACGTCCATAGCGAACCAAAACGAACATCTAAAATATCAATAGCCCCACTAACAAAATCATTCCCAATTGTCGTTTCCACAACAGGAATTTCTACAATTTCATCTATACTTAATTCTGGGCCCACTTCTTCAAATGTAATGTGTCCGCTTGCTAACTTCGCACCAGTATAAGCATAAACATCCCGACCATGAAACGTATAAGAATTTTCCGTATTCTTTCGTCGATTTTCCACTTCCGAAATCTCACGAATCGCTGCAATTCCCACATGTTTCTTGATAAACGAAAGCGTTCCGTTATTTGGCGTGACAATATACTGATTTTGTACAGTTTTGGCAACCACGCTTTTACGCTTAGAACCGACACCTGGATCCACAACGGATACAAACGTTGTCCCTTCCGGCCAATAATTCACCGTTTGAAACAAACGATAGCTTCCCTCAAAAATATTATAAGGCGTAATATCATGGGTCAAATGATGTATTTTTAACGTTGGGGATTCCTCTAAAGCCACACCGACCATTGCCGATACAGCCCCATCTACCAAACCAAAATCTGATTGCAATACAAGTAAATTATTCTGCATCTTCTCTCCTTTATTACACTTATATCATAACATAAATTAAGTTTCTTATCCATATCTATTCTTTATCACGTTGATAAATACTCTCTATAGCTATTTTGCCATTCCAATTCAAAATTGGAACAAATGTTTAATATCAGAAGATAATATTCTTATCAAAACGTAATAATTGCTAATTTAAGATTCATAAAATTTCATTGACTCCAGCCATTGATAACAAATAACTTAGTAGCATTTGAATACAAAAAAACAAAATGCCTCTCCTTTTTTTCGATGTTCGCTGATAATCTTTCCACTACAATTGATATTGAGCAGAAAAAAAGAGAGAATGAACCTATTCTCTCCAGATGTTAAAAACTAACACCTATTTCATCTAATATCAAATAAAATAGGCTCTATAATTTCTGTAGTGGGTAAAACTACCGCAGAGGTTATGGAGCTATTTTTGTGTATACAAAAAGTCCCCTATGACCTATAATGAAAAGCGACGAAACTACTCATTAGAAAGACTCATATGGAACAACTCGATTTTATCACAAAACTCCTTGGAATTAAAGACCAAAATATCAAAATAGACAATCTTTTTGATGCCGGCACTCACAAAGAAATCCTGGCCCACCTTGACTATGATGCCCCTCCATGCCCTGCCTGCAAGGGACAGATGGCCAAATACGACTTCCAGAAACCTTCTAAAATCCCTTATCTGGAGACAGCAGGATACAAAACTCTTATCCGACTCAAAAAGCGGCGCTTTCGCTGTAAGAACTGTGGAAAAATGGCTGTCGCCGAAACCTCCCTCGTCCAGAAAAATCACCAGATTGCCGTCGCAGTCAAACAGAAAATCGCTCAATTATTAGTTGAGAAGCAAGCCATGACTGATATTGCCCACAGGCTCTCAATTTCGACCTCAACCGTCATTCGCAAGCTCAAGGAATTCAAATTTGAAACGAACTGGCAGAGACTGCTAGAGATCATGAGCTGGGATGAGTATAGCTTCAAGAAAGGGAAGATGAGCTTTATCGCTCAGGATTTTAATACCAATGAGGTCCTAGCCATCCTGGACGGCAGAACCCAAGCGGTCATTCGAAATCATTTTCTACGCTATCCTAGACAGGTTCGTATGAGGGTTAAAGTGATGACCACGGACATGTTCAGTCCTTACTATCAGCTGACCAAGCAGCTTTTTCCGCATGCCCAAATCGTTCTGGATCGTTTCCACATTATCCAGCACCTCAGCCGAGCTATGAACCGTGTCCGCATCCAAATCATGCACCAATTCGACCGAAAATCTCAGGAATACCGAGCCCTCAAACGCTATTGGAAACTCATCCAACAGGACAGCCGCAAGCTCAGCCATAAGCGTTTTTACAGACCAGCTTTTCGGGCGCATTTAACCAATCAAGAGATTCTCCATCAGCTACTCAGCTATTCGGACCAACTTCGACAGCACTATGAGCTTTACCAGCTTCTGCTCTTTCACTTTCAGGAAAAGCAAGCTGATTATTTCTTTGACCTGATGGAGGAGGTTATTTCGGATGTTCACCCGATTTTTCAAACCGTCTTTCGGACTTTCCTGAAGGACAGACACAAGATTACCAACGCCTTGGAACTACCCTACTCCAACGCCAAGCTGGAAGCGACTAACAATCTCATCAAGGTCATCAAGCGAAACGCTTTTGAGAGAACGAATCTCGTCCTCTCGCGATGGTAGCTGACATCGACCCACTACAGTTGACAAAGAGCCATAAAATATCGGGAAGACAGGATTCGAACCTGCGACACCTTGGTCCCAAACCAAGTACTCTACCAAGCTGAGCTACTTCCCGTATGGATAGAAAAAATGAAGTCTAAGAGACTTCTTTTCTATGCACCCTAGAGGAGTCGAACCTCTAACCGCCTGATTCGTAGTCAGGTACTCTATCCAGTTGAGCTAAGGGTGCTCTTTCCTATGCCGAGGACCGGAATCGAACCGGTACGATTGTTTCCAATCGCAGGATTTTAAGTCCTGTGCGTCTGCCAGTTCCGCCACCCCGGCTTCCTCAAGCGA